>CAVZQX010000014.1:0-195160 GCA_963777475.1 uncultured Alphaproteobacteria bacterium
CCTCAGGGCAGGACCGCCGGGTTACACCCATCGTCCCGCCTGAAGCAGACCTCAAGACCTTTCGGTCTCGGGATACGTCGGGCAGAACGACATATGAAAAGCCTGCCCTCCCGAGGCCTGATAGCGCGGGGTGTCGAGGTTCGAACCAATGACGCTTGCCTGCAAGCAGCGAGGAAAGCGAAATTTAGTCTTCACCCGTCTATGCAGGCCATACGATTAAGCCGTTGATCAAACTTCTACGAAGTTTCTTCGCGGGCGCCTGCAGTCTTGGACAGGATCGAGGCCGCCCGGCACGCCGGAAGACCCCTGCCCGCATCCCTCCAAAGCGACGGTTTCCCTTTCCTTCGAGCAATCCAAGCGGATGTCCTGAAGGAAAACGGTCTCCAATCGTTCTGTGTCTTTAGGAATGCGTGCACAGACGCGCCAGCAACCGCCAGCACGTCCGGAAGGCGCTTATTTAACGAGTCTTTACCCACTTGCCAAGGGCTAAATTGCCCTAATTGCGGTGGGCTTTTCGGGCTCCTGGCCTGTGAGATACAGCAGCCGCATAAGCCAACGTTTGCCTGCGAAAAACGCCTCGAGATTGGCGATCACACAGTCCTGCATCGCGAGATGCGACTCGACCGTATGGCCGCCGATATGCGGGGTCAACACGACGTTCGGAAAGGCGGTCAGCGCGTCCGGCGCATGCGGCTCCTTTCGAACACGTCAAGGCCGGCGCCGGCGATGGTCTTGTCGGTCGAGCGCCGCAACCAGCGCCGGCTGGTCGATCACCGAGCCGCGCGAGATGTTGACGACATAGCCGTCCTTGCCGAGCTTGTGCAGGATACCGGCATCGACGGCGTGATGGGTGTCGGCACCGGCGCGAACCGCGATCATCAGCACGCTGCACCATTCCGCCAGCGCTTCCAGGCTCGGCAGATAGTGATAGGGCACGTCATGCCGGCTGCGGCTGAAATAGCCGACCTCGGTCTCGAATGCGGCGACGCGCGCCGCGATCTTGCGGCCGATCTCGCCCATGCCGTAAACGCCGACGCGGCGGCCGGGATTGCCCGGCTGCGGGCGCATCAGCGGCGACGGTTTTGCCGCGGCCCAGTCGCCGCTGCGGACATAATTGTCCGCCGGCAGCAGGCGTCGCGTCACCGCCAGCATCAGCGTCACCGCGAGATCGGCAACCGCAGCCGCATTCGCGCCGGACTGTGGCCGACAGCGATGTCACGCTTAGCTGCGGCCGCAAGATCGATCCCGTCATAGCCCGTGCCGTAGCAGACGATCGCGCGCGAGCTCGGCATCGTATCCATCGTCGCTCGCCCGGAGCGGCGTGCCACCGGCCGTGATCATGGCGCGGACGCCAGCGAGTTGATCCGTTGCGAAAACCTCCGCTCGGCGGCTTGCCGGCGGCATCCATCAGATCGAAGCGCTGGCCGATGCGCAGCATCAGCGCCTTGGGAAAGCGCGAATAGATCAGGACCTTATCGGGCATCGCGCACTCCTTGCAGGCTTGCTAAACAAGCAAAGGGCGGAACCGGTTGCCCAATTCCGCCCCTTGTTTCGATCGCTATTTCGACCAGGCCTTAGCCGAGCAAGCTGCCCGGCTCGACCTTCACGCCCGGTCCCATGGTGGAGGAAACCGCCACGCGCTGGATGTAGGTGCCCTTGGAACCGGCCGGCTTCGCCTTGGCGACCGCATCCGCGAGCGCCTTGACGTTCTGCACCAGCTTCTCTTCCGAGAACGAGGCCTTGCCGATGCCGGCCTGCACGATGCCGGCCTTCTCGACCCGGAACTCGACCGAACCGCCCTTGGCGCCCTTGACGGCGGTGGCGACGTCCATCGTCACCGTGCCGATCTTCGGGTTCGGCATCATGCCGCGCGGGCCGAGCACCTTACCGAGGCGGCCGACCAGCGGCATCATGTCGGGGGTGGCGATACAACGATCGAAATCGATCGTGCCGCCCTGCACCTTCTCGACCAGGTCTTCGGCGCCGACGACGTCAGCGCCCGCCGCCTTGGCTTCTTCCGCCTTGGCGCCGCGCGCGAACACGCCGACCCGCAAGGTGCGGCCGGTGCCGTTCGGCAGGTCACCACGCCACGGACCATCTGGTCGGCGTGACGCGGATCGACGCCGAGATTGATCGCGATCTCGACGGTCTCGTCGAACTTCGACTTGGCGCGTTCCTTGACCATCTTGATGGCGTCGGCGAGCGGATAGAGCTTTTCGCGGTCGACGCCCTCGCGGGCCTTCTTCAAACGTTTTCCGATTGCCATGATCCGTTACCCCGCAACTTCAAGACCCATCGAACGGGCGGAGCCCTCGACCATCTTCATGGCCGACTCGATGGTGTCGCAATTCAGATCCTTCATCTTCTTCTCGGCGATCTCGCGCACCTGCGCGCTGGTCACCTTGCCGGCCTTGTCGCGGCCCGGAGCTTTCGATCCGGACTGGATTTTGGCGGCCTGCTTGAGGAAGAAGGACATCGGAGGCGTCTTCATCTCGAAGGTGAAGGAACGATCGGCGTAGATCGTGATCACCACCGGGATCGGGGTGTTCTTTTCTTCCTTCTGCGTCTGCGCGTTGAACGCCTTGCAGAATTCCATGATGTTGAGGCCGCGCTGACCAAGCGCGGGGCCGATCGGGGGCGAAGGATTCGCCGCACCGGCCGGCACCTGCAATTTCAGGTATCCGGTCACTTTCTTTGCCATCAGTCACTCCTGTTGCGCCGGACGAATTCGGCAGCTTCAGGTCCGTGGTGCGGATCAGGACGGCTGGCGACTGTCCCTCTCCTCCCACGGCTCTCTCTCTTGCCCGCGAAGGCGGGTACGGGTTACAACGATCAGACCTTCTCGACCTGACCGAATTCCAGTTCGACCGGCGTGGCGCGGCCGAAGATCGACACCGCGACCTTCACGCGCGAGCGCGCCTCGTCGATTTCCTCGACCACGCCGGAGAACGACGCGAACGGCCCATCGGCCACCCGCACATTCTCGCCGATCTCGAACGACACCGACGCCTTCGGGCGTTCCACGCCTTCCTGCACCTGGTGCAGGATCCGCATGGCTTCGGCTTCCGAGATCGGCATCGGCTTGTTTTCCGCGCCGAGGAAGCCCGTCACCTTCGGGGTGTTCTTGATCAGATGGAACGCTTCGTCGGTCAGCTTCATCTTGACCAGCACGTAGCCCGGGAAAAACTTGCGCTCGGCGTCGATCTTGCGGCCGCGGCGCACTTCGGTGACCTTTTCGGTCGGCACCAGCACCTGCTCGAACAACTCCTCGAGCCCGCGCTGCTTGGCCTGCTCGCGGATCAATTCCGCGACCTTCTTTTCGAAGTTCGAATAGGCGTGAACGATATACCAGCGCTTGTCCATCGTCTGAGTAGCGGCGCTTGTCATCAGTGGATGCCCAGCAACAAGGTGACGAGATAACGGATGATCTGATCCGCGGCGAAGAAGAAGATCGAAGCCAGCGCAACCATCACGAACACCATGATCGTGGTGATCGTCGTCTCGCGGCGGGTCGGCCAGGTGACCTTGGCGGTCTCCGAGCGCACTTCCTGCAGGAATTTGAACGGGCTGAAAGCCATCGTTGATGTGATCCGCGTCCTTCGTGAGACGATATGAGAGTTTTCAAGGAATCCGAACAGCCCTCTAGCGCCCAGCCCTCTCTTGAAGGATGAGCCGGCAAGCGGGCTCGATTGTTCGGGGGATTTCAAAGCCGCGCCGGATATCCGTCATTAAACGGGCCGGCAGCAGGTGGCGGCTATGTACTGCGGACGCGGCCAAAGGTCAAGATATGGGAACCCGAGGCGCAAACCGGAGCGCCGGGCTCCGAAAGGCCGGGACGGATCACTCAAAATCAATGGGTTAGCTGGCAGGGGTGGCAGGGCTCGAACCTGCGACCCCCGGTTTTGGAGACCAAGCCTCAAGGCGCAACATCAAGTAGTTAGCGAAGATCGCGCTGTAAAACCCGCATCCTTCCGTCAATCACTTAGTCCGGTTTTGTCAAACCTCGTGATCGCCGCCGGCACCCCGGTGTCGGCATGATCCAAATCGAACGCGGCAAAGAGGTCAGCCCGGGCATCTTCGAATATTCGATCCCGTCCCTTGGCCTGTGCGGCAAATCGCGTCAGCCGCTCCTAGACGCCTGCCGGCAGATTAAACGCGCCCTTGAGCCGACCGAGTTGGCTGCGGCGCGTGCTGGCGTCTATCGGGACGGCCACGCCGAGCCCGACATCTCGTGCCCGGTGTTGAAGGGCGCGGAACTGACCGTCGCCGAGCCGAGCAAGGGCAGAATTCACTTCGCCAAATTTACAGAGTTCGATTCGTCGGTCTTTCGGACCGAGGAAGCAAGTCTGGCACCATCAGCAACAGGAGTCGACGAATGATCCGCAACACGATCGACATCATTTTCTGCGCCGGCGCGATATCTGCCGCGGTGCTGGTGTTCGCGTTGTCGCTCGCATTGGTGGCGCTATGAGCGGCGCCGACGATATCGACACCAGCTCGCACTATTCTGAAACCTGTTCCAAAAGGGGCGTGGCATGGCGCAGCGGTCCCTCGATCTGATCGAGGCGATGCATGCTGTGACAGAGGCCGCGCAACCGATCACCGGACGCGGTGTCGGTTATAAGTTGTTCACCCGGGGCCTCATTGCATCAATGGCGAGATCGGAAATGCAGCGCGTGTACCGCCTGCTGAAGGAGGCGCGCGAGCAGGGCATCATCCCGTGGGAGTGGATCGTTGACGAGACCCGCGCCATCGAGCGCGTCGCGACATGGGACGATCCCGATCAGTACGCCCGCGTGTCGCTCGATCCTATCGCCGGGACTTCTGGGATCAGCAGCCGCGCCGCGTCATGCGTCATGTCCGAGAAGGGCACCGTGCGCGGCGTCCTTGCCCCGGTGCTCGATCAGCTCGCGGTCGGCTTCCGTCCATGCACGGCTTCAGCAGCGCCACCTCGGCCATGACCTTGCCGAGGATGACGACGGCCGCCCGCTGATCGTGCTCTACGTCGGCGACTTCGATCCGTCCGGCATGTTCATGTCGGAAGAGGATTTGCCCGCGCGGTTCGCCAAGTACAACGGTGATCACATCCAGCTAAGGCGGATTGCCCTGACGGTCGATCAGCGGCGGGGACTGCCTTCGTTCCCGGCTGCCGATAAGAACAAGGACCCGCGCTACAAATGGTTCGTCGACAACTACGGCGACCGCTGCTGGGAGCTGGACGCCATGGACCCGAACGATCTTCGCGATTGCGTCGAGAGGGAAATCCGAAACCTGATCGAGCCTGTGGCGTGGGACGCTGCGAGATCGTCAACAAGGCCGAGCAGGAATCGCTCAGAACCATTCTCACGAACTGGCCACGCTAGACGGCCGCAGCAAACAGAGAGGGAGAGACGATATGAAGAACAAGCGACCCAAGCCGAGCGCGACAACGTCATGTGCCGCGAGCTTAAGCGCGCCAACCGCGAGATCGCCATGGCGAAGCGCACCGGCAAAAAGAGGTCATCGAATGGATCGCGGTCGATCTGAACACCGGCGATGTCGCGGCGCCGCCCAACGCGCTGCACGTCGTGAAGTAAGCCGACCGCAGCCGAGATCGTCGACGCCGGCGAGCCCGAACGCCAATCAGATGATGGAAAGTCTTCGTCCGTATAATTCGATCGGAACGTCGCTTAATCAGTCGAACAGTGCAGCAACAGTAAATTGAGAGAAGGAAAGATGCCATGACCGCAACCGTTGTCCCGTTCCCGATCGCCCGTCGACAGGCATTCATTCGGAAGCAAGCCGATCACGCGACGTGCCTCAACCCCGACGCGGCCGAGCGATACGTCCAATATCAGCTCCAAGTTCAGTGTGAGGCCATGCGGCGCCGAGGCGTTGCTGAGGATCTCATCGCGCGCGAGCTTAAGTGCGTGGAAGCCGCGATCCGCCAAGAATTGCTGCGGGCATCGCTGTCGACGGGTGCGACATGAATCGCAGGCGCCGCAACAAAACAATCGATACACCTTTCGTGCCCCACCGAATTGAAATGCTGAAAGTCGCCGGCCTATAGGGCGCTGTCGCGCGCGGGCCACCGGGTCTTGGCCCGGCTTGAGATCGAGCACCTACACCACGGAGGCTCGGAAAACGGCAGGCTTCCGGTCACCTTTGGTGACTTTGAGCAATACGGAATCGACCCACATTCCATTGCTCCTGCGCAACGCGAGGTCCAGGCACTTGGCTTTGCTGAAATCACCGAACGCGGAAGACCCAGCGAATCCGACTTCGGTCGTCACCCTCATTATTGGCGCCTCACTTACTTGCACGGAGCCTATGACGAGGAACCAACGCATGAGTGGAAACGGCACGGCGCGTTAAAGGATGCGCTCCTCGTTGCGAAGACCGCGCGTAAGGCGAAGGACGAAAAAGCGGTCGCGAAGTCCAAGGAAAAGGCCGCCAAAAAACAGATGCCGGGGGTGGTAAACTCCAGTGAACCGGGGTGGGAAACCCACCCCGTAAAGGCCGAACGCCCACGGGGGGAAACCCACCCTACTGTCCCAGGGGGGAAATCCCACCCTACTCTCTATATCTCCGGTAGGGAGGAGGATGCAGCATGACCGGCCAGTCCCGCCCTGCGCACTCTCCGAGATCTCAAACGCATTCTCCGGGAAGCGGTCGACCAGGCCAAGCTCGGCTACGCGTTCTCGCCGAACAGCTACAGCTACCGTGCAATGAACGCCTGCTTGGCCGCTGAAGTGGCTTTGGACGTCCTTGGCGATGCGCTCGCGGAGGATCGATGATCACTCCGCTGCCTAAATCCTGATGGCATTTTCGGGTCGGCAAAATTTCGGCACCAACGTTGTGCCATCGTTTGTCACCAGCGCCGCTGAAATCTCGACCGGCCGTTAGGAGGATCGAGCGCAAGATCGTTCGATGCGCGCGCGCCAATTCGCCGAAACCGTGATGAACTGCTGCAATACCGTTGCGGTCGCATTCAGCGCGCGGGCAAATCAATCGAGCCGGCCCCGGAAACGAAGGCGCCCCAAATTCGCCCGCGCAATTGCCCGAGCGGAATTCGGGAAAAACTACGTCCTTCAATCGAGGGGGATTCCATATTGATGTGCGTTCGCCAAACCAGATCAATTCGCCGCAGCGGCCGAAGCCATGACCTGCGCGTCGTCGACCAGGACGATCACGACCAGCTCCGCGAAGTCGAAGCTCTCGAATTTCGGCTTGGTCAAATCAAGGGCGACATCCTCGCGCGCATTGGCGCCAGAGAGGCCAAGCCGGCGATCAGGCTGGTGCAGTAATTCGGCATCGGCACCATCGCCGACATCTCGACCGTCACCATCTTCGACGCCACCGTGTCAATGTCATGAACGCCAAGCCGCGCAGCACCGGGTCTGCAACCAAATTTCAACGGTCCGGGGTTATCCTGCCTGAATGGGAACTCGGCTGAACGATCGCGAAGAAACGGCCGTGCAGGCGCTCCAGCGGCGCTATGCGGGCCTCACCGCGTGGATCGTGAGGGGCAACAGGGTTTTAGAACCTGCTCGACCGCCTGAGCCGCCGACGCGCGCCGAAGCTTCGCCCCTTAGTTAGCGGCCTCTTTCATTTCAGACCGAGCGCACGATGTCGCTTATTGGCACGAAGCTGCCGATCCGGGATGTCCGCTGTTCGGTCGCTACCGGGGGTAAACCGGACATGGCGCGGACAGCCCAATTCGGTCGAGATTGACCCGATGTATGATCCGGCCGTGCGTTGCAAGAGGTTTCGTCAAGCTGGCGTCAGCGGTCTTGCATCAATGTATCCGGTCTCTGATTGGAGCTGTTTTGCTCCGGACCATCATGGATATCAGCGCGCGTGCGGTCTCATTATCGGACAGACCTCAAATGGGCCAGTTGGGTCACCAGTGTTCGCATGCGCCGGGAAGACCGATCCTCCATCTCTTCTCATCCTCTCGCAGACCTCGGCGGGTAACGGGTAAAGGATCTGGGACTACGTCATCGCTTGTTTCCTTTCGATGCGCCCGGCAATTAGGCGAGTTGAGTGACGGTCGCGGCGAGTTTGCTCGCTTCGAAGGAGCGCCCATGCGCAAGAACGCTCCAGGCGATCCGGGCCAGTTTATTGGCGAGCGCGATCGCCAGCACATTGCGGTGCAGCCGCTTTTTGGCGGCTTCAATCCAGGATTTGAGCCCATGACGCTCCCAGCTTTGCGGCTTGATCAGCACCACCCAGGCCGCCTGCACGAACAGGACCCGCAGATAGCGGTTACCCCGCTTGGATATCTTGCCGAGGATGGTGCGGTCCCCGGTGGAGATTTGCTTGGGAACAAGGCCTAGCCAGGCGGCGAAGTCACGACCTTTGGTGAACACATCACCAGCGCCAATCGCCGCTACCATCGCGCTGGAAATGATGGGTCCGATACCGGGCACGCTGATCAGCCGTTCGCAGCTCGCGTCCTGGCGCGCGATGGCTACGATCTCTTTCGACAAACTCTCGACGCGCTCGTCGAGCCGGCGCCAGTCGCCGGCCAGATCTTCAATGATGTGCACTATGCGTGGCGACAGGACATCTGGTGGCGTGGCCAGGATGCGCGGCAGCTCGGCACGTAAAAACCGTAACCCCTGGCGCACCGCAACGCCGCGCTCCAACAGGAAGGCACGGATTTGATTGATGATGCCGGTGCGCTGGCTGACCAACCGCTCCCGTACGCGGTGCAACCCCTGCAGGTCCAACTGATCGGCGGTCTTCGTTGCCACGAACTTCATCGTCGGCCGCTGCACCGCCTCGGCAATTGCCTCGGCATCGCGAAAGTCATTCTTCTGTCCCTTGGAATAGGGACGAACATACTTCGCTGGCATCAGCCGGGCATCGTGGCCAAGGCTATTAAGCTTGCGGCTGAGATGATGCGCGCCGACGCAGGCTTCCATGCCGACCAGGCATGGCGGCAGGTTGGCAAAGCGCGCTTCCACCTGGCCACGTGACCACTTCTGCCGCAGCACAATCGCACCGCGCTCATCGTGGCCTACAATGTGAAAAGAATTCTTGCCGATATCGATGCCAACCACGGAGATTGCAGCGTTGACTGTCTGGGACATGGCGTGCTCCTTGTCTTTGGTGCCCCGCGCAAGCATCGCTTGCTGGTGGGGCGGGAGCACGGCCGGACCATCCCATTATCGGACATTGGTCTGACCATTTCAGGGACGGAGTCATAACCATAAAAATGACGGCCCCGATAAATCGGAGCCGCCAGTTGCAGCTTGTTGGCCGCAGCCGGAAGCCATCCTTTGCGGGCGGCTCCCGAACCCCTAGGTACTGCTAGTCCCCGATCATCCTGAGGTGCTTGGGTGGGTTATTCACGTCGAGCGCCGGGACCGGGTTTTCCGGGTGTTGCAGATCCGGTAACAGATCTTTCGAGGCGCCGCCCGGGAATCGTTTTATGCTCGGATACTTGATGATCGACTTGTTGAACTCCATGGAGCGGCAAGTCCATCAGGGAGATGGCCCAGCCGTTGTCCATGCCGGCGTAGCGGCCGGGCGACGAGGTCGGGTTGCGCGTCGCGACCGCGCCGTTGAAGGTCATGTCGTATTTCTCGTAGGGGTCCATGGTCAGGTTGTAGGTCGAAGGAACGGCGCCCAGGTTCAGCTCCGGGCCCAGCCAGGTGTCCTTCGACGTGTAAAGCGACTTCCACGCGATCCTTAGCCAGGGCGCACTCCGGATCACCACCTATGTCCGCGCGAACGCCCTGGAAGTCCTCGCCGTCGATATAGATAACACGGCCGCGTGCCGAATGTTGCGCCTTGCCCGTCACATAGGCGCTGTTGTCGATGCCGTCGAAGTAGATCGGCTTGCCGTCGTTATCCATGATCTCGCCCTTGGCCGGCGGCTTGAGCCCGACCATCGCGGCGGTCGTGGGCCACACGTCCATGTGCGACATCATCTCGTTGAGAACCGAACCCGGCGGAATTTTGCCCGGCGCCCACATGATGCCGGGAACGCGCCAGCCGCCCTCGAACGGTGAGCCTTTCTCACCGCGGAAGGGCATGGTGCCGGCGTCAGGCCAGGCATCCTGCCAGGCGCCATTGTCGGCGGTGATGATGACAATGGTGTCGGGCGCCTCGGCGCGGATGACGTCCATGATCCGGCCGATGTTGGAGTCGAGTTCCATCATGCGAATCGAGTAGTTGCCGAGGTGCGACTTGCCCTGGAACGCCTTGGCCGGGCGCGTGGGCTGGTGCATCTTCATGAAGTTGACGTCCATGAAGAACGGCTTGTCATCTTTCGCATGCTGCTTGATGTAGGCGACTGCCGAATCGGTCTGCCGGACATCGAATCATCGGAAGATTGTCCAGGGTGATCATTCTCGCCTTTGATCGCCGGCTTGCCCGCCGTGCCTTCCCATTCGTAGAGATTGACGACGTTCTGATACATCTTCCAGAATTCGGCGTTGTACTTCGGGAACCAGGGATGCGCATTGGGCGCCGTGTCGCTGTAGGCATAGACGCCCGGATAGTAGGCGGCGAAATTCTTCATCTCGTCAAAGCCATGCTCGATTGGGTAAAACTTGGCCACATCGCCGAGATGCCACTTGCCGGAGAAATAGGTGGAATAGCCGTTCTTCTGGTAGAATTCGGCGATGGTCGGCGTCTCCTTTTTCAGGCCGTTTGGGTCGCTGGGAACAACCACCACCGAGAGCGCCGAGCGGATCGGGATGCGGCCGGTCATAAACGAAGCGCGGCCTGCCGTGCAGCTCGCCTGGCCGTACCAGTTCGTGAATACAGCGCCTTCCTTGGCGATTCGATCGATATTCGGCGTGGGGTGGCCAAGCGCCGCGCCACCACCTGTGTACGCCCGAAGTCGTTCCAGCCGGTGTCATCAGTCATGAGCATGACGACGTTGGGTTTCTTTTGTGCAAACGCCGGTGCGCTCGCCAAAGTCACAGCGGCCACCGACGCCAACAATCCGATCCAGACCTGTCTAATCGTACTCATTACGGTCTCCTTACTGTAAATGACCAGTACTTGCCCACACTCGAAGGGCTTCGGCCTACTTAGGCCATCCTAGTTTTCCTGAGTGTTGAGGGTGTGTCCACCGGTTTGGGCTATCGGTTTCCACTCGACGACGAGGCACCAGGAGAGCGCAGGAGAACGGATATGAAGCAAATGTGAAAATGCTGACCGGTTGCTGCAGTGCACAAGTCCGGAAATGTTGAGGGTTTCGGATGCCGGCCAACGCCAGCGGGGCGACATACACCAGTGGCCGGCGTCCGAAAGCCGCCAAGGAAAGAACCCGCGGGGGCTGGGTCGCGGAGAATGCCGCGCACTCCGCTATGGGGATTTGGCTGATGCGGAAGGTGTGAGCGCGGGAGCGCCGTATCCTTCGAGGCGGTCGGTTACGCAGTCTGCCGCGTACCGTCCGCCAGGCCAAGGCGCGCTGAGGCATCGGCCGCCCCACCAACGAAGCGCCGCCGGCACCACCGGCAGGTTTTTCCGCGCTAAGCCTCTTAGGCGGTAACAGACGTATCCACCACCAAATGTCGGCAAAACGTGCGGGAACGGCGCTGTCCTCCCTTGCGGTCCCCTCGCGACACACCGATCCTCGCTCCGTAAATTCCCCGTTGGCCAACGGGTACGGTGCGAACCTCACCCCTTCAGTTCTTGTTCGGGCGCCGGTTTCGCAAAAACAGCGAACCTGGATGCACCTAGGCTGGCCGGCCGGCGTCCGAACAAGGAGCCTGATTGATGGCCAGCGCCATCGTGCAGATCAACGTGGTGCCGAAGCGCTTGCTCAAGAAGAGCGAGGCTTCGAGCTACTGCGGGCTGTCTGTCAAGCGCTTTGAGGCCCAGGCGCCCTTCCCGCCGGTGGCGATGCCCAATGGCGATCTCCTCTATGACGTGCAAGACTGTGACCGCTGGATCAACAGCCTGAAGGCCGGCGTTACCGACGACGCCGACACCATCATCGGGAAGCTTGGCCAATGAGCATTGTGCGGGTGAAGGGCTTTCAGATCTTCAAGGACCGATACGGCCAGTTGCGCTGCTATCATCGCAAGACCCGTGAGGCGATAGATCTCGCCAAGGCGCCTGTCGGATCCGCGGCATTCATGGCGGAGTGCGCCAGGATTACCGCGATCACTGCCAGCGCGGATCCGAAGCCCGGCACGCTTGGTCTCTTGATTACTGCCTATCGCGGTCATCCCGCATTTCACAGATCTCGCGCCGCGCACCAAGGCCGACTATCAGGCCGTATTCGACTACCTGAAGCCGATCGCCGACACTGCCCTGGTGCGGTTCGATAAGCCGCTGGTCGTCCGGATCCGCGACAAGGCCGCCCAGGACAAGGGGCGCAAGTTCGCCAACGATGTGAAGGCCAGATTTTCCGGGATCTTCGGCTGGGGATCAGAACGCGGCCACCTCGCGACCAACCCGGCGAGCGGCATCAAGGATATCCGCCGGCGCAAGGACGCGCCGGATGCGAACCGCCCATGGGCCGATGAAGAGCGGGACGCCGCACTTGCCGCCTGCCCAGCCCATATCAAGCCGGCCATTGCGCTGATGATGTTTACCGGCCTTTGGCCCCCGGGACGCGCTGACGCTGCCCAGGAGCTTCTACAAGGCCAATGAGATCTCAACGAAGCGCTCGAAGACCGGCGAGCCCGTGTTCTGGGACTGCCCTGCACCGCTGACCAAGATCTTGGCGGAGGCGCCGTCGCACGACGCGATCACCTTGTGCGCTAACTCTGACGGCAAGCCGTGGACCGTGAGCGGCTTCAGGGCGTCCTGGCGCAAGGTTCGTGTTCACCTGGAACATGAAGGCAAGATCGGGCCCGGACTCACGTTGTATGGATTGCGCCATACCGTTGCGGTGATCCTGCGCGAGATCGGCATGGATGAACGCACCATCGCCGACGCACTCGGCCAGAAGACGATTGAGATGGCCCGCCACTATGCCAAGGGCGCCGACCTCAAGCCGAAGATGCGCGGCGTGGTCCGCTCCTTCGAGCAGGAGCTGGACAAACGGAAAACGAAAACTGTCAAACTGCCCGACTAAAAGTGTCAAACTTTTTGCCGGCAGAACAAAGGTGAACAGAGAAAGTGAATAGCATCAGTATCTTAGCTGGCAGGAGTGGCAGGGCTCGAACCTGCGACCCCCGGTTTTGGAGACCGGTGCTCTACCAATTGAGCTACACTCCTGCGGGAACCGCGTTGCCGCCGGTCCGCGCCGTTTCAAGCATAGGCCAAGGGGGATTGCAAGGGCGAAGCCCCAAACACCCTGTTCAAGCCGAGCCTTCTGCGCCAGACTTGGCTAGCCCAGACCAAGAACAAAGCGGACGGAGAGAAACCATGACCGCGCAAACCGCCACCAGGCACATCCCTGCCCCGCAAACACCCCACTTCCCCAAGCCAAACCGGAAGCACTGGGGCTTTCGCAGCCCGCCTGCAGCGGATGTCGGACGCCTTCAAGCGCGAGATCGACAAGGGAACCATCCCCGGGGTGACCGTCATGGTGGCGCGGAACGGCCAGATCGGCTGGTTCGACGCGCTCGGCAGGCAAAGCCCGGCCGCCTCGACGCCGATGGCGCAGAACTCGATCTTCCGCATCTTCTCGATGACCAAGCCGATCGTCTCGGTCGGCATCATGATGCTGATCGAGGAAGGCCATTTCCTGCTCGACGACCCCATCGCCAAATTCATTCCGGAATTTGCCAACCAGAAGGTCGGCGTCGAGAACAACGGCCAGCTCGATCTCGTGCCGTTGCAGCGACCGATCACGGTCCAGGACCTGCTTCGCCACACTTCCGGCATCACTTACGATCACACCGGTAACAGCCTGGTGCAGCAGCTTTATCAGCAGTCCCGGCTGCGCAGCCGCAAGATCACCAACGCCGAGCACGCTGCAATGGTCGCGGGCCTGCCTCTGATGTGCCAGCCAGGCGCCGAATGGAATTACAGCCGCTCCACCGACATCCTTGGCCGCCTCATCGAGGTCGCGAGCGGCAAGACGCCTGGGCGCGTTCCTGACCGAGCGGATTCTCGCGCCGTTGCAAATGACGGAAACCGCGTTCCACGCGGGCGAAGAGAATGCCGGCCGGCTCGCCGAGCCGTTCGCGACCGATCCCTGGACCGGCGAGAAGGTGCAGCTCTTCAACATGCTGGAAAAGCCGGTGATGGAATCCGGCGGCGGCGGCCTGGTCTCGACCACCATGGACTATGCGCGGTTCTGCCAGATGCTGCTCAATGGCGGGGAAACTCGACGACACCAGGATCATCGGCCGCAAGACGCTGGAATTGATGACGTCCGACCACCTCGGACCCCGGCGTCAAGATCGAGGGGCACACTGCTGCAGCCCGGTCACAGCTTCGGCCTCGGCTTTGCGGTCCGCACCCAGCAGGGCATGGCGCCGTTCCCGGGTTCGGTCGGTCAGTTCTTCTGGAGCGGCATGGGCGGGACCTTCTTCTGGATCGATCCGAAGGAAGATTTGTTCGCCGTTTTCATGTCGCAGGGCCCCGGCCAGCGCGAATACACCCGCACGCTGGTGCGCAATCTGGTTTATCGCGGCGTTGGAGATGAGAGCGCTGACGCGCTCAACTGATCGTCGCGCCGCCGTCGATCACGATGGTCTGGCCGGTCGTGAAGGTGCCGGCGCGTGAGGCCAGGAACACCGCAGCGCCCGCGATTTCGTCGGGCTCGCCGATCCGCACCAGCGGCGAACGCGCGGTGGAGGCTTTCAGCGTCTCCGGGTTGTCCCACAGCGCGTGGCAAAATCGGTCTTGATCAGGCCGGGCGCGATGCAGTTCACGCGGACATTGTGCTTGCCGTATTCGCAGGCGAGATTGCGTGCGAGCTGCATGTCGGCGGCCTTGGAGATCGCGTAGGCGCCGAGCACGGTCGAACCCTTCAGCCCGCCGATCGAGGAGACGATGGTGATCGAGCCATCCTTGCGCGCGATCATCTGCGGCACCACGAGCGAGATCAGCCAGTGATTGGCGACGATGTTGTTGTCGAGAATCTTGCGGAACTGCTCGTCGGAAATTTCGGCCTGCGGGCCGTAATAGGGATTCGACGCCGCGTTGCAGACCAGCGTGTCGATCTTGCCGAAAACGCGGGTGGTTTCCTCGACGAGATGTTTCAGATCATCCTTGGTCGAGATATTGGCGGCCACCGCGAGCGCGACCTGTTGGCCGGCTTTGTCGTTGATCGCTTTGGCCACCTCGTCGCAGGCCGCCTGCTTGCGCGAGGAGATCACCACCTTGGCGCCATGCTCGGCCATGCGTTCGGCGATGGCGCGGCCGATACCGCGCGAGGAGCCGGTGATGACGGCGACTTTTCCCGACATATCGAACAAGGTCATGTCTCTCTCCCGCGATGTTGATCCGGCTGCGAAGACGCCGGTTTTGGTCTGAGTCGCGCTTCAGTCAGGCACGTGTCAGGCAAGTTTGCTGGCACTTGACGATTTCCGGCCCGGCCGGCTGGTGCATCGCGTTGTGCGCGGCGTCGGCGATCCAGGGCTGCTGGTTCACCATCGGAAGCCGCCAACTGCTATGGTCGCTGCTTGCGAAATGATCGAGCCGGGTCACCGAACAATTGTCGATGTCGAACGCGAGGCCCTTTTCGGGTTGGCCGCCGAGCGCCAGACCGACCGCGGCCTTGATCGTGCCGCCATGGGCCACGGCAATCACGTCTGCGCCGGCGTGGTCGGCATTGATGCGATCGATGGCGCCACAGACACGGTTGTAGAGGTCCATGAAACTTTCGCCGCCGGGCGCCGGTTCGTCGATATCGGCAAACCAGTGACTGCCGATCGGCCGGCTGGCGAGGAACGCGGCGCGATTCATCCCCTGCCATTGTCCGAGATGCTGCTCGGCGAAGGCAACCTCCTTCGTCATCGTTGCAGGCCTCGGGAAGCCGGTCTCCCAGATCGCCTCCGCGGTCTGATGCGTGCGCATCAGGCTGCTCGCATACCAGACCGCGCTGCGCGGCAGGATTTTTGCCACCGCCTCGAACACCTGGCGATCGCCGGTGTCGCAGGCGATATCCGTCTGGCCGTAGATGTTGCCGCCGTCGCTGCGCACAGGCGCGTGGCGCACCCACCACCATCGCGTCGTGACGACTGCTGGTTTGGCTGGATTGGACATCGCGAAAACCCTTCAATAGTGTTGTGTGTCCTACGTCAGGGCACAAACTGGCTCAAGTGACTTCGCCGTTTGAAATCTTGTTTGAAGTTTCGCAAAGCGGCAAGCCAACTATTCTTGACGCGTCTCCGGGCTCTTCCGGAAATGTCGTGGATAAAAATTAAGCAGGGAGAAAAGCATGGGCCGCCTCGAAGGCAAATCGGTCATCATCACCGGCGCCGGCAGCGGCATCGGTCGCGCCGCGTCGCTGCTGTTCACCAAAGAAGGCGCCAGGCTGATCGCGGTCGACCGTGCCGAGGCCGTCAAGGAAACCGTCGAACAGGTACGCAAGGCCGGCGGCATTGCGGAAGCCGTGATCGCCGATGCCGGTTCCGAAAAGGACGTCATCAGCTTCATCGACCGGGCGGTCGCCACTTACGGACGGCTCGATGCGATCTGGGCCAATGCCGGGATCAGCGGCGGACTGGTTCCGCTCGCCGAGCAGACCGTGGAACATTGGCAGGAGATCCTGCGCATCAATCTGATCGGCCCGTTCCTCGCCATCAAATATGCGATGCCGCACATGGTCGGACAGAAATACGGCTCGATCGTCTGCACCGCATCGGTGGCGGGCCTGAAATCCGGCGCCAGCGGCCATCCCTATGCGGCGAGCAAGGCCGGTGTCATCAGCCTGGTGCAGACCACGGCCTATTCGCTGTCGGGCACCGGCGTGCGGATCAATGCGGTATGCCCCGGCCTGATCGAAACCGGCATGACCAAACCGATCTTCGACAATGCCAGGGAACGCGGCACC
Source organism: uncultured Alphaproteobacteria bacterium (assembly GCA_963777475.1). Taxonomy (GTDB): domain Bacteria; phylum Pseudomonadota; class Alphaproteobacteria; order Rhizobiales; family Xanthobacteraceae; genus Bradyrhizobium. The sequence continues at coordinate 16,907 of CAVZQX010000014.1, forward strand.
GACGGCAAGATCGGCCAGCTCAATCCGCTCAAGCGCGCCGGCCAGCCGCATGAGCTCGCGGCGATGGGGCTGTTCCTTGCGAGCGACGAGGCCTCCTACGTCAACGGCCAGGCGATCCCGGTCGACGGCGGCCTGACCGCTTCGATGCCGTATGCGGGGAAGCCGATTTGAGGCGCGGCCAAACATCTTGCTCGTCGTGGCCGGGCATAGCCGTCCAAAGGACGGCGTCGCTTCGGACAAGCCCGGGCCTGACGAAGAGTGAGCGTCTGGGTTGGCATTCCAAACGGAACCTCTTTGCACTTCCGGTCCCATTTCTCATCAGACGCGGCTTCGCGATCTCGCGGCGCGATCGCGCCCGAGTTATGCATCGAACATTCTGCCCTCGAAAAACAAAGGGCGCAGGGAATGCCGGGCGCCTGGTGCACCCGCAGCCTCGCGTGCGAAATGGTAGTGGTAGAAGCACACGAGTATAGTCACACGAGTTCACCGAAATACCCGGCATTCCCTGCGCAATGGTTTTAACGGCTTCTTCGCGCTCTCCCCGGGGACCGGGCTTTTTTGCCACCGTCGCCTGCGGCAACTTCCTGCCAAGCTTGATGCCAGCGTCGGGGCGTCAGGACCACACGACTTCGCCGTCCGCCGTTGGCGCCGCTCGTCAGAGCGCCCATAAGCGTCCACCGCATCCCGTCCCACGTTCGTGACGATCGCGACGCCCCTCTTGTTGAGGCAGGACGGCGTGAAATAGCCGGAGCAATTTGGGGGCAGATGTGAAGCGAAGTATTTTTGCGAGGGGGGACTGGACGACCCAAATCAGCTTAAATCGCTTCAACAAATTGCAGCTTGCGCGCACGCAATTCTCAAGCCCAAAGCCGGGCGAATGAAGCGACGGTGCGAAAAAATCAAACTGATTTGCCCGTCGGGCGGCAGCCAGAGCGTCGAGGATTGCCGATCCTACTCCTTCTCCGGCAAGATCTATCGTACAAGCAGGATAATCAATCCGCTGCAAGCCGGCGGACCATGGAGACGCTCATGCAGACACCACCAGAGTTCGCCATTGTCCAGACCAACGGCATTCGGCTGCGGGTCGCCCTTGCCGGAAAGGGACCCCTGGTCGTGCTGGTGCACGGCTGGCCGGAGAGTTGGTACTCCTGGCGCCATCAGATCTCGGCTCTCGCAGAAGCTGGTTATCGTGTTGCCGCACCGGACGTGCGCGGTTATGGCGGCAGCGACAAGCCGGCCGCCATCGAGGCCTATTCGATCAAGGACATGTGCACCGACATCGCCGGCCTGATCGAGAGCCTTGGCGAGAAGCAGGCGGTCCTCGTCGGCCACGATTGGGGAGCGCCCATCGTCTGGAATACCTCGCTGTTCTTTCCAGAGCGGGTTCGCGCGGTCGCCGGGTTGAGCGTGCCGCATGCCGGAAGGGGCCCGGCCCCCCGCATCGAGCTGTTTCGAAACATCTATACAAGGATCGCTTCTTCTATCAGATCTATTTCCAGCAACCGGGTGTTGCCGAGGCGGAACTCGGGGCCGACGTGCGCACATCGCTGCGGAAGATCTATTATGGGGCCTCGGGCGAAGGCCTCAAGACGGGACCAGAGGCCCAAGAAGCTGCCTGACGCGAAATACCTCGACGGACTGACTGATCCTGATCCGTTGCCGCATTGGCTGACGCGTGACGACCTCGATTATTATGTCGGGGAATTCGAGCGAAGCGGTTTTCGAGGACCCCTCAACCGTTACCGCACGTCGGAGATCGACTTTGCCCAGCAGGCAGAGGTTGCGAACCGGCCGGATCGAGCAGCCGGCGGCCTTCATGGCCGGCAGCCTTGATCCCGTTCTCGCCTTCCTGCCGGGTGTCGCTGATCGCGCGCATGCGCGAGCACGTGAGCGATCTGCGGCTCGTTCGAATTTTCGACGGTGCCGGCCACTGGATTCAGCAGGAGCGCCCCGCCGAGGTCAACGCGGCTCTGTTGGAGTTTCTGGGAGGGCTCACCTGATCGGCCCGGGTTCGCAGCGAGCGAGGCCGCCTCACAAGTCGAACGCACCCAGCAGCATGTTGACCTGGCCGTTCCCCCACATCGGCAGCAGCACCCTGGAAAACTCGTGTCCGGAAGCCTCGGTCAAGCGGAGATACGTCGGCTCGGCGGCTTCGACGGTGGCGATGCTCTGGGCCCGCAAATAGCCGAAATAGGTGTCCGGCGACGTCTCGTCGACGAACTTTCCCGTTGCAGCCGCGCCTTGCAAGCCCGCACTGAGGAATTCGAAGCGAAACGTTCAGGCGAGTGCAATAACACTCAGCAGGAAGGGTCTTCCGGACAGGTTGGACAGCGCGGAAACGCCGAGATCGTCGGTGAACGGCATTCCGTTTTCCGCTCGCTTCAGGCGCTCCCACAGGGCAACGACCGGCTGCAATTTTGGATCGAGACGATCTGGAAGAGTGAAGGGATTCCGACAAGGCATGATCGATCTTCGCACCTGCAAAAATGGAAACTGCGTCGAATGTCGAACAGTCTCCCGAGATTTCAACTAACCTAAACGGGCCAGTCAGTCTCATCTTGATCTTCGTCAAAGGTCGGGCGGCCAAGGCTCTGCACTATCGCGCTCAAACATCCGGGGCCAGTCAAGACAGGCACGTGACGATGATGGCCAAGAAAAGCTCGAAGAAAAGCCTGCAAGCTCGACCGGCGCGGCCGTGCCGCCGAAGCCCGGCTTTCTGTGGGGCGTCTCGACCTCGAGCTTTCAGATCGAAGGCGCGGCGCACCTCGACGGTCGCGGCGACAGTATCTGGGACACCTATTGCCGGCAGCAAGGCCGCGTCAAGAACGGCGACACCGGCGATGTCGCCTGCGATCACTATCACCGCTATGCCGAAGATGTCGCGCTGATGCGCGATCTGGGTATCGACGCTTACCGGTTCTCCATCTCATGGCCGCGCATCCTGCCGCGGGGCCGCGGCGCGGCCAACGAACCGGGACTGGCGTTTTATGACAGGCTGATCGATGCGCTGCTGGCCGCCGGCATCGAGCCCTGGATCTGCCTTTACCACTGGGACCTGCCGCAGGCCCTCGACGATCTCGGCGGCTGGCAAAACCGGGACATCGCCGGATGGTTTGCCGATTATGCCGCGCTCGTCGCCCAACGCTATGGCGATCGCGTCAAGCGATTTGCCACTTTCAACGAGCCCTGCGTCTTCACGCTGTTTGGATATGGTCTTGGCTGGAACGCGCCAGGGATCGCCGACGGGGCCGCCCTGCACAAGGCCATCCATCATGTCAATTTGAGCCACGGCGCGGCCGTCGACGTGCTGCGGGCTTCGGTACGACGATGCGTCGCTCGGCGCGATCCACAATCGGCAGCCCTGCTTTCCCTGCAGCGACAGTCCGGAGGATGCCGCTGCCGCGCGGCGCTTCTCGAAATACTGGAACGATGCGTTTCCCTATCCGCAGCATTTCGCGTGCTATCCTCCCGGGCTGGCCGACGCGATCGAGCCCTACCAAAAACCGGGCGATATGGCGTTGATCGCCCGGTCCGTTGACTGGTTCGGGCTGAACCACTATTCGCCGCACTACATCAAGGCAGACTCCAACCTGATCGGCGCCAGCTTTGGCGCGCCGCCGGACGACGTGCCGCGAACCGCGATCGGCTGGCCGATCGTTCCCGGCGCTTTCCGCGATACCTTGCTCGATATCCATGACCGCTTCGGCTTGCCGATCTATGTATTGGAGAACGGAACTGCCGCCGACGATAAACCGATCGCGCCGGCGCGCGTTCAGGATACTGGGCGGATCGCCTATTTGCAGGCCTATACCAACGCGATGCAGCAAGCGATAGCGGCGGGAGCTGACGTCCGAGGCTATTTTGTGTGGTCGCTGCTCGACAATTTCGAATGGGCGTCGGGCTATTCGCAGCGCTTCGGCCTCGTTTATGTCGACTTCGCCACGCAAAGGCGGATTCCGAAAGCGTCCGCGCGGTGGTATTCGGATTTCATCGCGGCGAGGCGGAGATCGCCGGTTCCCGCAGCGAGCGGGATCCCGGCGAACGGATAGCGGCAGAGGGATGACGGCGGCGGACAGCAACAACGATCGAGTTCTTCTGGCCGACATCGGCGGCACCAACGCGCGTTTTGCGCTGATGGATCGCGGCGAGATCGGGCCGGTCGAACACCTGAAGGTGGCCGATTTCACCAGCGCGACGGACGCAATGGCGGCGTTCCTCAAGCGTCACGCGGCCGGGGCAACGCCCGCGGCCGCAGTCCTGGGCGTCGCAGGAACGGTACAGAATAACCGCTGCGTCTTCACCAACAGCCCATGGGTGATCGACGGGGCTGAGCTGCAGCAGATGTTCGGCTTCGGGTTCGTCCAACTTCTCAACGATTTCGAAGCGCTTGCGCTGGTCACTGCCGGCACTTCAGCCATCCGATCTCTTCCCGGTCGGCGAGCAACGACCGATCGCCGGCGCACCGATGCTTGCGATCGGGCCTGGTACGGGCTTTGGCGCCGCCTGCTTTTTTCGGCATGACACAGTGCCATTCGCGGTCGTCACCGAAGCCGGCCATGCGACGTTGCCGGCAACCTCGGAGCGCGAGGAGCAGGTCATCGGTCAACTGCGCCGGCGCTTCGGGCACGTCTCGATCGAACGGGCCCTGTCCGGATCCGGCCTCGAGAACCTCTATTCTGCGCTGGCCGCCATCGATGGCGTGGCAGCGCCCGACCGCGATGCCGCCGCGATCACCAGCGCCGCGCTTGACGGCAGTTGCAGCGTCAGCCGGGCCGCGCTCGACATGTTCTGTTCGTTGCTCGGCAGCGTCGCCGGAAATCTCGCGCTGACATTCTGCGCCCAAGGCGGCGTCTTTATCGCGGGCGGCATCGTGCCGCGCTTCGCCGATCGCCTCCTCGAATCGAACTTTCGGACGCAATTCGAGAGCAAGGGCCGCTTCCAATCCTATCTTCGCAATATTCCGATCCATATCATCGTCAACCCTGATGCCAGCTTCATCGGGCTCAAGGCATTTTTCGAGCAAAGCTTGGCGGTAGCTGGCGCATCCGCCGTTCGACGACGCCGATGACGGATATCGTAACGATTACGCCCAATCCCTCCGTCGACCTGTCCACATCGGTTGAAAGGATCGTCCCGGTTGCCAAACTTCGGGGCACATCGCAACGGCGCGATCCCGGCGGCGGCGGGATCAACGTGGCGCGCGTCATCAAACGCCTGGGTGGAGATGTCAGCGCGATCTATTCGGTGGGCGGCGTGACCGGAGACCTCTTGCGCAAACTGCTCGACCAAGCCGGCGTTGCAAGCCGGACTTTTGCGATCGCGGAGGAAACGCGCGAGGATTTCTTCGTCAGCGAAACCAGCACCGGCCAGCCGTACCGCTTCATCCTCCCCGGCCCAGAGCTCAGTGATGGCGAATGGCAGGAATGCCTGCGGCTGCTTTCCCGGATCGAACCGTTTCCCCGCTTTGTGGTCGCGAGCGGAAGCCTGCCCGGCGGCGTTCCCGACGATTTCTACGCAAGGGTAGCGAGGATTGCGAAGCAACGCGGCGCCATGATGATTCTCGACACGTCGGGCCGCGCGCTTGCGGCCGCCGTTGCCGAAGGCGTCGACCTGATCAAGCCGAGCTTGCGGGAAATGCGCGAGCTCGCCGGCTGCGAGCCGTCCGACGCCAGCGAATGGGAAGCCGCAGCCCGAGCCCTCGTCCACAGCGGCAAAGTGGCCGTCATCGCCCTCACCATGGGCCACCTCGGCGCCGTCCTGGTCACCCGCGACCAGGTCTGGCGGGCGCAGCCGCTTGCCATCACGCCGCTCAGCGCGGTCGGCGCGGGCGACAGTTTTCTCGGCGCGCTGATCTGGCGGCTGGCGTCGGGAGCCGATCTCGATAAATCCTTCCGGCAGGCCGTCGCGGCCGGCGCGGCGGCGCTCCTCAATCCGGGCACCGAACTTTGCCGGCCCGACGACGTCAAACGTCTCGCCGAACTGGCGATCATCACAGCGGCCTGACCGACTGGGCGGGAATGGCGGCATTCTCGCGGCCGGCCGACGCCGTCTCGTGATTGAGCTGGTCAAGCGAAAGCAACAAGCCGCCGACCCTTTCCAGCGAAGAGATCCAATCCACCACGCGGCCGTAATTGTCGACAAGCCAGTTGAACGATCCCTGGACCAGGGTGAAGGCCGCGGCGGCCTGCGTGAGTTCACCGAGCGTCATCGCGTCGGCCAGGAATTTGGGAGCGCACAGCACGAGCCCGATGATCGGCGCCAGAAGCGAGTTTCCTTGCGACACCAGCGTGTTGCGCGCGAGCTGCCAGCACAGGCGCCGCCACTGCATCGATCGTGTTCTGCAGCGCCTGCCAGAGCCCGCGCTTGACTTCCGGCTCCTTCAGTTTCGGCGTTACCCCCTCGCCGATGTCGCGGAGCAAATGAGCCGCCGTGATCAATTCCGCCTCGGCCTGGTCCTTGATCACCACCATCCTGGTCAGCGGCGCGCCCACCAGAACCATCGCGGTCGTGACGATCCCGGAATACACCACGACACTGACGACAAGATAGCCGGGAATCCAAAGCCTGTAACCAAACAGCGAAAAGGCGGCGTCGCCGCCGACATTCCACAAGACCTGAATGAAGATGATCGCGGTCAAGAGGGATGAGACAAGTCCGAGCGCAAAATCGATCGGCGCATCCGTTGCGATCCTCGTATCCTCCGCGATGCGATATTCCGGGATCTGCGCTTCGCCCTGGATCTGGGCCAGCCGGGCATATCGCTCGTCGGCCGCCCAATAATCGATCAGATGGGCGGTCAGCCACTCCCGCCATTTGCGCTGCACGGTCATGCGCCCCCAGACCGAGGTGACGGCAAGCGCCACGCTCGCGCCGCAAAGGGAAGCAGCAACAGCGCCTGGGTCCGCAGGCGATCGGCGTCGCGGCCCTCCAGCGCGTCGAAAAAATCGCGGTTCCAGTAGTTGAATCGGAACTGCACATAGAGCTGCAGCACGACGATGGCGATCAGCGCGGCGCAGAGCAGCCAGACCCGCCACGCCGGCGGGCCTCGCCAGAAGCCCGACGCGCTTTGCCAAAATCGGGACCACTGTTGATGCGGGTTGTCGGCGCCGTTCTCGGACATCATCGGGTTCGATCGCTAGAGCAATATCATCGGCGGCGATTGATCTTTCGCAAGGTCTACCATGCGCCGAGCGGCCAGAGTGTCCACAATTGGATCAGCCCGCCGGCGTCGAACGGGCGGCGCTGCAGCGCGGGAGAAAGCGCGATGAATGCTTCTGGTTACATCCGTTGGTTCAAGGATATCCGGCTCGAGGACGTTCCCCTGGTGGGCGGCAAGACCGCTTCGCTGGGCGAGCTGTATTCGGCGCTGTCGCCGCAGGGCGTCAGGGTGCCGAATGGCTTCGCGCTGACGGCTGGCGCCTATCGCGACGCGCTGACGCAGGCTGGAGCGTGGGAAGAGCTTCGTCACCTGCTTGCCGGGGTCGACAAGCGGCGCATCTCCGATCTCGCCAAGCGCGCCGCCAAGGCGCGCGCCATTGTCTACGCTGCCACCGATCAGGAGGCTCTGCGCCGCGAGGCGAGCGAAGCGTATCGGAAACTCGAACAGGAATACGGCGCCAATGTCGCGGTCGCCGTGCGCAGTTCGGCCACGGCCGAAGATCTGCCGACCGCAAGCTTTGCCGGCCAGCACGAAAGTTTCCTCAACATTCGCGGGCCCCGACGATCTCATGAATGCGTGCCGGCGCTGCTTCGCCTCGCTGTTTACCGATCGCGCGATATGCTATCGCATCGACAACGGCTTCGATCATTTCAAGGTCGCGCTGTCGGTTGCGGTCATGAAGATGGTGCGCTCCGATCTCGCGGCAAGCGGCGTGATCTTCACGCTCGACACCGAATCCGGTTTTCGCGACGTGGTGTTCGTGACCGGCGCCTATGGGCTCGGCGAAAACATCGTCCAGGGGGCCGTGGATCCCGACGAATTCTATGTGCACAAGCCGACGTTCAATAACGGATTCCGCGCCGTGTTGTCGCGCCGGTTGGGTGGCAAGGAGAAGCGGATGATCTATGCCAAAGGGCACGCCACCACCCGCAACGTGAAAACGCAGGCCGCCGATCGCAAGCGGTTCTGCATCGGCGACAACGACGTGCTGGAACTCGCGCAATGCGCGATCGTCGTGGAAAAGCATTATTCGGACAAGGCCGGCGCGCCCACGCCGATGGACGTGGAATGGGCGAAGGACGGCGGCAACGGCGAGCTCTACATCATCCAGGCGCGCCCGGAGACCGTCGCATCCCGCCGCACGGCCGGATGCGCTCGAGAGCTATACCCTCAAATCGACCGGCAAGACCGTTGCCACTGGCCGCGCCGTCGGCGAGAAGATCGCCGCGGGCAAGGTCCGCCTGATCACGAACGAGCGCGATCTTCGCGCCTTCAGGCCCGGCGAGATCCTGGTCGCGCCTGCGACAAGTCCGGATTGGGAGCCGGTGATGAAAGTCGCCGCCGCCATCGTCACCGACCATGGCGGCAGAACCTGTCATGCGGCCATCATTGCCCGCGAACTCGGCGTGCCGGCGGTCGTCGGCACCGAGAATTTCACCAGAAAGGCGAAAAACGGCATGCAGGTCACCGTGTCCTGCGCGGACGGTGACATCGGCCACGTCTACAGCGGCAACCTGCCGTTCGAGGTCGAGCGGGTCGCCACCGACAGGCTGCAAAAGCCGCACACCGAGATCATGGTCAATCTCGGCAATCCGGAAATCGCCTTCAAGACGGCGATGGCGCCCAACGACGGCGTTGGCCTCGCCAGGATGGAGTTCATCATCAGTCAGCAGATCGGGATTCATCCGATGGCGCTGGCCGAGCCCAAAAAAGTCAAATCCGCGCGGGATCAAAGGACGATCAAGCTGTTGACCAGCGGCTACAAGAAGCCGTCGGACTTTTTCGTCGAGCGCCTGTCGGAGGGTGTCGGCACCATCGCGGCGGCGTTCTACCCGCGCCCGGTCATTGTGCGGCTGTCCGACTTCAAGACCAATGAGTATGCCGACCTCGTGGGCGGCGCCGATTTCGAGCCGAAGGAAGAAAATCCGATGCTCGGATTCCGCGGCGCTGCACGTTATGCCCATCCCGCTTATGCCGCCGGCTTTGCGCTGGAATGCGCGGCGCTGTGCCGCGTGCGCGATGTCATGGGGCTGAGCAACCTCAAGATCATGATTCCGTTTTGCCGGCGCCTCGAGGAGGCGCGCAAGGTCATCGAAGCGATGGCGCAGCACGGCCTCAAGCGGGGCGAAGGCGGCCTCGAGATTTTCATGATGTGCGAGATTCCGAACAATGTGATCCTGATCGACCAATTCGCGAAATTGTTCGACGGATTTTCGATCGGCTCCAATGATCTCACGCAGCTCACCCTTGGCGTCGACAGGGATTCCGACATCGTCGCGTTTGACTTTGACGAGCGCGATCCCGGAATGCTGCAGATGCTGACGATGGCGGTTGCGGGCGCCAAACGCAATCGCCGCCATGTCGGCATCTGCGGCGAGGCGCCGGCGAACTATCCGGAGATCGCACGATTTCTGACCGGCCTCGGCATCAATTCGATCAGCGTCAATCCGTCGAGCGTGTTGCGTACGATGGCGATCGTCTATCAGGCCGAGCAGGACACGGCCAAATCGCAGGCGCTGGCAAGCTAACCCATCCTGCCGCCCGGCTGCTGGCGGCGCTTTTGCGCCGTCGTGAGCGGTCCCCTTCATTCCAGCGGCTTCAACCCCGCTTCGATCTCCTTGCGGCGCGGCTCCAGAAACGGCGGCAGCGCCAACCTTTCGCCGAGCCTGTCCATCGGCTCGTCGCTCGCAAAACCCGGACCATCGGTGGCGATCTCGAACAGGATGCCGTTCGGCTCGCGGAAATACAGGCTGCGGAAATAGAAGCGGTCGATCTCGCCGGAGTTGCGGATGCCCAATTCGTTCAGCCGCTGCGTCCAGGCATGATATTGCGTCTCGTCCGGCGTGCGGAACGCGACATGATGCACCCCGCCGGCGCCCTGCCGCGCCACCGGCAGATCCTTGATTTCGATCACATGGAGCTCGGCCGCAGGTCCCCCCTCGCCCATCGCAAACACCTGGATGGGCGCATCGGCGTAGGGGGAGGCATAGTCGCGCGCTCGCCGCATGTTCATCACGCCGGTGAGAAGGCGCGCGGTGCGGGCCGGATCATGCACGCTCAGCATGATCGGCCCGAGACCGCGAATTTGGTGCTCCGCCGGCACCGCGCTCTTCTGCCACGGCGAGGCCGAGCCCAGCCCGCCGTCATCGACCAGCACCAGACGTTGACCTTCTTGATCCTCGAACGGCAGCGTCAGCCGGCCGTCGACTTCGATGATCTCGCCGGTGTGGCCACCCGCCTGCTTCAGCCGATCCCGCCAATAGACGAGGCTTTTTTCGCCGGCGACGCGCAAGCCGGTGCGCGAAATGCTGTTGCTGCCGCGCTGCTCGGGCGCCGCCGGAAAATCGAAGAAGGTGAGGTCGGTGCCGGGATTGGCGTTGCCGTCGGCATAGAACAGATGATAGGCGCTGACATCGTCCTGATTGACGGTCTTCTTCACCAGCCGCATCCCGAGCAGGCCGGTATAGAACGCCAGATTTTCGCGCGGCTTCGCGGAAATCGCGGTGAGATGATGGATGCCGGTCAGTTGCATCGGAAGGCCCTCGTGTGTTGTTGGATGTGGCTCAAGGCCCGATGTAGGGTATCGCACGCGGCCGTGCCACTGGGTTGGCGAGCCGTAGCGTGGGCAAACGGCGCTTGCGCCGTGCCCACCGCCCTGCCGTCATTGCGAGCCAACGGGTCGCGCGAACGCGCGCTCGGATGACGAGCTCCGCCGAAGCGATCCATTCCACCGCGGGAATGACTGGATTGCTTCGTCGCTTTCGCTGCTCGCAATGACGTCACGATGTGAAGCATGTATCCGCTCCAAACACGCATTCGCATTCTCGCGGCGCGAATGGCGCCCGAGCTGTCATGCGAACCACCCTCGAGAATAAGAGGGCGCGGGGAATGCCGGGTGCCCAATGCACCCGCAGCCTCGTGTGCGCTTGGTAGTGGGAGTATGCACACGAGTATTCACAGCGGAGGCACCGGATACATCCGGCATTCCCCACGCAATGGTTTTAACAGCTTATACGTGATCTCCCCGGGGACCGGGCTTTCTTGCCCCCGTCGTTCGCGGGATAAACCCGCGACCTTAGCGCCAGCGTCGGGGCGCCAGGACCACACGACTTCGCCGTCCGCTCCAGCGCGCTCGTCTTGCGTCGCCGCAGCGTCCACCGCATCCCGCCCCGACGTCCGTGACGATCGCGATACGCCCCTCTTGTCGAGGCGGGACGGCGCGAATACTACACTGATTTGGGTTTCGGAAAAAGAGAAATATTTTTGCGGAAGGGGCTGGACAGAGAATTCGCAAAAACTGCCCGACGGGCAAATCAGTTGGCCTGCCGCGAAGGAATCATAGCCAGCATAAGCCAACGGGTCGCGCGAACGCGCGCTCGATCAATATAATCCGCGATGTCGGGGATGGTCTCGCACATCCCGCATGTCGTCTCCGCTCAGGCGGGATGAAAAAAGCGAGGAGCACGGTACGTAGCCACGAAAGTACGGTTGAGGTTATTCAACTCTTGATGGAATATCCCTGCGGGATGGGAGGGGCACATGGATGTTTTTCGCGCACTCTTCGGCTTTCGCGGTCGACTCAACCGTACGCAATATGCCGCAATCTTCTTCGTCGCTTACGTGGGCCCGCTGATCTTCCTCATTGCCTATGAGTCATCAATTCGAGACGTAGGCGGCGGTCTTGCGAGTCTCGCACTGGTGATCTGGATGATATGGGTGCTATTCGCCGCGCTCGCGAAACGTTTTCACGATATCGAGCAAAGTGGTTGGATGTCGCTATTGGTGTTTGTTCCCATTCTCGGCCAGTTCGCGCCCCTGCTGATGCTGTTCATGCGTGGAACCGACGGCCCGAACGCGTATGGTCCGCCTCCTCGACATCTGCACGCTTAAGCTCAGGTACAGAGACGCAGTAATTTTAGCACCTCTTGCCGAAATCATAGACGCCCGTATGGGGATATTGGTTGATGGCAGATCAGATCACGACAAAGGACGTCATCACGTTCGTCATCGCGATGTACGGAGCGGTTCTATCATCGATCGTTTTCTATCGTTCGATATTGAAGGAACGGCGGCGAGTTGTCATTACACAAACGGCTGCGTTCTATACCTACCCGCAACGGCTTGGCCCGCCGATGGCGGCGATCGAAGTAACAAATCACGGTTACCGTCCCGTGATGGTGGAACGCTCCTCAGCTTCAGCTGGCGGACGGAAAACGTATGGTGCTCATGAATGCAGACGGCATTCACGATTTTCCGAAACGATTGGAAGACGGAGAAAGTGCACAAGTACGAATGCAATACGACGCAATTGCGGAAAGCCTCCGGCACGCAGGGTATTCCGGGAAAATAATCTTGCGGCCGATGTGCTCAGATTCAACCGGCAAGGTATTTAGAGGAAAAAAGTGGAAGTTCGATATCAGTGTTGACTGGTGGGCGAAAATATAGTCGGCAACTCTGTTGAAAAGGGTTAGCACGTAGGCGGGTTGGCCGGAGGCGTAACCCGCCTCTCTACCGTCGATAAACGCGGGTCGCGCAGCGCTGACCGCCCTACCGGCTAAAGCGTAATGAAATAAGTTTGATTTCGGTGCCGCATCGGAGGTGCACCTCTCCCCTTGTGGGAGAGGTCGGATCGCATCGAAGATGCGATCCGGGTGAGGGGTTGGCTCCGCAAAGAATGACGCTGATTTGAGTCCGCGGATAGAAACCCCTCATCCGTCGCGGACGTCCCGTCCGCGCCACCTTCTCCCACAGGGGGAGAAAGGAAGGGAGGAAGGGAGGCTGCAGCGAGACCGAAATCCTTACGCTCAGCGACCCGTCAGCGCCTGTAGATGTTCGGGGTAGCGGGCGCCTTGCACCGTGAACTCCGGCGGCGGCGCGCGCGATGTCGCGGAGATCGTCGGCCGTCAGCTCGACGGCGGCGGCTCCGATGTTCTCTTCCAGGCGATGCAATTTGGTGGTGCCGGGGATCGGCACGATCCACGGCTTCTGCGCCAGTAGCCAGGCCAGCGCGATCTGGGCCGGCGTCGCTTTCTTCTGCGCCGCGATGTCGCCGAGCAGATCGACCAGGGCCTGGTTGGCCTTGCGGGCCTCCGGCGAAAAGCGCGGCACGATGTTGCGGAAGTCGGTCTTGTCGAACGTCGTGGTCGCGCTGATCGCGCCGGTGAGGAAGCCCTTGCCCAGCGGACTGAAGGGAACAAAGCCGATGCCGAGCTCTTCCAGCGTCGGCAAGACCTCCTGCTCGGGCTCCCGCCACCACAGCGAATATTCGCTCTGCAGCGCGGTGACCGGCTGCACCGCATGCGCGCGGCGGATGGTCTGCACGCCTGCCTCAGAAAGTCCGAAATGCTTGACCTTGCCTTCGCGGATCAGGTCCTTGACGGCTCCCGCCACATCCTCGATCGGCACATTCGGGTCGACGCGATGCTGATAGAACAGATCGATGGTGTCGGTCTTCAGCCGCTTGAGCGAGGCCTCGGCGACCGCCTTGATATGCGCCGGCCGGCTATTCAAGCCGCGCTGCTGGCGCGTGACGCGGATCGATATCGAAGCCGAATTTGGTGGCGATCACCACCTTTTCGCGGAACGGCGCCAGCGCTTCCCCGACGAGCTCTTCATTGGTGAAGGGGCCATAGACTTCGGCGGTGTCGAAGAAGGTGACGCCGCGCTCGACGGCGGCGCGGATCAGCGCCACGCCCGCCTGCTTGTCGACCGCGGGGCCGTAGCCAAAGCTCAGCCCCATGCAGCCAAGGCCGATGGCCGAGACTTCCAGTTTGTTTCCAAGTTTGCGCTTCTGCATGGTTTTTTCTCCTTTGATGTACTCATCTTGAATCCTCATGGTGAGGAGGCGCTGTTGCGCCGTCTGCGGACGATGCTTCGCATCGCTCGGAGAACCATGAGGCCCCGGTGCGGCCTCATCCTTCGAGACGCTTGGCTCACGCCAAGCTCCTCAGGACGAGGGGTAAGAGCTGGTCATGAGGCAGCAAGCCGCAATCAATCTTCAGGCGCGGTATTGCTCGTCGCTGACCTTTTCCATCCAGTCGACGACCTTGCCGTCGAGCGCTTCCTGAATGGCGATATGCGTCATGGCGGTGGCGGGCCCGGCGCCATGCCAATGCTTTTCGCCGGGCGGAAACCAGACGACGTCGCCGGGGCGGATTTCCTCGATCTCGCCGCCCCAGCGCTGCGCCCGCCCGAATCCGGAAGTCACGATCAGGGTCTGACCGAGCGGATGGGTATGCCATGCCGTGCGCGCGCCGGGCTCGAACGTGACGCTGGCGCCGCGAACACGCGCCGGTTCGGGCGCCTCGAACAGCGGGTCGACGCGAACTTTGCCGGTGAAGTAATCGGCCGGCCCCTTCGCCGACGGCCGTGAGCCGTTTCGTTTGATCTCCATGGCTGACCTCCTGCTGTCGAGCTGGATCGCTGTGGCGTCGCGGCTCACTTAAGAGGTGCGGCGGCATCCGATTAGGCGTAAAATGCGCATGAACTTATGAGCTGGATTCATGAATGCGCGGAAAGGGCCTCAATGACCTCCTGGCCTTCCTCGCCGTGGCCAACGAGCGCAGCTTCACCAGGGCCGCGGCCAAGCTCGGGGTTTCGCAGTCGGCGCTGAGCCACACCATCCGCGACCTCGAGGAGCGGCTCGGCGTTCGTCTCCTGACCCGCACCACGCGCAGCGTCGCGCCGACGCGAAGCCGGCGAACGCCTGCTGCACACCCTTGGCCCGCGGTTCGAGGAGATCGACGCCGAGCTTGCGGCCTTGAGCGAGCTTCGGGACAAGCCCGCCGGCACCATTCGCATCACGGCCAGCGAATACGCCGTCGACGCGCTGCTCTGGCCGAAGCTTGCGAAGTTCCTGGCCAAGTACCCGGACATCAAGGTCGAGCTATCCGTCGACTCCGGACTGACGGATATCGTCGCCCAGCGTTTCGACGCCGGCGTGCGAAGCGGCGAGCAAGTCGCCAAGGACATGATCGCCGTGCCGATCGGGCCGGACATGCGCATGGCGGTGGTCGGCGCGCCGTCGTATTTCAGGAAGCGGATGGAACCGAAGAAGCCGCAGGACCTGATCGGCCATGACTGCATCAATTTGCGCCTGCCCACCCATGGCGGGCTGTACGCGTGGGAGTTCGAAAAAGGCGCGCGCGAACTCAAGGTGCGCGTCGAAGGCCAGCTCGTCTTCAACGGCACGCTACCAGATGCTCAATGCGGCGCTGGCCGGGTTCGGCCTCGCCTATGTGCCCGAGGACCTGGCGCGGCCCCATCTCGCGAAGGGTCGCCTCAAACGGGTGCTGGAGGATTGGTGCCCGCCGTTTGCGGGCTATCACCTTTATTATCCAAGCCGCCGGCAGCCGACGCCGGCGTTCGCCCTGCTGGTCGACGCGCTGCGCCATCGTGGCTGATGTTTGGGTTCACCGGGTCTTGCGCTGGGACCGTCGCCCGGCGCCGCATGAAGTGATCGCGCGCCAGCTTAGCTAGTCCTACTGCGTCATAACCCGCTTTTTCCCCTCATCCTGAGGAGCTTGCGCGAGCAAGCGTCTCGAAGGACGAGGCCCGGAAGTGGGAACCGGGGGCCTCATGGTTCGAGACGGCGCAAGCGCGCCTCCTCACCATGAGGGTCTAATGACGCAGCAGGACTAAGGCCGTGCCTTCACAGAACGCGGCGAGAGCGGGATGTGAAAGGTCTTGAAGCCTGCGATCACGGGGAATCTCTCCGCCGCGTCCGGCGATACCAGGGCCAGGACCGCGGCCGGCACCTCTCCGCCGACCAGCCGATTGATCGCCGTCGTTTGGCCCTCGCTGAGTTGGACTGCGCTCGCCCCCGCCGCCACGATCGCGGTCCTGACACTGCCGTTGGACACAGCGTACCTGTCGTCGATCGCAATCGTCTTGCCAGCGAGATCAGATACCGACTTGATCTCCGGGCGAACCATCAGAACGGCAACCAGACGGTCCGCGTCATCGGCGAGGCGATGCGGTCGGTTCGGTATCGCCGCGCGCCGGCGTTTGCGAGCGATCGGAGCTGTCCCTGCTACCTGCCTTGGTGTCCGGCGCAGGCGTCGCGGTCGCAGCCGTCATGCGCTCCGCGAGCACCCTGGCGGCCGCCACCTTTACCTCGATCATTCTGGCATCGGAATTCGCAGGGCCTGTGGCGGGATGCGGCTCCGCGAGGTTGGCACGCGTCGCGCCGGCATCCGCGGCGGCGGCCGCAGGCTTGGCTTTCGCCGCAAGCCCGGTCGATGTCGCCGTCTTGCCTGCGGGACGCGCTCGGTAGCGGATGGGAGCGGACGACGACGCTTCGATCTTCGCTTGGATTTTCCCTTGGCTCTTCCTTTGGGTCTTCCGCGCGCTTGCGGACTTGCCATGCGTCGCCGCGGAATCGATCCTGCTCGACGCGGGCGGTGGACCGGCTGTCCGCTCGAGGCAGACGAAACGGTTCGGGCCGACGCATGATCCCGCGATCGCCAGCGGGGGCGGTTGATGGCTACAGCCGGCCAAGGTCGCGGCCAGCGCGGCAATGAGAAGCGTTCTCAAGCAATCCCCCTAAGAGGCTGAGTTCCGCCCGCAATTCTTGCTGCGTCATGATGTGCGTGCTGGTTCGGTTATCATTTGTGCCGATGTCTTAAGCGCGCATTAAACGTCGCGCGCTCGCCGCCGGAAGCTCCCGCGTGGTTAATGGCCGCACCAAAGCGTTTTGCGGCGAAAGCCTCGCCCGCACGTGGATGGCGGGGTGCGCCCGGGTTCGCGGTCCAAGAAAATACGCCAGAACAAAAAGCTGGAGCCTCGTTCCGGTTCAATCGGAACGAGGCTCCAGGCGTTGCCGCCCAATGATGGGGGCGTCTATCTTCGGGTCAACTGACTAGCCGCCTCGCGGCACGGATAGCGCTGTCCATCAAAGGACAGGTAGGTGCTGGATGTCGCATTGTAGGAGCGAAAGTGCGTGCAGCCGCGCGGGCCGACGTCGCGCTCGGCGTGCTTTGGCAAGAGAGCTGCCTGTTGAGCCGCAAGCTTGCTGTTCTCGGGGACAACGCGATCCCGTTGCCTTGCGGCGGTCTTCTCTTCTACCGTGGAATGCTTCTCTTCCGCGGGCGCAGGTTTCTCTGGGCCAGCGGCCGGTGTCTCTGCCGCGGTAGCGGGTTTGTCTTCGCCAGCGCCGGGAATCTGATTGGCGGCTTTTTGTTGTTCGATGAAATCCTTGCATTGGAACGCAAAGACGATCTGTCCGGAAACAGTCACGCCGATCGGCATGCAACCGCCGGGTGGCGGTTGTGGGTTCGCTGCGGCCGCGGCTGCATCGGGCTTCGCCGCAGCCACGCCGGTTGTCTGGGCAAGCGCTGTGCTGCCTATCAGCGTGACAAGCACGCAACCCAGCGCCGCACGCATGGCAGACCCGGCCTGTACCGCAACCAGAGGTTTCATCCCACTACCCATACAATATTACTCATTGACGTTGCGAGTACCAATCCAACACACCTTCTGGACAGGCTCGTGGCGCGATCAGGACCGGGTGAAGGTAGTGATGCGGCCGACAGATGGCGTTGGCGGAAAGAGCCGTCCGCGAATACCGGTGGCGCAATCGCGACGACGCAGGCGGGCCGCAGCACTCGCGTTAGGGTTGAAACGGCGCCGGCGGCGAAGTTTCGTGAAATCGTCGCGCCGGCGTTCTAGGATGCAACCATGAGACACGTGCTTTGTCAGGGGCTGGCGGCGCTGGTGCTGGTCGGCGCCGCCGGACCGGCGCGAGAGGCTTTCGCCGAGGGCGCGACGCCGGTCGAGGTGAGGATCCTCGCGATCAACGATTTTCACGGTAACCTGCGGCCGCCGGCCGGCGGGATCAGGATCACCGATCCCGACGACAAGACCAAGAAGGTCGCGGTCCCCGCCGGCGGGTCCGAGACCATGGCGAGCGCGGTGAAGGAGCTCCGCGCCGGCCACGCCAACACGATCTTCGTCGCGGCCGGCGACCTGATCGGCGCCAGCCCGTTTCTGTCGGCGATGTTTCACGACGAGCCGACGATCGAATCCCTGTCGATGATGGGGCTTGCGATTTCCGCGGTCGGCAATCACGAGTTCGACGAGGGCAAGGACGAATTGTTGCGGATGCAGAACGGCGGCTGCCATCCGACCGACACGTGCCGGGGGCCGCACCCGTTCACCGGCGCCAAATTCCACTACCTCGCCGCCTCCACCATCGACGTGGCTACCCAAAAGACGCTGTTTCCACCGTACGAGATCAGGGAGTTCGACGGCATTCCGGTCGCCTTCATCGGCCTGACCTTGAAGGGCACGCCCGAGATCATTTCGCCGGTCAGCGCCGCGGGCCTCGAATTCCGCGACGAGGCCGACACCGTGAATGCGCTGATCCCCGAATTGAAGGCGCGCGGGGTTGCGGCCATCGTCGTGCTGATCCACGAAGGCGGCTTCCCGACCGGCGACTATAACGAGTGTCCGGGCATCTCCGGGCCGATCGTCGACATCGTCAGGAAATTCGATCGCGCGGTCGACGTGGTGATCTCCGGCCATACCCATCAGGCCTATGTCTGCGAGATCGACGGACGTCTCGTCACCTCAGCCGACAAGTTCGGCACCCTCGTCACCGCGATCGACCTGAAGCTCGATCCCGCAACGCGCGGCGTGATCAGCGCCAAGGCCGACAACGTCATCGTCCGCATCGGCGCCTACGCCAAAGACCCGGAACAGACTGCGCTGCTTGCGGCCTACGACAAGGTTGCAGCCCCCATCGCCGACCGCAGAGCCGGCATGATCACCGAGACGCTGTCGCGCGTCCCCAACGATGCCGGCGAGAGCCCGCTCGGCGATGTCATTGCCGATGCGCAACTGGCGGCGACCCGCAGCGAAGCCAATGGCGGCGCGGTGGTCGCGTTCACCAACCCGGGCGGCATCCGTACCGATATCGTCAAGAAGGCGGAGGGCGCGGCGAGCTTTGCCGACATCTTCGCCAGCCAGCCGTTCCGCAACCAACTGGTCACGCTGACGCTGACGGGCGCACAGATCAAGACCATGCTGGAACAGCAGTGGCTCGATCCGAAACGGCCGCGGATCCTGCAACTCTCGAAAGGGTTTTCCTACGCCTGGGACGGCGCAAAACCTTTCGCCGAGCGCGTCATCGGCGCCTCGATGATGCTAGACGGCGCACGCATCGAGCCAACCGCAAGCTACCGCGTCACCGTCAACAACTATCTCGCGCTCGGCGGCGACGGTTTTACGGCGCTCAAGGACGGCACCGCGAAGCAATTCGGCATCTTCGACGACGAAGCCTTGTTCGCCTATTTCCGGGCGAACAGCCCGATTTCCCCTGGTGCGGCTGACCGTATCGCGCGGACCAACTGAGGCGAATGGCGGGCCGGATCGGCCAGCCGGCCCTTTCCGGGCGGCCTGCAACACCCTAGATTAGCTGTCTTGCGCAACCGCGCTTGCCTCGTGCCGGGGTACTCAATGACCACCCTTGTTCTGACCCACGCCGCCTGCCTGGACCATGTCACGCCTCCGGGGCATCCCGAATGCGCCGACCGGTTGCGCGCGGTCAACGAGGTGCTTTCGGACGCGCGCTTCGACGCGCTCGTGCGCGGCGAGGCGCCGGAAGGCAACCTCGATCTGGTCACGCTCTGTCACAACGAGGACTACGTGACCGAACTGCGCCATATCGCACCGAGCAGCGGCATGGTCTATGTCGACGGCGACACCTCGATGTCGCCGGGCACATGGGAAGCGGTGATGCGCGGCGTCGGCGGCGCTGTCGCCGCGACCGATGCGGTGATGTCGGGCGCCTATCATAATGCGTTCGTCGCCGTGCGCCCGCCGGGCCACCATGCCGAGATCAACAAGCCGATGGGCTTCTGCTTCTTCGACAACGTCGCCATCGCCGCGCGCCACGCGCAGCGCAAATACGGCATCGGCCGCGCGGCGATCGTCGATTTCGACGTCCATCACGGCAACGGCACCCAGGATATTTTCTGGGCTGATCCGACCGTGATGTATTGCTCGACCCACCAGATGCCGCTGTTTCCCGGCACCGGCGCAAGCGGCGAGCGCGGCGAGCACGATACCATCGTCAACGCCCCGCTCGCCTCCGAGGACGGTAGCGCCAAGTTCCGCGCCGCGTTCGAGAACGTGATCCTGCCGCAGCTTAAGAAATTCTCGCCCGAGCTGATCGTCATCTCCGCCGGCTTCGACGCGCATTATCGCGATCCGCTGGCTTCGCTGAACCTTCGCGCGGAGGACTTCACCTGGGTCACGCGCAAGCTGATGGATGTGGCGGACACCTCCGCCGGCGGTCGAATTGTTTCGGTGCTCGAGGGCGGTTATGATCTGGTCGGTTTACGGGAATCGGCCGCGGCGCACGTCACCGCGCTGATGGGCTCGTAGCGCATCATCCGGTCCCGTAGGGCGGCGTTGGCTGGAGCGCGACAGCGCGCCCGCCTCCCGCCACAATCCGTCCGCACTCGTGTCTAGAGTGATGGCGATACAGTCTTTGCGGTTTGCGAACGCGACCATTGTTCAGGAAGGTAGTATGGCTGAAAACACCCAGGTGGAGGTCAGGAAGCTGAGCTTCGAGCGCGCGATCGAGGAGCTTGAATTGATCGTCAAGCGGCTCGAGGACGGCAAGGTGCCGCTGGAGGAATCGGTCGCCATCTACGAACGCGGCGAGGCTTTGAAACGGCGCTGCGAGGAATTGCTGCGGCAGGCGGAGGCGCGGGTCGAGAAGATCACCACCGACGCCGCCGGCCAGACCAGTGGCGTCGAGCCGCTGGATGTTCAGTAACCGATATTCAGTAACCGATATTCAGTAACTCTTGGGATGTTCACTAATATCCGTTGCATTGCTCTTCAATCCAGCGCCGAAATCGCCCTTAAGTCCCTGCGCGGCCAGCTACGGTCGCGTCTCGGAAAACATCAAATAGGCGGCACGGGATCAGCAGTCAGTGCGCGTTCAACTCCGCCATATCATCTACGTCCAGGGATACGATCCGCGCGGGCTCGCGCAATACTATCGCATGTTCCGGACCGAACTGCGCAAATTTGCCCGGCTCTATGAACTTTCCGCCACCCTTGGCCGGCCGCAAAGCTCGTCCAACGACGAGATCGCATCCTGGACCATCGATACCAAGGCGGACGACTGGCATACCCACACGGCTTACGATTTCCTGCGCTTCGAAGACTTCATCCAGCGCGACCTCGCTTCGCCGATCTGGCGCACGGTCGTTCAGGCGGTGTGGATCTATTGGCGGCTGGTGTTCGGCGGCACCATTGCCCGATTCTGGAGGGCGAACTGGCGGTTCGCGACCTTCATCACCTATCCGCATCTGATGCTGCTGTGCGAAGCATTGTGCGCCGCGGGATTTGCCTTTGTCTTCGAAAAAGGGCTCGCTGCGATCGGCATTCCCGATCTGCTCGGTATTCCGGCCGCGACCGCCCTGTTCATTGCTCTGCTCGGCGCGGCGCTGAAATATACCGAAAACCGGACCTACCTGCTCTATCTGTTGGGCGACACGATCTGGACCTGGGAGTTTTCGCACCGCCAGCGGGGCGAATGGGACGAGCGCATCGACCGCTTCGCACAATATCTCTGCGACGTCGCCCGCACCAGCGACGCCGAGGAGATCGTCGTGGTCGGCCACAGTTCGGGTTCGTTCCTGGGCACGGAGATCGTGGCGCGCGCGCTGAAACTCGATCCCTCGCTCGGCAAGCACGGCCCGCGCATCATGCTGCTGACGCTCGGCGGCAACTATCCGATCGTCGGATTTCACAAGGTGTCGCAGGATTTCCGCGATCACTTGCGGCAGCTGGCGATCGAGCCTTCGATCGACTGGATCGACTGCCAGGCCCGCAAGGACGTCATGAGCTTCTTCCGGCTCGACCCGATCGCAAGCCACGGCATCAATGCGGGCAGCTTGCGGCACAATCCGGCGATCATGCCGGTGAGGTTTCGCGAGATCATCCTGCCTGAGCACTACAGCCTGTTCCGCTGGCAGTTCTTCCGCATCCACTTCCAGTTCGTGATGGCCAACGAGCGGCCGCACGCTTACGACTTTTTCATGATCGTCTGCGGGCCGGTTCCGCTGCGCGAGCGCATGGCCGCGCCCGAAGCCGCGCTCGCGATCGTGGCCGATGATGCCGCGGCCCGGGAACGGGGCTGGAAAAGACTGGAATCGGTGCCCGCACCCCGCGAAAATGCCGCCGATTTGGGCGCGGTGGAACCATTCGCGCGGCGCAGCGGTTAAGGTCGAACGGTCGCCGGCTCCCGCTTCATGGCCATCTTGGGGACACGAGCGGGTTGGCTTTGGCGGCTACTTTAGTGTATTGCTTCCACGACTATGGGGTTTTGCAAGCGATCCGCCGCCGTTGCTCGTCAGGGTTAAGTGCTTGCAAAAACTAACGAAAATGACTGAGACGGGTGAAGTCGCCAAACGTGATATACATCACATTGACCGATCCGGAGCGCATCTAGGCTTTGAATTGAGACGTCGGCCCGCGCGACAGACACTGGGCAGTCCAAGTCTCTCCCGAAGCCTCGCTGCGTTGATACTGTGCAACCCATCTCGTGTCGGAACCTGCCTTCCGGCATGCAAAATTGGAATAACACCGTGACCGTATTTAGTAAGACGCCGCTTCTCGATACCATCCGCACGCCGGACGATCTGCGCCGGCTCAAAGTGGAACAACTCAGGCAAGTCGCCGACGAGCTGCGCCAGGAAACCATCGACGCCGTGTCGGTGACCGGCGGGCATTTCGGCGCCGGTCTCGGCGTGGTCGAACTGACCACCGCGATCCATTATATCTTCGATACCCCGCGCGACCGCCTGATCTGGGACGTTGGCCATCAGGCCTACCCGCACAAGATCCTGACCGGCCGCCGGGACCGCATCCGCACCCTTCGCACCGG
Organism: uncultured Alphaproteobacteria bacterium; assembly: GCA_963777475.1. Classification (GTDB taxonomy): domain Bacteria; phylum Pseudomonadota; class Alphaproteobacteria; order Rhizobiales; family Xanthobacteraceae; genus Bradyrhizobium. The sequence continues at coordinate 39,970 of CAVZQX010000014.1, forward strand.
CGGCGGACTGAGCGGGTTCACCAAGCGGACCGAAAGCGACTACGATCCGTTCGGCGCCGCCCATTCCTCGACCTCGATCTCCGCGGGCCTCGGCATGGCCGTGGCGCGGGATCTCTCCGGCGGCAAGAACAATGTGATTTCCGTGATCGGCGACGGCGCGATGAGTGCCGGCATGGCCTATGAGGCCATGAACAATGCCGGCGCGATGAACTCCCGCCTGATCGTCATCCTCAACGACAACGACATGTCGATTGCCCCGCCGGTCGGCGCGATGTCGGCCTATCTGTCGCGGCTCTATTCAGGCAAGACCTACCGCACGCTGCGTGAAGCGGCAAAACAAATCAACAAGCGTCTGCCGAAGGTGCTGGCCAACCGCGCCAACCGCGTCGAAGAATATTCCCGCGCCTTCATGATGGACGGCGGCACGCTGTTCGAAGAGCTCGGCTTCTATTATGTCGGCCCGATCGACGGCCATAATCTCGATCACCTGCTGCCTGTGTTGCGCAACGTGCGCGACATGGAGACCGGGCCGATCCTGGTCCATGTCGTGACCCAGAAAGGCAAGGGCTATCCGCCGGCGGAAGCTTCCGCCGACAAATACCACGCGGTGGTCAAGTTCGACGTCGCCACCGGCGCGCAGACCAAGGCCAAGCCGAACGCACCCTCCTATCAGAACGTGTTCGGCCAGAGCCTCGTCAAGGAAGCCGAGAAGGACGACAAGATCGTCGGCATCACCGCGGCGATGCCGTCCGGCACCGGCATCGACATCTTCAACAAGGCCTTCCCGGACCGAACCTTCGACGTCGGCATTGCCGAGCAGCACGCGGTCACCTTTGCCGCGGGGCTGGCGACCGAAGGCTTCAAGCCGTTCTGCGCGATCTATTCGACCTTCCTGCAGCGCGGCTATGATCAGGTCGTCCACGACGTGGCGATCCAGAGCCTGCCGGTTCGTTTCGCCATCGACCGCGCCGGCCTGGTCGGCGCCGACGGCGCCACCCATGCCGGCTCGTTCGACAACGCCTATCTCGGCTGCCTGCCCAATTTCGTCATCATGGCGGCCTCCGACGAGGCCGAGCTCGTGCACATGGTCGCAACCCAGGTCGCGATCAACGACCGCCCAAGCGCGGTGCGCTATCCGCGCGGCGAAGGCCGCGGCATCGAGATGCCGGAAGTCGGCATTCCGCTTCCGATCGGCAAAGGCCGCATCGTCCGCGAAGGCAGCAAGATCGCGCTGCTCTCGTTCGGCACCAGGCTCGGCGAATGCGAGAAGGCCGCCGACGAACTGGCGGCGCATGGACTGTCGACCACCATCGCGGATGCGCGCTTCATGAAGCCGCTCGACGTCGACATGATCCTGAAGCTCGCCCGCGACCACGAGATCCTGCTCACCATCGAGGAAGGCTCGATCGGCGGCTTCGGCTCGCACGTCATGCAGGTTTTGACCGAACACGGCATGCTCGACAGCGGCATGCTGCGGGCGCGCGCGATGATACTGCCCGACGTGTTCCTCGACCACGATACGCCGAACGCGATGTACGCCCGCGCCGGCCTCGACGCCAAGGGCATCGTCGCCAAGGTGTTCGAGGCGCTCGGCAAGGACTTCAAGACCGAGGCGGTCAAGCTCGCCTGACGCCTCTGTCCTGACGCTTTTCTTAACGCGAACCGTTTCCCACTTCGCTCGAAAACGCTGTTCGTTATGAAGATCTATCTGGCAGGCCCCGATGTGTTCCTGCCGGACGCGGTCGATATCGGAAGACGCAAGGTCGAAATCTGCGCGCGGCACGGCGTGCGCGGGCTTTATCCACTCGACAACAGCGTCGATCTGTCGGCCGGCGACGCCTCGCTAAGCATCTTCAGGGGAAACCAGGCGATGATGGATGCGGCCGACGCCGTGATCGCCAACCTCACCCCGTTTCGCGGGCCCGGTGCCGACGCCGGCACGGTCTATGAGCTCGGCTACATGGCAGGACGGGCTAAGCTCTGTCTCGGCTATTCCAACGACGCGTCCGTCTATGCCGACCGGGTCCGCCGCTTTGGCGACGTCGATTCCCGCGACGGGCGCCTGATCGACGCGCAGGGGTTGACCGTTGAGGATTTCGGCTTGACCGACAATCTGATGATGATTCACGCGCTCGATCTCCATGGCTGCGCGCTGGTAATACCTTCCCACAGGCCCGCCGATATGTGGCATGATCTGGCCGCGTTCGAGACCTGCGTACTTTTCGCGGCGGAACGGCTCGGCGTCATCAGGACAACTTGATTTCAGCTAAAAGACTTTACTGACAAGCTTCAGCCAACAAGACTTTTCGGCTGACAAGATTTCGGGCTCACAACATGTCCTCTTCCCGCAAGCGTGCAGATGTTGTGCTGGTCGAACGCGGGCTGTTCGAGAGCCGCGCCCGGGCGCGTGCCGCAATCGAGGCCGGCCTCGTCATCGCCAATGCCAAGCCGGTCGCAAAGCCGTCCGAGACGATCCCGACCGACGCCGTGCTGCAGGCGCAGCCCGCGCACCCCTACGTCTCCCGCGGCGGCGTCAAGCTGGCGGGCGCGCTGGAACAATATCCGATTTCCATCGAGGGCCATGTCTGTCTCGACGTCGGCGCATCGACCGGCGGGTTCACCGAGGTCCTGCTCGCCAACGGCGCGGCCATCGTGTTCGCGGTCGATGTCGGGCACGGGCAACTCCACGCCTCGCTGCGGGACCATCCCCAACATCGTTTCGATGGAGCGTACCGATATCCGCAGCTTCGAGGGCAAGCGCCTGCCGGCGCGGCCCGACGTCGTCGTCGCCGATGTCAGCTTCATCTCGCTGAAGGCCGTGCTGCCGGTCGCGCTATCGCTCGCAGCCGCACCGATGCATCTGCTCGCCTTGATCAAGCCGCAATTCGAGGCGCAGGGGGCCCATGGCAAGGGCGGCATCATCCGCGATGAGGCCGTTCATAAGCAGGTCTGCGACGACATCGCGGCGTTCGCGGCCTCGCTCGGATGCACCGATATCTCCGTGTTTCCGTGCGCCATCAAGGGCGGCGACGGCAATACCGAATTCTTCCTCGGCGCGCGACGTGGTTGAACGCCTCGCCATCGACCATGTCGGCCACCGCGGCGACGGCGTGGCGTTCGCCGACGGCGAGGCCATCTATGTGCCCTACACGCTCGGCGGTGAGACGGTGGAGGTTGCGCCCACACCGGGCCATCCCGACCGGCGCCGACTGCTCGCGGTCGAGCATGCAAGCCCGGAGCGTGTCGCGCCGTTTTGCCCGCATTTCGGGGTTTGCGGCGGCTGCGCGATCCAGCATTGGGAGATGGAGCGCTATCGCGCCTGGAAACACCAACTCGTCGTGGAAACGCTCAACCAGGCAAAACTCGGCTGCGAGGTGTCGCCGCTGATCGATGCCCATGGCCTCGGCCGCCGGCGGATCACGTTGCACGCCAGGATGGGCACCCATGACGTGCTCAAGGTCGGCTTCGCCGCGGTCAATTCGCACGACGTCATTCCCGTCGATCGCTGTCCGATCCTCGATCCCGGTCTGAGCGGCGCGCTCGAAGCGGCCTGGGCGCTCGCCGAGCCATTGATTTCGGCCGGAAAGCCGCTCGATATCCAGATCACCGCCACCAATAGCGGCCTCGATGTCGATGTGCGCGGTTCCGGCCCGCTTGCGAGCGCGATGATCACGACGCTGTCGCGCATCGCCGAGCAACATCGCCTGGCGCGGCTGACGCGGCACGGCGAATTGGTCTTGATGCGCAGCCCTCCGGTGATTTCGATCGGCACGGCCCAGGTGACGTTGCCGCCGGGTTCTTTCCTGCAGGCAACCGTTGCCGGCGAGGAAACGCTGGCGGCGCTGGTTGCGGAAGCCTGCGGCCGCGCCAAATACATCGCCGATCTATTTTGCGGGGTCGGGCCGTTCGCCTTGCGACTTGCGGCACGAGCGCGGATCGCGGCCTTCGACAGCGACGCCGGCGCGGCTGCCGCCTTGCAGAAGGCCGCGACCGCGACATCGGGATTGAAACCGGTCAAGGCCGAGACGCGTGACCTGTTCCGCCGTCCGCTGGTGGTGCAGGAAATGCGCGACTTTGACGCGATCGTGTTCGACCCGCCGCGGCAGGGTGCGCAGGCGCAGTCCCTGCAACTCGCGGCGAGCAAAATCGGCGTCGTGGTCGCGGTCTCCTGCAATGTCGCAACCTTTGCACGTGACGCGCGGATCCTGGTCGATGGCGGCTTTCGGCTTGAGAAAGTCACACCGGTCGACCAGTTTCGCTATACACCGCACGTCGAACTGGTGGCGCGGTTTACACGCTGAAACCAAAGGATGGACAATGCCGTCCGATCCACTTCTCGAACGCATCGTGCCTGCGCTTGCCGACGTCGGCGGCATCGAAGCCGTCGTGCTCGGCGGATCGCGCGCGCGGGGAACGGCGCACGACGCCTCCGACTACGATATCGGCCTGTATTTTTCGGCCGATAGGCCGCTCGCCACCGAGCAACTGCTTCAAGTCGCCAAGACCTTGGTCGACAATCCCGACACGGCCAAGGTGACGCCGGTCGGCGGATGGGGGCCATGGATCGTCGGCGGCGGGTGGCTTTCCCTCGCAGGCCAAAAGGTCGATCTGCTGTACAGGTGTGCCGAGGACGTCGCGCGGGTGATCGAGGCGTGCCGGAGCGGCCGCATCAGCGTGGATTACCAGCCGGGCCATCCACACGGATTTTGCTCGGCGATATGGATGGGCGAGATTGCGCTTTGTCAGCCGCTCCGCGACCCGCGAGGGACCATCGCACAACTGAAGGCAATGGCTTCGCCCTACCCGAAGCCATTGCGCGACGCGCTGATCCAAAGGTTCCAGTGGGAAATCACGTTCAGCATCGAAAACGCCGAACTTGCCGTCTCACGCGAGGAACAGACACATATTGCCGGCTGCGCCTATCGGGCGCTGGCTTGCATCGCGCAGGTGCTGTTCGCGCTCAATGAACGCTACCTGATCAACGAAAAAGGCGCGCTGCGGGAAGCTGCGGGTTTTCCGCTGACAATTCCGGACCTGGCGCTCCGAAGCGCCGACATCTGGGAGCTGATCGGAAACAACGAGCCCAAACCCGCGCTCGCAATTCTGCGCGCGATCGATCGGGAATTGCGGGCGCTGATTTAATGGGTGGGGCCACTAGTCCTACTGCGTCACCAAACCCTCATGGTGAGGAGGCGCCCTTGCGCCGTCTCGAACCATGACGCCCCGCTGGTGGCCTCGTCCTTCGAGACGCTTGCTTGCGCAAGCTCCTCAGGATGAGGGGATAAAGCCGCTTATGACGCAGTAAGACTTAGCTCGATCTACCTTCCCCACCGATCCTTCCAGATTTTCTCGCCGATCATGCATGACACCCGCGGCTCCTTCTCCGCAACCGGCACGACCGGACGCGCCGGCACGCGGCTTGCGACTTCCTGCAGAAGCTTGGTGCGGATCGCTTCCTTGAACTTCTCGCGATCCTTGATCGGCACCACGAACGAGCCGGGGCCGCCGATCACGCAGTCTTCGTAGTACCAATCGAGATTGTCGATATCCATGGTCGAATAGGAGGGCTCCTTCACCATGATCGGCAGGCCGTTGATGACGATACCTTTCGAAAGCGCCTCGTCGCGCGCGCCAGTGACCGGCGCGCCGTCGTTGTTGGGACCGTCGCCGGAAATATCGATGACGCGGCGCAGCCCGTGATAGGGATCCTGGTCAAACAGCGGCATCGCGAAATACAGTGCGCCCGAGATCGAGGTGCGCGAGGCACGCCGGATCGGCGTCTTCAAGATCTCGTTGGCGACGGCGTCGGCGGTTTCCGGCCCGTCGATCAGCCGCCAGGGAATGATGATCTTCTGGTCGCCGGCCGCGGCCCATTCGAAATAGGTCACGGACACCTTGCCGTTCGGACCGGTCTTCAAGGCCTGCAGAAACTCCTTGGAGACGATCGCCTGGGCGTAGCCTTCGCGCTGCACGGCGAGCTCGTCCATATCCATGGAATAGGAGATATCCGTGCCGAGGATCAATTCGACGTCGACCTGCGTCGCAGCGTCGTTGTCGGCCAATTTCGCGCTCGCCTGAGATCTCGGACCAGAGGCGGCCTGACTCGCGACGTCACCGCCGGTCATCACGCCTGCGACCAGCACGGCCCCGATCGAGACAAACCAGCGCATCAGCGGCCCTCCATCGAACGACAGGATCGTGACACGCAAATGCGGCGGCGCAAAGCTGGAACATGCATTGTCATTCACATTCGAGTTAGCTTAATCCCTGGCCTTGAATTGGCGTGTGCCCATCGTCCGGCCGTTTGCGGCTCCATGCGGCGCTGTCCGAGCAAGGGTGCTGGATGTTTCGGATCGGTGCCGTTTTTGCTGTGCTGCTGTTGCCGCCGCTGCAATGATGCCATGGCAAAACAGACGTTCCACCGCTTGCCCCAAAATTGTATCCTTCAGCTCCGAACGCGCGAAATTCATCTGCAAGTATCAGGGGATGCCGCCGCAATGACTGATGCCGTCACCAAGCCGAAAACCAAGGTGCGGACCAAGACCGAACGGCCGCGCCTGCACAAGGTCATTCTGGTCAACGACGATTTCACGCCCCGCGAATTCGTCGTGATGATTCTGAAGGGCGAATTCCGCATGACCGAGGATCAGGCCTACAAGGTCATGATCACAGCGCACAAGCTCGGCGTCTGCGTCGTCGCCGTCTTCACCAAGGACGTCGCCGAAACCAAGGCGACGCGCGCCACCGACGCCGGCCGCGCCAAGGGCTATCCGCTCTTGTTCACGACCGAACCGGAGGAATGATGCTCACAGCCAGAAACGTCATCGCCGCCTTGGTTCTTCTGTGTTCGACGCCGGCAATGGCGTTCCACGCGATCTCGGGCCGCGATATGATTCAGAAGTTCGGCTACAGGGAATGCCCAAGGTAATCGCGGCCGGCGATTTCAGGTTTCGTCGGTGAGTCCGAACACCCGTTGCGCCTTCGAAAACCCCGCGATCGGAAACTCGCCGAGATCGGTCCAGCCGCCAGCCGATACGCCGGCGAAGGCGGCCGAGGCGATGACCGTGCGATTGAGGCGGCCGGCGATCTTTTCCAGCCGCGCTGCGAGGTTGACGGCGGGGCCGATGCAGGTGAAGTCGAGCCGGCTCAATCCGCCGATATTGCCGAACAGGATGCCGCCGATGTGCAGCGCCACGCCGAACCGGAAGCGTTCGAGCGCCTCTCCGCTCGGATAACGCATCGCCTCGACATTGGCGCGGGCTTCATGCGCGGCCTCGAGAACGCGTCCGCAGACCTCGCCGAGATTGCCGCCGTCCTTTGCGATCGGGAACACCGCAAGCAGCCCGTCGCCCATGAATTTCAGGATTTCGCCGCCATGCTTGCGGATCGCCGGCACCTGGCAATCGAAATATTGGTTGAGGATATCGACCACGATTTCGGGCGCCAGCCGGTCCGAGAGCGTGGTGAAGCCGCGCAAGTCCGACAGCCAGATCGCCGCCTGCATGGTTTCCGCATGCCCGCGGCGGATATCGCCGGCCAGAATCCGTTCGCCGGCGCGGTTGCCGACATAGGTGTCGAGCAGCGTGGCGGCGGTGCGGCGCAGCGCGAAAATCTCGCCCAGCCTGGCAAAGGGCGACACGATCGCCCGCAGCGCCGCCAGTTGCTCGTCGGTGAATCCGCCGGACTGTTTGGTGGTCCAGCTCGACGCATGTGTCGAGCCGTCCGTGAACGGAAGCGGCAATGCGATGTAATCAGTGACGCCCTCGGCGCGCATATCGTCGAAGAACGGGAAACGTTGGCTCTCGGGATCGTCGAGCCGATACCGCACCTCGTGTCCGCTCTGGTAAAGGATGGCCAGCGGGCTGCGGATGAACTCCGGCGATTCCGGCAGGTCGAAACCGGCAGTGCCGACGACAACCTCGGCGCCCGACCGCCACACAAAACTGCGGCCGAAAGCGTCGGGATGCAGGGTCTTCACGAACCCGGCGGCACGCCAGAGCGGCACCCCGGCGGCGACCAGACGTTCGCAGGTCTGCGCCAACAGCGCCATCGGCGTTGGCGCCGACCGCGCACCGTCCATCAGCCAATCGGTCAGCTTCTTGAAGCTCTGGCGCGTTCATGACCGAACCATTAGCGGACCAAGTTCCCGCGCCGTCAAGGGAGCACAACGGCTTTGCGTCCTGGTGACGTGGCCAAACCTAATTGTGCAACGCATGAAGGGCATTCGCCGAGATCGTGATTCGGTTTCAGGCTCTCGCACAAGCAGCAAGCTCATCACCAGGGGTTCCCGTGACAGCGCAGCCCGAAATCTGCGAGAGACTGCGCTGACCTATCATGCTAAAGTTACGGTAATATCCGAGAGACGCGATGTTGCTACGTCTTACATTTGGTCTTGCGTTGATGACGGCGCTGCTGGTTCATCCCCGCGATGCCGCCACGCAAGATTTGCTGCCTTACGTCGACCTCAAAAGTCCGGCAATGTCGACGTCGGAGATGACGCGCGCCGAGGTTGACGCGCTGCTCAAGGCGGCGGCTCTAGGCCCCGCGGACCAACGCTCGGCAAATCTGGAAAGCAAGCGGCTGTCGCACCTCGATCTCTCGGGCCTCGATTTCTCCGGCAGCAACCTTCGCCTGGCAAGGCTCAACCGTACCAATCTGAAAGGCGCGCGCCTCGATCGGGCCATCCTGAACCAGGCCTGGCTGATCGACGCGGATCTGACGGATGCGTCCCTCGTCAAGGCATCGCTGCTCTCTACGCAGATGCAACGCGCCAAGCTTGACGGCGCCGATCTGAGCGGCGCGCGTATAACCGCCGATCTTTCCGGGACAAGCCTGATCGGCGCCAAGCTCGCGGGCGCCGATTTGAGCGCGGACATGCACAACCAATCGATGGGCCTGATGCGTGGCGTGCTCAAATCCGCCGATCTAAGGAATGCCGATCTGAGTGGCGCCAATCTCTCGCGCGCCAGTTTCGCATTCGCCAAGCTGCAGAACGCCAATCTCTCAAATTGCAACCTCACCCATGCCGATCTGGCGGGAGCAGACCTGTCGAACGCCAATCTCGCCGGCGCCGATTTCACCGAGACCGACCTCGCCTCGACCCTGTTGCCGAGCGCCGCGGCGCTTGCGCAGGCGCGTAATCTCGACAAAGCCTGGAACTTGGAGCAGGCGCGGCGGCCGCAAAATTGACGGATATGAAGCGATTCTTTTGGTGGTGCGCCGGTTTGAGCGCCATACTCGCATCGCCCTCACGCTACGGACGAAGCAGTTATCAACGGAAGTCAAATCGCGGTGACCGCCCATCGGATCGTTATCCCGGCAGAAGTGCACACCCTCATCAAGTTTCGCCAACGAGACTTGCCGGGGTTCGCGACGGTCAATTCGGCCCTCAAAAAATTTCAGCCTAAGAGTCTCTTTCCGTGGCATCTGTCCGTGCTGATCCGCTGCGACCAGTTGGTTGAGGACCGGCTTCCGTCGGTAGATGAGCAAAATCTGCTCTATGAATTTGAAGACAAACTTGGTCCCTTGATCAGGGCGAGGGGTGACGCCTTGTTCCTCGCTCGCGTTACGCACGACGCGCACAGGGAGATCATATGGCGCGTTAACGACCCAGAAGCAGCGGATGGTATCCTACGTGGGATTCTGCAAACCAAGGATTATCCGCGCGAATTCGAATATCGCGTGGACGAGGATCCGAGGTGGGAGAGGACCACATGGTACTTGGACAACGTGACTTTCCAATAACCGATCCGCACCCAAGGTTAAGCCGGTAGCTCTACCTTCCCACCTGCCCGCGATGCCGCAGAAAATGATCCGCCAGCACGCAGGCCATCATGGCCTCGCCGACCGGCACGGCGCGGATGCCGACGCAAGGGTCGTGGCGGCCCTTGGTCATGATCTCGGTCTCCGCGCCGTTGCGGTCGACGGTCTTGCGCGGGGAGAGGATCGACGAAGTCGGCTTGACCGCGAAGCGCGCGACCACCGGCTGGCCGGTGGAGATGCCGCCTAAAATGCCGCCGGCGTGGTTGGACAGGAAGCGCGTGCCGTTGTTGCCGGTCCGCATCTCGTCGGCGTTTTCCTCGCCGGAGAGTTCGGCGGCGCCAAAGCCCGCGCCGATCTCGACGCCCTTCACCGCATTGATGCTCATCATTGCCGCGGCCAGATCGGCGTCGAGCTTGGCGTAGATCGGGGCGCCAAGTCCCGGCGGGACGCCCTCGGCGACGACCTCGATCACCGCGCCGATCGAAGAGCCCTGCTTGCGGATGGCATCGAGATAGTCCTCGAAGAACGCCGCCTTCTCCTGGTCCGGACAGAAGAACGGGTTGCGCGCGACCTCGTCCCAGTCCCACTTGTCGCGATCGATCTTGTGCGGACCCATCTGCACCAGCGCGCCGCGCACCCTGACGTCGGGCAAGATCTTTCTGGCGATCGCGCCGGCCGCGACCCGCATCGCGGTCTCGCGCGCCGACGAGCGGCCGCCGCCGCGGTAGTCGCGCAGGCCGTATTTGGCCTCGTAGGTGAAGTCGGCGTGGCCGGGGCGAAACTTGTCCTTGATGTCGGAATAGTCCTTGGAGCGCTGATCGGTGTTCTCGATCAATAGCGCGATCGGCGTGCCCGTCGTCACCTGCACGCCGGTCTGTGGATGCGCCATCACGCCGGAGAGGATCTTGACCGCGTCCGCCTCCTGGCGCTGGGTGGTGAAGCGCGATTGTCCGGGCCGGCGGCGATCGAGGTCGCGCTGGATGTCTTCGGCCACGAGCGGGATCAGCGGCGGGCAGCCGTCAACCACGCAGCCGATCGCGACCCCGTGGCTTTCGCCGAAGGTCGTGACCCGGAACATGTGGCCGAAGGTGTTGAAGGACATGCCGTCCTACCTGCGCTTGCCCGCGTTGACATTTCGCATTTATGTTGATTGTCAACGTGTCGTAAAGCACGCGGATGCCCGGCACAAGGCCGAGCGTGACGACAGATGGATTGCTGTTCGCGCCGTTAACTGTATTTCGCGAGTCCGCTCTTGCTGAACACATAGACCGCGCCCTGCTCGATCAGGAGGTCGGCGGCGCTCTGCGGCGTCTCGAGACCCAGCGTTACCATCAGCGCCCGCGCCGTGCCGCCATGCGCGACCGCGACGGTGTCGACGGTAAGCTGGTCGTACCAGTCGCTCACCCTCGCCTGCACCGCGGCGTAGCTTTCGCCGCCCGGCGCCGCGACGTTCCACTTGTCGGCCAGGCGGCGGGCGAAGCGTTCGGGATCGCGCGCCTGCGCCTGCGCCAGCGTCGAGCCTTCCCACGCTCCGTAGGCGATCTCGCGCAGTCGATCATCGATCGCATAGTCGTAAGGCGGCAGGTTCAGCGTGCCGCGCACCAGTTCCATGGTCGCGCGCGCCCGCCCCAAGGGGCTTGCGACGAACGGCAGCGAAAATTTGTCGCGCCCATCGCGCGCGAACAAGCCGGCCAGGACACCACCGACATGGGCCGCCTGCTTGCGGCCGAGCTCGTTCAGCGCGATGTCCTGCGTGCCTTGCAGCCTGCCCACCGCATTCCAGTCGGTCTCGCCGTGGCGGATGTAGTACAGGGTCGGCCCGGGCATGGACTTCTCGGGCTAGTCCTTCGCCAGCGAAATATCCGGCGCATCCGGCCGCTTCATGCCGACGACGTGATAGCCGGAATCGACGTGATGGACTTCGCCGGTGACGCCGCGCCCGAGGTCGGACAACAAGTAGAGCGCGCTGTCGCCGACTTCCTCGATGGTGACGTTGCGGCGCATCGGCGAGTTGATTTCGTTCCATTTCAGCAGATAGCGGGAGTCGGCGATGCCGGCAAACGCCAGCGTCTTGATCGGGCCTGCCGAGATTGCGTTGACGCGGATGTTCTTCTCGCCGAGATCGGCTGCGAGATAGCGCACGCTCGCCTCCAGCGCCGCCTTGGCGACGCCCATCACGTTATAATGCGGCATCCATTTCTCGGCGCCGTAATAGGTCAGGGTCAGGATCGAACCGCCGTCGATCAGAAGTTTTTCCGCGCGCTGCGCGATCGCGGTCAGCGAGTAGCAGCTGATCAGCATGGTCTTGGAAAAATTCTCCGCCGTCGTCTCCAGATAGCGGCCGTCGAGCTGGTCCTTGTCGGAGAAGGCGATCGCATGCACCACGAAATCGATTCGGCCCCACTTCTCCCTTACAACGTCGAACGCCGCGTCGATGGTCGCGGCGTCGGTGACGTCGCAATGGCCGAGCAGCAGGGCGTCGAGCTCCTTCGCCAGCGGCTCGACCCGCTTCTTCAGCGCATCGCCCTGCCAGGTCAGCGCGATCTCCGCGCCCGCCGCGCGGCACGCCTTGGCGATGCCCCAGGCGATCGAGCGGTTGTTGGCGACGCCGAGAATGACCCCGCGCTTGCCCTGCATCAGACCTGAAGTTTGCACCATCCACATATCCACCGAGCTTGATCAAGTTTTTGGGTACACCAGCGCTCCGTCCCGGTACAGTCCAAATCGGCGGCTGGTTCGTCCCGAACCCTTAACATCCGGAATAGTCACGATATTTGGGTGTTATGCTGGATGGGGGCGTTCGCGCCTTGCGATGGTAGCCGCAACAACTTGAGATCGAGCCGCAATGAGCGCGTTTCGCCAGAGTGTCGAAGCCATGATTCCGGCCCTGCGCCGTTATGCCCGCGCGCTCGCGCGCGATGCCGATATCGCCGACGATCTGGTGCAGGACACCCTGGTGCGGGCCCTGCGCTCGGAGCGGCTGTTTCTCGGCGGCGACGTCAGGAGCTGGCTCTATACGATCCTGACCAACCTCAACAAGAACCGGCGCCGCTCGCTGGCGCGGCGGCCGCAATTCATGCCGCTTCTGGAAAACAACCCCGACGCCAGCGGCACCGAGGCGGAAGGCCGCGACATTGCGCGTGCGCTGGCGACGCTGGTCGAGGAGCAGCGCGCCGTGCTGTTACTGGTGATGCTGGAGGGGTTGAGCTACCGCGAGGTCGCCGACATCCAGGGCGTGCCGATCGGTACCGTGATGTCGCGCCTGGCGCGTGCACGCGCCCATGTCAAAGCCGTGCTGGAGGGCGAACGTCCGGCGCTGCGGCGTGTGAAATGATGGCAAGCGCTGTGCACAAAAAGACGCATATGGATGAGACGATGAGACCGCCCGCGCGCGCGTCCTCGACTCGCCGCGCCGGAGGTATGTCGCTGCCGGCGGGCGAGCCTTTTCGAACGAACAATCGACAATGAAGAGCAGACAGAGACGACAAACATGACCGACCCCAAGATTCCCGTCACCGAGGACGAGCTCCACGCCTTTGTGGACAATGAGCTGCCGGCTGAGCGCCGCGGCGATGTCGAGGCATGGCTCGCCGCGCATCCCGAGGATGCCGAGCGGGTGCAGTCGTGGCGCGCGATGGCGGAGGCGCTGCATGCGCGTTACGACGCGGTCGCCAACGAGCCGGTGCCGAAGCGGCTGGAGATCGAGCGGCTGATGCAACAGCCGCGCAAGTGGATCTATGGCACGATTGCGGCGACGCTGATGGCGTTCGTCGCCGGCGGCGGCGCCGGCTGGATGGCGCATGGCGCAGCCGTGTCGCCGTCGATGTTCAAGAGCTTTACGGTGGACGCGCTGGATGCGCACCGGCTGTACGTCGTCGAGGTTCGCCATCCAGTGGAGGTACCCGGCGACGAGCGCGCGCATCTGCAGGCTTGGCTGACCAAGCGTTGCGGATGGGACGTCCAGGCGCCGGAGCTGGATGCGACCGGATTGAAGCTCGTCGGCGGGAGGCTCTTGCCCGGTCCGACCGGGCCCGCCTCGTTCCTGATGTACGAGAGCGCGTCGGGCGAGCGCTTCACGGTCTACGCTTCGAAGGCGTCCACCGAGACGACGCAGATGCGTTACACCACGGAAGACAATGACGGCGCGCTGTTTTGGGCTGATCATGGCGTGGGTTACGTGGTGAGCGGCTCGAGCGACCGCGACCGGCTGACCGAGGTCGCGCGTTTGGTGTATGATCAGGCGGAGAAAAGCGGGGGTTGAGTAAAAAACCTCGATGCGTGAAAGGGTCACGCGTCGTGTCCCAATTCGGACATCGAAAATCTGGAATCAAGTCATGGCTGCGTCTCATTATCGTACCGGATGGTCACGAAAAAATGAGGAGCGTTCGATCCGCCGATCGACGCAAGCGGCCTCAAGTTGGGGTTTTGTACCGCGCTGGTCCCCCTCTTGAGGCCGCACCTTTTTTTCGCCCAAAGCGGCCTTCTTTTTCGCCCAAAGCGGCCTTCGCAGCGATCAGGAAAGATCGCTGCGCGGATTGTAGGGGTGTCCCTCGCGCCACTTCTGCATCAATGCCTCCAGTTCGGAGTCGTTCCCGTCTGGTAGCACGATACGGGTGGTGACGAACAGGTCGCCGCTCGCACCGGGCCCTTTCGGCAGGCCCTTGCCCTTCAGCCGAAACGTCCGCCCGCTCGAGGTGTTCTTCGGGATCGACAACTCGACCGCGCTGCCGAGCGTCGGCACGCGCACCTTGCCGCCCAGCACCGCCTCATACAGCGTGATCGGCAGATCGATCCGCAAGTCCTGGCCTTCGACCTTGAAGAAGGGGTGCGGGGCGATATTGACCGTGATCAGGAGATCGCCGGGAGGATGGCCCGGCGCGGTCTCGCCCTGCCCCTTGAGGCGGATCTGCTGACCGGCGGTGACGCCTGAGGGAATCTTGACATTCAATTCCTTGCCGGTCGGCAGCCGGACGCGCTTCTCCGCGCCCTTGACCGCCTCTTCCAGCGACACCGTCATGGCGACGGAAAGATCGAGGTCGAGCCCGATGCCGCCGCTATCAAATTCAAAGTGGCTGCCGCCCGGACCCGGGCGCGCGCCGCCACGCCCGGCCGCACCTCCGAACATGCTGTTGAGGATGTCCTCAAACCCGCCGGCGCCAGCGCCGCCGTCGGGCCGGTGCCGCCAGAGCGGAAAGTATACGTCTCGAACCCGCCCGGACCGGCACGGCCGCCAGCGGCCCCGCCGCCGGGAAAGCCCTGAAAGCGCGGCTTGCCCTCGGCGTCGATCTCGCCGCGATCGAACGCCTTGCGCTTCTCCTCGTCGCCGAGGATCTCGTTGGCGGAATTGATCTCGGAAAAGCGCGACGCCGCCTTCGGGTCGTTCTTGTTCGAGTCAGGGTGATGCTTCTTGGCGAGCTTGCGATAGGCGCTCTTGATGGCCGCAGCGCTCGCGCTCCGCGGCACCCCCAAGACCTCATAGGGGTCGCGCATCCGTCACGTCTCCTTCAGGAAAAATCAAATCATAAACTACGGGCTGCCCGCCCGCTCGGTTTTCATCTGGGGTCCCCGTTGCATTTTTGCAACGGGATCAGCTCCGCCGCCACGGCTTCAGCGTGTGAATTTCCCAGCGACCCCGGCCGGTCTTGCAGGCGGCGCCCTGCAGCCAGCTTTCGGTCGCTCCGTTGACATAGCTTGCCAGAAAATCCCGGCAGATGCGCCCATCATCGGCGGAATAGGCCTGGGCTAGCGGGGTCACCGAACCGCGCGCCCCGGTTTCGGGATTTTCCCAGGATTGGCTGGCATCCTTGTCGCCCTTGGTCAGCACGTCGGAAGCCGCATCGCGGGCGTAGGCCAAATCGCCCTCGGTCGGTGCGGGCGCAGCTGGACGTGCCGCCCCGAGCGAGCCGGTCCAATCCTTGTCCTGCATCCTGGCGAAAGGCCCGCCGCTCGAACGGGACATGCTGCAGCCGCTGGCCGCAAGCGCGATCAGAATCACGACAAGCGCGGCTCCCCGGGAGCCGATCGCCGATAGGCCAACGCGTCCCCATGCCCTATATAGGGCGGGACCACATCGGCGCTGCAGTACGCTTCCTGGTGCGGGCGGACGCAACTCGGATTCTCATATTATGACGGACACGACCTCCATCAAACACCCGCCACCCTTAACATCCGGTGATTTCACCACCGCCGAGGAACCGTTTGCGCTGTTCGCAGAATGGTTTGCCGAGGCCGTGACCGCAGAACCCAACGATCCCAATGCGATGGCGCTGGCGACCGTCGACGAAACACGGCCTGCCCGACGTGCGGATGGTGCTGATGAAGGGCTATGACGCCGACGGCTTTGTGTTCTACAGCCATATCGCGAGCCAAAAGGGCCGCGAACTCGCCACAAATCCTAAGGCGGCGTTACTTTTTCACTGGAAGTCGCTGCGCCGGCAGGTCCGCATCCGTGGGCCCGTGTCGCCAGTGACCGATGCCGAGGCCGACGCCTATTTCGCCACCCGGCCGAAGCAGGCGCAGATCGGCGCCTGGGCCTCAAAACAGTCGCAGCCGCTGGAAAGCCGGTTTGCCTTCGAACAAGCGATCGCGTCGGTTGCCGCCAAATACGTGGTGAGCAACGTGCCCCGCCCGCCGGGCTGGAGCGGCTGGCGCATCGCGCCGCAACGCTTCGAGTTCTGGCACGACCGCCCGTTCCGCCTGCACGACCGCGTGGAATTTTCCCGCCAGGCGCCAAATCAACCCTGGGGCAAGACGCGGCTCTATCCCTGACCGGAACGAAGGAACGACATGCCGAGTCCATCCAACCTGCCGCGGCGAACGATGCTTCTGACCGGAGCCAGCCGCGGCATCGGCCATGCCACCGTGATCCGCTTTTCCTCCGCCGGCTGGCGCGTCCTCACCTGCTCGCGGCATCCGTTTCCGGAAGAATGCCCGTGGGGCGCGGGGCCTGAGGATCACGTCCAGGTCGACCTCGCCGACCCCGACGACACCGCGCGCGCGATCGAGGAAATCCGCGAGCGGCTCGATGCCGGCGAGTTGCATGCGCTGGTCAACAACGCCGCGATCTCGCCGAAGGGCGAAGGCGGCAAGCGTCTCGGCAGCGTCGATACCGATCTCGAGACCTGGAACCACGTGTTCCGGGTCAATTTCTTTGCGCCGATCATGATGGCGCGCGGCCTGATCAACGAACTGAAGGCGGTGAAGGGTTCGGTCGTCAACGTCACGTCCATCGCTGGCTCGCGGGTGCACCCGTTCGCCGGCGCGGCCTACGCGACCTCGAAGGCGGCGCTCGCCGCGCTGACACGCGAGATGGCATGCGATTTCGGCCGCATCGGCGTACGCGTCAACTCGATCGCGCCGGGCGAGATCGACACCTCGATCCTCTCGCCGGGCACCGAGAAGATCGTCGAGCAGCAGATCCCGATGCATCGGCTCGGCACGCCGGACGAGGTGGCGAAGATCATCTACGTGCTGTGCACGGAGACCAGCTCTTACGTCAACGGCGCCGAGATCCATATCAATGGCGGCCAGCACGTGTGATGCTCCTGCTCGTCCTGGCGCAAGCCAGGACCCATAACCACCGGCGGCTGCTGTTGCCAGGACAGCGCCCAGCTTCGCTCACCACAGACGTTCGTGGTTAAGGCTTTTACAGATAGTCGCCCCGAGCGAAGGCCGGAGCCCACAACCTCATCCGGCCGTTGTTGGCCGCGAATGGTCCCACCTTCGCTCACCACTGAAATTGTGGTTATGGGTCCTGGCTTTCGCCAGGCGACGACATCACAATGTTCACCGCAAGATTCAATTTTCAAATACCGCAGCGGCGCCGGCGCCGTCGCGCCAGCGCCGCTGGGTTCATGCCCGGATCAGTCGTGAGATAGTGGTGATGGTGGTGATGATGATGGTGGTGGTGATGCCTGTGCGGGACGATCACGATCCGCGGTACGGCGATAAGCATGGTGATGGTGGTGGTGATGATGGTGATTTTGCGCGAGCTTGATATTGCCGTCGGTGGATGCCGCGGGCCGCTGCTTCGTCGAGCGCCTGCAAGCAGCACGCTCGCATTCGCGATCGGCTCCAGCAGCTCGGCATAGGAGTTGGCCCTTAACGCCTCCGTTGGGGTTGGAGCTGGTGCTGCCTGGGCAGAACCCATGGTTCCGAGCGCTGCCACCGCTCCTAAAAGTCCGGCTATCTTCTTTTCCAAAGATATCCTCCTATGCCCATTGCCCCGCGAGGAAACTCCAGTTCCACCAAAGGTTCCCCGGAAAAGCGCCGGGCCAGATCCGCTGGGATCGTCTTCACCGGGCTTGACCCGGTAATCCATCCCCTTGTCATGAAGATCGATGGATGCCCAAATCATGGGTGAGCGAAAGCATGCGGTCCTTCGGACGGCTATGTCCGGGCATGGCGCGTGGGTTTGCCGGATTGGCGTGCTCGCGCGGGGTTTGCTCTGCTTAAGAAAACGTGATCCAGGCAAGCTGGTAACGATCGCAACGGCGCAATACGTTCGGCTTCCTCATGGGCGCGGCGCCGGTAGCGACCCGCTTTCTAGCGCGGCTTGCGGCTCTCACGCGATCCCGCGCCCGCTCCGACAAATGAAGGGACCACAGGCCCCACCATGGGACGCTTCGCCACTACGGTTGCGCTGTACGAGGAATTGCGGACGCCTTATCCGCCGGCCTTCTTTCGCGAGGTGGCGCAGCGGCTCGGGCTTACGAAGGCGCAAGCCCTGATCGATCTCGGGACGGGGCCCGGGTTGCTGGCGCTCGGCTTTGCGCCTTATGTCGGCCGCATCACGGGCGTCGATCCGGAGCCGGCGATGCTCGCCGCCGCGAGGAAGGCGGCGGAGCGCGCATCAGCAGAATCTCACGCTGATCGAGGGCAAGGCGGAAGAACTTGCCCGACGATATCGGGCGCTTCGATGTCGTGACGATCGGCCGGGCGCTGCACTGGATGGACCGCGACTTGATTGCTTGAGCGGCTCGACCGGCTGGTTGAGCCCAATGGGGTGATCCTGGTCTGTTCGTCGGTCTCCGCAGGCGAAGGACGCAACCCGTGGCTCGAGGGTTACAACGCGGCGCGGCGCGCCTGGTCGAACGAAAGCCTGTGGTCGGACTCAGGCGGCGCCAGGCGAATCCATCGGGACCTGGCGGGATTTTTTCGCGGCACGCGGTTTCACGCTGGCGACGTGATCAAGGTCGAGACCGGCCACGAGGTCAGCCTGCGCGACCTGGCGCGCCGCGTCATGACGTTCTCGTCGTCCTCGCCCGGCGTGCTTGGCGACAGAGCGGAGGCGATGGTGCGCGATGTCGAGCAGCGGCTGTTTCCCTTCAGCCGCGACGGCTTCGTCAGCGAGGTCGTGGTGGCGATGGCGCAGGTGGTGCGGCGGTAGGGCCGAACAGCTGACCGTCCGTCATTGCGAGTTGGGACCGGCGTTGAGAGGAGCACTCGAACAATCCACTCTTTCTTTCGGCGCCGCGAGTGGATTGCTTCGGAGCGGAGCCTTGTCATCTCTACGCGAGCGCTCTTGCGCTCGTCGGGGCGCGCATTCGCGCGATCCGTTGCCTCCTCGCAGTGACGGACTTGGCGCCAGCCATCAGATCATCACCCGTTCAAATCAACCCGCGCAGGATCTGGGCGGCCTGCCAGCGCAGGTTCGCTTGATCGATATTGAACGAACTGGAGCATTCCTCTTCGCGCTCGCCTTCCGCCATGACCGCGCCGCAATGCCGGCAGCACCGCACCGAGATCGCCAACGCCCTGCCGCCATTGCGTTCCCGATAGCTCGCAAGATCGACGACGTTGCGGGGTGACTTTATAAGTTTCTCAACCATGGCTGCCCTCTCGCCAACGCGCGATAACCCAGAGGAAATCTCGATCGCGCCTTAGCTTGTTGTTGAGCATGATCCCTTCAGCAGGGATCGCGCTTCCGAGAGAGCGTTATCGCAGAAAATTTTAGAGCAAACGTTCAATGCACCGCTCAAATTTTACCGGAGAAATTGACAGAGGCCGCACGCTACTACTTCCTTAAGAATCAGACTGAAAAAACAGTCAGAGATTCTGTCATTCGGGATGGTGCGCCAGCACCGCAGATGCGCAATTGCGCGTCTTGGAATCTCGAGATTCTCCGATGTGCAATTGCACATCGTAGTTCGCGCCTTGGCGCGCCCCGGAATGACGGCATCTACCTCACAGCCACTGCTTCCACTTGAAGATCAGATACGGCACCACGGCGGCCAACAGCATTGCAATCAGCGCCAATTGATAGCCGTGGTCCCATTCCAGCCTCCGGCATGCCCTTGAAGTTCATGCCGTAGATCGAAGCGATCAGGGTCGGCGACATCAACACCACCGCCATCACCGAGAACAGCTTGATGATGTTGTTCTGCTCGAGATTGACGACGCCGAGCAGGGCATCGAGCACGAAGGTGATCTTGCTCGCGAGATAGGATGCGTGGTCGGTCAGTGAAGCCACGTCGCGTTGCTGGATCTTGAGCTGCTCGCGCATGTCCTTCGACCATTTCACCCCTTCCATCACCGCCGACAGGAAGGTGACGACACGGCCGATCGAGACCAGGCTCTCGCGCACCTTCGAGGTCAGGTCACCCTCGCGGCCGATCTCGATCAGGATTTTCGAATATCGCCTGGCGTTGCCGGGACGCTCGCTCGCCGGCTCGAAGATGTCGTGCGAGACTTGGTCGACGTCGCTTCCGACGCGCTCCAGGATGTCGGCGCAGCGGTCGATCACCGCGTCCAAGAGCTCCATCAGCACCATCTCGCCGGTGACGCCGGGGGCGCACGACCGCGCCTGCTTGTTCTCCATCAGCGCGAACGGCTTCGGCTGGTCGTAGCGCACGGTGACGAGGCGATGGCCGGCCAGGATGAAGGTCACCGCCGTGGTCTTCGGCATGTCGGTGTCGGCCTGGCACATCAGCGTCGCCGTCATGTAGCGGGCGCCGTTCTCGATATAGAGGCGGCTGGAGAATCTCGATCTCCTGCATGTCCTCCCGGGTCGGTACCGCGATGCCGGCCAGCCGCTCCACCGCCCTGTCCTCGGCCTGGGTCGGGTTGACGGTCGATCCAGACCGCGCTCTCCGGCAGCGCGGCAAGACCTTCGACGGACTTTCTTCAAGGAGGACTCGGAGCGAACAAACACCGAAAACATGCGCGAACTCCAGGGGTACCCACCTCACCCAACAGGAACCGGCACGGTTCCCGGCAGCGCCGATCACGGTGGTTTAACAAAGTGTTTGCATGTGTGGCGAGGGAACGGCACCAGGATGGCACGAATTCGGGCGTTCCGGGCAGGCCCGCCCAAAAATCAGCCAGGAACCGCAAGCCCTGCGGCAAAAAAGCCACAGGTAGCATCTCGCAGCGCCGAAAAGAGTCTAAGCTCTGGAATTATGACCAATATCGGCGATAATGCTGGTTAATGGAATCGTCGCGTTCGGGGCGCATTTTCGGCGCGCGCACGCTAGGATCGGAATTGCAAATGCCGTCGCTCAAGGTCTCTTCGCTGAAGGTTTCGTCGCTCACGGTGAAACTGGCAATCCTGGCCGTCGGCCTGATGTTGTCGGGTTGCATGGAAACCACGACCTATGAGGCGACCAACACGACCACTTTCAAACCGCGCGACAAGGAGTATCTGGCAAAGATCCGGTACACCAATACGCCGGTCGCCGAGCCCTTCCGCCGCGCCATCGTCGAATATCACCGCAAGGAAGCGCCCGGCTCGATCGTGGTCAATTCCGACAATCACTACCTCTATTACGTGCTCAACGACGGCAAGGCGATCCGCTACGGCATCACTGTCGGCGAAGAAGCGATGGCGTGGTCGGGCATCGCCAAGGTCGGCGCCATGACCGAGTGGCCGCCGTGGCATCCGACCAAGGGCGAGATCGAACGGCTTGGCGTGCCGACCTTCGTGCCGCCGGGACCGGACAATCCGATGGGCTCGCGCGCGATGTATCTCTATTCGAACGGCAAGGATACGCTGTTTCGGATTCACGGCACCAACCAGCCGGAATATATTGGCGCGTCGATCTCTTCGGGCTGCATCCGCTTGACCAACGAGGACGCGATCGATCTCTATAACCGGGTCAAGCTCGGCACCATCGTTGTGGTGCTCGAGCCGCACCACGGCGACTCCCCGTACAATTCGCAGATGGCGCTGCAAGGCGGCGGCAGCTTCGTGATGCAGTAACGAGCCGATCAAGCCTTAGGAATATCAAAAGCGCCGGTTTTACCGGCGCTTTTTTGTTGCGGGCTTTCTGGACTGAGGCGCGGTCGTAGGCGATTTGGCGGCTTTGGGCGCCGGGTCGGCGGTATCCGGCTTTGCCGCGGCCGGCTTCTCGGCATCGGGCTTGTCCGTATTGTCCTTATCGGTATCCTTGCCCGCGACCTCGCGCGGCGGCGCTTCGTCGGGCCGCGCGGCCGGCAACAGCGGCGCGACCTTCGGCAGCGGGTCCAGCACGTCCCACTCGCAGATCTTGTAGTTGTTGCGGCGCGGCATCAGGTCGAGATGGATGTGCTCCTCATGATACCAGTCGGAGTCCGGACCCAACACCGTCATGAACCGCGCGCAGACCGAATGCAGGACGCTCTCCCGTAATCCCCGCGGCACGCTGCGATCGGTCAGCACGATCGACTGGCCGTTGGCCAGCTTTATCGCGCCGACGTCGAGCGCATTGGCGCGGCCGTGTTCGGAGAGCGGCGCGCCGGGCACGCGATTGAACCCGCGGCATTCATAACTGCCGAGGATGTCGAGGGCGCTCGGCTCGCTGCCGAGGCTGGCTGACGAGCGGCACGATGTCGGTGCGGACCCAGTCCGCGATCGCAGACGCCATTGCGCAGCGCAGCGTGGCCGGCGGGTTGACCGAAACCCGCCGCTTGTCGGGCAGCACGATCGCCTCCAGCCGCACCAGGTCCTCGCCGCCGCAGCCGCCGGGCCCATGAATGTCGGGAATGGACGGCGCGATCGCGATCTCCTCCGTCAGCGCCTGCCGGCAGGCCGATTCCTGAGGGGGCGCGGGCGCGGCAGGCGTAGCCGGCTTTCCGGGTTCGGTGGGCGCAACGTTGGCCACCGCCGGTTTTTCTGGCTCCGCCGGCCTGACGTGCTGTTCGGCCTCCGCCGGACGCGGCCGCGGCAGCGGAACTGGCGCCTCGTGCGGCGGCACCCGCGCCTCGTGTACCGGCCGGCGCGCGTGGACCCGGCGGGTACCGAACAGGTCGCCAAAGATGTCGGGGGTCGACTTCCGCGCCTTGGCCGGCTTGGGCCACGCACCCAATACCGCCAGCACGGCCAGCGCGGTAACCATCGCCGCGCGGGGGCGCGGCATCCCGCCACAAGGCCATTTGCGGCGCGAGTTCCCCGCGCTAAAGTTCATCATAATTCCCAAGAACACCGCGACCAGCGAAAGCATACCGAGGAGGAACGTTCGCATGCTTGGCTTGATGCAAGATTGGCCCCTGCTCTGTCACCGCATTATCGAGCATGCGGCGCAAATTCATGGCACACAGGAGGTCGTGACGCGATCGGTCGAAGGCCCGATCCATCGCACCAATTACAAGCAAATCCACGACCGCGCGCTGAAAGTCTCGCAAGTGCTGACGCGTGACGGCATCAAGCTCGGCGACCGCGTCGCCACCATCGCCTGGAACACCTGGCGCCATCTCGAATGCTGGTACGGCATCATGGGGATCGGCGCGATCTGCCATACCGTCAATCCGCGGCTGTTCCCCGACCAGATCGCCTGGATCGTCAACCATGCGCAGGACCGCGTGCTGATGACGGACATCACCTTCGTGCCGATGCTGGAAAAGATCGCCGACAAATTGCCAAGCGTGGAGCGCTACGTCGTGCTCACCGACAAGGCGCACATGCCGGAGACCACGTTGAAGAACGCGGTCGCTTACGAAGAATGGATCGGCGAAGCCGACGGCGATTTCAAATGGAAGACGTTCGACGAAAATACCGCGGCCGCGATGTGCTACACCTCGGGCACCACGGGCGATCCCAAGGGCGTGTTGTATTCGCATCGCTCCAACGTGCTGCATGCGCTGATGGCCAACTCCGGCGATTCGCTCGGCGCCGGCGCCGCTGATACCATGCTGCCGGTGGTGCCGCTGTTCCATGCCAACAGCTGGGGGATTGCGTTCTCGGCGCCCTCGATGGGAACCAAGCTGGTATTCCCCGGCGCCAAGCTCGACGGCGCCTCGGTCTTCGAGCTGTTGGAAAGTGAGAAGGTGACGCACACCGCCGGCGTGCCGACGGTTTGGCTGATGCTGCTCAACCACATGGCCGCCAACCATCTGAAACTGCCGCACCTGCGATTTGTGGTCTGCGGCGGCTCGGCGATGCCGCGCTCGATGATCAAATCGTTCGTCGACATGGGCGTGACCGCGCGCCACGCCTGGGGCATGACCGAGATGAGCCCGATCGGCACGTTGGCTACGCTGAAGCCGCCGTTCGACGAACTCAAGGGCGAAGCGAGGCTCGACATCCTGCAGACCCAGGGCTTCCCGCCGTTCGGCGTGCAGATGAAGATCACCGACGATGCCGGCAACGACCTGCCGTGGGACGGCAAGACGTTCGGCCGGCTGAAGGTGGCCGGGCCTGCGGTCTCGAAGGCCTACTTCCGCGTCGACACCGACATCCTCGACGAGAATGGCTATTTCGACACCGGCGACGTCGCGACCATCGACCCGTACGGCTACATGCGGATCACCGATCGCTCCAAGGACGTGATCAAGTCCGGCGGCGAGTGGATTTCCTCGATCGATCTCGAGAATCTCGCGGTCGGACATCCTGCGGTCGCGGAAGCCGCCGTGATCGGCTGCTATCACCCGAAATGGGACGAGCGGCCGCTTCTGATCGTGCAGCTCAAGGCAGGGCAAAGCGCGACGCGCGAGGACATCCTCCGCTTCATGGATGGCAAGATCGCCAAATGGTGGATGCCCGACGACATCGTGTTCGTCGATGCCATTCCGCACACCGCAACCGGCAAGATCCTGAAGACCGCGCTGCGCGATCAGTTCAAGACCTACAGCTTCCCGAACGCCGCGGCCTGAGGCAACAACTCGCGCGAAAATCACAGCTCGGAGCAGCGGTAGCCGGTTTCCGGGTGAGAGAAAAACATCCGCTGCTCCCGGACAATCAAGACCAACTGGCTCGGATCGCCGAGCTTGCTGCAAACGCTTCGCCCGATCGCCTTGTAGATCCGGGTTTCCGGGTAAGGCGAAACGTTAAGATCCTCGACCGCCCAGCGTTGCAGGTTCAACACGTTGGTATTGGGCGATGTCCGAACCGTGCGCGACTTGACCGCCGCCGGCAACGCTGCGGCTCCGGCATCGCTCAGATAGATTTGCGCCTCGGTGAGGTTGCCGGAATAAAGCGCCGCGGACAGATAGGAATCCCACAGATTGAAGAAACTCAGGGCGGGCAGCACCACGAACAGGATTGCGATCGCCGCATGACAGGGATCATGCCTGCCCCACACGATCTCGCGCCATGAAACATCCGACGCATCCGAAAACAGGAGAATGTCGAACACCGCCATCGCCGCGGTCCACGGCCATACGATGTTGTTCCAGTCAAGCCCCGCTGGGCCCAGCATCGCCAGAATGAACAGATGCATCGCCACCGCTGCGATCAACGAGGCGCGGCGAAAGCGCGGGGTCAGGAGGCCGACGCCGAACGCAACCTGCACCAACGGCACTACCATCCCGAAGCCATGAAGAAGCTGAGCCGCTGATGGAAACAGGTCGGCGATGGGCTGGGCGATCCACGGAAATTCATTGTCGACGAAGTTCAGGTTTATCTTCTGCAGACCTGAGTAGACATAGGTAAAGGCGATGATCAGCCTGATGACGTTGAGCGCCCGCCGCTCACCATCGGCGCCAGTGCGCGTGTACAGCGCAACGGCCGCCAGCAGAGCGCTGTACTGAAAGACCCATGGCTGTAACCGCGTTTGGTCAGTGCCGCAGAAGACGGCCACCACGGTGAGGAAGGTCGCGATCGGCCATCGCGGCTCCCGCACCGCCAGTGCGACCACGGCGGACACGAACAGGGCGACGTAGAGACCGAGCGCCACGACCCCATCGACAGCCGGGATCGAGAAAACCGGCGTCGACGGAAACGATCGCGGCCCGATCCAGAGCGCAGGTGACATCGACAGGCCGATGCAAAATGCAAGGATGACAGTGGACTTCAGCCAGAACAGCCGGCCGGCGGCGACCACAAAGTCCGCTCCGCTCGGCCGCAGCCGTCTTGATTTTCGACTGCCGACGATGCTCGTGACCCGGCCTCCGTCTATCTCGCGTCATTGGTGTCGATCAGAGAGCCACGAGTTCGGCGCACAGGTAGCGTTACCGAGAAGTAAATGCCTAAGATTGAGGCAAAGGTCCAGCAAAGGATGACGTATCCACCGTTCCGGCATCATCTTTACCCGACGAAAGGCGTATGGACCCGGCACCGCAGCTTTCTAACTTGCCGGCATTGCAAGACAAAAAACAAGGAATCATCCAGGATGAGAAAATCAATCGCGCTACGCACGTTGCCGTGGCTGCTATTTGCGTCGATCACGGCGACCGCGCACGCGGCCGAGAACAAGGTGGTGATCGGCGATATCGACGACATGTCCGGACTCTATGCCGACGTGATCGGACCCGGCGGCATCGAGGCCGCCAAGATGGCGATCGAGGATTTCGGCGGCAGCGTGCTCGGCAACAAGATCGAGCTGATGACGGCGGATCATCAGAACAAGCCGGACCTCGGCGCGCAAAAATTCCGCGAATGGGCCGACCGCGACGGCCTCTCCATGGTGCTCGGCGGATCCAACACCGGCGTCTCCATCGCGATGGCGACGATCGCCAAGGAAAAGAAGACGCCGTTCTTCGCGATCGGCGCCGCCGGCGCCTCGCTGACCGGCAAGGACTGCACGCCCTACACCGTGCACTATGCCTATGACACGACCGCGCTCGGCAACGGCACCGCCAAGACCATGGTCGCCCAGGGCGGCAAGACCTGGTTCTTCCTCACCGCCGACTATGCGTTCGGCACCCAGCTGCAGGACGCCGCCTCCAAGGTGGTGGAAGCCAACGGCGGCAAGGTGATCGGCGCGGTGCGCGTGCCGCTGTCGACCTCGGACTTCTCGAGCTACCTGCTGCAGGCGCAGAACTCCGGCGCCCAGGTGCTGGGGCTCGCCAATGCCGGCAACGACTTCACCAACTCGATCAAGGCGGCCGACGAATTCGGCATCGGCAAGACAATGAAGCCGGCAGCGCTGCTCGCCTTCATCAGCGACATCCACAGCCTGGGGCTGAAGACCGCCCAGGGCCTCTATCTCACCACCGGCTGGTACTGGGACCTCAACGACAAGACCCGGGCGTTTGCCAAGCGCTATTTCGAGAAGACCAAGCGCGAGCCGACCATGAACCAGGCGGCTTATTATTCAGCCACCATGACCTATCTCAACGCGGTCAAGGCGGCCGGCACTACCGATCCGGACAAGGTGATGGCGGAATTGCACAAGGTGAAGATCGACGACATGTTCACCGACAACGGCAAGATCCGCGCCGACGGCCTGATGGAACACGAGATGTACATCATGCAGGTGAAGAAGCCCGAGGAATCGAAATATCCGTGGGACTACTATCGCCTGGTCCAGACCATGTCCGGCGAGGAAGCATTCGGCAAGCTCGCCGACTCCGCCTGCCCGCTCGCCGCCACGCATTGATTGAAGAGCGCGCCTCGCCACGGCGGGGCGCGCTTTTTGCCTGAGCTCGACAGCCGGAACGCAAGCAAGGTTCCCAGCATAAACCGCTTCACAGCGCACCGGAAAGTGCGCTAGGTCACCTGCGCCCGGCTGCCAGCTTAAAACCCGGCCAGCGACCAGATTTACCATCGGAACAGCACAAGGATGGCCCGCAGGTTTGCCGCTCCCTATCAGTCGGAGCCCGTGTCCAGCCTCGCCAACTGGACCCGCAATCTCGCGGTCTTCTCGGTGGTCGCGGTGCTGGTCTCGATCCTGATCGTTCGCTTCGGCTTCCTGGAAATGAAGCCGGCGCTGGCGACGTTCTTTGGCGCGCTGGCCTGCGCCGGGCTTTCGATCCTGGTCGGCTTCGCAGCCTTCGTCGCGATCTGGCAGAACGGAACCCGCGGCATGAGCCGCATCCTGCTGGCTTTCCTGATCGACGCGCTGGTGCTGGCTTATCCCGCCTATCTCGGCCTGCAATATCGCAAGCTGCCGCCGATCCACGACATCACCACCGACCCGATCGATCCGCCGCGCTTCGAGGCCCTGGCGCGCTTGCGCACCGGCGAAGGCACCAACACGGCCGTCTACGCCGGACTCTATTCCGCCGAGCTGCAGCGCAAGGCCTATCCGGACATCGAGCCGGTGGATATCCAGGTCCCGGTGCAGCGCGCCTACGAGCTCACGCTGCGACTGGTCCAGAAGCGCAAATGGCTCGTGATCGACGAGCGCCCGCCGCAGCCGCCGCTGCGGCCGGGCCGCATCGAGGCAGTGGCGCGGACGCCGATCATGGGATTCCGCGAAGACGTCTCGATCCGCGTCGCGCCCGACGGCGACGATTCGCGCGTCGATATCCGCTCCGCCTCGCGCTATTTCGAGAGCGACCTCGGCAGCAACGCCGCGCGCATCGGCAAGCTCGCCGACGACATCAATACCGCCGCCGACGCCGACAATCTCAGGCCGGTAAAGAAGCCGGCGCCGCCGCCGAAGCTGCCGGCGAAGACGGTGAAAAAGTGAGGCGGCGAGTGGCGAATAGTAAGTAGGCAGGGCTGTGGCCCCTATCCTATTCGCTACTCACGATTCGCCATCCTGTACGTTCCGCCGATCACCGGATCGCCGTCGGTCGAGACGATACCGCGCGCGACCAGGTCTTCCAGATGCGCCAGCACGGAATAGCCGGCCGCGGTCGTGAGCCTGGGGTCGATGCCGATATAGATGGCGCGGACCAGCGCGGGGATATCGGCCTCGCCCTTGGCGAGGCGATGCAGGATCGAGGCTTCGCGCGCCTGGCGGTGCCGGATCAGGAAGCGGACGTAGCGCGGCCCTTCCGGGATCTCGGGCCCGTGGCCGGAAAAATACAGCTGCTCGCTGCGCGCCGCGAGCCGCTGCAGCGATGCCATGTAGTCGACCATCGATCCGTCGGGAGGCGCCACGATCGAGGTCGACCAGCCCATCACGTGATCGCCGACGAACGAGATGTTGCGGTCGGGCCAGGCGAATGCCAGATGATTGGCGGTGTGGCCCGGCGTCGCGACCGCTTCCAGGGCAAAGCCGTCGCCCTCGATCACATCGCCATGGGCAACCGCGACGTCGGGCCTGAAGTCGCGGTCGGCGCCGGATTCCGGATTGTGCTTCTCGCTCTCATAGCGCGGCCGCGACGCCCGGTGCGGGCCCTCGGCATAGACGGTCGCAGCCGTCGCGGCCTTGATCCGCGCGGTGTTGGGCGAATGGTCGCGATGGGTGTGCGTGACCAGGATATGGGTCACGGTTTCGCCGCGCACCGCATCGAGCAGCGCCCGCGCATGGGCTTCATTGTCGGGGCCGGGATCGATGATCGCGACCTTGCCCTGGCCTATGATGTAGCTGACCGTGCCGCTGAAGGTGAACGGGCTCGGATTGTCGCAGAGAATCCGGCGCACGCCGGGCCGGACTTGCTCGACGACGCCGGGCAGAAGCGGGAAGTTGCGGTTGAACGGAACGTCGTCATTGTCGGCCATGTTTCCCTACACCTCATCGTCATGCCCCGCGCAGGCGGGGCATCCAGTACACGCGAATGAGTGAGTTAAAAACGCGGGTCTCTGGGATACTGGATCGTCCGCCTTCGCGGACGACGACGGCGGTATTTGCGGACAAGGTCGGACTTCCTCACGCTCACGAGAACGCCTGGATACCGGTGATGGCGCGGCCCAGGATCAGGGCGTGGACGTCATGGGTGCCTTCATAGGTGTTGACGGTTTCCAAATTCGCGCTGTGGCGCATCACGTGATACTCGATCTGGATACCATTGCCGCCGTGCATGTCGCGGGCCATGCGCGCGATGTCGAGCGCCTTGCCGCAATTGTTGCGCTTGACGATCGAGATCATCTCCGGCGCCATCTTGCCCTCGTCCATCAGCCGGCCGACCCGAAGCGAGGCCTGTAGCCCCAGCGCGATCTCGGTCTGCATGTCCGCGAGCTTCTTCTGCACCAGTTGGGTCGCCGCCAACGGCCGATTGAACTGCTTGCGGTCGAGCGTGTATTGCCGCGCGCGATGCATGCAGTCTTCCGCGGCTCCCATCGCGCCCCAGGAAATGCCGTAGCGGGCGCGGTTGAGGCAGCCGAACGGGCCCTTCAATCCGGAAACGTTGGGCAGCAGCGCGCTCTCCGGCACCACCACGCCGTCCATCACGACCTCGCCGGTCACGGACGCGCGTAACGACAGCTTGCCGCTGATCTTCGGCGCCGACAGCCCCTTCATGCCCTTTTCCAGGATGAAGCCGCGGATATGGTTGTTGTGCTCGGCCGATTTCGCCCAGATCACGAACACGTCGGCGATCGGCGCGTTGGAAATCCACATCTTGGTTCCCGTCAGCCGGTAGCCGTCGGAAACCTTCTCGGCCCGGGTCTTCATGCCGCCGGGATCGGAACCGGCGTCGGGTTCCGTCAGTCCGAAGCAGCCGACCCATTCGCCGGTGGCAAGCTTGGGCAGGTATTTCTTGCGCTGGTTCTCGTCGCCATAGGCGTAGATCGGATGCATCACCAGCGAGGACTGCACCGAATTCATCGAGCGATAGCCGGAATCGACGCGCTCGATCTCGCGCGCCACCAGGCCATAGGCGACATAGCTCGCATTGGCGCAGCCATATTCTTCCGGCAGCGTGATGCCGATCAGGCCGAGCTCGCCCATCTCGTGAAAGATGTCGCGATCGACCTTCTCTTCCAGATAGGCCTTGGTGACGCGCGGCAACAGCTTGTCCTGGGCATAGGCGCGCGCGGTGTCGCGTACCATGCGCTCGTCTTCGGTGAGCTGCTCGTCGAGCATGAACGGATCGTCCCACTGGAAATTGACCGGGGACGGCTTTTCCTTGGCCTGGGGGCGCATGCTCATGAAAAATCCTTTTCTATCGTGATCGCGAATGTCGTCGCGACCCCTTCAAGTTAAATCTTTGAGGTTTAGCCTTCAAGGCGTTCGTTGGCGACGATCTCGATGCCGAAACCGGACAATCCCTTATAGTCGTGCACCGATGAAGTGAGGTTGACGATGGATGTGACGCCAAGATCGCGGAGGATTTGCGCGCCGACGCCGACTTCGCGCCATTGCCTGTTGCGGTCGGCCTCCGCCGTGTTCGGCTCGCCCACCGGCTCGACCGGAACGCCGGCCGCGCCGTCGCGCAAATAGACCAGAACGCCGCGACCGGCCTTCTTGAAATGCTGAAGCACGGCCTGCATGCGCGCGGGGCCGGAGAAAAGGTCCTTGACGATGTTGGGCTTGTGCAGCCGGGTCAGCACGTTCTTGCCGTCGCCGATGCCGTTATAGACGAACGCGGCGTGCGCGATCTCGTCGAACGGCGAGCGGTAGGCGTAACCCTGCAGCGGCCCGATCGGGCTTTCCATCAGGAAGGTCGAAACCCGCTCGATCAGCTTTTCGCGCGCCTGGCGGTAGGCGATCATATCGGCAATGGTGACATGCTTGAGCTTGTGGGCGGCCGCAAAGCGGGCGACCTGCTCGCCCTTCATCACCGTGCCGTCGTCGTTCATCAACTCGGAGATGACGCCGACCGGCGGCAGCCCGGCGAGCTTGCACATATCGACCGCGGCTTCGGTGTGGCCGGAGCGCAGCAGCACGCCGCCGTCGCGCGCGATCAGCGGAAAGACATGGCCGGGCCGGGCGAAATCGTTGGCGCCCGCGTTCGGGTTGGCGAGCGCCCGGCAGCACGAGGCGCGCTCTTCGGCGGAGATCCCGGTGCCGCCATCGGGCTTGTAGTCGATCGAGACGGTGAAGGCGGTGGTGTGGGCGGAATCGTTATGCGCGACCATCGGGTCGAGCCGCAGCCGGCGCGCGTCCTCGGTCGTGATCGGCGCGCAGACGATGCCCGAGGTGTGACGGATGATGAACGCCATCTTATCGGGGGTGCAGAGCGAGGCCGCGACGATCAGATCGCCCTCGCCCTCGCGATCGTCATCGTCGGTGACGACGACCACCTCGCCCTTGGCAAAGGCCTGCAGAACTTCCTGGATCGTATCAGCCATGCTTGCAACTTTCGTTCGGTGCGCGGCTCTTATTGTTTGAGCATGATGTTCGCGC
The DNA here is from genome assembly GCA_963777475.1 of uncultured Alphaproteobacteria bacterium. GTDB lineage: Bacteria > Pseudomonadota > Alphaproteobacteria > Rhizobiales > Xanthobacteraceae > Bradyrhizobium. The sequence continues at coordinate 72,045 of CAVZQX010000014.1, forward strand.
AAACGCCTGGCATTTGTCGCAGGGAAAGCCGGTACCACTTTTCCGGGTCATGCTCTAGCCGGGTTCTTTAGTCCGCGCCAGCACCAATACGCAGGGCAGAACGGCGCTGATGTCGCAAGCCTGCGGCGAGCCGCGGGACAAGCGCTTCAGACTTGTTTAAGATCGTCGTCAACCAAGAACAAGGGAGACGCCCCTCATGACCGCCACGCGTTTCGATTTTGCCCCGCTCTTGCCGGCAGGGCTGCCCCCACCCGCGGCGAAATGGACGGGGCTTGCGAAGTACAGTTTTGTCGGCGGCAACAACGACCCCGAACAGGTCCCGGTGGACGGCCTGATTGATGCCGTCAACGCGGTCTTGAAGCGCGAGGGCAAGTCGCTTGCGACCTACGGCCTCGCCAACGGGCCGCAGGGTTACCGCGCTTTGCGCGAATTTCTCACCGCGAAATTACGGCGCGACGCCGGCATCGCCGCGACAGCCGACGACATCCTGATCGTCTCCGGCTCGCTGCAGGCGCTCGACCTCGTCAATCAGACGCTGCTGGCGCGCGGCGATACCGTGATCGTCGAGCAGGAAACCTACCAGGGCGCGCTGAACCGGCTGAGCAGGCTCGGCGTCAACGCGATCGGCATTCCGCTCGACCGCGAGGGGATGCGCATGGATGCGCTTTCCTCCACGCTTGCCGATCTCAAGCGCCGCGGCATCCAGCCGAAATATATCTACACCATCCCGACGGTGCAGAATCCGACCGGCACCATCATGCCGGAGAACCGCCGCGCCGAGCTGCTGCGGCTTGCCTTGGAGTACGGCGTGCCGATCTTCGAGGACGACTGCTATGCCGACCTGATCTGGGAGGGAAAACGCCCGCCCGCGATCCATGCCATGGCCAACAATGGCGGCGTGATCCATATCGGCTCGTTTTCCAAATCGATCGCGCCGGCGCTGCGCGTCGGCTTCATCGTCGCGCCCTGGGACATGCTGTCGCGGATGCTGGCGCTGAAGACCGATGCCGGAAGCGGCGCGCTGGAGCAGATGGTGCTGGCGGAATATTGCGCGCCGCATTTTTCGTCCCACGTGCCGAAGCTGACGCGGGGCCTGCGCCTAAAGCTCGATGCGCTGATGGAAGCGCTCAACGAGCAGTTCGGCACCTCGGCGGAATTCGAGGCGCCCGAGGGCGGCATCTTTCTCTGGGTCAAGCTGCCGGACAATGTCGATACGCTGAAACTGTACCAGGCTGCGCTCGCCGCCGGCGTCTCGATCAATCCGGGGCCGGAATGGTCGACCGACAAGGCCTATTCCAGGAGCCGCTTGAGGCTGTGCTTTGCCAGCCCCTCGGAGCAGCAGATCCGCGAGGGGGTCGCCCTCCTCGCCGACGTGTGCCGGAAAGAGTTCGGCGTGCCGGTCAGGATCGCCAATGTCGAGGGCCGCGCCCGCACGCCAAATTGAGTTTGATGTCACGAGATCGCCTCCGCGATCAGGCACAGCCCATCATCAACAGGACTTTCCAATGGCGGGGACACATTCCCAGCATCGCTTAGGCATTGCGCTCGTCGTCGCCGCCGCCGTGGCCTGGAGCACGGCGCCGTTCTTCACGCGGCTACTGCCCTTCGATTCCTGGACGATCTTGTTCTGGCGAGGGCTGTTCGGCGGGGGGCTGATCGCGGCTATTCTTGTGTTGACGCAAGGCCAAGCCGGGCTGCGAGATTTGGTTCGGATGGGAAGCAACGGTTGGCTCGTCGCGTCCCTGTCGACACTGGGCATGGTATGTTTCATTCCGGCGCTGCAGCTGACCAGCGTGTCGAATGTGGCGATCATTATCGCGACCGGACCATTCGTCGCCGCGGCGATCGCCTGGATATGGCTTCGCGAAGCCGCCCGATGGCAGACCATGCTGGCCAGCGTCGTGGCGCTCTGCGGCGTCGCCATTATCGTCGGCAATGTGCGCGCCGGTTCCGATGTTCTCGGGATCGTGCTGTCTTGCCTCATGACATTGGCGATTGCCGCCATGACGGTCGTCATTCGCCGGCATCAGAACACGCCGATGGTGGCGGCGGCGGCATTGTCGAATGTCCTGGGCAGCTTGGTCAGCGTGTTCTTCGCCCATGGATTAACCAGCGTGACGGAAGCCGACCTCGTCATCCTTGCGATGTTCGGGTTCTTCCAGGTCGCATTGGGGCTGACACTGTACGTGCTCGGCTCGCGTCTGTTGCCGTCCGGACAGGCATCCCTGATCGCTACCCTTGAAACGCCGCTGATGCCGTTCTGGGTATGGCTGGCGTTCCAGGAGACCCCCGCTCCCCGGGCGCTTGTCGGTGGCGCGCTGGTGATGGGAGCCGTCATCGCCGACATCATCGACGACAGCCGCGCGCAGAGACAGCCTGATATCCGCACCCGCGATTTGTGAATTGTCCAAGGCGGTCGCCGTTCGATATCTTTCCAGACAATCCCGATGACGCGCTCGCCGACGGCGTCAGCAATCTCTTCGCCTCGCTGCGGACGGTGGTGAAAACCGGCCAGGCCCACGCCATGGCCGTCCAGCGCTATGATATCCGCGATTCCCGCGGCCAATTCGTCGAGCGTCGCTGGCAGCCGATCAATTCGCCAATTCACGACCGGGACGGGATTTTGATCTACATCCTGCATCATGTGGAAGATGTGACGGCCAACCTGGTATCGCCGCCGGCGGATCGAGATCATCCATCGACGTGAAACTCGACATTGACCTGGCCGCTGCCGCTGGAGGGGAAATAGTCGCAGAGCTGGTCGGCTGTACCGTGATAGTCGTACCAGCCGAGCGCCGCGAACAGCATGATGGTATCGGCCATGCCGCCCTCGCCATTGCACTTGGTGGCGTAGTCGGGGAGCATGTCGAGGAATTCGCGGTAGCGGCGCTGCTGCCACAATTCGAGCACCCGCAGATCGACCTGCCGGTTGAACTCGCTCGCGACCGAAGTCCACGCATCCGGCCCGAGCTTCTTGTTCGGCCAGAGCCGGTGCGACAGCGATCCGCTTGCCAGGATCGCAACCCGCTCGCCGGACCTCGCGATCGCGCGGCGCGTCGCCTCGCCGAGAACGCGGCTCTCCTCCAGCGAGGTGAACAGGGGCGAGGCGACCGAAACCACCTTCGCCCAGCCGTCGCGGTTCATGTAATGCATGGGAACGATGGTGCCGTATTCAAGCCCGAGGCTCGAAACCTTGTGGGCGATGACGTTGAGGCCAACGTCGCCCGCTTCGCTTGCGATCGCCTCGGAGAGCGCCGTGTCTCCCGGCAGGTCGTAGCGCAGATCCTGGATCATCTGCGGCGCCTCGTGGCTCGTGAATGCGCCGCGATGGTGCGGATTGGCGTTGATGTGGTAGCCGAAATTGGACAACCAGTGCGTATCGAACACGATGAAGGTCGACACCCGCCGCTCTCTGGCACGGCGGCCGAGCTCGCGCAGCGCATCGACCGCGCCTTTCCGCGCCGATCGAAGCGGGCTGCCCTCGGCTTCGGACAGCATCAGGGACGGGACGTGGGTGATCTTGGCGGCCAGAACGAGCTGTCCCAACGGCGTTCTCCTGTCAGGGGTAGATGTCAGCCGGCGGCGAGCTACGAACGGCTTGCGCGATCCGAAGCAAGAGCATGATCGACACGTTTCCCCTGCCCTTTTCGATTTCAGCGATATAGCGCTCGGAGATTCCGGACTTTCGCGCGAGCTCGCGGCGCGACATATCGCGCATGACCCGCATGGCGCGCACGCGATCCCCGAGCTGGATGAGGAATTCGCTTTCCGAATAGGGCAAGGGATCGCCGAGATCGGCCGCCCGGGCGGAAGGGCCCGCGGATGCCTGCGCAACGAATCGTGTTTTGGTGTTTACCACGCTCGATCCTCGGTGCTGACATGGTTGCCAAGCGCCCGGGGCGTCGCATTGATGCGGATCAAACCATACTGCGTTCCGCCGCCCGGAATGGCGCGACGGGACGTCGAATTTCGGAGCGGCGGCGTCGAAATGCTGCGCTTCTGTTCAAAAAAGGCGATGCGTGAACCGTGAACGGGCAGTTCGGCCGTCGCGCACGGCTAACCACTTATCTCACCGCGAACGGCGACTGATACGGCCTGCCGAACGGCACACCGTTGATCACGGTCTGCACCGGCTTCAGATAGGCCTTGCCGTCGCGCATGTTGTTGCGGGTGTCGACGAAGGTCACGGGGCCTTCCACCAATTCCATGATCGAGACGTCGCCGGGAGCCCCTAGCTGCAACGTCCCGATCTTCGGCGCGCGGTTGATGATCCTGGCCGGCGCGATCGTCGCCATCGCCACCACCTGCTCCAGTGAAAAGCCCATGGCCATGAACTTGCTCATCACATTGGGCAGGAACGGCACGCTCGGCGAGTTGCCGGAAAAGACATGGATGTCGGAGGAGAGGGTGTCCGGCGCGCAGCCGCCGGGGATCGCCACCTCCGCCACCGTGAAATCGAAACTGCCGCCGCCATGGGCGACATCGAAGATGACGCCGCGCTGCTTGGCGGAAACCGCCTCCGGCAACAGCTTGCCGTCCTGCACGATGTTGGTGAAGGCGCCCGACATGTTGGGCGCGCCGGAATAGCAGTGCGTCAGCACGTCGCCCGGCCGCAGCAAATTCAGGATATCGGACATCAACCCCTTGGTTTCGACGCCGCCGATATGGACCATCATCTTCGCCGGCCAGCCGCACATCTCGCAGGCCTGGATGCCGCGCTTGAGCGGCTCGATGCCGTGCTTGAAGATCACGTTCTCCGACATCCGCACCTTGACGCCGATCAGGAAGTCCGGATTTTCGGCAAGCGCCATCGCGCAGGCCTCGACCTGCGCGTTGTCGATGTTGTAGAGCTCGGCGACCGGGAACGCCGACAGACCGTTATTGGCGATATGGACGAAGGCGTACATCCGCGCCCGCGTCTGCGCCACGATGAAGCGGCGCAACGCGGCAAGATTGTTGACGCCGGCATCGCCGGCCGAGACCACGGTCGTGGTGCCCTGAAACTGCACCAGTTCATCGGCGGGAATGCCGATCGCCGAGCCATAGGGATAGACGTGGCAATGCAGATCGACGAGGCCCGGCAGCACCAGCTTGCCCGTGGCGTCGATGGTCTTGGTTGCCCGCGCCGCCGGAATTTCCGCCTCGATGGCCTCGACCAAACCCCAGCGAATGCCGACATCGCGCTTGCCTCGCAGCGACTGGCTGGGATCGAGCACCTCGCCGCCCTTGATCACGAGATCGAACTTGTCGTTCGCCCCCATGGCGGCGATGGCGTTTCCCGGCAACGCCGCGGCGGCGGCCAATCCCGTCAGGGAAAGCAAATGGCGGCGTGACAATGCGGACATGCTCGGCGCTCCCCCAATATCATTTTTATCGGCGGATGATGCGCCCGCCACCGGCTTTCCGCAAGTAGCGGCCGACATGCGCTGCGTTTCGCTCGGCCTCATTGAGATGCTATGCTGCGCCGCTATCAAGGAGGCGGTGTTTGCCAAGGACGAACGGACATTTCGGGCGGCTGACGTTGGCTCTTGTGCTTTCTGCCATGCTCGCCGTTCAGGCGTCTGCGGAAACCATCGCCGAGACCGCGAGCAAATGGGGCCTGATCGGCCCGTGGTCGCTCAACTGCTCGCTGCCGCCCGATCGCGGCCAGGGCACGGTGCTTGCTTATGCAACCACGCCGGACGGCGGGGTCGTGCACCGGCGCGACTTCGGCGACGCAACGGACGAAAACCCCGTCGTGTCGGCCAAGGTTTCACCGGACGGGATGCTGAATCTGCGCGTGTTTTTCACTTCGTTCAAACAGACGCGCGAATACGGGCTCATGATGCAGCCCGACGGCAGCATGCGCGCGATCTATAATCGCAACGAGAAGAAGCAATACACCATCAAGGACGGCAAGTTCACCCTGGGCGGCAAGCCGACGCCGCCGCAATATAAATGCGTCAAGCCGGTCTCCTGACGGAGCCGCCCTGGTCGCGGCTGACCTCGGCAGGCGGGATGCCTTCCGGGCGAGGGGGCTCCCCGCGAAGAAGCGCGGGAAGAGGGAGAAGCAAAAAACTTAATCCCACGCCGGCGCGAAAGCGGGGTTCACGAAGCGCTTGTCCTTCGGCAGTGCTGCGATCGCCCTGATGTCCTCGTCGTCGAGCCCGATATTCAGCGCGTCGAAATTGGCCTTCTGGCTCTCGGCGCGCGAAGCCTTCGGGATGGCGGCGACGCCGTCCTGGTCGAGCAGCCATTTCAGCGCGACTTGGGCTGCGCTGGCGCCGTGCTTCTTGCCGATCGCCATCAGCGTCGCGTCGGAGGCGGCGCGGCCCTGCGCCAGCGGGCAATAGGCCACCAGCGGGATCGACCTGGCGTCGAGATATTTCTTCACCTTGGTCTGATCGAGCATCACGTGATATTCGATCTGGTTGCAGGCGATCGGCGCCCTGATGTCCTCGACCACGGTCTTCAAGAGCGCAATGTTGAAATTGGCGACCCCGATGGCGCGGGTGCGGCCCTCCTGCTTCAGCTTCATCAAGGTCTCGAACATCGCCGGCAGGTTCATTCTCGGCGCCGGCCAGTGCACCAGATAGAGGTCGACATGGTCGAGCCTGAGCTTCTTCAGGCTGGTGTCGAAGGCACGCCGCATCGCGTCCGGCGCCAGGTTCTCGTTCCAGACCTTGGTGGTGACATGCAGGTCCCTGCGCGCCACGCCCGAGGCGGCGATCGCAGCCCCGATCGCGTCCTCATTGGCATACATTTCCGCGGTATCGATGTGGCGATAGCCGAGAGCGAGCGCGCTTTCCACCGCGGCGCGGCAGACATCGCCCTGCATGCGATAGGTGCCGAGCCCCAGCCGCGGCAGGCTGATGCCCTGAGTTTGCAGAACTTCCATGGTAGCTCCTTGCATGATTTGGATCCGCCGGATCAACGGCGGCGACGCGGCGAAAGGCGGGACGGCGGCAAGATCGCTGATAGCCTGCCCGCAATGCCCCGCTCAAATCAAGATCGGGTTAGTAGAGCTTTTTCCAGCGAAGTGGGCCCCGGTTCGCGTAAAGAAAACGGGTCAAACAAAAAGCTAAAGCCGCGGGGGGGGCGACGGACGACGGCGCGCCTACAGCCTCCAGATGCAGATGCCGCCCAAGCGGGGGTTGCAAGGCCACGTCCGGATGCGCGGATCCCAGGCCAGCGCGTTGCGCGGGTTGGCGCGCCGGCGCGCCACCTTGGTTCGCATCGGGCCACGCGGCGCCGCGGCACCGACACGGGCGACCTTGCGGGGACGCGGCGCGCCAATTTTTTCGAGAGCGACTTTCTTCGCCTGCGGGACCAGCGCGGCGCCCGGCTGCGCGGCTGCTGCGGTCGGGACGGGCCTGGGCCGCGCCGGCGCGAATTGCGAGGGTGGGCCGAGCGGGGTCGGCGAGAGCGCGGCCTTGGAAAGGTCGAGACCGAAGTACTGGTCCGGACGATACCCGGCCGCCAATGCGACGCTGCCCGCAAGCAGCGCGGCACCAAGCAGCGCGGGAAAAACGCTTTTCAGGACCATTCCGGGCCTCCTGATTCGGGGCTCCTGAAAGACTCAACGGGAAAGATTAGCCTTTATTTGGATGGCGGCTGCTGCAATTGAAGAAGCGTATCGCGGTCCGGGTTGCCACCCGTCGTTACCGCACTTTTTAGTTGTGGCGATGGTCAGGTCGCTGCAACGATGCTTGAAGCCGATGAACGGCCCGCAATCGTGATCGCCGTGGCTGGCGCACCGGTCGCCGCGATATCCATGTTTGGTGTTCGGCGGCGATGTGCTGGTAACGCGCCGAAGCCGACCCGCTTACTGCTTCCAGTTGCAGATACCGCCGGACTTGCACGGCCAGGCCTGGATGCGCGTATCCATGGCTTGCGCGTTGAGCGGGTTGCGGTGTGCCAGCCTGGTTCGCGCCGCGTGGCGTGGCTTCTCAGCGCGGAAATGCGCGACACTTGGATGTGCCGCCACGCTCACTCTGTCGACGGCGACTTTCTTCGCCTGCGGGCTCGGCGCGGCGGGCGCCGGTGCAGCTTCGGCGGCCTGGTCGGACGTGGCGCCGGACTTGTCGGCGCCGGACTTGCCCTCAACCGGAACCGGGCCGAATTGCGCAGGCGGCCCAAGCGGGTTCGGCGAGAGTACGGCCTTGGATAGGTCGAGGGTGAGGAACTCGTCTGGACGGTATTCCGCCGCCATCGCGCTGCCAGTAAGCAGCGCGGCGCCAACAAGCGCGGGAAAAAGACGTTTCAGGACCATTTCGGACCTCCTGATCCGGGCCTCCTGAAAGGCTCGACGGGAAAGGTTAGCCCTTATTTGGGTCGCGCCTCCTGCAATTAAAGATGAAAATTACCGTCAAGGTTACTGCAGCGTTGTCGCACCCTGGCGCAGGCCTAGCTAAGACCCGCCGCCCGACAAGATCTTCACCAGGCGGTACAGATACTCGTCGCCCGCGTAGAACGATTTTACCGGAACCCGTTCGTCCTTGCCGTGCGCCCGGATGTCATTGATGTCGTTGGCCATACCGGAATGGCCATAGGTCGGGATGCCGGCGTTGCGCAAGTAGCTGCCGTCGGTCGCGCCAGTGCTCATGATCGGCAGCACCACCGCGCCGGGCCAGAACTCGTGGCTCAGCTTTTCGATCGCGCCGCCGATTTCCTCGTTCAGCTTCGACGGCTCGCTCAGCACCGCCTGGTCGATTTGCGTGACCGCGATCTGGTCGTCGGCGAGCACGCGTTCGAGCGTCGCCTTGACGGCGTCGACGGGTTCGCCGGGCATGATGCGGCAATTGACCTTCGCGGTGGCGAGCTGCGGCAGCGCGTTCACGGCGTGGCCGCCCTGCAGCATGGTCGCCACGCAGGCGGTGCGGAGCTGCGCGTTATAGAGCGGACTGGTGGAGAGCCGGGCGAGCGCTGCCGGGTCCGGCTTGTCCGACAGCACCGCGCGGATGTCGGCCGCGGTCTTTTCGTTTTCAAACTGCGCGGTCTTCTCGAAATAGGCGCGCGTGGTGTCGTTGAGATGCAGCGGAAACTCGAAGCTCGAGAGCCGCACCAGCCCGCCCGCCAGATGATAGATCGCGTTGTCCTTGCGCGGCACCGAAGAATGGCCGCCGCTGTTCTTGACCTCGAGCTGAAAGCTCACCGAGACCTTCTCGCTGGTCTGGACGCTGTTCCGGATCGCCTTGCCGTCCTTCAGCCCCACCCCGCCGCCCTCGTTCAGCGCGAACTCGGCATCGATCAGGTCGCGATGGTTCTTCAAAAGCCATTGGATGCCGAGGCCGTCGCGGTCGAGAATTTCCTCGTCGGTCTCCAGCGCCACGATGATGTCGCGATCGGGCTTGTAGCCCTCCTGCTTGTAGCGGATCAGGTTGGTGATGAAGGACGCCGCCATGTATTTGTCGTCGCTGGAGCCGCGCGCGTAGAAATAGCCGTCCTTCTCGGTCAGCTTGAACGGATCGACCGACCAGTCCTCGCGAAGCGCCGGCACCACGTCGAGATGGGCGACCAGGAGGATCGGCTTGCGCGCGCCGCTGCCGTGCAGCCGCGCCACCAGGTTGCCCTTGTGCGGCGCGGGCGAGAAGGCGTGGACGTCGTCATCTGCGAAGCCCGCGGCCTTCAGGCGCGCCGCCATCGCCTGCGCGGCGCGGTCGGTATCGCCGGTCGCGGTCGTGGTGTCGATTTCGACCAATTCCTTGTAGATGTCGTGCGCGAGCTGCTGGTTCGCCGTCAATCCTTCGGCGGCGGCGCTGCCGAGCGCAACAAGCGTCGCGACAAGGGTGGTCGAGAGCAGGATCGAACGGCGTTTCCACGATGCTAGGTTTTGGCTCCGAACGCTTCGATACATTCCGCTCTCCGACAGGATTGTTGCTGTTGCTTGAATTGATGCAGGCGCCGCATGCTTTGGCAAGGTGCCACGGTCGCAGCCCACCCAGTCTAATTCTGCGTGCCGGCCGCGTTGATGCGGCGGGCGCCCCTGACGTCGCTGGCGCTCACCACGTCCTGGTAGTTGTTGCCGAAATGGGTCCGCAAATAGTTCACCACCGCGGCAATCTGGCCGTCGCTCATCATGTCGCCGAACGGCGGCATCGCGCGCCTTCCGTTGACGACGAGATAGATCGGATAGCTGCTCGCTTCGAGATTTCGGTTGCCGGCCAAGGACGGATAGGATGCCGCGCCGGTGGCGCCAGTGGCGTCCACCATGTGACAGCCCTGGCAAACATTGGCGAACAACTCCTCCCCGCTCAGCTCGACGAATCTGTAGCCTGAGCTGAAGGTGTGGTTGTCCATCGGTAGTGAACTATCCTGGGCGAACGCAGCCTGCGATAGCAGCGCAACCAGCGCCACCGAGGCGGCTGTCCTGCAAGAACGCAACCCGGTCTCTCGCCTGCGGACTTGCATCACGTCCTCACCACGCGCGCGTGCAGGCGCGTAATCGCATCGAGCGCGGACAGGATCGCGCCCTCCTGCCACGCCGGCAGCGCGGACGCATGCTCGCCGGCCAATACGATCCGCCCATCGATCTGGCACAGGTTGCGGTAGTGCTGCGCGCGCGCCTCCTCCGACCAGTCGCCGCTGCAGCCCAGCGTAAACGGCACCCGATGCCAGGCCACCGCCACGCCGTTTTCGAACTCGGACCGGTATTGCGGATGAATCGCGGCACCGAACTCGACCGCGTGCGCCACGCGCTCGGCCGGCGACATCGCGGTGAACTCGAACGCGTTGGCGCCATCGAACAGATAGGCGCCGAGCAACACGCCGCGCCCGGTCCGGTTGAAGCCGGTGTTGGGATAGGCGATCTGGCGGATCGGCAGGTCGGTGTAGCTGATGCCGCCATAGATGGCGTCGTCCTCCTCCCAGAAGCGGCGCTTGAACTGCAGGCCGACCTTGACCGCCGCGGCATAGGGAACCGCGTCGATCGCCGACTTCGTCGCCGTGGAGACATCGACCGGCAGCTGGCTCAGGATCGACAGCGGGATCGTGCAGAGGCACCAATCCGCCGTCGCCTGGCGCGAGGTCATGGGATTCGTCGTATCCACGAAGCTGACGGTAACGCCGCGGTCGTCCTGCTGAACTTGCGTGACCTTGGCATTATAGCGGATGATGTCGCCGAGCTCTTTTGCAAACGCCTTGCCGATCATGTCCATGCCGCCCACCGGCTGAAACATCGTGGTCTGGAAATTGTAGCTGGCGAAATTGCGCAAGTAGCGCCACAGGCGGGAACGCAGGACGTCCGACAACCCGACCGGATCGCTCGGCGACGGCGGCGCGGACAGGCCGCCACCAGGGGCGTTCTCATAGCCGCGGAATTCGGCGGAGATCAGGTTGGCATCGTAACGATAGTTGCGGTCGAGCGCGCCCCACGACCGCAGCGCCTGCAACAGGATTTCCCGATCTTCCTTGGAAACGGCCTCGTCGAGCTTGCCTTGCGTGGTCGCTTTCGCGAGCAGTTCGGAAATCTGGCCCTGAAAATCCGCGCGCACCGCGCGGATCCGCTGCGGCGCGCCGTCGAACGCCTGCGAGGCATGCAGGAACGCGTTGTGATTGAGCTGAATGAACGGTTCGAGCGCGACATTGAGGCGCTTGCAATAGTCGAGCAGCGCGCGATGGTGATAGGGAATGCGCCACGGCCCCGGATTGATGTAGAGACCTTGCTCGAACTCGCAGGTTTGCGTGAAGCCTCCGAGTTCCGTAAAGCGGTCGCCGCCGCGCAAGGTCCAGTTGCGGCCGCCGGCGCGGCTGTTGAACTCCAGCAGCTGAACCTCGTAGCCGGCCTTGCGCAGTTCGAGCGCGGCCGTCATGCCGGCAAGTCCGGCCCCCAGAATGAGGACGGAAGCGCCCTTTGGATCGCCTTCCAGCCTGATCGGACCCTGGTAGGAGGATTCCGACGCGAACCCGAGGCTCGTCATCGCCTGGTACATCGCGGCGCTGCCGGCCATCGCCCCGATCAGCGATAGCAGGTCGCGCCGTCTGACGGCTGCAGGTTCGCTTCCCACCAAGGTTCGCCCGCCAAAGCTTGAGGCGACAGCGAACCGGCTGAGCCCTGCCCTGTCAAGAAACAGCGCAGCTCTTCGCTGCGCACCACACGCGTTCTTGATCCCTCGGCCGGACGCCGCCGATCCTGTCCGCGATGAAGTGCCCTATCCTTTCGCCAGCCTAACCGCTTCGCTTGAGTGCCGCGGCTGCACGGGCGCGCGCCTCGATCTTCGACCAGGCGCCGGCCTTGATGTCGGAAGCGGGCGCCACCCAGGAGCCGCCGACCGCGACGACCTTCGGGTGCGCGAGCCATTGCGCGGCATCGGCCTCGCCAATGCCGCCGGTCGGGCAAAAACGAACATTCGGGAACGGACCGCCAAGCGCGTTCAGCGTCGCGAGCCCGCCGGCCGGAATCGCCGGAAAGAATTTGACGAGGTCGTAACCGCGGGTGACGCAGGCGATGAGATCGGACGCAGTCTGGACGCCGGGCACGAACGGCAGATTGCCGGATGCGGCCGCGTGCAACAGCTCGATCGACAGTCCCGGACTGATGGCGAAGGCGGCGCCCAAGCCTTCCGCGCGCTGGAGATCGTCCGGTGTCAGCACCGTGCCGATGCCGACGACGGCTTCCTTTACCTCCGCGATGATGGCGCGCGCCGCTTCGACCGCGGCTGGCGTGCGCAAGGTGATCTCGACGACCGGCAATCCGCCGGCAACCAGCGCGCGCGCCAGCGGCACGGCGGCGGAAGCATCCTCGATGGTGATGACCGGCACCACCGGCGCCAGCGCGAACAACGCATCCAGCCGCGCTCGTGATTTTTCCAAACTCATGGTCCTGCTCCCGTGACGGTGACGCCTTTCGGCATGGCCTCGCGCGGGATCACCGCGCCCGGCGATAGGATGACGGCGCCTGCGAGCCGATGGCCGGCGCGCGCGGCCTCGACCGGCGACGCGCCGCCCAGCCGCGCCGCCAGATAGCCGGCATTGAAGGAATCGCCGGCCGCCGTGGTGTCGACCGGTTGAACCACCGAAGGCGGCGGCACCTCCACGCAACTCTCGTTCGCCTGGACCAGGCAGCCGAGCCCGCCGCGCTTGACCACGATTTCCGGAATTCCGGCCGTCCGCAGGCGGGCGATGCACGCCGCGGCGTCAGCATCGCCGAACAGCGCCTGCTCGTCTTCCAGCGTTGGCAGCGCCAGATCGACCAGCGGCAGGATGTCGTTGAAGGCGCGCCGCGCGGCGGCCGCATCGCTCCAGCCGCGCGGGCGATAATTGCCGTCGAAGGCGACCTTGCCGCCGCGGCGGCGCGCAGCAGCGAGAAGTTCGCGCAAGCGCGCCTTGCCGCTCTCGCCATAGAGCGACAGGCTGATGCCGGAGAAATAAAGCCAGTCGAAACGCGACAGCCGCTCCAGCGTGGCGTCGTCGGCGCGGTCGAAGAACTCGCGGGCCGGCGCGCGGTCGCGCCAATAGAGAAAGCTGCGTTCGCCGCGCGCGTCGCGCTCGATCATGTAGAGTCCGGGCACGCGGCCGCTCACGCGCAGCACCTCGTCGGTCGCGATGCCCTCGGCGCGCCATGCAACCAGCATCGCCTCGCTCAGCGCGTCGTCGCCGAGCGCCGTGACATAGGAGGTAGCGATGCCGAGCCGCGACAGATAGAGCGCGGTGTTGAGCGTGTCGCCGCCAAAACCGCGCGCAAACAGGCCGTCGCCCGCGGCGGAAAACTCAATCATGCACTCGCCGATCGAGGCAACTTTCATGAATTTCTCGTGATATTAATTTCTCTTGGATCTTTCCCGCGAGGGCGTCATCAGCCGTTCAAAACGTCAACTGGACCTTCATCGATTTCGAGCGGTCGCTCGCCAGTTCGAACGCGTCGACCGCGTGCTCGAACGGCAAGGAGGCCGTGATCAGCGGCTTGACGTCAAGCCGCCCCTCGCCCATCAGGCGCAGCGCCAATTCGAATTCCGGATCGAAGCGGAAGGTGCCGCGCACTTGCAGCTCCTTGGTCACGATGCTGTTGATCGGAAGCGTCATCTCGCCGCCGAGCCCGAGTTGCACGATTACCGCGCCGGGGCGTAACAGATCGAGCGCGAGCCGCAGCGCGGCCTGATTACCCGACGCCTCGAACAGCACATCAAAAGTGCCCTTGCCGGCGCGCCAGGGATCGAGCGCCGCAACTTCCGTCGAGACGTTGACCGTGCGGCTCGCGCCCAAGGCAGCGCGCAACCATGAGCGGCGCATCCGCCACATCGGTTGCGACGATTTCGGCGGCGCCCGCGTATCGCGCCACCAGCACGGTCAAGGCGCCGATCGGACCGCAGCCGGTCACCAGCACCCGCTTGCCCATCAGCGGTCCCGCCTGATGGGCCGCATGCAGGCACACGGCGAGCGGCTCGGCCATCGCTGCCTCCGCGAGCGACAGCTTGTCCGCGATCGGAATGGCTTGCGCGGCGTCAACGGTGACATGCTCGCGGAAACCGCCCTGCACATGGGGATAGCGCATCGCGCTGCCCATGAAGCGCATGTCGAGGCACTGGTTGCGCATGCCTTCGCGGCAGTGGATGCAAACTCCGCAGGGTCGGCTCGGGTTGACCGCGACGCGCGCACCCGGCGCAAGGTTCGAAACGCCGGCGCCGACCGCGGCGACGACACCGGAGATTTCATGCCCGAGCGCCATCGGCTGTTGAATCCGCACGGTGCCGAAGCCGCCGTGGTGATAATAATGCAGGTCGGAACCGCAGATGCCGCCGGCCGCGATCTTGACGCGCACTTCGCCGGCGCCGGGCGCGGGATCGGGGAAACCGTCGATCCGCAGGTCTTTCGGGGCGTGAATGACGACTGCACGCATGGGTTAGGTCTCCCGTTGAGTTGACGGCGCCGACGCGATCACATCGCCGCCAGCATGCCTCCGTCGACGTAAATGATCTGCCCGTTGACGTAATCGGACGCCGACGAAGCGAGGAAGATCGCCGCGCCGACCAGTTCGTCGGGGCGCCCCCACCGCTTCGACGGGATACGCGACATCAGCCAGGCATTGAAATCCTGATTGGCCATCAGCGCCTGGTTCATGTCGGTCAGCATGTAGCCAGGCCCGATGGCGTTGGCCTGAATCCCGCTCGCCGCCCATTCGACCGCCATCGATCGCGTCAGGTTCTTGATGCCGCCTTTCGCCGCCGTATAAGGCCCGACCGTCGGGCGCGCCAATTCGCTCGCCAGCGAGCCGATATTGACGATCTTGCCGCGCTTGCGGGCGATCATGCGCTTGGCCGCCTCGCGGGCGATCACGAAAGCGCTAGTGAGATTGGTCTCGATCACCTTGCGCCATTCGGCAGTGGTGAATTCGACCAGCGGTTTGCGCACCTGGATGCCGGCATTGTTGACGAGAATGTCGATTTCAATTCCTTGCGCGTCGAAGCGCTCGAAGGCTTCGACGATACCCGTCTCGTCGGTGACGTCGAAGGCGGCGCCATCAGCGGCATGTCCCGCGGCGCGCAACTGCGCGACCGCCGCCTCGACGCGCGCGGGATCGATGCCGTTGACGATCAGCCGCGCGCCGGCCTTCGCCATTCCTTCGGCGATGGCACGGCCGAGGCCGCGGGAGGAGCCGGTCACCAGCGCGGTGCGGCCCGAGAGATCGAACAAGGCTTGCGTCATGCGACACCCTCAGGCGTTCGTGCGGCGCACGGTGAGATCGGAGCGGTCAAACACCGCCGGCAGCAGATCGACGCCAAGGCCCGGTCCTTCCATCGGATAGACAAACCCATCCTTGATCACCGGCATAGTGGTGACAAGCTCGTTGTACCAGCCCTTGTAGAACGCCCGCACCGATTCCTGGATCAGCGTGTTGGGCTGACTGAACGACATGTGGATCGCGGCGATGAAGCCGACCGGGCCGATACAATCGTGCGGCGCAAACGGCCGATGATAGGTCTCGGCCATCGCCGCGATCTTGCGGCCTTCCGTCAATCCGCCGGTCCAGCACAGATCGGCCATCACCACATGGATGGCGTCGCGGTCGAGCATGTCCTTGTAGGGATAGCGTGACCCCAGCGTCTCGCTGGCGCAGACCCACACATCGGTCGAGCGCGCATATTCGGCGAGCGCCTGCGGCGAGTTCATGCGGATCGGGTCTTCGTACCAGGTCGGCCTGTACGCTTCGAGCACGCGCGCGATCTGCTTGGCGGCGGGCAGGTTCCACAGCGAGTGGAACTCGACCATGATCTCGATTCTGTCGCCGACGGCTTTGCGGATCTTCTCGAACGGCTCGACCGCCTGCTTCATCTGCGCTGCCGTGATGAAGAGGCCGTGGTTCTCCTGCGCCGCCGGATCGAACGGCCAGATCTTCATCGCCGAAATGCCGCTCTCGAGCAGGCTTTCGGCCAGCGCGTCGGCGCGGTTCATGAAGCCGTCGAGGTCCTCATAGGGCCCGGCGGCATCGCCCATGTTCCAGTTGGAGACGGGGCGGATGTTGGTGGAGCGGACATATTTGGTGCCGGCGCAGGTGTTGTAGATGCGCTGCTTGTCGCGGCACAGCCCGCCCAGCATCTGGTGCACCGGCTGGCCGCAGACCTTGCCGAACAGATCCCACAGCGCGATGTCGATCGCGGACGCCGCACGATATTCGACACCGGTCGAGGATTGCGCCATCGGCAAGTTGAGAAGATCGCGGTGGATCGCCTCGATCCGTAAGGGATCGCGGCCGACGAGGCGGCCGGCGAAGGTGTCGTGGATCTGCGCCTCGACGGCGCCGGCGCCGTAAAACGTTTCGCCGAGCCCGATCACGCCCAGCATCCGTGTGCAGGCGGACCCAGAGCACGTTGGCGAATTCGTCCGTGCGCAATGTCTCGATCGACGTGATCTTCACGGTCGGCCTCCTCCCTGCTGGCTTTTTGTTTGCTTTTTTGTTTGCTTTTCGTTCGCCGCGCCGGCTCGGTCTTGTGCGATCCTGGCCCCGCGGTCGGTCGACCAGCCATACGCCGACTTGTAATATATCACAATATGTTTTAACGGAAGACGGGCCTGCGCGACAGATGCGGGTGGGGAAACACCTATGGCGCGACGCAAAAGCGCTCTCGAACTCGTGCGTTCGGACGAAGGCGGTGCACCGGCAAGGCGCAACCGCGTCAACCTGTTCGAGCTCGCCTATCAGCGCATCGAAGACCTTCTCGTCGCCTGCAAGCTGAAGCCCGGCCGCTTTCTCACTATGCAGGAACTGCAGGAACTGACCGGATTCGGCCGCACGCCGGTGCACGGCGCCGTCAACCAGCTCGCCGCCGATACGCTGATCATCATCCGCCCCCGCCACGGCCTGCAGATCGCGCCGATCGATCTCGCCCGCGAGCGCATGCTACTGGGCTTGAGGCGCGACATGGAGCGCTTCGTCATTCGGCTCGCAGCCGAGCGCGCCAGTCTTTCGCATCGCAACCAGGCGCTCCACATCGAGCGCGCGCTGCGCGAGCGCCACGCGACACTTTCGATCGACGAATTCAACCGTCTCGACCGCCGCGTCGACGCGCTGATCCTTTTGGCCGCTGGCGAACCCTTCCTGGCCCACACCATGCGGCCGCTGCACACGATCTACCGCCGCATCGGCTTCATCTACCATCGCCTGCTCCCTGGACATTCCGATCTGAGCGGCACCATCGACCGCCATCTTGCCATCCTCAACGCGGTCGCCAACCGGCGCGTCGACCGCGCGGTCGCAGCCAGCGATGCGCTGATCGATTTCATGGACCAGATGTTCGAGGAGATGGAGACCGGCATCGACCCGGGACTTCTGGATTGCAGCATCGAACCTTTGCCAGGCAGCTAGATTGAAACGATCAAGGAAACAGGCAAGGAAACAGGGAAGGAAACCATATGACAACCGCAGCCCTGCCGCAGCAGGCGGCTATCGACAGCGCCGTTCGCTATCTCGTCCAGAACTACACCCCCAAGGGCAACCGGGTCGGCTGGCTGATGATGGCCTCGATCCTGGTCGAGGCCTGGGACCTCTATTCCATCGCCTTCGTGCTGATCTTCATCCGCGAGCAATATAACCCCGATCCGCTGATGCTTGGGCTTGCCGCGGCCGGCACGCAAGGCGGCGCGCTGGTCGGCGCGTTGATCGGCGGCTGGCTCTCCGACAAGATCGGCCGGCGCGTGATGTTCCTGGTGACGATGATGATGTTCATCGTGCTGGCGCTGGCGCAGGCCTTCGTGCCTGACGTGACCTGGCTGATCGTGATCCGCTTCCTGCTCGGCGTACCGCTCGGCAGCGATATCTCGACCGGCTATACCTACATCATGGAATCCATGGCCAAGGGCGATCGCGAGGTCATGGGCAATCGCTGGCAATTCATGTTTGCCATCGGCGAAGTGCTGACGCTGGCGGTGATCGCGGTCTTCCTGATCGCCGACATCAATCACGAGACGCTATGGCGCGTCACGCTCGGGCTCGGCGCGGTGCCGGCGCTGATCATCCTGATCATGCGCCACGACGTGCCGGAAACGGCGGTGTGGCTGGTGCAACAGGGCCGCTTCCGCGAGGCCAAGGAGGTCGCGCAGCAGATGTACAACGACCGGCTCGACATGCTGCCGGACGCCGACGCCGTGGTGCCGAAGCCGCGGCCTTCCGCCTTCCTCGCCGACTTACGCAAGGATCCGATCCGCTGGCGCGCGACGATCTACGGCTGGATCGCCTGCTTCGCGCAGGCAAGCGAGTTCTCGACCTTTGCGTTCTACCTTCCGGTGATGTTCGCGATGGTCGGGGTCTCGACCCTGCTCGGCAACAACCTCGTCACCATGGCGCTGTTCTGCCTCGCCGCGGTCTCGGGCTGGGTCGGGCCGCTGCTGACGCCCAAGATCGGCCATCGCGGCATCGGCATCGCCGGTTTTGCCATCGTGCTGGTGTCGCTGCTGATCGCCGCCGCAGCGCTTTACACCGATCACAAATACGTCCTGCCGTTCGCCGCGGCCGGCATGCTGTGGGGCCATTACTGGGACGCCTCGAACTGCATGACGATCCCGACCATGGTCGCCAAGCCGCAATACCGCGGCACGGCGAGCGGCTTCGCCTACATGTTCGTCAAGCTGCCGTCGTTCCTGGCGATCTTCCTGTTCCCTTCGCTGTTCGCG
Source organism: uncultured Alphaproteobacteria bacterium (assembly GCA_963777475.1). Lineage (GTDB taxonomy): Bacteria > Pseudomonadota > Alphaproteobacteria > Rhizobiales > Xanthobacteraceae > Bradyrhizobium. Next base: position 91,125 of record CAVZQX010000014.1, read on the forward strand.
GCGATCGGCCAGGCCAACGCCACGCTGTTCGTGGCGATCTTTCCCCTGATCGGACTGCTGGCCGCGATCTTCATCCTGCCGGAGGTGTACGGCTACGAACGCGACTGACGGCGAAGCGCCCCGCCGCAAAAAAAACAAGGGCCGGGTCTGATCCCGGCCCTTGGGTACGACGTCATTCGTCCTCACGGGCCGCCTAGATTTGATGTCCAGATTTTGACTTGAAATTTTGACCCGAAATTTTCACTTGGGCCTGGCTGACAATCCGTAATTGTCTTGCTGTAATATTCTTGACGAGAGTGTAGCCTAAACTCATCGTTGGTGCCGGGAGGGCGATCAAAATGAATGTCGAAAGCAAGATTGCGCGCGACGCGGCAACAGGCCCGATCGATATTGTTCCGACCGGCGCGGCGCTTGGCGCCGACGTGCGGGGCGTCGACCTCAAATCGCTTGACGAGCGGCACTTTGCGGCGTTGCGGCGCGCCTGGCACCAGCATCAGGTTATCCTGGTCCGCGACCAGATCCTCGGCGACCAGGATCTCGTCGCATTCAGCCGCAGATTCGGCGATCTCGATTGGGCTCCCGTGCAGGAAACCGGCCGCCGCTTCGTCGAAGGCCTGCCCGAGATCTATATCGTGTCCAACGTGAAGGTGAATGACGAACCGATCGGCAGCCTCGGTGCCGGCGAAGCGGTGTGGCATACCGACATGTCCTATCTCGACATGCCGCCGATGGCGAGCACGCTCTACGCGCTCGAGGTGCCGCCGAGCGGCGGCAACACGTCATTCTGCAGCATGTACGCGATCTACGAAGCGCTGCCGCCTGAGTTGAAGCGCCGGATCGCCGGTCTGAAGATCAAGCACGATGGCACTTACAATAGCGGCGGCTTCCTGCGCCAGGGCGTGACCGCGACCGACGATCCCCGGACCTCCCCGGGCGCAATCCATCCCCTGGTCTGCACCCATCCCGACACCGGACGCCAGATGCTTTATCTCGGCCGCCGGCGCAATGCCTATCTGGTAGGGCTCGAATTGGCGGAGTCCGAGGCCTTGCTTGACGAGCTGTGGCAGTTTGTCGAGCGTCCGGAATTTAAGTGGGAACACGTTTGGCGGGTCGGCGATCTCGTGATGTGGGACAATCGCTGCACCATGCATCGGCGCGATCCGTTTGACGACGCGACGCGGCGAATCATGCACCGGACCCAGATCAAGGGCGCCGCGAGTCCGGTATAATTTCCTTTTGATGCGTCTTCTTTGCTAACCGGTGCCCCCACATCGGGTGCGGAGCAGGCTTTGCTGGAAAACGCTCTCATGCGCAAGCTCGGTGCATCCAACAGAGTTCTTTTGATCCTGTGCCTGATGTACCTGATCCTCTATGTGGACCGGGTCAATATCTCCACCGCCGCGCCGCTGATCAAGGCCGAACTCGGTTTGAGCAATACCCAGCTTGGTCTGGTCTTTTCCGCGTTCGCCTATCCCTACGCGTTGTTTCAGTTGATCGGAGGCTACTTCGGCGACAAATTCGGCGCGCGTCTGACGCTCGCCGTCAGCGGTCTGATCGTTTGCATCGCTACGCTGGCGACCGGAGCGGTCGGGGGCCTCATCAGCCTGTTCGCCGCGCGGCTCGTTCTCGGCATCGGCGAAGGCGCAGCCTTTCCCACCGCGACGCGCGCCATGGCGGTGTGGACGCCGGAGCGAAACTGGGGCTTTGCCCAGGGCATCACCCACGCTTTCGCGCGGCTCGGCAATGCGGTGACGCCGCCGCTGATCGCCTTGCTGGTGGAGCTGATCTCGTGGCGAGGTTCTTTCGTCGCATTGGCGCTATTGAGCCTCGCATGGGTGTTGGCGTGGTCGTGGTATTTTCGCGATGTTCCGGCAACGCCGCCGCTGACGCTCGAGGAGTTTGCCTCGCTATCGGCCCGCAGCCGAACCAGCGCCGACGCGCCGGTGCCGTGGCTCAAATTGTTTCGCCGCATGCTGCCGGTAACCGCGGTCGATTTTTGCTACGGCTGGACGCTCTGGCTGTTCCTGAGCTGGATCCCTTCGTTCTTTTACCAGAACTACCATCAGGATTTGAGCAAGTCGGCATACTATTCGGCCGGCGTGTTTCTCGCCGGCGTGGTCGGAGATACGCTGGGCGGAGTGGCGAGCGACCATATCCTGCGCCGAACCGGCGACAGGGTCGCGGCGCGCCGCAATGTCATCGCGACCGGAATGATCGGCGGCTTTGTACTCATGATTCCGGTCATGCTGGTCGATGACGTCAATATCGCCGCGCTCGCGCTGGCCGGGGCTTTCTTTTTTGTCGAACTGGTGGTCGCGCCGATCTGGGCCGTGCCGATGGACATTGCGCCGGGATATTCCGGATCGGCCAGCGGCATGATGAATTTCGGCTTTGGCGTTGCCGGCATCGTCTCGCCCTTCGTGTTCGGCTACCTGATCGATCGCACCGGCAGCTGGACACTGCCGTTCGCCGGCTCGATCTGCCTGCTGTTGCTTGGTGCCGGCTTGTCATTCTGGATGCACCCGGACCGGCCCTTCGAACCATCGCGGGCGGTGCCGCGGCCTGCTTGAACCGTGGAAGACACGGCGAGGGCCGGATTCGCATCCGGCCCTCGGCCAACTTTCTCGTCAAAGGCACTCCGCGGGCGCGGCCCGTGCTGCGAGCCTAGCCCTGGGCGAAGGGCACCGCGACGTACCGCATGCCATCCGCCGTCTTCACCTGCATCAGCACGCTCTTCTTGCCGTCAGCCTTGGCCGCTACCAGCGCCGAGCGGACGTCGCCGGCGTTGGACACCGCCTTGCCACCGACGTTGAGGATAACGTCACCGGTCTTCACGCCATGCGCGGCAGCCGGACCGTCGGGATCGACCGCCGTGACCACGGCGCCGTTGTCGCCCGCACCCTCGACGTCGCGCGCCGGTGCAAGGTTGAGGCCGAGATGAGGCGCCCCGGTCTCCTCGGACTGGTTGTTGTCGCCGGCATTGGCCTGATGGTCGTTCGGCATTTCGCCAAGGTTCACCGCGACCTGCTTGGTTTCGCCCTTGTGCAGCACATCGAGTTTCACCGAGGTGCCGGGCGCCATCATGCTGATGGTACGCGCAAGATCGCGGGAGTCCTTGACCGGCGCGCCGTTGACGGCGGTGACGACATCACCCGCCTCGATGCCCGCCTTGGCGGCCGGGCTGCCGTCCTGCGGATTGTCGACCATCGCGCCCTTGGCCTGCTTCATGCCGAGGCTGTCGGCGATGTCCGCCGTCACCGGCTGCACCTGGACGCCGAGCCAGCCGCGCGTGATGTAGCCCTTGTCCTTGAGCCCCGCGACCACGAGCTTCGCGGTCGAGGCCGGGATGTCGAAGCCGATACCGACCGAGCCGCCGGACGGCGAGAAGATCGCGGTGTTGACGCCGATCACCTCGCCGTTCACGTCGAACGCCGGGCCGCCGGAGTTGCCCTTGTTGATGGGCGCATCGATCTGGATGTAGTCGTCATAGGGCCCGGCGCCGATATCGCGTCCGCGCGCCGAAACGATGCCGGCCGTGACGGTGCCGCCGAGGCCGAACGGATTACCGACGGCGACCACCCAGTCGCCGATCCGCGGCGCCTGGTCGGCGAATTTCACGAACGGAAAGTCCTTGTTGGCGTCGACCTTGATCAGCGCCAGGTCGGTCTTCGGATCGGTGCCGACCACCTTGGCGGTGTAGATCGTGCCGTCGTCGGTCGTAACCTTCACCGATTTGGCATGGTCGACCACGTGATTGTTGGTCACCGCATAGCCGTCGGCGGAGACGAAGAAGCCCGAGCCCTCGCCGGTGATGATCTGGTGCTGCGGCATCTCCTGACCGTTGAATTGCCGCCCGAAGAACTGCTCGAACGGCGTTCCCTTGAAGGGCGAACCCTGGTCGGAATCCATCCGCTCATTGTCACGCTGGACGACCGCCGCATTGGCATCGCCGTCGATCTTCACGCGCACCGAGATCACCGCGGGCTTGACCTTGGCGACGAGATCGGCAAATCCGGCGGTGTTCGGACCCGCCTCGGCCGCGTGCGCCGCGCTCGTCCATCCCGGCAGGGTGAGCGGGAGATAGCCGCCAGGTCCGGCGGCGAGAAGCGCCAGGCTGAGGCCGGCGGCGGAAGCGAGCAGCGCCAGGCGCCGCGGCTTGAGAATCTTTCTGGGAGTGAAGTTTGGGGGAGTCGGTTGATCGTGCATGAGATGCATCTCCATTTTTGAAAGCAGGGAAATCCCTGCTCCTAAAATGGCGAAGCCACCTTACAAGGTCCCGTCCGCTGGGTTAATGTTCTGCAAGAACTCTGCGACCAACCACCACGCGCCGTTCGTCTAATGGGCGAAGCGCATTCGAAATCGCGGGTACGCTGGCACGCTCACGGAACGTGACAGTTCCTTCATGAGAAATGCCGGCGAAGCACCCGTGCCTTCGCCGCCCGCGCCGAATCCCCGGCATGAACCTTTTTTGTCGGCGCGCCGACTTCGAGAGGATTGTTTTCCATATCGGATCCGCCGCTTCGCGCAAGACTTGAGGATCATCGGCGACGGCAGGATCAACTCGGTTGGAAACGACTGTGTTACCGAGACCGCACAGTGCCACAAAATCCAATCCTTTCCGAATGTTAATGGGACAATCCTCCATGGAAAAGTTCAAATTCTCCGGCTTCCGGAATGTCCCATGGGCAGCGGAACAGATAGACTAGGCCTATGACGAAGACCGCCCCACCACGCTGTTCGATGGCAGGTTCATGGACCAACCACTAAGACCCCCGACCGGACGCCCCCCAATCGCGCCTTCGCAACCAGCGAAGCCGAAGTCGCGCGGCGGCACCGTCCTGACCTTGCTTGTCGTCGCGGCTCTGGTCGGCGGCGTGGTCTGGTGGACCAAGCACCAAGGCGCACCGCAGCAAGGCGGTGGCGCGGGGGCCGGCCGCAACGCCCCGCCGATGTCGATCGTTCCGGAGACGGCCGCCAAGGGCGACATCAACATCACGCTCAATGCGCTCGGCACGGTTACCTCGCTTGCGACCGTCACCATCCGCAGCCAGATCAGCGGCTACTTGATCAAGATCGATTTCAAGGAAGGCGATGAAGTCAAGAAGGGCGACCTGATCGCCGAGATCGATTCGCGGTCCTATGAAGCGACGCTGGCCCAGGCCAAGGGTCAGCTTGCGCGCGACGAAGCGCAGTTGAAGGGCGCCCAGGTCGATCTGACGCGCTACCAGGGACTGGCGGCGCAGAACGCGGTGCCGCGCCAGACGCTGGACACCCAGATCGCACTGGTCGGCCAGGACCAGGGCACGGTCGAAGCCGACCGCGCCGCGGTCCAGTCGGCCCAGGTGAACCTGAATTATTGCCGGATCCTGGCGCCGAACGACGGTCGCGTCGGACTGCGCCAGGTCGACCAGGGCAATTATGTCACGCCGGGCGACACCAACGGCATTGTCGTGATCACGCAGATCAAGCCGATCAGCGTGCTGTTCACGGTGCCCGAGGACAATCTGCAGTCGATTTCGAAGCGTCTGCAGGCCGGCGCCGTGCTGCCCGCGACCGCTTTGGACCGCACCGGCGCCACCAAGATCGCCGACGGCACGCTGCAGACCTTCGACAGCCAGATCGATCCCACCACCGGCACGATCAAGCTGCGGGCGCAATTCCCGAACGATTCGGAGACACTGTTCCCAAACCAATTCGTCAACATTCGCCTGTTGCTGGACACCCACAAGGACGTGACGACGATGCCGACCGCCGGCATCCAGCGCGGCCAGCCCGGCACCTTCGTCTATCTCGTCAATGACGACAGCACTGTTTCGGTCCGCCCGATCAAGCTCGGGGCGACGGACGGTGACCGCGTCGAGGTGCTCTCGGGCCTCGCGCCGGGCGACCGCATCGTGGTCGACGGCGCCGACAAGCTGCGCGACGGCGCCAAGATCAACATCCGCGCGGCCGCCGATACCAACGCACCGGCCGGCGCAGCCAAGGCGCCGGACCCAAATAGCGGGCAGGACAAGAGCGGGCAGGACAAGTCCGGCAGCGGGGCCAAGAAACGGCGCTCCGAAGGCGGACAGAAGCAATGAACCCGTCGCAGCCGTTCATTGTACGGCCCGTGGCAACCACCTTGCTGATGATCGCCATCATGCTGTCGGGCATGCTGGCGTTCCGCTTCTTACCGGTAGCTGCCCTGCCCGAGGTGGACTACCCGACGATCCAGGTCCAGACCTTCTATCCCGGCGCCAGCCCCGATGTGATGACCTCATCGATCACCGCGCCGCTGGAGGTGCAGTTCGGTCAGATGCCGAACCTCAACCAGATGAGCTCGGTGAGCTCGGCCGGGGCATCGGTCATCACCCTGCAATTCGGCTTGAGCATTTCGCTCGATGTCGCCGAACAGGAGGTGCAGGCCGCGATCAATGCCGCCGGCAACCTGCTCCCCTCCGACCTGCCTGCGCCGCCGATCTACGCCAAGGTGAACCCGGCCGACGCGCCGATCCTCACCCTCGGCCTGACCTCGAAAACCATGCCGCTGACGCAGGTCGAGGATTTTGTCGATACCCGCCTGGCGCAGAAGATCTCGCAGCTCGCCGGCGTCGGCCTCGTCAGCATCAGCGGCGGCCAGCGGCCGGCAGTGCGCATCCGCGCCGACATCCGCAAGCTCGCGGCCTACGGGCTCAACATCGACGATCTGCGCACCACGCTCGGCAACGCCAACGTCAACACGCCGAAGGGAAACTTCGACGGCACGATGCGCGCCTACACCATCAACGCCAATGACCAGATCCGCAACGCCAGCGACTACCAGTCGCTGATCGTCGCCTACAAGAACGGCTCGCCGGTCCGGCTCAGCGACGTCGGCGAAGTCGTCGACGGCGCGCAGAACGAGAAACTCGGCGCCTGGATGAACGAGACACCGGCGATCATCCTGAATATCCAGCGCCAGCCCGGCGCCAACGTCATTTCCGTGGTCGAGGGCATCAAGGCGCTGTTGCCGCAACTGCAGGCGACGCTGCCGGCGGCGATCGACCTCAACATCCTGACCGACCGGACCGTCACCATCCGCGCCTCGGTGCAGGACGTGGAATACGAACTGTCGCTCGCCGTGATCCTGGTGGTCCTGGTGATCTTCGTGTTCCTGCGCTCGACCCGCGCCACCCTGATCCCCAGCCTTTCGGTGCCGCTGTCGCTGGTCGGCACACTTGGGGCGATGTACCTGTTCGGCTTCAGCCTCAACAATCTCTCGCTGATGGCGCTGACGATCGCCACCGGTTTCGTCGTCGACGACGCCATCGTCGTGATCGAGAACATCTCCCGCTATATCGAGGAGGGCGAAACGCCGCTTGAAGCCGCGCTGCACGGCTCCGCGCAGATCGGCTTCACCATCATCTCGCTGACGGTATCGCTGATCGCCGTCTTGATCCCGCTGTTGTTCATGGGCGACGTCGTCGGCCGGCTGTTCCGCGAATTCGCGATCACGCTGTCGGTGACCATCCTGATCTCCGCGGTGGTGTCGCTGACGCTGGTGCCGATGGCCTGCGCCAAGCTGCTCAAGCCGGAGACCTCCGCGCACGAGAACGCGTTCCAGCGCTATAGCCGCGAAGGCTTCGACAAAGTCATCGAAATCTACGCCCACATGCTGAACTGGGTGCTCGACCGCCAGACCTTCGTGCTGCTGATTGCGCTTGCGACCTTCGGGCTCACCGCCTGGCTCTACATCGTCATCCCCAAGGGGTTCTTTCCGCTGCAGGATACCGGCGTCATCCAGGCGATTTCCGAAGCGCCGCAGTCGGTGTCTTACGCCGCGATGGCCGAGCGCCAGCAGGAGCTTGCCAGCATCATCCTGAAGGATCCCGACGTCGACAGCCTGTCCTCGTTCATCGGCGTCGACGGCACCAACACCACGCTCAATAGCGGACGTCTGCTGATCAACCTGAAGCCCTACGACCAACGCAAGTCCGACATCTCCGCCATCATGCAGCGCCTGAAGAACGCGACGGGCTCGCTGACCGGGATCACGCTCTATATGCAGCCGGTCCAGGACCTCACGATCGAGGGCACCGTCAGCCGGACCCAATACCAGTTCATCCTGCAGGACGCCGACCCGGCCGAGCTTGCCGCCTGGACGCCAAAGCTCGTCGACCAACTAAGGACGAGTCCGCTGTTCGGCGATGTCGCCAGCGATATCTCGGCGCAGGGGCTGTCGATCTTCGTGCAGATCGACCGCGACCAGGCCGCCCGCTTCGGCATCACGCCGGCGACCATCGACAACGCGCTCTACGATTCCTACGGCCAGCGCATCGTCTCGACCATCTTCACCAACTCCAACCAGTACCGCGTCATTCTCGAAGCCGACCCGGCGCTGCAGGGCTCGCTGAAGTCGCTGTCGGATATCTATCTGCCGTCGTCGGTGGGCTCTACCCCGGTGCCGCTGGCGACGATGGCCAAGATGCGCGAGGAAACCGCGCCGCTGCAGATTTCGCATCTCGGGCAGTTTCCCTCGGCGACCGTCTCCTTCAACCTGGCACCAGGCGCTTCGCTTGGCGAGGCGGTGACGGCGATCAAGCAGGCGCAGATCGATATCAAGCAGCCGCTCGGAGTGATCACAAGCTTCCAGGGCGCGGCGCTGGCGTTCCAGTCATCGCTGTCCAACCAACTATTCCTGATCCTGGCCGCGATCGTCACCGTCTACATCGTGCTGGGCGTGCTTTATGAGAGCTTCATCCACCCGGTCACCATCCTCTCCACGCTGCCGTCCGCCGGCATCGGCGCGCTGCTGGCGCTGATGGTGGCCGGCGACGACCTGACCATCGTCGCCATCATCGGCATCATCCTGCTGATCGGCATCGTCAAGAAGAACGCTATCATGATGATCGACTTTGCGCTGGAGGCCGAGCGCCATGAAGGCAAGTCGCCGCGCGAGGCGATCTATCAGGCCTGCCTGCTGCGATTTCGCCCGATCATCATGACGACGATGGCCGCGGTGCTTGGCGCCTTGCCGTTGATGCTCGGAACCGGCGCCGGTTCGGAATTGCGCCATCCGCTCGGCATCTCGATCGTCGGCGGCCTCCTGGTCAGCCAGATGCTGACGCTGTTCACGACGCCGGTGATCTATCTCTGGTTCGACCGTCTCGCCGTCCGCTTTGCCGGACGGCCTGACAGCGTCGGTCAGGCAACCGGGTCGCACTGAGCGATGCAGCCGTCGACACCCTTCATTCGCCGGCCGGTCGCGACGACCTTGCTGACGTTTGGGCTCGCGGCGGCCGGGGCGGTGGCGTTTTTCAAACTGCCGGTCTCCCCGCTGCCGCAAGTGGATTTCCCGACCATTTCGGTCCAGGCTGTTCTTCCCGGCGCCAGCCCGCAGGACGTCGCCACCACGGTGGCAAGCCCGCTCGAACGCCATCTCGGACAGATCGCCGACGTCACCGAGATGACGTCGTCGAGCACGGTGGGCTCTACCCGCATTACGCTGCAGTTCGGCCTGAACCGGGACATCAACGGCGCGGCGCGCGACGTGCAGGCCGCGATCAACGCCGCGCGCGCCGATCTGCCGACCAGCCTGCGCAGCAATCCGACCTATAAGAAGGTCAACCCGGCCGACGCGCCGATCCTGATCCTCGCGCTCACCTCCGACACGCTGACTCGCGGCGATCTCTACGACGCGGCGTCCACGGTGCTGGCGCAGAAGCTGTCGCAGGTCGAGGGCATCGGCGAAGTCGTCGTCGGCGGCAGCTCGCTGCCCGCGGTCAGGGTCGACCTGATCCCGCAGGCGATCTACAAATACGGCATCGGCCTCGAAGACGTGCGCGCCGCGCTTGCGAGCGCCAATGCGCATAGCCCGAAGGGCGGTATCGACGTCGGCGACCAGCGCTACCAAATCTACGCCAACGACCAGGCCAACAAGGCCGAGGATTACAAACCCCTGATCGTCGCCTACCGCAACGGCGCCGCGGTGCATCTGTCCGACGTCGGCGAGGTCACCGACGCGGTCGAGAACCTGCGCAACGCCGGGCTTGCCAACGGCAAGCCGGCCGTCCTGATCATCCTCTACCGGCAGCCCGGCGCCAACATCATCTCGACCGTCGATCTGGTCAAGGCGCTGATGCCGCAACTTCGCGCCTCGATCTCGCCGGCCATCGATATTGCGCTCGGGGTCGACCGTTCGACCACCATCCGCACCTCGCTCCGCGACGTCGAGCGCACGCTGTTCCTCGCGGTGATGCTCGTCATCCTCGTGGTCTTCGCCTTCCTGCGCAACCTGCGGGCAACCTTCATCCCGGTGGTCGCGGTATCGGTGTCGCTGGTTGCCACCTTTGGCGTCATGTATCTGATCGGCTACAGCCTCGACAATCTGTCGCTGATGGCGCTGACGGTGGCGACCGGCTTCGTCGTCGATGACGCCATCGTCGTGCTGGAAAACGTCACCCGCTACATCGAGGATGGCCTGTCGCCGCTGGAGGCGACCCTGAAGGGCGCCAACGAAGTCGGCTTCACCGTGCTCTCCATGAGCATCTCGCTGATCGCGGTGTTCATCCCGATCCTTTTGATGGGCGGTATTATCGGCCGCCTGTTCCGCGAATTTGCGGTGACGATCTCGATATCGATCCTGATCTCGCTGGCGGTTTCGCTGGCGACCACGCCGATGATGTGCGCCGTGCTGCTGCGCCGCGAAACCGACGAGGGCCACGGCAGGGTCTATCAGATCAGCGAACGCTTCTTCGATGCGATGCTGGGCTTCTACCGCAGGACGCTGACGAGCGCGCTCGAGCATCCATTGAGCGTCGTCTTGATCTTCTTCGTCGCCATAGGTCTCAATATTTACCTGTACATCGTCATCCCGAAGGGCTTCTTCCCGCAGCAGGACACGGGACGGATCATCGGCATCATCCAGGCCGACCAGAGCATCTCGTTCCAGCTGATGCAGCAGAAGCTGGCGCAGTTCGTCAGCATCATCAAGAAGGACCCCGCGGTCGAAACCGTCGTCGGCTTCACCGGCGGCGGGCAGACCAATGGCGGCTTCATGTTCATGTCGCTGGTGCCGCTCGGCGAACGCCACCTCTCCGCGGACGGCGTCATCGCCCGGCTCAGGCGCGAGATGGCGGTCGTTCCCGGAGCGACCCTGTTCCTGCAGGCCGTGCAGGATATCCGGGTCGGCGGCCGGGCCTCCAACGCGCAATATCAATTCACGCTGCAGGGCCCACCCTGGAAGAATTGCAGGAATGGACGCCGAAGATCACGGCCGCGCTGCAAGCGCGAACCCAGTGTTCTCGCCGACGTCAACAGCGACCAGCAGAACAAGGGGTTGGAGTCCGACCTGGTGATCGACCGCGACGCCGCGGCCCAGCTCGGGGTCACCGTCAGCCAGATCGACAATACGCTGTACGATGCGTTCGGCCAGCGCCAGGTCTCGACCATCTATGTCGCCCGCAACCAGTACCACGTCATCATGGAGGTAGCGCCGCGCTACTGGCAGAACCCGGAGACGCTGAAGGACGTCTATGTCTCGACCTCCGGCGGCTCCGTCGGCGGCTCGCAGGCGACCAATGCGGTGGCGGGAACGGTGGTGAAATTCGGCGAAGTCGACCGCGGCGACCTCCGCCAACGCGCAGGCGGCGCGGAATCTCGCCACCAATTCGATCGGCGCCACCGGCAAGGGCGTCGCCTCGACCGGGTCCGCGGTCAGCACCAACCAGGAAACCATGATTCCGCTGTCGGCGGTCGCGCACTTCACCCAGGGCACGACGCCGCTCGCGGTCAACCACCAGGGGCTGCTGGTCGCCTCCACCATCTCGTTCAACCTTCCGCCGGGCGTCTCGCTGAGCAAGGCGGTCGCCACCATCGATGCCACCATGAACCGGATCGGCGTGCCCGCGACCATCCGCGGCACCTTCCAGGGCACGGCAAAGGCGTTTCAGGATTCGCTCAGCAATCAGCCCTTCCTGATTCTCGCGGCCCTGGTCACGATCTACATCGTGCTCGGCGTGCTCTACGAGAGCTACGTCCATCCGCTGACGATCCTCTCCACGCTGCCGTCCGCCGGCGTCGGCGCGCTGCTGGCGCTGATGGCGTTCAAGACCGAATTCAGCATCATGGCGCTGATCGGCGTCATCCTCCTGATCGGCATCGTCAAGAAGAACGCCATCATGATGATCGACTTCGCGCTCGATGCCGAGCGAAGGCGCGGCTTGAGCCCGCTGGACGCGATCCGCGAAGCCTGCCTGCTGCGCTTCCGGCCGATCATGATGACGACCATGGCCGCCATGCTCGGCGCGGTTCCGCTCGCCGTCGGGTTCGGCGAAGGCGGCGAGCTCCGGCAACCGCTCGGCATCGCGATCGTCGGCGGCCTGATCCTGAGCCAGGTGCTGACGCTTTATTCGACACCTGTGATCTATTTGTATCTGGACAGGTTCCGCCTGTGGAGCCAACGTCTTAGGGGCGGCGCGGCACCTCACACGCCCGGGCCTTCACTGCAACCGGGCGAGTAAATGCCAACGACAGCCTCCGTCCCGATCCTTCGGCAAATCCGCAAGCTTGGCCGGATCGCGCGCGCGCGCGCAAAACCGGGCGGCAAACGGCGCGCCGGTTTCGCGGCTTTGGCGCTCGCGCTGAGCCCGGGGTTGTCGGGCTGCATCCTCGGATCGGAGCGGCCCGAACTCAATCTCGACGTCCCCGCGGCCTATCGCGCGGCGCCCAGGGGCGGCGCCCGATGCCGCCGTTCCGATGCTCGACTGGTGGCGCGGCTTCCGCTCCAGCGAACTGACCGAATTGATGGAACGCGGCGCAAATCTACAATCTCGATATCGCGGTCGCGATCGCCCAGATCGTGCAGGCCGATGCCCAGGTCGGCATTTCCGGTGCCCCGCTGTTGCCCTCGGTGTCGGGAAACGCGAGTGCCGAACAACAGCACGTCGGATCAAGCAGCGGCACCGGCAGCGCCACCAGCGCTGGCGGAACCGGCAGGCGGCTCAACGTTCTCGACCTTCAGCACGGGGTTGACCGCGAGCTATATCCTGGATTTCTGGGGAAAGAATCGCGCCACGCTTGCGGCTTCCGAAGAGAACGCAACCGCGTCGCGGTATAATCGCGAGGTGGTCACGCTGACGACCATGGCGACCGTGGCCAATACCTATTTCACGGTTCTCGCAGCCCAGGACGAGGTCCGCGTCACGCGCCAGGATCTGGCGGCGGCGGAACGTATTCTCACCCTGATCAAGAGCCAGTTCAACGGCGGCACCGCGTCGCAGCTCGACCTGTCGCAGCAGGAAGCGCTGGTCGCCACCCAGCGCGCCGCAATTCCTCCGCTCGAGGTCACGTTGCACCAGAATATCGCAGCCCTTGCCCTGCTGGTCGCGCGCGCGCCGGCAAACTTCACCATTCACGGTGGATCGACCACCCAGATCGTGGTGCCGCGGGTCACCCCGGGACTGCCTTCGGAACTGCTCTATCAGCGGCCGGACATCCGCCAGGCCGAAGTCGCAGCTCTCGGCTTCCAATTTCAGCGTCGAAGCCGCGCGCGCCGCGTTCTTTCCGCAAATTCAGTTGACGGGCAGCACAGGCTTCCAGAGCGCCGCGCTGGCCTCGTTGTTTACGCCGGGCGCGTGGTTCTACACGCTCACGGCCAGCTTGACCCAGCCGATCTTCGACGGCTTCCTGCTGGAGAGCCAATTGAAGCAGGCAAAAGGCGTGCAACTGCAAGATCTGCAGGCCTATCGCAAGGCGGTGCTGTCCGCCTTCGCCGACGTCGAGAAGGCACTGATCGCATTGCAGGAGTTCACGTTGCAGGAGCGCCTGCAAAAGGACGTGGTGACAGCTTCCCGCCAGGCCTTTGACGTCGCCGAGACGCAGTTGCGCGGCGGAACGGTCAATCTCATCACCGTCCTGCAGACGCAACAGACGCTGTTCACGGCGGAAAACACCCTCGTGCAGGTCCGGCTGAACAAGCTGTTGGCGGCGAGCAGCCTGTTCCAGGCGCTTGGCGGCGGCTGGACGCCGGGCGGCACGCTGGTGTCGCTCCAGCAAAGCAATGAGGGCGAAATTGAGCGGCGCTGACGACAGCTTGGTTACATGCAGCGGTGGGTTGAGCAGGCGCGCCTTCAACGCGGCTGTCGCCGTGCTGGCGCTGCGCGGGCATTGCCCTCACGCCGGCATTGGCGCAGCAAGCGGGCGCCCTCGCACCGCCGCCGAACGGCGTGCCGCTGACGTTCGGCATGGACGCCAATCAGGCGTCGGCCGCGTTGGGCGTGCCGCTGTCCTACGTTCGCGGCCGTCCCGGCGACGAGATGTTGCTCGCGCTGCCCAATGTCAAAGGCAGCGCCCTGTCGAGCCGAAGCGACGGACTTTATCTGCAGTTTCGTCGCGGACGGTTGACGGGATGGAAGGGCGATTGGGGAACGATCAGGCCTTGATAGGATGGGTGGCGCCGCCATGATCAGATTTGCAATCTTGCTGACGACTGCGAGCGTTTTCGCGTCAGTTGCCACCGCATCGGCGGTTGCGCAGGACTACGCGGTGCGTCCGCTGCGCTACGGCAACACCAGCGGCTGGTCCTTCGATGCCCGCAACGACGACCGCGACTTTCCCACCAACGGCTTCTTCCCCGGCAACTTCGCCGCCAATCCGCCCTCAGCATCGATCGGCGCCGCAGGCTTCCTCGAAAGCAACCCCTGGCGTTCGGCCCAGCCCTATCCCTCGCAGGTCGTCATCGGGCCCGCGCCCTATCAGGCCATGTGCGCGCAAGCGCTACCGCTCCTACGATCCGGCCTCCGGCACATTCCTCGCCCGGGATGGCCTGCGCCATCGCTGCTAGCGCACGATGAGATTGCTGTGGAGGAAATAACAGCGTGCCACTGAAAAACGTCATCGGCATCGATCACGCCGTGGTCATGGTCAGGGATCTCGACCAGGCGGCCGAGAACTGGAAGCGGCTCGGCTTCACCGTGTCGCCGCGCGGCACCCACAGCGCGCACATGGGATCGGGCAACGCCACCATCATGCTCGATCCGGATTACATGGAATTGCTCGGCGTGCTCACGGCGACGGAACACAATGCGCCGGCGCGCGCCTTCCTCGAGAAGCGCGAAGGCATCGAGCGCATCGCGTTCACCGCGGTCGATTCCGCTGCGGGGGCCGAGGAAATTCGCGCCCGAGGGTTTGCGCCGATCGGCCCCACCGATTTCGAACGGCCGGTGACGATGCCGGACGGCCGACTATCGGCGGCGAAATTCCGGACCTTCCAGTGGCCGGTTGCGGAAGCGCCGGGCGGCGTGCGCCTGTTCGCCTGCCAGCACAAGACCCGCGACACGGTGTGGATACCCGAACTGATGCAACACGCCAACGGCGCCAAACGCCTGAAGCAGGTCCTGATCGTCACGCCAGAGCCGGCCAAGGACGCCGCCCATCTCTCGCGACTGATCGATCGCGACGCGAGGACAGAAGCCGACGGCGCGATCGCCGTACCCTCGGGCGCGGACCGCGCCGATTTCGTGTTCCTGACCAGGGATCAATTGGGGCATCGCTATCCCGAGGTGTCGCTCAAAACTCTGCCCGAGCGTGGCGGCGCCGGCCTCGTCATCGCAGCCGACCTGAGCAAGACCGAACAGGCGCTCGGCGCCGCCGGCGTTCGCTCGGGGGGCGGCATTTGCGTGTCGCCTTCCGCAAGCAATGGCACGCTGCTGGTGTTCGTGTGAGGGCACGCGCGGTCGCGAAGCGATGACACGCGCTCGGGATGAACCGGCTGCGCCGCTCTTTCGCGGTGACGATCCCGCCATTGCCGCGATCTCTCTTCCGTTATTTGGCGGCCACGGTCTCCTTGAAAAGCTCGACCTTGCCGCTGGCATTGTCGGTCACCGCAAAGACCTCGTAGAACTCGATCTGCGGCTGCATGCCGTAGCGCTGCACGATGCCGTCGAGCCACGGCCCGCTGTAGAACGTCCTCGCGTCCTCGATACGCTCCCACTGGTAGACGCCGCCCGCCCAGCCGCTTTCGCTCCAGATGAAGTGCTTGCTGATCAGCCCCTTCGCCTCGCGGAAGCCGGGGGCAATGTTGTGAAAGTGCGCGCGGCACGCGGCATGGTCGATGTGCGGCGGCAGCTTGTATCGCACGGTGGCGGTAATCATGCGGTGTCTCCTTGCACGGGGAACGGCCACTTCGGCCGCTTGATCTTGTGAAACGGCAGCGCGGTGATATCTCTTGTCGTCACGCCCGGTGCGTCAACCATGATGATCCCTACGGCGATCGGCGCGTAGGCGGCACGAAAGTGCTGCGATGATTTGACAACGACAACTTTGCGGGCTGCCGGATCGCAGCCGAGCTGGGTGAACAGGTCAAGTCCAAAAGCCTGGCAGCGGTAGGTCGTGAGCACGACCTCGATGCCATTGCAGGCGACCAGCGCGCAGTCGCCAAGCCTGGTCGGCGTGCCGGCGAGACCCGTCATCACCATGTCCCGCGCCAACGCCTTGACCTCCCAGACCGCGTCGACGGGATCGCCCGATAGCGGTCCGATCTTGCCTCCGATGCGTAGCGCGAGCTTCGCGCCGACGCCGGCATCGAAGGCGATCCGGACCGCGACGGGATCCCAGAGCGGCCCGAGACAGGCGTCGGCAATGCCGCGTCATTGCGAGCGCAGCGAAGCAATCCATACCAGCCAAGCCGACGAAAGAATGGATGCTTCGTCGCTTTCGCTCCTCGGAATGACGGAGAACATGGCTTTGCTATCTCGCAGCGCATTTGCTCGAGCTTTTGCTATCAACTTCCCGCCATCTGAAGATCAGAGGGCGCAGGGAATGCCGGGCGCCCGATGCGCCCGCAGTCTTGCGTGCAGAAGTAAGAGTAGTACGCACGCAAGTCGTCACGGTCACACCGGAATTACCCGGCATTCCCCGCGCAATGGTTTTACGACGTATTTCGCGCTCTCCCCGGGGACCGGGCTTTTTTGCCCCCGTCACTGGCAATGATGCGAAGCATCATCGCGAACTTGACACCAGCGTCGGGGTGTCAGGACCACACGACTTTGCCGTCCGCCTCACACGCGCTCGTCTTTCGCGCCATCAGCGTCCACCGCAGCCCGCCTCACGTCCGTGACGATCGCGAAACGCCCCTCTTGGCGAGGCGGGGTGATTTGCTTCTACTCCTGTTTCTACCGAGTCGTCAAGTTAAATTCTGAAATACAGAAATAGGAATAGCGGCGGCTTTGGAGGAGCGCCAACGCGAAAAATCGTTGAGGCGAGCCTGAACGATGGAATCGGATTGAATTGCTTCAATAAATTTCGCCGTGCGCGCAACCTCGGGCGAGACTTTTTCGCTCACCACGCATAGCGGACCACGCCCTTGCCGGCATAGCTGCGCGTGACGCTCGAGAACTCGCCCTCGAAGGTCGCGGCCGCCGACCAGCCGTTGGTCCATTTCATTTCGGCGGATGCGGTCGTCAGCGCGGAGTCCGCGGCCTGCGCGGCGCCGTTGACGACGAAGCTGGCGCCGGGCAGCGCCTGGAAGGTCGCAGCGATCGCGCGGTTCGGATCGTAATCATGCGCCCAGGCGAAGCGGCCGCGCAGGGTCAGGATGCCATCCGTCAGTGCGAAGGATTTGTCGCTGCGGACGCCGAGTTCGCTGCGCGTATCGGTGACGCTTTGCGATCCGTAGGCCAGCGCGAAGTTCGGCGTGCCAACGATCGCCTGCTCGGCATAGGCGGGGAGATCGAACGTCGTGAACTGCGCCGCCGCGTAAGGCGTGATCCCGACGCCCGCCGATCCACGGCGCGACGACACGATAGCCGCCCTCGACGCGGCCCGAATAGGCGTTGGCATTGAACTCGGCGTGCAGGCGGTCGATGCCGGCGACCGTCACGGTGCGGTCGGTGGTGATGTCCTGCCAGCCATAGGCCAGCGCGCGCGGAGATGTAGGCCGGGCCCTCGTTGTGACGCAAATAGGCGCCGGCCTGGAACAGGTCGGAGCGGCCGCGAGCCGAGACCGTTGGCGATCGAGAAACTGGTGCCGCCGCCGGCGAGCGCAAAGCCGACGATGCGTGTTCGGCGAAAACAGATAGTCGGCGCCGACCGCGCGTGCCGTAGATGCTGCTCGTCGTATCGTTCGATCCGGTGACCGCATTGCCGTCGGTCGATTGCGTGCCGCCGAAGCCGGCGGCCCACACGCTCCAGCGCGGCACGAAGACGCGCGGCGGCGCCTTGGTGAACATCGCCAACGCGTCGGTTCGCTTGCTTGCCCGCCGCATAGGCGCTGGCCTCGTCTTCGTCCGCAAAGCCGGTCGGCGCCCGACTGCCGGACGCCGACCACCGTTCCGCTGCATGAACGGATCGGTGAGCAGGCCCATGAACTGGCTCATCGCATCGAACGTCGTCTGCTGCGAGCCGGTCGCGAGTTCGCCGGAGGCCTGCGTCAGCCCTGCTGCATTCAACGCGCCATAGACCAGCGGAATGCCGCCGTTCGTGTTGAAGAAATTGATCAGCGCGTTGCCGACCGCCTGCTGGTTGCCGTAGAGGCCGTTGCCGAAGTTCGGCGCCGACGGGCAGCGGCGCGAAGTTCAGCGTCAGGTTGAGGATAGGCATCGTTGGCGTCGTAGCTCAGGCTGGTCTTGAAGTTCGCCGGCAGGTTGGTGTTGGCCAGCGAACCGAAGGTGCCCGAGACGCCGCCGCTCGCGGTGAGGATGGTGTAGGTCTTGCTGATATAGCTGCCACCGGCGAACACCGCATTCACGGTGGCGCCGCCGAGCGTCGCCATGCCGGTGACAGTTGCGAACGAGGCCGTCGAGGGATTGAGCCTCACGAGATAGATCGCGCCCGACTGGAAGGCGAGATTGCCGGCGATCGTCGATCGACGATGCCGGGCGTGCCATTGCCCGGCGCAAAGCGTGCCGCCGGAAGCGATGGTGACGAGTGAGAGGATCGACAATGCCGGTGCCCATCAACGCGCCGCCGGCATTCACTGTCACCGCCGAGGTGCCGGTGATCGCGCCTTCGACGTCGAGCACGCCGCCATTCACGGTGGTCGCGCCGGTGTAGGCGTTGGTGCCGAGCAGCGTCGTCGTGCCTGCCGTCGTGGTCAGGCTCGCGGTGCCGCCGATGCCGTTGATGATGCCGCCGCCCGAGGTGATCGGCGCATTCAGGCTGCCGTTCTGGATGCGTGCCGCCGGCTGAGGGTCAGCGCTGGCCTGCGTCTGCGTCGTGCCGCCGAGATCGAGCGTGCCGCCGGACACGGTGGTCGTGCCGGTCGATGGCGCCGAGCGTGCCCGCACGCCGAGAGCTGCAGCGTGCCGCCTGCGACCGTGGTGCCGCCGCGTATAGGTGTTGGCGGCCGACAGCGTCAGCGTGCCCGCCCATCGACGGTGACGTTCCAGCTACCGGCATTGCCGCCGGTGCCGCCGGAGCCGGTCTGATCGGCGATGACGTTGGCGACGGCTTGTGTCTGGCCGCTACCCGGTTGGAAAGTGATTGTGCCGTTGCCCTGGAGGAAAAGGCCCGAGCCGAATGCCGAGCCGTCGGCGCCGCCGCCCGCACCGCCCAAGCCTTTGGTGACCGAGTTGCCGTTAACCGTGAGCGTGCCGGACAGGACGAGATTGCCGCCCTGCTGAACGAAAATCGCACCGCCCATGCCCGCGCCGCCGCCACCGCCGCCTGTGGTCGGGTTGACGGTGCCGCCATTGCCGCCGCCAAAACCGCCGGCGCCAGCGGCAAACCCAGCAAACCCACCACCTCCGCCGCCGCCGAAACCGCCATTGCCGCCTACTGAGCCACCTGGTTGGGTGCCGGCCCCACCACCGCCGAAGCCGCCAGCTCCCCCCTGCAGGAACCAAATCCGGTGCCTCCGCCGCCGCCAAAACCTCCTGCCCCAGAATTGCCTCCATTGACTCCCCCGCCGCCGGATTGAGCGAGGGGGCGGCGCCGCCTCCGCCCCCGCCATTGGCGCCACCTAGCCGGCCGTTGGCGGAGTTGCCGCCGCTACCGCCTCCCGTGAAGGCGCCGGCGCCGCCGTTGCCCTGATTCCCACCGTTAGCGCCGCGACCAAAGCCGCCGCCACCACCCAGCATCGATCCGGCGCCGCCCATGCCGCCGCCACCGCCGGAGTTATTGCTGCCATTGCCGCCATTGCCGCCGGTCGCCGCGTTGGACGACAAGTTCACGTTCGACAGCGTCAATGAAGCGGTCGAGCTAACGAAAATCGCGCCGCCCAATCCCGCTCCGCCGCCGCCGGTGCCTCCGCCCGCACCACCCTGCGCGTTGGCGCCGGTAATGGTGAGATTCTCGATCGTCGCCGTCGTCGAGGCGGGCTCTCCGGCCTGCCCGGCGCCCCCAATGAAAAAGACGCGGTAAAGGTTCGCGCCGTTGATGGTGATGTTTTCGTTTCCGCCATTGATGATGGTGTTGTTGCCGAGAATCAGCGGCAACTCGCTGCCAAGCGTGATGGTCTGACCAGCAATGGTTGGAAGAAAACGTGATCGTGGCGCCGGTCGTGGCATTGGCGTCGGCGATCGCCTGACGCAGCGAACCGATGCCGGTGTCATTCGTGTTGCTGACCGTGAACGTCTGCGCCTGCGCGGTCGAAACGAGGGCAAAAAACGTGATCGCGATGCATACGCGCATAACGATCAATCCGCCCATCGATGCAACCACGGACTTCGCAGCAGAACGAAGCACGCTTGACTGCCTCAACCCCATCCGCAACCGCACGCGGCACCCATTCCCCGCCCGGTCCGAACGCCGTTTCTCGGCGTGCCTTCAGAGCTCCAGCGACGGGCTTGACCGGGTAAGGGATGTTCGCAGACTGGAGAGCACTTGCATGTTCCCAGCGTCTCACGCGCACCCGACTTTGGCGTTTTCCTCGAGCTGTTGCGCCGTCGCAACGGCGATCCGCAAGGCGTATGATCGGATGCGGTGGTGACCGTGAAGCGGATCACTCGCTTCTGAGCGGTTGCGGGCGATAGCCCTCACTTCACCAAGGTGAGGAGCGGCTTGCCTTTTTCGACGACATAGGTGGCAAGCTCGCTCGCGGTGCCGTTGCCGACGTTCTTCGCCGCATGGACCGTTCCGGCCGGGATGAAGAGGACGTCGCCGGCCTTGAGCGTTAGTGGCGGCTTGCCCTCGATTTGATACTCCAGCGAACCCGCGAGGACATAAATGATTTCTTCGCCTGGATGCGTGTGCTTGCCGAAGGCCACGCCCGGCTCAATGTCGACGCGCACCTGCACGGCCTCGTATCCGGGGACGCTGAGATCGTGCCGCTGCAGGTCGGTTCGCTTAATTCCCGCCATCTCCGCCTGCTGCTGAGCCCGCGCCGCCGGCGGCGCCAAAACGCTTGCAACGATCAGCGCCGCGATCGCCATCGCTTGCTTCGTCTTCACTGGAGTTCTGCTCATGTCGAGCTCCCCGAGGTTTTGGGCTTCACCGAACCGGGGCGCGGTCGAATGGGAGCGAATACAAGTCGGGTAACCGACACTCCTACGCGCTCCGCACGCGTGAGGCCACGACGACCTCCTATGATCGCTACCGTTGGTCACCACCTCAGGGCGGCGGTATGGACGGGCTCATCCCAGAGCGCCGTGAGGTTTTCATCCAGCATGGTCAACGTGATTGAACATCCGGCCATGTCGAGCGAGGTCACATAAGAACCGACCAGCGAGCGAGAAATCGCGACGCCCCGCTTGTGCAGGATGCGTCGCGCCGCTTCATACATCAGATAAAGCTCGAGCGAAGGCGTACCGCCAAATCCGTTGACGAACAGCAAGGCGTGGCCGGATGGAGCCCGCTCGTAGTCGCTCATGATCGCACCGACCATCTGGTCGGCAATCTCGTCGGCGCTAGTCAGCTTCACCCGTCGGCGGCCCGGCTCGCCATGGATGCCGACGCCCATTTCCATCTCCTCCTCGCCAAGCGAGAATGTCGGCGTGCCGGCCGCCGGAACCGTGCAGCTCGTCAGCGCGACGCCGATCGATTTGGTTCTGGCATTGACGTCGGTGGCGAGCTTCGCGCAGAGCTTGAGGTCCATGCCCTTCTCGGCCGCAGCACCGACGATTTTTTCGACGACGAGCGTGCCCGCTACCCCGCGGCGGCCTTCGCTGTAGGTCGACTTGTCGACGGCGACATCGTCATTGGTAATGACGCTCGTCGCCTGCCCTTCGAATATTTCCGCCGCCATCTCGAAATTCATGCGGTCGCCGGCGTAATTCTTGACAATGAACAGCACGCCCGGCTTGCCGCCCACCGCGGCTGCCGCCTCGACGATCTGATCCGGCGTCGGCGAGGTGAATATCTGTCCGGGGCATGCGGCGTCGAGCATTCCCCTCCCGACAAATCCGGCATGAAGCGGCTCGTGACCGCTGCCGCCGCCGGAGACCAGCGCCACTTTTTGTAGAGTGGGCGAACGGCGGCGCACAAACTTCCGCTCCTCGCCGAGCGCCACGATATCGGCATGAACCGCGGCAAAGCCATCGAGGCTTTCCGCCAGCATGCTGTCGACGGAATTGATGAATTTCTTCATGTGTCCCTCCCCGGGCAAGATTTCGATTTATTTTTCATCGAGCATAATGGCGATCAACCGCCGTGCAAACTCCTGTAGCAGCGCATCGAGCTGCGCATTTTTCTTGGCGCTTCCGAGCTCCGGCAAATGCAAGGTCAGCATCCGCTCGTGCGGACCTTCGGTGAGCCGGCCGATGCGGCGCGGATGCGCCTTGGTATAGGCGCGCAGGAAAGCTGTCTTCTGCGGCGGCGGGAAATGGCAGACCTCGAAAATCGTCGTGAGATGCTGCGCTGGTATCGGAACGGGATAGGCCGGATTGGAAATCTGGCTGACGAAACTTCGGTTCTTGCCCATGGCGTGCGCCAGGCGGATGCGCAAGCCCGATGGCCGGCTGTCCAGCACCTCCTTGAAGATGCGCTTGTAGGTGGCGACCGCGCCGGCTTCTCCGGTGTCGTCGAGCACCGCGTCAGTCACCGCCGCCTCCGTGACTTACGCGATCGATCGTCTGCTTGATCTGCGCCAACGCCGGCGCATTGACCGACAGCTCGCGCAGGCCGCAGTGCAGCAGCGCCGGCACGCAGGCCGGATCGCCCGCCATGTCGCCGCACAGGCTGACGCTGATGCCGTGGCGCCGGCCGTGCTCCGCCGTGCGCGCGATCAATTCGAGCACGGCGGGATGCAGCGGATCGAGCAAGGTGGCTAGCGCTCCGTTCGAGCGGTCGCAGGCAAGGACATATTGGGCCAGATCGTTCGACCCGATCGAAAAGAACGCAGCCTTGAAGTCGCCGATCGACAGCGCCGCCGCCGGCACCTCGACCATGATTCCGAGCTCGGGAAGCATCGCGCCGATGCCTTCCGCCTGCAAGTCCTTCACCACTTCGCCAAAGAGCGCGCGCGCCGCCTCGAGCTCCGAGGGCATCGTGACCATCGGGAACATCACCTTGAGATTTCCGCGCACCGCGGCGCGCGCAAGTGCCCGAAGCTGCACGCCAAAAATATCAGGCCGGGCCAGGCAGAGCCGCAAGCCCCGGAGCCCAAGAAACGGATTGGTCTCACCATCGGGCGTAAAGCCGGGCACCGGCTTGTCGCCGCCGGCGTCGAAGGTGCGGATGGTCACCGGCCGCTTGTCCGCCCAGCGCAGCACGGCGTCGTAGGTGCGATACTGGGTTTCCTCGTCGGGTATCCCGTCTCGCCCGGTGAGCAGGAACTCGGTGCGCATCAGGCCGATGCCGTCGGCATATTGGGCATCCGCATGTTCGAGGTCTTCGACACGCTGGATGTTGATCAGAAGCCTGATCCGCTCGCCGCGCCAGGTGGCGACCGGCCGCCGCAGGATGGCGCGCGCCGAGGCCCGGCTCTTGCGATGGATCTCGCGCCGCCGCTCGAACAGGCCGATTTGCTCCGCGCTCGGATCGAGCTCGAGCGTCGCTCCCTCGCCGTCGAGCAGCGCGGTTGTCGCGTTGGATACCGAGCCTAGTTGCACGACCATCGGGATGCCGCGGCCGCGCGCCAGCATCGCGACATGGCTGGTGGGGCTGCCGCGCAACAGCGCCAGTCCGCCGCCGCCGGACCAGTCGATCTCGAGGAATCGGGAGGGCGGCAGATCGCTGGTGCAGACGATCGCGCCGCTCGGAATTTTCACGACCTCACTTTCCCCGCCGCGCAGGATCCGCAACACGCGATCGCGCAAGTCGGCGAGATCGGACGAGCGCGCCCGGAGATATTCGTCGGACGCGGAATTATAGTCCGCGATCTGCTCGTCGAATGCCGACGACCATCCGCCGTCCGCCGGTGCGCCTGCGCCGATCGCGGCAAACACCGGATCGAGAAAGTCCTGGTCATCCAAGAGCGCCACCTGAAATTCGAGGATCTGAGCGGCCTCGCCGCCGGCAGTGGCGGCAAGCTCGGCGATCTGCTCACTCGATGATTCGATCGCATGACGAAGCGCGAGCGTTTCCTGTTCCGGCGAACCGGGCGTGCGCGCGCCCCCAGCCATCGAACCCAGCCGGACGAAGGCGCCGCGCGCAAAACCGATCGAGGCAGTCCTGCCACGGTAAGCCAGCCCTGCCGCATCCGCGCGCATCTGTTACGGTCCCACGTCGGGAAAATCAGTGGCGACGAGATCGACCAGCGCAGCCACGGCCGCTTCGGCGTCCTCGCCGAGCGCCTTGATCTCGATCATGCTGTGACGCGGCGCGCGCAGCGCCATCACCTTGGCGACGCTCTTGGCATTGATCCACTCGGCCGCCTCCGAGGCGCGGATCGATATCTGCGCCTGGAAGCGCTTCGCCAATTTGGTGAGCTTGACCGCCGGGCGGGCATGCATACCCACTGCATGCTCCAGCCGCACCTTGCCGGTCACGAATGGCCCGTTCGCGGAAGTTTCCAGCATATTCCTATCCAATCATCGTTCGGCCGGCTTCCATCAGCCGGCAGAAAGTTCCTCAGCTACCGCCCTCACCTGTTCCAGCGAACTGCCGCCGGCCGCTTCGGTCGCCGCCATCACGGCGCCCTCGACGATCGGGGCGTTGCACACGACAACCAGCTCGCGCCGCTCCGGCTCCAGCATTTCGACTGCCATCTCGCTGTTGGTCTCGGCCCCGCCGAGATCGACCAGGATCGCAACGCCTTTCGGCGACCAGGCGTCGTTGATCGCATCCATGATCCCGCCGACATTGGTGCCCAATCCGCCGTCGGGATCGCCGCCGCAGAAGGCGACCTTGACCTCGCTGCCGACCATCTGCCGCACCATGTCGGCGGTGCCCTTGGCGATGTCGTTGGAATGCGAAACGATCACGATGCCGACCATGTCGCTCATTGCCGCGCCTCCAGCGTGCTGCAGATCGCGCACAGGAGAACGCAGCTCGATTTCGCTCCGGGATCGATATGCCCGACGCTGCGGGCGCCAAGAAACGACGCGCGGCCCTTGGTGGCCTGCATCGGCGCGGTCCGCGCCACCGCTTCGGTCGCGGTCGCGCGCACCCGCGCGATCAGGTCGGCCTGGCCGGCCTCGGCTTTCAAAATATCCAGAACCGGCACCAGCACGTCGAGCATGGTCTTCTCGCCGGCCTGCGAGCGGCCGCGTGCGCTCACCGCTGCGACGCCGCTGCCGAAGACTTCAGCGAGATCCTCCGGCAGCTTCTTGTGCGATAGCGCGTCGCCGACTGCGAGAAAGAAGCTGCCATAGAGCGGCCCGGACGCGCCGCCCACCGTCATCACCAGCGTCTTGCCGATCATCTTCACCGCTTCGTCGAGCGGCTGGGCGCCGATCGTGTCGAGTTTCGCGAGCACCGCCTGGAAGCCACGCCTCATATTGGTGCCGTGGTCGCCATCGCCGATCGCTTGATCGAGCGCGGTCAATTCCCCCGCGCTGGCAATGACCTGCTCGGCCGCCTCCTTGACCAGTGATTTGAACGTGTCGGGCTGAAGCGTCATCGGTCTAAAACCTTACTGCATCACGGCGGAGATTCGTCGCCCCGCCGCGTCGAAATAAAGCGGATGCAACAGATGGAGCTCGACATCCTGCCCGGCATCGAGCGGCCGGTGCGGATCCGCGAGCGTCACCAGCATCTCGCCCTTATACTCAAGGTGAACGTGATTCTGCTCGCCCAGATGTTCGACGCGATGGATGCGTCCGATCAGGCCGCCACCATTGCGCGCGGCGATCCGCAAATGCTCGGTGCGGACGCCGACCGTCTCGGTTCCCGTGGGCGTCGGCACTCCCGGAATGAGGCGGGCGGGAAGGAAGTTGATTTGCGGTGTGCCGAGCCGCGACGCCACGTAAAGATCCGCCGGATTTTCATAAATCTCCCGCGGCGAGCCGAGCTGAAGCAGCTCGCCGTCGCGGATGACGCCGATGCGGGACGCCATGGTCATGGCCTCGACCTGGTCGTGCGTCACATAAAGAATGGTCGCGCCGAGCTCGATCTGGATCCGCTTCAGCTCCAACCGCAGCTCGGCGCGCAGCTTGGCGTCGAGCGAGGACAACGGTTCGTCCATCAGATAGATCGAGGGATCGCGCACAAGCGCGCGCCCGATCGCCACGCGTTGCATTTCGCCGCCGGAAAGCCGCGTCGCCGGATTTTTGAGCTTGCTCGAAATATGCAACAGCTCCGCCGTCTGCTCGACCCGCTTCTTGATCAGCGGCTCCGGCACGCGGCGCGCCGGCGAACGCAGGGGAAAGGCGAGATTGTCATACACGGTCAAGTGCGGGTAGAGCGAGTATTGCTGGAACACGAAGGCGATGTCGCGCGATCCCGGCGGATCGTCGGTGACGTCGCGGCCGTCGATCAGAATCGATCCGGCGTCGGGACGCTCCAGCCCCGTGATCAGGCGCAGGATCGTGGTCTTGCCGGCGCCGCTCGGGCCGAGCAGCACGACGAACTCGCCGTCGTTCACCGCCAAGGAAAGCTCGCGCACCGCCTCGATGGCACCGAAGCGCTTGCTGACATTCTGCAAGGTCACGTCAGCCATGGCCGACAACTCCATGGCTCGCCATCGCGATCGCCGAACCGCTGCGCGCATCGAACAGCGCCAGGCGCTCGGAGCGGAAGTCGAGGCCGACCGTATCGCCGATCTTCGCCGGAAGGTTGGAGGGCAGGCGCGCGGCGACGCGACCATAAGCCGTGTCGACGGTCACGATCTGGGTGGTTCCGAGATATTCCGCACCGAACACCCGGCCTTTTATGGCTGCGGAATCCGAAAAGCGGATATGTTCCGGGCGCACCCCAAGCACCAGCGGCCCCTCGGCGTGCGCCTCGCGAATTTCGGGCACGGCGATCCTGGCCTCATGGAAGTTGACGACCCGATCCCCCGCCCGCAGGCGGTCGTGGAAATTCAGGAAATTCATCGGCGGCGAGCCGATGAAGTCGGCGACGAATAGGCTGGCCGGGTGATCGTAGATTTCCTGGGGCGAACCGATCTGCTCGACCCGACCGCCGTTCATGACCGCGATGGTGTCCGCCATCGACATCGCCTCGAGTTGATCGTGCGTCACATAGATCGTGGTCGCGTTGATGCGGTCATGCAGGTCGCGCAGCTCGCCGCACATCAGGTGACGGAATTCGGCATCGAGCGCGCCCAACGGCTCGTCCATCAGAAACGCCTTCGGCCGCCGGACCATGGCGCGGCCAAGCGCGACCCGCTGCCGGTCGCCGCCGGAGAGTTTTGATGTCTTGCTCGATAGCAGATGCTCGATGCGCAACAGCCGCGCCGTCTCGGTCACCCGCCCGCGGATTTCGCGCCGCCGCATGCCCTGGCATTTCAGGGGAAAGCCGATATTCTCTGCGACGTTCATATGGGGATAGAGCGCAAACAGCTGGAACACGAAGGCGATGTCGCGGGCCGCGGCGCGGCGGAAGGTGACATCCTCGCCGTCGAGCAGCACCCGTCCGTCGGTCGGAAGTTCGAGGCCGGCAATCATGCGCAAGGTCGTGGTCTTGCCGCAGCCCGAGGGCCCCAGCATCGCAAAGAAGCTGCCGTCTTCGAATCGTGAAGTTCGAGCCTTGCACGGCCGTGAACTGATCGAAGGACTTGCGCAAATTCTCGACCTTGATCTGTGCCATCGCCCTATTCCCTGAAATGACTGACGACGACAAAGCCGAGCGTGCCGGCCAGGATCGTCACGAATGAATAGCTATAGAGATCGATCGACCAGGGCTGCACCAGCATGACGATGCCACCGGCGATCAGGGTCATCGCGAAGGCCTCCCAGGGTCCGCGCCGAAACCAGCGCGATAGTCCGCTCTTGCCGATCACCGAGCCGGTCATTTGCGCACCGCTCCGAAGGTGATCCCGCGCAACAGATGTTTGCGCAAAAGGATGGTGAACAAGACGATCGGGACCACGAACAGCGTGGTCGCGGCCGCAACCGCCGGCCAGTCCTGGCCGCCCTCGCCGATGATGAAGGGAATGAACGGCGGCATGGTCTGCGCGTCGCCGCTGGTCAGCAGCACGGCGAAGGCATACTCGTTCCAGGAAAAGATCAGGCAGAAGATCGCGGTCGCAGCGATCCCCGTCACCGCCTGCGGCAGCACGACCTTGCGGAGCGCCTGCAGGCGGGTGTAGCCGTCGACCAGCGCCGCTTCTTCGTATTCGCGCGGGATCTCGTCGATGAATCCCTTGAGCAGCCAGACCGCGAGCGAAACGTTCACGGCCGTATAGAGCAGGATCATGCCGAGCTTGGTATCGGTGAGATTGAGCTGCCGGTACATCAGATAGATCGGAATCGCGACCGCGACCGGCGGCATCATCCGGGTCGACAGGATGAAGAACAGCAGATCGTCTGCCAGGGGAATCCGAAAGCGCGAGAAGGCGTAAGCCGCGAGCGTGCCGAGAAACACCGCCAGGAACGTCGAGCCGAAGCCGATGATGAGCGAGTTGATGAAGCGCGGGACCACCTTGGAGGGCCCTGCGATCACCATGTCGTGCCGGCGCACCAGCTTGTCATACCAGGTCGTCGCCGGCGGCAGCGTTGCGATGAAATCAGGCGTCTGGCGCGTCCGCACGGTGAATAGGTTGACATAGCCTTCCAGCGTCGGCTGGAAGATGACCTTGGGCGGATAGGCGATGGCGTCGCTCTGCGACTTGAACGCGGTCGCGGCGATCCATACCAGCGGCAGGATCGCGATCACTGCATAGAGAATGACGATGGTGCCGGCGACGGCCTTCGAGCGCGGCGAGGCCTCGACGATGGAATGCGCGGTGGATTTGGCGATCGCGGTCATCGTTGCTTCACCCGGTTGAGCGCCTTGACGTAGATGTTGGCCGCGCCGAACACGGTCACGAACAGGATGATGGCGAGCGCGCTAGAATAGCCGGTGCGCCATTTTTCGAATGCGGCGCGCTTCAGCGTGATCGAGACCAGCTCGGTCGTCGAGCCCGGGCCACCGGAGGTCAAGAGATTGACCATGTCGAACATCTTGAAATTCTCGATGGCGCGGAACAGCACCGCCAGCATCAGGAACGGCACAGTCATCGGCAGCGTGATCGACCAGAATTGTCGCCACGGTGAAGCGCGATCGACTTCGGCTGCCTCGTAGATGTAATCGGGGATCGAGCGAAGCCCGGCGAGACAGATCAGCATCACATAGGGCGCCCACATCCAGGTATCGACCAGCACGATGGTCCAGGGCGCGAGCGCGACCTCGCCGGTCATGCTGAACGAGCTCGGCGGCACACCTGTGAAGAGTGAGACCAGGTAGTTGAACGGGCCGATTTGCGGCTGGAACAGGAGGGTCCAGAAATTGCCGACAACGGCGGGCGACAGCATCATCGGCAACAGGATGATGGTGGTCCAAAAACTGTGGCTGCGAAACTGGCGGTTGATCAACAGCGCCAGGCCAAATCCGACGAAGACCTGCAGCGCTACCGACGCGATCACGAACTGCGCCGTGGTCTGCAGGCGGGCCCAGATGTCCTCATCCGTCAAGATGTCCCTGAAATTGTCGAGGCCTACGAACCGCAGCGGCAGATAGGACATGCTGAGGTTGAGGCTCGTGAATGACAGCCGGATCATCCAGATCAGCGGAAAGATGTTGATCGCGAGCAACAGCAGAATCGTGGGAGCAACAAACAGCCAGGCGATGGTCCGGTCGGACAGGCCGCCTGACCGCTTTGCCGCGCGCGACTTGGCGGCCTCGCGAGATTTGGCGGCCTCGCGAGATTTGGCGAGTTCGCCGAGGTCGGCAACCGGAGCGCGGTCGGGATGAATGATCGTGGTCATCTATTCTTGGCTCGCTGGTCTGGTCTCCCCGGAGCATACCTCCGGGGAAACCAATTCACAGGTGTCTGCGACTGCCGGCGTCTGCGACGGCGCAGGCTATTCGGATGCCACTGTCTTGCCCTGCTCGATGAAGACCTTGGTCCAGTCCTTGACCAGCAGATCGAGCGCCTGTTGCGACGTACCCTTGTCGGCGACGACGTAGTCGTGCACCCGCTTCTGCATGTCGAGCAAGAGTTGTGCGTAGGACGGCTCGGCCCAGAAGTCCTTCACGATCGCCATCGACTCCAGGAATTGCGGAGCAAACGCTGCGCTCTTCGGGAAAGAGGGCGCATCGACGACCGCCTTCAGGGCCGAGTAGCCGCCGATTTCCCACCACTTCTGTTGCACCGCGGGCTGCGCGAACCACTTGATGTAGCTGAGCGCATCTTCCTGGTGCTCGGAGGTCGCGACCACCGAAATGCCCTGGCCGCCAAGCTGGGTGAAGTGGGCGTTAGGACCGGCCGGATTGACGAAGAAGCCAATCTTGTCGCCGCCGACATTCGGGTCCTTGTAGAGGCCGGGGAAGAAGGCGAACCAATTCATCTGCATCGCCACCTGACCCGATTTGAAGGCATCCAGGCCTTCCTGCATGTAGGCGTTGGTCATGCCCGGAGCGGTGCAGCACTTGTACAGCGCCTTGTAGAACTCAAGCCCCTTCGCCGCATCCGCGGAATTGACGAAGCCTTGCATTTGGTAGGCCTTCTTCGGGTTCTCGTAGGCGAAGCCGTAATTGTAGAGCACGTTGGTGACGCCCATCGTGATGCCTTCCGAGCCGCGCTCGGTGAAGATGTAGGCGCCGTAAACCTTCTTGCCGTCGATATCGCGACCCTGGAAGAACTCGGCGACCTGCTTCAGTTCGTCATAGGTCTTCGGCGGTGCAAGCTCGCGGCCATATTTGCTCTTGAACTCCGACTGGATTTCCGGCCGCGCGAACCAGTCCTTGCGATAGGTCCAGCCCACCGCGTCGGCCATCGCCGGCAGCGCCCAATAGTTCGGCGTGTTCTTCGGCCATTCCGAATAACCCACCACCGTTGCCGGGACGAAATCGTCCATCGAGATGTGCTCTTTGGCGAAGAAGTCGTTGAGCTTGACATACCAGTGATTTTCCGCGGCGCCGCCGATCCATTGGCTGTCGCCGATGATCAGATCGCAGAGCTTGCCGTGCGAGTTAAGCTCGTTGAGAAAGCGGTCGGCATAGCTCGTCCACGGAACGAATTCGTACTTCATCTCGATGCCGGATTGCTTGGTGAAATCCTTTCCGAGCTCAACCAACGCGTTGGCCGGATCCCAGGCCGCCCAACACAATGTGAGTTGCTTGGCCGCCGCCGGCTGGCTCGCGACAGCCGACAACGCAACGCCTGCGAAGAGAGCAAGCGCGCCGCCCACCCACTTCGACCTCATTCCAGTCGCAGATTTTTGCATGTGCTTTCCTCTCGTGACGCATTCCCTCGCCGCGTCCGGAGCGCCGATGTCCGGAAGCGACTCAACGCATCGAAGCCCGAGCGGGCTTGAGGCGTGCCGATCTCTTCAGGAAAGCAACCGGTCGGCTCATCGCCGATCCTCGATTTCCTTTGGCGTCGCCTCCAGGCGCGATGTTCAGTTTAGTTTATTACTAAACATACGATACCTGTTTCGTCGAGCCGTCAAGCGAAACGTGCAAGCGCTTCGAGCAAAGCCGCGAACACTGATCGAAGGCCGATCGGATCGAAGAAAAATCGAAATAACGGCTGTTGCAGTGCGACAATCGGAATCGCGCGCGGGCGATTGGGCGATCTTTCATCTCCGATGCGCACCGCTTTCGGTTCGCGTCACCAGATTGATCATGCCGTCTTCCCTTTGATTTAGTTTATGTTTACTGCCATTTACTAAACAACATAGTCAGACCTTGGCAGGGGTGCTGGCGTCGGGCTCAAGTCTGTAAGTATCTGCCGGCAGAGCTCGGGGGCTTTAGGATTTGGGCCGCTCGAAGCGGCGGTCAGCGGCGACCTGGATCGCCGTCGAAGCGCTTCGCGCGCCACGATGAGATCGGCGGTCGAAGGCATCAGCTGTGCAACGTAATCCGATTGATAAATTCAAAATCGGGGACTTCCCCCAACACCCAGATTCTTGCGATGGTTGAGCGACCTATTCCCAAGCCGGCTGCGTAGTGCCAATCGGTTCTTCCAGAGCAAAGGGGAACACGTTCGAAATCGTGTCGAGTGTTCCACTCGGAACAAAGCTGCGAACTCTCATATATTGAAATTATCATGTGAACGGATTACGACAGCTCTTCAAAGGATCGAAGGCAGTTCAGCCAATCCTCTCTGGCGCTTGTTGATGGCAGATTTCGTTCCCTAATTCCCGGTTTGGGTATCAAGGCTCCAACGATCATCGTTGCCGAGCCCACTGTCCATTGGCAAACCTTTTCTCTGTCTCGCTACTTCCTGCCGACCGTTGATGGGCCGGACCGTGAGCGCTAGTTAGGTTTCGCGCCGTGTTGATAAGCGCGAGATGCGAGAATGCCTGAGGGAAATTACCCAATTGACGCCTGGCGCCCGGATCATATTCTTCAGCGAGCAATCCGACGTCGTTGCGCAGCGACAGTAGTTTGGTGAACAGCTCTCGCGCTTCATCAAGTCGCCCTTGCAGCACATAGTTGTCGGCGAGCCAGAAACTGCAGGCGAGGAAAACTCCTTCCCCCGGCGGCAATCCGTCCGTCCCTTCTGCCGTGCGATATCTCAGCACAAAAACCGTCCTGCATGAGGTTTCTCTCGATCGCATCCAACGTGCCGCGCACTCGCGCTTGATCCGGATCGTCGCCGGGGCCGACCCGTTCTGCACGCTCATGATGTGTTCGCTGGCCTTTCGATCACCTCACGCGCTATTATTGGCGCGCCGCTTCCTGGCCCGCCAACTGTCTGGATATGCTTAGCGCGACTGGCCGGCTGTCTTCGTCTGGCCTTCCAGATAGGCGAGCGCGGCCTTGAGTTGCGAATCCTCCGGCGCACCGATCAGGTCCGCCTTGATCGGAGGCGAATAGGTTTCGCTCCGGACTGCCGGCGGCTTCATCTTCTCGCTTTGGTCGGGCGCCCCCGGATTCTTGAACGCACCGCGCAATGTGCTCTCGCGCATCATCATGCCTCCGCTGATCTGCTGATCCTTGGGAGCCTCGACTACCTGATCCGGCGAGATGCCATCATCCTGGATGGAGCGCCCGGATGGCGTAAAGTAAAGCGCCGTCGTCAGCCGCACCGCGCCGTGTCCCTTGAGCGGAATGATCGTCTGAACCGATCCCTTGCCGAAGCTCTGGGTTCCCATCACGGTCGCACGGTGACGGTCCTGCAAGGCCCCGGCCACGATTTCCGAGGCCGACGCCGAGGCGCCGTTGATCAACACCGCGACCGGAATCCCCGCCAGCATGTCTCCATCGGCTGGAGCCTTGAATGTACGCTCCTCGTCGGTTTTTCGGCCGCGAATCGAGACAACGGTTCCACCATCCAGCAGATCGCCTGCCACATCGACGGCGGCCGACAGCAATCCACCGGGGTCGTTGCGCAGATCGATCACAAGTCCCTTGATATGCCCGTTCTGGTTATCCTTGAATGTGTTGATGGCCTGCCTGAAGCTGGTCCCGGTGTCGCCGCCAAATTGACTGATGCGGACATATCCGATGCCGTCGGACTCGAGCGTCGATTTCACCGATTTAACCTGGATGATCTGACGGGTCAGCGTCGCGTCGAACGGCGCTCCCTTGCCGCGCAAAATCGTCAGCGTCACGGCGGAGCCGGGATCGCCGCGCAACAGGCTGACGACTTTCGGCAACCCCATGCCCTGCACGCTCGAGTGATCGACCTGGACGATCAAGTCGCCGGGTTGGAGTTTAGCTTGCGCTGCAGGCGTGCCATCGATGGGCGAGACGATTTTTGGCACACCGTCCTGTTCGGAGATCTCCATCCCAAGCCCACCGAACTTACCGGCAGTATCTTCCTCGGACTGCCTGTACTCCTGCTCGTCCATGTAATCCGAATGCGGATCGAGACGTGTCAACATCCCCTTGAGCGCGTCTTCGGTGAGTTCGCCGGAGCTCACGGGATGAACATATTCGCGCTGAACCAGCCCGATCACACCGTCAAGCAAAGCAAGGTCGGACATCTCTTCGTTCGACCGTTGCACCGCCAGGGCTGTCACTACAGGAAGGGCGACCAAGCCGGAAACGATGAGGCTTGCAACAATGAGACGAGTCCTCGTCATGGTACGATCCTCTGGCCTGAGATGAGATCTGATAGGAAATCTCACTCCGTGCTAGCCCTCGCGAGAGCCAAAATCAAAATCCGTCCCCGGCTAAACTCTTGGCAAACCCCGGTCGTTCCCAAGGCCAAAGACCCGCAATCAAACGCGCACACTGGCGATGATGCTGGCGCGGGTCACCGACCTGACGATCCTGCGTCCCGACATCACATTCCTGCGTTCGGTCATTCCCCCGGCTCGCGCATGATTCGCACGAGCAGCGGTAACCTCGAATATTCCAGACACAAAGCCCCGGCTCGCATCGGCCGTGAAGCAGCGAGGGGCCGGGGCTTCCTGCTGCACCGAACCGCGTTCCGCGGACGGGAAAGCGGCGCTGCAGCCAAGCGCAGAACTTACGCAGGCAATGTCGGCACGCAAGACGATCTGGCGCAGATGAAGATTATTTAATGGCTGATCGCATGGATCCGCGCGTTGATAATCCGACGGCCGTGACCGCTCGATCGCTCAGCCCGTCCATCAGTTCAAATACGCGCAATTCGACGATCCCGCAACTCCCGTCACTGGGCTCACAAACGCTCAAACTGTCTCCTCAGCGTTTGTTGCTTCGGACTGTGACCCCGTCGGTCCTCAAGCGCCAGGGTGAGCGTGAGCGCGATCGATGGCATCATAATTCCCACCGCCAGTTGGCGAAACGGCGTCCCCGGCTGATCCATAAGAAGATCGGCGCCCCCACCCAACGCGGCAGAAGAGGCGATGCCGGAGCGATATTCGTGGAATCCCGGGGGACAGTCTGGCGATTCCCAAGTCGGCCACTTTTAACGAAGTCGCTGATAACTGGGTCGCTGATTTTTTGCGCTCAAGGCAATTCCGAGCGCTGGTCGCGTGATGCAATCCTGTACCAGCCAAATCTCAAACTCCTCGATCAACGCCACTACCGGGCGCGACCGGCGGGCACAAAACCCGCCGGTACGCTATCCCGGTGCAACGCCGGCACTCGATCAGGCGCGGCGGTTGACTACGTCTGCGACCTTCTTGTCAGTGGGGTTCACGATAAGAATCTGGTTCGGTAGCCGTGCATACTGATAGGACTTCAATTTCGGGAGCAGACTGGCAACCTTTTTCGGTATCGGACGAAGCGCGATATTGTCCGGAACCGTGGTCCCCTGCGATGCAGAGAAGTTTGACGGCGCAGGCTGACTCGCGGCCTGCTTGCTGAGGTCGCGCCACGCCAGTTTTTGCTGGGCGGTCGTGAGCGAAAGATTGTCCCTCGCCGTCGACGCGGTCGACGACATCGATGACTGTTTCGACATCGCATTGTGGTCTGCAGCTGCGGCCGCTCCGAGGCTGGCGACAAGCACGATGGTTGCGATAGGTAGTGTGGCGAACTTCATGGCGGTCTCCTGGGTGAGCCGCCCCCAGGCAGCAACAAACCAAATGCCAAAAGGTTTCGTTAGAGGCTCGCCGACAGTATTCGAAGATGCAAGAAGCCGTGACCCATAAAGCGATGGCCGATGTTAATCGCCAGGCTTCGATGGTGTCTCCGTCGGCAGCAAACCTCGCCAGCTCCGGAATTGCGAGCGCGCCCTCGTCACCTGGTTCTGCAAGCCCGGCCCACAACCGGGTCTTCGGTGCAAAGGCGGCAGCGAACGTTCACAAACGTTGACGCATTTGAACTTCATCAAAGCCGGCTGGAGCTTTGCTCGATGGAGACCGCCAGTTTGCTTGTCGGGACAGGCTGGTGTTCAAAAACCAAAAGCCTCATAGCAACGTAAAGAACCGCGGGCGCAGTCACTATCAGACCGATCGCGATACGCCAGGCCAATCCAGGCCGGTACGCCGGTGTGCTCGGCGCCTCGGCGCGCGCCAGCCCGCATGACGTGCAGACAAGAAGCGACGAGGTCTCCCGCATGATGCTGAGTTTCACCGCCGCTATCTCGTATCGGCTTTTGCGATTGGGGCAACGATCAAGTTCATCATCCCGCTCGATCGACATCGTCTACCTCGCAGAACAAGCAACTGATCGACGAATAGCAAACCACCTTTCTCCGGCCCAAATCAAAAGTTCGTAAGGATCTCGGAAGTCCATGGCGAAGCGCTTACAACGAATACCGCAGCACGGCTGCCCTTTTTCAAACCCACGTACTGAAACTCCCTGGCGACCGAAATCACGAAACTGTAGATAGTCGATCCCGAGCGAAGCCGTGTAATTTTTCTGGTACCCCGCTGCCAAGAGGTAGCCATACTCTCGACGCCAAGAACCGTAAGGCTCGCGTCATTAGCTCTCCAATGGGAGATGCGGTACCGAACAAGGGAAGCAAAATGGCTCGCACGATCGTGACGGCACTGGTTACTGCAGGAATTCTTGCTGCGGGATTATCGGCGATCATTTCCGCGGAGGCCGAGGCTCTTGACTATCGGCACAACCCTTACCTGAATTACAGTTGCAAGGATCTGGTTGCGGCAGCGACCGGCGTATCCCAACGCGCCGAACAAGATGTCGGTGTCAAAGGCGATACGCCTCTGCAGAATGCAGCCGGCCAATTCACCATATTCTGGCCCAAGGCGTTCCTCGCGAACATGAGCGGCGAGAAGGCATCAGATCTTTCGCATCTGAAGAAGGAGATGATCTCGATCGAAGAAGCCGCGATTGAAGGTGAGTGCCAAATCCAATTCGATGGGCCGCGGCCGCCCGGCGCTTAGGCAACGCTTAAACATGCTTGCCGACAGGGGCAAGCAGACCGTTCACGCCGCCGTCTAGATTGCCGAGCGAGCCCATGTGCCCGGCGGCGGTCGCGTGGTGTGCGAAGGACCGCCGAACCGGGAATGAACGAAGAGCGCGTGCGCACGCTTGCCGGAGCGAGCGGCAAGGGCAGGAACTAGCTGGGCATGCCGCCGCTGGCGCCTTTCCCCTCAACCGCTATTGGACCGTTGCCTTACGTCCCGCTCAAATCTGGGCGATTGAAGAGAAATCCCAGACGACCTCCGGCGGGTTCTCGCCGATCCGGACGGTCGTGCCGTTGACGAAGCGATGAGGTGGAACCGGCAGATTGTAAGGAGCCGGCACACCGCCGAACACGCGTCCGGCCAGATCGTATTTGGATCCGTGACACGGGCAGAAGTAACCCCCCGGCCAGTCTGCCGTGGGCAGACTGTTGTTGGGGTCGGGATAGAACATCGGAATGCATCCAAGATGCGTGCAGATGCCCACCAACAGGCCGTATTCCGGCTTGATCGAACGATGCCAGTTGTCGGCATAAGGCGGCTGCTGCGGCGCGCTGGAATTTGCGTCGGATAATCTTTCGAGCAGTTTTGGATCTTGCAGCGTCTTGAGGGCCGCCGGCGGACGATTGACAATGAAGATCGGTCGCGAGCGCCAACGCACGACCACCTGTTGACCCGGCTGAAGCTTGCTCACGTCGAAATCGACCGGGCCGCCGGCGGCCAGGGTCGACGCATCCGGCTCCATCTGATCGATCATCGGAAACAGCGCCGCCAGCGTTCCCACCGCGGCGGCCGCGCCGGTCGCGATGTAGAGGAAGTCTCGCCTCGTTCCCGTTTTGGCTTCGTTGGTGGACTCGACGTTGGTGGAATCGGCCGTCACCTCTGGGCTTCCTCAGGCTTCCTCAAGGTCTGCATTCCTGCCGATATATCCTGCCTCATGTGAAACGCCGCCAACGGGTCGTTTGATCCAATTGTCCGCTCATACCTTCGTGAAGCAGCACAGGCTTGGGAGAGCCGGTTGCAGCGTTGACGTAACTACAAGATCGCTTATCGCTCACAATATTCGCGCGGTCCCCAATAGGGCTGATAGGTGCAGTCCGATACCCGGAAGGAGTGATAATATTCTTCGCAGACCGGAACGTTGCACTGGGCGCTCTGCGTCTCGGTAGCAGCCGCGGCCGCATTTTGATCGGAGAGGCCCGGTGCCGCCTGCGACTGTCCGACTGTCGCCAGCGACGCGGGCGACGCTACCGGATTGTTCCCCGCCACCGTCGGCGCACCTGCTTGCTCCATAAAATCCTTCCAGATCTTTGCCGGAAGTGAGCCGCCGACGACGCCCTTCATCGGGCTGTGGTCGTCGTTGCCGACCCAGACGCCGACCACAAGCGAATCGTCGAAGCCGACAAACCAGGCATCCCGATAGTCCTGGGTCGTTCCGGTCTTGCCGGCCGCAAAGCCTTGAAGCGCCGCGGCGCGGCCGGTGCCGTGTTGCACGACACCCTGCAGCAAACTGATGAGTTCGGCCTGATACTGCCCGAGACCATGCTGCGATTCGCCGGGTTCACCGAGTGGCAGGTAATGCGAGTCGTTCGACATCTTGACGCCGGAAATACCCCACGCATTGACGGGCGCCTTGCCTGCGCGCACCGCCGCATAAGCCGAGGTAAGATCGAGCAAGGTTACCTCGCCGGTGCCGAGAGCGAGGCTTGGGTTGTTTTCGAGCGGCGCGCGCAGGCCGAGGTCGCGAGCGGCCGCGATCACCGCGCCGATTCCGACTTTCTGTGACAGTCGAACGGTCGCATCGTTCAGCGAATTCGCGAACGCGTCGGCGAGGGTGACCTCACCATGATAGTGGCGCTCGTAATTTTCGGGCTGCCAGCCGTGAATATCGACGGGCGCATCCAGGACTTCATCGTCAGGTTTGAAACCGGCGCGCAGGGCCGCATAATAGTCGAACAGCTTGAACGCCGAGCCCGGTTGCCGCTCGGCCTGAACCGCGCGATTGTACTGGCTGCTTGCGTAGCTTCGTCCTCCGACCATGGCCACAACCGCGCCATCGGGCCGCATCGCGATAAGCGCCGCTTGTTCCGCGTGCTTCTCCTCACCGTATTTGGCCAATGTCGACTTCACGATGTTTGCCGCCAATTCTTGCAGACGCAGGTCTAGCGTCGTCCGCATGCGAACGGTGCCACCAAGCGGCGGCGTGACCGCGGCCGCCTTGCCATGGACCCAATCAACAAACCAGCCGGTCGAGGGCGGCGAGATTTCCGCCGGAACGGGCGTCGCCGGATGCAGCTTCGCCGCCAGCGCCGCCTCTTCGGTCAACTTCCCGTTAGCCACCATCGCGTCAAGAACGGTTGCGGCCCGCCTGCGCGCCGCGTCAAAATCGTGTAGCGGGTCGTCCTGTTCCGGAGCGTTGATCATTCCCGACAGCATGGCGGATTCCGGCAAGCTCAAGTCAGCGACCTTCTTGTCGAAATAGAGCTTTGCCGCGGCCGGAAACCCGGTCGTTCCAGAACCCAGATAGACGTTGTTCAGGTAGCTCGTCAGAATTTCATTCTTGGTCAGATGATGCTCGATCCAGATCGCAATCGCCGCCTCCTGGAGTTTGCGCCTGTAGGTACGCTCCGGCCCGAGAAAGAGGGTCTTGACAAGTTGCTGAGTGATCGTGCTACCGCCGGCAACGGTTTTGCCAGCGTCGATATTCTGCCTGAGCGCGCGCAGCACGGATCGCAAATCGATGCCACCATGCTGGTAGAAACGCCGGTCCTCAATGCTCAGGACCGCGTTGATGACGGCGCCGGGCATGTCCTTCGCCTCGACAGGCGCCAATCGCAGGTTACCCTTGTGCATGAGGTCCTGCCCATCGGCGGATTTCAGCACGATCACGCGTCGCGAGGTGACCTCGGAAGCAGAGGGAAAATGGATGCCGTACAGGAACCACGACGTCGTGCCTGATAAAAGGAAGATCGCTCCCGCCATGGCTGCAACCGCGTAACGAAGCCGTGACCTCGACGCAGCATGCCGGGAGGGATCGCTCTCAGGAGCGACAACCATATCCGCACTCATGGAGAAAGCCCCCACGACAGCGGTCGCATCGGCAACCACTGCGCGACATGTCTGAGCGGGCGCAGCCTGTTAATCGCTGACATTGGAGAACGAAATCACTTGCGTCATGATGGTGCAGCAACGATGCGGGTCTCTTGCGGACCAAACGCGAGCGTGTCTCCGGAGTTCCAAGCGCGATGATCCCGCCAGGTTCGACGATCTCCTGCGCGGACGATTCGACCCAGTCTCGTTTGCTCCTACCTTGGTGAGCATAATACCTTCGTACTACCTCTGACCCGGAACCTGGCGCCGCAAGTGCACGTTAGTGTGGTGCGAAGCGCACGCGTGACGGCCGCTTAACTGTGAGTAACGGCGGGCGCGCTCCGGCAGGTGCTTGCGTCCTTGCGCGGCACAGCATTCCCCGTCGCCTCACGGCGCGCGCAGGCAACGCAATGGCCAGACTCAAGCCGATGATCATCATGCTGCTGGCGGTCGGCATCGTCTTTGCGGCTGTGTTCGGCTTCGAGATTTTCCGGGGCAAGATGATCCAGAAAGCATTGGTCAAACTGCGCAACCCTCCACAAACCGTATCCACGGTGGTCGCGAGGTCACAGCCCTGGCAAAGCAGGCTCGAGGCGGTCGGCAGTCTCCGTGCCGTCAACGGCGCCAATCTGAGCTTTCAGGTTCCGGGCATCGTCTCGGCGATCCATTTCAAATCCGGCTTGGACGCAAAGAAGGGCGACTCGCTGGTCGAACTAAGCGCCGACGACGACATCGCCCATCTGGATTCGCTCAAGGCCACCGCCGCGTTGGCGCAACTCAATTACGATCGCGATCGGAGTTTGGTGACCGGCGATGCCGTGACCCAGCAAACCGTAGACACCGATCTCGCGACCCTCAAAAGCGATCGGGCGCAGGTTGAGCAACAGCAGGCGCTGGTCGATTACAAAGTGCTCAAGGCTCCATTTCCCGGTCGCCTCGGCATACGCCAGGTCGACCTTGGCCAATATATCGCACCCGGAATGCCCGTCGTGGCACTGCAGCAGCTCGATCCGATTTTCGTCGATTTTTACTTGCCGCAGCAATCGCTCGCCAGGATCAAGTTCGGGCAGCCGGTGACGGCAAAGGTCGATACCTATCCGGGTGTTACATTCAGCGGCGAAGTGTCATCGATCAATTCGCTGGTCGATACGGCGACGCGCAACGTGCAGGTGCGCGCGACGTTGAGGAACCCGGACAACAAGCTGCTGCCCGGGATGTTCGCCACCGTCGATCTCGGCATCGGGCCACCGCAAGACTACGTCACCCTGCCCAAGACGGCGATCGCCTACAATTCATACGGCGACATCGTCTATGTGGTCGTCAAGAAGCCAAACGGCGGGAAGGGAGCGCCCCAAGACGTCGCCGAGCAAACGTTTGTCACGACCGGTCAAACTCGCGGAGACCAGGTCGCTATTCTCAAAGGCCTCAAGGAAGGCGACGTAGTGGTGAGCGCGGGCCAGGTCAAACTCCACAATGGCGTGCCGGTTATGATCAACAACGAGGTTCAGCCTGCCGACAATCCAAATCCGACGCCGGTCGAGGACTAATCGGGTTTGGCAGCCATGAATTTCACCGACATTTTCATTCGCCGGCCAGTTCTAGCGAGCGTCGTCAGCCTGATGATTTTTGCTCTCGGTCTACGCGCGATCGGCTCGCTGCCGGTTCTGCAATATCCCCGGACCCAGAACGCGGTCGTCACCGTGACCACGACCTATTACGGCGCCGACCCCGATGTCATCGCCGGCTTCATCACGACGCCATTGGAGAATGCCATCGCCCAGGCCAACGGCATCGACTACATGAGCTCGGCCAGTCAGAGCGGGACGAGCGTGATCACAATTTATCTTCGGCTCAACTACGACGCCGACAAGGCCCTGACGGAAATCAACACCAAGGTTTCCTCGGTTCTCAATCAGCTTCCGGCCGGCACGCAGCAGCCGGTCCTGACCGTCAAGGTGGGTCAGACCATCGACGCCATGTATCTGGGCTTCGACAGCGAGGCGCTGAGCCGGAACAAGATTACCGATTATCTTGCCCGCGTCGTGCAGCCCAAGCTGCAGGCAGTTCCCGGCGTACAGACCGCGGAAATCCTTGGCGGCCAGAATTTCGCGCTGCGCGCATGGCTCGACCCGGTCAAGCTCGCCGCCTACGGCCTGACCGCCGCCGACATCAGCGCAGCTTTGACGCAAAACGACTATATCTCCGGTCTCGGGACCACCAAGGGCGAGATGGTTCAGGTCAACCTGACCGCATCGACCGGTCTGCACACAGCGGATGAATTCGCCAACCTGATCATCAAGCAAGTCAACGGTGCGATCGTCAGGCTAAAGGACGTCGCCAACGTCACCCTTGGCGCCGATACCTACGAGACCGAAGTGGCCTTCGACGGCAAACCAGCGGTCTACATCGGTATCCAGATCGCACCGACCGCGAATTTGCTGGCCGTGATCGCGGGCGTACGCAGGATCTTTCCAGAAATCCACGCCGAACTGCCGAACGGGCTCCATGGCGCGATCGTTTACGACTCGACCGATTTCGTGAACAGCGCGATCAGGGACGTCGTCCGGACTCTGGTCGAGGCACTCGTCATCGTGAACCTGGTGGTGTTCCTGTTTCTGGGATCGCTGAGGTCGGTGGT
This sequence comes from uncultured Alphaproteobacteria bacterium, assembly GCA_963777475.1. Lineage (GTDB taxonomy): Bacteria > Pseudomonadota > Alphaproteobacteria > Rhizobiales > Xanthobacteraceae > Bradyrhizobium. The sequence goes on from CAVZQX010000014.1 coordinate 134,022, forward strand.
CATCCCGATGGTTGCCATTCCGCTGTCGTTGGTCGGCGCCTTCACCATCATGCTTGCGCTCGGCTATTCCATCAATCTGCTGACCTTGCTGGCGCTGGTGCTCGCGATCGGTCTTGTGGTGGACGACGCCATCATCGTCGTGGAGAACGTCAACCGGCACCTCGAGCAAGGCCAGCCGCCGATATCGGCGGCGATCGAGGCCGCGCGCGAACTTGGACGGCCGATCGTCGCGATGACCGTCGTTCTGATCGCGGTCTACGTGCCAGTAGCGTTCCAGGGCGGATTGACGGGTGCGCTCTTCACCGAATTCGCGTTTACGCTTGTTGGCGCCGTGACGATATCAGCGATCGTGGCACTGACCCTGTCGCCAATGATGAGCTCGCGGCTCCTGAAGGCCAGCGGCGATGGCGGCAGTCTTGGGGGGCAGCGATTTAGTGCATTGATCGACCGCACCTTTGAATCGTTGCATCGCCGTTACCGGCGACGGCTGCACAACAGCCTCGACTATTTGCCGGTGACCGTGGTGTTCGCGCTGATCATCCTGTCCAGCATCTACTTCCTCTATGGTGGCGCCAAGAGCGAGCTGGCGCCGCAGGAGGACCAGGGTGTCATTATTGCGTCATCGACTCCGGCGGCCAATGCGACGCTGCAGCAAAAGCTGCTCTATGCCCGGCAGATCCACAAGATCATGATGAAGTTTCCGCAGACGGCGCACGTGTTTCAGATCGATGCGCCGGGCCAGTCGATCGCGGGCATGGTGCTCAAGCCGTGGGACGAGCGCAGCAAGACGAGCAATCAGCTTGAACCCGAGCTCCAGCAGAAATTGAACCAGGTCGCCGGCATGCGCACGGCGGCGTTCCAATTGCCTCCCCTGCCCGGCAGTCAGGGGCTGCCGGTGCAGTTTGTCATCACGACCACCGATTCCTTTGATCGCCTCAACAAGGTTGCGCAGCAGTTCCTGCAAGAGGCCGAGAACAGCGGGATGTTCATTTTTCTCGATTCCGATCTCAAGATCGACAGTCCGGAGGCGGTCGTCGACATCGACCGCAACAAGGCCGCCGAGCTTGGACTCAAAATGAGCGATGTCGGCGGTGCCTTGGCGTCGATGCTCGGCGGCGGCTATGTCAATTATTTCAGTCTGGATCAGCGGTCATACAAGGTTATCCCGCAGGTCCAGCAGCAGTATCGCCTGAACACCGACCAATTGCTCAACTATTACGTGGCTGACGTCAACGGAGTCCCGGTTCCGCTCTCGACGATCGCACATATCACGACCAAGACCTTGCCGGAGTCGCTCAATCACTTTCAGCAGCTCAACAGCGCGACGATCCAGGGGGTTGCAGCGCCAGGCGTCGCGCAGGCCGACGCACTCAACTACCTGAAGCGCCTCAGCCGCCGGATTCTGCCGCAGGGCTACACCATCGACTACGGCGGCCTTTCCCGACAATATGTTCAGGAGTCCGGCGGCTTCGTCGTCACCTTCGGCTTCGCGCTGGTGATCATCTTCCTCTCGCTGGCGGCGCTGTTCGAAAGCTTCCGCGATCCCTTCATCATTCTGGTCTCGGTGCCGATGTCGATTGCCGGCGCCCTGATCTTCATCAGCGTCGGCGTGGGCGGCGCGTCGCTGAACATCTACACCGACGTCGGTCTCGTGACACTGATGGGCCTGGTCAGCAAGCACGCCATTTTGATCGTGGAATTTGCCAACGAGCTTCAGCGCAGCGGCGTTTCCAGGCGCGAGGCGGTCGAGCGGGCGGCCGGCGTGCGGCTGCGCCCAATCCTGATGACCACGGCGGCGATGGTGCTGGGCGTAGTTCCGCTGATCACTGCCAGCGGCGCCGGCGCCGTGTCGCGGTTCAACATGGGCCTCGTTATCGCCAGCGGTCTCTCGATCGGCACCCTGTTCACGCTGTTCGTGGTACCGGCGATCTACGTGTTGCTGGCAACCGACCATTCGCGCCGGGCAGCGACGGAACTTTCGCCGGCGCCGCACCCGTTGTAACACCGGATGGTGATCATCAGCTTTCGCCGCAGTACTTTCGTTGGATATCCGAAAGTCTGTCGTCAATATGGCTTTCAACTCAGGAACCTCGCTTACCAAGCTGAGTTGCTTCAAACGTCCACCGGCTCGCGGGGGCGACGGCCGGTGTCTCTCAATGGAGGACACCATGAATCAATGGACTAATGCGAAGCTGTGCGATGTCGGCAACCTGATTTTGGGCGGCATCCTGTTTATCTCCCCTTGGCTCTTCAGTTTCGCCGCTGGGATCGAGTCGCAAAATGCGTATTTGAGCGGCATCGTGATCGTCGTGCTTTCGATCGCAGCACTGGCCGCATTCGCCGTCTGGGAAGAATGGCTTAACCTGATCGTCGGTTTGTGGCTGATCGTCTCGCCATGGGTGCTGAAGTTCAACGGAACCAAGGCAATGCGCGTCGAGGTGATAATCGGCATCATCGTAGCTGTGCTGGCCGCGATCGAACTCTGGATGTCGCAGGTTCCACCAAGGCGGGCCGCAAGCCGCTAGTCCGGGGACATCGCTTCCTACATTGGAGCAGTCGATCCGCTGAGAGCGAGAGGCACACGAGATTGGCGCCGGCAGACGAACCATCTTCTCGGCTCCGGCACCCGTAACATTGTGCTCGCGGGTGGCGATCGGCCGTTCGGGGTCAAAAAGGACGTGGATGTCGTCACGACGCCAGGTTCGACGGCTGACGCGCCCGATGCCGACTGAGCGACCGGAGCGACGCTTCGCTACAAGAGCGACGCTTCGCTACAAGATCGAATTATTCGCGATGAAACAATGATCGGAACGATTGTCTGGATTGTCGATCTCTGCGCGCGCCACCGGTGGACCGTCATTCTCGCCGGGATGCTGCTGGCGCTGGGAGCGGCGATATTCGACGTCGCGCGGTTTTCCATCAACACCGACATCGAAGGATTGATATCTCAAAAACTGCCCTGGCATGAGCGTCAGGTGCAGCTGAACCAGGCGTTTCCCCAGCAAGGAATCTCGGCGGTCGTGGAGGCACCGACGGCCGAGAATGCCGAGATGGCGACCAATCAACTGGCAGATGTCCTCGCGAAGAACCCGAGCCTGTTCCGCCGCGTGGGACAACCTGATACCGGCGCTTTCTTCGAACGCAACGGATTGCTGTTCAAATCTCCATCCGACGTCAGGAAGAGCGCCGATGGGCTGACCCATGCGCGGCCCTTCCTCTCGACGTTGGCGGGCGACCCGAGCCTGCGCGGTGTCATGAAGGTGCTCAAGATTGCGGCCGAAAGCGTCGAGCGAGGCCAGATCAAACTGGAACAGTTGACGTGGCCCCTTTCGCTGGCCGGTCGAACGCTGGACGACGTTCTATCGGGCAAACCGGCATCGTTCTCCTGGCAAGAACTGTTGGAAGGCCACGCCCTGCCAATCGACCAATTGAGACACTTTATCGAGGTCGCGCCAAAACTCGACTTTAGGGCGCTGCAGCCGGGACGTTCGGCGGAGGACGCAATTCACAAGGCTGCGGCGGATTTGAAACTGAAGGATGAATTCGGGGCTACCGTCAGCCTCACCGGCCAGGTGCCGATGAACGACGATCAGTTTTCAGTGATCCGGAACAGTGCCCTGCGCGATACGCTGACGGCGATCCTGGGCGTCCTGATCGTTCTCTGGCTGGCGCTTCGCTCGATCAAGATCATCGTTGCGGTGTTCTTCAGCCTGATGGTCGGGCTCGCGGCAACCGCGGCGCTCGGGCTTGCCATGGTCGGCTCCTTCAATCTGATCTCGATCGCGTTTTTCGTGCTGTTCGTCGGCCTCGGCGTCGATTTCGGGATTCAGTTTAGCGTGCGCTATCGCAGCGAACGTCACGAACTCGGCGATTTGGCAACGGCATTGCGAAGCGCGGCAGAGAAGGCCGGCAAACCTCTCGCGCTTGCGGCCGCCGCCACAGCGGTGGGCTTCTTCGCGTTCCTGCCGACCAGCTACCGCGGCCTTTCCGAACTCGGGCTGATAGCCGGTTGCGGCATGCTGATTGCGTTCGCCTGCAGTATTACGTTGGTTCCTGCCATGCTGATGGTGCTCAATCCGCCGGGCGAAGCGGCCGCCGTCGGCTTCAGGGGCCTCGCGCCACTGGACGAATTCCTGCAGCGGCATCGTGTGGCCGTCATCTTCGGCACGATCCTCGTGGTGTTGGCGGGCGCGCCGCTGCTGTGGCATCTACCGTTCGACTTCAATCCGATCGATCTGCAGAACCCGAACTCGCCCTCGGTCGCGACCTATCGTCGATTGCAGGCCGACCCGCAAACCAGCGGCAATGATGCCGAAGTGCTGGCGCCGTCACTCGAACAAGCCGATACCATCGCCAAGCATCTCTCAACCATTCCCGAAGTCTCGCGCGTCCTGACCCTCAGCAGCTTCGTGCCCAGCGATCAGGATCAGAAGATCGCCGCCCTGCAGGCGGCGTCGCGAGGCCTCGGTCCCGCGCTCAATCAACCCCGACAACAGCCGGCGCCGAACGATCAGGACAACGTCGCCGCGATCCGTAGCGCCGCCGATGCTCTGACCAAGGCTGCGGGCGACTCGAAGGCCGCCGGCGCCGATGCCGCGCGCCATGTTGCAGATCAACTCAAGCGACTGGCTGACGCGGACGTCAGCGTCAGGAACAAGGCCGAGGCGGCGCTGGTGCCGCCCTTGACCTACGACCTCGAGCGGCTGCACAAGAGCCTTGCGCCGGAGCCCGTGACGATCAAGACCTTACCGCCAAATCTGGTGGGCGACTGGATGCTGCCCGACGGCCGGGCGCGCGTAAAGGCCATGCCGAAAGGCGACCCCAACGATACGACCGTGCTGCGTCGGTTCGCCCGCGCGGTACTTCGAGCCGAACCATCGGCTACAGGCGCGGCGGTGAGCCTCTACGAATCCGGAAAGACCGTCACGACAGCATTCATCGAGGCCGGCATCCTCGCGCTGTTCGCCATCGCGATCCTGCTCGTTGTTGCATTGAGACGTGTCACGGACGTGCTCTTGACACTGTTCCCGCTGCTCCTCGCCGGCGGCGTAACACTTGAAATCGCCGTGATCTCGGGGCTGGCGCTCAATTTCGCGAACATCGTCGCGCTGCCGCTCCTGCTCGGCGTCGGCGTGGCGTTCAAGATCTACTACATCATGGCGTGGCGGGCCGGAAAGACCCACCTGCTACAATCGACACTGACGCGGGCGGTCGTGTTCAGCGCCATGACCAACGCCATCGCGTTTGGAAGCATGTGGGCCTCGGACTATCCGGGCATGTCGAGCATGGGCAAGATGATGGCGCTTGCGTTGGTATGCACGATGGCGGCGGCCGTGTTGTTCCAGCCGGTGCTGATGGGCCGTCCGCGGCAAATCAAGCCGTTCCCGAAAACGCACACGCATTTGCCGCAGGCCGCCGAGTAGCTGTTCGGGAGCCCACATCGTTCGGCCCTGAACGGCGCCGCATCCAGTGATAGAGGCCAACAATTCGACTGTCATCGGATGATATTCCCTCGGCACAGCCACTTCCCGTTGAGGCACTGGTCCGGCGAAGGCCGCGCGATTTTCGCGGCTGGAGCCTTTCCTTTGGAACCAAGGCAACTCTTCGGCGTAGATTCAGCGCTTCCGGTAAACGCCCCCCAAGGACCCCAGCCGGAAGAAAACCTCCCACCAGGTTGGCGGCCCCAACTCGCCCCCCATCGCGCCGGGGCCGTTTAACCAGCAATGGGCGCGCGCGCTGCTCTCGCGGCGGACCTCCGACTGATGAAATAATCGGCGGTCCATGCTCGACCGCCACCCGCAACCAGCAGTACGGGCTCGCCTGGCGATGGACGCTCAATCGCCAATTGCCGGCTAAGACGAAAAAGCAATCACGCCTCTCAGATCGAGCGAGCCGGATGGGTCTGTCAAAAATTTAATTCGCTTCGCCATACAAATCTGCGATCGAGTCCTGTGTTGGTGAGTTGGTCTGCCGCTCCGATGCGGCGCCTCACACGGCGCGACCAACTTTGCAGGTACTTCCATTGCACCGATCGCCAGGCAGTCCGCGCCTCGCAGCCACGCTTATCGCAGTGGTACTCTCGATTGCGCCGGGCGTGAGGCCATCGTTCGCCCGAACAATCCCGCAAGCCGAACTGATGCAGGCCGGCCCGCTTGGGGAGGAGACGATGGGATCGGATAATGCGCCGGTGACAATTATCGAATACGCGTCGCTGACGTGTTCCCATTGTGCGCATTTCGCCGAAGCCACCTTCCCCAAGCTCAAGAAGGAGTACATCGACACCGGAAAGGTACGGTACGTGCTTCGCGAGTTCCCGTTCGATCCCTTGGCTGCCAGCGCCTTCATGCTTGCCCGCTGTGCACCTAAAGATGACTACTTCTCGGTAATCGGGCTCCTGTTTCGAACCCAGGAGCAGTGGGCTGTACGGGATCCGATCGGGCCGTTGTTGTCCGTCGCCAAGCAAGTCGGTTTCACGGGACAGAGGATTAAAGCCTGCCTGGCCGATCAGAAGGTGCTCAGCGGGATCGAATGGGTTCGGGATCGGGCCGTCACAAAGTTTGGAGTTGATGCCACTCCGACTTTCTTCATTAATGGGCGGAAATATATCGGCGACATGTCGAGTGCACAGTTAGACGGGGCGATCAAGCCTTATCTGGGAAGTTGATGGAGCTCACCGATTGCACGTCCACCCCGGCTTTCGCGATCGAAGAAGAACATGTCAGCTCGTGGATGAACTTGCTCGCTCGCCAACGGCTTGAAAATGCGGTCGAAAACTCCGCTCTTCGCCCATCGACTGAAGCGCGGGTGGACGATTTTCCAATCGCCGAAACGCTCCGGAAGATCACGCCATGGACGGAAATCCCATTGACCCCGCTTGCCCCGATAAACCGGCCGCTGAACATCAATTTCGTTGCGCATTTCGTTGCGCGCCGACACCATCGAAACTATAAGTCTTTGAAATAATGGTCGGAGTGGCAGGATTCGAACCTGCGACCCCTGCGTCCCGAACGCAGTGCTCTACCGGGCTGAGCCACACTCCGACTTGAGAGGCGGCTTATAGCCTCGGGTTGGCCACACCGCAAGAAGCCGAATTGAGGATTTAAATCCCAGTGAAAACGGGCCTGACCACCGAGATTCTCGCTGCTTCGGAGGCAGCCACGGCGCGCGCCGCGCGCTGCCTCAAAGCAGGCGGCCTGGTCGCGTTCCCGACTGAGACCGTTTATGGGCTGGGTGCTGACGCCGCCAATCCCGCCGCGATCACCCGGCTCTACCAGGCCAAGGGCCGCCCCGCCTTCAACCCGCTGATCGCCACTGTCGGCGATCTCAAGGCCGCCCGTCGCATCGGGCGCTTCGATGCCCAGGCGATCGCGCTCGCGAGAGCGTTCTGGCCAGGGCCGTTGACATTGGTGGTACCCAAGACCGCCGATTGCGCGGTTGCCGATCTCGCCACCGCAGGCCTGGACACGGTCGCGATCCGCGTTCCCGCCAACACAATCGCGCGAGCCATCCTGCGCGCCTTCGGCGAGGCGGTGGTGGCGCCATCGGCGAATCTGTCGGGCCATGTCTCGCCGACGACGGCCGCCCATGTGCGCAGCGACCTCGAGGGCCGCATCGATCTGATCATCGACGGCGGACCGGTCGAGGTCGGCGTCGAATCCACCATCGTCGGCTGTTTCGAGGCACTGACGCTGCTGCGGCCCGGCGGCCTGCCGCGCGAAGCGATCGAGCGCGTGCTCGGCCGCCCTCTGTTGCGGCCGCCGGCCGACGCCGAGAGCGACGGCGGGCAGCCGTTGGCGCCGGGCATGCTGGCCTCGCATTATGCGCCACGCACGCGGGTACGGCTCAATGCTCGCGAGGTTGAGGCGGGCGAGGCGCTGCTCGCGTTCGGCGAGCAGGCACTCCCCGGCGCGAAGCAGGCGGCCGCGGTCATGAATTTGTCACCGCGCCGCGATCTCGCTGAAGCCGCCGCCAATCTTTTCGGCTATCTTCGCGCCCTCGACGCATATGCCGCGCGGGCGATCGCCGTGATGCCCGTTCCCGACGCGGGGCTGGGCGAAGCCATCAACGACCGGCTGCGCCGCGCGGCCGTGGGAAGGGAATGACCGGAAGGAACAATGAACATCGTCCAGCCTCTCGCGGCGCCGCTTTCGCCCGAATTGATCGGGAAATTTCGCGAAATCGTCGGCAACAAATACGCGCTCACCGATGCCGCCGATATCGCGCCTTACGTCACCGAGGAGCGCGACCTGTTCCATGGCCGCTCGCCGCTGGTGTTGCGGCCGGGCTCGACCGCGGAAGTCGCCGCCATCTGCAAGCTTGCGAGCGAGCATAAAATCGCGCTGGTGCCGCAGGGTGGCAACACCGGCCTGGTCGGCGGACAGACCCCGCACAATGGCGAGGTGGTGATTTCGATGCGACGGATGGACAAGATCCGCGAGGTCGATACCGCCTCCAACACCATGACCTGCGAGGCCGGCGTGATCCTGCAGCTCGCGCAGCAGCGTGCCAGTGAAGTCGACCGGCTGTTCCCGCTTTCACTCGGGGCGGAAGGAAGCTGCACCATCGGCGGCAATCTCTCCACCAACGCCGGCGGCACCACGGCGCTCGCTTACGGCGTGGCGCGGGAGATGGCGCTCGGGCTCGAGGTCGTGCTCGCCGACGGCCGCATCGTCAACCTGTTGTCGAAGCTGAAGAAAGACAACACCGGCTACGATTTGCGCAACCTCTTCATCGGCGCCGAGGGCACGCTCGGCATCATCACGGCGGCCACCCTCAAACTGTTTCCGAAGCCGCGCGCGGTCGAAACCGCCTTTGTCGGCCTCACCTCGCCGGCGCAGGCGCTGAAACTATTGGCGATCGCGCAGAACGAGGCCGCTGGCACGCTGACCAGTTTTGAGCTGCTTTCGGATATCTCGGTCGATTTCTCGATCCGCCACGGCATCGACATCCGCGATCCGCTTCCGAGCAAGCATCGCTGGTATGTGCTGATGGAATTATCGTCGCCGCGCGACGACGCCCGCGCCACGCTGGAGGCGATCCTGTCCAAGGGTTATGAAGACGGCATCGTCGATGACGCGGTGATGGCGGCAAACTTGAGCCAGCGCCAGGCGTTCTGGAAGCTGCGCGACGAAATGTCGGCGGCGCAGAAGCCGGAAGGCGGCTCGATCAAGCACGACATCTCGGTGCCGGTGGTCGCAGTCCCCGACTTCATCGCGGAGGCCGACGCCGCCGTCACAAAACTCATTCCGGGCGCGCGGCCGGTGCCATTCGGCCATCTCGGCGACGGCAATATTCACTACAATGTCAGCCAGCCGATCGGCGCCGATGCGGCGGATTTCCTGAGCCGCTGGCACGAGGTCAACGCAGTCGTGTTCGAGATCGTGCTCAGGATGGGCGGATCGATCTCCGCCGAGCACGGCATCGGCGTGCTCAAGCGCGACGAATTACCCGAGGTGAAGGACAAGGTCGCAATCGAGCTGATGCGCGCGATCAAGGCGATGCTCGACCCGCTCGGCATCATGAATCCGGGCAAGGTGCTGTGAACGCACCGCCGACCATGCCCAACGCTGCGCTTGCCATCGCCGGAATCCAGGATAGCGACATCGATGCCGTGATCGCGCTATGGCAGCGCTGCGACTTGACGCGGCCATGGAACGATCCCGCCGCCGACATCGCGCTGGCGCGACGCGGACCGAATTCGGCGATTTTATTGGGCCGCGACGGCGAAGCGATCGCGGCATCCGTGCTGGTCGGCCACGACGGCCATCGCGGCTGGGTCTACTATGTCGCGGTCGATCCCGACCATCAGAAGAAGGGTTTTGGCCGCGCGATCATGAACGCGGCGGAGGATTGGCTGCGCCAGGCCGGCATCGAAAAACTGCAATTGATGGTGCGGCCCGGCAACGAGACGGTGAAAGCCTTCTATCGAATCGATCGGCTATGGCGAGCAGCCGCGCGTGATTTTCGCGAAATGGCTCGACGGCCGCGCGCTGACGCCATAACTGAAATTCACCGGCAGGCAAACATGACCATTTCCGACCGCATCCGCGTCAAGAACGTCCGCGTGCTCTCCGACAATTACGCCAAGCTGACCGAGACCACCTTCGAATGGCGCCGCACCAACGGCGAATGGCAGACGCAAACGCGCGAGACCTTCGACCGCGGCAATGCCGCGACGCTGCTGCCGTACAATCTCAAGCAGCGCACGGTGGTGCTGGTGCGGCAGTTGCGTTATCCGGCCTATGTCAACGGTTATGACGATCTCTTGATCGAGGCCGCGGCTGGCCTGTTGGATGACGAAACTCCGGAAATTCGCATTCGCGCCGAAGTGGAAGAGGAAACCGGCTATCGGCTCGGCGACGTCAGGAAAATCTTCGAAGCCTTCATGAGCCCCGGCGCGGTCACCGAGAAACTGCATTTCTTCGTCGCCGAGTACGAGCCCTCGATGCGGATCGGCAGCGGCGGCGGCCTGGCTTCCGAAGGCGAGGACATCGAGGTCATCGAGCTATCGATCGACGAGGCGCTCGCCATGATCGCCGACGGCCGCATCGTTGATGCCAAGACCATCATGCTCCTGCAATATGCGGCGCTGAATATCTTTGGGTGAGCGACAATTGAGAGAACGTAGGGTGGGCAAAGCAAAGCGTGCCCACCTTTTTCAGCGATATTTGTTTGGTGGGCACGGCGCAAGCGCGCCTTTGCCCACCCTACGATTTTGCCAAATCAAAACAACGACCCCTGCCCGTCATCGATCGCCGTCGGCGTCCGTCTGCCCGCGGCTTTCTTCGCGGGCTTCGGCGCCTCGGCGGCGCGCGCCTCATCCGTGATCGGCAGGGTCAGCTGCGCGTCGTCATTGGCAACGTTGTTGACCCGGATCGAAACCTCATGCCAGACGAACTCGCCTTCGCGCGGCGGCACCAGCAGCGCCATTACCGCTTCCGCGTCGTCTTCGCGGCAATCGAGCCAGCGTTCGAAATCGACCGCCGCGATCGTCACCGGCACCCGGTGATGCAGCACCGCGAGGTCGGCGCTCGCGGGCGCGGTCACGATCGCGACCGTATCGAGCTCCTCGCCGTTCGGACCGATCCAGGTCTCCGCCAGTCCCGCAAGCCCGAACGGAGCAGCATCGCGGCGACGGATGAAGTACGGTCGCTTGCGTCCGTCCGAGGCGTGCCATTCATAATAGCCGTCGGCGGGAACCAGGCAGCGCCGCCGCCGTATCGCGTTCTTGAAGGCCGGCTTTTCCGTCACCGTTTCCGACCGCGCGTTGATCAGGAGGGTAAATTGACGGGGATCCTTGACCCATGCGGGGATCAGTCCCCAGCGCATCAGCCGGAAATGCCTGGCGCCGTTTTCGACGATCACGACGGGAATGGGTTGGGTCGGCGCGATATTGTGCCTGGGCGGGAAATTCGGCTGCTCAGGGTAGCCGAAAATCTGGCGCAAGGCCTCCGGCGGCGAGGTAATTACGAAGCGTCCGCACATTCTGCAGCCCAAATAGGCATCTGTTCAGCACCTTTTAACCCCAAAAGCTAACACTGCGGGCGATGAACACGGCCCCTCCATCCGTGCGACCCGTTCGCCCGACCCCGCGACCGACAGGCCCCGAAGAGGCGGCACGGGCCGCGGCGCTCAAGGCTGCCAACATCAATCCACGCACCGGGCTCGCCACCGATTATCTCAATCATTTCAACGAAGCCATCATGCTTCTGGAGATGATCCCGGATATCCCGGAATGCGCCGACGACTTCCTGCAGTGGCGCCCGCTGTCCTATGCCGAGCACTTCACGGCCTCGAATTTCAAGGCGCGCGACCTCGCGATTTCGGCCTACGAATCCGCCGACCCCGCCATCCGCGGCGAATTCGAGCATATCACCTGCACCATGACCTCGATCCTGACCGCGGTCGGCGCCGCCATGCGCGAAGCCCAGCAGGACAAGACCCGCGCCAGGCTCGCCGAGCAGGCCACGGGCTGGGTCAAGCCGCTGGTGGCTGCGGCCGGCGGCATCATCAATGGCGGTTCCGAGAGTGACGTCGACTACATCATGAGCCATTGAGAGCCTAATTCGATAGTGTCGAATTAGACCCCGGTCTATCTATCGGGCATGATCTCCGCCGAAAACCGGTTACTTTTCGGATCATGCCTTGACGCCCACCCATCCCCAACTTGCGGTCAGCGCGGCGATTTTCCGCGGCGGCCAGGTTTTGCTGGTGCGGCGGGCGCGTTCGCCGGCCAAGGGCTTTTACTCGCTGCCGGGCGGCCGGGTCGAATTCGGCGAATCCCTGCATGCCGCCCTGCACCGCGAGGTCGACGAGGAAACCGGGCTCAGAATCGAGATCGTGGGGCTCGCCGGCTGGCGCGAGGTGCTGCCGGGGGCAACCGGCGGCGGCCATTATCTCATCATGTCGTTCGCGGCCCGCTGGACGGCCAAAGAGCCGGTGCTGAACGAGGAGCTCGACGACTTCAGATGGCTTGCCCCGGATGCGTTCGGCAATCTCAAGCTCACGGGCGGCCTTACCGAGGTCATCGAGGCGGCAAGGCGCCTTGTCCAGCCCTAGCCGAACCCTTCTGAGCCTTGCTTCCAGCGCATTTAAGGGGCTATCAGGCGGGGCCTGTTGGACCCATTCATGTCGAAACGCGCCCTCGCCGCCCTCATCCTGATCTCGCTCTGCCTCGCCGGCCCCGCGCGGGGGGAGGATGCGGCCGCGCCGTTCGACGGCGACCTGCAGCGGCTGGCCGAAATCCTCGGCACCCTGCATTACCTCAGGGGCATTTGCGGCAGCAATGAAGGCGGCAAATGGCGCAACGAGATGCAGGCGCTGATCGACGCCGAAACCCCCTCCGGCGACCGCCGCGCCCGCATGATCGCGGGCTTCAACCGCGGCTATAACGGCTTCCAGCAGACCTACCGCACCTGCACGCCGGCGGCTGTGGTCGCGATCCGCCGCTATATCGAGGAAGGCTCGAAAATCTCCCGCGACCTGACCGCGCGCTACGCGAATTAGCCCGTGACCATCGACGCGATTTTCTTCGACCTCGACGGCACGTTGACCGACCCCAAGATCGGCATCACCCGTTCGATCCAATACGCCCTCGGCAAGCTCGATCACCCCACCATCCCGACCGAGGATGAACTGACCTGGTGCATCGGCCCTCCGCTTCGAAGCAGCTTTGAGAAACTGCTGGGGTGCGACGGTTCGGCCGATCGCGCCGTGTCCTATTATCGTGAACGGTTTTCCGACATCGGCATCTACGAAAACGGGATCTATGCTGGCGTCGATGACGTCTTGGACGCGCTACGCCAATCCGGGCACCGGCTGTTCGTTGCCACCAGCAAGCCCGGCGTCTTCGCCGAGCGGATCATCGACCATTTCGGCTTGCGCCGGCACTTCGAACGCGTGTTCGGTTCCGAACTGGACGGCACCCGCGTCGACAAAACCGATCTGCTTGAATATGCGCTGACAACCACCTCGGTCGACCCGGCGCGAACCGTCATGATCGGCGACCGCCGTCACGACGTGATTGGAGCCAGGAACAACGGAATGAGCGCGATCGGCGTGCTCTACGGTTACGGAAGCAAGGACGAACTGTTGCAGGCCGGCGCCCTCCAGCTCTGTGCCACGCCCCACGCCGTGCTCGAGTGCATTTGCTCGAGCTGATCCGGCGGAAAAAGGGAATAAATCCGCGCCTGCACCACCGGGGCATTTACGGCATCTGGCGACGACGCTCCGGTCCGAGCGGGCAGGAGCCATTTCCGATGGCGACATCAAGTCCGAAAGCGCCGTTAACCTTTCTTAAAGAACCGGACTAGGCGTCTGCGCGCCGCGTGCTACACCTCGGCGCTGCGACGCGTTCCGCCCTGGATCGCGCAGTTTGCTTCGTTCATTTCAATGCGCCCTCCCATGTCCTTCCGTCCAGCACGCGACCCGCTGCCCGATCACGAGCAGAAGCAGACGGCGCTCGGCTACCTCAACGAGGCCTGGGCGGAAGCACGCCACGACGGTGTCGACGGCGACTGCATGGCGCAGGCGAGCCTGTTTGCGGCACTCGCCGAACTGGTCGGGACCTATGGCGAGGACGCGGTGGCGAAATTCGCCGAGGCCCTCGCCGATCGCGTCCGCAACGGCGAGTTCTCGGTCGCGCTGGCGAAGCAGTAATCCGCCAAAAAACCGGTCGTCATCAACCGCGAAGGCGGGTGACCCAGTATTTCACAGACGTCAGCGATAGCAACGATAGGCCGCGGCTTACTGGATCGCCCGGTCAAGCCGGTCGACGACGACCGTGTTTATTGTTTCAACGTTTCCAGAATCCGCACCGGCTCGCCCAGCGCCGGCGTCACCAACTCGCCCTGATTGACCACGGTGCCGGATTTTAAAATGGTGTCAAATCGCTGATTCATCGGTCCTCGGGTGCCCGCTTCGTGAGGAAGCCGAATGTCGCGCGGGCCTTGTTAGCCGGACCATAGCGCCTTACGTTGCGAGGGAATATCCGCCAGTTGCGTTTCAACAAGAACTTCAAGAGAACTTTGAAATGAAAGCAGCGTTTCTTCCCGACCGGGGCGTGGTCAAGGTCTTTGGCGAGGATGCGCGCAACTTCCTCAATGGCCTCGTCACGTCAGACGTCACGCAGCTTGGCCCCGGGCTCGGCCGCTTCGGGGCGCTATTGACGCCGCAGGGCAAGATCATCGTCGACTTCCTGATCACCGAGGCGCCTTCCGGCCATGGCGGCGGTTTTTTGATCGACTGCCCGTGCGCGCTGGCGCAAGCGCTCGCTACCAAGCTCGGCTTCTACAAGCTTCGCGCCAAGGTCACGGTGGAGAATCTGTCGGATAGCCTGGGAGTCATCGCCGCCTGGGACGGCGATTTCGTGATCAGGCCCGATCTCGCCTTTGCCGATCCGAGGGCCGACGCGCTCGGCTGGCGCATCCTGGCTCCATCGGAACTTGCGCAGAGGGTCGCCGATCTGATCGGTGCCGACCTGGTCGAGGCCACCGCCTATGAGGCGCATCGCATTGCCGTTGGCGCGCCGCGCGGCGGGCTCGACTTCATCTATGGCGACGCCTTCCCGCACGAAACCAACATGGACCGCCTGCACGGCGTCGATTTCGACAAAGGCTGTTACGTCGGGCAAGAGGTCGTTTCGCGGATGCAGCATCGCGGGACCGCGCGCACCCGCACCGTGCGCGTCGTGCTGGACGGTCCCTCGCCGGAAGCGGGTGCGACCATTCTCGCCGGCGACAAGCCGGTCGGGACCATGGGCTCGACCTCGGACGGAAACGGCCTGGCGCTGATCCGGACCGACAGGGTCGCCGACGCACTTGCCGCCGGCGTCCCGCTGAGCGCCGGCGGCCTTTCCATCCGTCTCGCCGAGCCGGACGCCTTGAAAACCGCAGCCGGACAGACCGTCGCATGAGCAGGTCCGCACGCCTGCACGCTGACGGCAAGATGCGCTGCCCCTGGCCCGGCGACGATCCATTCTATGTCGCCTATCACGACACCGAATGGGGCGTGCCGGAATATGACGATCGCGCGCTCTATGAAAAGCTGATCCTCGACGGGTTCCAGGCCGGGCTGTCCTGGATTACCATCCTGCGCAAGCGGGAGAATTTTCGCCGTGCCTTCGACGATTTTCGCCCGGAGAAGATCGCGCGCTACAATGAAAAGAAAATCCACGCGCTGATGAACGATGTCGGCATCGTGCGCAACCGCGCCAAGATCGAGGGCGCGGTCGCCAGCGCAAAATCCTATCTGAAGATCATGGAAGAAGGCCCCGGCTTCTCGAAATGGCTGTGGGATTTCGTCGATGGCAGGCCGAAGGTGAACCAGTTCAAGACCACCGCCAGCGTGCCGGCATCGACGCCGCTCTCGATCAAGATCTCGAAAGACCTTGCCGCGCGTGGCTTCAAGTTCGTCGGTCCCACCATCGTATATGCCTTCATGCAGGCGACCGGCATGGTCAACGACCATCTCGTCACCTGCTTTTGTCACCAAGCCTGCGGCAAGACGCATCGCGCGCCGCGCTTCAAAGTCAAATGACGGCAACCAAACCGTCCGCGGCCCAGCCACGCGTCTGGCAGCGGATGCTGTCGGGGCGCAGGCTCGATCTGCTCGACCCCTCGCCGCTCGACATCGAGATCGCCGATATCGCCCATGGGCTGGCGCGGGTCGCGCGCTGGAACGGCCAGACCAGCGGCACGCACATCTTCTCGGTCGCTCAGCACACGCTTCTGGTCGAGGCCGTGATGCGCGCGCAATCGCCGCGCATCGATGCGCGGGTGCGGCTCGCAACGTTGCTGCATGATGCGCCGGAATATGTCATCGGCGACATGATCTCGCCGTTCAAGGCGGTACTCGGCGACGACTACAAGACGGTGGAAAAACGGCTACTCGCAGCGATCCATATCCGCTTCGGTCTGCCGCCGGTGCTGCCGGATGACATCACCCGCCAGATCAAGAACGCCGACCGCGGCGCCGCCTATCTCGAGGCCACGGCATTGGCGGGTTTCGCGGAAACCGAGGCGAAGCGCCTGTTCGGCCGCGATCCCGGCCTGACCGAGACGACGCGGCGGGATTATCTGACCCCGTGGAGCGCGGCAAAGGCCGAGAAGCGGTTCCTGGCCAGGTTCAAGACGCTGCAGGCTTGAACGCAAGCCCCGAACCTGCTTTCACCACTTCCACCACAGGCCTATAATTACCAAATAAAGGATTGCCATGATTCACGTTTGCTCGCTTGCCGCATTGCCGGAAACTGTGAGGCTGACCGGGGCCAGTCACGTCCTCACCGTCATGGCCAATGTCGATCAGGTCGTGCGGCCGGCATCGGTATTGCCGGCCAATCACCTGAAGGTCGCGATGGACGACATCACCGAAGAGATGGACGGATATGTCGCGCCGTCGGCGCATCACGTCGAGCAGGTCTTGAATTTCGTGCGCGGCTGGGACCGCAGCGCGCCGCTGGTGGTTCACTGCTATGCCGGCGTCAGCCGCTCGACCGCCAGCGCCTTTGCCGCCGCCTGCGCGCTCAGTCCGCACCGCGAGGAAATCGCGTTCGCGCGGCAGATCCGCGCCGCCTCGCCGATGGCCTCGCCGAACCGGCTGATCGTCAGCCTCGCCGACCAGGCGCTGGGGCGCCAGGGACGGATGCTGCGCGCGCTGGACGAAATCGGTCCCGCGGCGATGATGGTCGAGGGCCGGCCGTTCCGCATCGACCTCGACTGATTTCGATGAATCCCGCGCAATGAGCGATAAGCTGCTGACGCCGATCGAAATCGGCCTGACGGCGGCGATCGTCGCGATCGAGGGCAACGAACCCTTGATCCTCACCGCCTCCAGCCGCAACGGCGACAAGCTTGCCGGACTTCCGTTCGGCCCGTTCGACGCGGTCTCGCACCGCACCTTCGAGATCGGCCTCAGGGCCTGGGTGGAAGAGCAAGCGGGCCTGCGACTCGGCTACGTCGAACAGCTCTACACGTTCGGCGATCGCGGCCGCCACACCGAGGCCGGCGCGACCGGCACCCACATCGCCTCGATCGGCTATCTGGCGCTGACGCGCGCCGCCGACAATGCCGCGCGCGCGCCCGGCGCCACCTTCGAGCCATGGTACCGCTTTTTCCCGTGGGAAGATTGGCGCGAAGCGCGGCCCGAAATCATCGAGCGCGATATTTTTCCCGAACTAGAGCGATGGGCCGAGGAAGCCGAGACGCCGGAGACGACGCGTGCGCTCGGCCGCAAGGACCGGGTGCGGCTCTATTTCGGCACCGAGGGCGCGCATTGGGACGAGGAGCGCGTGCTCGACCGCTACGAACTGCTCTACGAGGCGGGCCTGGTCGAGGAGGCGCGGCGCGACGGACGGCCCGCGGCATTGGCGCGCCGATCTGTTCCCATCCTCGGCGTCTCCATGCGCTTCGATCACCGTCGGATTCTCGCGACCGCGATCGCGCGGCTGCGCGCCAAATTGAAATATCGCCCCGTCGTCTTTGAACTATTGCCGAGCGAATTTACACTTACTGAACTGCAGCGCACGGTGGAAGCGATCTCGGGCAGGCATTTGCACAAGCAGAATTTCCGCCGGCTGGTGGAATCAGGCGCCCTGGTCGAACCGACCGGCGCGATGTCGACACAGACCGGCGGGCGCCCCGCCGCGCTGTTTCGCTTCCGCCGCGAGGTGCTGCAGGAACGGCCCGCGCCGGGCCTGCGCGTTCGTGGGCGGCGCTAGAGCATGATCCGGAAAAGTGGGTACCGGTTTTCCCTCGCGACAAACGCGGAACGCGTTTGCGCGGAGATCATGCTCAAACAATAAGCTAGAGCCCTCAAGTCGCGGGCGAACAGGAAAGCGGGCACGGAATGTTCGATCAGCCGTTCGATTTTCTCTCGCTCGTGATCGCGATCGCAGCACTGATCTTTGCGCGCAAGGCCTACAATCAGACCACCGAGTTGCGCCACCGGCTGGAGGCGCTGAACGCTCTCGCGGCCTCGGCCGCGACGCGCGCGACACCGCCGCCAGTGCCGCCACGCGAGACATTCGAGCCAACCCAGGGAGCGCAATCGCCTGGCATCGCCGCCGCACAACCGGCAAGCGCCCCGGAAGCGGGGTCTCTTGAAGTCAGGTCTCTTGAAGTCAGGTCTCCCGAACCCTCCCCGCCCGAACCGGCGACAGCCATCCCCACCGCCGCGATGCCACAGGCCGATCCCGGCTTCGAGGAGCGCATCGGCACGCGCTGGGTCGTATGGATCGGCGGCCTGACGCTCGCGCTCGGCGGCTTCTTCCTGGTGCGCTACTCGATCGAGGCGGGGCTGCTCGGTCCCCGCATACGCACGTTGCTCGGCGGCGCCTTCGCGCTGGCGCTATTGGCGGTCGGCGAATGGAGCCGGCGCAAGGAGAGCATCTCGGATATCGCAGTGCTTCCGATCGCCAATATTCCGGCGATCCTGACCGCGGCCGGCACCGCAGTCGCGTTCGCGACCGTCTACGCCGCCTACGCGCTCTACGGCTTCCTCGCACCGGCGATTGCCTTCATCCTGCTCGGGCTGGTGGCGCTCGGCACGCTCGCCGCCGCGCTGCTGCACGGGCCGGCGCTGGCAGGCCTTGGCGTCGCGGCAGCCTTCGCCACACCGATCCTGGTGTCGTCCGAGCGACCCGATTTCTGGACGCTCTATGTCTATCTCGCCATCGTCACGGCGGCCGCCTTCGCTCTGGCGCGGGCAAGACTCTGGCGCTGGCTGGTGGTGACGACGATCATCTTCGCGCTGCTCTGGACGCTACCCTGCCTGCCATGCGGCCCATCGATGGTCGCCCCGCACGACTTCCACGTCATCGCTGGCTTCGTTCTCGCTTGCTTGCTCGTGGTATGCGGATTGATGTTTGGCCCGGCCTTCGACGAGGGCCGTATCGAACCGATCTCTTCGGCTTCGCTCGCGGCCTATCTCTTGGGCGCCACTCTGATCGTGCTGGCGAGCTTCCATGTCGATGGCGCGCTCGTCACTTTCGCCGTCCTGGTGGCCGGGACCCTGTTCGTGGCATGGCGCGCGCCGGCCGCAACCGGTGCCGTCGGCGCCGCCGCCGCGCTGGTCTTCGTGGTTTTCGCCGAATGGGCGGTGCTCGCCAATCTCGACATGCTGGTGCTGCCGGGCGGACCGCTGCCCGGCATCGGCCCAAGCGCCATCGGCGGGTCCATCACGCTGCACCTCGTCACTGCTGCGATTTTTGCGATTGGGTTCGGCGCGGGAGGGTTTCTCGCCCAGGGCCGTTCGACCAGCGCCATCATCCCCATGGTGTGGTCGGGTGCCGCGGTGTTCACGCCGCTGACGCTTCTGATCGCGCTTTATGCCCGCATCGCGCATCTCGACCGCTCGATCCCGTTCGCGATCCTGGCCGTCGTGCTCGCGGCCCTGTTCGGCGCAGCGACCGAAATCCTCACCCGCCGCGACAGCCGGCCGGGGCTGGCGATTTCGACCGCGCTGTTTGCGACCGGCACGCTCAGTGCGCTGGCGCTGGCGTTGACCTTCGCATTGGAGAAAGGCTGGCTCACGATCGCATTGGCGCTGACGTCGTTGGGCACCGCCTGGATTTCAATGCAGCGGCCGATCCCGTTCCTGCGCACGCTTGCCGCGATCCTCGCGGCCATCGTGGTGCTGCGGATCGGCTACGAGCCCCGCATCGCCGGCGACGCGGTCGGCACCACGCCGATCTTCAACTGGCTGTTGTGGGGCTATGGCGTGCCGGCGCTGTCATTCTGGATCGCGAGCCAATTCCTGCGACGCCGCGGCGACGACGCGCCGCTGCGCGTGGTGGAATCGGCGGCGATCCTGTTCACGGTGCTGCTGGCCTTCATGGAGATCCGCCACGCCATCTATGGCGGCGATGTCTATCGCGCCATTCCGTCGCTTGCGGAAATCGCGCTCGAAGTCTGCGTCGCGCTGGCGATGGCGATCGGGCTCGAGCGTTTGCGGTTGCGCACCGGCAGTATCGTCCACGATGTCGGCGCGGTCCTGCTCACGGCGTTTGCCGGACTGGCCGGCGTGTTCGGATTGCTGCTGTTGGAAAACCCGATGCTCGCGCAAGTCTCGATCGGCGGCCGTTTCATCAATCTCCTCCTGCTCGGCTATGCGCTGCCGGCGATGCTGATGCTGCTGTTGTCCTACGCCGTGGCCGGCCGGCGCCCGACCGCCTATGCCAACAGCATCGCGGCCGGCGCACTGATTTTCGCGCTCGCTTACGTGGCGCTGGAAATCCGCAGGCTCTATCACGGGCCGGATCTGATGACAGGCGAAACCGGCGACGCCGAGCAATACAGCTATTCCATCGCCTGCCTCGTCTACGGCGTGGCGCTGCTCGGTATCGGTATCGCGCTCAATTCGCGGCGCGCGCGGCTGGCCTCGGCCATCATCATCGCGCTGACGATCGTGAAGGCCTTCCTGATCGACATGTCGACGCTGACCGGGGTCTACCGCGCGCTGTCGTTCATCTGCCTGGGGCTGGTGCTGGTGGCGATCGGCTGGCTGTACCAGCGCATCCTGTTCCGCCGCAGAATGCCGCCACCCTCGGCCGCGGTGCGGCCGGGCACGTAGGCTTGGACCGAGGCAGAGCGAGCTGGCCCGCGCTGGTGGCGCCGGCCCTGTCCGGTCAGGCGGCGCGCACCGTGTCGAGGAACTTGCCGACCTCGAGCTTGAGGCGGTTGCGAGTCCGACGACAGCGACTGCGCGGCGGAGAGCACCTGCGATGACGCCGAGCCGGTCTCGCTGGCGCCGCGCTGCACGTCAGTGATGTTGGCCGACACCTGCTGGGTGCCTTGGGCGGCCTGCTGCACGTTGCGGGAAATTTCCTGCGTCGCCGCGCCCTGCTCCTCCACCGCGGCCGCGATGGTCGACGATATCTCCGACAGTTTTTCAATCGTGCCGCTGATTTCCTTGATCGCGTTCACCGAGTCCTGGGTCGCAGATTGGATGCCGGAGATCTGGTGGCCGATCTCGCCGGTCGCCTTTGCGGTTTGCTCGGCGAGCGCCTTGACTTCCGAGGCGACTACGGCAAATCCCCGACCCGCCTCTCCAGCTCGTGCGGCCTCGATGGTGGCATTCAGCGCCAGCAGATTGGTCTGGCCGGCGATGGTGTTGATGAGTTCGACCACGTCGCCGATCCGGGCGGCGGCTTTCGACAGCTCGCTGACGCGATCGTTGGTCTTGCGCGCCTGATCGACCGCCTCGCTTGCCATCCGCGCCGATTCCTGCACCTGGCGGCTGATCTCGTTGACGGAGGAAGCCATCTCCTCGGTCGCGGAGGCCACCGACTGTACGTTGGTGGAGGCCTCTTCCGAAGCCGCGGCGACTGTGGTGGTCACTTGCTGCGCGCGCTCGGCGGTCTTGGTCAGCGTTCCCGCGGATGCTTCCAGCTCGGTCGAGGCCGAGGACACGGTTTCGATGATCTCGCCGACCGCACCTTCGAAATTGTCGGCCATCTTGATCATGTCCGCCTTGCGCTGCTGGGCCGCACGGAGCTCGGTTGCCTGCTGGTCCGCCTTCATGCGCTCGACTTCGAGGCCGTTTTTCTTGAACACTTCCACGGTGCGGGCCATTTCGCCGAGTTCGTCGCGACGCTCGATGCCGGGAACGTCAGCCGTCAAATCGTTACGGGCAAGCACCTCCATCACGGACTTCAATCGCGCGATCGGCTGCGACAATCCCTTGATTCCAATCCACAGCGCGGCAGCAAGGCCCAGGAACAGACCAATGCCCGCGGAGATCCAGACCATGCGGATCGCGAAATTGGCCTCCTCCGTCAGATCGTCGGAGACCTTCTCGGAACCGGCGATGAGATCGTCGACCATCTTCACGTGCGCGTTGATCGCCAGTTCGGCGGGCGGGACGCATTCGGCCTTGAGCCGCTGCGCGGCTTTCAGGTTTTCGTCAGGCGTGTTTGTCGTCGCCGCGTACTTGATGCCGGGATCGCACGCTGCAAAGGCTCTCTCGAAATTGGCGATGGTCGGCTCGATGATGGCCTTGTTTTCAGGCAAATTCTTCAGCACTGCCGCCATGGTGGATTCGTACGCTTTCCGGCTGGCGTCGGTTTGTGCGAGATACTTGGCGTTGCCCTCGTCCGTGGTTTCCGCCGCGAGTTGGAACGCGGAAGAAACGTAGTTTTCGGCCATGCGAGCGGCGCGGACCGCTAACGTGGTGGATTTGTCCACCCGCGTGACGACATCGGTGTTGGCGTCATCCGCCATCCTCATTCGTTGCGTTGCAAAGATGACGGTCCCGATCGTGACAAAAGCCATCAGCACGACAATCAGGCTGACCTTGAATGCGATTTTGAAATTGTTGAGCCACGACATCGGCGAATCCCTTTGAGAAACTGGCGTGCCAGCAGGAATACCGGTCTCGATCCTAATTTATATTAATTTTTAACGCCGTATTACTACGGTCCAATAGAGACGATCGAGCGATCGGCCGCAGAGATCGCGCTGACAATCGTCAAGACTTTCCTGATCGATATGTTGATGCCGCCGCCGGCTGCAGCCGGACGCGTGAGTTTTTTGGCCGACAGCAATTCTGGTGGAGGCCGGCGCTGGTGGCGCCGGCCCTGTCCGGTCAGGCGGCGCGCACCGTGTCGAGGAACTTGCCGACCTCGAGCTTGAGGCGGTTGGAGTCCGACGACAGCGACTGCGCGGCGGAGAGCACCTGCGATGACGCCGAGCCGGTTTCGCTGGCGCCGCGCTGCACGTCGACGATGTTGGCCGATACCTGCTGGGTGCCTTGGGCGGCCTGCTGCACCGCAGCCGCAGCGACATCGAGGTTCGCACGCGAAAACGGCAGGACGGCTGGCAGCGCTTGGAAACGAAGCCGAATCGTTATGACAAAGCGCGTCTGCGAGCGGAGAAACGCCGTCGAAGCAGGCCGCCTAACCCAACGCTTCCCCGACGAGACGGATTCGAAACACCGGCTTCTTGGCCTCGTCCAGCAGCTCCATATGCCATTCGGCGCCTTGCTTGAGGCCGCGCGAGATGCTGCCGATCAGGTTGGCGCAAACCGCGGTCATCTCGGTCCAGGCGGCCTCGCGGCTCTCGAATTCATACGGCTGGTCGGCGGCACCGGAATAGCGGCCGTGGCTGATCCGGAAGAAGTACAGCGACATCTTATAACCCATACGTTGGTGCCGCACCCTGTCCGCAAACTGGGGCGGGAATGCTACCAACGCATGAAATTGGCGGGCCGTAAGAGTACGGCGTTCGGCGAGCGGACGCCGCTACCGCCGATCGCGATCGAGGATTGTCCCTCAGTCCGTCGAGCGGCGCAACTCGGGCGCGCCTTCCGACTTCGCCGGCTCGGACTTTACCGGCTCGGACTTTACCGGTTCGATCTTGCTGCTCTCGACATGCGGCGTCTCCACCCGCGCGGTGACTTCGGCACGGCCAGCATCGATCGAGCCAGTCTGCTCCACCGCGCGCAGCGAGCGCGGCCGGGCGACGGCGCGCGCCATCAGCATCTGCGACGCGCCCTGATGATGGAAATCGCAATAGGCGAAGCTCATGCCGGACACCGAGCCGCGGAAGCTGACGTTCGTCTTTCTTGTCGAGGTTGAAGCAGGGCTCGAACGGCAGGCCATGGATCGCCGCGCATACCGCCTGGCCGCGGATCTGAAGCGTGTTGCCCGGCAGACGGAGGTGGCGGACCGGCCCCGAACCGTTGAATTGCACCGCGCCCAGCGCGCCCATGTCTTCGAGCACCCGGCCGGCGCCACGGGTACCGTCGAAGCAGGTAAATGTGAACACCTTGCCGATGACGAACTTGCGCGCCTCATCGGCGTTCATCATCCCGGCAAGCGCCGGCGCGACTATTGCCCCGGCTGCGACCGTACCCAGTACAAAACGCGCAAGCATGCTGTAACTCCAACCTTAACTCAGCCGCGGGCAACGCATCATCCCTTTACCCGCTGCTTACCATACTAACCGTGGCAAGATTGGAGCAGCTTGGTTGGTAAAGTCTGAACATCACTGGAGAATTTTTACCACGATTCGACCGCGGACCTGGCCCTTGAGGATTTGCTCAGCCCTGCCGATGACCTGGTCGAGACCGATTTCTTGAGTAATTTCAGCGAGTTTTCCCCGGTCCAAATCGGCGGCCAGGCGGCTCCAGGCAACTTTTCGCGCATCGATCGGGCACATCACCGAATCGATGCCGAGAAGGCACACCCCACGCAAAATAAATGGCGCGACCGAGGTCGGCAGGTCCATTCCGGCGGCAAGGCCGCACGCCGCCATCGCCCCGCCATATTTCGTCATCGACAGGAGATTGGCGAGCGTGGTCGAGCCGACGCTGTCGACACCGCCGGCCCAGCGCTCCTTGGCGAGCGGCTTGGCCGGTCCCGACAGCTCGTTGCGGTCGATCACCTCGGCGGCGCCGAGGCCTTTCAGGTAGGGCGCCTCCGACATCCGGCCGGTCGAGGCGATGACGTGATAGCCGAGCTTCGCCAGCACCGCTGACGCGACCGAGCCGACGCCGCCGGCAGCGCCGGTAACGACCACCGGGCCGCTGTTCGGCGACAGCCCGTGCCTTTCCAGCGCCAGCACCGCGAGCATCGCGGTCAAGCCGGCGGTACCGATCGCCATCGCCTCGCGCGCCGACAGGCCCTCGGGCAGCCGCACCAGCCAGTCACCCTTGACGCGCGCCTTCTCGGCATAGGCGCCGAGATGGGTCTCGCCCAGGCCCCAGCCGGTGCAGACGACCTTGTCGCCCGCCTTCCACCCAGGATGGGTGGATTGCTCGACGGTGCCGGCGAAGTCGATGCCGGCGATCATCGGGAAACGCCGCACCACCGGCGCCTTGCCGGTGACGGCAAGGCCGTCCTTGTAGTTCAACGTCGACCATTCGACGGCAACGGTGACGTCGCCCTCCATCAACTCGGCTTCGTCGAATTGGGTAAGCGCGGCCGTGGTGCCCTTATCCGCCTTGTCGATCCTGATCGCCTTGAACGTTGCCAAGATGAACTCCCCTGAACTTTGCCTTCCGGGGATGTTTACCGGATCAGGCCGGCTGTGCAACCGCCCGCGGCACGGGTTTCTCCACGATCGGCAGGTTGATCAGCGCCGACAGGACGCCGAACAGCACCGAAAGCCACCAAATCGGCGTGTAGGAACCGAATTTATCGAACACGACGCCGCCGAGCCAGACGCCGAGGAAGCCGCCGACCTGATGGCTGACGAAGGCAAATCCATAGAGGGTTGCGAACCAGCGCGTGCCGAACATCACGGCGACCAGCGCCGTGGTCGGCGGCACCGTCGAGAGCCAGGTCAGGCCGGTGGCGGCGCCGAACACGATCGCGGAAACCGGCGTAATCGGGATCGAGATGAAGAGCACGATCGACACCGCGCGCAGGAAATAGAGGGCCGACAGGATGTAGCGCTTCGGCAATCGGTTCTGCAGCCAGCCGACGCTCAATGAGCCGATGATGTTGAACATCCCGATCGCGGCGATCACCCAGCCGCCGACATGCGCCGGGATGCCGCGGTCGACCAGGTAGGCCGGCAGGTGCACCGTGATGAAGGCCAGTTGAAAGCCGCAGGTGAAGAAGCCCAGCACCAAGAGCACATAGGATCTGTGGCCGAACGCCTCAGTGAGCGCGGTCCTGAACGATTGGTCGTCAGCCGCCGGGATGTTGGCCTGCGTCGCGGGCGGAGTTGCGAGCGCCAGCGACAGCGGCACGATCAGCAGCATCAAGCAGGCGAACACCAGCAGCGCCGACTGCCAGCCGAAATTGTCGATCATGGCGACGCCGAATGGCGCGAACAGGAACTGCCCGAAGGATCCGGCGGCGGTTCCGGCGCCGAGGGCTATGCTGCGCCGCTCGGGTGGCAACAGCTTGCTGAACGCCGACAGCACCAGGTTGAACGAACAGCCGGATAACCCGAAACCGATGAGAACGCCGGCGCCGAGATCGAGCGACAACGGCGTCGTCGCATAGCGCATCATCAACAAGCCGCCGGCATAGAGCAGCGCGCCGACGCACATCACCCGCAAAGCGCCAAACCTGTCGGCAATAGCGCCCGCGAGCGGCTGGCCCAATCCCCACAGCAGGTTCTGCACGGCAAAGGCGAGGCCGAACACGTTGCGGCCCCACGAAAAATCGCGGCCCATCGGCTGGATGAAAAAGCCGAGGCTCGAGCGCGGCCCGAAGCTCAACAAGCCGATGGCGCAGCCGCAGAGAATGATGATCAGGGGCGTGCGCCAAGTGGCGGCCCGCGAAGCCGGGTTGAGGTCGCTCACCGTCGTCGACATCCGAATTCCCCCCGTCGTTCTGGCAGGTCCGAAACGCCTGGCCCGCGCCGCTCGCACGAGTTAATGCATTCGCATGAAAATCCCAAGCGCGCCGAAAAATTTCGCTTCGCAATGCAGCGTTGCAAATCGGGACGGGCAGCCGTGACGAATTAACGAAGGAGGCATCTGGCGGAGCTTTGGAAGCCATGTTATATACGTTATGCTCAATTTGAGAATAATAGATGTTTCTCTGAGAGCGCTGGACCCTTCGCAATGTTGCGGGGTTGGTTCGGCAACTACCGACGCAGCCACGGATAACGCCGGCCCCTTGAGGCCGGATTTCTCAAAGCCAATATATGCTCAAGTTGAGTATATTTAGGATTTCCGAGGAAAGTAGTGAAGGGAGGCAACCATGCCGATCGCTGGAATCTACGGCCCCGACGATTTTACTCAAAGCCGCCACGGGCTGCCGATCCCGCGCAGCCGGGCAAGTTCGGTCGAGCGCGGCCGCGCGCTGCCGATGCCGGCGCTGCAATGGACAAGCGAGGTCGAGCGCGCCACCGCGCACCTCTATGAGCGGGTGAAAAACGTCATCTCGCCGATCGAGTGGCCGTTCATGGCGCCCTATATCAAGGCGATCAACGAATTGAAGGTGACGCGAGACGCCGTCATCCTGGCGCATAACTACCAGACGCCGGAAATCTTCCACTGCGTCGCCGACATCACTGGCGACTCGCTGCAGCTTGCGATCGAAGCCACCAAGGTGAAGGCCGACACCATCGTTCAGTGCGGCGTGCACTTCATGGCCGAGACCTCGAAGATCCTGAACCCACACAAGCGCGTGCTGATCCCGGATTCTCGCGCCGGCTGCTCGCTTGCGGCGAGCATCACCGGCGCCGACGTGCGGCTGTTGCGCGAACGCTTCCCCGGCGTGCCGGTCGTGGCCTATGTCAACACTTCCGCCGACGTCAAGGCCGAGGTCGATATCTGCTGCACCTCGTCGAATGCGGTCGCGGTGGTCGAGAGCCTCAATGCGCCGACCGTGATCTTCCTGCCCGACCAATACTTGGCGAAATATGTCGCGTCGCAGACCGACGTGAAGATCATCGCCTGGAAAGGCGCCTGCGAGGTGCACGAGCGCTTCACCGGCGAGGAGCTGCGAAGCTATCGCGAGGCCGACCCCTCGGTGCAGATCATCGCGCATCCGGAATGCCCGCCGGACGTGCTGGCGGAGGCCGACTTCACCGGCTCGACCGCGCATATGATCAACTGGGTGCGCAACAAGCATCCCAAGCGCGTGGTGATGATCACCGAATGCTCGATGGCCGACAACGTCCAGGCGGAACTGCCCGATGTCGAAATGGTGCGGCCGTGCAACCTCTGCCCGCACATGAAGCGGATCACGCTGCCGAAGATTCTGGATAGCCTGATGTCGCTGCGCGAAGAAGTCGTGATCGAGCCCATGATCGCCGAGCAGGCGCGGCGTTCGGTCGAGCGGATGATCAACCTGAAGAACTAGGTTCGCCGTCGTCCCGGCCCCCGCGCGCAATTGCGCACTAGGCCGGGACGACGAATAGCGAAGCTAGGACGACGAAGTGGAGACAGACATGCCAAATCAAATTCACGAACTCACGCGCAAGACCGACAATGTCGTCATCGTCGGTGGCGGTCTCGCCGGACTGTTCTGCGCGCTGAAACTGGCCCCGCGTCCGGTCACCGTGATTTCGGCCGCGCCGCTCGGCCAGGGCGCGTCGACCGCCTGGGCGCAGGGCGGCATCGCCGCCGCGGTCGCCGACGGCGACAGCGCCGAAGCGCATGCCGCCGACACCGTCGCGGTCGGCGGCGGCCTGGTCGATGAAAACATCGCGCTCGGCCTTGCGCGCGAGGCAGGCAGCCGCATTCACGACCTGCTGCGCTACGGCGTTCCGTTCGACCGCGATCTCGAAGGCAAGCTAGCGGTCGGCCGCGAAGCCGCGCATTCGGCGCGGCGCATCGTGCATGTGCGCGGCGACATGGCGGGCCAGGCGATCATCGCGGCGCTCACCGAAGCGGTGCACAACACGCCCTCGATCCGCGTGATCGAAGGTTTTTCCGCCGAGGCGCTGTTGACCGAGGATGGCGCGGTCACCGGACTGCAATTGCGCTGCGTGGGCGACGCGACCGCCCGGCCCGTCACCATCGCCGCGCGCGCGATCGTGCTGGCGACCGGCGGCATCGGGCACCTCTATGCCGTGACCACCAATCCGCATGAGGCTGGTGGTCTTGGGCTGGCGATCGCCGCACGCGCCGGCGCGGCGATCGCCGATCCGGAATTCGTGCAATTTCACCCGACCGCGATCATGGTCGGCCGCGATCCGGCGCCGCTTGCAACCGAAGCGCTGCGCGGCGAAGGCGCGACCCTGATCAACGATCGCGGCGAGCGCTTCATGCTGGCGCGCCATCCCTTGGCCGAGCTTGCGCCGCGCGACATCGTCGCCCGCGGCGTGTTCGCCGAAATCGCTGCCGGCCGCGGCGCGTTCCTGGACGCAACCGACGCGCTCGGCGCGCGCTTCGCCGAGAAATTCCCGACCGTCCATGCGAGCTGCCTCGCAGCCGGCATCGATCCGGCGAGACAGCCGATACCGGTCGCGCCCGCCGCGCATTATCACATGGGCGGTGTCGCCGTTGACACGCATGGCCGCACCTCGCTGAAGGGACTTTGGGCCGGCGGCGAAGTGTCGTCGACCGGCGCGCACGGCGCCAACCGGTTGGCGTCGAACTCGCTCCTGGAAGCCGTGGTCTATGCCGCGCGCATCGCGGAGGATATCGCAGGGACCACGCTCCCCTCGCCCATCCGCTTGCCGGCCCAACCGCCGACGCCGCGCAACTGCGCCATGCCGACGCTGTCGGAGAAGAATCTCCGCGCGATGATGTCCTCGCATGTCGGCGTCATCAGGGATGGCGGTCGCCTCGCGGAGGCCGTGCGCGCATTCGCTTCGCTCGAGCGCGACACCTGCAACATTGCGCTGCGCAACATGGCAACCGCGGCGCTGCTGGTCGCGGCGTCCGCCTGGACGCGGCGCGAAAGCCGCGGCGCGCATTACCGCGCCGACTATCGAAGCGAGAATGTAGCGCTCGCCCACCGCACCATGACGACGCTGGCCGCGGCGCGGGAGGTCGCGGACGAGCTTTCGATGCGAGACCCGGCGCGGGCCGCGCAACCCATGATCGCCTGAGAGGAGGAACAGCATGATGACGCCCGCCTCGCTGTTGAACCCGGAAGCGTTCCTGTCGCCGCTCGCGATCGAAGAAGCCGTCGCGCGCGCGCTCGACGAAGATCTCGGCCGCGCCGGCGACGTCACCTCGATTGCGACCATTCCGGAGACGACGCCGGCCCGCGCCATCCTGGTCGCGCGCCAGGCCGGCGTGATCGCGGGCCTGCCGCTCGCGGTCGCGACGTTCCAGAAGCTTTCGCCTGAGATCGACATCCAGGCGCATGTTCGCGACGGCGCGGCCGTCGCGAAGGGTGTGCATGTGCTGACGATTTCAGGGCCGGCGCGCGCGGTGCTCGCCGGCGAACGCACCGCGCTCAACTTCGTCGGCCGATTGTCAGGGATCGCGACGCTGACCGCGGATTATGTGCGTCGTACCGCCGGCACCAAATTGCGCGTCTGCTGCACCCGCAAGACCACGCCCGGCCTGCGCGCGCTGGAAAAATATGCGGTGCGCTGCGGCGGCGGCTTCAATCACCGCTTCGGGCTCGATGACGCGATCCTGATCAAGGACAACCACGTCGCGGTTGCCGGCGGCGTCCGCCCCGTGCTGGAGCGCGCACGCGCCCATGTCGGCCATCTCGTCAAGGTCGAGATCGAGGTCGATACGCTCATCCAACTGCGCGACGTACTGGACACGGGTCTGGCCGACGTGGTGCTGCTGGACAATATGGATATTCCGACGCTGACCGAAGCCGTGAAGCTTGCGCAGGGTCGCGTGGTGCTGGAGGCGTCCGGCGGCATCACGCTGGATTCGATCGCGCAGATCGCCATGACCGGCGTGGACTACGTCTCCTCCGGCGCACTGACACACTCCGCGCCGAATTTCGATGTCGCCATCGATATCGAGGCGTGAGGGGAGACTTTACAAAGAAGGTCGTCATACCCCGCGAAAGCGGGGTATCCGGTACGCCGTAGCGTCTCAGTTTATCGCAGGTGGTCTGGACTACTGGATCACCCGCCGGAGCCTGTCATCGGGCGGCGCGCTGCGCCGACCCGGTGGCGGGTGATGACGGGCGTAAAGCTACCGTCGCACCGAGTTCGGATTTATCTCCGCTTCGCTCTTGGCTTCTTGCACAAGCTCCGCCGAAAGTGCGGCGGTTTGCTGCGGCGTGCCCCAGCTCGGCGCATCGCTGCCGTCGCCCCAGGCTTTCGGCCGGTAGAAGGTGTGCACGCCGAACCGGTACATCTTCTTCATTTCACTGACCCAGGACGGATGCACATAGTAGGCGTGATAGTGCGTCGACTTGCCGACTTCGGGCAGCCAGATCTGGCCGTCGAGCATCGCTTTCGCGATCTTCTTGGCGCGGTCCCACATGTCGGGTTCGCGGATGACGTCCCAATTGTGTTCGCAGGCGAAGGTGAACTGGCAGACGGGGTGCCGGTATTTGTTCTGGAAGACCACGCCGCACACGGTGGTCGGATAGTAGCCGGAGAAGGCACGGTTCATCACCACCTGGGCGACGGCGATCTGGCCGCGCACCGCTTCGGCGCGGGCCTCGAAATAGACGGCGTCGGCCAGGCATTTTTCCGACTTGGCGCGCGCCTTCTGATCGAGCAGGCCGAGGCGTTCGGCTGGCGTCTTGGCCTGCTGGTTGTCGGTGTTGACTTCGCCTTTTGATGCGACGCTCTCGCCGCTTTCGCTTGTCTTGGCCGCTTCGCTGGCGGCGGGCGGCAGCGACGCGGTTGCCTTCATGTCGGGATCGGGCAGCGTATCCGGCGTCACGATCAGCGGCTCTTCGCCGGGCTGCCAGCTTTGGATGCTGCCTGCGGAACCGCCGAGCGAGGAGCTGCCGAAATAGAGGCGCGCGGTCTTGACGTTGAAGCCGCCGTCCTGCGACGGCGCGCGATCGAGCGCGATTGCGTCGGGTGCGGCCTTGAGATCGTCGAGCGGCCGGGCTTCGAGCGACATCGATATGTCGTATTGCGGCAGCGGCGGCTCATCCATCGCTGCCTGCAGTTCCGGATCGAGCGGCGTGCTGGCGGCGGAAGGCGCTTGCGCCGTTTTTGCGCCTCTGACCGACGCGTTGGAGGTGGCCGGATCGTCAAGCTTCGGGGCGTTCTCTGCCGGCGTCGTGGCTTCCGGTTGCACACCGGACGGGGGAACCAGCCGATCGCCCTTCAGCGTGCGGTCAACGACGGGAAAATCGGAGGCCTGGTAGCGCGGCGGGGCGGTCGGGATCGGACGATGCGTCACCGAGCCCGTGATATCGAGCCCCACGTTGTCGAGGCTGGCGAGCCGATAGGTCGCGCTCTCCGGCGTCGAGGTTCCGATCGGACGGCTGAAACTGTAGGTGGCGAGCTGGATCGAGGCCGCCGGTGAAAATACCCGCTTCTGCCAACGCTCGGCGACGCCGGGCTGGCGCGCCAGCAACGAGGCGATGTCCTGATAGCCGGTTTCATTCGGCATCAGGGTGAACACGCAGAGACCAAGACCGAAGGACGCAAAACGTGCGCCCTTCGGCCGGTTACGCATGACTGACATCGATACGCTCACGCAACGCTTACACACCTTGAAGAAATCGCAACAGAGATCGAACGGCAGTACATCCGTGCAATTCGATCTTTCCTGTTGGTATCTAATTTAGGTTGCTGGGGCGTTAATCGGCGTTGCCGGCGCGACACAGGCAAGCGGCCGTGTCGATTTCAACGATCACGTTGAAAACATTGGTAAACAGCGGCTCGCTGGAAGTGGTAAAAATCCGGTCAACGGAAATGATGAAGGAACGCTTGCGAAGGGCGTATCATTACGGGACGGCGATCGCATTCCTGCCGTGATTGCGAGCGCAAAAAAAGTAGGGTGGGCAAAGGCGCGCCCTTTGTGCGACGTGCCCACCATCGATCGAACGTCGCTTTAAGTTTCTCGGTGGGCACGGCGCAAGAGCGCCTTTGCCCACCCTACTTCTTCGCTACTTCTTCGCAAACGAACGCGATCTCACGCCTGACTGGCGACGGCCTTGCCGATGGCGGCCTGCGCGCCGGCGAGGCGGGCGATCGGCACGCGATAGGGCGAGCACGAGACGTAATCGAGACCGATCTCGTGGCAGAACGCAACCGACGCAGGATCGCCGCCATGCTCGCCGCAGATGCCGACCTTGATGTCCGGCCGCGTCTTGCGGCCGCGCGCCACGCCGATCTTCACCAGCTCGCCAACGCCGTCGCGATCGATCGAGATGAAGGGATCGATCTCGAGGATTCCCTTGGCGATATAGGTCGAGAGGAATCCGGCCGCGTCGTCGCGGCTGATGCCGTAGGTCGTCTGCGTCAGGTCGTTGGTGCCGAAGGAGAAGAACTCCGCGGTCTTGGCGATATCGCCGGCCAGCAGGCAGGCGCGCGGCAATTCGATCATGGTGCCGACCTGATAGGCGAGCTTGGTATTGGTCTCGCGCATCACCGATTGCGCGGTGGAATTGATCCTTGCCTTGACCAGGTCGAACTCGGCCTTGGTCGCGATCAGCGGCACCATCACCTCGAGCCCCACCGCCTTGCCGGTGCGTTTTCCCGCTTCGACCGCGGCCTCGAAGATCGCGCGCGCCTGCATCTCGGCGATCTCGGGGTAGACGACGGCGAGACGGCAGCCGCGGAAGCCGAGCATCGGATTGAACTCGGCGAGCTCACGGGCGCGGTCGGCGAGCCTTCTCGGATCGGTGTTCATCGCGCGCGCGACTTCCTCGATCTCGGCATGGGTGTGCGGCAGGAACTCGTGCAGCGGCGGATCGAGCAGCCGGATCGTCACCGGCAGCCCTTTCATGATCTCGAACAGCTCGACGAAATCCGCGCGCTGCATCGGCAACAGCTTCGACAACGCGGCGCGGCGCGCCTGCTCGTCCTCGGCAAGGATCATCTCGCGCACGGTGCGGATTCGGGTTTCCTCGAAGAACATGTGCTCGGTGCGGCAAAGCCCGATGCCCTGCGCGCCGAACTTGATCGCGGTACGCGCGTCTTCGGGAGTGTCGGCGTTGACGCGCACCCCGATCTTGCGGACCTGGTCGGCCCAGCCCATCAGCGTGGCGAATTCGCCGGACATTTCCGGCTCGATCATCGGCATGCGCCCCGCGAGCACCTGGCCCAGCGAACCGTCGATGGTGATGACGTCGCCGGTCTTGAAGGTGCGCTGGCCCACGCTCATCGTGCCGCGGCCGTAGTCGACGCGGATATTGCCGCAGCCGGAAACGCAGGGTTTGCCCATGCCGCGCGCGACCACCGCGGCGTGCGAAGTCATGCCGCCGCGGGTGGTCAAGATGCCTTCGGCGGCGTGCATGCCGTGAATGTCTTCGGGGCTGGTCTCGATCCGAACCAGAATCGACCTTGCGGCCATCGGCCCGCAGCTTGGCGGCCTCATCCGAGGAGAACACGATCTCGCCGGACGCCGCGCCCGGCGACGCCGGCAGGCCGGTCGTGATCACGTCACGCTTGGCCGAGGGATCGATGGTCGGGTGCAGCAACTGATCGAGCGAGGCCGGGTCGATCCGCGACACCGCCTCTTTCTTGGAGATCAGCCCTTCATTGGCGAGCTCGACGGCGATGCGCAAGCCCGCCTTCGCGGTGCGCTTGCCGCCGCGGGTCTGCAGCATCCACAACTTGCCGCGCTCGACCGTGAACTCCATGTCCTGCATGTCGCGGTAGTGCTTCTCGAGCAGCGTGTAGATCCGCGTCAGCTCCTGGAAGGCGTCCGGCATCGCGGTTTCCATCGACGGCTTGTCGGAACCGGACTCCTTGCGCGCATCCTCGGCGATGTCCTGCGGGGTGCGGATGCCGGCGACCACGTCCTCGCCCTGCGCGTTGATCAGGAACTCGCCGTAGAGCTTGCTCTCGCCGGTCGAGGGGTTGCGCGTGAAGGCAACGCCGGTCGCGGACGTCTCGCCCATGTTGCCGAACACCATGGCCTGCACGTTGACCGCGGTGCCCCAGGATTCCGGAATGTCGTGCAGCCGCCGGTAGGTCACCGCGCGCGCGTTCATCCACGATGAGAACACAGCTCCAATCGCGCCCCACAACTGGTCGTGCGGATCCTGCGGGAAATCCCTACCGGTCTCGCGCGCGACCGCGTCCTTGTAGCGGCCGACCAGGTCGATCCAATCGTCTGCCGTCAAATCGGTGTCGAGCGTGTAGCCCTGGCCGTCCTTGAAGGTATCGAGGATGTCCTCGAAATGATGATGCTCGAAGCCGAGCACCACGTCGGAATACATGGTGATGAAGCGCCGGTAGCTGTCATAGGCGAAGCGGCGATCGCCGGACATCTCCGCCAGCGCCTCGACCGTCTGGTCGTTGAGGCCGAGATTGAGCACGGTATCCATCATGCCCGGCATCGAGGCCCGCCCGCCCGAGCGCACCGAGACGAGCAGCGGATTATGGCCATCGCCGAACACCTTGCCGGTGATCTTGCCGACATGGTCCAGCGCCTTTTCGACCTGCGCCTTCAACTCCTTCGGATAGGTCTTGCCGTTGGCGTAGAAATAGGTGCAGACCGAGGTCGGAATGGTGAAGCCGGGCGGTACCGGAAGACCAAGATTGGCCATTTCGGCGAGGTTGGCGCCCTTGCCGCCCAACAGATCGCGCAGACCCGCTTTGCCTTCGGCTTTGCCGTCGCCGAAGGTAAAGACCCACTTGTCGGATTTCGGAGCTACTGCCGCGGCCGGCTTGGGTAACGGCTTCGCCACCGGCTTAGTTGTCGAAGGCTTAGTTGTCGAAGCCTTGGTTGGCGAAGCTTTGGCTGGGGCCTTCTTCAGCGGCTTCCGCGCCGTGGCAGCGGCGGCGGGCTTCGCCCGGCCAGGCGCAGATACCTTTGATTTCGCTGCGATTTTCTTTGGTCTAGCGACGGCTTTGGCCATGACTTCAACAATCCGCGAGAGGTGGGGAAGTTCCGCGCCTTACACCATTTTGGGCGTGCCGGCGCAAGGTGAGGGTTCTGGATTTTGCACTTTTTACATGTGGATCCAGTGCAACAGGCCGAGCCCGATCAGGCCGACGACGATCAGATAGATCGCTACAATGAAATTGAGCAGCCGCGGCATGATCAAGATCAAAATGCCTGCGATCAGGGCGACGATGGCAGGCACGTGCGCAGCGGTGATGACCATTTGTCTTTCTCTCCGGGATGCGATGAGGGAAGCAGAGGGCAGAGGGGAAGGTTCGGTTCGATTCGAGGGTAGCATCCTACATGCGCTGGTTAAGAAATAGGAGACGCCGCCGGCGCCCTCCGGTTCCGTATTACTGCCCAAAATTGGCGCGGATGAGAACGGCTGTTCCGCGGAACGATGCGGCGCATGAGGCATTGGCAGGACATGCGCAGGCCACGAGCCGGCCTGCACCATGTCGAGAGGAGTTGCTCCATGCGGAACAGGATACTTGCCATCGCAACGATCGCCGCTGCCATCGCCGCGCCGGTGGCGGCGCAGGCACAGAGCGAGGTCACGACGGGCCTCGTGCGCGCACCGGGCGTGATCGTGGACGAGGATGCGCCGGGAATCGCGGTCGAGCAGCGGCCGGCGTTCCGCGAATATATCATCCGCGAACACGTTCCGACCTACACGATACCGGATCGCGTCGTGGTCGGCGGCGTGCTGCCGGAGACCGGCGTGACCTATTACGACGTGCCGCAGACCTACGGCATCACGCCCTATCGCTACACCGTCGTGAATGGCCGCACCGTGCTGGTCGAACCGCGCTCGCGCCGCATCGTCGAGGTGCTGGAATAACGATTTAGTGGTAATGCCCGGGAGCTGCGCGTCACCGCGCGTGTGACCGGACATGAAGGCCCTGCCCGGTCCCCCGCCCGGGCGGGGCTCTTTTTTTCTTTCTCCACCTCGCTCGCTTACGACCTCGCCCCGCTCTTCGCGGGGAGAGGTCGAAATCGCGAGCAGCGATTTCGGGTGAGGGGCTCTCTCCGCGGGCACGAGTTCGCGGAGAGAGCCCCTCACCCCGACCCTCTCCCCGCGAAGACAGGCTGTGTGAAAAGTCGATCCGCTGAAGGTAGTATCATGTTTGGCGGATCGATTTGATTCGGGGGCACGATGGTTCACGTAACGGGTCGCTCGCGGGACCAATTGGCGCTGATTCCGACAACGTTGAACGAGGCGGTCAGCGCGGATCATCCGGTTCGGGTGATCGATGGGTTCGTCGACAGCCTAGACTTGAAGAAAATGGGGTTTTCCAGGGTGGTTGCCGAGGAGATGGGACGGCCCTCTTATGCACCGGGTGACCTGTTGAAGCTTTACATCTACGGGTACGTGAACCGGGTTCGATCCAGCCGCGCGCTGGAACGTGAGGCAGGACGCAACGTTGAAGTGATGTGGCTGGTGCATGGCTTGACGCCTGCATTCAAGACCATAGCCGACTTCCGCAAGGATCACCCGAAGGCGATCGTCGAGGTGTGCCGCAACTTCATCCGGTTCTGCCGGGAGCTGTCGTTGGTTGGCGGCACGCTTATTGCGATCGACGGTACCAAGATTGAAGCGGTGGCGAGCCGCAAGCAGGTGATCACGCCGAAGAACGTTGCGAAGAAGATGGCGGTGCTTGATGGCAAGATTGCCGCCCATCTTGCGGCGATGGACCAGGCCGATCGGGAAGAGCAGACGGGCGGCGTTGCTGCGATGGACCAGGCTGCGGTCGCGGAAGCTCTGCGGGTGTTGCGGGAGAAGCGCGAGAAGGCCCAACAACACGCTGATCGTTTGGCTGCACAAGAACTGAGCCAGTTGGTGCTGACCGAGCCGGACGCGAAGCTGATGCGCACCGCCCGCCACGGGCATCAGGTCGCCTACAATGCTCAGACCGTGGTCGATGCCGATAACAAGCTGATTGTCGCCTTCGATCTGATCAACGACGGTAATGATCAGCGCCAACTTCATCCGATGGCGATGCAAGGCAGGCAGGCTCTGGAGGTCGAGCAGGTAACCGCGGTGGCGGATGCGGGTTATTCGAATGGCGAGCATGGACAACGCTGCGAGGCTGACGGCATCACCGCGATCGTGCCGCGCCACGAGACGGTCAACCCGGAAGGCAAGCAGTACTTCAGCCGCGATCGGTTCAGTTACGATGCCTGCAGCGATACCTGGCGGTGCCCGGCTGGCGAAACGCTCACATGCCGCGAGGTCTCGCACACCGAACAAAAGAAGAAATACTGGAGCACTGCCTGCGGCGGCTGTACCTTGAAGCCCCAGTGTACACAGGCGACCAAACGGTTGGTCGTCCGCCACTTCTACGAGGATGCTCGCGAAACGATGCACCGGCGGGCCGCGCGCGATCCGGTGTGGATGAAACATCGTCGGGAAATCGTCGAACATCCCTACGGTACCATCAAATGGCTGATGGGCTATCCCCGGTTCCTGGTCAAAGGCCTGAAAAAGGCCAAAGCCGAGCTGGCTCTCACGATCATGGGCTACAATCTCAAGCGCGTACTCAACATTCTGGGAGTGGCAGCGGTGCTCCAGGCGCTGCAGCCACTGCCCAGCTGAGGAGGCAAGTCCTCCTCGCTTGCACAGGGACATCAGGTCAGCCCCCGCCGTTCAACTTCTCACACAGCCTGAAGAGCGGGGCGAGGGAGAGAGATCAGCCTTTTCTCGCCACCAGCCGATGAATCCTCTTGCCCGAGGAGGCGCTCACCACCTCTTCGTCAAGCAGCGTCGTCGCGGCCTCCAATTCCGCGCGCACCAGTGACGCGTCGAAGGCGGCGTAGAGCCGGCCATGGGCGTCGCGAATGTCAGTGCCCTCAGTGACGCGCCAGCTCAAGTAAAAAATCCCGCTCGCCTTGAGGATATCGAGCATGCGGCGGATCGAAGGGGCAATCTGCGGCCGCGCCAGATGCATGATCACGGTTTCGCACAGCACGTTGTCGAAACTGTCGGCGGCGATGCCGGCAAGATCGGGCAACTCGGCATGCGCGAATTGCAGATGCGGATAGCGCGAGCGCGCTTCCGCGAGCAGCCCGTCGGACGCGTCGAATCCTTGCGCGAAAAATCCGTTCGCGTTCAGCCAGGCGACCTCGCGACCGCTGCCGCAGCCGATATCGGCGGTCGAGCCGGCCCTGATGAAGAAGCGCGCGACGATGTCATGCAGATCGATCGGGGCCGGCTGCTCGTGCCAGTCCTTCGCAAACGCCGCCGCGTCGTGGTCGTAAGCGGCGAGCGTCTTGCGGTCCATCGATCAGCCTTCGATCTTGGAAAAATCCGCAACCGCCCGCGTGGCGCTGCGGATCTCGTTGAGCAGTTTTAGCCGATTCTCGCGCACCTTGGGATCATCGTCATTGACCTTGACCTTGTCAAAGAACGCATCGACCGCCGGGCGCAGCTTCGCCATCGCGCTCATCGCGGCGGCAAAATCCTCTTTCGCAACGGCAGCGCTGGCTTCCGCCTTCACCTGATCGATGGCTTTCGCCAGCGCCTTTTCTTCGTTGAGGCTGTAGAGCGCCGGATCGGGCGCGCCGTCAACGCCCGCTTGTCCTTCTTCTCCTCGATCGCGAGAATATTGCTGGCGCGCTTGGTGCCGGCGAGCAGGTTCTTGCCGTCGTCGGTATCGAGGAATTTGCCGAGCGCCTCGACACGGCGGACGATCATCACAGATCGTCCTGTCCTTCGAGCGCGAACACGGCATCGACGAGATCGTGCCGCGCGCCCTGCTCGCGGAGTTGGACTTTCAGGCGATCGGCGAAGAAGCGACAGCAGATCGAGCGCATCAAGTCTTGATCGATTGGAACTTCGTCGACTGGCATCTGATGGGCGCTCTCGAGCGTCCGGAGCCTCGCAAGACAAAATCAATCGATCGACTTCGTGAACCATTCCTTCGAAGTCAAACTCCGTTCCGCAAGGAACGATTCCGAATCGCCGCAAAGAGCCGCAAGTCGAAGCGATTCTCGATTACGATCCTGATCACCCCCAGCGCCGCGCGGCGCAACGCATACGGGTCTTTGCTTCCCGTCGGCTTCTCGTCGATCGCCCAAAATCCCACCAGCGTATCGATCTTGTCCGCCAGCGCCACCGCAATGCTCACCGGATCGGTCGGCACGCGATCGTTCGGCCCCTGCGGCTTGTAATGCTCCTCGCTGGCCGCGGCGACGGAAGCATCCTCGCCCTGCGCCAGCGCGTAGTATTTTCCCATCAGGCCCTGCAACTCCGGGAATTCGCCGACCACTTCGGTGAGCAGATCGGCCTTCGCGAGTTTCGCCGCGCGCTTGGCCTTCTCGACATCGGCGCCGACCAACGGCGCGATTTCGGCGGCCAGCCGCTCGATCCGCGCGATGCGTTCGGCCTGCGTGCCCAGCTTCTCGTGAAACACGATGCCGTCGAATTTCGGCAGCCGATCTTCCAGCCTGGTCTTCAGATCGGTCTCATAGAAGAACTTCGCATCGCTCAGCCGCGCGCGGATCACGCGCTCGTTGCCGGCGACGATGGTCTTGCCGCCGTCGCTGGCTTCGATGTTCGCGGTGACGATGAATTTGTTGGTGAGCTTTCCGGTCTTGGGATCGCGAACCACAAAGCACTTCTGGTTGTTGCGGATGGTGGCGCGGATCACCTCGCCGGGGATCGACAGGAAATTTTCTTCGAACGATCCCATCATCACGACCGGCCATTCGACGAGGCCAGCAACTTCGTCCAGCAGCGCCTGGTCCTCGACCAGTTCGAAACCTTGCGCGAACGCCAACTGCTTGGCGTCGGTCAGGATCGTGTCCTTGCGGCGCTCGGGATCGAGCACGACCTTGGCGTCCAGCAGCTTGGCCTCGTAATCCTCGAAGCGGCGCACGTTGATGGCGCCGGGCGCCATGAAGCGATGGCCGAACGTGGTCTGGCCGGCCTCGATGCCGTCGACGGAAAATTTCACGACGTCCGGCTCTTCGGTCTCGAGCCCGAAGGTCGCGGTGATCGCGTGCAGCGGCCGCACCCATCGCAGCGAGCTCGGCTTCGCCGAGCGTTCGCCCCAGCGCATCGACTTCGGCCACGGAAAGGTGCGGATGATCACCGGCAGCATCTCGGCCAGCACCTCGATGGTGGCGCGGCCGGGCTTTTCGATCAGCGCGACATAGAAGTCGCCCTTCTTGGGGTCGCGCTGGATTTTTGCTTCCTCGATCGAGGCAAGGCCGGTGGCTTTCAGAAAGCCCGCAATCGCCGCGTCCGGCCCGCCGACGCGCGGTCCCCGGCGCTCTTCCTTCAAATCCGATTGCCGCGCCGGCACGCCGTGCACCGTCAGCGCCAGCCGCCGCGGCGTCGCGAACGCTTTTGCGCCTTCATAGACCAGACCCTCGGCGACCAGTTTGTCGGTCACCATGCGGCGCAGATCGTCCGCCGCCTTCGCCTGCATGCGCGCGGGAATTTCTTCGGAGAACAATTCGAACAGCAGCTCGGGCATCAAACCGCCCCGCCGGCTTCGGTGTGGATCCAGGCTTCGCCGCAGGCTTTGGCCAGTTCGCGCACGCGCAGGATGTAGCTCTGGCGTTCCGTCACCGAGATCACGCCGCGCGCATCCAGCAAGTTGAAGACGTGGCTTGCCTTGATGCACTGGTCATAGGCCGGCAGCGCCATCAGATGTTTCTTCTGGTTGTGCCGCTGACCCAGCCGGCCGCGAGATATTTCCGGCAGGCGTCTTCGGCCATCTTGAACTGCTCGAACAGCATCTCGGCATCGGCGTATTCGAAATTGTGCCGCGAATATTCCTGCTCGGCCTGCAGGAAGACGTCGCCGTAGGTGACGCGCTCGGCGCCGTCGCGGCCGTTGAAGTTGAGGTCGTAGACGCGGTCGACGCCCTGCACATACATCGCCAGCCGCTCCAGCCCGTAGGTGAGCTCGCCCGCGACCGGCGCGCATTCGACGCCCGCGACCTGCTGGAAGTAGGTGAACTGCGACACTTCCATGCCGTCGCACCAGCATTCCCAGCCCAGGCCCCAGGCCCCGAGCGTCGGGCTTTCCCAGTCGTCCTCGACAAAGCGGATGTCGTGCAGATGCGAATCGATGCCGATCGCGGCCAGCGACTTCAGATAGAGGTCCTGAAATTCGGCGGCGACGGCTTCATGATCACCTGAAACTGGTAGTAATATTGCATCCGGTTGGGGTTTTCGCCATAGCGGCCGTCCTTCGGCCGGCGCGAGGGCTGCACATAGGCCGCGTTCCAGTGCTTCGGCCCGAGCGCGCGCAGCGTCGTCGCCGGATGGAAGGTGCCCGCGCCCATTTCCATGTCGTAAGGCTGCAGGATCACGCAGCCTTGATCGGCCCAGAACCGCTGCAGGGCAAGGATGAAGCCCTGGAACGAGCGTTCCGGGCGCATATGGGCGGGTAGGGAATCCATCGTCTTAAATCAGGTCTCGCGAGCGGGTGCAAAAGCGCGCGGGACCGTATCGGCGGCAGCGACGGGAAGCAAGGCGACGGCGGGCGCAAGGGGGCGTAAGGCACCGCCAAAATCGCGCAAGATCGGCTCGATTTCAGCCCGGCCGGTAGGCGCCGGTGACGGGGTCGCGGCGCAGCGTCGGAATTTCGTTCGACCGGGCGGCTTCGGCGAGCCGTGCAAGGCGCGCTTCTTCCAACTCCCGGTTGATCCTGACGGCCGTCTGGTAGGCCCATCGGACCACGGCGAGCCCACCCAGGGCACCCGCAAATGCGACGAACGGCGGCATCGGTCGATCCTTGTTCATGGTTCAAGCCCCTGCTGTATTGTCGCGCAAGCCGCGCGCCCGCAATCGCCGTGTTCGCGGCCAAAAAGGCGCGGGCAACCTTGCCGCTCTCTAAAAACCAAATCTGGCCCAAATCGCCCGGCTTTCCAGCGCCGAAATCACTTCTTCCGGAAGTCCCGCAAGGCCCTCCAGCCCGGCAAGCGCGCCTGCGCCGGCCGAGCGGCGGCCGAACAGGCCGGACAGCATCCCGCTTGCGGGCGCGATCACGGGCGTCAGCACCTTCTCGCCGTAGCGGGCGCGCAAGGTCGAGCGCAGGTCGCCGATGCCGTCCGCGAGCCCCAGCGAGACGGAGGTCTCGCCTGCCCAATATTCGCCGGTGAACAGCACTCCGTCGGCGCCCTTCAGCCGCGCGCCGCGGCTTTGTTTCACCAGCGAAATGAACAGCGCATGGATCTCGCGCTGGATTGACTTCAGCCGCGCGACGTCGTCGGGGTCTTCGGGGAGGAACGGGTCGAGCATCGCTTTGTGCTCGCCCGCGGTATAGAGCCTGCGCTCGACGCCGATCTTCTTGATCAACTCGGTGAGCCCGAACGAGCCGCCGACCACGCCGATCGAACCGAGGATCGAGGACGGATCGCAGAAAATCTCATCGCCCGCGCACGCAATCATGTAGCCGCCGGAGGCCGCGACATCCTCGACGAACACCAGGACCGGCAATTCCTTTTCCGCGGCGAGCTGCCGGATGCGAAGATAGATCTGGCGCGACTGCACCGGCGAGCCGCCCGGCGAATTGATCAGCAGCGCGACCGCCTTGGCGTTCTTGACCGAGAAGGCGCGTTCGAGCGTCCTGGCGAGCCCGGCCAGCGTCATGCCGGGCCGCAGCGGCGTCACCGCGCCGATCGTTCCGGACAGCCGTACCACCGGCACCACGGCGGTGCCGCGGAACCGCGCGGGAAGCCATTCCTTGCACCTGTCGATCAGGCCCGGCCATCTGCCGCGATCGCTCGTTTTTTCGCTCATAAAGATACCTCGAATTGACCATGTTTGATCACAGGAACGTCATCCCTTTGAATGCAACGCCCTTTGCAATGTAAGCGTTGCAAGGCTGGCAAGGTGCTGCGGAGGAAACATG
Source organism: uncultured Alphaproteobacteria bacterium (assembly GCA_963777475.1). Taxonomy (GTDB): domain Bacteria; phylum Pseudomonadota; class Alphaproteobacteria; order Rhizobiales; family Xanthobacteraceae; genus Bradyrhizobium. The sequence goes on from CAVZQX010000014.1 coordinate 177,739, forward strand.
AAAATCTACTTACTGATGCTGCTGATCGGTACACTTTTGACGGCAATCCACTTCACTTCCGCGCCGAAACAGCCGTCGGAGACGCTTCCGCAATAACCCTCACCGAGCGCCAGGGGCAACACTTCCTTCCCGGCAAGGATTTCAGCGACCCGCCTGTCAGCAGCGCTTTAACTCATCGTTAAGCATCAGCGCCGGCTCGATGCGCATCGGCGCCTTGCCGCCCTTCACCGCGCGGACCAGCACGCGGATCGCGGGCTTCGTCGCCTCGCCGTGAACCGGCAGGACGGCAAGGCTGCCGAAGCCGCGGTTGAGCGCAGAAAACACCTCGCCGAGCCCGTCGGCGCGCCAGATCAGGGTGAGGACGCCGCCGGATTTCAGGATGCGCCGCGCGGCGTGAACCCAATCATCAAGCATCGCAGGCGGTGCCACATGCGCGATACTGCGCGCCCGGTCGGGCGAAGCGCGATGGCGCGCGGCACCGTTGAACGGCGGATTCATCAAGACGACATCGACGCTGTCGGGCTCAAGACCATGGGCGGCGAAAGCGTCGGCGGGCGCCGTCACGTCGAGCACAATGACATCGGCCGCAATGGCATTGCGGGCCGCATTTTCGCGCGCGAGCGCCGCAAGCTGCGGATCGATCTCGACCAGCACCAGGCGGATGGCGCCGACGCGCCTTGCCAGCGCAAGGCCGGCGGCGCCGACGCCAGCGCCGAACTCCGCCACGCGATCGCCCGGACGCGCCAATGTTGCGGCGGCCAGCAGCATGGCGTCGTGGCCGGCGCGATGCCCCGACTTCGGCTGGCGCAGGCGCAATTGCCCGCCGAGGAAAGCGTCCTCGGTGGTGTCGTGGCGGCCTCACTCATCGGGCCGCAATTCGTGCGACAGGCCGGCATCCGCCAATAGCCGCCGCGCGGCGCGATTGTCGTCCTCATGCACCAAAATCCGCCGCGGCAGGATGCCGAGCGAACCTTCGATGATGCTCATATTCTGGTCCAGCACGAGGTGATGGATATTGGCGCCGTCGAGCAGCGCGCCGACCGCCGAAACCAGCACGATATCGTTGGTTCGAACCAATTCCCGCAAAGCTCATTCTCCATTCCCGGCCGGACCCGAGCCGTTGCCCGCATCCCGCTCTTGCCGCCTCACGCCGCACTACCTATTGTCGCTCTGCACAATAGCAAATGTGGAGACCGGCGTGGCGGTTATTGTACCCTTCGAGAGCCCCTCGGGCGCCTCCATCGATGCGCTGGTAGCGCTGGTCGCAGCCGACATGGCGCGCGTCAACGCTACGATCCTGTCGCGGACCGGCTCGGAAGTGACCATGATCCCCGAGGTCGCCAACCACCTGATCTCCTCGGGCGGAAAACGGCTGCGCCCGATGCTGACATTGGCGATGGCGGGCCTCGCCGGCTATTCCGGCGATGGCCACATCAAGCTCGCCGCTGCGGTCGAGTTCATGCATACCGCGACGCTGTTGCATGACGACGTGGTCGACGAGAGCGAATTGCGCCGCGGCAAGCTGTCGGCGCGGATGCTGTGGGGCAACGAGGCGAGCGTCCTGGTCGGCGACTTCCTGCTCGGCCAGGCGTTCCGGATGATGGTCGAGGTCGGCTCGCTGCGCGCGCTCGACATTCTATCCGCTGCGGCGGCGACGATCGCCGAAGGCGAAGTGATGCAGCTTGCCGCGGCCAAGAACACCGCGACCACCGAGGACGAATATCTCGCGGTGATCCGCGGCAAGACCGCGGAATTGTTCGCGGCCGCCTGCGAGGTGGGCCCCGCGATCGCCAACCGGCCGAAGGCGGAGCAGACCGCATGCCGCTCGGTCGGCATGAATCTCGGCATCGCGTTCCAGCTCGTGGACGACGTGCTGGATTATGGCGGCAAGGCCGCCAAGCTCGGCAAGAACGTCGGCGACGATTTCCGCGAAGGCAAGATCACGCTGCCGGTGGTGCTCGCCTTCCGCCGCGGCAACGACACCGAGCGCGCGTTCTGGATCAAGGCGCTGGAGCGCGGCGAGATCGGCGACGGCGATCTCGATCACGCCATCGGGTTGATGACCAAGCACCGCGCGCTCGAGGACACCATCAACCGCGCCCAGCATTACGGCGCGATGGCGGTCGACGCGCTGGCGCTGTTTCCGGGCTCTGCAATGAAGAGCGCGCTGGAGCAGGTGGTGGCGTTCTGCCTGGCACGGTCATATTGAACCGTGAGTGGCGTCAACCTTTCACTGTTTCTGCTGGCCGCGCTGGTTCTTGCCGCAATCCCCGGCCCCGGCATTTTCTACGTCTTGGCAAGGACGCTGTCGGGAGGCAGGCAGGCCGGCATCGCATCCACCTTCGGGACGGCGCTGGGCGGACTTGTGCACGCTGTCGGGGGCGCGCTCGGTGTCTCCGCCATCATCCTGGCCAGTGCACAGCTGTTTACGCTGCTCAAGCTGATCGGCGCGCTCTATCTGGTCTGGCTCGGCATCAGAACGTTCCGCGAGGCTGACCCAAGAGGCGTTCACAAGGATTCCGCAACCGGCGCGAGGCGGGCAGCTATTTCGGGAAGGCGTCAGTCGATGGCAAAGCGGCGGAATCGATCGCGACCAGGGGATCAGCAAGGCGGCATTCCGGGCGTTCACTCGCCGCAATCACTTCCTGGCGAGGCTGCGGCGCCTACCCGGACAGCGAGTTCATGCCATGGGTTCCGGCGGCGCACGCTCAATGCCAACAAGCGCACTGGCGATCGATTGTGGCCATGGCGCGCGAGTGGTGTGGCGCTTTCGCGCTACCTCACAACCGGTCTTGTGCCCGCAGGGGCGGTGCTCAAGTCAGCGAAGGCGTAATGATTTAACCAACGCGTCAGCGTCGCGGCATCTGCCGCGGTCAGCGCGGGATGGATGATGACCGCGCCACCCTAGGGCCAACAAACAGGCTGTTTCGTAGATGGGTCTCATCCTCGTAGCTTCCTCGCCGCAAGCATGCGGAATTGGTACTGGGCCATGGCGCCCGACCGGATATGAGGTGATGCAGTGAGCAACTGCATAAATCGCCGGAAGCTAGTCCCTGAGCGCGTCGACCGCGGCGGTACGCTGCGCTACGCATGGCTCCGCGCACCGCCGCTGCGCCATGCGATAAAAATAAAACCCAAGCCCCAGTTAGGATGCTTGACTCAAGAGGCCCCATATGAGGGTGGGCAAAGGCGCGCTTGCGCCGTGCCCACCAACTTTATTAGTCGCGAGCGGCCAGATGGTGGGCACGCTTCGCTTTGCCCACGCTACGGTCATTTCCGGATACGCACTAGCTAACTCAACTCGCCCGCATGCACCCACCACGCGGGATGATCCTGCAAAATCTTCTGCGCGGCGCGCTGGGCTGCCGCGCCGTTCGCAAAAATCGCAAAGCAGGTCGCGCCCGAGCCGGACATCCGCGCCAGCATCACGCCGTCGACTGAGCGTAGCGCGGAGAGCACCTCAGAGATCGCAGGCTGGATGCGCATCGCCGGGGCCTCGAGGTCGTTGGCAACGGCCGACAGCGCCTCGACCCAGTCGGCAATCGACGCCCCCGCTTCCGGCCAGGCCGGAGCCTCGATCACGTCGTTGGCACCGACCAGAAGTTCGCCGCTGCGCAGGCCCAGCGCCTTGAAGACGTCCTTGGTCGCGACCGGAACGCGCGGATTGATCATCACGCAGGGCAGTTTCGGCAAGCTCAGGGGCACCAGGGTCTCGCCGACGCCGGCCATGTCGCAGGCGCGCGAGGCAAGACAGACCGGCACGTCGGCACCCGTCTTTAGCGCGACCTGGTTGAGACGCGAATCATCGAGCGGCATTCCGTTGAGCCGCGCGAGCAGCCGCAGTGCCGCCGCGGCATCCGCGGAACCGCCGCCGATGCCGGCCGCGACCGGCAGGACCTTGTCGAGGATGAATTCGCCGAACTTGAGATCAGGCACAACTTCGGCGAGAAGGCGGGCTGCCTTCAGCACCAGATTGTCGGCGGTTTCGCCGCAGGCTTCCGCCAGCGGCCCAGTGGTCTTCAGGGACAATTCCGGACCGGGCGTCAACGTCAGACGATCGGCGCAATCGGCGAACGCCACCACGCTTTCAAGGTCGTGATAGCCGTCGACGCGCCGCCCGATCACCCGAAGGGTCAGGTTGACCTTGGCGCGCCCGTCCTCGATCAGCGCCGGCATCAACGCCAAGCCCTCAAGCCCTAACGCCTCTAGCCGCCCTTGTCGTCTTCCTTCTTGACGTCGTCCTTCTTGTCGGTGTCGGCTGGCTTTTCGGCGGAAGCCGCGGCGGTCCCAGGCGCTTCGTCCGGCAGGCCGTTTGCGATCTTCTGCTCGATCTTCGGCAGATCTTCCGGCTCGGGCTTCAGGTCGCGGGCATGGGCCCACTGGAATTTCGCCTCCAGCTTGCGGCCGACCCGCCAATAGGCGTCACCCAGGTGATCGTTGATGGTCGGATCCTCGGGCTTGAGATCGACCGCGCGCTCGAGATTTTTCACCGCCTCGTCGAAGTTGCCGATGCGGAAATAGGCCCAGCCGAGCGAGTCGACGATATAGCCGTCGTCGGGGCGCTGCTCGACAGCGCGCTTGATCATCTTCATGCCGTCGTCGAGATTGACGCCCTGGTCGATCCACGAATAGCCGAGATAGTTCAGCACATGGGGCTGGTCGGGCTGCAGCTCGAGCGCCTTCTTCATGTCGGCTTCGGCCTTGGGCCACTCGTGGGAACGTTCCTCGCAGATGCCGCGGTAGTAGTAGTAGACGCTGTTGGCCTTGTCGGTGGGGTCCGGCAGTGCATCGATGCCTTGCGAATAGGTCTGTGCGCAATCGGCAAACTTCTTGCGGCCGCGCTCGACATTGCCCAGCGCCATGATGGCTTCGAGGTCCTTCGAATCCTCCGCGATCACGCTCTTCAGGATCTTGATCGCCTCGTCGCTGCGATCGGCGGCATCGAGATCGGTCGCAAGCTGGATCTGCGCGTTGCGCTTGAGCGGCGAACTCGCCGGCACCCGCTCATAGACCTTGATGGCCATCTGCGGCTTCTTCACCGATTCATAGAGGTCGGCGAGCGACAACAGCGCCAGCGGATGGTTGGGCTGAAGGTAGAGCGCAAGCTGCAGATAGACCAGCGCGAGGTCCTCGCCGCCGCGGCGGGTCAGCGTGGCGCCGATGCCGTAGAGGGCTTCGGCCGCACCGGCTTGCGCCGAATCGACCAGCGGCGGCAGCTTCTTGCCGGCCTTGGTGTCGCGCAGGCCCTCCTCCACCAGCGGATGGCGCGCGAGCTTCTTGTTGAAGTCCTCGTAGATGGCTTCCGCCGCCTTGTCGTCCTTGTTGCGCGACAGCCAATGCGCATAGGCTTCCGCCACCCGCAGCATGGAATCGTCGAGCTTGTAGGCGCGCTCGAAGCGCGTGCCGGCGTCCTTTTCCTTATTTGACAGTTCGAGGATCATGCCGGCATGCAGATCCTTGAAGATCGGATACCATTCCGGGCCGGTCAGCTTGTCGATGCCCGCGACCGCAGCCTTGGCGTCGCCGGCGCCGTAGCTCGCCCAGGCCGACAATAGCGTCGCGACCAGATCGGTGATCGGCCCGCGGATCGACTGGTTGATGTTCAACTGCGCGGCGGCATATTTCTTCTGCTTCAGATCCTGCACGCCGACCACGAGGCGGGCGACGCGGTTGGACTTGTCGACGGAAAGGATGCGGTCGGCAAGCTTGACCGCCTCGTCGACGTCGCCGTCCGCGACCGAGGAAATGAACGCGCGATCCAACAGCTCGTTGTTCTTCGGATCGGTGCGTAGCGCCGAGCGGTAGAACGCGGCCGCGGAAGCGGCATCACGCTCCACGCTGGCGTGGCGGGCGGCGAGGTAGCTGCCCGAGGTGGTGAGCGCCCTCAGATCGTGGCTCGACGGAAACTGCGCCGAGTTGTCGGCGAGACGCTCTTGTGCCCGCGCCCAAGTCGAGCCGGGAAGGACCAGCGCGGCAGCAGTGACGGCGGCAAGGGTCCAGCGATTGTAACGAATGGAAAGCATCACGGCTCGCTCTGGCTGATAGGAATTGATGGATCGTTTCGACGCAAACCCAACCGGCAGCATCAAGAAGTGGCACAATGCCGCTTTTGGCGCTCAACCGCAAGGATAGGGGGTGGCGATTCCGTTGGCAGAACCGCCGGTTCGTTCGCCCCGACCCTGCCTGACAACGCTGGCAGTGTGGCCTAATCGTGACCGGCTCGCGGGCGGCGAGCGGCCGCAAGCTCACGCAAACGTGCATTACATCGCTTCGTAGTTGGGTCCGCCGCCGCCTTCCGGGGGAACCCAGGTAATATTGCCGTTGGGGTCCTTCACGTCGCAGGTTTTGCAGTGAACGCAATTCTGGGCGTTGATGACGAAGCGCGGACCTGAGGCTTCCTCCACCCATTCATAGACGCCGGCTGGGCAGTAGCGGTTGGACGGACCGGCGAACACATCGTGCTCGGAGGTCTTCTGCAGATTCATGTCGGCAACCTTCAGGTGCACCGGCTGGTCTTCTTCATGGTTGGTATTGGAGAGGAACACCGACGACAGCCGGTCGAAGGTGAGCTTTCCGTCCGGCTTCGGCGAAGCGATCGGCACATGCGCTTTCGCCGGATCCAGCGTCTTGCGGTCGGGCTTTGCGTGCGACAACGTTCCGAACAGTGAAAAACCGAGCGTGTTGCACCACATGTCAATGCCGCCGAGCGCCACACCGATCACCGTACCGAACTTCGACCATAGCGGCTTGACGTTACGGACCGGATAAAGTCTTTGCCGATCTGCGAGCTCGCGCCAGGCATTCTCATAATCGACCAGTTCGTCATGGGCGCGACCGGCGGCGAGCGCCGCGTTGAGATGTTCGGCCGCGAGCATGCCGCTGCCAATGGCGTTATGCACGCCCTTGATGCGCGGCACGTTGACCAAGCCCGCCGCGCAGCCGATCAGCGCGCCGCCGGCGAAGGACAGCCGCGGCACCGATTGATAGCCGCCCTCGCTGATGGCGCGCGCGCCATAGGCGAGCCGCTTGCCGCCATCGAACAGCGGACTGATCGACGGATGGGTCTTGAAGCGCTGGAATTCGTCGAACGGCGACAGATAGGGATCGTCGTAATTGAGATGCACGACGAAGCCGACCGCGACCAGATTGTCGTCGTAGTGATAGAGGAACGAGCCGCCGCCGGTGGAGTTGTTCAACGGCCAGCCGAACGAGTGCTGGATCAGGCCCTTCTGGTGCTTGGCCGGATCGACCTGCCAGACTTCCTTCAGGCCGATGCCGAATTTCGGCGGCTCGCTGTTGGCGTCGAGCGAGAATTTCGCGATCAGCTGCTTGGTCAGGCTGCCGCGCGCGCCTTCCGCGAACAGCGTGTATTTGCCGCATAGTTCCATGCCGCGCGTATAGGACGATTTGTGCGAACCGTCCTTGGCGATGCCCATGTCGCCGGTGGCGATGCCGCGCACCGCACCGTGCGCGTCGTAGAGCACTTCGGTCGCCGCGAAGCCCGGGTAGATCTCGACGCCGAGCGCCTCGGCCTTGCGCGCGAGCCAGCGGCAGACATTGCCGAGCGAGCCGATGAAGCAGCGATGATTGTCCATCAGCGGCGGCATCGCGATCGCCGGCAGCGGAATGGCAATTGTCTTGGTCATCCAGAAGAACTTGTCGGCCTTGACCTCGGTCTTGAGCGGACAATCGGCGTCCTCGCGCCAGTCGGCAACGAGCTTGTCGAGCGCGACCGGATCGATCACGGCGCCCGACAGGATATGCGCGCCGACCTCGGAACCCTTCTCCACCACGACGATGGTGAGGTCCGCGTTGAGCTGCTTCAGCCGGATCGCGGCGGCGAGGCCCGACGGCCCGGCGCCGACGATCACGACGTCGAATTCCATGGATTCGCGCGGGGGTAATTCTTCGCTACTCATGACCTGATCTCAGCCCGGTTGAGATTTATCGAGTTGTGGCGTCTCCTTGTTTCCGATTTTTAGGGGCAGGACAACCATTGAAATGCGTTTCGCCGCGACGCAATGCGGGGTAAATGGACGCGAGGTCTCCGCAAAGCCCATGATGACGCCTGATCCCGCCCCCACCGTTTCCCAGCTGCTGGCCTTCTATCTGGAGGCGGGCGTCGATTGCGCACTGTCGGAAACGCCGGTCAACCGGCTCGCCGACCCCGACGTCGTCCCGCGCGGCGAGGCGCGCCGGCGCCGGCCGAACCGGTCAGGGCAATGCCTGCCATTATCTCCCCTGCCCGCGCCGAGCCGCCGCCCGCACCGGAAGCAAGCGATCGCGTCGGCGCGGGAAGCCGCGCGCACGGCGCCGAACCTGGAGGTGCTGCGCGATCTGTTGGAAAAATTCGACGGCTGCACGTTGAAATCGACCGCGACGCGGCTGGTGTTCGCCGACGGCAACCCGCGCGCGCGCGTCATGTTCGTCGGCGAGGCGCCCGGGCGGGAGGAAGACATCGAAGGCCTGCCGTTCGTCGGGCGATCGGGCAAGCTGCTGGACCGCATGATCGGCGCGATCGGGCTTGATCGCACCAGCGTCTATATCGCCAACGTCATTCCGTGGCGGCCGCCCGGCAACCGCACGCCGACGCCGCAGGAGACGCAGATCTGCCTGCCCTTCATCCAGCGCCAGATCGAACTGGTCGATCCCGACGTGCTGGTGACGCTCGGCAATCCCTCGACCCAGACGCTGCTTTCGACGCGCGAGGGCATCATGCGGACGCGCGGCCGCTGGTTCGACTACGATACCGGCACGCGCGTGATCCGCGCGCTTGCCACCTTCCACCCGGCCTATCTGTTGCGCTCGCCGTCCTATAAGCGCCTGTCGTGGCAGGATCTGCGCGCCATCGCGAAAGCGCTGCAAGTGGCTTCCTCACGTATCTAGCGAAAAGACAACCGCTCGCTCCGTCTACGGCCCCTTCGGCCGCACGATGGCCCAGCCGATCCGCAACAGCGGCTCTCTGCCATTGACCAGCCGATCGAACCCCCGCGGCACCTCCGGGACCAGACCCGGAAATCGCTGCGCGAGTTCGGGAGGCGGCGTGCCTTGGGTATCGGCCGCGCGCCACACCACCACGCCGCCGGTTTCGTTGAAGCTTGCGAATGACAGCCACGGCGTCCGCTGCGGGGCGGCATCGAGAAAAAGATGCGGCCGTGCGGTGTCGAGCGAGATCAGGCTGGCGATCTGCGGATCGCCGGCGACCGCGCGCAGCGGCTGGTTGGTTCGCCGCTCAAAGCTGTCGCCAAAGAACTGCCCGATCGCCCGCGCGGGCAGCGACGTCGCCACCTCGCCGCCACCGGTCCAGGGCAGGAACAGCGTGCCGGCGATCACGACGAGCGCGGGTAGTGCGATCGCGGCTGCCCAGACCGAGCGCAGCACGCGCTGGCGCCGCAACGGGACGAGATCGCCGGTCGCGACGATCACGGCCAGACCCGACATCAAAAGCGCTACGCCGGAGCCGACGAAGACGCGATCAAGATCGAAGAATCCGGAGATCAGGCTTCCCGCGAGCGCCGGCGCGAGCGCGAAGAAATAGACGAAGTTGCGCGCCAGGGGGGCGACCGGAGGCCGATAGAAGATCGGCGCCTCCTCCGGCACGCGGCTGAACCATCCGGTGTTCAGCACCACCAGGATCACGATCCCCGACATCGCCAGCAGCAAGCCGCCGACCAGCCAAGCCAAATGCAGCGCCCGTGCGCCCAACTCGGCGACCGTCGGGCAAAGACGGCAATGCGAGGGTGTCGGCGCGGATCAGAAAGATCAGATAGGGCAGCGCCAGCACGACGATCACCAACAGCGCGTACAACGGATCGAACGACAACAGCAGGCGCCGTCCCCGTTCGGTCGCAAGCGCAAAGCCCGCGACCAAAACCAACAGCAGAATCGCGGACGAGGTGGTCAACAGCAACAATCCGGCCTCGATCGACCAGGCGAACCAGGCGTTGCGCCGGTCCAGGCCGATCAACTGCCAGGAGTGCAAGAGCAGCATCGCCCACAGCGGCCGCGCCAACACCAGCGGACCGAATTCGAGGCCGGGCGAGCTGAAGGCCGTGACCGTCATGGTCAACAGCACCGCAAGCACCGCCTGTTGGCCGCCGACGACGATGCGCGCGAGCTGATACAGGAACCAGAAGCTCGCGATCGAGCAAAGCTCGGCCAGCAGATAGACCCCGAACATGTGATCGCCGGCGGCGCGAAACGCGATGTCGGCGAGCCAGAACGCCAGCGGCGGGCCGAGTTCGGTCCCGACCTGGTATTCCCGCCCAAAGGCGAGCACAATCGCAAGGTCGCTGGGAGGGCTGCGATAAAATAGCAGCGGCACGATCAGCCACAGCGTCGCCTGCGCCAACACCACGATCCAGACCACCAGCCGCGGCCGGGCCCGGATCAGTTCGACTACCAGGGAGGTAAAACGCATGAAACGTCCGGCAAACCCCAGCCGGATTATCATGCCGGCCTTATTCGTCCCGGAGGTGTGATAGAGCGCGCGGGCGTCTGAGGCAACTGCGTCAGACCGCGGCAGAAATTTCGCTCTCGTCTGGCCCTTCCATCGTGAAAAGGTCCACTTCGCGCCTGATCGTCCACGGCTGATGTTTTTCCCGCGCGGCGACGACGGGTGCAAAGAAGCTGCGGTGATGCACCGAGGGGCCGAGCCGGTCCAGCGCCTGAAGATGTTCGGGCACGCTGTAACCCTTGTGGGACTCGAAGCCGTAGCCTGGGCAATCCTGCGCCAGCGCGCACATCAGCCGGTCGCGCGTTACCTTCGCGATGATCGAGGCCGCCGCAACCGACATGACGATGCCGTCGCCGCCGATCACCGCCTCGCAATCGCAGGCCGTATCGATGCGGTCGCGGCCGTCGACGAACACATGCTTTGGCAGTTCGGGCAGCGCCCGCACGGCGCGCGACGAGCGCCCATAGCGAGGCGCGCAGGATGTTGTCGCGATCGATCCGCGCCGGAGACGCAAAGGCCACCGCGAAGGAAGACGTCGCGCAGATTTTCTCGAACAGTTCCTCGCGCTGCTCCGCCGTCAGCCGCTTGGAATCGTCGATGCCCTTGGGTATCCGCTTGGGGTCGAGCACCACGGCGGCCGCCACCACCGGTCCCGCCAGCGGGCCGCGGCCAGCCTCGTCGCAACCGGCCACCGGCCAGACCCCGCGCTTGATCAGCGCGCGCTCGCGCCGAAAGCTCGGCGGCGTCACCGCGATCACGCCCTTCGGCGGCTTATCTGAAGTTTTCCCGGACTTGTCCCGAATCATGGGCGGGATCGTGCGCAAGCGCGATCGGCGACGCAACCGGGAACTCGGAGCAATTCCCGTTATTCAAGCATCGTCCCGGCGTACCCGGACGATGCAAGACTAGAACAAACTCAGCTGCTGGCCGCTTCGCTTGGGCCGGGCGAAGTGATCGGTGGTCAGTTTCGAACGGCGCTTGTTGAGGCCGAGCTTCTCGCAGGCGATCTCGAACCGCCTGCCCGATCATCCAGGCCATCGGTCCGGTGCCCTTCATCCGCGTTCCCCATTGCGAGTCGTAGTCGCGGCCGCCGCGCATGTCGCGGATCAGGGTGAAGACGTGGCGATAGCGGTCGGGATAATTCGCCATCAGCCACTCGCGGAACAGGTCGCGCACTTCCAGCGGCAGCCGCAGCAGCACGTAGGAAGCTTCCTTGACGCCGGCATGCGCCGCGGCATCGAGGATGCGCTCGATTTCAGAATCGTTCAGCGCGGGAATCACCGGGGCGACCATCACGGTGGTCGGAATGCCCGCATCGGAAAGCTTCTTGAGCGCCTCCAGCCGCCGCGCCGGTGTCGCGGCCCGCGGCTCCATGGTGCGCGCCAGCGCTGGGATCGAGCGTCGTCACCGAAATCGCCACCTTGGCGAGATTGCGCTTGGCCATCCGCGCCAGAATGTCGGCGTCGCGCGCCACCAGCGCCGACTTGGTGACGATGCCGACCGGGTGGCCGGCGCGCTCCAGCACTTCGAGAATGCCGCGCATGATCTTCCGCTCGCGCTCGATCGGCTGATAGGGATCGGTATTGGTGCCGATCGCGATCATCCGCGGCTCGTAATCCGCGGCCGCGAGCTCCTTTTCCAGGAGCTGTGGCGCATCGGGCTTGGCGAACAGCTTCGATTCGAAATCCAGTCCCGGCGACAGGCCGAGAAAGGCGTGGGTCGGCCGCGCGAAGCAGTACACGCAGCCGTGCTCGCAGCCCCGGTAGGGGTTGATCGAACGGTCGAAGCCGATATCGGGCAAGTCGTTGCGGGTGATCACTTTTCGCGCGGTGTCGAGCGCGACGGTGGTCTTGAACGGCGGCAATTCGTCCAGGCTCTGCCAGCCGTCGTCGAACGCGACCCGGGCTTCGGCCTCGAAGCGGCCGCTGGCGTTGGATTGGGCGCCGCGCCCGCGCCGCCGCGCGCCCTCGATGGCAACCGCCAGTTCGGGAAACGGAGCAGGCGCACCCGCCGGCTCGGAGGGCGCCGTGACCGGCGGGTGCTTGAGGGCATGAGAGGATGCTCGGCTCATGGCTCGTACATAACACGCGGCCAGAACAAATCAAGAACAAAGATGACCGACACAGCCGCGATCCTCAGGAAACCGCATTGCCTGGACCAGCGAATGTCCCGGTTTGACGCTGCGCAACGTGAACCCATCACAATGCCGTTCAATCGCCCGCTTAAGAGGAACGGATCGGTTTCTCAGCCGATGTCGTTGTCAGGATCGTGAGAGGCAAGCCATGGACATGAGTAGCGCGCAAGAAAAGCAGGCAGGCGCCCCCGATCTCGACTTGCTCGATCGATATTGGCGCGCCGCGAACTATCTGTCGGTCGGCCAGATCTATCTGTTGGACAATCCGCTGCTCGAGCAACCGCTGCGGGTCGATCACATCAAGCCCCGCCTGCTCGGCCATTGGGGGACCACGCCCGGGCTGAACTTCGTCTATGCCCATCTCAATCGCGCGATCCGCGCATCCGACCTCAACGTCATCTATGTCTGCGGCCCCGGCCATGGCGGTCCCGGCATGGTCGCCAACACCTATCTCGAGGGCACCTATAGCGAGATCTACCCCGAGATCACCCGCGACACCGACGGCTTGCGCAAACTGTTCCGGCAGTTCTCCTTTCCCGGCGGCATTCCAAGCCACGCCGCGCCGGAAACGCCGGGATCGATCAACGAAGGCGGCGAGCTCGGCTACGCGCTGGTGCATGCCTATGGCGCGGCGTTCGACAATCCCGACCTGATCGTCGCCTGTGTCGTCGGCGACGGCGAGGCGGAGACCGGGCCGCTGGCGGCGTCATGGCACTCCAACAAGTTCCTGAGCCCCGCGCATGACGGCGCGGTGCTGCCGATCCTGCATCTGAACGGCTACAAGATCGCCAATCCCACCGTGCTCGGCCGCATGAGCGACGAGGAGATCAGAAATCTCTTTCTCGGATACGGCCATGAACCTTTGTTCGTCGAAGGGGATGATCCCCGAACAATGCATCGGCTGATGGCCGAGACGCTTGATACGGCCTTGCAGCGCATCCGCTCCATCCAGCAGAACGCGCGCGATGGACGCGCGCGCTGCGAGCGGCCGCGATGGCCTGTCATCGTGCTCCGTACGCTGAAGGGCTGGACCGGGCCAAAGGAAGTCGACGGCCTCAAGGTCGAAGGCTTTTGGCGCGCGCATCAGGTGCCGATCGCCGACCCGCGCGAAAACCCTGCGCATCTGAAGCTGCTGGAAGCGTGGATGCGCAGCTACGAGCCCGAAAAGCTGTTCGACGGGAACGGCCGGCTCGATGGCCGAGTTGCAGGCGCTGGCGCCGGCAGGCCTGCGCCGCATGGGCGCCAATCCCCACGCCAATGGCGGGCTGTTGAAGCGCGAATTGAAGCTGCCGGATTTTCGTGAGTACGCCGTCGATGTCCGCACGCCCGGCGGCACTGTCGCCGAGGCGACGCGCGAGCTCGGAAAATTCCTGCGCGACATCGTCAAGCTCAACGCGGAGGCGCGGAATTTCCGCATCATGGGACCGGACGAGACCGCCTCAAACCGCCTCGATGCGGTGTTCGAGGCGACCGAGCGGGTCTGGATGGAGCGGATCGAACCGTACGACGTCCACCTCGCCCAGGACGGACGGGTGATGGAGGTGTTGAGCGAGCATCTCTGCCAGGGCTGGCTGGAAGGATATCTGCTCACCGGACGGCACGGCTTCTTCTCCTGCTACGAGGCCTTCATCCACATCGTCGATTCCATGTTCAACCAGCACGCCAAGTGGCTGAAGGTTTCGCGCGCGCTGCCCTGGCGCCGCCCGATCGCCTCGCTGAACTATCTGCTGACCTCGCATGTCTGGCGCCAGGATCATAACGGTTTCAGCCATCAGGATCCCGGCTTCGTCGATCTCGTCGCCAACAAGAAGGCCGATATCGTCCGCATCTACTTTCCGCCCGACGCCAACACCCTGCTCTGGATCGCCGATCATTGCCTGCGCACCTACGACCGCATCAACGTGATCGTCGCCGGCAAGCAACCGTCGCCGCAATGGCTCGGCATGCGCGAGGCGGCAACGCATTGCGACGCCGGCATCGGAATCTGGCGATGGGCGGGCACGGAAGTCCGCCGATTGCCGAGCCCGACGTCGTGATGGCCTGCGCCGGCGACGTTCCGACGCTGGAGACATTGGCCGCCGTCGACCTGTTGCGAAAGGCGCTGCCGGACTTGAAAATTCGCGTCGTCAATGTCGTCGATCTGATGACGCTGCAACCGAAGGAAGCGCATCCGCACGGCCTCAGCGATCGCGATTTCGACGGCATGTTCACCTGCGACCGGCCGGTGATCTTCGCCTATCACGGCTATCCCCATTTGATCCATCGCCTGACCTATAACCGGACCAACCACGCCGGAATGCACGTCCGCGGCTTCAAGGAGGAAGGCACCACGACCACGCCGTTCGACATGGTGGTACTGAACGAGCTCGACCGCTTCCACCTGGCGATCGAGGCCATCGACCGCGTGCCCGGCCTTGGCGTCGCCGCCGCCCACATCAAGCAGCAATTCCGCGACGCCCTGATCGAGCATTCGCGTTACGTGCGGCAACACGGCGAAGACATGCCGCAAATCCGCGATTGGACCTGGCCTTATGGCAGGGAGGCTGAGGCGGGCGATTAGTCGTACTACGTCACTAAACCCTCAGATGGTGAGGAGGCGCCCTTGCGCCGTCTCGAACCATGCGGCCCCCGGGCGCCCACTTCTCGGCCTCGTCCTTCGAGACGCATCGCTGCGCGATGCTCCTCAGGATGAGGGGAGAAAGCGGATCATAATGCAGTAAACGCGGAACGCGTTCGCGCGAAGATCATGCTGAAACAATAGTCTCGTCTAGCGTCACGCGCGCGATCTTCTTCTCCCCTCCCCCCGTCCGCCGCAGCCCTTGGGCGAAGGCGGATGGTGGGGAGGGGTTGGGGGTGGGGGGTGCTTCGGCAGATTCGGTGCCAGTTTCGAAAAGCGAACTCGCGGAGCCACCCCCCACCCCCGACCCCTCCCCGCCGCTGCGCGGGGGGAGGGGAGAGAGCAGCGGCGACGAATCGAAAAGCCCCGCAAATACTGCTGCGCCACGCCCGGCATGAACCCGCACCCCGATGTGCCGCAAAAAGCCGCAATCGGCGGGCTGTTTTGATTGTGACAAGGTGGTAACAAGTGCCGAGTTTCCTTCAGCGTTTTTAGGGTCCTGAACCGTCGATGCTGAGCGTCATCATCCCCACCGAAGGCCTCGAACAACCCGCGGTCGCGACCCTTGCAGCATTGGTGCCCGGCGCCGCGGCCGGTGTCGTGCGCGAGGTGTTTTTGGTCGACCGGACCGGCAACGGCGTGATCGAGCGCGTCGCCGACATCGCGGGCTGCCGCTTCCTGGCCTTTGAGGGATCGCACGCGGCTGCGCTGGCCGCCGGCGCCGCGCAGGCCCGCGGGCCCTGGCTGATGTTTTTGCGCGCGGGCGCGGTGCTCGATAGCGGCTGGATCGAGGAGACCACCCAATTCATCCAGGGCGTGGCAAATAGCGGCCGGCCCCGCGCCGGCATCTTCCGCTACGCCCGCTCGCCCTATGCCGACGTGCGGCTGCGCGATCGCTTCAAATTCGTGGCGCGGATCATTGCCGGGCCGACGGCCGACCAGGGACTTCTGATCGCGCGCGACCATTACAACCGGCTCGGCGGCTATGCGCCGAATGCCCGCCGCTCCGAGGCGCGGTTGTTGCGCCAGCTCGGCCGATCCTCGCGCACGCTGTTGCGCAGCCGCATCGTCATGGTCTGAATGGCCGAAAATATCCGAGAACACAGCGTCGAAAATATACTTGCCAAAACTACTTGCCAAAGTCAAATAGTTATTTGACAATGGCAAGTATCGAGGTGAACCATGTCCAGGCAGGTTTCCGACGACGAGGTTTTGGCGGCACGCGCGTTCAACCGCTTCTACACGCGCAAGCTCGGCGTGCTCGACCAGCAGCTCCTGAAAACCCCCTTCTCGCTGAGCGAGGCGCGGGTGATGTACGAGCTCGCGCACCGCGGCGAGCTTGCCGCCAAGGAGATCGGCGCCGAGCTTGGTCTCGATCCCGGCTATCTCAGCCGGATCGTGCAGAAATTCGATGACGACGGCTTGATCACCCGCACGCCGCTGGCATCCGACCGGCGGCAATACCAGCTCAGCCTGACCGCCAAGGGGCGCCAGGCGTTCGCGAAACTCGATCGCAGTTCGCACGACGACGTCGCGGCGATGCTTGCGGCGCTCTCGCAGCGTGAGCGCAGCCGCCTGACCGAAGCGATGGCCACGATCGAAGGATTGCTCGGCCCGGCGCGCGCCTCGGTGCAACCCGCGATCCTGCGCGACCCGCGTCCCGGCGACCTGGGCTGGGTGGTGCAGAGCCAAGGCGCGCTTTACGCCAGCGAATACGGTTTTGATTCCACCTTCGAAGGCCTGGTCGCGGAAATCGCGGCCAAATTCCTTGCGTCGTTCGACGCGTCGCGGGAACGCTGCTGGATCGCCGAACTCGGCGGCAACCCGGTCGGCTCGGTGTTTGTGGTGAGAGATAGCGACGATGTCGCAAAGCTGCGGCTGCTGTTGGTCGAGCCGGTGGGACGCGGACAGGGATTGGGCCAGCGCCTGGTCGCCGAATGCATCGCGTTCGCGCGCCAATGCGGCTATCGCCGGATCACGCTGTGGACCCAGAGCATCCTGATCGCCGCCCGAAAAATCTATCAGGACGCCGGCTTCGTGCTGGTCAAGAGCGAGCCGCACCGCAGTTTCGGCCAGAACCTGATCGGCGAGACCTGGGAGCGCGACCTGTGACGAGCGCGCGTCACGATACCGCGCGCCGCGTCACGCCGGACCTCATCGCCCTGTACAAGCGGCGCGCCAGCCGGCTGCGTGCGGAAGCCTGCCGGAATATATG
>CAVZQX010000015.1:0-197499 GCA_963777475.1 uncultured Alphaproteobacteria bacterium
TGACCCGCGTATCCATCAATCTTCGCAAGAATCTCTGAAGAACGATGGGTTGCCGGGACAAGCCCACGGCTGTCCGGTTCGATTTTTGTGGACAGGGTACATGACGTGGATTCTTCTGTGTTTTGAGCGCTTCGCACACGTTCAAGACACCGAAGGAGTTCCACGCCATGCGGCATCAGAATAGCGTATTTCACAGTCTAACGAAGCACATTCCGTGGACTAAGTTCGAGCAGATCGTGGAGAAGTACGGGGCCGACGAATTGGTGCGCAAGTTGACGACGAAGCGCCAGTTTATCGCGCTGCTGTATGGGCAATTCAGCGGTTCGACGAGCCTGCGGGAGATCGTGACGGGGATGGCGAGCCACGAGGTGCGACTTTATCACGTGGGAGCGACGCCGATGAAGCGTTCGACAATGTCGGACGCCAATTCGACGCGGCCTTGGCAAGTGTTCAGCGAGTTTTTCGCGCAGATGCTGCCGCAAGCGCATCGCGGGCTGCGGCGGGTGACGGCAGATGCGGTCCGACTGATTGATTCCACCAGCATTCGGCTCTCCAGCCTGAGCGAGGGCTGGGCGACATTTTCGACCGACGTGTTCGGCGCGAAGGCGCATATTGTTTACGATCCGAATGCCGATCGGCCGGTCTACTTTGCGGTGACACCGGCCAACGTCAACGACATCACAGCCGCCAAAGCCACGCCGATCGAGCCGGGCGCGACCTACGTCTATGACCTCGGTTATTACGATTATGGCTGGTGGGCGGTGCTCGATGATGCCGGCTGCCGCTTCGTGACGCGGCTGAAGAAGAACACGCCGTTCAGCGTGGTAAAGGAGAACTGCGTCCCCAAGAACAGCAATATTGTGAGCGACCGCATCGGTCATCTGCCGGCCCGGCTCGCCAACAGCCGCAGCAATCCGCTGCAAGTTCCGGTCCGGGAGATCAGCGTGGTGATCGAAACCGGCAAGGTGTTGCGCATCGTCACCAATGATCTCGACGCGCCGGCACAAGAGATTGCAGATCTCTACAAACAGCGCTGGCAGATTGAATTGTTTTTTCGCTGGGTCAAGCAGACGCTCCAAATCAGGCACTTTGTCGGGGTCTCCGAGAATGCAGTCCGCATTCAGATCGCCATAGCTCTAATCGCTTTTCTCATCTTGCGCATGGCCCAGCTCGCTCAAAAAACGGTGCGCAGCCCGCTCGAATTTGCCCGGCTCGTCCGCACCAACCTCATGCACCGACGCTCCATCAACCATTTGCTGGAGCCCCTGCAGCCGATCCCGATAAACTCAAATCAGTTGAAATTTGGACTATACTTCCAATGAACCGGACAGCCGTGGGTCAAGCCCGGCCATGACGAATAGTGGGCGTTACAGGATCGGGATAGGGGGAAGCCTCGCGGCTTCGCCCCTCCCACACCACCGTACGTACGGGTCCGTATACGGCGGTTCGGTGGATTATGCATGCCGTTGTGCCGCGATGGAAGCCAAGCCGAGCGAACCGAAGAGAGCGTTTGGCAAAGCCATGGTGAGCGCGGGGCTGTTGCTGAGCCGCCAAGGGCCACGTGGGCTGCTGGCGGACTTTGCCGCCAGGACCCGGCCGACGCCGCGGCGTCGCAGCTCAGCAAAGCGAGTGGGTCCGCGCTTCCATTGCTTCCAGGCGATGGCGCGCAACCGCCGCCTGATCCACTCGTCAAGTGCGCGCAACACCGACGGGGTTTGGCAGAAGCCGAAGTAGCCGCGCCACCCGATGAGGTAGACGGACAACTCCTTGGCGATCTGCGCGAGGCTGCGTCCGCCTGTGCGCCGCGTCAATTCCCGGACCTTTGCTTTGAAGCGGACCAGCGACTGTGGCGCGATGCGCCGCCGCGGTTCGTTTCCGAAGGTGAAGCTGAAGCCCAGGAACTTGCGGACACTCGGTTTGGCGACCGCACTCTTGGCTTTGTTGACCTTCAGCTTGAGGCGCTTTTCGAGGAACCGTTCGATCCCGGCCATCACCCGCTCGCCCGCCTTTTGACTGCGCACATAGATGTTGCAGTCGTCGGCGTAGCGCACGAAGCGGTGGCCGCGCTTCTCCAGTTCCTTGTCCAGTACATCCAGCATCAGGTTCGACAACAGCGGCGAGAGCGGACCGCCCTGCGGCGTGCCCTCCTTCGTCGGACTGACCAACCCTCCCTCCATCACACCCGCATTCGAAGAATCCGCGGATGAGCTTCAGAAGGCGCTTGTCGGTAACCCGCTTGGCAACCAGCCCCATCAGGATGTCGTGGTTGACCCGGTCGAAGAACTTTTCCAGGTCGATATCCACGACGACGGCGTGTCCGGACGCGATATACGCCTGCGCCCGTTCCACCGCCTGATGCGCCGAGCGCCTCGGCCGGAAGCCGAAGCTTGTCTCGGAGAACGTTCTGTCCCAGTCGGCCTGCAGCACCTGCATCACCGCCTGCTGGATGAAGCGATCGAGCACCGTCGGGATGCCGAGCGCCCGCAGGCCGCCCGACGCCTTCGGTATCTCCACCCGCCGCACCGGCTGAGGCTTGTAGGTGCCGTCAAGCAACTGGGCCCGGATCGCGAGCCAGTGCTCCTTCAGGTAGGCCGGCAGATCGCCAACGGTCATCCCCTCGACGCCCGCCGCACCCTTGTTGCGCTTCACTTGCGCCAACGCTTGCTTCAGGTTCTCACGCTCGATTACTGCTTCCATCGACGGCCCTGCGACCGCCGGGCGTTCGAGACAGGCTTCCGCCGTGCATGCTTCGGACTCTTGGGCGGCGACGCTTCGGGCTTCACCCTCCGCTCCGGTGCCCAAGTTCAGTTCGATCTGATCTTTCCGCCGCATGGCTTGCACGAGATCGCCGCTCTACTGACCACTTCCACCGTTCGGGCCTTCGGCGGCGCGCTGCCGCCCACTATGCCCTCTGCTGACTTCTGCGCTGCGGTCAGACCGCCTTGCGACGGCCTCAGTCCCGTTGCCGGGACACAACGCAGACCTCCCGAGGTAAGACCGACCGCCTTCACCGCACGCCCGCCGTATCTACCACCCCGGCCCTTGATGACCGCGGACTTCGCGATTAGTAGCTCGCTCGTCCGGCCGGGTAGGCCTCCTTATCCGGTATTTGTCCATCGGGCCGCGGCTTTGCTCCACGCTTTCTTCAGACCCCACCTCGCGATGACGCCCTTGCGCTTCGCTAATCCTTCGCCGTCATCAGGCTGGATAGAGGACTTCCACCTCCAAGCTGTCGTTCATACTCGGCACGCTACTGGATCCCCCGCTTTCGCGGAGGATGACGAGTTAGGTTTGACGCGCGATATTCGCACCAACAACACCCTGTCATACGCGGGCTTGACCCGCGTATCCATCAATCTTCATGAGGGTCTCGCGAAGAGGATGGATTGCCGGGTCAAGCCCGGCAATGACAAGTTGAACCTACGCCGCCGCTTGCTCGCGCGGCTGGTAGATCGCGATGTGCCAGCAATGCGCCAAGGCAGTCGTGCCGTTGGCGACCACCAGCGCGTCGAGCTCGACGAAGCGGTGGCCTTTTTTTTCGTAATTGCCGGTCACCTTCGCGCGCGCGGTGATCTCGTCGCCGGTCTTCATCGCCGACAGCAGCTGCATGCGGCTGCCGACGTGAATCCAGGGGCCGAGGATGGCGTTGTCGACCAGCACCTTGTTCATCACCCGCTGCAGGACGCCGGGATGGCCGAGTTTTTCGCGCCCATAGATCGGATCGGTCTCCCGGATATCGGCGAGATATCCGCTCGCCGCCTCGCCGGCCCAGTCGCGCGGCACGGTGCCGAGCCATTGGCCGACCTCGTAGGAAGTCGAACTTACCGGCTTGCGCTCCCTGACCGCGCCGACCGCGGTGAAATCGGCGAGCGCGAACGACGGCGCCGACGACGGCAGCGACGCACTGCCGGTGGCGCAAATCTCGCCGCGGCTTTCGACCTCGATTTCTAGCGCGCCGTCGCTCTCGACCGCGCTCACGCAGGCGGTTTCGCCGTCATAGACCGGCTTGACGAAGCGCGCCTCGATCAATCCGTGCTCGAGAAAGCCGCGGCCCCATTTCATGACCGGCATGTGCATCATATAGGCCATGACGTCGACGCCCGGCACCAGCCCGCCGGAAAAGCCGAACCGCTTTGCCACGGTGTCGTCATGCATCTTGTTTTCGGACAATTTCGCGGTGTTGTAGGCCTCGACGCGGTAGGTTTCGAGCCGGCTTGCCATGCCTTAATTCCCTGATGTCGGTCGTCATTACTTACCCGTGATCGTACGCCAGGAAACTGCCGAGGCAAGCCGTGTTTCCCTCGCATTTTTGCATGGGATGGAGTACAGGCTGGCCACCGAGCTACCCACTGAGACCTGATGACATCAAGCCAAACCACCCGCATTTATATCGATGCCGACGCCTGCCCCGTCAAAGACGAGATTTATCGCGTCGCTATCAGGCATGGCGTGAGCGTCTTCGTGGTTGCCGGCCAATTCATCCGCGTCCCGCAGGACCCGTTGATCGAGCGCATCGCTGCTGGCTCCGGGATGGACGCCGCCGATGACTGGATCGCGGAGCGCGCGGGCCCCGGCGACATCGTCATCACGTCCGATATCCCGCTCGCCAGCCGCTGCGTCAAAGCCGGCGCCGAGGTGATCGCGCCGAACGGCAAGCCGTTCACGGAGCAATCGATCGGCATGACGCTCGCGGTTCGCAACCTCATGACCGATCTGCGCTCATCCGGTGAAGTGACGGGCGGTCCAAGATCATTCGCGGCCCGCGACCGCTCGGCGTTCCTGTCGGCGCTCGACCAGACCATCCGCCGCATCCAGCGCCGCCGCGCCGATCAGCCCGCCCCACACCAGAGCTAAGACATGGCGCCGCCGCTGATCCAGTTGAAAGACATCGCGCTGACGTTCGGCGGCACGCCATTGTTGTCGGGCGTCGAACTGTCGGTATCGCCGGGCGAACGCGTCTGCCTGATCGGCCGCAACGGTTCCGGCAAATCGACGCTGCTCAAGATCGCCGCCGGCCTGGTCGAACCGGACAGCGGCAGCCGCTTCGTGCAACCCGGCGCGACCATCCGCTATCTGCCGCAGGAACCCGATTTCTCCGGCCACGCCACCACGCTCGCCTATGTCGAAGCAGGCCTCGGCCCCGGCGACGATCACTATGCGGCGCGCTATCTGCTGGAGCAGCTCGGCCTGCACGGCGACGAAGATCCGGCAAACCTCTCCGGCGGCGAGGCGCGCCGCGCGGCGCTGGCGCGGGTGCTCGCGCCCTCGCCCGACATCCTGTTGCTGGACGAGCCGACCAACCATCTCGACCTGACCACCATCGAGTGGCTGGAAAGCGAGCTCGACGGCCGCCGCAGCGCGCTGGTCTTGATCAGCCATGACCGGCGTTTCCTCTCTAACCTCTCGCGCTCCACCGCCTGGCTCGACCGCGGCAAGATCAAGCAGATCGACCGCGGCTTTGCCGCGTTCGAGGCCTGGCGCGACGAGGTGCTGGCGGAAGAAGAGCGCGATCAGCACAAGCTCGACCGCAAAATCGTCAACGAGGAGCACTGGCTGCGTTACGGCGTCTCCGGCCGCCGCAAGCGCAACGTCAAGCGGCTCGGCAATCTGCATGCGCTGCGCGATCAGCGGCGGAATTATCGCGGCGCGGCCGGAAATGCCAATCTCGCCGCGGCGGAAGCGGAAAAATCCGGCAAGCTGGTGATCGAGGCGAAGAACGTCGAGAAATCCTATGGCGAGCGCAAAATCGTCGATCATTTCTCGATCCGGCTGCAGCGCGGCGATCGCGTCGGCATCGTCGGGCCGAACGGCGCCGGCAAGACCACGCTGGTCAATCTTCTGACCGGCGCAATCGCCCCCGACAGCGGCAGCATCCGGCTCGGCGCCAATCTGGAGATGGCAACCCTCGACCAGCACCGCGAAAGCCTCGACCCGAAGACGACGCTCACGGAGGCCTTGACCGGCGGCCGCGGCGATCACGTGATGGTCGGCGGCAAGCCGAAGCATGTCGTCAGCTACATGAAGGATTTTCTGTTCGCGCAGGAACAGATGCGCACGCCGCTGGAAGTGCTTTCCGGTGGCGAGCGTGGGCGGCTGATGCTGGCGCGCGCGCTGGCCAAACCCTCCAACCTCCTGGTGCTGGACGAGCCGACCAACGATCTCGACCTCGAGACCCTCGACGTCCTGGAAGAGATGCTCGGCGACTACGAGGGCACGGTGATCCTGATCAGCCATGACCGCGATTTTCTCGACCGCGTCGTGACCTCGGTGATCGCGCCCGAGGGCAACGGCACCTGGATCGAATATGCCGGCGGCTATACCGACATGCTGGTCCAGCGCGGCGCGGATTTGCGGCGCGAGGCAGCGAAGGCGACTTATCGTCGACGACAAGAACGAGACGCGGGCCTCAGCGCCTTCGGCCGCGCCCGCGACAGCAAAGCGCCGGCTCAATTTCAACGAAAAGCACGCGCTGGAAACGCTGCCGAAAACCATCGCCAAGCTGCAGGCAGAGATCGCCAAACAGCAGCGGCTGCTTGACGATCCCGACCTCTACGTGAAGGATCGCAGCAAATTCGACCGAGCTTCCGCCGCGATCGCCAAGGCGCAGCAGGAGCTCGCCGCCGCCGAAGACCGCTGGCTAGAACTTGAAGTTCTACGGGAAGAAATCGAACAGGCTTGAGCCGCGTATTCCGCAAAAGTGGACACCGGTTTTGCGATCGGAATACGCGCAGATTTGAGGACCATCATGACCACATCCCTCGCCGCCAAAATCGCCCGCGAATACGGTACGCCCGCAGCCGTCATCGACATGGACAAGGTCGAGCGCAACATCGCGCGGGTTCAGGCGACCTGCGCGGCGGCCGGCGTCGCCAACCGCCCGCACATCAAGACCCACAAGAGCCCGCTGCTTGCCAGGATGCAGGTCGCGGCCGGCGCGCGCGGCATCACCTGCCAAAAGCTCGGCGAGGCCGAGGTGATGGCGGAGGCCGGGATCGACGACATCCTGATCAGCTACAACCTGCTCGGCGAGGAGAAGATGGCGCGGTTGGCCGCGCTGCAGGCCAAAGCCACCATGACGGTCGCTGCCGACAATCCCGTGGTCGTTGCGGGGCTGCCGCAGGCAGCGGCGGCGTCCGGCCGGCCGCTGTCGGTCGTGGTCGAGTGCGATACCGGGCGCAAGCGCGCCGGCGTCGAGACCCCGGCGGAGGCCATTGCGCTCGCGCGCGAGATTGCGGCATCGAAGGGGCTTAAGTTTGGCGGCTTCATGCTCTATCCGACCGAAACCGGCTGGGACGAGGCGCAAAAATTCTACGACGAGGCGCTGGCCGGTGTGCGCGAACTCGGACTCGACGCGGCGATGGTTTCCACCGGCGGCTCGCCGAATCTCAAAAACGTCGGCAAGCTCAAGGGCGCGACCGAACATCGGCCCGGTACTTATATCTACAACGACCGCATGCAGGTCGCGGCCGGGGTCGCGAGCTGGGACGATTGCGCGCTCAACATCTATTCGACCGTCGTCAGCCGCGCCGGTCCGGAGCGCGGCATTCTGGATGCCGGCTCGAAAACGCTGACGTCGGATCCCGGCGGCGGACTCGACGGATACGGTCTCATCCTCGAGCATCCCGAAGCCAAGATCGCGCGCTTTGCCGAAGAACACGGTTTTCTCGATCTCGCCCGCAGCAACACCCGGCCGCAAGTTGGCGACGTCGTGCGGATCGTTCCCAATCACGTCTGTGTCGTCGTCAACATGATGGACGAAGTGGTGATGGTGCGCGGCGAAGAGATCGTCGGCGTGCTGCCGGTCGCGGCGCGCGGCAAGCTGCGCTGAATTGACCTCATCCTGAGCGGCGCGCGCACGCGCGCGCCTCGAAGAGTTTGATGCCCATGAAGTGCGGCACGCATTGGGTTACCACGCGGGCTCACAGAACCCTCTGCGTATTCTTGGCCGCACGTCTGTCGCGCGCCGCAATGATGATCCAGTGATGATGCAATGGTGCTGCAATGATGCTGCAGTGATGATTCAATCATGTTGGAATGATGATGGACATTTCCGTGTCCTCCGCGCCACAGAATTGGTCTTTCTCTGACGAAACGATTCTCAACGCGGTGTCGTCTCTTGTTCCGCCTGATGGGCGCAAGTAAAGCTCTACCGTGACTTTGTCAGTTGATTAGAGTGAGGCTGTTGAGAATGCGTAAGATACAGATCGCAACGATGGCAGTCATGGCGATGGCTGCGACACATCCGCTGCTCGCCGCCGATCTGCCGGCGCGCACCTACAAGGCGCCACCGATGATGATCCCGGTGGCGACGTCCTGGACCGGCTGCTACCTCGGAATCGAAGGCGGCGGCGTTTGGGGATCAAGCCAGCATGTGGCGGTGACCGCACCGAACACAGGACGGCCGATCACCAATTCGTTCAACATGAGCGGCGGCGAAGTCGGCGGGACCTTTGGCTGCAACTACCAGGTCTCCAGCCTGGTGCTCGGCGTCGAGAATGATATCTCCTGGACCAATGCCAAGGGCAGCGGCGCCGACATTGCGCCGTTCCTTGCTACCGGAGTCAGCCACACCAACGAACAATGGCTCGACACCTTGCGGGGTCGGGTGGGCTTTGCCTGGGAGCACGCATTGTTCTACGGCACCGGCGGCGCGGCCTTCGCGGGCACCAACGCAACTATCTGCAACACCGCTGCGGGCTTGTGCGGCATCAACTCGCAAACGCGAACCGGCTGGGCTGCCGGCGCCGGCATCGAATACGCAGTATGGCAAAACATATCGCTGAAGGTCGAATATCTCCACGCCGACTTCGGCTCGGCTAACTACTTCACAACGCCGGTGATGGTCGGTGGCGCCAACATCGATCACCCGGAACGTCCGGCTCACCGACGATATCGTGCGTGCCGGCATCAACTGGCAATTCACCTCGGGCTTCATTCCCCCCGGGTATTGATCCGGGAGGCGAACGTCGTTTCGCTTAGCCACTTCAACACACCTCGCGCGGCCGCGGCTCCGGTCGCGAACGCAGCTTGCAGCAGATAGCCGCCGGTCGGTGCCTCCCAATCGAGCATCTCGCCGGCGGCGAAGATGCCGGGCAAGCGGCGGATCATGAAATCCGCGTCCAGCTCATCGAAGGATATCCCGCCCGCGGTCGAGATCGCGCGCGCGATCGGCGCCACGCCGTTGAGCTTGATCGGCACCGCGTTGATCAGTTCAGCAAGGTTTGCGGGCGATAGCGACGATAGCGCGGCGCCGGAAACCATTGCCGCCTCCTGCAACAGCCCGATCGCGACCGGCGGCAGCCTGATAGCCTTGCGCAGGAAGTTGGAGAACGACTGTTTTCCGCGCGGCGCGGATAGCTGCCTGATCAGTTCGCCGGTCTCAAGATCGGGCCGCAGGGCAACGTGCAGCATCGCCTCGCCCGATTTCGCGATCGCCTCGCGCAACTCCGCCGACAACGCATAGATCGCGCCACCCTCGATGCCGGCGCGCGGTGATGACGGCTTCGCCGCGAACGGTGTGTGGACCGAAGGTCAGCGCCACGCCCTTGAGCGGCTGGCCCTCGAAACGGTCGCGAAAGATTTTTGACCAGCCGACCAAAAATCCGCAATTGGCCGGCCGCAACGGCGATATCGCGACGCCCTTGGCGGCGAGCGCGGCCTGCCACGTCCCGTCGGAGCCCAACCGCGGCCAGCTCGCGCCGCCAAGCGCCAGCACGGTCGCGCGCGCATCGATGGCGCGTTGTCCGTCGGGCGTTTGAAACAGCAGGTGGCCGTTTTCATCCCAGCCGGTCCAGCGATGGCGCAGCGCAAATTGCACGCCTGACGCGTCCAGCCGCCGCAGCCACGCGCGCAGCAACGGCGAGGCCTTGAACGCTTTTGGAAACACGCGCCCGCTGGAGCCTGTGAAGGTCGGCTGCCCCAGCGCCTCGCTCCACT
This sequence comes from uncultured Alphaproteobacteria bacterium, assembly GCA_963777475.1. Lineage (GTDB taxonomy): Bacteria > Pseudomonadota > Alphaproteobacteria > Rhizobiales > Xanthobacteraceae > Bradyrhizobium. The sequence continues at coordinate 9,937 of CAVZQX010000015.1, forward strand.
GACGAAGCGCTTCCGGCGGGAAGGCGTGAATCGCGGCTTCGAGATGCGGCGTCGCTTCTCGGTAGCGCGCCAGGAATTGCGGCAGCGCTTCGCTGTGGGTCAGATTGAGCCCGCCGCGTCCGGCCATCAGGAATTTGCGCCCCACCGACGGCATCGCGTCGTAGACGGTGACGGCCGCGCCGCCCTGCGCCAGCACTTCAGCGGCCATCAGCCCGGCGGGGCCGGCGCCGATGACGGCGGTTTGCAATTTTGCGATGTCTTTCGTGTGCGCCAAGGCTCGGCCCCTATCCGGAGTCAAGACCTCATCCTGAGGAGGCCGCAACGCGGCCGTCGCGAAGGATGGGCCACAGCGGGGCCTCTTGGTTCTCCCGGCGATGCGAAGCATCGTCCGGAGACGGCGCGAAGACGCGCCTCCTCACCATGAGGGAAGACGTGGCCCCGGTCTACAGCTTGATCCCTTCCCGCGCCGCTGCCTGGGCGATGTATTTCTGGGTCTGCTGGAACGCGCCTTCCAGCGCCTTTGCCGTCGACATGTCGCTGATCTCGGCAAAATGCGCGGCAACCGCGTCCGGCGTCCATTCGGACGGGCCTAAGGTTGATGCCTTCGGTCTCCATGATCTTGATCACCGCGAACGAGCCCGCGCCGGCGCCCATGATGGTGCGGGTCGGCGCGTCCTCGCTCAAGAGATATTCCACCGCCGGCGTGATCGCCTCGGGCCGCATCAGCGCTAGCGCCTGCGGCGGCAGCAGCTCTTCCGTCATGCGGGTCGCAGCGGTCGGCGAAATCGTGTTGACGCGGATATCGTTCTTGCGCCCCTCTTCGGCCAGCACGTTCATCAGCCCGACCATGCCGGATTTCGCCGCGCCATAATTGGCCTGGCCGAAATTGCCGTAGAGACCCGACGAGGAGGTCGTCAGCACGATGCGGCCGTAGTTGCGCTCGCGCATGCCGTCCCACACTGCCTTGCAGCAATAGAAAGTGCCGACAAGATGCACGTCCAGCACTTTCAAGAAATCGGCCGGCTCCATCTTGCCGAAGGATTTGTCGCGCAAGATGCCGGCATTGGCGCAGAGCAGATCGACGCTGCCCCATTTTTCCGTGGCGCGCGCCACCATCGCCTTGACCTGCTCGAAATTGGAAACATCGGCTCCGTCAGCCATCGCGGTGCCGCCGGCTTTCCGGATTTCCTCGACCACGGTTTCCGCCGGCGTCAGCGATCCGCCGCTGCCGTCGCGCGCGCCGCCGAAATCGTTGACCACGACCTTGGCGCCGCGGCTGGCGAGCCCAAGCGCATGCGCGCGCCCGAGGCCATTGCCCGCGCCGGTGACGATGGCGACGCGTCCGTCAAATCTGATTGTCATGATTGCAATTCCTCGCAGTTCTTCTTTCGTCATGCTCGGGCATAGCCGTCAGAAGGACGGCGTCGTTTCCGCTCGCCCATGCCCGGGCATCCATCAAATATGAGGATGGATTTTTGAGCAGTGATGGATTGCCGGGTCAAGCCCGGCAATGACGCGGCACGGGCTGGGGCTCTGGCGCTCAAGCAAAATAGATCAGCCCGATCCAGTCGGCGACCAGAGCGGGCTTGTCCTCGCCCTCGATCTCGACGGTGACATTGGTGCGCGACTGCAACTCCGTCGGCTTGCGCAATTTGGCTTCAGCAAGCACAAACCGGCCGCGGACGCGGGAGCCGGCGCGCACCGGCGAGATGAAGCGCAGCTTGTCGAAACCGTAATTGACGCCCATCGTGGTGCCCTCGATCACGGGCATCACCTCATAGGACATGATGCTCATCAGCGACATCGTCAGAAAGCCATGCGCCACGGTCGAGCCGAACGGCGTTTCCTTCTTGGCGCGCTCGGGGTCGATATGGATGAATTGATGGTCCTCGATCACATCGGCATAGAGGTTGATCCGGCTCTGATCGACCAGGTGCCAGGAGGACACGCCGACTTCGTGGCCGACCATGTTCTGATAGGCTGACAAGCGAAATCGGCGGCTTCTTCCAGACTTCATTCATTTAATCAGCTCTCCGATCCCGCGGTCCGCACCTTCTGCAGCTCCGGAAAATCCTCCTCGCGAAATTCCTGTCCCCGCAGCGAATCCTCGCGATCGTTGTCGTGTTCGAGGCGGCGCAATTGCACGCGGCGGATTTTGCCCGAAATCGTCTTCGGCAACTCCGTCACGAGTTCGATGCGCCGGATGCGCTTGAACGGCGCCAGGCGGGTGTGCAGATGCCGGAAAATCGAAAGCGCGGTCTGCGGCGAGCGCTCGACGCCCGCAACCAGAAGCACATAGGCCTTGGGGATCGCGAGCCTTATCGGATCCGGGCTCGGCACCACGGCGGCTTCCGCGACCGATTCATGCTCGAGCAGCACGCTCTCCAGCTCGAACGGGCTGATCCGGTAGTCGGAGGATTTGAAGACGTCGTCGGAGCGGCCGACGAAGGTCAGGTAGCCCTCGTCGTCGGCGAACACCACATCGCCGCTGCGATAGAGGTCGCCGTCGGCGCCGCTCAGTTTGCCGTCTTCGCCCTGATAGCCCTGCATCAGACCCGCGGGCCGGTCGGCGCCCAGCACCAGCGTCACCTCGCCCTCCTTGGTGACGTGGCCGTCGATGTCGGTGATCTGCACGCGATAGCCGGGCAGCGGACGGCCCATCGAGCCGACCTTGACCTTCTGTCCCGGCGAATTGCCGGCAAGCGCGGTGGTTTCGGTCTGGCCATAGCCGTCGCGGATGGTCAGCCCCCACGCCGCGCGCACCTGGTCGATCACTTCCGGATTGAGCGGCTCGCCGGCGCCGCAGACCTCGCGTAGCGATACTTTGTAGTCCGAGAGCTTCTCCTGGATGAACAATCGCCACACCGTCGGCGGCGCGCACAGCGTGGTGACGCCGCAGCGGCCGATGGTCGCGAGCAGGCCCTTGGCGTCGAACCGCGGCTGATTGACCACGAACACGGTGGCGCCGGCGTTCCATGGCGCGAACAAGCAGCTCCAGGCGTGCTTGGCCCAGCCCGGCGAGGAAATGTTGAGGTGGACGTCGCCCGGCTGCAGGCCCAGCCAGTACATGGTCGACAACGCGCCGACGGGGTAGCTGCGCTGGCTGTGCCGCACCAGTTTCGGTTTTGCGGTCGTGCCCGAGGTAAAGTAGAGCAGCATCGGTTCGTCGGCTTGGGTCGGGCTATCGGGCGCGAAGGACTCCGGAAAATCGGCGGCCTCTTCGAACGGCAGCCAGCCCGCCTGCTTTGCGGTCGCGCCGACGACGATGCGAATGAGATCGGTGCCGCCGAGGCCTGCGAATTTGCCGACCTGGTCTTGGGTCGCCACCACGACCCTGGCGCGGCCGCGATCGAGCCGGTCGCGCAACTCGTCAGGCGTCAGCAGCGTGGTCGCGGGGATCACGACGACGCCGAGCTTCATCGCCGCCAGCATGGTCTCCCACAGCGGCACGACATTGCCGAGCAACAGCAGCAGATGGTCGCCGCGCTTGAGCCCCTGCGCGCGCAAAAAATTCGCGACCTCGTTGGAGCGGCGCGACAGCGCGGCGAAGGAAAGTATTGTTTCCTTGTCGCTGGCGGCATCGACGATCCACAGCGCAGCGCGATCGCGGCTCGCCGGATCATGCGCAAGCTCCGCGTCGAACCAGTCCAGCGCCCAGTTGAACGGCACCGGGTCGGGCCAGCGGAAACCTTTCACCGCGGCATCGTAATCGGCACGATGTTCTAACAGAAAAGCGCGCGCTTCCTGGAAAGTGGTCATCGCTATTTTCCTGCGAGGCTGCGGACATACTGGATAATTCCGGAAAAGTCCGTCCCGCCGTTACCGGCGGCATCGAACGCCTGATAGATCTCCTGCGCGTGCTTGCCGAGCGGGGTCGCCGCGCCCGCGGCCTTGGCCGCGTCCTGCGCCAGCGTCAAGTCCTTGACCATCAGCGCCGAGGCGAAGCCCGGCTTGTAGTCGTTGTTGGCCGGCGAGGTCGGCACCGGACCCGGCACCGGACAGTAAGAGGTCAGCGCCCAGCATTGCCCCGACGAGGTCGAGGCGACGTCGAACAGCGCCTGATGCGACAGCCCGAGCTTTTCGGCAAGCGTAAAGGCTTCGCTGACGGCGATCATCGAAACGGCCAAAATCATGTTGTTGCAGATCTTGGCGGCTTGGCCTGCGCCGGCGTTGCCGCAATGCACGATCTTCTTGCCCATCTTTTCCAGCACCGGCTTTGCCGCGGCGAAGGCCTTGTCCTCGCCGCCGCACATGAAGGTCAATGTCGCGCCCTTGGCGCCGCCGGTGCCGCCGGATACCGGCGCATCGACCGAGGCGATGCCGTGCTTTGCGGCCAGCGCATGCGCCTGCTTGGCGCTTTCGACGTCGATGGTCGAGCAATCGATGATCAGCGCGCCCTTGTTCATGGGCGGAACGACTTCGTTCCAGACCGACAGCACGTGCTTGCCGGCCGGCAGCATGGTGATGACGGTCTCCGCGCCCTTCACGGCCGACACCGAGCTCTCGGCGATCGCAGCGCCGTCCGATTGGGCCTGATCGCGCGAGGCGGCGACCAGATCGAACGCGACCACCTTGTGGCCGGCCTTGACCAGGTTGGCCGCCATCGGCCCGCCCATATTGCCGAGGCCAATGAACGCGATCGTTGCCATCTCAATTTCCTCCAGCTGCTGCGCCTTTTGGCGCGTTGCTATTTTGTCGGGCCGAATACTAGTTCATCGGCACCTATTTGCGCAAAGTATGGCGCGACCATCTCGGGCGTCACGTCCTCAATTCGAGGCGGCGACCATCGGGGGTTACGGTCCTTGTCGATGACCGCGGCCCGCACGCCCTCGCGAAAATCGTCGCTTCTGAACACTTCCAGCGCGGCACGATACTCCCGCACCAGGCACGCTTCCAGCGACGATGCTTTGCGCGCCAGCCGCAGCAGTTTCAGCGTCACCACCATGCCGCGCGGCGATTTCTCACCCAGCGTCTTGAGCGTCGATTGCGCGAGCTCCGAGCCATCCCGCTTGAGGGCTGCGACGATGTCCTCCATCCGGTCATGGGCAAACCAGGAATCGATCTGCGCCTGCATTGCGGCCACCGGGCCCGACGTCTCGCCGGTCGCAAAGCCGTCGATCAGGAGCGTGATTTCGGCAGACGTCGTTCCGGGGCGGATATTGGTGAGAACTTCGCGCAAGGCAGGCCAATTGGCCGACGGCACGACCGCATCGGCAAACCGCGCATGGATCGCGTCCGGACCGTTCATGGTGTGCCCGGTCAGCCCGAAATAGGTGCCGATCTCGCCCGGCGAATGCGACAACAGCCAGGTGCCGCCGACATCGGGAAAGAAGCCGAGGCCGACTTCGGGCATCGCGAGCTTCGTCCGCTCGGTGACGACGCGATGGCGGCCATGCGCCGACAACCCGACGCCGCCGCCCATCACGATGCCGTCCATGAAGGCGACATAGGGCTTTGGCGAATTTGGCGATCCGGGCGTTGAGGATGTATTCCTCGCGCCACAACACCTTGCCGAGATCGCCCGATACCTTCGAGCTTTCATAGAGCGCGCGGATGTCGCCGCCGGCGCACAGGCCGCGCTCGCCGGCGCCCTCCAGCACGATCACGGCGACGGCCGGATCGGCCTCGAACCGGTCGAGCGCCTTGTCGATGTCGCGAAACATCTCCAGCGTCACCGCATTGATGGCTTTCGGCCGGTTGAGCCGGATGACGCCGGCCGCGCCTTCGCGCCGGGCGATCAGGTCGGGCTCGGCGACGGCGGCGGAAATCGTCATCGCGCGCCCTCGATCAGCTTGCGCGCCACGATCAGCCGCATGATCTCGTTGGTGCCTTCGAGGATCTGGTGCACGCGCAAATCGCGCACGATCTTCTCGATGCCGTATTCGCTGAGGTAGCCATAGCCGCCGTGCAGTTGCAGCGCCTGGTTGGCGACCTCGAAACCGACATCGGTGCCGAAGCGCTTGGCCATCGCGCAGAGCATGGTCGCATCCGCGTCCTTGCGGTCGAGCGCGGCTGCCGCGCGCCACACAAAGGTGCGCGCCGCTTCCAGCTCGGTCGCCATGTCGGCAAGGCGGAACTGCAGCGCCTGGAACTCGTCGAGGCGCTTGCCGAACGCCTTGCGCTCCCTCATGTAGGCCAGCGACTTGTCGAGCGCGCTCTGCGCGCCGCCGAGCGAGCAGGCCGCGATGTTGATGCGGCCGCCGTCGAGCCCGGCCATCGCGATCTTGAAGCCGATGCCCTCCTCGCCGAGCCGGTTGGCGACCGGCACGCGGGCATTCTCGAAGATCACCGCGCGGGTCGGCTGCGCGTTCCAGCCCATCTTGCGCTCGTTGGCGCCGAACGAAAGCCCCGGCGTGTTGCCCTCGACCACCAGCGTCGAAATGCCGCCGCGCCCCTCGCCGCCGGTCCGCACCATCACGACATAGAGATCACCGGCGCCGGCGCCGGAGATGAACTGCTTCTGGCCGTTCAGCACATAATGGTCGCCGTCGCGCACCGCGCGGGTGCGCAGCGCCGCCGCGTCCGATCCGGAGCCCGGCTCGGTCAGGCAATAGCTGGCGAGCAGCTCCATGGTGCAAAGTCTTGGCAGCCATTTCCGGCGCTGGGTGTCGTTGCCGTAGGCGTCGATCATCCAGGACGCCATGTTGTGGATCGAGATGAACGCCGAGACCGTCGGGCAGCCCTGCGCCAGCGCCTCGAAGATCAGCGCCGCGTCGAACCGCGTCAGCGCCGAGCCGCCGACGTCGTCGCGGATGTAGACGCCGCCGATGCCGAGCTTCGCCGCCTCGCGCATCACGTCGACCGGAAAATGCTTCTCCTCGTCCCAGCGGATCGCATGCGGCGCGATTTTCTCCGCGGCGAAATCCCGCGCCATGTCGCGAACCGCGATCTGGTCCTCGTTGAGAGCGAAGTGCATTCATTGACCGCGATAACCCGCTCGGAATCGTCAGGCGTGGGCAAAGCGAAGCGTGCCCGACCGATTGCAGTCTACGCTGCCGGTAGCATGGTGGGCACGGCGCTATTGCGCCTGTGCCCACCCTACGGACTGACGGACCTTGTCCGCCTCATGGCCTAATTCATCGTCGGAATCGAGAACTCCGCGCCTTCCTTGACGCCGGAGGGCCAGCGCGAGGTGACCGTCTTGGTCTTGGTGTAGAAGCGGATCGAATCCGGGCCGTGCTGGTTGAGATCGCCGAAGCCGGACTTCTTCCAGCCGCCGAAGGTGTAGTAGGCGATCGGCACCGGGATCGGCACGTTGATGCCGACCATGCCGACATTGACCTTGGCGGCGAAATCGCGCGCGGCGTCGCCGTCGCGGGTGAAGATCGCAACGCCGTTGCCGTAGTCGTGGTCCGACGGCAGCGCCAGCGCCTCGGCATAATCCTTGGCGCGCACCACCGACAGCACCGGCCCGAAGATCTCTTCCTTGTAGATCCGCATGTTCTTGGTGACGTTGTCGAACAGGCAGCCGCCCATGATAGAAGCCGTTCTCGTAGCCCTGCATCTTGAAGCCGCGGCCGTCGACCGCCAGCGTCGCGCCTTCCTTGATGCCGATCTCGACATAGTTCCTGACCCGCTCGACCGCCTCGCGCGGTCACCAGCGGGCCGTAATCGGCGGACGGATCGATCGAGGTGCCGATCTTCAAGCGATTCGACGCGCGGAATCAGCTTTTCCATCAGCCGGTCGGCGGTGGTCTTGCCGACGGGCACGGCGACCGAGACCGCCATGCAGCGCTCGCCGGCCGAGCCATAGCCGGCGCCGATCAGGGCATCGACCGCCTGGTCCATGTCGGCGTCCGGCATCACGATGGCGTGGTTCTTGGCGCCGCCGAAACACTGGCAGCGCTTGCCGTGCGCGGCCGCGCGCTCGTAGATGTATTGCGCGATCGGCGAGGAGCCGACGAAGCCCACCGCCTTGATGTCGGGATCGTCGAGGATGGCATCGACCGCTTCCTTGTCGCCGTTGACGACGTTGAGAATGCCCGGCGGCAGGCCGGCCTCGATCATCAGTTCGGCCAGCATCATCGGCACGCCGGGATCGCGCTCCGAAGGCTTCAGGATGAAGGCGTTGCCGCAGGCGATCGCGGGCGCGAATTTCCACATCGGGATCATCGCCGGGAAATTGAACGGCGTGATGCCGGCGACCACGCCCAAGCGGCTGCCGCAGCGAATAGATGTCGATGCCGGGGCCGGCGCCTTCGGTGTATTCGCCCTTCATCAGATGCGGAATGCCGCAGGCGAATTCGACCACCTCGAGCCCGCGCTGGATGTCGCCCTTGGCGTCGGGAACGGTCTTGCCGTGCTCGCGCGCCAACAGCTCGGCGAGCTTGTCGTAGTCGCGCTGGGCCAGTTCGAGGAACTTCATCATCACCCGGGCGCGGCGCTGCGGATTGGTCGCCGCCCATTCCACCTGCGCGGTCTTGGCATTCTCGACCGCCGCGCGCACTTCGGCCTTGGAGGCCAGCGCCACCTTGGCCTGGACGTCGCCGGTCATCGGCTCGAAAACGTCGGCCGTCCGTCCCGAGTGCCCTTGACCTCACGGCCGCCGATAAAATGTCCGATTGCGCGCATGTGTTCCTCCAATTCTGACCGAACAATACTGACCGAATGCCGGTTTTGGGCGGCATCTTGCAGTCTTTACGGCGTTTGGAAAGGGTTTCTACGCGCAACGGTTTTGCGAAAATGCGGGTTTGACCCGCATCACGAGGGCATTCGACCAAGGGTGTAGGCCGATACCTGGGAGCCCCGGCTCAGTGCCGGGCAGCCGATCGGCGGCCTTTCTCGGACGCCGGCTTCTTCGCCGCCTGCTTGGCCTGCGCCGCGCGCCCGAGCACAGCCTCGCGTCCGGAGGCCAGAATCTCGTCGGAAAAATCGCCACTGCCGGCGATGCGCGCCAGCACCAGCGTCCCCATCATGGTCGCGAGCGCCGCCGTCGCCTGCTTGCGCGCGGCCTTGCGCGGCAGGTCGGGGATCTGGTCGGCCACCATCTCGATCATCTGTTCCAGCTTGGCCGCGAACGCCCTGCGGGTCTTCGGGCTTTCGCGGGCGATCTCCGCGCCGAGCGAGGGAACCGCGCAGCCATGGCCGGGATCGTCGCGATGGACCGGCGTCAGGTAGGAATCCACGATCGTCGCCAGCCGCTTGTCCGGCGGGGTCTGCTCGGCGAGCTTGCGCCAGCGCTCGGTGGAGCGGTCCATCGCATAGGCAAAGGCCTCGATCACCAGCGCCTCGCGCGAATCGAAATGGGCGTAGAATCCGCCATGGGTGAGGCCAGCCTCCTTCATCAGGTCGGCGACGCCGATGCCATGCGCGCCCTTCTCGCGAAGCCGCACCGAGGCCTTCTTCACGATCCGGGCGTGGGTTTCCAGCTTGTGTTCCCTGGAATAGCGCATCGGTTGTCCTCATTGAGAATGTTTACAGTCATATAATAGCAGTTTCCGCCGGCAAGAAAACCCCCTCTAATTCGGCTCTCGCATTGCGAAGCGAATCGGTCCGATCCGCCGCCGCGGCGCCGTGCGCCCTTGACAAGATCGCGCCCGGTCCGGGAAGTGGTTTCCTCCAGTTCCTTAAACACCGGCCGGGACCCTTTCATGCATATGCTCAATCCCCATTGCGGCGTCGACCGCGACCCGCGCGGCGTCGTTCGGCTGACCATCTGCAATGCCGGTTCGCTCAATATCCTGGGCTCGGCCGTCATCAACGCCGTCCGCGAGGGGCTGGAGAGCCCTCAGCGATGGAGCGGAAGATCCGCGTGCTGGTGCTCGCCGGCGAGAGCGAAAAGAGCATGATCGGCGGCGCCGACATCAAGGAGATGGCGACGCTCGACCAGAAGTCGGCGGAAGCCTTCATCACCCGCCTGCGCGATCTCTGCGAGGCCGTGCGGGCGTTCCCGGCGCCCGTGATCGCGCGGATGCCCGGCTGGTGCCTCGGCGGCGGGCTGGAAGTCGCAGCCGCCTGCGATTTCCGGATCTGCGGCGCATGACGCCAAATTCGGCATGCCCGAGGTCCGGGTCGGGATTCCCTCGGTGATCCATGCCGCGCTGCTGCCGCGGCTGATCGGCTGGGGCCGCGCGCGCTGGCTGGTGATGACGGCGGAAAACATCGACGCGCCGACCGCGCTTGCCTGGGGGCTGGTCGACGCGGTCGCGCCGCAAGGCGGCCTCGATGCCGCGGTCGAGCACACGATCGCGGCGCTGCTGGAATGCGGACCGGAGGCGCTGCGTTCGCAAAAGGCCCTGCTCCGGCAATGGGAGGAACTGCCGCTGAAGGAATCCGTCGATTTGAGCATCGGCGTGTTCGGACAATCGTTCCTGACCGACGAGCCGAAACGGCTGATGCAGGGGTTCATCGACCGGAAGCGACAATAGGTCGTCATCGTCCGCGAAGCGGCCGATCCAGTACGCCGCGACGTCGTGGAATCGAGACGGCCGCGTTTACTGGATCATCCGCTTTCGCGGATGATGACAGTCTATTTGCCGCGCTACCTAGCCGCCTCACGACAAATTTAGACCCTGCCCGCCATTGCAAATTTTGCGACGCATCATATGATGAATATCATCTAACTATCATCCCGGCACCCTGAGGAGTCACCGCCATGGCCGCAACCTCCGATCCCGTCGTCATCGTTTCCGCCGCCCGCACCCCGCTTGGCCGGTTCATGGGCGATCTCTCGCCGTTCAGCGCCCACAAGCTCGGCTCCCACGTGATCGGCGACGGCGCTCGAAGCGCGCCAAACTCGCGCCGGAGAAGGTCGACGAAGTCTTCATGGGCAATGTGCTGCCGGCCGGACAGGGCCAGGCGCCGGCGCGCCAGGCCGCGCGTGGCGCGGGATTACCCGATGCGACCGGGGCCACCACCGTCAACAAGGTCTGCGGCTCCGGCATGAAGGCGACCATGCTGGCGCACGACATCATCAACGCCGGCTCGGCCAACATCGTCATCTCCGGCGGCATGGAGAGCATGAGCAACGCGCCTTATCTGCTTGGCGAAAGCGCGCGCCGGTTACCGCGCCGGCCACGACCGGATCATCGATCACATGATGATGGACGGCCTCGAGGACGCCTATGAGACCGGCCGCTCGATGGGCGATTTCGGCGAGGCCACCGCGGAGGCCTACCAGTTCACCCGCAAGGATCAGGACACTTATGCGATGGAGACGCTGACGCGGGCGCGCAAGGCGGTCGAAGGCGGCGCGTTCAAGGCCGAGATCGCGCCGATCACGACTCGCCGAGAAAGCAGGACCCGCGCATCATCGCCAATGACGAGCATCCGCTCAAGGTCGATCCCGCCAAAATCCCGGGGTTGAAGCCGGCGTTCCGCGCCAACGGCACCATCACGCCGGCCGCCTCGTCCGCCAATGCCGACGGCGCCGCGGCGCTGATGCTGACAAGACGCTCGCTCGCCGATCGCGAGGGCCTGTCGTATTTGGCCGAGATCAAGGGCCATGCGACCCACAGCCAGGAACCGCAATGGTTCACCACCGCGCCGATCCCGGCGATCCGAAAACTGCTGGACAAGGTCGGCTGGAGCGTTGGCGACGTCGACCTGTTCGAAATCAACGAGGCCTTCGCCGTGGTGGCGATGGCGGCGCAGCGCGATCTCGGCATTCCCAGAGAGAAGCTCAACATCAATGGCGGCGCCTGCGCGCTCGGCCATCCGATCGGCGCCACCGGCGCGCGGCTGATCGTGACGCTGCTGCATGCGCTGGAGGCGCAAAACCTGAAGCGCGGCGTCGCCGCGCTCTGCATCGGCGGCGGTGAAGCCACCGCGATCGCGGTCGAGCGCATCGTGCACTAAGGTCTCCAACTGTCGCATCGGTGTCTGCGCAAAGTGAGGAGTAGTGATAGGACGCTTGACGTGTCCTAAATTGAGGGAAATGCGGCATTTCAGACAGGCGGTCGACATGCAAGATCGCAGAGGTCAAGCAAACCATAACGCCTCGCCTTCACACCCATCATCATCCGGAATTCCGGCAAGGAACTTTCATGATCTCGAACTGGCTGTCGGCTGCCCTCGCCCGCCGCAACATCCATTACGGCTGGGCGATGGTCGCCGTGACCTTCTTCACCGCGCTGGTCTCGGCCGGCACGGTCGGCGCGCCCGGCGTGTTCATCGTGCCGCTGCAACACGAATTCGGCTGGAGCACCGCGGAAATTTCCTCCGCGCTCTCGATCCGCTTCATCCTGTTCGGGCTGATGGCGCCGTTTGCCGCGGCGCTGCTCAACCGCTACGGCCTGCGCAACGTCACGCTGACGGCGCAGCTGATCGTGGTCTCGGCGCTGATCGCCTCGCTCGCCATGACAAAAGTCTGGCAGTTGATGTTGCTATGGGGCGTCGTGATCGGCATCGGCACCGGCATGACCGCGCTGGTGCTGGGCGCCACCATCGCCACGCGCTGGTTCTCGGCGCGGCGCGGGCTCGTGGTCGGCATTCTCACCGCCAGCGTCGCCACCGGGCAACTGGTGTTCCTGCCGCTGCTCGCAAGCCTGACCGAGCGGTGGGCTGGCGGATCGCGCTGGCGCTGATCTGCGTGATGCTCGGCGTCTCGGCCTTCGCCGTGCTCATGATGATGCGCGACCGGCCGAGCGACTGGGCCTGAGGCCGTTCGGCGATGCCGGCACCGAGCCGCTGCCCGCGCCAGCTGCGAACAACGCGCCGATCATGGCGGCGGCGCTCGGCGCCTTGCGCGATGCGAGCAAAACAAGCGGTGTTCTGGATCCTGTTCGCGACCTTCTTCATCTGCGGCGCCTCGACCAACGGCCTGATCCAGGTGCATCTGATCCCGATGTGCCTCGATTACGGCATCCCGCAGGTGCAGGCCGCGAGCCTGCTGGCGGCCATGGGCGTGTTCGATTTCTTCGGCACGATCGTGCTCGGGCTGGCTGTCGGACCGCTACGACAACCGCTATCTGCTGTTCTGGTATTACGGCCTGCGCGGCCTGTCGCTGTTGTTCCTGCCGTTCACCGATTTCTCGTTCTACGGCCTGTCGCTGTTTGCGATGTTCTATGGGCTCGACTGGATCGCGACGGTGCCGCCGACGGTGCGGCTGACCGCGCAGCGCTTCGGGCCGGAGCGCGCCAATCTGGTGTTCGGCTGGGTCTTTGCCGGCCATCAGCTCGGCGCCGGCGCAGCCGCCTTCGGCGCCGGCCTGTCGCGCACGCTGCTTCTGACCTATCTGCCGGCGTTCTTTGCCGCCGGCGTGCTGTGCATCATCGCCGCGCTGATCGTGCTGGCGATCTCGCGGCCGGCGAAGGCGGTGGCGGCGTGAGTGGCCAATGGCGAGTAGCGAACTTCCGGCTCACAAACGATCAGGACCCGTTCCGGGCCGGAAAATTGATGCAGAAGGCGTGTCGCTTGCTGCGGTAGCCATCAATGGCTAGCCCTTTTCCGGGCGTTGTTGATAATGGCTAAGCTGAAGGGCAGGAGAACAGCAGGCATGACCGAAGCCGAACGCCTTCACAGGCATCTTGTGGGCCAGCAGGGCTCACGGCGATCCCTGAATACGCCCGCGTTGGTGCTTGACCTCGAGATGCTCGATCGAAACATCGCGGCGATGGCGGCGTTCGCCCGACAGCATGACATAAAGCTCCGCCCGCACTCAAAAACGCACAAGTCGTTGGATGTGGCGCGTCGGCAGATGGCAGCCGGCGCGGTCGGTATTTGCTGCGCCAAGCTGGGCGAAGCCGAAGCGTTGGGCGGCGGAGGCATCGACAACCTTCTCGTGACGTCCCCTGTGGTCACGCCCCCGGCAATCACGCGGCTGATCGCCCTCAACGAGGCGATCGCGGAGCTCATGGTGGTTGTGGACCATCCTGAGAACGTTGAGGCGCTGTCCGCGGCCGCCCAGAGGGGCGGCAAGCCACTGACGGTCGTGGTGGACATCGATCCCGGCATGCACCGCACCGGCGTTGCATCGCCGGGCGGCGTGGTCGTGCTCGCGCAAGCCGTCTCGCGGAGCAGGTCTCTGAAATATGCCGGCGTTCAGTTCTACTGCGGGGCGCTTCAGCATGTCGCTTGCTACGCCGACCGTAAGGCGGCGATTGAGGAGCGCAGCGAATATCTGAAGGATATCCTCGATCAATTGAAAAGCGCGGGTCTCTCGCCGTCGATCGTGACCGGCGCAGGCACTGGGACGCACCACATTGATGCATCGCTCGGCGTGCTTACCGAGCTTCAGGTTGGCTCCTACGTCTTCATGGACCGCCAATATCATTGCTGCGACCTACACGGATTGGGACGGCCTATGTTCGAGCAGGCCTTGCAAATCGATGCGCGGGTGGTGAGTGCCAATACTGCCGGGATGGCCACCATCGATGCTGGCCTCAAGTCGATGGCTACAGAGGCCGGTCCGCCCTGGGTTCTCTGGGGAGCGCCGGAGGGTTCGACGACCCACTTCATGGGCGACGAGCACAGCATGATTGTCGCGCCGGAGGGTGGCGATGCACCGAGTTACGGCGCTGTTGTCACTCTCGCCCCGCCGCACTGCGACCCTACGGTGAACCTCTACGAATCCTTTCACGTGGTGAAGGGCGATACGCTGGTCGATATCTGGCCTGTCACGGCGCGGGGCCGCTCTCGCTAGGCTGCCACATCGCTTCCGGTCACGGCCTGATCGTCATGTTCGTCGCAAGCCCCGGCGTGCGCAGCGGCTCGGCGAGGCGGGCGAATTCGCACAACAGCGAGCGGGTCTTTCGCGGGATCGATGATCTCCTCGACCCAGAACTTCTCGGCCGAACGGAACGGCGAGCGCAGCTTGTTGAGGCGATCCTCGATCTCCTTCAGTTTCGCCGCGGGATCGTCGGCCGCGTCGATGTCGGCGCGATAGGCCGCCTCGATGCCGCCTTCCAGCGGCAGCGAGCCCCAATAGGCCGACGGCCAGGCATAGCGCATCGAGAAGCGGTCCGCCGGCTGATGCACGACGCCGGCGACGCCGAAGGAATTGCGCACGATGATGGTGCACCAGGGCACCGTGGTCTGGTTGACCGCGGCCATCGCGCGCACGCCGTGGCGGATGGTGGCGGCCTTCTCGGCCTCGAGCCCGATCATGAAGCCCGGGCAATCCATCAGATAGACCACCGGCAGATGGAAGGTTTCGGCGAAATCGACCCAGCGCACCACCTTCTGGCAGGCCTCCGCCGTCCACGAGCCGCCATAGTGGAAGGGATCGCTCGCCAGCACCAGCACCGCGCGGCCCTCAAGCCGCGCCAGGCCGGCGATCATCGGGCGGCCGAAATTGCGCGTTGACCTCGAAGAACGAGCCCTTGTCGACGACGGCCTCGATGATCGGGCGCATCTTGTAGACCTGGCGGCGGTTGCGCGGCACCGCCTTCATCAGCGCTTCCTCGCGCGTTCCGGATCGTCGTCGCAGGGCAATCGTCGGCGGCAGTTCGTAGACCGACTGACGGCAGATAGGAGAGGAAGCGCCTGGCGCAGCGCGAACGCCTCCTCCTCGGTATCGACGGCATGGTCGACGCCGCCGGCGCGGGTCTGGATCTCGGCGCCGCCGAGTTCCTGCTTGGAGAGATCCTGGCCGAGCCGCTTCACCACCGGCGGTCCGGCGACGAACATCGCCGAGTTCTTGGTCATGATCGAATAATGGCTCGCCGCCAGCCGCGCCGCGCCGAGACCCGCGACCGAGCCGAGGCCGAGGCCGACCACCGGCACGCGCGCCATGTTGGACGGTCGTGTACCAGTACGCAGCGCGTGCCGCCGATGCCGCCGGGCAGATTGGCCGCGCCCTTGGTCTCGATGGTCTTGACCGAGCCGCCGCCGCCGGAGCCTTCGATGATGCGGATGATCGGCAGGCGGAAATCATGCGCCATCTCCTCCGCCATCAGCGGCTTGGCGGAGATCGAGGCGTCCGCCGAACCGCCGCGCACGGTGAAATCGTCGCCGACCACGACCACGGTGCGGCCGTCGATCTTGCCGCGGCCGAACACGCAATTGGCCGGCGTCAACTGCTTGAGCTCGCCGTGCTCGTCATATTCGCCGATGCCGGAGATCGCGCCGACCTCGTGGAAGCTTTTGGGATCGACCAGCTTGTCGATGCGTTCGCGGACGGTGAGCCGGCCCTGGTCGCGTTGCCGCTTGACCTTGTCAACGCCGCCCATCTCGCGCGCGAACGCTTCGCGCCGAGCGAGGTCGTCGAGTTCCGGCTTCCAGTTCATTCGTCTCCTCCGTCTTGATCGTCTTATTTCGTTGTTGTTGTTGTTTGTGCGTACCGGAAGCGGCTTTCCGCTCCAGTCCGGTTGTTGAAGATGTCGCCGTCGGCGCCCTCGAGCAGTCCGCCGACCGCTGCGCCCAGTTCGGATCATCCGCGGCGCGACTTCCTTGTGCAGCCGCTTCTCGTCATACATCGCCGAAAGCAGGCCGATCGTGACCACGACGAAGGTCTGGTATTGCGGCGACCACAGCGGCACCGCGAGACCGTTGATATGCGGGCTCCACAGCCCGCAGGCAACGACATAGCCGTGCTCGCTGCAGGAAGCGGCGGTTGTTCTCGAGGCGCGGCTTGCAGCAGTCTTGGCGATTGCCGGAATCTCGCGCTCCATTTCCGCAAGCAGCGCGTCGCCGACTTCGACGTCGAGGGCCGCGGTATAGGCGTGGCCCGCGGCGGTGGTCGCCATGGCGATGCGGCTGCCGGTGGTTTCATGCAGGCCGAGCGCGTTCGCCGCGCGGCGCGAATTCGAGATAGACCAGATGAAAGCGGTCGGGAATCACGAAGCCGACGGTGCCCGGCAATTGCTCGGCGACGTCCTGCAGCCGCAGCCGGATCAGGTTGCGCAGCTGCAGGCCCTTCATCATCGAGGTGCTCATCGCCACCGCGCTCGGGCCGATGCGGTATTTCTGGTCGCGCGGCAGATAGACCAGTTGCCCCATCCGCGTCAGCGTGTGCGTCAGCCGCGACACCGTCGATCGCGGCAGGCCGCAGCGATTGGAAATTTCGAGATTGCCGAGCCGCGCCTCGTGGCCCTCGAAGCATCGAAGCACGTCGAACGCGCGCGACACCACCTGAATGACGTCTCCCTCGCCTGAAAGATCGCTGGCGAGCATTCCCTGCCGGCTCAGCCGCTCCGAGCGTCGTCCCATGGCTCCCACCCATTCCGTTCTGCGGAATAAAATTCCACTTGCAGATGAGGCTACCTCAGGCATTGTGCCGCCACAACAAGAAGCGGGTTGGTATGCCAGATATCAAGATCGTCACTGAGGTGGCCGGACGCGTTTGTGCGCTGCCGGTCGAAATCGGCGGCAACCTCGGCGATGGCGACGACGTCGCCTTCGTCGAGGCCATGAAGATGGAAATACCGGTCGCCTCTCCGGCCGCGGGCAAGCTGAAATCCCTGCTGATCGCCATCGACGATGTCGTCGCCGAAGGCCAGGTGATCGCGATCATCGAGACCTGAGCACCCTCGCCGCTTGCGGCCAGCGCGCAAAATATTCCTATTGCGGTGCCAAAAGCCGCACCGGGCCGGTTTCGGCCTTGTGCGATGCGACGTAACATCGCCGCCGAAGCTGTCTCACTTCAGGATACCACATGAGCAGGATGCGATCGGCGCAGGTAGCGCATGCCGGCCATTGGGCCGCCTCGATGCCGCCGTTGCAGCGGTTTCTCTCCGCTTGCCATGCGGATTTTGCGTCCGACCATGGCGGCGAAGTCGCCCACTACATCCCCGAACTCGGCAAGGCCGACCCCGATCATTTCGGCATCAGCCTCGCGACCCTGGACGGCCACGTCTATGAGGTCGGCGACACCAGCGTGCCCTTCACCATCCAGTCGATGTCGAAAGCGTTCGTGTTCGCGCTGGCGCTCGATACGCTCGGCGCGGACCATGTGGAAAGCGTGATCGGCGTCGAACCGTCGGGCGATCCCTTCAATTCGATCCGGCTCAACGCCGACAACCATCCCTTCAATCCGATGGTCAACGCCGGCGCGATCGCCTGCTCCGGGCTGATTCGCGAAGCCAAGGGGGACGGCGCGTTCGAATATATCCGCCAGGCGCTCGGCCGCTTTGCCGGACGCGAACTCGACGATGGATGAAGCGGTCTTTGCGTCGGAAAGCACGACCGGCGACCGCAACCGCGCGATCGGCTATCTCTTGCGCAATTCCACCGTCATCAAGGAAGACGTCGGCGCGGTGCTGGAGGTTTATTTCCGGCAATGCTCGGTGCTGGTGACGGCGCGCGACATCGCGATCATGGCGGCGACGCTCGCCAATCGCGGCGTCAACCCGGTGACCGGCGAACAGGTCATGACGCCATATGCGATTTCGCGGACGCTGTCGGTGATGACGAGTTCGGGCATGTACGACTTTGCCGGCGAGTGGATCTACCGCGTCGGCATCCCCGCCAAAAGCGGCGTCGGCGGCGGCATCCTGGCGGCGCTGCCGGCGCGGCTCGGCCTGGGCAGCTATTCGCCGCGGCTCGACAGCCACGGCAACAGCGTCCGAGGCATCAAGGTCTGCGAGGCGCTGTCGGCGCACTACGACCTGCACATGCTCAACCGCAGCGACGATTCGCGCAATTCGATCATCGCCGACTACAATATCGGCAAGAGCGCGTCGCGGCGCAGCCGCAGGCCGCACGAACGGAAGATCCTCTCCGCGCATCATCACGACGTTCGCGTGCTCGAACTCGTGGGCACGCTGTCGTTTTCCAATGTCGACTACGTCTCGCGCCAGCTTGCGGCCGGCCGCGGCCGCATTTCATCATTTTCGACCTGCGCCGCGTCGCCGCGCTGACGCCGGCCGGCGCGCGCCTGCTCGCGGAAGGATTTCGCGAACTCGCGGCCTACAATGTCACGGTGATCCTGTCGGGTATCAGGCGCTCGTCGGCGGAATGGGCGACGCTCGCCGAGCGAACCGGCGACCTTTCCAACGTGCGCAACTTTTACCTGCTCGACACCGCCATCGAGTGGGCCGAGGACCAGATCGTGTACCGCTACGGCGGCACGATCGATTTTCACGATACCACCGAGCTCTCCGAGCAGCCGTTGCTAGCCGGACTGACGCCCGAGGAACTCGCCGAACTCGAACGCGCTCGCGCTGGTGCGAACCTATCAGCAGGGCGAGCGGATCGTCACGTCAGGCGAGCCGGCCACGTCGCTGTTCTTCCTCCGCAGCGGCGTGGTCCACGTCACGCTGGCGGACGGCATCCGGCTGGCGACCCTGACCGCCGGAATGGCGTTCGGCGAAATGGCGCTGTTGGAGCCGCACCGCTCCGCCGACGTGTTCGCCGACAGGTCGGCGACGGCCTATGAAATCTCGCTCTCGGATTTCGAACGGTTCCGCGAGCGGCATCCGCACGCCGGCGAGCGCATCATGCGCAATCTGGCGCAACTGCTCGCCGACCGGCTGATCGTGGCCAACAACCGGGTCAACCTGCTGACGGCGAATTAGGAAGTACGGTTCAAGTCACCGGACCCGGGGCGAACAGGGTCAGATCGTTGTGAATGCCCCAGCGGTCCGACCATACTTTGGTCCGCCCGCTCGCGACATCCAGGATCAGGCGGAACAGGTCCCAACCGGTTTCCTCGATGGTGGCTTCGCCGGTGGCGATGCGGCCGGCGTCGAAATCGATCAGGTCTTTCCAGCGCCGCGCCAGTTCGGTTCGCGTCGACACCTTGATCACCGGCGCGGCAGCAAGCCCATAGGGCGTGCCGCGGCCGGTGGTGAACACCTGCAACGTCATGCCGGAGGCGAGCTGCAACGTGCCGCAGATGAAGTCGCTCGCCGGCGTCGCCGCGAAGGTCATGCCCTTCTTGCGCACCCGTTCGCCCGGCGACAGCACGTCGACGATCGGGCTGGTGCCGGACTTGACGATCGAACCCAGCGACTTTCTCCACGATATTGGCGAGCCCGCCTTTCTTGTTGCCCGGCGTGGTGTTGGCGCTGCGGTCGGCGTCGCCTTTGGCGAGATAGCTGTCGTACCAGTCCATTTCGCGGATCAGCGCGCGGCCGACATCCTCGTTGATGGCGCGGCGCGTCAGCAGGTGAATGGCGTCGCGCACTTCCGTGACTTCGGAGAACATCACGCTGGCGCCGGCGCGCACCAGAAGATCGGCGGCGAAGCCAAGGGCCGGGTTGGCGGTGACGCCGGAAAACGCGTCGGAGCCGCCGCACTGCAGGCCGACGACGAGATCGGAGGCGGGACAGGTTTCGCGGCGGCGCTGATCGAGGACGGCGAGCCGTTGGTCCGCCATCTCCATGATAGCCTCGACAATCGCACCGAAGCCATCGAAGGCCTCGTCCTGCATGCGCACGACGCTGTCCCCTTCCTCGCCCGGAAGCAGCCGTTCGGGAACCAGTTTCTCGCAGCCCAGACCGACGACCATGACCTCGCCGCCGAAATTCGGATTGCGCGCGATGTTCTGCAGCGTTCGGATCGGTATGATCGCAAGCGGCGCGGTGATCGCAACGCCGCAGCCGTAATTGTGCGTGAGCCCGACGACGTCGTCGACATTGGGATATTTCGGCAGTAGCTCCGCCTTGATGCGCTTGAGCGCAAACTGCAGCGTGCCGGCGACGCATTGCACGCTGGTGCTGATCGCCAGCACGTTCTTGGTGCCGACCGAGCCGTCGCCGTTGCGGAAACCCTCGAACGTGTAGCCGTCGAGCGGCGCCTGTGGCGCGGGAACGGACGTGGCGAGTTCAAGCTTGTCGAGCTCAGGCGGCGTCGGCATGTGAATCCGCGCCTCGTCGACCCACTCGCCGGCCAGGATCGGCCGCGCGGCCGTTCCTATCACTTCGTTGTAACGCCGGATCGGGGCGCCCTCGGCAATATCGGCGAGCGCGACCTTGTGGCCCTGCGGCACGAAGTTGCGCAGCTCGAGGCCGCACGGAAACCGGGTTTTGGCGGGCAGCCCGAAATCGTTGACCACGATCGCGACATTGTCGCTGGCATCGAGCCGGATGTAGCGCGGTTCATAGGCCGGCACGGTCGCATGTTTGGTCACGGCGCTCTCCCGGTTAAGTCGACCACGATCGAACAGCACCTCAGTTCATCGGCTTGTCATTGACGTTGGCGATCGCGCAGTTGGCAGCGGCGCCGGATACGCAGAAGCCCAGCGCAGCTTTTTCGGCCTCATCGCTGCTCCGGCGGCTCGTGGCCCAGCCGAAATGACCGTCGCCGGCGACAGCAAACGCCTTGTTGGGCCCACTTTCAAGATAGGTCTTGAATGTCTCGCGGCCACGGGCACCGAGGCCAGATGGCGCGGGCACGTCCGGAACCGGAACGTCGATCAGATGATCGCGGAGCACGAGATTGTTGGACATCAGGAAGTGATCGACGATCGGCGACCACACTGGCATCCCGCTTGCGCTGAAAAGCTGGTGCCCATCGTCGCCGAACGGCGGTGTCTCGACGAAGGTGACTTTTCCGCCGGCGTCGGCAAATGCGCTGCGTGAGTTGGGACACGAGTCGCGGGCCGAAGAAGCGATCATTTTCCGCGGACACCCAAAGCAGCGGCACACGCGACGTCTTGCCGTACTCGGCGAACGCCGAAACCAGCTGCTTCTCCCCGCAAACCGTGTCGGCGCTGGTCGATCCACGCCCTGGCGCAAAACTGATGGCCGCGGCGAGATCGTGCGGCGGATCGGCGGTCAGGGCCACCGTTGCGAAACCACCCGCCGAATAGCCGACACTGATCCACTTGCCTTTGCTGACATAGGGCTGGCCGCTCATGAATTTGGCGACGGCGGCGATATCGCTGGCGCCGGCTCGCCCGGCCGCCGCGTAGTCCGGATTGGAGCAGGACCCGTAATCTTCGGCCCATGCGCCCTCCGAAGCACCATAGCCGCGGCGCAGGAAAGCCACGGCAACCCAGCCACGGCGCGCAAACGCCCGCGCCTGCGCCCACATGCCGTATGGGCTCATCGTCGGGCGATCGCTCGCCAGCCGTGGCGACCCGTGATTGATCACCGCGAGCGGATGCGGCAGCCCGTCATCCGGCCGAAGCACGATCGCTTCCAGCCCGACCGATCGAAGTCCGCCCGCCCCGGAAACGACCGCCGGGATATTCAGCGCATCGAGACGGATTTCCTCGGCCCAACATGGCCGCGCCGAGGCGGTGACTGCAACGAGCGCCAGCAGGAAGGCTGCGCCGGAAAGCCGATGGCGGGTCGGACAACTCATCGATCGAGCGGACATGCGACGCGTCTATCAAACCACCTCCGACACCGGCTGCATGTCGATCGCAAAGGTTTCCAGGAACTTCGAGGTCATGATGTAAAAGCCGACCGCGAGCTGCAGTTCGACCAGCGCGCCCGGCGTCAGTTTTGACGCGATCGCATGGAAGGTCGCGTCAGACGGACGGCGCAGCTTGACGATCTCGTCGGTGAAGGCGAGCGCCGCGCGCTGCACCTCGTTGAAACAGGTCGCCGATGTCCAGTCCTCCAACGCGGCGTTCTGCTCGTCGGTGACGCCGACATTCTTGCCGATGCGCTTGTGCGCGACGATCTCGTAAGGCGCTTCGCACAGGATGCCGGTGCGCGTGATCGCGATCTCGCGCACGATCGGATCGAGCTCGCCCTTGTGGCGGATGGCGCCGCCGAGCCGGCAATATTGTTCGAGATGGCTCGGCGAATGCGCCATCATCCGGAAGATATTGGCGTTGCGGTTCTTGCCCAGGAGTTCGCGGGTGCGGTCGTTGGCTTTGGCGGGGTCGCTATAGTCGATACGGGCCATGATTCACCTTGGGTTTCCCAAGCCTCTCGTCGGATCTTGCGAGCGAATGATTTGCCGAAACAGTATCCGCAGACCGACGCAAGGGCAACACGAGTGAGCCAAATTGCCGCCGTAATACTGATCGACCTTGGCACAGTCGATATTCGCCGCGTGGGGACTTCAGTACTGGCGGGTACTCGTCGAGGGGTGTTCCGAGTAAAATTCTGACGGTCGTGCGCATGCTTCGCGCCACGATAAGTCGTGCCCAGGTTTAGGGAGAAAACGGCATGAACGATGCCACCAAGAGGGCGACCTCGGAGGCACTCGCGCACATGCTGGCGGTGACGGCAATGCTCGTCATCGCCAGTGTTCTGTTTTACGTGAGGTAGGAAATCGTCATTGCGAAAAGCGAATACGACGAGGCAATCCATTAAACTAGTTCCGCGTTGTGGATTGCCTCGCGTAGCGTGCCATCGGGCGCATTCGCGCGACCCGTTGGCGCGCAACGACGTTTTTTGCTATCTCGCCTTTCAATCTGTCTCGCCTCTCGAAATATGGCACCAGCCGTCCGGCGAATGGCACGAATCGCGCCGTGACGCGATCGCCGATGGCGAGATCGTTGTCGCCATGGGCCATCATGCGAAAGCCCTCGGCGTGTCGACCAGCACGATCTTGTAGGGCAGATGGGCGCGGGTCTCCGGCGTCGCGGCGCGGCAGACCAGCGAGGTCGCGTAGACCGTCGCCATAGCCGCTGGCGCGTTGCTCGGCGAGTTCGGTGGCGCCGCAGGCCGCGCAAAAGCCGCGGCGGAAATATTGCACGCTTCCGCAAGCCGCACAGGATTGATAGCGGATGGCCTCCGCGCCACTGGTCCAGTCGCTCATCGCACCCGCTCCAGGAACATGCTGACATGCGATGACAGCACGCCGCCGTCGCCATGCAACAGCGCGATCGACGCGTCGCGCACCTGGCGATTTCCCGCGCGCCCCGTCATCTGCAAATGGGTTTCGACCAGGTGCGCCATCGCGCCGCCGACGCCGCAATGGCCGTAGCTCAAGAGCCCGCCATGGGTATTGAGCGGCATCTCGCCGTCGCGGCTGAAATAGCCGGAGCGCACCCGCGCCGCCGCCTCGCCGCGCGCAGCCAGCCCCAAATCCTCCAGCAGCATCGCCAGCGTGATCGTAAAGCTGTCGTAGACCGCGGCATAGCGCACGTCGGATATCGCGACGCCTGAGGCGGTCTTCGCTCTTGCGATCGCGATCTCGGCGCCGAGCTCGCTTAAAGCTGGTGCGGCGGTGACATGCTGGTGGGTATGCGCCTGCGCGCAGCCGCGGACGCGCACGCGCGCCTCCGCGGTCGGCTCGCGGCTGATGACGAAAGCCGCGCCGCCATCCGACACCGGGCAGCAATCCAATAGCTTCAGCGGCAAGGCCACCGGCTTGGAGGCCATCACGTCGGCGACCGTGATCGGGTCGTGGAACTGCGCGCCGGGATGGGTTGCCGCATGCGCGCGCATCAGCACCGCGAATTCGGCGAGATCTTCCTCGCTCACGCCGTATTCATGCATGTAGCGCGAGGCGACCAGGCCGTAATAGGCGGGAATGGTCGGACCCAACGGCACTTCGTAGTCGGGATGGCCGACCTGCGCCAGCGCTGCGATCGAGGCATCGCGGCTCTGCCCGGTCAGGCGGTTTTCGCCGCCGACCACCAGCACATGGCGCACCACCCCGGCATCGACCAGATGATGCGCGAGCATGGTCATGGCGAGCCCGGTGGCGCCGCCGACCTGCACGGCATGCGCGTAGCACGGGCGGATCCCAAAATGCTCGGCGAACACGGTCGCGAGCATGATGTGCGGCGAGACGGTCGAGTAGCCGCAGAGGATGCCGTCGATCTCCGCGCGCTTCAGCCCGGCGTCCGATATCGCAAGCTCGGCGGCCTTGCTCATGAGGTCGAGCGAGGACGAGCCCTCATGCTTGCCGTAGGAAGTGAGTCCGACGCCGGTGATGAAGCTCATGTGAATCTCATGGCCACGACCGCGAATGTAAGGCTCCCCTCCCCCTTGCGAGGGCAGGGGAATCGCATGTCCGAGGGGCCAAGCTATTGCGCTGGAATGAAAATTTGATTCTGACAGTGTCTCCTGATTCGATCGGAGACCTTTTTGGACCGTTTTGCAGAATGCTTCTCGCCTTTGGTCGATCCTCGGAAGAACCAAGCACAGCACGATCTGACCGAGATGCTGTTCATTGCGTTGCTCGCCACGCTGTGCGGCGCCACGACCTGTTGCGACATCGCGCTGTTTGGGCGGTCGAAAGAAGCGCTGTTGCGCACAATTCTGGTGCTGGAGCACGGGATACCGAGCCACGACACCTTCAGCCGTGTCTTTCGCATCCTCGATCCGAGCAGCTTCGAAGAGGTGTTTCGGCGCTTCACCAAGGCGTTTGCGACGGCGGCCAAAATCAAGGGCGTGGTAGCTCTCGATGGCAAGGCGCTGAGAAGAGCCTACGAACGTGGCCAAAGTCACATGCCGCCAGTGATGGTGACGGCGTGGAGCGCAATGACCCGCATGGCGCTTGTCAATGTGCTGGCGCCTGGAAACAACGAAGCGGCCGGCGCTTTGCAACTTGTCGAGCTTCTTCAACTGAAGGGCTGCGTCGTCACGGCGGACGCGCTGCATTGTCATCGTGGGATGGCGAAAGCCGTCGTGGGGCGCGGTGGAGATTACGTCTTGGCGGTAAAGAACAACCAGCCGGGCTTGCTGCGCGATGCCAAGGCCGCGATCTCTGCGGCAGAGCGCAAGAAGGCGAAACAAGCCACCACCGAGGACGCCGATCACGGTCGCAAAGAAACCCGAACCGCGATCGTTACTCCCGTCAAGGATATGGCCGAAAACCACGACTTTCCCGGTCTCAAGGCCGTGGCGCGGATCACCAGCAAGCGTGGACGCGACAAGACCGTCCAGCGTTACTTCCTTCTGACCCAGTGTTACACGCCCGCAGAACTGCTGCGCATCGTTCGCGAACATTGGGGCATCGAAAATGTTCTGCACTGGACGCTCGACGTTGTTCTCGACGAGGATCAGGCGCGGAGCCGAAAAGACCACGCTCCCGCCAACCTCGCCGTTCTGCGGCGACTTGCCCTCAATATTGCTCGCGCTCATCCAGATACAAAGACCTCGTTGCGCGGCAAGCTCAAACGCGCTGCCTGGGACGACAACTTCCTCGTCGATATGCTCCTCAACATGCGATAGCCCTGCCCTTGCGGGGAGGGGTTGGGGGTGGGGGTCCACACGGGCAGTCCCTCCGTGGTACCCCCACCCTGACCCTCCCCCGCAAGGGGGGAGGGAAAACGAGCGCGGTGCTTTCATCACGATCATCATCATCGCCCGCCCCTAATACGACTTCGGCAGGCCGAGCACCTTCTCGGCGATGAAACTGAGAATGAGCTGCGGGCTGATCGGGGCGATGCGCGGGATCAGGGATTCGCGCAAATAGCGCTCGACGTGAAATTCCTTGGCGTAGCCGAAGCCGCCATGGGTCATCACCGCCTGCTCGCAGGCGTGGAAGCCTGCTTCGGCGGCGAGATATTTCGCGGCGTTGGCCGCGGGCCCGCAAGGCAGGCCCGTGTCGTATTGCCAGCCCGCCGACAAGGTCATCAGCCAGGCGGCTTCCAGCTCCATCCAGTTCTTGGCGAGCGGATGCTGGATCGCCTGGTTCTTGCCGATCGGACGGTTGAACACGATGCGGGTCTTTCGCATAGGCGCTGGCGCGCGACAGCGCGAGCTGGCCGAGGCCGACGGCTTCGGCGGCGATCAGGATGCGCTCCGGATTCATGCCGTGCAGGATGTATTCGAAGCCGCGGCCCTCTTCGCCGAGGCGATCCTCGACCGGGATTTCGAAATTCTCGAAGAACAATTCGTTGGAATCGACCGCCTTGCGGCCCATCTTCTCGATCTCATGAACCGCGATCTGGCTGCGATCGAAGTCGGTATAGAACAGGCTCAAGCCCGTGGGTCGGGTTCTTCACCTCTTCCAGCGGCGTGGTGCGCGCCAGCAGCAGGATTTTCTCGGCGACCTGCGCGGTCGAGATCCAGACCTTCTGGCCGTTGACGACATATTTGTCGCCCTAGCGCACCGCGCGGGTCTTCAGCTGCGTGGTGTTGAGCCCGGTATTGGGTTCGGTGACGGCGAAGCAGGACCTTTCGCGTGCCGTCGACGATACCGCGGCAGCATGCGCCGGCATCTGCTCCTTCGCTGCCGAACACCACCACCGGATTGAGCCCGAACACGTTCATATGGATTGCGGAAGCGCCCGACATGCCGGCGCCGGATTCCGAGATCGTCCGCATCATGATCGCGGCGTCGATAATGCCGAGGCCCGAGCCGCCATATTCCTCGGGGATGCAGATGCCGAGCCAGCCGGCATCCGCCAAGGCCTGGTGGAAATCGGCGGGGAAGCCGCCCTCCTTGTCCTTTTTCAGCCAATAGGCGTCGTCGAAGCGCGCGCAGATTCTTGCGACCGCATCGCGGATGGATTCCTGGTTGGCGGAGAGCGCGAAATCCATGTGTTCTAGTCCTGGGTTCTAGCCTGTGAAGCGGGCGCAGGCCTGGTCACGCCCTCGCGCACCAACGTTGCAATTTCATCCGTGGAGAAACCGGCTTCGCGCAGGATTTCCGCGCCATGCTCGTTGAGACGCGGCGCCAGCCGGACCGGCTCGGCCGGGGTTTCCGACCAGCTCGCCGAGACCTTCATGTTGCGGATCGGCCCTTCGGTCGGATGCTCGACGATCGGAAAGAAACCGGTCGCGACCAGATGCGGATCGTGCAGGATGCTCTCGAGATCGTGCATCGGCATGACAGGCACATCGGCCTTGTTCAAGCAGCTCGGTCCATTCCGCGGTGGTCCGCGTCTTGAAGATGCGCGCCAGCTCGCCATAGACCATGTCGATGTTGACGGCGCGCCCGGCAAACGTCGCGAATTTGGGATCGCGGCGCAGATCGTCGCGGCCGGTGGCCTCGAAGAAGTTCTCCCACTGCTTGTCGTTATAGACGATGACGCAGATATAGCCGTCGGAGGTCTGGTACGGCCTGCGGTCGCGCGACAGATGCCGCGCGTAACCGCCTTTGTCGAGCGGCGGCTCGTAGGTGAGGCCGCCCATATGGTCGCCCATGACGAAACTCGCCATGGTCTCGAACATCGGGATATCCAGCCGCTGGCCGCGCCCGGTGCGGTCGCGATGCACGAGGCTCGCGCAGATCGCGCCGACCGCGGTCAGAGCCACGATGCGGTCGACCAGCGCGTTCGGCACATAGCGCGGTACGCCGTCGCTGGTCTGCGCCATCAGCGCCGGCAAGCCGGTGGCGCCCTGGATCAGATCGTCATAGGCGGGCTTGGCGGCATAAGGCCCGTCCTGGCCGAAGCCGAACACGCCGGCATAGATCAGGCGCGGATTGACCTTCGCGACCTCCTCATAGCCGAGCTTGAGCCGCGCCATCGCCTGCGGCCGCACATTGTAGACCAGCACGTCGGCTGACGCGATCAGGCGCAACACCGCCTCGCGCCCGGCCGGCTTCTTGAGGTCGAGACAGATCGAGCGCTTGCTGCGGTTGGTATTGAGGAACACCGGCCCCATGCCGGGATGCCGGGTCGGGCCGATCAGCCGCGTGACGTCGCCCTCGAGCGATTCCACCTTGATGACGTCGGCGCCGTAGTCGCCGAGCATCTGGGTGGCATAGGGCCCCATCAGCACGGTCGTCATGTCGATGACCTTGATGCCTTGCAGCGGCCCCATGGTTCGTTCGCTCCCGAGGATGTTTCTGGCTTCAACTAACGGCAGAGCGCAGCCGAGATCAAGGGCGCCCGGCGTATGCGCGTATGCGTCAAGGCTGAACCGCGACTGGTATTTTCGGCCTGGCAGTTGATAACGAGCGAGGACCTCGCGCAACATCAGCAAAAACTTACCGGACGCGCGTCCGCCTTCTCGGCACGCAATCGCGTGCGAGTTTCTCGCTTCGATCACCCTCCGAAAAACAGAGGGCGCGGGGAAGGCCGGGTGGCCACCGCACCCGCGGTTCGCGTGCAACAAAAAGCACGCGGTAGAACCACAGGTTCGGCCGGATCAACCGGCCAAATGCGGGCAGCCGGCACATCGCGACCGGCTATGGTCGGCACTCTCGGGGAGCGGTGCCGCAACGCATAAGTCGGCGCCGAGCCAATCATTGGGCAGAGCTTCCGGATCGCTCGGAAAATCGCCACCATTCGCCTCAAGCATCGGGATGTTTCGGCAAACCCCGGCTTAACGGCTATCCGGCGGCAGCGGAGCACAAAGGCCATGCGCACCATCACGCTTGAAGAGCATTTCGCCACGCCCGGCTTTCTCGATGGCCCGGGCCGCGACCTCAAGGAGCAGGCGCGCCGGGTCGGCAGCCGCGCCGAGCGGCTGATGCACGACTTGTGCGACCTCGGCGAAGGGCGGATCGCTCAGATGGATGCCGCCGGCATCGACATGCAGGTCGTCTCGCTGACCGCGCCGGGTGTCGAGCAATTGGAAGCCGCCGAGGCGGTGGCGCTCGCGCGCGACACCAATGACGCGCTGGCCGAAGCGATCGCCAGACAACCGACAAGACTGTCCGGCTTCGCCGCGCTGCCGATTGCGGCACCGGATCAGGCTGCCAAGGAGCTCGAACGCCGTTTCAGCGATCAGGCGTTCGCCGGTGCGGTGATCAACGGCCATCAGCGCGGCCGCTATCTCGACGACAAGTTCTTCTGGCCGGTGCTGGAGGCGGCCGAATCGCTGGGCGCGCCGATCTATCTGCATCCAACCAAGCCGCCCAAGCCGGTGATCGAAGCTTCGTTCGGCGGCTTTGCGCCTGATGTCACCGAGATGCTGGCGGGGCCGGGTTTCGGCTGGCACATCGAAACCGCGGTGCATGTGCTGCGCATGGTGCTGGGCGGCGTATTCGACCGCTTCCCCAAGCTGCAGATCGTGATCGGCCATATGGGCGAGGGCCTGCCGTTCTTCATGCAACGGGTCGACGTGATGCCGGTCGAACTGACGCAACTCAGACGCCCGGTCAGCGCGTATTTACGCGACAATCTGCACTACACCTTCGCCGGCTTTAATTTTCCGCCGACATTTCTCGATCTGCTGCTCGAGGTCGGGGTCAGCCGGATCATGTTCTCGGCCGACTATCCTTACGGCTCGATGGCCAAGGCACGCGCGTTTCTGGAACAGATTCCGGTTTCCGCCGCCGACCGTGCGCGGATCGCGCATGGTAACGCGGAGAGTTTGTTGAGACTTTGAGCGTTCATATTTTGACCACGCGGCATATCACGTCGCGATCGCTCTCATCAGCGGCAATAACGGCCGAGACCCATCTTACGGGTCTCGGGATCGTAACAGCCACCGGCACAGTCCAGCCTCGACACTATCTGCCGCCATGCAGGCGGTAGATTGTTGAACCCTCGGGTAGAGCCTCTGTTCGGGGCGAACTAACTTGGCTATTAGGGAGAGGCTGCGGCTGCGCTCAACCGCGATCCGGCACAGACTTACGCGCGCGGCCATGACGAGTTGCCCTGGGCGCTGGGACCGGACGACTACGACCGGCGACAGGGCCGCGTGAGGCACCCCTTTGGATCATGTTGCACGGCACTCTGTATTGCTTGCCGAGGCGGGGGGACGCTAGCATGTCCGACAATTCCGCCGCGGGCCAATCATTCCGCAGGATCGGACCGATCCAGACGAGGATCGAGATCGAGTGAGGAACGACCCATGGCGTCACCGCAGCGAATTGAAATCAAAATCGCGACCGCGCTCGGCTGCGCGCTGTTCTTGCTGCTCGGTGGAGCAGCTTTCGCCGAGGACGTCGACAATTATCCCACCAGACCCGTCAAGATGATCGTCCCGTTCGCGCCGGGCGGCGCGTCCGACTTCGTCGCCCGCATGATCCAGCCCGGTGTCAGCCAGATCCTCGGCCAGCAGATCGTGATCGACAATCGGACCGGCGCGGCCGGCATGATCGGCACGGAGGCCGCAGCCGGCGCGGCGCCGGACGGCTACACGATATTTCTCGGCAATATCGGCACCATCTCGATCAATCCGGGGGTGTATGCCAACATGCGCGTCAAGCCTGAACGGGATCTGGCCCCGGTTTCGATGTGCGCCGACACGCCGAGCATCCTGATCACCCGGCTCGACTTCCCGGCCAACACCGTCGGCGAACTGATCGCCTATCTAAAGGCGAACCCGGGCAAGGCGAGCTTCGCCTCTCCCGGCAGCAGCACGCTCAATCGTTTGGAGATGGAGGTTTTCAAGCGGGATGCGGGGCTCGACATGGTGCATGTCCCCTACAAGGGTGGCGCCGGCCCGGCCGTGACCGACATTCTCGGCGGACATGTGGACCTCATGTTCACCACCATCTCGTCGGCGATGGAGTTCGTGAAGGCCAAGAAGGTCAAGGCGCTTGCCGTCACGACCGGAGAGCGCATGGCCGACCTGCCCGATATCCCCACCATGACCGAGCTCGGATGGAAAAATCTGGTGACGTCGTCCTGGCAGGGCGTGCTGGTGCCCACCGGGACACCGCGGCCGATCGTCGACAGACTGCATGCCGCGATCGTCAAGGTACTCGCCGAGCCGGAGGTTCAGGCACGTATGCGCAACGCCGGCGTGAACGCCGTCGCCAGCAAGTCACCGGAAGATTTCAAGAGCTACATGGACGTCGAAACCGTCAAATGGACTAAAGTGATCCAGGACAGCGGCGTGAATTCCGATTGAGTCCCCAATTGATGAATGGAAACAGGAGACACCTGGCGTGCAACCGCTGGCGTCTCGAAATCATTGTGCGGCAAAATTCATCGACCATGAACAAGCGCCTATCGGGCGAATATGCCGAACAAGGTCGTAGGTTACGTCTCGTCGCTGAACATTGGTGGGCATGGCGCGAGCGCCTTCGCCCGCCCTGCTCTGCCCGGCTTCAATGTCAGCCTTCGCCACCCGCCACGGGTCGCGCGAATGGGCGCCCGAAGACAGGCTCGGGCGGACGATCCAGTATTCCAGACGGGATTTGGTGGTCGAAGTCTCTGGGATACTGAATGCCCTGCATACGGGGGCAGGACCACCGGAATTATTTCTTCAGCAACGCCTCGCGCGCGTTGGTCAGCTTTTCCAGCTCTTCATTCTGCTGGTTGATGCGGTCGGCGATCCGCTCTTGGTTGGTTTCGCCTGACGCGGCGGCAGCTTGTTCGATCAGCTGCCTGATGTTGTCCTGAAGGATCGCGATCCGGTCGTTGAGTTCCGGCAGTGAAAACGAAGTTTCGTTGCTCATGTGCATCCTCTAGGAGATTGCGTAGGGTGCGCTGAGCGACCGCCGTAGCTGGAAGAGCGACGGCGAAAGCGAGCCCTATCGCGTCGTATTCGCGATCATTGATGGGCACGGCGCGAAGAGCGCCTTTGCCCACCCTACATTTTTACTACACTTTTACTTCGCGGGCTCCAGTATCGAGACGTAGTTCGCGACCGCGGCTCCGCCCATGTTGAAGATGCCGCCGAGCTGCGGATTCCTGATCTGCATGCCCTCGGGCGCTTGGCCTGCGAGCTGCATCGCCGTCATCACATGCATGGAGACTCCCGTTGCGCCGATCGGATGGCCTTTGGCCTTGAGTCCGCCGGACGGGTTGACCGGCAGCTTGCCGTCCTTCTGGGTCCAGCCCTCCAGGATGGCCCGCGCGCCCTGCCCCCTCGGCGTCAGCCCCATCGCCTCATATTCGATCAGCTCGGCGACGGTGAAGCAGTCGTGGGTTTCGACAAAGGACAGATCGGAGAGCGCGACGCCCGCCTCTCGCAGCGCGCGCTGCCAGGCCACGGTGCAGCCCTCGAACTGCAGGATGTCGCGCTTGGACATCGGCAGGAAATCCTGCGCATGCGCGGTGGCGCGGAAATTGACCGCCTTGCCCATGGTCTTGGCGGTCTCGGAATCCGTCAGCACCAGCGCAGCCGCGCCGTCGGAGACCAGCGAGCAATCGGTGCGCTTCAACGGCCCCGCGACATAGGGGTTCTTCTCGCTCTCGGAGCGGCAGAACTCGAAGCCGAAATCCTTGCGCATCTGCGCGAACGGGTTGGCGACACCGTTCTTGTGGTTCTTGGCCGCGATCATGGCGAGCGCGTCGGACTGGTCGCCGTATTTCTGGAAATAGCCTTGCGCGATCTTGCCGAACACGCCGGCGAAGCCGCCGACCGTTTCGCCGTCCTCCGGCAGATAGGACGCCTTCAAGAGGTTGCGGCCGATTTCTGCCGGCGGCGTGCGCGTCATCTGCTCGACGCCGACCACCAGGACGACCTTCGCCGCGCCGCAGGCGATCGCCCGGATGCCCTGATGCACGGCGGCTGAGCCGGTGGCGCAGGCGTTCTCGACCCGCGTTGCCGGCTTGAAGCGCAGCGCCGGGTCGGCCTGCAGCACCAGCGAGGCGGTAAAATCCTGCGGCGAGAAGCCGGCGTTGAAATGCCCGAGCACGATCTCATCGACATCGGCGGCGGCAATGCCGGCGTCCGCGAGCGCCTCGTTGGCCACCCGGACCACGAGGCTTTCGACGGTTTCGGTATCGAACTTGCCGAACGGCGTATGCGCCCATCCGACGATGCTGGCTGTCATGGCTGTCTCCCTGGAATCCCGGCGAAGGTCTTTTGACTAAGTATGATCTTTTCGAAAAACCGCTATCCACCCCGCTATCCAAGTGCGGGGGAGCTTTTTCCGGATCATGCTTTAGTCGACGAACTTACCACCAAGTTCGTCCTCGATGTGAATCCGGATAATGTCGTCAAAGGTGTTTTCCGCGGTGGTGAAACCGAGCTGGCGCGCCCGCTTGGCTTCGAAATTGCGCGGCCAGCCGTCGACGATGCCCATGATGAACGGGTCCGGCTGCCGCTTGATCCGCGCCGCCACCCGCTCGCCCGCCACCCGCTTCAAGGCCGCGATCTGCTCGCCGACGGTCGCGCTCAGGCCGGGCATGGTGAGGTTGCGGCGCGAGCCGACCGCGGCCAGATCCATGGTCGCGGCATGCAGCAGGAAGCCGACCGCGGAGCGCGGCGTGGCATGCCAGTGGCGGACATCTTCCGATACCGGCAGCACCGCTTCCTTGCCGGCCAGCGGCTCGCGCAGGATGTTGGAGAAGAATCCGGACGCCGCCTTGTTGGGAAGGCCGGGACGGATGCAGACGGTCGGCAGCCGGATGCCGATGCCGTCCAGGAAGCCGCGCCGCGAATAATCTGACAGCAGCAACTCGCCGATCGCCTTCTGGGTGCCGTAGCTCAGAAGCGGGGTGTGGAAGAACTCGTCGCCGATCGCTTCCGGGAACGGCGCGCCGAACACCGCGATCGACGAGGTGAACACCACCCGCGGCTTGTAGCCGTTGCCGGCGAGCCTGATGGCGTCGAGCAGCATCCGCGTGCCGTCGAGGTTGATGCGATAGCCCTTGTCGAAATCGAGCTCGGCCTCGCCGGAGACGATCGCCGCAAGATGGAAGATCACGTCGGGCCGGTCCGCGACCAGCTTTTCCGCGGCACCCGGGACGGCGAAGTCGCCGGTCGAGGTCTCCACGGCAAATCCCGGCTTCTCGGGCTTCGCCGGCGCCACCACATCATGCAGGGTCAGGCGGGTGATGTCGTTGTTGCCGAGCCGCCCGTCGCGCAGCAGACGCTCGGAAAGTTTGCGGCCGACCATGCCGGCCGCGCCCAGAACCAATACGTGCAAGAGCCAACTCCTCTTGTTTTCTTAATTCGCCCGTGCTTTATGCGCATGATCTCGCGCAAACGCGTTCGCGTTTTTCTAAGGGAAAACCGGATCACCCGGCCAGTGCGGGGCCTCGGCTGCCTACTCCTTCACGGCTCCGGTCATGGCCGACACATAATGCTCGACGAAGAAGGCGTAAAGGATGACGAGCGGCAGCGAGCCGGCCAAGGCGCCCGCCATCAGCGCCCCCCAGCGGTAGATGTCGCCGTCGACGAACTCGTTGACGATCGCGACCGGCACCGTCTTGTTCTGGGTCGATTGCAGGAAGGTCAGCGCGTAGATGAATTCGTTCCAGCACAGCGTGAAGCAGAAGATGAAGGCCGAGATCAGGCCCGGGATCGCCAAGCGGCAGCACGATCTTGATCAGGATCTGCCAG
Source organism: uncultured Alphaproteobacteria bacterium (assembly GCA_963777475.1). Taxonomy (GTDB): domain Bacteria; phylum Pseudomonadota; class Alphaproteobacteria; order Rhizobiales; family Xanthobacteraceae; genus Bradyrhizobium. Next base: position 44,758 of record CAVZQX010000015.1, read on the forward strand.
CGGCTCGCGCCGTCGATCAGCGCGCATTCCTCGAGCTCGAACGGGATGGTCTTGAAGTAACCCATCAACAGCCAGGTCGAGAACGGGATCAGGATGGTCGGATAGGTCAGGATCAGCGCCAGCGGCGAGTCGAACAGGCCGTACTGGAACACGACGGTCGCCAGCGGAATGAACAGGATCGAGGGCGGCACCAGATAGGCGAGGAAGATCAGCCCGCCGACCAGATGCGCGCCCTTGTAGCGCAGCCGGACGATCGCGTAGGCCGCGAGCACGCTGGCAAAGATCGACAGCACGGTGGCGCCGACCGCGACATACATCGTGTTCCACAGCCAGTGCGGATAATAGCTTTCGAACAACAGCTTATGGAAATGCTTTAAGGTCGGATTCCAGGTCCAGAACGGGTTGTATTTGTCGAGGTCGAGGAGCTGGTCGTCCGGTTTGATCGCCGTCAATCCCATCCAGTAGAACGGAAACAACAGGATGATGACGATGATCGACAGCGGCAGATAAAGCGTCACCAGCCGGCGCGGCAGCGATTGCAGGTAGCTCATGCCCTCGCTGTTATCGACCCGCGCCGATGTCGAAAGGATCGTCTTCAGGTCGAGCTTTGAGGCGGGGAGATCAGTCATTGTTTTCCCCCTGCTGCCATTTGCGGCAGCGCGCGCGGGGCCTGCCCCGTTCGCGCAAAAAATGGCGCAACGCCGCGCCGGTCAGTCATTGTTTTCTCCCTGCTGCCACTTGCGGCGTTGCAGGCCGAACCAGGAGACCATGATCGCGGCCAGCAGGAACGGGATCATGGCGCTGGAGATCGCGGCGCCCTCGCCCAACTGGCCGGCGATGATCGCGCGCTGATAAGACAAGGTCGCCATCAGATGGGTGGCGTTGACCGGGCCGCCGCGGGTCATCGCCCAGATCAGCTGGAAGTCGGTGAAGGTGAACAGCACCGAGAACGTCATCACGACCGCGATGATCGGGGTCAGAAGCGGATAGGTGATGAAGCGGAACATCTGCCAGCGCGTCGCGCCATCGAGCGTCGCCGCCTCGTAGAGCGAAGGCTGCACGGTCTGCAGGCCCGCCAGCAGCGTGATCGCGACAAAGGGCACGCCGCGCCAGATATTGGCGAAGATCACGCAGGCCCGCGCCAAGGTGGGGTCGCCGAGGAAATTGATGTTCTGGGTGATCAGGCCGAGATGCTTGAGCGACCAGGAGATGATCGAAAACTGGGAATCGAAGATCCACCAGAATGCCAGCGCCGACAGCACGGTCGGCACGATGAAGGGGATCAGCACCAGCGCGCGCAGCATCGCCTTGAACGGCATGTTCTCGTTGAGCAGCAGCGCGAGATAGAGGCCGATCGCGAATTTGAAGGCGCTGGCGACGGTGGTGTAGAGCAGCGTGTTGGTGACCGAGAGCCAGAAGACCGAGTCGCCCCACAGCCACTCGTAGTTCTCCATCCCGACGAATTCGCCCGATCTGACCGATCTTCGTGTCGGTAAACGACAGCCAGATGCCGAGCCCCAACGGATAGGCGAGAAACAGGACCAGGAATCCCATCGCCGGCAACATGAACCAGAAGCCAAGCCAGTTCTTGTTATGCTTGAGTTGGTCCCATGCGGTCGCGTCGCGGATTTGCGGCTTGGCGCGCTGGGGGGCGAGTGCAAGGTCAGCCATGGCGTGATCCCGAATAGAGTTAATGGTGCGGGCGGTGGCGAGCACCGCCCGCATCGACTGTTATGCGCGATAAATCCGCTTCAATTGCCGCTCGGCGTCCGCGACGGCGCCCTTGGCGTCCTTGGCGCCGGTGCAGTAGTTGGCGAACATGTCGACGACGATGAAGTCGGCGATCGCCTCGGCCGCCTTCTCGCCCGCCGTGCCAATGCCGGATGCCGGCAGCGCGCGCTTGCTGGCCTGGCTAAAGACCTGGTTCTTCGGATCCTCGGTCCAGATCGGCGCCGAGTCGTAGGCGTTCAGGGTTTGGGTCAGATAGCCCTGCGCGCCTTCCAGCCACTTCTCGAACTGATCCTTCTCCAGCATGAAGGCGATGAAGGCTTTCGCGGCGTTCGGATATTTGGTGAAGTTGAAGGCGAGGATCGGCAGCGCCAGCTGCAGTTCGGTCGGGTGGCCAACCGGGCCGACCGGGTACAGCGCGTGATACGTGTCTTCCGCGAGCTCCTTCTTGGTCGGGTCGGTCCTTGGCAGCGACATAGATCGAGATGCCGTTGAGGGTGCAATAGAGGTCGCCCGCGAGGAACGCCTTGTTGTTGGACGAGTCGTTCCAGGACGCGACACCGGGAATGAAGGTATCGGAAAGCGCCTTGCAATAGTCCAGCGCCTTGAACGTCTCGGGCGAGTTGATGATCACCTTGTCGTTCTGGTCGACGGTATAGGCGCCATGGCCCCACAGAATCCAGTACAGCCAGCCGTTGGCGTCGCCGGTGGCATGCCCAAGCGCCATGCCGGCCGGCGTGTTGTTCGCCTTCAGCGCCTTGCACATCTCGAGGAAGCCCGGGAAATCCTTCGGGAACTCCTTGAAGCCGGCCTTGTCGGTCGCCGACTTGCGATAGGTAAAGTAGCCGCCGATGGTCGCGACCGGAATGCCCGAGCCAGTCGTTGCCGTGCATGCAGGTCTTGGCCGCAGCGTCGGTCCAGCCGCCGTATTTCTTGCCGAGATAGTCGGCAACGTCATTCATCAGCAGGACCTTGGTCGGGAACAGCTGCGGCAGCGTATGCAGGCCCCAGGCGAGATCGAGGCCGGAGCCGGTATTGGCGGCGACGGACGCCTTCGGCTGCACGTCCTCGAAGGATTCGCTGAACACATTCATCTCGGTGCCGGTGGCCGCCTTGAACGCCGCCACGATCGCATTGAACGCATCGTCCTCGGACGGCACGAAGCGCTTCCAGCGCATCAAGGTCAGCTTGGCGCCGGGCTCGGCCTTCCACGGCGCGGTATCGGCCCAGGCCTTGGCAAAATTGAGCAGCGCCGGCCCGGTCAGCGCGCCGGCTGTCGCCAGTGCGGTGCCGCCTTGAAGCAGAGCGCGGCGGGTAAAGTCATGCATCGTCGTTTCTCCCTGTGGTATTTTTGATTGTCTCAAATTGATTGCCTTTAAGCATTCAATCGTTTGCCTGTCGTCTCGTCGAACAGATGGACCAGCGACGGGTCGGGTTTCAGCCGGATCTTGTCGCCCGGATTGAATTGGTGACGTTCGCGGAACACGGCGACGACCTGCTCGCCGCCGAGCTTGGCGAACACCTGGGTCTCCGAGCCCGTCGGTTCCACCACGATGATCTCGGCTTCCGCGCCGTCGTCGGCGATGGTGAAATGTTCGGGCCGGATGCCGTAGACCGCCGGCCGGCCGTCGGAATTGGCGGGCGCCGATGAGAGCGGCAGCTTGACGCCGTTCGGGCCCTCAAAGCCCGCGCTGCCGTTGGCTTTGACCTTGCCTTTGAGGAAATTCATCGCCGGCGAGCCGATGAAGCCCGCAACGAACTGGTTCTCCGGCCGGTCGTAGAGTTCGAGCGGCGAACCCATCTGCTCCACGACCCCGTCATGCATCACCACGATCTTATCGGCCATGGTCATGGCCTCGATCTGGTCATGGGTGACGTAGACGGTCGTGGTCTTCAACCGCTGATGCAGTTCCTTGATCTCGGTGCGCATCGCCACGCGCAGCTTGGCGTCGAGGTTGGACAGGGGCTCGTCGAACAGGAACACCTGGGGATCGCGGACGATGGCGCGGCCCATCGCCACGCGCTGGCGCTGGCCGCCGGACAATTGCCGGGGGTAACGGTCGAGCAGCGGCGTCAGCGCCAGGATTTCGGCGGCGCGCTGGACCCCCTTCTTGATCTCGTCGGTGCCGGCGCCGCGCAGCTTCAGCGAAAAGCCCATATTGTCGGCGACCGTCATATGCGGGTAGAGCGCATAGTTCTGGAATACCATGGCGATGTCGCGTTCTTTGGGCTGGACATTGTTGACGACGCGCTCGCCGATCGAAATCGTCCCGGAGGTGATGTTTTCCAGCCCTGCGAGCATGCGCAACAATGTCGACTTGCCGCAGCCGGAGGGACCCACCAGCACGACGAATTCGCCGTCCTCGATCGGGATCGACACGCCGTGCAGGACCTCAAAATTACCGAACGATTTCCGCACGTCGCGAATCTGCACCGACGACATCCATGCCCTCCCGATCACGAAATAATGCCCCGCAGCCGTCGGCTGCGGTCTTGCTTTTGTTGGTCAGGGTCTTACCAGACTTTTTTGGCAATGTCGTTGGATCAAAGTCGTAAAGATCGGGCCTTGAAAACTGGGCCGTGTGGCCGCGATTGCGAACCCGACATTGACGTGCCAAAACATCCGCCGAAAACCGCGCACAAAAATAAGGCGTGTGCGCTGCGGGAGAAAACATGAACAAACCGCTCACCGGCGTCACCAGGCGCAAGCTCCGCTCCAGCGAATGGTTCAACAACCCGCATAATCCGGGGATGACCGCGCTCTACCTCGAGCGCTACCTGAATTACGGCCTGACCCGGCAAGAGCTGCAGTCGGGGATGCCGATCATCGGCATCGCGCAGACCGGCAACGACCTTTCGCCATGCAACCGCCACCATCTCGAACTGGCCCACCGGGTCCGGGAGGGAATCCGCGCCGCCGGCGGCATCGCGATGGAGTTTCCAACCCACCCGATCCAGGAAACCGGCAAGCGCCCGACCGCGGCGCTCGACCGCAACCTCGCCTATCTCGGCCTGGTCGAAATCCTGTTCGGCTATCCGCTCGACGGCGTTGTCCTGACCACGGGCTGCGACAAGACCACGCCCGCCTGCCTGATGGCGGCGGCGACCGTGAATATGCCCGCGATCGTGCTCTCAGGCGGCCCGATGCTGAACGGCTGGCACAACGGCCAGCGCACCGGTTCGGGAACCGTGGTCTGGAAGGCGCGCGAAGAGCTTGCCGCCGGCGAGATCGACTATGAGGAGTTCATGAATATCGTGGCCTCCTCGGCGCCCTCGATCGGCCACTGCAACACCATGGGCACCGCCTCGACCATGAATTCGCTGGCCGAGGCCCTGGGCATGTCGCTGCCGGGCTGCGCCGCGATCCCCGCCCCCTACCGCGAGCGCGGCCAGATCGCCTACGACACCGGAAGGCGGATCGTCGACATGGTCTGGGAAGACCTGAAACCCTCCGACATCCTGACGCGCAAGGCGTTCGAGAACTGCATCGTGGTCAATTCCGCGATCGGCGGCTCGACCAACGCACCGATCCATATCAACGCGCTGGCCCGCCATGTCGGCGTCGAGCTTTCGATCGACGACTGGCAGAAATACGGCCACGCCATTCCGCTGCTGGTGAACATGCAGCCGGCCGGTTTCTATCTCGGCGAGGAATTTCACCGCGCCGGCGGCGTGCCCGCGGTGGTGCGCGAACTGATGAAGCACAAGTGCATCCATGAGGACGCCGTCACCGTCAACGGCCGCACCATGGGCGACAATTGCCGCGAGGCTCCAAAGCCCGACGGCGACGTGATCTTCGGTTACGACAAGCCGCTGGTGAAGGACGCGGGCTTCCTGGTGCTGCGCGGCAATCTGTTCGATTCCGCGATCATGAAGACCAGCGTGATCTCCAAGGAATTCCGCGACCGCTACTTGAGCAATCCGAAGGACCTCAACGCGTTCGAGGGCCGCGCCATCGTGTTCGAGGGCCCGGAGGATTATCACGCACGGATCGACGACCCATCGCTCGATATCGACGAGCACTGCGTCCTGTTCGTGCGCGGCACCGGCCCGATCGGCTATCCCGGCGGCGCCGAGGTCGTGAACATGCAGCCGCCGGCGGCGCTGATCAAACGCGGCATCCTGTCCCTGCCCTGCATCGGCGACGGCCGGCAGTCCGGCACCTCGGGCTCGCCGTCGATCCTCAACGCCACGCCGGAGGCCGCCGCCGACGGCGGGCTCGCGATCCTCAAAACCGGCGACAGGGTCCGCGTCGACCTCAACAAGGGCAGCGCCAACATCCTGATCTCGGATGAGGAAGTGAAGAAGCGCCACGCCGATCTGAAGGCCAAGGGCGGCTTCCCATATCCGGCCAACCAGACGCCGTGGCAGGAGCTCTATCGCAACACCGTCGGCCAGCAGGCCACCGGCGCCTGCATGGAATTCGCCACGCGCTATCATGACATCGCCGGCAAAGTCGGCGTGGCGCGGGATAATCATTAGGAATTCGATCGTCGTTGCCGGGCAAAAGGCGCCAAGCGCCGTCTTCACGCCTATGACCCGGCAATTCATCATTCTTCGAGAAGAAGATGGATACGCGCGTCAAGCCCGCGCATGACCGAAAAATTAATGGCGAGAATTTACAGGAGAAGAAACCAATGTCAGACCGCCTCAAGGGCAAACGCGCCTTCGTGACCGCCGCCGCGGCCGGAATTGGCCGCGCCTGCGCGATTGCGTTTGCGCGCGAGGGCGCCACCGTATTTGCGACCGACGTCGACGAGAAGGGTCTCGGCACCCTCAAGGGCGAAGGCATAGCGGATGTCGCCCGGCTGGACGCCCGCGACAGCGCGGCGGTAGCCGCAATGGCCAAGCGCGTCGGCAAGGTCGATATCCTGCTCAATGCCGCGGGCTTCGTGCACCACGGCACGGTGCTGGACTGCTCCGACGAGGACTGGGATTTTTCCTTTGACCTCAACTGCAAGTCGATGCACCGCACGATTCGATCGTTCCTGCCCCTGATGCTGGAAGGCGGCGGCGGCTCGATCGTGAACATCTCGTCCGCCGCCGGCGTGTTCAAGGCCGCGCCCAATCGCTATGTCTACGGCGCGACCAAGGCCGCGGTCGCAGCGCTGACGCGCGCGGTCGCCGCCGACTTCATCACCAAGGGCATCCGTTGCAACTGCATCTGCCCCGGCACCATCGAGACGCCCTCGATGCTGCAGCGGGCTGCGACCGCGGGTCCCGGCGGGCGCGAGATGTTCGTGTCACGGCAGCCGATGGGACGGCTCGGCACCGCGGAAGAGATCGCGTTGCTCGCCGTCTACCTCGCCAGCGACGAAAGCGCGTTCACCACCGGCGTCGCCCATATCATCGACGGCGGCTGGACGCTGTAGACGCAACCCTCATCCTGAGAGTTTAGGCGGGCGTCTCGAAGGATGGGCCACGGGCCTCACGCTTCTCCGAGCGATGCGAGAGCATCGTCCGGTTCTCCGAGCCATGCGAAGCATCGTCCGGAGATGCGCGCAAGGGGGCCGGCTCCTCACGATGAGGAACACAAGTGAAAGGATTTCCGCATGAACAAGATCGATCTCAATGGCAGAAGCGCCGTCGTCACCGGGGGCGCGCAGGGGTTTGGCCGCGCGATCGCCGAGCGCTTCGTCGCGTCTGGCGCCAAGGTCGCGATCTGGGACCATGACCAGCCGCTCGCCGAGAAGACGGCGAAGGAAATCGGCTCCGCCGTCACCGCCTTCGAGGTCGATGTGGCCGACTTGGCCGCGGTGGAAAAGACCCGCGACGAGACGCTCAAAGCGCTCGGCAAGATCGACATCCTCGTCAACAATGCCGGCGTCGCCGGCATCAACAAGACGGTATGGGAGACCGATCTCGAGGAGTGGCGCAAGGTGCTGCGCATCAATCTCGACGGTCCCTTCATCTGCTGCAAGGCGGTGGTGCCGGCGATGCTCAAACAGAAATACGGCCGCATCGTCAATATCGCCTCGATTGCCGGCAAGGAAGGCAACCCCAACGCCGCGCATTATTCGGCTTCGAAAGCCGGCCTGATCGCGCTGACGAAGTCGCTCGGAAAAGAGCTGGCGCAGCACGACATCCTGGTCAACGCGGTGACGCCGGCCGCGGCCAAGACCGCGATCTTCGACCAACTGACGCAAGCGCACATCGACTTCATGCTGTCGAAGATTCCGAAAGGACGCTTCGTGCTGGTGGAGGAATTGGCGGCAATGGTCGCCTGGCTGGCGTCGGAAGACTGCGCATTCTCCACCGGCGCGGTATTCGACATTTCCGGCGGCCGGGCGACGTATTAGAGATCGCCCCTGATGGCAAAGAGGCGCGCTTGCGTCGTCTCACGACGCTCTCGATCGCTCGGATACGGGCCCGAGCGAGACCTCTCCTTGGAGACCCGCGAGCTCCGGGCTGAGGAACGTCAGCGCGTTAATCCCATCACCGATGTAATTCTTTGCTCTTGGGTCGCCTTCAAGTAGACATGGTTTGGACCGATCAGCGTTTCGAGCGGCGTATTGCATCGGCCAGCCACCGCACGCTCGTTGCGCGCCTGACGACTCCGTGGCTTTGATTGCGTACTTCGCGCTCCGCTCCCACGACGTTCGAGCGCCAGGCGTTTATTCCTCCGTAGACCTCGCTGTCCGCCATCCGCACTCTTCGTCGGCACAAATCAAGCGGCCAATGGCGCTCTGCTCGGCCATACAGGAACTCGGTGGCCCCGCAAGCGCAGGGCTCGACATCAGGAAGAGAGGGATTGCCATGTACCACCGCATCGGCAGGTCTCCTTGGTTGGTCCGATGTAGAATTGGCTACGGGACGATCTCGTACACGGTGCCCTCATTTCGGGCTCCCACCGCCGGACGTTGCTCCGAACAACGCACCGGACTTGCCGCGAACCAGCGCCCCACCGAGGGATGATCCGTCGCCATCCGAGCCGCCTGCGAAGGCGTGTATGGTGGTTTGCTTCCATCCGAACCACGTCGGAGCAAATCTGAATATTGGACCAGTCTGAACACAGTCCCCTTGCCGCCATAGCTTTGTGCCGCGCCACCATATCTCGTCGTCCCGTAGAGTTCGCCGGAATTCCCGAACACCAGCCGGCTGTTGGGGGCACTGCCATCACCGCCATTGCCGGAAAAATGATAGAGAACCCGGTAGGTCCATCGTTACCCGATGGCGTCAACGAGAACACGGTCCCCCCACCGCGATTACCTCCGCCGCCCGTCGTGCCGTAGAGGGTGCCGGCGGCGTCTATCGTCAGCCCCGCCATCGGCAACACGCCTCCGTCAGCGGGGTCTGGCTGATGAAGGTGTGAATGACCTTTTCCTCCCATCCGGTTTCCGTCGGCGCCAGCTTGAACACCGTACCTATGGCGTCCTTGCCGCCGCCGCCTGTCGTGCCGTAAAGGGCGCCGGAGCGATCGAAGACCAATCCGGCCTCGGGATAGGCGCCATCGTCGCCGCCTCTGAACGTATGGAGCGTGACCACCGTCCATCCGTCCTGCGTCGGACTGAGCTTGACACAGTCCCCATGCTCGAGGCACCCCGCCCCGACGTCGTTCCATAGAGTGCACCGGAAGCATCGGAGATCAGGTCCGAGCACCTGCTGTTGAACTCTCGACTTGGCATCAAATAGACCGGGACGGGATCGCTCAAACCGGGTGTGGTGGTTTCCAGCTTGAAGAGCGCCCCTTCACGAATCGATCGCGAGGCGAGGATGCTCCGCTGGACGTGATGCCGTAGAGGACGCCGGACCGATCGGAAATCATCGGCACCGCGGGGTTGCCACCGACAGTGTTGATATTCAGGCTCAAGACCTGCTCCTTCCAGAGCGGACCTTCGGCGGGGGCAAGCCACGGCTCGGATACGGACACATCTGGCGAGCGTGGCGGCGCCGCCTGGCTGAGCTTGAAAATGGTGCCCCACTGCAGTTTGCCACCTGAGAAAGTCACGCCGTAGAGATCGCCGGCGGTATCCACCGTCAATCCGGGTACCGGACCCGAGCCATCCAAACCGCCAGCGAATTCGTGAATTACCGAATAGCTCGCCGGCCGCGGCTCGCGAAACCCGTAGAGTGTGACTCGAACGCAATGGTCGGCAACCGCGACGGCCGCGACGCCGACGATCAGCAATAGCCTGGGCTTGGTCATGCTGTTATCTGAAGCTGGAGAGTTATCAGTTTCGTGAGACGCAGGACACTTCGCGATGACACGTTTAAGTAGCAATGCAGAGTTGCGATCCGGAAAAGATAAACGACTGGAATTTGGCGAAGTCTTTCAGGGTCAATTAACTCAAATCGAATGGGCGCAGCCAACGGTCCGTGCAATAGTGCTTTGGCAGCCGATCATTTGGAGGCGCTCATGGCACCATGGTGCCGTCACTAGCATCGTGGGAGCCATGGGATGGCATGGTCGAAGCCCGACGCGCCCTGCCGCAATATCCGCAACGGGCGCCCTAGCCAAGCCGCGGCATTAGGCCTACGTCATCCCAGATCATGATCCAATTCAATTGGATCGGTTCATGATCTAGTCTCTTTGTTTTGAGCATGATCTTTTCGGAAAATCGGTTCCCACTTTTCCGGATCATTCTCCAAGTGCGCCATCTGGAATCAAAACCTTGAACGTTACCCTCTACGGCCTGTCGGTTTGGGTGCTGCCGCTGGTCATCGCCATCACCTTCCACGAGGCCGCGCACGGCTTTGTCGCGCATTATTTCGGCGACGACACCGCCTGGAAGCTTGGCCGCGTCAGTTTCAACCCGATTCGGCACATCGATCCCTTCGGCACCCTGATGCTGCCGGCGATGCTGCTGCTGTCGCACTCCCCGTTCCTGTTCGGCTACGCCAAGCCGGTTCCGGTCAATTTCCGGGCCCTGCGCAATCCGCGGATCGGCATGGTCCTGGTGGCGCTGGCGGGCCCCGGTACCAACATCGCCCTGGCACTGGCGCGGCGCTGGCGTTCCACCTGGTAGGCTTTTTGCCTCCGGATGCGGCACAATGGGTCGCCGATAACCTGCAGAATGCGGTTCTGATCAACGTGCTGCTCGCGGTCTTCAACATGATGCCGATCCCGCCGCTCGACGGCGGCCGGGTTGCGGTCGGCCTGCTGCCCGGCGTGCTGGCCCGGCCCCTGTCCCGGCTGGAGCCGTTCGGGATGCTGATTCTGATCGGAATTTTGATCCTTCTGCCCTTGGCGGGTTCGCAGTTCGGTCTAAATCTTGATGTTATCTCGGCGGTGCTGCGCGGAACGACCGATTTTATCATACGGTTCATACTTCTCGTCACTGGCAATGCATAGTCCGTCGTAAGGATTGGAAAGACCCGAGGCCATCTTGGTCAAAGCTGCCGACATGCTGATCGCGCGACGCGCCGACACGCGGGCCCGCGCCGATTTTGCCACCTGGAAAATGATGGCCAAGCTGAACGGCGCCTCCGCGCTGCCTGCCGAAGCGCAGAACTTCCTCGCCGCCTACAAGAAACTGCTCGGCGAAATGCCGGAGGCTGACGCGACCGAAGCGGCCATCAACCAGATGTACAAGGTCTATTACAAGGAGATGGGCGGCCTCGGGACGCCGCCGGACGTTCGGCCGCGCCAGAACGAACAGGTCACCGACAACGTCACGGCCTTCCGCCGGCCGCCGCCGAAACCGGCGCCGTTCGGGTCGGGCATGAAACTCGGGTCGAACCAAAAGCCCCAGCTCCCGGTGGCGCTGATCTTTGCCTGCCTGATCGTGGTCTATGTCGGGATCAGGTATTTTTGGCGGTAGCCGGCACCTTTTTTTGAAGCGTCTTCTGAGCGCCAACCGCTAGCCACCTCACTTGAAAGGGCTTTTGGCGATACGGCTTCAACCGGCCCGATCCGTCGAGAACGCATGAAGACCGCCTAGTGCTTATGAAAAATCACCGGCATGGTAAATTTCAATCCTTCGTCGGCAACAGCCGGCGGCGGCGTTGGCACCGGATCGGATCGTCGAACCATCGCCAGCGCCGCCTCGGTCGAATGCCGGATCACCCGATCCTTCGACAATACTGGCCGACGAGAACATGGCCCATCCGATCGAGTTCGAAGCCGAGCGTGATCTTGGCGCCTTTTGTCGCGCTCCTCCGGATAGAGCAGGTGCTTGTCGAGATGCGCGACGAGCTTCTTGACCCAGGTGGCCTTCACGCGCTGTAGATTCTTTCCCGTGCCCTCCGCCGGGGCAACCGAGCGCGGCGCTTCCTGGACGCTATCGGAACTCGGCACTGCCATTGCTACTGCCGCGGCCAATTCTGACCGAGGCCGAGGTTGCCACGGCGGCGGTTTTCGCATCGTCTTCCTTTGGCTTGCTCGAATCGTTCGGCGTCACCTGCCGATCCGGATTCTCGGTCTCGGTCGGCTGGTCCTTCGGCAGTTCGGTTGGCTGAACCTCGGCCTTCTGTTCGGCCTGCGCCGGCGAAGCCAATGCGGCATCCTGGTCCGGTCCCGGCGGCAGATCGGTCGGCTCAACATGCGGCGCGGTCAGTTCCAGTCCAATCTCGATGGCGGGCGCGCCGAGGGATTCCTCGGGATCGCCGCCAAGATGCGTCACCGCCAGCGCCGCCCCGCCAAGGTGAAGCGCCAGCGCGACGACGCCGGCGAAGAACCAAAGCCGGCGGGAAGGTCTTTGCTCGGTGCCGAGTTCGGACATCGCGATCGCGTCGCTCAAGGTTTCGGGCTTTCAGAGGCGGCGCCAGCAGCGACGGCCTCGAGCGCCACCAGCTTGATCTTCGAGTAGCCGCCGGCGCGCAGGATTTCGAGCACGCCCATCAACTCGCCATAGGGAACGGCGCGGTCGGCGCGCAGAAAAATGAAACGGTCCTTGCTCGCATCCGCCATGGCATCGAGGATGCGCACCAGATCGACGCGCTTGACCGAGGTTTCTCCGATCGCGACCGCGAGATCGGGCTTGATGGTCACATAGGTCGGCTTGTCCGGCTTCCGCTCGGGCGCCGCGCTTGACGACGGCAGATCGATCGGAAGGTCGACGGTCGACAGCGGCGCCGCCACCATGAAGATGATCAAGAGCACCAGGATCACGTCGATGAACGGCGTGACGTTGATCTCGTGGGTCTCGGCGAAGTCGCCGTCGTCGTCCAAGGCGCTATCGGTGTCGTTATCGGTGATCGAGATGCCCATCGCCTACTCCGCCGCCCGTACCATCGCGCCGCCGTGGCTGCGGTCGAGATCGCGCGACAACAGCCGCGCCGCCGCGCCCGACGAGCGGCCGACCAGTTCGAGATAGGCTTTGGTGACGCGCGCGAAGTGATTGTAGATGATGACGGCCGGGATCGCCGCGGCGAGACCGAACGCGGTGGCAAGCAGCGCTTCGGCGATGCCCGGCGCGACCACGGCCAGATTCGTCGTCTGCGATTTCGAGATGCCGATGAAGCTGTTCATGATGCCCCACACCGTGCCGAACAGCCCGACAAAGGGCGAGGTCGCGCCGATGGTGGCGAGCAGTCCCATGCCGATGCGGATGCGGCGCGCTTCGGCGCGCACGATCTCGGCAAAGCTCGACGCGGCGCGTTCCTTGATGCCGCTGTCGCTGGAAATTCCCGCCGACAGCCGCGCCTCGCGCAGCGCCGCGTCCAATAGCGACGACAGCACGCCGTCCTTTGGCCCAAGCGCGAACTGCGCCTCCGCCAGCGACCGCGCTTCAGCGACGTTGCGAAGTGCCGCGCGCAGCTTGCGCTGCACCACCGACAATTCGATCATCTTGGCGATGAAGATCGTCCAGGTCACGAGCGAGGCGAAGGCAAGGCCGATCATCACGGCCTTGACCAGGATGTCGGCCGACAGAAACATCGACCACGGCGAAAGTTCGTGCACGTTCACGGTCATGCTCCGGGGACTCCTCTAGAACCTGTAGATCGCTCTCAGCCGAAGGGTACGTCCCTGGCCCGGCGAGATGTTGTTGTTGCCGTCGGCGGTGGCCCAATAGCCCGTGTTGAAGATGTTCTCGACGTTGAGCTGGGCGCGCCAGTTCTCATTGATCTTGGCATAGAGCCCCGCATCGAAGCGGACGAAGCCCGGCAACCTCACGGTGTCGTCGGATGAGGCGTAGGAGTCGGAGAAATAGATGATGCCGAGCGCGGCCGCCCAGGTCGGGTCGATCTGGTATTTGTTCCACCAGGCGAACTGGTTGTAGGGCACGAGCTGGACGCGGTTGCCAGGAACAACCGTGGTCGAGGTGGCGCTGGTGATCCGGGCGTCCGTGTAGGCATAAGCCAGCGATGACTGCCAATCGCTCGTGACGTAGCCGGTGAGGCTTGCCTCAAAATCCCCGCGTCAGCGTGCTGCCGGAGGCAAAGAAGAACCCGGGATTGTTGCCGTCGGCGATCGGCTGGTTGGTGCGGTTCAAATTATAGACCGCGGTCGAGAACAGAAGCTTCGGATTGATGTTCCATTTCGCGCCGACTTCGGTGTTCTCGAATTTCTGCGGGTCGAGGATCAGCGTGCCGCCGGTCAGCGAGCTGAACTGGTCGCCGGAGGCAGGCAGATAGCACATGCTGTAGGCGGTATAGATCGACAGGCTGTCGACCGGCTTGACGATGATGGCGGCCTGCGGCGAGATCTTATCGTCGATCCGGGCACGGTCGTGTTCGTGTTCATGTCGAGCGCCGACATGTCGAAGCGATCGAACGCGCTCCGCCGATCAGCTGCAGCCAGCGCGTGATATCGACGGTGTCGCGAACATAGGCGGAATCGACGTAGAGCCGGTATTTGCTGTTCGAAGTCGGCGGTGGTGACGCCGTCCGTAAAAGTCGCGGTGTAAGTGGTGGACGAAGGTCACGGTCCGAAAAAGGTCGGGGCGAACGGATTGTCGACGACGGTATTGGTGCCATTCGTAAAGATGCCGGTATTGCGGATATCGATGCCGGTCTGCTGACCGAACTCGGTGCCGAACGCGATCGTATGCAGGGCCGGGCCGGTGATGGTCTTGTAGACGAAATCGGTCTGGTTGAAGACGTTGTCGCGATTGGTGGTGTGCTGATAGGCCGCTAGGTTGAACGTGCTGCCGGTGGGATCGACCGCACCCGCCAGCGCGCCGTTGCCCGGATAGACGTTCTGGTAGAATTTCTTGTAGTCGGCAAAGATCGGTGCCGTTCTTGACCGTCAGGCCGTTCCCGAAATCGTGCTCGACGACCGCCATGCCGGTCTGCACGTCGGCGCGCGCGACGTTGAGCGTGGGGCTGCCGAAAAACGCCGCGAAATTGCCGTTCGGCGCAAACGGCGTCGCCGGATTGAAACGGGTGGCTCCGCCGCGGGCGTCATGCGAGGGATTGCCGCGATCGGACGTGCGCTCGTCGTGGAAATATTCGTAGCTGAGCTTGACCTTGGTGTCGTCGTCGGGCTTCAGCGTCACCGTCGGATTGATGCCGTAGCGCTCGAGCTGTCCGTAGTCGCGAAAGGTGTCGCTGCCCTCGTAAAAGGCGTTCAGGCGCACCGCGACGTTCTCGTTGACGGCCTGGCCGGCATCGAGCGTGACGCGGCGGTCGCCATAGGAGCCGGTCTGGGCGCTCGCCTCGTAGACCTGGTACCGTCGGCCTCCTTCAGCGTGCGGTTGACGATGCCGCCGCCGGCGCCGCGGCCGAAGGTCAGCGCGCTCGGGCCCTTCAGCACCTCGATGCTCTGGGCGTTATAGAAATCGCGAAAATATTGAACGTCGTCGCGAAAACCGTTGACGAAGAAGTTGGCGCTGGAATCGACGCCGCGGATGACCAGTTCGTCGCGGTTGCCTTCGCCCTGATGCACGGCGACGCCGGGCACGTAGCGGGTCACGTCGGTGAAATTCTGGAAACCCTGTCCCGGATGAAATCCTTGGTCAGGACGCTGAGCGACTGCGGAATATTGATCAGCGGCGTGTTGGTCTTGGTCGCGACCGACGTGCTGTCGGCATAGACGCCGACCGTGCCGGTGCGCGCGTCCTGCGACAGCGCGAACGGCTTGGCGCTGCAGCCTGCTCCGGCCGCCGTGCCGCCTGCGCCGGCGCCTGGGCGCGCCGCGGTCGGCATGCGGGCGGACGCGCTGTTGGCGCGTCGCTTGAAGTCGGGCGCGGTGACCTGATCGGCGGAAGCTGCGAACTCGGGCTGCTGCGCCTTGCGCCTCGCCGGTAGCTGCCGCCCGGGTTTGTGCGCCGGCCGGCTCGGCGGCGAGCAGAACCGGGCATGGGCGATGGCGATCCGCACTCGCCGCGACGAGCAACTCGCCAGCGGATTTCCTGGTCGAAACATTGCCGGTCGAGTTGATCGCGCCGAGCGAGCGCAATGGTCTGGATTCCGTTGTCTTCATTCATCCCCAATTCCGCATCCCAGGACCCGAATCTTCCAGTTCGCTATCGCGCCGCATTCGCAACAAGCGGTGCGGCGTGAGTATCGGGGGCAACCATTCGGGTCAATGAAAGCGCGGCTTGAATCTTGATCCAGACCAAAACGATTCTAAGCTACAGTTTAAATTCGTTCTAAAGCGTAGTTTGAAAGCGTTCTAAACTGATGCAAGAAACCGCTGGCGAATCGCGACTTCTGGACAACACGCTCTCGGGATCGATCGCAGCGCGCTTTGATCGCCAAGCGGCATCGCGAGAGATCAGCAGCGAATTCGACATTCGATCAACGCGAAAGCACACGCCAGCGAAAAACGGAATCGCCGCAAGCTCTACTTGGCTGCGATGTGACCGGGAGGATCGGACAGCGCCTTGATGCGGTCCTTGATGTCGCGCAGCGTTGCCAGGCTGGTCTTGATCGCTTCGTCAGGCAAGATCCTGCAGAACACCGGTTGCGATGTCGTCGCGCAGGCTGTCGAGATCGTCGACGAGCTGCCGCCCGCTGGCCGTCAAGAACAGCCGGTTGGCGCGCCGGTCCTTCGGATCATGCCGCCGCTCGAGCAGGCCGTGTTCGACCAGGCGGTCGAGCAGCCGCACCAGCGAGATCGGCTGCAGCTCGAGCACGTCGGCGAGGTCGACCTGGGACAACCCCTCCTGCTGCCGCAAGCGGAACAGCACGATCCACTGCGCGCGCGTCGAGCCGCGGACCTTGGCGCGGTGATCGATATAGTTGCGCAACAGCCGCGAGCTTTCGACAAGTTGCGCAATCAATTGGCGTTTGAGATCGAGCGACATGACGTTCTTGAGTGTTTCCCCAAAGCTTTCTAATTGTTTAGGATTCTTCAAGTGATAGTGTGTTTACACATAAAGTGCATGCATACTATAGGTGTATGCTCTGGGAACTGTTTTGAAGGCCCCTTATTCTCTTTTTTTCAGCGCACGAGCCGACATCCGACATGAAGAAATCCAAGACGATTGGTTGGGTCTTGCTGGTCGCAGCCATTGGCGCCGCCGGCTATTTCGGCTGGGACCACTTGCATCGTGCCGACGCCGCGAAAAATGCCCAGCAATCGGCGGCGCGGAAGCCTGCCGTTCCCGTCACGATCGGGCCCGTCGCAAAGGCCGATTTTCCGGTCTACTTGACCGGGCTCGGCACGGTTCAGGGCTTCAACACCGTGCAGGTAAGGACTCGCGTCGACGGTCAGATCGACAAGGTCGCCTTCAAGGAAGGCCAACTCGTCAAGGAAGGCGACCTCCTGGTCGAAATCGATCCGCGGCCGTACCAGGCGGCGTTCGACCAGGCCAAGGCCAAGAAGGTCCAGGATGAGGCGAACCTTGCCAACGCCGACCTGGATTTGCAGCGCTACACCAAGCTCGGCGAGTTCGCGACCCGTCAGCAGACCGACACCCAGCGTTCCACCGTCGCGCAATTGACCGCGCAGATCGCCGCCGACGAGGCGGCGATCGCCAACGCACAGATCCAGCTCGACTACACCCAGGTCAAATCGCCGATCTCCGGCGTCGTCGGCCTGCGTCAGGTCGATATCGGCAATATCGTCAATGCGGCGACGCAGACCGGCATCGTGACCGTGGCGCAGATCGAACCGATCGCCGTTATTTTCACCGCGCCGGAAGAGCAGTTGCCCTACATAAACGAGGCCCAGGCGGTGAGCCCGCTCAAGGTCATCGCGATTACGACCGACGGAAAGAAGGTGCTGGCTGAGGGCAAGCTCGCTGTGATCAACAACCAGGTCGATACCACCAGCGGGACTATCCGGCTCAAGGCGGTGTTCGACAACAAGGACCATTTGCTGTGGCCCGGCCAGTCGGTCTCTACGCGGCTATTGGTGAAGACGCTGAAGGATGCCACGGTCGTGCCCGACGACGCGATCCAGCATTCGACCGACGGCCTCTACGCCTACACGGTCGATCAAAACAACAAGGCCGTGTTGCACAAGGTCAAGGTCAGCGCGTCGATCGACGGCCGTTCGGTGGTGGATGAGGGGCTGGCGCCGGGTGAACAGGTGATCACCGCCGGCCAGTTCAAGGTCCAGCCCGGTACCCTCGTCACGACGGCGGTGGCGAGCACGGACCCCGTGCAAGGTAAGGTCCAGCAGGAATGAACGACGGCGGCGGCGGGATTTCGGCACCTTTCATTCGCTACCCCATCGGCACCTCGCTGTTGATGGCGGGGATCTTGTTCGTCGGCCTTGTGGCCTATCCGCTGCTGCCGGTCGCGCCCCTGCCCCAGGTCGACTTTCCGACCATCCAGATCACCGCGACCCTGCCGGGCGCGAGCCCGGAAACCATGGCGTCGTCCGTGGCGCAGCCGCTGGAGCGGCAGTTCGCGCAGATCCCCGGCATCGCCCAGATGACGTCGACCAGCTACCTCGGCACGGCGGCGGTCACGATCCAGTTCGACCTCAATCGCAGCATCGACGGCGCCGCCAACGATGTTCAGGGCGGCATCAACGCCGCCAGCGGCCAATTGCCCAAGAACCTCCCCTCGCCGCCGACCTATCGCAAGGTCAACCCGGCGGATTCCCCGATCCTGTTGTTGTCGGCGACCTCGGACACGCTGCCGCTGACCACGGTGAGCGACGCGGTCGACGCCCAGCTCGCCCAGCAGATCAGCCAGATCTCCGGCGTGGCGCAGGTCATCATCGGCGGGCAGCAGAAACCGTCGATCCGGGTCCAGATCGATCCCGCCAAGCTGGTGGCCAAGGGATTGTCGCTGGAGGACGTCCGTAACCAGATCGCGCTGACGACCGTCGACAGCCCCAAGGGCAATATCGACGGCGACAAGCGGGCCTATACGATCTACGCCAACGACCAGCTCTTGGATTCGAAGGACTGGAACGACGTCATCATCGCTTACCGCAACGGCGGACCGTTGCGGATTCGCGACATCGGTCGCGCCGTCACCGGACCGGAAGACGCCAAGCAGGCGGCCTGGGCCAACGGCAAGCGCGGCGTGTTCCTGGTGGTGTTCAAGCAGCCGGGCGCCAACGTCATCGATACCGTCGACAAGATCAAATCGCTGTTGCCGAGGCTGGTGGCCGCGATTCCGCCGGCGATCAAGATCGAGGTGATCAGCGACCGCACCCAGACCATCCGCGCCGCGGTCGAGGACGTGCAGTTCACGCTGCTCATGACCATCCTCCTGGTGGTCATGGTCATCTTCGTCTTCCTGCGCAGCTTCTGGGCGACCGTGATTCCGGCGGTGACCGTGCCGCTCGCGCTGCTCGGCGCCTGCGCGCTGATGTGGGTGTTCGGCTATACGCTGGACAATCTCTCGCTGATGGCGCTGACGATCGCGGTCGGTTTCGTGGTCGACGACGCCATCGTGATGCTGGAGAACATCTCGCGCTATATCGAGGAGGGCGAACGGCCGCTCGCCGCCGCCTTGAAGGGCTCCAAGGAAATCGGCTTCACCATCGTCTCGATCAGCATCTCGCTGGTGGCGGTCTTGATCCCGCTGCTGCTGATGGGCGGCATCATCGGCCGCCTGTTCCGCGAATTCGCGGTGACGCTGGCGATGACGATATTCGTTTCCATGGTGGTGTCGCTGACGCTGACGCCGATGATGGCCTCGCGCTTCCTGCGCGCGCATGGCGAGACCAAGCACGGGCGGTTCTACCAATGGAGCGAGCGCTGCTTCGATGCGATGCTGCGCGCCTATGAGCGGGGCCTCGATGTCGCTTTGCGCTGGAGGCTGACGACGCTGACGATTTTCTTCGCCACGCTGGCGCTGTCGGTCTACCTGTTCATTGTCATTCCGAAGGGCTTCTTCCCGCAGCAGGACAACGGCCTGATCACGGCGACGTCCGAAGCCTCGCAGGATATCTCCTTCGCCGCGATGAAGGATCACCAGGAGCAACTCAGCAAGATCGTGATGGAGGACCCCGCCGTCGCTACCGTGGCGATGGCGATCGGCGGCAGCGGTCGCGCCGGCAACAACGGCAACCTGTTCATCACCCTGAAGCCGCGCAATGAGCGCACCGCCACCGCCCAGCAGGTCATCACCCGATTGCGTCCCAAGCTCGAGAAGGTCGAGGGCGCCCGCCTCTACATGCAGGCCGCGCAGGACGTCCGTCTCGGCGGCCGGCCGACGCGAACGCAGTTCGAATTCACGCTGCAGGACGCCAACCTGGACGAATTGAACCAATGGGCGCCGAAGATCCTGTCCAAGATGCAGACGCTGCCGGAATTGCGCGATGTCGCCACCGACCAGCAGACCGAAGGCACCACGTTGGTGCTCAAGATCAATCGCGATACCGCCTCGCGCTACGGCATCTATCCGCAGCTGATCGACGATACGCTCTACGACGCGTTCGGCCAGCGCCAGGTCACGCAATATTTCACCCAGCTCAACAGCTATCACGTGATCCTGGAGATCTTGCCCGAACTGCAGGGCAAGCTCGATACCCTCGACAAGATCTACATCAAGTCGCCGACCACGGGCGATGAGGTGCCGCTGTCGACATTTGCGACCTGGACCAGCGCGCCGGTGCGTCCGCTCTCGATCAGCCACCAGGGCCAGTTCCCGGCGATCACGATCAGCTTCAACCTTGCGCAAGGCGTGGCGCTGGGACAGGCGACCGAAGCGGTCCAGACATCGATGGCCGAACTGGGCGCGCCGCCGACGCTCAATTCAAGCTTCCAGGGCACCGCGCAGGCGTTCCAGCAATCGCTCGGCACCGTGCCGCTGCTGATCCTCGCTGCGCTGGTTGTGGTCTATCTGATCCTCGGCATTCTCTATGAGAGCTACATCCATCCGATCACGATTCTATCGACGCTGCCGTCGGCCGGCGTGGGCGCGCTCGCGATCCTGATGGCGTTCGGTTACGACTTTAGTCTTATCGCGCTGATCGGCATCATCCTGCTGATCGGCATCGTCAAGAAGAACGGCATCATGATGGTCGACTTCGCGATCGCGGCCGAACGCGACCAGCACAAGTCGCCGGAGGAATCGATCCGGCAGGCGGCGATCCTGCGGTTCCGTCCAATCATGATGACGACGATGGCAGCGATGCTCGGCGGTGTGCCGCTGATGCTGGGCACCGGCACCGGATCGGAAATCCGCCAGCCACTCGGCTACGCGATGGTCGGCGGCCTAATCGTCAGCCAGGCATTGACGTTGTTCACGACTCCGGTGATATACCTTTATCTCGACCGGCTCTCCAACGCGTTCGCGGGTTGGGGCCGCTCCAGATCCGCCGACGATGAGCGCGACGCCGCGCACAGCTCGGTCAAGGAAGCCGCCGAGTAGAGAAAAGCCGCCGAGTGAATACGCCCGCAACGCTTGCCGTTCTCATCGCTGTCACAACCTTGGCGTGGCCTGGCCAGGGTTTCTCCCAACCGTCGTCGAAGTCCAAGACCCCTGCCCATCCAGCGCAAACGGCGCCTTCGCCGACGGCGCCGCTGGCCCAGGCCGAGCTGGCCGCCGGCAACGCCGCGCCGCCCTCGCCGGGCTGGACTGCGCGATGCACCAGCGCCAGCCGCGACGCGCCGCTGGAATGCGTCATTGAAGAGACCGCGATCCTCACCAAGACCGGGCAGTTGATCGTGCTGGTCAACGTTCGGGTGCCGAGCGACACCCACGCTCCGGTCGCGCTGGTGCAGCTGCCGCTCGGGCTGAACCTGCCTGCCGGCGCAAAGCTGCAGGTTGATGACGGCAAGGTCATCGACGTGCAGATCCAGACCTGCGAGAACAGGGGCTGCTACGCCAACACGCCGGTCTCGCCGGAGCTTCTGGCCGCACTCAAATCCGGCAGACAGCTAAAGATCTCGTTCCAGAATCTCGGCAAGGAAACCATCACGGTTCCGATGCCGCTGGCCGACTTCGCCTCCGCCTACGACAAGATCAAATAAAGCATGATCCGGAGCCGAAGGCCGCGTTAGTCTAGCGCAAAGTGGATACCGGTTTTCCCCTAGCTGACGAACGCGGAACGCGTTTGCGCGGAGATCGTGCTCAATCAAATAGCTGGAGCGGGATTGATTCAACTCAATCCCATTGCGCTCTGGTAGCCTTACTGCCTCGCCATTTGCGCGTGGCCGACGCCAGCGCCGTCGAGCCGCTGGTCGTCATCCATCGTGACCGTCACCCGCAACAGGCGCCCGGTGAACTCGAACGGCGCCTCATAATGCGACACCGGACTGCCGCGATCGCGGCCGATGTCGAGGCCCGACCACGAAATGAGCGTGTGGAAGCCGAGATTTGTCTGCATCGAGCCCGCGGCCTCGCCGTCGATCAATAGCGTGTATCGGCTGATCCCGGTGCGGGCGCCCTTGGCCGGCTCCGCCTGTCGCACCAGGCGCTCGACGCGAACGCCGAGCCGGTGCGCGCCAGAGGGGACCTTGCGCTCGGATCTCACGATCTCATGGCCGCCGCCGATATTGAGGTCGTGAACCAGAACGCCGTCCTTGAGGTAGAGGCTGTAGCCTGAAGTGGCATCGCCATGCGCGATCAGCACGCCCTCGGCGCCGATCTCGTCGATCTCGACATGCGCCTCGATGCTATAGCTGCGGCTGCGCACGTCGGGCGCGACATCGGTCGGCACATGGCCCATGCCGGCGTGGAACGTGAAATGGCTGCGCGCGCCATGGAACCGCGCGGCATTCTCCGCAAAACGCGGGCCGAAGCGATCATCAAGCGGCAGCACGTGGTGCATCTCGGCTTCCTCCCACCACAGCTTGATCATGTCGGCGAGGCGTTGCGGCTCTTTTTCCGCGAGATCGTCGACTTCGGAGAAATCGCGGTCGAGATGAAATAGCTCCCATTTGTCGTTCTCGAACGGCGTGCCCGGCGGATGATAGGCGACCGCCTTCCAGCCGCCGTGCCAGAGCCCGCGATGGCCGAACATCTCGAAATATTGCGGCGAGGATTTCGACGGCGCCGCGGCATCCGCGATCGAGCGCACGAAGCTTTCGCCCTCGATCGACAACTGCGGACAGCCCGCGATGGTGTCGGGGGCCTCGATGCCGACGAGGTCGAGCAAGGTCGGCACCAGATCGCAGGCGTGCACGAATTGATGCCGCAGCTCGCCCCTCGCCGCGATCCGCTTCGGCCACGACATCACCAGGGGATCGCGGATGCCGCCGCCATGGGTGTTCTGCTTGTAGCGGCGCAGCGGCGTGTTGGAGGCCATCGCCCAGCCGTGCGGGAAATTGCTGTGGGTGTCCGGACCGCCGATGTCGTCGATCCGGCGCAGCTTTTCCGGGATCGGCTCGGGCCTGAAATTGAACGGCCCCATCGCATTGATGAAGCCGAGCGGCCCGCCCTCCTGGCTCGCGCCATTGTCCGACAGCACGAGGATCAAGGTATTGTCGCGCTGGCCTGCGGTCTCAAGAAAATCAATCAGCCGCGCCAGGTGCCGGTCGGCATGATCGAGCATGCCGGCGAAGGCCGACTGCAGGCGGGTGAACACGCGCCTCTCGTCCTCGCTATGCTCGTCCCAGGCTTTCACGCCGTCGTTGCGCGCGGGCATTTTGGTGTCTGACGGCACCAGGCCCATCGCCTTCTGCCGCTCAAGGCGCTGCTCGCGCTCGACGTCCCAGCCGTGCGCGAACAAGGGATCGTAGCCCTTGATGATATCGGCCGGCGCCTGATGCGGCGCGTGGCACGCTCCGAAGGCGAGCCATGTCAGCCACGGCAGATCCGGGCGGTCGGCGATATGGTCGCCGATGAAGCGGATCGCCTGATCGACCAGGTCCCAGGTCAGGTGATAGCCGTCCGCAAAGCTGCCCGGCGGATCAATATGCGTGTTGTCGGAAACGAGCTCCGGCGCATACTGGTCGGTCTCGGCGTCGAGAAAGCCGTAGAAGCGGTCGAAACCGCGGCCGAGCGGCCAGCCGTCGAACGGTCCGGTCGCGCCGCTCTCGGTCAGCGGCGTGACGTGCCACTTGCCGACCATGTAGTTGCGATAGGCGTGCGGGCGCAGCATTTCCGCAAGCGTCCCGGCCTCGCGCGCGATCTTGCCGCGATAGCCGGGATAACCGCTGTCGAAATTGGCAAGGCAGCCGACGCCGACGGAATGATGGTTGCGCCCCGTCAACAGTGCCGCGCGCGTAGTCGAGCACATCGCGGTGGTGTGGAAGCCGCTATAGCGCAGCCCTTCGGCCGCCAGCCTGTCGATGGTCGGCGTCTTGATCGGCGACCCGTAGCAGCCGAAATCGGAGAAGCCGACATCGTCGAACAAGACGACCAGGATGTTGGGCGCGCCGGCCGG
The DNA here is from genome assembly GCA_963777475.1 of uncultured Alphaproteobacteria bacterium. Taxonomy (GTDB): domain Bacteria; phylum Pseudomonadota; class Alphaproteobacteria; order Rhizobiales; family Xanthobacteraceae; genus Bradyrhizobium. The sequence goes on from CAVZQX010000015.1 coordinate 69,053, forward strand.
CGGCTTCTGTGCCGGCGGCCACCACGGCCTGGAGTCCACGATCGTCTTGCCGATGCTGCCGCGAAAGGATCTCTCGCCTCTGCTCATGCATCCCTCGATTCATATGCGGCGGCCGCGGGCCGCCCGTCCCGCCCCATCGGACGCCGGTTGCCTTAAATGATAATCCGAATTATCATTATGATTAGTTGCGCGGGAGACGCAAGACCGCATGCGGGTTCAAGGCCGGGTCCGAGCCCCTGTCCAAGATCAGGACAAAGTCCGGGAAATCGATCTTCCCGGCGTCACGCCGTCGCGGCAGAAGCGAAGCCGCGAGATGACGCTTGCGCTGTTGCAGGCCGGCGCCGAAATGCTGCGCTCGCGCTCTCTCTCGGAACTGTCGATCGAGACGCTGTGCAAGAAGGTCGGCGCGACAGTCGGCGCCTTCTACAGCCGGTTCGACAGCAAGGAAGCCTATTTCAACGCGCTGATCGAGCTTGCGGCGCGCGACGGCGACCGCGGGCTATCGCGGATGACCGGCAACGAGCCATTGAAAGGGGCCACCCTCGCCGACCTCTGTGGGCTTCTGGCGCGCGGCATCCTGGAGTGGATTCGAAATCACGAGGGCGTGCTGCGCGCCGCGCTCCAGCATGGCGGCACGCGGCCGGACAGATGGACGCCCTTCAAGCGCCGCGCGCGCGCCATGACCGAGCGCGCCACACCGCTGCTGCTTTCCGCGATGGGCAGAGGCCGCGAGGCCGCCAAGAAGCGGAGCATCGCCTTCGGCTTCCAGGTGGTGTTTGGAACGCTGGTCAATGCCATCCTCAACGATCCCGGACCGGTCTCGCTCCGCGATCAGGAGATGGAGACGCGGCTTGGCCTCTGCCTGCTGCAGACCTTGCAGGCCGAGATGAAGACGCTACCTGCCCGCCGCAAATCTCAGGCGCTGCCGAGATAGGCCTTCTGCACCTGCGGATCCTGCGCCAGCGCCGCCGCGGTGCCCGACAGCACGCTTTTTCCGACCTGCAGCACGGTCGCGAAGTCGGACACTTCCAGCGCGAGCTCGATCGATTGCTCGGCAAGCAGGATGGTCAGCCCTTCCTGGTGCAGCCGGCCGAAGGTCTCGTACATCGATTCCACCACGGCCGGCGCCAGCCCAAGCGACGGCTCGTCCAGCATCAGAAGTTTCGGATCGCTCATCAGCGCGCGCGCGACCGCCAGCATCTGCCGCTCGCCGCCGGACATGGTGCCGGCGCGCTGGCCGCGCCGCTCCTTCAGTTTCGGAAAAATCTCGTAGACGCGTTCGAGCAGGTGCGCGGTGCGCGCCCGGTCGCGCAGCGGGGTCGCGCCAAGCAGCAGATTGTTCTCGACACTTTGCTGAACGAACAGCCGCCAGCCTTCCGGCGACAGCGCCAACCCCTTGCGCACGATCGCAAACGCGCTCTCGCCGCCGATCGCTTCGCCGCGAAAGGTGATCGAGCCGGAGTGCAGCGGGATCAGGCCTGCGATGGCGTTCAGCGTCGTGGTCTTGCCACCGCCATTGGAGCCGAGCAGCGCGACCACGCTGCCTTCGGGCACATCGAGCGAAACGTCGGAGACCCCGATCAGGTCGCCGTAGCGCACCTCGAGATTTTCGATTCTGAGCAAGGGCCCGGTCATGTCACTGGCCCGCCCATCAATTCGATCGGCGTGTGGCCGGCGGCGGCTTTGGCGGCGCGGGTGCCGAGATAGGCCGCAATCACGTCCGGATTGCTGGTGACCTCGCGCGGGCTGCCGCGGGCGATCTCGCGGCCCTGGTGAAACACCACGACCCGGCTCGCCAGCGACATGATCACTTCCATGATGTGCTCGACGATGACCAGCGTGATGCCGGAGCGATGGATGTCGCGCACCAGCTCGATCGCAAGCTGCACCTCGCGCAGCGTCAGGCCCGCCATCGCCTCGTCGAGCAGCAGCACCTTGGGTTCCGTGGCAAGCGCGCGGGCAATCTCCAGCCGCTTGCGGCCGGGCGTCCCGAGCGAGCGCGCCGGCGCATCGGAAAGCCTCGCCATGCCGACGCGCTCCAACACCGCGCGCGCCCTGGCCTCGGCCTCGGCACGATGCGAGGTGCGCAGGAACGCGCCGATCATGACGTTCTCCAGGACCGACATGCCCTCGAACGTCTGCGGCACCTGGAAGGTGCGCGCCAGCCCAAGCTCCGCGCGCGCCTCCGGCGGAAGCTGCGTGATGTCATGACCGGCGAACATCACCCTGCCCGAGGTCGGCATGAGATCGCCGGTCAGGCAATTGAAGAAGGTCGACTTGCCGGCGCCGTTCGGCCCGATCAGGCCGAGAATGTCGCCCTCTTCCAGGGTCACGGAAGCGGCGTCGACGGCCTTGAAGCTGCCGAAGGCCTTGGTGACGTCGTGCGCTTCAAGGAGCATGGGATGCTCTCGCTTCCATCGTCGCCTTGGACGCCTTGCCGCGCCGTTCCCAAAGCCGCTTGGCCAAGGTCAGGATGCCGCCGGGCTGGAAACGCGCAACCAGGACGATGATCGCGCCGTACACCACGAATGTCAGGCCGGCGCCGCTGCCGCCAAGCAGGTTGTTGGAGATTTCCTCCAGCGGCACCAGGATCGCAGCACCCACCAGCGGCCCGAACAACAGGCCGGCGCCGCCGAGCGCCGCCATGATCAGAAGCTTCACCGAGATGAGGATGCCGAAGCCGGAGTCCGGGTCGACGAAGCCGAACATCATCGCATACAGCGCGCCGGCGACGCTGGTCAGCCCCGCGCTGAGCATGAAAGCGTACAGCTTGGTGCGGCTGGCGGGAGCGCCCAGCGAACGCGCCGCGCGCTCGGAATCCTTGATCGCGCGCAGATAAAATCCCATCCGGCTGTTGGTCATCCACCAGGTGATGAGAAGCGTGAGGCTGAGGATCGCGAGGAACAGATAGTAATAGGGCAGCGCCGAGATGAAGGAGAGATCGAAGACGTTGCGCGGCACCGTCGGCCCGCTCAAGCCCACGGCGGCGCCGAGATAGTCGGTATTGGTGACGACCAGCCTGACCAGTTCGGCGACCGCGATCGTCGCCATGCTGAAATAATGCCCGGACAGCCGCAACGTCGGCACGCCGATGACGGCGGCAATCGCCACCGCGAATACGATTCCGGCGGGAATGCCGACCAGCGGCGACAGCGCGAAATGCGCATACGCCCCCATCGCGGCATAGGCGCCGCAACCGAAGAACACGACATGCCCGACCGAGACCTGGCCGGCGTAGCCGCCGACGATGTTCCAGGCCGAGGCCGCGATCGCGTAGAGCAGGACCAGCGCGCCGAGCCGCTGGTGGAATGGCGTCGAAAACAGCAACGGATAGGCGATAGCCGCGGCGAGCAGCACCGAGGCCCAGAGCAGGCGCCGCATCACGACTTGCCCATCAGGCCTTGCGGCCGGAACCAGAGGAACGACAAGAACAGCGCGTAGACCACGATGTCCTTGTAGACCGCGCCGATCAGATAGGCCGACAGCGACTCGATGACCCCGATCAACAGTCCCGCAACCAGCGCGCCCGGCACGCTGCCGAAGCCGCCGAGCGACACCGTGACGAAGGCGACGATCCCCAAGGTCTCGCCGACCGTCGGCACGATATAGAAGAAGGTGGCGATCAGCGCGCCGGCCAGCCCGGTGGCGCCGGCCGCGATCGCCCAGGCGATCGCCTGCATGGTGTCGGGCCTGATCCCCATCAGTTGCGCGGCGGTGGAATCTTCCGCCACCGCCAGCATCTTCGAGCCAAGCGAGGTACGCGTCAGCAGCAGATGCAATCCGAGCGTCACCAGCAACGCGACCACGCCGGCCAGAAGCCGCGCGGCCTCGATGCGCAGGCCGAACACGGCAAAGGTGCCGCCGACGATATTCTGCGGCAGCGACAGAAAATTCGCGCCGAACCACCAGAACACCGAATAGCGCAGCAACAGCGCGAGCCCAAAGGTGCCGAGGATCTGCGCCAGCATCGGCCCTTTCATGATGTCGCGGATCAGGCCGAAATAGACGATGACGCCAAGGGTCGCGAGCAACAGCGTCGCGACCGGCGCGCCGACCAGAGGTCCCGCACCGAACAGCGTGAAGACGACGAAGGCGACATACATGCCGAGCATGACGAAATCGCCATGGGCGAAATTGACGATGTTCATCATGCCCCAGACCAGCGTCAGCCCCGAGGAGAACAGCGCGTAGACGGCGCCGAGCAGAAGTCCACCGACAATCACCTGAACGAGAACAAAGGACATCAAGCCGCGCGCCGTTGCGAGGAAGGGGTTGCCGGGGGCATCAATCTCTTAAGGACGGGCGCGAGAGTTTTGCTTCGCCCTCGCCCAAATCACCAGCCCTTATAGGGTATCATCGGCGGCTTTTGCGCGCCGGCTTTCGGCCAGACCGAGACGTAGTTTTCGCCGTCCTGCAATTGAATGATCACGCCGGACGCCAGGATGTTCTGGCCCTTGTCGTCGAACTTGACGCCTTTGTAGCCCATCATCAGCTGGTTGGGCTTGAGATCGGTCGCCTTCAGCGCCGCCTGGATCTTCGCCGGCTCCGTCGAACCGGCGCGATCGATCGCATCCACCAGCACGAAAAAACCCTGCATCTCGCGCGCGGCGGTGTCGTCCATCTCGTCGCCGCTCTTCTTCTTGTAGAGGTCGGCTATGATGGCGGTCGGCGAGCCCGGAGGGCCGACGCTCCAGGACGAGCGGTTGAACACGCCTTGCGAGATCTTGCCGACGCTCTTGATGAAGGACGGATCGGAAAAGCCGGCATCGTCGGCGATCATCATCGGCGGCTTGTAGTCCTGCGCCTGCATGGTCTTGGCAAACAGGATCGCATCGGAGGTGTAGGAAATCATGATGACGACGTCGGGCTTCTTCTCCTTGAGCTGCAGCACCTGGCTCTGCACATCGGTGGCGTTGGAGGCGTAGTCTATGTCGAGCGCGACATTCAGCCCCTTGGCCTTGAAGGTGTCGGTGAGCGTGCCGGCGACCGAGGTGCCATATTCGGTGTTGTCATGCACCAGCGCGATGCTGTCGGTCTTGGCGCCGGCCGCCTTCATGTCGGTGAGGAAATCATAATAGAGCTTGGCGAAGTCGGTCGCGATCGGCGTGGTGCGGAAGAACCATTTGAAGCCGCGCTCGGTAAGATTGGCGGCGACCGACTCGCCGGTGAGGTACGGAATCCCGTACTTCTCGGCGATCGCGCTTGACGTCAGCGTGATGCCGGATTGATAGGCGCCGGTGAGCGCTGCGACCTTCTCTTCGGTGATCAGCCGCAATGCCTGGTTCTGCCCGGTCGCCGGGCTGCCCTGGTTGTCGGCGAACACGACATCGACCTTGGCGCCGCCGAGCCCTGCAAGGCCTGCGCTCTTCGCCAGCGGGAAATCGCCGAGCTCGGGATGGGCGTTGTTGATGATGTCTTCGGCGACCTCGATCGCGTATTTGGCATGGATGCCGGCGCTGGCCGCGCCGCCGGTCATCGGAAAGATCGCGCCGATCTTGACGACCTTGTCCTCGGCGGAGGCCTGACCGCCCGCGAGCCCGATCGTTACCGAGGCAGCGCAGACTAGCCCGAAGAGTTGTCTCAATTTCATCCGATGGTCTCCGAAACGTATCCCCGATGCCGGCTCTTTGCGACAGAACGCGCTAAAGCGCGCCTCTTTTTGTTGTTTTGACGCGTCAGCATTGCATGGCCGGTTGGCGGCGGCAAGTTGCGCCAACCGCCGCTTCCGCCTCTGTCGCTAGACAGTTTGTCGATGACGCCGCAACAGTTGCCTCTGGGATAGGCAGGCGAGGTTCTTGTCGTCGGCAGGCTTGGCCGCCTCTCGCCGTCGATGGAGCGAATGCTTGCAACCACAGTCATTGGTACGCGGCGGCGCTCATCGTCAAATAGTGCGACCGGCTTGCGGAGCTGCCGATGGGATGCTCCTGAAAATGCGGGGTCGGGAGACCACGGCGCGACAAAAGCCGCCGAGCAACCGCGCTTGCCAACTGCGGTCGCTTGCGGGTAGAAGGGCGCATCGCAAGGAGCTTGAGATTTTGCAAACTCGCGCTCGCGGATCGCTACCGGACAATTACATAACATATTGAATTCGTTCGGTAATCCGTTGGGGAATGGTGTAACGGTAGCACAACAGACTCTGACTCTGTTTGTCTAGGTTCGAATCCTAGTTCCCCAGCCAGCCCTGCGCTCCTCTCACACCGGCCGTCATACCCCGCGCATGCGGGATATCCAGTACGCCGCGGCCCCTTCGATTTGAACACTGACGCCTCTGGAAGACTGGATCGCCCGCATTCGCCGGCGACGACAGCTCGCACACAACTGGTTCATTTTTCAAACAGCCGCAAAGACAGAAGATCGCATTCCCGCGGCGCAGATAACGCCCGGGCTGTGCCAGAAAAACGTCCCTCGAAAATAAGAGGGCGCGGGGAATGCCGGGTGCCCAATGCACCCGCAGCCTCGTGTGCGCTTTGTAGTTTTAGTATGCACACGAGTATTCACAGCGGAGGCACCGGAAACATCCGGCATTCCCCACGCAATGGTTTTAACAGCTTATCTCGTGCTCTCCCTGGGGACCGGGCTTTCTTGCCCCCATCGTCCGCGGGATGATCTCGCGACCTTAGCCTCAGCGTCGGGAGGCCAGGACCACACGCCTTCGCCGTCCGCATGCAGCGCCGCTCGTCTTGCGCGCCACTAGCGTCCACCGCATCCCGCACCCAACGTCCGTGACGACGCGATACGCCCCTCTGATTCGAGGCGGGACGGCGCGAACAATACCACTGATTTCGGGTTTCCGGAAAAGCGAAATATTTTTGCGTCAGGGGCTGGACAGGAATTTGCGATAACGAGAAGTGATTTGCCGTCGTCGGGCAAATCAGTTGACGTACTGCTTCGGCGGAGGTCACGCCCGCGAGCGCACCGCAGGCGGAATGGGTCAGGATTTGCGGGGCTTTGCCAGAAAGCGCGCGATCGCGCGGCCAAGGTCGGCGCTATCGAGTGGCTGTTCAAGTGAAGCCTTGGCCGTCGCGACCAGTGTTTCGGGAGCGCTGCCCTGGCGGGCTTTTTCGCAACAAATATGCGCAAAGGCCGCGGTGAATTCGGGATGCGGCTGCACCGACAGCGTCGCGCCGTTGCCGTAGAGAAGTCCCGCATGCGGCGTGAACGTCGAATGGAGAATCGTTGTTGCGTGGGCGGGTGGCTCGATGACCTGGTCCTGATGCGAACACGCGATCGCGAGCTTTTCTCCGTCGATCGCGCCGTTATCGGGCACAACATCATAGACGTGGCGCCCGATCCCCCAGCCCTTCTCCGACTTGCGCACCGCTCCGCCAAGCGCCTGAGCGATCAATTGATGGCCAAAGCAGATTCCGACCATTGAAACTCTCGCTTCATACGCCGCTCGTACAAAGCGCTCGAGCGGCGCGATCCAGTCGAGATCGTCGTAGACGCCGGCTGGCGATCCCGTGATCAGAATTGCTTCCAGCCTGGCGGGATCGGGCAGCCTTTCCCCGTCAGCAAGCCGAACCGTCGCAAAGCTCGCCGAGGCATCCGCCTCACCGATCAACCGTTCAAACATCTGCGGAAAGGAGCCATGCCGCGCGCGATGCTCCGGCGACACCAGACCGGTTTCGACGATCGTAATCTTCGGCATGAAAGTTTTCCGCGACAGGAGTGGCGAACCAGCCGAATAAGCATCGATTCACCCGGCGCGACAAGAGGCTTGCGTTGCGCGCCTGCCCCTCACAGCGCCACCAAATCCCCGTCGCTTCCGTACGGCTTGCAGAGCGCGTAGCAAGTAGCCCGCATGAGCGCAACGAGATGCGGGATCAACGCGAAATAAGAATTCCCGGATGTCGCTGCGCTCATGCGGGCTACGCGGGCTTATCAGGAATGTATATGTACAGGTCCAATGCGATACACATATCCGCCAGAGCTGCCAGAATTTCACAGCCAAATGTCTCGCCAGTATGTTGGTCGCAAAACCACGCAATACAAAGACTAATTCGCCCGCCAGTCGAAGTGACCCTTCGCAGAAGGGCTCGGTGAGGCTTGAGCGACTTCACCGCAGCTTCGATCTTCTTCGATAGGTCGACTTTTGATGCCGCCCCAAAGTCAATCCAACAGTAGGAGCTATCGCGTACACCCCCGATGCCGGTTCCTTTGGGCGTTCGCCGTTCATCACCCTTCTTCCAAATATGCTTCGGTCGCAATTTGAGAGTTCGGCAGACACTTGATAGATCGCGCGCTGGGTGTTGTGATTCGCAGCGAAAGCAGGGTCCGCTGTTGTCGCATTTTTCACTTTCTTAACCAGGCACGCGGGAACTGACCCAAAGGTCGACGGGTGTGATCATCAACATGACCGACAGTGACGGCCTCACCGTTCGACCCTTTTGACAAGGACCCCGCCCAGAGGCGAACCCAACCCAATCCGTCGCTTCAGCAAGTAGCCCGCATCAGCGTAGCGATATGCGGGATCAACGCAAAATAAGAATCCGGATGTCGCTGCGCTCATCCGTGCAAAGCTCGGTGTCCCCGGGCACGCACGACCGCATTCCGGGCGGTCCGACCTCTGCCGGTCGCGTTCGGCGGTCCAGATCACGGGGTCGTCCTGGCGAAAGCCAGGGCCCATAACCCCAGGCCTCAGTCGTTGCGCGAAAGCCGTCGACCGGCGTCTCTCCACACATGCGTCACGGCGTATGGGTCCTGGCCTTCGCCAGGACGACGTGGATGGAGTATGCGCACTTTCGCGCGAAGCCGGCTCAGTTCAGCCGCAGCTCGGTGATGTGCCGCGGGTCCGGGCTCAGCTCGTTGCGTTCCACGCGCTTGACGATGTCGGTCAGCACGGCATTGGCCTGGCACGAAAGGCCGAGCTTTTCGCCTTCGCGCACCACAAAACCGTTGAGGAATTCGATCTCGGTGCGCCGGCCTTTCTGCATGTCCTGGCCCATCGAGGGACGCTGCTCGGAGGAGGTGCGCGCGCCGTCCTTGAAGCGCTGCTCGTCGCAGGCGTGCAGCGCCGTCTCGTCGCCCTCGCCCGCGCGCGCGATGGTCTCGGGCGGCAGGTGCAAAATCTCCTCGAGTTGATAGCCCTGCGCTTGGCCGACACGGATCGCTTCGCTGCCGAGCCGGGTGGAGAAGCGGCGGATCGGCTCGCTTTGCAGCATCTCGCCGCCGGTCAGGCCGGTGCAGGCGGAGAGCCCGTTGCCCATGACGTTGGCGACCAGTTTCGACCAGCGCTCGCCCCACAGATTGCCGGTGACCTTGGCGCTGTCGGCGTAGCCGACCAGGCGGCGGATTTCCTCCGCCCGTTGCGTGATCCGGCCGTGCACCTCGCCGGCGCGAAACACGGTGTGCGCCGCCCCGCCCTTGCCGGCGCCGCGGTGGATGTGGCCGGGCTCGGGCAGGTTGACCGTGATGCTGCTCGCGATGCACCCAAGCGTCTTGCCCCAGCCGACGATGCCGGCGATGGTCTCTTCATTCATGCAGTTCTGCAGCGACACGACATAGCCGTCCGGCGCCAGATACTGCCGGATCAGCATGGTGGCCCAGGCCGTGTCGTAGGACTTCATGCAGACGAAGGCGATGTCGACCGGCGTCTCCTTGGCGAGCTGCTGCGCGTCGGTGACGTGCAGCGCGCGCACGGGAACGGAAAATTCCGCGACGTCCCTGGCGTGGGTGACGCGCAGGCCGTGCTTCCTCATGTGCTCGACATGCTCGGGCCATGGATCGATGAACGTCACGTCCTCGCCCGCCTGCACCATATGGGCGCCGGCATAGCCGCCGACCGCACCCGCTCCCATGATAGCTATCTTCCGACCCATGTTTTCCTCCCGGCATTTCTCTGGCATTTCTTGCGGCCGAGGCTAGCGCGCCGGCCGGGCTCATCACAACGGTTGAATCCAGCAGATATCCATCGGCATGGCAGCGATGTCCGCTTGCGAGACGCGGACATGGCATCGGATTCGAGGCTATCATCTCGCCAAGCGGCCGGTTCGTCGTTTACGATCCAGTGAGTCGTATCCGGTGAAACCGAGGCATTGGGAAACTGCGATGGGGATGAAAAATCATACCGCTGCGCCCACGGCGGCGCTTGCTCTCGGCCTCTTGTGGCGCCGCCGTGCATCGCCATCGATGCGATCATCAACACGGTCGCCCCACTCGTCCCGGCCGCCATCGGCAATCTCGGCTTCGTGTCCGCTGCCAGGGCTCAACCGGGCGCACTCACGGAAGAACAATCGAGCCGCACTCCATACGTACGACAATGCCGTCAAGAACTTTGAGTCGATCCTGGGCCAGCGGCGCGCGCAGATCAATTCGAAGCGACCGCTGCCGGACCGGCCGGGACAAGCGCTCTACCTTGCACGCGTCGACATGATGAGCACCTACAAAGACCTCACCGACGCGCTTCCGTCCCGGATCGGACGGCCCAATAAATTCAAAATTCCTCCGGCGTATTTTGACGCCGACCGCGAGCCGCTGCTCGACGAGTACAGGAATCTCTTCGACCTCATGGAGGCGCCACCCGTCAACGCGCAAAAATCAGATACGCCATTCAAGGACGTCGTCGATCTGGCAGTTGCCATTGCGCGCGCCAAGGGCCTTGACGCGACCAATGCCGAAGCGGCGGGCCGTATCAGCCTGGGGCTTTTCTTCGCCGAGACCAACGGCAATCAGAATGTCGGCAATGCGCGCTCGAACAGATACAAGGGAAGCCTGCAAACGGGGCCATCGGAAGATCAGAACGGCCGAAGGAAGTGGGCGGCGATCAAGAAGTCGATCGCGGCATTCGACCCCGCGCTGAGCCTTCGCGACGACAAGGAAGAGGCACGGGTCGGCAATCTGGATCATCGGCTCAACCACTGGACCGCGGTGAGAGATGCCCTGATGAGCGCCCACGCGGATATTTTCCCGCAGGTAGCCGCGATCGTGAAAACACTGCCTGATCCGATCGATCAAATGAAGCTGTTTGAACTGATCCAGATCATTCCCAGTCCGACCAGGTCCGCACTCAAGTCAGGCAACCTGGTCAGCTATCGAATTTCCGACCCCAGAATCATGGGATATCTGCGAAACAACAGCATCTTCGCCTTTGGACACGCTGACAGGGCAAGAACATCCGCGACCTTCCGCGAAATTCTTGATGCGATGTGGCTGTTCAATGCCAAATTCGAACAGGCGCTTGCCAAATTCGGCGAGATCACGCGGCGAAAGGGTTGACGCCAGCGGGCGCCAATCGGAGCGCGTTTCCTCCTGAAGAGTTTCCTGGTCCGCTGGTCCAAATTCAACTTCCGGTATATTTCCAGTCGCTCCTGGTTCATAATCCCTGCTAATGTTCGATGCGGCCATGCTGTCATGAAGCGCGAACAGAAGGTCGCTCTGGGGGAGCGGGGATTGCTGTCGTCAGGGAGAAAATTCGCCGGGTCAGGCTTTGGCGTTTGGCCCCGCCGCCGCACCTTCATCGCCGCAATGGCCGCCTTGGTGCTGCTGCCGATCGAGGTCAGCGATGCCGGCTGGCTGTCGGATATGCTTCAAAAGCTCGTCAAAGCATGAGCAAATCGCCAAGGCACGTCACCTCGCCAAAGCCGCACACTGCGAGGCTTGCCGCCCGGAGGCCCGCCGCCTCGAACCCTTCTGCCGCGAAACCGGCCGCAACACTATGCGATCCCTCGAAATTCCGGATCGTCGTCGATGTCGGACATACCGCCGAATCGGAAGGCGCGAGCAGCGCCCGCAACGTCGCCGAGTTCTCCTTCAATCTGCGCCTGGCGCAGCGGATCGAGCAGAAATTGAAGGCCGACGGCTTTGCCGAGACCAAGTTGCTCGTGACCGAGGGCAAGGCCAGGCCCAGCCTCGTCAAGCGTGTCACTGCGGCCAACAATCTGCACGCGGATCTCTTCCTGTCGATCCACCATGACTCCGTGCCCGACAAACTGCTCGAGAACTGGGAGTTCGAGGGCAAGAAAAGCCATTTCAGCGACCGCTTCAGCGGTTACTCCGTCTTCGTCTCCCACGACAATCCGGACTTCAAGACCAGCCTCTCGTTCGCCGAACTGGTGGCCAAGGAAATGAAGGCCGAGGGCCTGCAATATGCAAAGCAATATACCCAGCCCATCATGGGCCACTACCAGCACCCGCTGCTGGACAAGGAAACCGGCGTCTACAGCTACGATGACCTCGTCGTGCTGAGAAAGACCCGGATGCCCGCCGTCCTGCTCGAGGCTGGCTCGATCATCAACCGGGACGAGGAGCTCAAGATGGGCTCGCATCAACGCCGGAGCATCATCTCCAGCGGTGTCGCGGCGGCCGTGAAGGAATTCTGTGATCCGCGATGGGCCATCCTCGGGCCGCTCTGATGGCGATTTCGTATGCTGATCCGCGCCGGCCTGGTCTTGATCGTCATGTTGCTGCCTGCGCCGACTTTGGCAGGCTCCGCCCTGCCCAAGGGTTTCGTTTATCTGCGTGATATCGATCCTACGATCGTTCAGGACATTCGCTATGCCGGATCTCATAACTTTGTCGGCCGACCCATCAGGGGCTACCTCGCCGCCGAGTGTATCCTCAGCGCAGCAGCCGCAAATGCCCTTAAAGCGGTGCAGCGGAGGCTCGCCGAGAAAAAGCTCTCGCTGATCGTCTGGGATTGCTATCGGCCGAAGCGGGCGGTCGATGATTTTCTCAGGTGGAGCAAGGATCCAACTCACGCCGAAATGAAGGCCGAATTCTATCCACGCACCGACAAGGAAAAGCTGTTCGCTCTCGGGTATCTCGCAAGAAGATCGGCGCACTCGCGCGGCAGCACGGTGGACCTGGCTATCGTCCCAAGCGGCTTTTCATCCGCGCCGCCGCCTACTCCGCAGTCGCTCAAGGCATGCACGTCTCCGAAAGGCGAACAATTCGAGGATGGCACCATCGATTTCGGCACCGGCTACGACTGTCTGGACGTGCTCGGAAATACATCAAACGCTCTCGTAGGCGAGGTAGCACGACACAACCGTCAAACACTGAAATCCTATATGCAAGCAGCAGGCTTTCGTCCCTATGCCAGGGAGTGGTGGCACTTCGAACTCATCAATGAGCCATTCACTCGTGACGGGTTTGACTTTGAGATCCGGGCCTCACCTTCAACGAACGATAGGCCAGCACGCTAACGTTTGATGTGCCGGCAAATTCGCTAATTCCTGACCAGGTAGAGCGGCGTTCTCAGGGTCAATTGATACGCCGGCTTCGGCGTCCACGCGATCTCGGCGGTGACGCCGAACAACCGATTGTCGTTGTCGTCATAGCGGTCCAGATCGAACCTCACGATCGGCTGGGTGAACGGCTGGAACGGCGTCAGGTTCAGAAGCTGCGCGCCGCCGAAGGATTGAACGCCGGCGCGGCCCGACAGTTTCCAGTCGTTGGGCCACTGATAGTAGGCGCCGACATAGCCGATGACATCGGCATTGACTTTCGCCAGCGGCGAGTCGACGGCAACGGCGACGTACTGGACGCCGGCGAGCAGGCCCCTGGTCTCGTCCTTGTTCAGCGCGTAGTCAGCCTCCAGGATGTTGTTGAGGGAGGTCGTCGCCAGCGGCTGGTCCGGTATCGATCGCGTGAGAGTCGACTGCAGCGTGACCGTCGGGATCGACCCGCCGTTCTGCTTATAGACGTCGGCCTGAAAGCCGACATTCCAGCTCGTGATCGCAAGCGTCGACCAATCGGACATGCCGCTCTGCGACATGCTGGCGCTGAACCCGCCATACATGGAGACCCGGTCGGTGACGTCGACCGTCAGCGGAACATCGATCCCGACGCTTTGGCCTGCCGGTGACGACAGATTTGCCAGGGCCGGCGCATTTGGAAGCGTGGATAGCGTCTGAAGCGTCGCGATGGCGGATGACAGGGATGACGGGTCGCTGAACCCGATCGAGAGCGAATTGGCCGGCACCCTGGAATAGATCGTCCTCAGGTCCAGATAGATGTTCGGCAACGTCGAAGCGGTTGTCGAACCGGTTTTGGCCGCATCGTCGCCGTCGAGGTCCGCACCTTGAGCAAAATCAGAAGTGCCGACGCAAGCGAGCGCACCGACGAGCACCAGACAGCCGGCTCTCACCCATCCGCTTCGCGGACGCGCAGCAGGAAAACGGATTCCGTGAAATCGCACGCCCAATCGACCTCGCCTCCGGGTTGCTCGAATTGAGCACCTACCGCAGACGAAGACAAGAAACACCGGTGAATATTTTATCGGATTGGCGGCTGCGAGTTCAGCTTCCCAGGATCGGCGAACCGGGCATCGCTACGTCCGATCACGCCCCCGGCCTGACCGGCAGCTTTTCGATCGAGCAAACCCGGCCGTCTGAGCCAGCGAATTTCATCAGCCGCCACCGCCAGTTCAAGCTTCGGCCAGCGGGTGAACAGCGCCTGCAGGGCGCACGCGGCCTCGATGCGCGCGAGCTGATGGCCGAGGCAGAAATGAATGCCGGTGCCGAACGAAAGATGCCGGTTCGGCCGCCGCTCCAGATCGAGCCGTTCGGGATTCTCGTCGGCCGCAGGGTCGAGGTTGGCGGCAACGATCATGGCCATGATCCGGTCGCCCTTCTTCAGGCTGACACCGTCGAGCTCGATATCCTGTCGCACGTAGCGCGGCTTGGAGAATTGCACGGGCGAGACGAAGCGCAGGAATTCCTCGATCGCGAGCCCGGCGCGGCTCCAGTCCTGCGCCAGCCAATCGCGCCGTTCGGGCGATTTGAGAAGCTCAAAGACCGATCCGCTGATCAGATGCGTCGTGGTGTCCGAGCCGGCCGCCAGCAACAGAAACAGCATCGACACCATTTCGTCGGGCGTGATGCGCCCGCCCTCCATTTCGACCCGCACCAGATCGGCGATCAATCCCTCGCCGCCGTGCCGGCGCGCCGCTTGCAGGCGCCTTCCATGTAGCGCCTCATCTTCCGGATCGTCCCGATCATGCGCAGGAAGCCGATGGCGCCGGTGAACTGCGCCCGCGCTCTTGCCCAGGCGATGAATTGCGGCCGGTCGGCGTCCGGCAAACCCAACAGCTCGGAGATCACCGACAACGGCAGCGTCTGCGCATAGCGCGCGACCAGGTCGGCCGGGCTGCCTGCGCTAAACAGCTCGGCGGCAAGATCATCGGCGATGGCGCGAATGCGCGGCTCCATCTCGATCACGGCGCGGCGGCGGAACGCCTCGTCCACGATGTTGCGCAAGCGGGTGTGGTCCGGCTCGTCCATGGTCAGCATGTTGTTGGCAAGGGTGGCGATGATTGAAGGCATCCACCAGCGCAGGCCGGCGACCGCCCCGCCCTCCTTCCGCAAGCTGAAGACCGCCGTGTCCTTCAGCACGCGCGCCGTTGCCTCAAAGGTCGTGGTGACCCAGACCCGACCGACGATCGGGAACCTCGCCGCAACCACGGGGGCCGACGCCCGCAGCTGCGCCACGACCGCGGCAGGATCACGTAAAAATTCTTCGCTGGCGAAATCGACGGGTGCCGCCATCGGACGCTCCACTTCGGTTTGGCCCTCGCCGCCGCGAGCGTGCGCCGACGCAGCCGCGTTCCCCATTCTGGTCAACAGGTTTTAACCAACGTTTGCGACAAAGTGACCCAGGGGCGAGCATCCCAGCGTGGGAAAGGCGATGTTCGATACGATTATCTTGTTGACGGGGCCGGTGGAACAGACCGCGCTTAGCTCGCTGTTGCGCGCGCACAATCACCGTCCGGCCGACCCGGGACCGCGGCGGATCTTGCCGCGCTCGACGCGGCAATTTTGCGGCATAGCCGCCTGGTCGCGTTCTCGACGCCGGTGATCTTGATGCGGCGATCCACCGTCTCGCGACGGTCGCAAACACCCGGTTTCACCGAAGTCAGAACGTGACTTCAAAGAACAGCTTGTCCTCGACCACGTTCTCCTGGGTGGGCGGCTTCGGCTGGTCCACGCGCAGCACACAGCCCTTGGCGCGTTGGCCAAGCGCCGTGACCAACTCGTCGAGCGGCATTTTTCCCCAGCGTTTCTTGACCGCCATCGCATGATCGACCGGAATCATCGCGACCCGCAGCCGCGCCATCTCTTCGAGGCCCTGCGCCCTCAGCGTGGCGTTGTGGCTGCCATGGTGGCCGACCTTGTAGAAGATCGCGTTCTTGAGCAGGTCCGGCCCGGTGACGGTCTTGCCGTCCACCGTCCATGAACGGTCCTGCCAGGACAGCCAGTTGCCCACCTGCGCGTCGGCCGCAAACAACAGCACGTCGCCGCCCGGCAGCTCGATCGCGATCACCAGACTGGTGTTGTTGGTCAGGCTGTCGAGCTGTAACGCCAGATCGGACGCGCCTCCCAGCCAATCGGTATCGATCCGCCGCCATGCATCGGGCGCGGCCTGGCCCGGCTGCCAGTAGTGCTGCCTGAAAAACCCGAGTTCAGGCGCCGTTTGTGCGTAGCTGAAGGGAATTTCACATTGCTCGTCGAACGGATGTTCATCGTCGTCATCCGTTGAGGGCGGTGCCCGCGCCGTTCATGAACAGCCGAAAACTGTCGAGCGCCAAACCATAGGTTTCCTTGTTGCCCGCGGACGGGTTGATCTTGCGCAGCATCTTCTCGTCATGCGGCGGTCCGAGCACGTAGAAGCGCGCATTGGTGCCTGCGGGCACAACCGGCGGATCGGTCGGCAGGCAGTAGCGTGGCTTGGCGGTCTTGGCCCGGACATTGTTGAGCGCGTCTGCCGTCGTCGGCCCGCTGGCGGCGCCGAAGAATTCCAGAATTCCGTTGAGTTCGGTCGCGCTGTCGGAATCCCCCGCCGCCTGCATCTGGTTCAACCCCATGCGCAACGCCGCGAGCGCCTGGCCCTTTTCCTGCTTCAGCTTCTGGGTCAGCTCGTCCGCCGGATCCTCGGTCCAGGCGAGCCAGACCTGTCCGACCTTCGTCAGCCTGTCGAACAAATCCTTTGCCTGCACGAAGCCCGACAAATGGTCCCAATGCTCGTGGGTCGCGATCAACAGATCGATCGCTCCGCCGGTTTCCTGGACGATGCTGTCCAGCACCTGCTTCATGATCGCTGCGGGATTGGGCGTACCCAGGACGACACCGCAGTCGATCATCACATAGAACGGCCGGGTGCCGCCGTCGGTACGCGGCAGCGAGATCAGGAAGCAATCGCCGAGGCCCTGGCGATACATTCGGACCTTGGCGCGATAGCCGCCCGCGGACGTCGCCGCTGCGCTGGCGGCACCTGCCGCGCCGCCCGGCGCAATCCCCGATCGCTCGCCGCGGCCGCTTCGAGGCCGCCGCTTTTTTCGCTGCCGTCTTCTTTGCCGTGCGCTCCACTGGACTTCTCCTATCCGTGCACGTGATGCATAAGAGCGAAGGGCTCGCGAACGCCGGCCGGATCGGCGAAGTAATTGCCGTGCAAGCCGTCGCTGGTGTCGATGCCGAACTGGACCTGTTCAGCCAGCCGGTTCGGGCTATCGACCTTCTTGCGTACCATGTAGCGCACCTCGGCGGTCGCAAGATCGATCAGCAGCGTGCAGCCGCCGCGGAATCGCCTGCCGGGCATTCCCTTCGGCCGGAAGGTCTGCGTGATTTCGACGACGAGGTCGGAGCGTATGTTGCCGTCGGGGCCGACCCGGCGTACCGGCCGCACCGAATGAACCTCGATCTTGCGGAGCTCGCCGTCCTGATCGCCGATCTTGAACGGCTGTGGCTTCTGGATTCGGCGAAGCCCGAGCGCGGCTATTTCGGTATCGCTGACCTCCTTCATCAGCCAATTCCAGAAAATCCGCGCGTTATCCTCCGACGAGCTATAGGCATCTCTGCGCTTGCTGTTCATATCCCAGCCGGTCGACAATTTCTTGAGGACGTCTCGCACCTTTCCCTGCCGCAGCGGCAACGGCGGCGGCTCCCAGATCAGGCTGCCGGGCGAAAGATGTTTCACGTCGCTCGGGTAGATCCCGCGGCTGCGAAACGCTTCGATGAACGCGGTTCGATAGCCAAGCTTGTCATTTGGCACGAGATCGGTGTCCGCCGTGATCAGCGCGCGCAGATACTCGCCGAAGATGAGATCGACCGGCGGGCAGTAATCGAGCGCGCGGATGCACATGTTGAGAACGTGGCCGGCGACCTTGCTGGCCTCGCGCGCCAGCCGATTGACCAGATCGGTCGAGATGTCGCCGTCCGGCAGGACGCCGCTGCCGCCGGTAGCGAGCCGCAGCAGATCGGTGGTTCTGCGTTTGTAGATCTGCAGGAAGGCATCGAACACGGCCGCGACCAGCACCGCGCCGCGGTCGTGAGGCTCGGTGGCGTTGTCGTAGTCGGTCGGCTTCGGCTGGCGGCGAATCCATTTTGCATCTTTCGGATCGCCGTCGGTCGGCGCCTGGACGCTGCCGATGTAGTCGCGCAGGGCGCCGTAGCGGCCGGTCGCCTCGCCGAACTGCACCGCGAGCTGTCCGAGCAGATTCTGCTTTTCGAGATCGCCCCGCGTTGCCGCGATCTGATGCCGCAAGGCTTCCGGCAAGGTGAAATGCTGGAACAGCGCGATGATGTCGGCAAACCCTTCGTGAAACGCGAAGACGTCCGGGTTGGTCGCTTCGCGGAACCGCCGGTGTACGCCGTCGAGCAAGGCGTGCGTCGTCTCGTGGGCGACGATATCGTGGGAGACGGCCGTGAACACGACGCTGCCTTCCATCAACCCTTCGGCATCGGAGCCGGAAGCAGTGAAATAGCCGAGCAGCAGGGCCTTGTGTTCCGGACTGTAATAGGCGTTCTTGGCGCGCAGCGCGTGGGGATAGATCCGTAAGCGGTCGACATATTCTAACGTGGTCTCCTTGCCCTGCTGGTGAATCTCGCGCGGCGCCCACAGCGCGACGCGGCCCAGCGCCGTCTCGAAATGCTCGATCGTCTTCATCGCCACCGCATATGCCATCTGCTGATGGAACTGAGGGCTCGCTTCCGACGGCGTCAGGCCCGACCTGGTCAGGATATGCGGATGGTTGAGATCAACCGGCGCGTAGCAGCATTGGCTGGCGGGGTCGACGTCGATCACTTCGATATACTCGCCGATCGGACCGGGCTTCAGCTCGCTTTCCCAGCGCACCTCGAGCGTGGCTTCGTTGATGTCCACCGTATCGAGCTTGGCGCCCAGCGCCGGATCGTAAGCATAGACGCGCAGCGGCCGGTAGGCTGGCTTCGGCACGCGCGGATTGACCGCGTGTTCCAGGTGAAGTTGTTCGATGGCGTTCAGTCGGCGTGGCGGCCCAGCGGGAACGCCAGCGGGTGGACCTACTTGTTGCGGCGCAGGAAGACCCGGCGCAGGCTTGAGCAGAATGCGTTGCATCGCGAAAACTCCGGCCGGGTGATCAACCCTGAAATGCCCGGCGTCGCTGGATCAATATCGAAACATAAAATGACTTTGCTTCAGCCTCTGTGAGCTGATTAACAAAAACCTAAATGAAAGATTGGCGCTGCGCAACCGTCGCGAGTGTCGCAGGGGTGCGACCTCGCGACGTGCGGGAGTTTGCCGCACCCTGACGAAACCTCACGCCCCTCAAACCGGCGGCGTGCCGTGGGTGTGGAAGGACTCGATCGTCTTCAGGCCCCAGGCCTGGCCTTTCTTGCGCTCCTCCTCGGTCCAGACGATCGGCTTCCAGTCCGGCGCCAGGATCAGCCGCGCGCCGGCGTTGGCGACCTCGACCCGGTTGCCGCCGGGCTCGTAGACATAGAGGAAGAAGGTCTGCTGGATCGCGTGCTTGTGCGGGCCGGTCTCGATATGGACGCCGTTCTCCAGGAAGATGTCGGCGGCGCGCAGGATCTCCTCGCGGCTGTCGAGCGCGTAGGTGACGTGGTGGAAGCGGCCCATCTTGCCGTAGTGGTCGCGGGTATAGGCGAAGTCGTAGCTCTTGTTCGACATCGTCATCCACATCGCCGCCTCCGTGCCGTCGTTGAGCACGATCTGCTCGGTCGGTCCGGCAGCCGAGGTAGTTCTCGAAGAACAGGCGGTTGGCCTTGATGTCGACCGCAAGGCAATTGAGATGATCGAGGCGGCGGACATTGACGCCGCGCGCGGGAAAGCGCTGCGCCTGGTTTTTCAGCGCCGGCTTCAGCTCCGGCGGCGGCTGGTACCACTCGGTCTCGTAATAGAGCTCGATGACGTGGCCGTCGGGATCGCGGCAACGGAACGCCGGCCCCTGCCCCATGTCGCCGTCGGTCCAGCCGATCTCGAAGCCAGAGCCTTTGAGCGCGGCGACGCGGCGCTCCAGCGCCTGCGGGCTGCGGGCGCGCAACGCCATGTGCTCCATGCCCGACGTGTTCGACGCCGTGAGCTTGAGCGAATAGCGCTCGTAATCGTCCCAGCCGCGCAAGTAGACCAACTCGCCCTGGCGGCCGCTGACCGTCATGCCCATCACGTCGACGAAGAATTTCAGGCTCTCGTCGGGCTTCGGCGTCAACAGTTCCATGTGGCCGAGATGGGCGAGATCGAAGATCGGCTCGGGAGTCATCTCAACCATCCCTTCCAATGAGAGCCCGCGTCACGTCGTCGAACAACTCATCGATCGTAAACTCGCGCGGAATCAGCTGCTGCTGCGCGGCGTATCGCGTGATCATCTGCAGCGAGCGGCGCATGTCGGCAGCGTCGAACCGTGGCGCGGCAGCGGACAGCTTGGCGGATTCAACCAGCAGCCGATGAACCTCGCGGACCACTTCCGGATGGTTATCGACCAGGTTCTTGCTCACCACCACCATGTGGTTGATCGGCAATACCCCGTGTTTCGCAAACCACGCCTTCTCTTCCGCCGCGACGTCGGCAAACAGCGGCTTCAAGTCCGGATGATCGGATTTTTCCCCGAGCACCGCGTCGAGCTCGCCATCGAGCAGCATCTGGATGATCTGCTTGCCGGCCGGCGCCCGCTGCGTGGTATCGACGAATTCGGCGACATGGGCATCCTCGAACGTCACCCAGTCGATCGAGTTGAGATCGACGCCATAATCGTTGGCGAGGATGCCGCGCAGCCAGGCGCCGGTCGTGGTGGTGAAGGAGCGGATGCCGACGCGCTTGCCGTTCAGGTCGGCCGGCTTCAGCGTTCCCCGCTTCGCGTTGTAAAGCGCGAAAGCGTGCTGGAACCGCGCCAGCACCGCATCCGGCAGCAGCACCATCGGCTTGGCAAAGCTCTTCGCCATCAGATAGGTGACGATCGCCATCTCCGAGACGTCGAACGCCCCTTCGCGGACCATCGGCTTGAAACCTTTGTTGGTCGGCGAATAGTCGACGAAATCGAACGCGACGAGATCGGATTTGATCGCGCCGCTTTTCAGCGCCGCCGTGCAGGGGTGATCGCCGAGCAGCGTGCGCAGGCGTATGGTCACGTCAGTCGCACTCCGGTTCGTCGATATAGATCAGGCCCGCCTTCTTGAGCGGCTCGCGCATATGGTACATGTCGAGCCCGAGCACCCCGGAGGCGAGCTGCTTGCGCTTGGCGTCTTCGTCGGCGTGGCGCTTCTCGCCCTTGGTCACGACGTCGGCGGCATCCTTGCGGCAGACCACGACGACACCGTCGTCATCGGCGATCACGGCATCGCCCGGGTGCACGTTGACGCCGGCGCAGACCACGGGAACGTTGACGGCGCCGAGCGTCGCCTTCACCGTACCCTTGGCGGAGATCGCCTTCGACCATACCGGAAAGCGCATTTCGTGCAGCGCCCTGGCGTCGCGAACGCCAGCGTCGATCACGAGCCCGGTGACGCCGCGCGCCATCAGCGAGGTCGCGAGCAGGTCGCCGAACATGCCGTCGGTGTTATCGGCGGTGCAGCCGACCACCAGGATGTCGCCCGGCTGGCATTGCTCGACCGCGACATGGATCATCCAGTTGTCGCCGGGCTGCGCCAGCACCGTGACCGCGGTGCCGGCGGTCTCCGCCCCCGTCCATACCGGGCGCAGATAGGGTTTCATCAGCCCGAAGCGGCCATAGGCCTCGTGTACGGTCGCGACCCCGAGCGCGCCGAGCCGCTTGACCAGCGCTGCCTCGGTCCGCTTGATGTTTCGAACCACCACCGTCTTCATGCCAGTTCCTCCACCGCCATCGGAAACAGCCGCTGATAGGCCTCGCCATAGGTCATGGCCTTGCCGGAATTGCGCCCGCCCTGCATGCCGCGCTGCAGCGCCACCCGTTCGTAGTAGGCCCACAAATGCTTTTGCGCCGCAAGGATTTCGAAGGTCTTGCGCTTCAAGTCCCAGACCTCGTCGATGTTGAGGATCACCTGCGGCTTGAAGTTGCACATCTCCGGCTGATGCGGTTCGAACAGGAACACCGGCGGCGCGGAATATTGGTACTTTGCATCGGGCTTGTGGCCCATGGCCTGCGCCACGACCCGCGTCTGCTGCGCGAAATGCGCGGCGTCGGGATGATCGAAATTGTAGGGATCTTCCAGCGCATGCGTCAGCACGAAGCTCGGATTGAGCTCGCGGTAGATGTCGACCATCCGGTCGAAATGCTCTTCGTTGATCTTCAGCGGATAGTCGCCGCAATCGAAGAACTCGATCTCCGCGCCAAGCAACTCCGCCGCGCGCTCGGCTTCACGCTTGCGGCCGGCCTTGACCGAAGCAAGCGTCGCGCCGGCCTCTTTCCAGGCGAACTGGCTCTCGCCGCGTTCGCCGTAGGACAAGCAGGCGATTTTGATGCGATAGCCGCGCTTGGCGTGAAGGGCAATCGCTCCGCCGGCGCGCCAGACGAAGTCTCCCGGATGCGCGGTGACGACAAGACCAGTTTTCATGGGACAAGCACTCCCTCTTCAGATTGGTTGGACCGTATTTACGAGCCGCAAGCTGCGCATCGTCACGCCGCCGGCGACAGGATTTCTCCATCTAGCACGCGCCTGAGCCGGTTTTCATCCAGCGCGTTCTCCGATTTGGCAATTGCGATCGTTGCAACCGCGTTGCCGAGAAGATTGGTCGGCGTCATCGCCTGCGACATCAGCCGATGGAAGCCTCTGCTTGCGATCATGCTTGATCGAATTCAAAGAGCCGGGCCGGATTTTCGACCAGGATCTTCTGCTGATACTCGGGCTCCGGCGCGAACTGCGGAATCAGGTCGACGAGGTCGCCGTCGTTCGGCATCACCTTGACGTTCGGATGCGGCCAATCGGTACCCCAGATGATCCGGTCGATCGCCGTCTCGACGATTTTCCGGGCGAACGGCACCGCGTCCGTAAAGGGCGGACCGGCGGAGGAGACCCGTTCACAGCCGCACACCTTGACCCAGCATTTTTCATCTCTCATCATCAGCTCGATCAACGTCCTGAACGGGAGCTGATCGAGCCCGTCCGACGCCTTGACTCGCCCCATGTGATCGATGGTGTAGCGCACCGGAAGGCGCGCCAGCATTAGCGCGTATTCGGGAATATCGATCGCATCGAAGTGCAGATCGATATGCCAGCCGAGCGGCGCGATCATCTCGACCACCCGCTCGAACACCCCCTTGTCGGGAACGCCGCCGAGATGACGCACGAAATTGAACCGGCAGCCCCGAAAACCGCCCTCGTGAAGCTCGCGCAGTCCCCGCTCGGTGATGCCGTCATCGATATTGGCGACGGCGCGGTAAGCGCCGCCGCTTTGCGCGATGGCATCGAGCGCGACACGATTGTCGGTGCCGTGCACGCTGGCATTGACGATCACCGCGCGGCCGACCCCGAGCTTCAAGTGCAGTGCCTTGAAATCTTCAAGCGGCGCGTCGGGAGGCGTGTACGGCCGGTCCGGTGCATACGGGTATTTCGAGCCCGGCCCGAAGATGTGGCAATGCGCATCGCAGGCGAGCGGCGGCAACTTGAATTTCGGCGTTTTGGTATCCGGGTCGGGCCCCGGAATGGTCGGCTTGAACATGAGGTCCCTTAAGTGAATTTGAACAGCTTTGCCGGATTGTCGACGAGAAGCATCTGGCGTGTCTCGGGATCCGGCGCGTAGAGCGGGATGAGATCGACGATTTCGCCATCGTTCGGCATAATCTTGACGTTCGGATGCGGCCAGTCCGTGCCCCACAGCACACGGTCGGTCCAGAGATTCCTGAAGTTTCGGTTCGGATGCGCAGGCGTGCCCATGCGTACGGCCAATCCTTGGCGTCACTGCAGCCGTTGCTTGACGACCAAGGCAAGCGGCACCGCGTAGAAGAAATGCGACATGAAGCCGCCGATGATCACGAACGGATCCAGGTAGTTCGGATGATTGTTCGAGACGATCGCGATCGCGACATGCATCACGATCCAGAGAACGACGGCAAAGAACAACGCCACCAGCGTTGCTTCAACGCCGCGCCGGCGGAAGTACGGCCAGATCAAAGCGAACAGCACGCCCCAGGCAAGCGCAAAGAAGAAATGGATTCCCGTGCCGACAACATAAGCCAGCGCTCCCAGTGAATCCTGGACCTCCTTGCCGAAGACCAATCCCGTCGCATTGCGCGGAATGCCAACTATCGGCATCAGATGCTGTACCCCCACCCAGACAATCGCTTCGTAAATCCAGATGATGACGCCGCCGACAAGACCGCCGAGCAGACCGGCGCGGACGATCTGTCCAGGCTCGGATGTTGTTGCGGAAGTCGGCCATACGTTAGACTGTGTGCTCATGACAATGTCTCCCTTGATCCCATTTGTGAGCTTCTTCAAAGGCGGCTTTGTTGCTCGCTCTCATGATGTTCGTGACATCAGTTGTATCGTTCGTGGCGCAGCTTCAAGTCTTGCTTCAAATCTTGGCATGCTCCTTGGATCGCCGTCGTGACGGCGCCGGCTGATCGACTGCGGCCGCTTGCAGCGAAGCCACCGTTGCCCGCACCAACTGTTCGATCGCGTTTGCCGCATCCGAACCATCGGCATCGCCGCGCGACAGGCGGGAAACTCGTTCCGGCGTGACCAGGGTGTAGTAGAGCGCCCCCAGAAGAAAGTGGCCGCGCCAGACGATTTCGTTACGCGGGATGTGCGGCAGGCTCTCGTGGATCGCGTCGATGAAGGCGTGGCTGGTGTCGTCGAAGGTCTGCGCGATGATCTTGCGCGCCACCTCGTTGCCTTCCGCCGACATCACCGCACGCAGCCGCGTGAACCGCGCGCCCCCGCCCGCGAGGTCGCTGCCGGAAGAGAATGCCGGCAGCAGATAAGCGCGGACGATCGCCTCCAGCCGGTCCTGCAGATTCCGCACCCGCTTGGCCGCAGCCAGCAACTCGGAACGCCTGCGGTTCATCGGCCCGCAATGCCGACGGTAGATTTCGAGCAGCAGCCCGTCCTTGGTCTTGAAATGATAGGTCACGCTGCCAGGATTTGCTCCGGCGGCGTGGGCGATGTCGCGAACCGACACCGCGTTGAAGCCGTTGGTCGAGAATAATTCTTCTGCGGCGCACAAGATCGCCTCGCGCATGTTCGGCTTGCGCGTCGCTGTCGCCTTTTTGCCGGTGGACCTGCTGATCATCGATTTGTACCAATGTACAAAAGATAAGGTCTGGTCAACAAAAATAATGGGCGTTAGTACTAAACCAGAGCCGTCCTCATCGCTGCCATGCCGCGGGTCACGTTCAATCCAGCAGGCTGCTGGAGCAGGTTGAGAAGCAAGCCGGATTGCGAGGCGCGGTCAAAGCGGAGTCCAAGTAAGGTTTTCGCCTGACCGCAACGAAGCTATCGGCGGAGGTGGCCGACCCCACGTTCAGCGATGAGACGCGGAAATGAACCGGTGGACCTGTTCGCGCAGCGCACTGCCCTTGAACGGCTTCTCGATCGAACTCATTGCTCGCCTCGGCGAGGAACGCCTGCGTGCTCTCGGTAAACGCCCCGCCAGTCATAAACATGATTTTTGCCGCCTGATCGGGCGCCGACTGCTGCAGCCTCGCGTGGAAAGCGATGCCGGTCATTTCCGGCATCATGAGGTCGCACAGGATGAGATCATAGCGCTCGCCATCGCCGAGCATGCGCAGCGCCTCCTTGGCGCTGCCAACGGTCGTCACGTCGTGATCGATGCCCAGAACCCTCTGAATCACGGTGCACAACATCGGCTCGTCGTCGACCGCGAGGATGCGTCCGCGGCGGCCTGCCACGACTTCAGGCGGCGCCGCTCCAGTCTCGTTGGCCTCAAGCGTTGCCGCCGGCAGCAACGTGCGAAACACGGTGCCGACGCCGACCTGGCTTTGTACCGATATCTCGCCGTCATGCTCGGCGATGATGCGGCGGCAAATCGCAAGCCCGAGTCCGGTCCCGGTCGTTGCTCGCTTTGGTCGTGAAGAATGTATCGAAGATGTGCGGCAACGCGTCGGCAGGAATGCCCGCACCGGTGTCGTGGATTTCGATCGCCACGCGGCCGGGCGGATCGTTCCGGACGACGAACTTGATTTCGTTGGTCTCGACATGACCTTCCGGGATCGCGTGCGCGGCGTTGACGATGAGGTTGAGAAAGACCTGGCCGAGCCTCGACTCGTTGCCGTAGACCGGCGGGACGTCGGCATAGTCCTTGGTGAGGCGTGCGCGATGCCGGATTTCGTTGGAGGCCATCCGCATCGCCGATTCCAGCACGCCTCGAATTTCGACCGGGCCGCGGCTCACCGCGTCGCCCGACTGCGAAAGCACCTTCAGGTCGCGCACGATGAGGCGGACGCGTTCAGCCGCCTCCTGTGCGTCACGCAACGCTGCGGCGAGATCGACGAGCCGCGCGGCGGGGAAATCCGAAGAATGGTCGTGAGGCTTGTCCGCCGAAATTTCGTCCACCTGCTGCGAAACCAGCTCGAGATTGCTGACAAGGATGGCCAGCGGGTTGTTGATCTCGTGGGCCACGCCGGCGGCAAGCAGGCCCACGGACGCCATCCGGTCGGAAATCAGAAGCTGCTCCTGCATCTTCTTCTTCTCGCGACGCAGGGCGGCCTCGCCCATCTCGCGCTCGATCGCGGGCAACAGCCGCGCAAGCGATCCCTTGACGAGGAAATCGTGAGCCCCGGCGCGCAACGACGCCACCGCGGTTTCTTCGCCGATGGTGCCCGAGATGATGATAAAGGGCAGATCGAGGTCGTGCCCGCGCACCAGCGCGAGCGCCGCCGGCGCGCTGAACCGCGGCATCGAATAATCCGAAAGCACGACATCCCAGCTATTTTTGTCCAGCGCGGCGTGCATCGTATCCGGCGTCTCTACCCGCTCGAAGCTGAGATCGTAGCCGCCGCGGCGCAACTCGCGCACCAGCAACGCCGCGTCCTGTTCGCTGTCTTCGACAATTAAAGCGCGCAAAGCCTTCGACACTTCATCCTCGCTAATGCCAGCCGACTGGCGGTGGTTCGTTGATGATCAGCCAATAAAGCCCCAACTGGCGAACAGCCTCCGTGAATTGGACAAAGTCGACCGGCTTGCGAACATAGCTGTTGGCGCCGAAACCGTAGCCGTGGACGATGTCGCGCTCTTCCCCGGATGAGGTTCGCTCATGGCCGTGACGCTCCGTCGCCTAGCGTGAAACAGAATGTCGCGCCACGGTCGACCTCCCCGATCGCCCAGATGCGTCCACCGTGCCGGTTGATGATGCGTTGGACCGTGGCGAGCCCAATGCCGGTGCCCTCGAATTCGTCGGTCGAATGCAGCCGTTGAAAGGCGCCGAACAGCTTCGATGCATAGGCCATGTCGAATCCCGCGCCATTGTCGCGGACAAAATAAGCGCCGTCGCCGCCAGACGTCACGCCGACCTCGATCCGCGGCTCCGCGCGCTTGCCGGTGAACTTCCAAGCATTGCCGAGCAGGTTTTCCAGCGCGACTCTGCAACAGCCGCGCGTCGCCGTCGACGACTATTCCGGCGGCGATGACGATTTCGACCCGCCGGTCCGGATTGAGCCTTCTGCAGCTGCGCCGCGACGTTCTGCGCGAGGCCGGACAGGTCAACCCGCTCGCGGGCAAGTTCGGAACGTGTCACGCGAGATAGCGCCAGCAAATCGTCAATCAGGCGGCCCATCCGTTGCGCGGATTCGCGCAAATGCCTGAGGTAGCCGCGGCCCTCGTCATCCAACCTGTCCGCATGGTCTTCGAGCAGCGCCTGGCTGAAGCCATCGACTCCGCGCAGCGGCGCGCGCAAGTCATGGGCCACCGAATAGCTGAATGCTTCCAGTTCCCGATTGGCCGCCTCGGTCGCGGCCCTTGCCTGACCTAACGTCTCGTTCATGGCGATCAGCCGATCGTTGGTATCGCGATAACCGCGCAACGACATCTCGAACGGTGACAGGGTTTCGGCGAGGAACGCGGCAGCCTTCGCGATCTCGACGCTGCGCGCCAAGGCCGGCTCGCCCTCGATCATGGCATCCAGCGCATGGTGATGCGTGACGGCGATGTCGAGCACGCCAAGACCATCGGCGAGCGCCTTGCGCCCAAGCTCGTAAGCCTGATTGAGAGCCACCTCGTCCGCGCCGGCCAGATAGCTGGCAAATGCCTCCGAGTAGCGCTGCTGCATTTCGCGGGCCACGGCACTCATGACGGTCGTCCCAGGTAACGAATGGTCAACACCATGGCGTCGTCGGTATCCTTGCCGTAGCGTGCAAGCATCGCGTCCGCGGCTTCCTGCATATCGCAGCCGAGCGGAGAGTATGCGGTGAAATCCGAGCGAACGCCGTCGGTCGCAAACACCAGGACATCGCCCGCCTGGATGCCGTATTCGGCGGCGCGCAACGATGGTATCTGATATCCGACGACGCCGCCTCGCAGTACCAGCGAAGCCCTTGGCGGGTTCGCGAGCCGGCTCGCCCGAAACAACGCCGCTTCGACGTTGCCGACGCCGAGCCATATCATCGTGTCGCGGCGCAGGTCGAACGACGCCATGCTCAGCACCACGCCCCGCGTGCCGCGCAACTCCTGATGGCATCGCTGCATCAGCGGGATCAACGGCTCTTCGGCATGATGAACCAGCACCGAGGCCGCGACCCGCGCGGCATGGGCCGCTTCGGTTCCGTGGCCGATGCCGTCGATGGCCGCCACCAACATGGATTGCTGGCGCGGCACCACGACATGCAAGTCACCGGACACCGCGGCCCCGCCGAGGGCTCTTGAGCTGACGCCCCACGCGATCGGCGGCTCGATCGGCGAAAGCTGGGTCATCGCGTCCACTTCCGCATGGTGATGGTCGTTCCCTTGCCGACCTCCGACACGATCTCGAACTCGTCCATCAGCCGCCTCGCCCCCGGCAGACCGAGCCCCAGGCTCTTGCCCGTCGAAAAGCCGTCGTGCATGGCCCGCTCGATGTCGGGAATGCCCGGGCCCTCATCGCGCGCGATCACCAGAATGCCACGCTGGCCTCCGCGCTGCACCGCGCTCAGAGCAATCTCGCCGTGACTGGCATAGACCACGATATTGCGCGCGACCTCCGAGATGGCGGTAGCGATCAGCGTCAAGTCGCTTCCGGAAAACCCGACATGGGTCGCCAGTTCCCGTGCCTTCCGGCGCGCCGCGACGATATCGCCGTCTCTTTCGATGGGAACGCGGGTCTCCTCAGCCACCACCTTGACGGCTCCCCTCGATCGTCGCCAGCAGGAGTTCCATGCCTTCCTCAAAATCGAGCGCGGTCAGGACGCCATCCAGGGTCAGACCGAGCTGCACCATGGCGACGGCCACATCAGGCTGAATGCCGACAATGACGGTTTCGGCGCCACGCAGCCTGGCGGTTTCGGCGATCGTCCGCAGCGTCCGTGTCGCAAACAAATCCAGGACGTCGAGGATCGACACGTCGAGGATCACGCCGCGCGACTTGAAACGACCGACCTTCTCGGCGATCTCGTCCCTGAGCTGCATCAGGTCCCGGTCGTCGAGATCCGATTGCATGCTTGCGATCAGCATGCAGCCTTGCTTGAGGATGGGAACCGGCATGGCGGCCTCGCCTCACGCCCGCCCGAACGCAGGCGCGGCGCCGTCGGCATAAACGACCTTGTATCCCAGCATGCGCTCGGCCTCCTCGAGGCCGCCCTGCAAATCGTTCATGGTCCTGATCGACGTCAGATCGACGCCGAGCGCAACCAGTGACTGCGCGACGTCAGCGGAAACCCCGGTGACAATGACATTTGCTCCCATCAAGCGGGCCGCCGCCACCGCCTGGATCAGGTGGTTGGCCACTTTCGAATCGACCGCGGCCACACCGGTGATGTCCATCACGACGATCCTGGCGCGGTTGTCGCGGATCGAGCGCAACATGCCATCGGTCAGTTGCTTGGCCCGCATCGAGTCGATGACGCCGATGATCGGCAGGATCAGAAGCCGCTCGCGCAACTGCAGGACGGGTGTCGACAGCTCGCGGATCGCATCCTGCTGCAAGTTGATGGTGCGCTCGCGTTCGGAAATCAGCACGTCGACGATCAGGCCGATGTCGAGGAATCCGATTTTCTTCAGCGATATGAAGGTCTCGAATCCTTCCGCGGGCGCCGCGGCGAAGTGCTTCATGACGTCCACACCGACCGCGCGCATCAGGACGTGGAACGCGCCAAGGAAAACCCGCACATCGAGCCCGGCGCGGCTATAGAGCACGCCGAGCCTGACGCGCTGTTCCATGTAGTCTCGGCCGTAGTCGCCCTGCACCATCGCGATCAAGTGCTCATGCTTGAGGCGTTTGGCCTGTTCCAGCAAATTGCGGTTTCGGATCAGTCCGGCGGCTTCCTCGATTCCTGCGAGGTGATCAAAAAAGGTGGCGCCATAGCGCTCGGCATTGTCTACGACCAGATCCTTGATCGCCGCTATCCGGGACAGATCGTCCGGCCGGAAGTCGACAAAGGTCTTGCGTCGTTCGATATCATGCGCGTTGAGCTGCAGCCGCTCGAGGTCCGACAGCAACGGTCCGTTCGACATCGTGCCTCCCGCGTTCGTTGGATCGGCTCACGCGCGTACAATTCGATTGTCGGGGAATCAGCGCTACCCTAGCATGCGGGATTCAACCAGAGAACGAATCCCTCCGATAGTCGCACGTCGGGCCAGGAACCCGCGAAGATGACCGCCAAACGCGGGTTATCTCTAGATGACGCTGGTCCGAACGGAGAAGAGAACCGTTCCTGACCGACCCGCTATGTATCCTATCTTGCATTGGCCGGCGCATGCCGGTGCCATAGATCCTCGCGCCAATGCAGCGCGATAAGCAGCATCAGCGCCAGACCCGACGCCGCGTAGAGCGTCGCGGTCGCGGTAAATCCGATCAGGTCGATCAGGCTGCCGGCCGCGAGCAGCCCGAGCGGCAGGCCATAGATCACCATCATGCGCACGCCCATCACCCGGCCGCGGAAACGCACGTTTGCGCTCCGCATCAGGATCACGGTAATCGAAATCATCGTCATGCTCTGCGCGATACCGGTAAGCATCAGGCAGGCCATCGCAACCGGCACGGTCCTGATCTGCGCGAACACCAACAGCATCGCATACCAGGTCACGGACGTGCCGATCAGGAGACGGGCAACGCGGACGCCGCCGGCAAGGCTGAGCGTCGTCGAGCCGATCAGCGAGCCGACCGCAAAGCTCGCCGAGAGATAGCCCAAGCCCGCCTGCTGGGTCGCGTAGATCTCGCGGGCGATGTATGGCAGCAGGCCGTTGGTCATCGGATACGCCGTCATATTGGCGATGAACGCGACCCAGAGCACGGCGCGCATCCGCGGCAGGCTCCAGACATAGGCGATGCCCTCCTTGAGGTCGCGCAGCGGCGAGCGCGCCGGTGCCTCGTCCGCCGCCCGGCCGGCTGGATGCGGCTTGGCGGGCGGCGCGACGCATAGTGTCAGACAGGTGGCCGCGAGATAGAGAGCGACGATCGCGACATAGACGGGGCCGATGCCGAGCGCCGCGAACAGCGAGGTGCCGCTCAGGGCGCCGGCAATGCGCGCGGTATCCATCGTGGTCCGGGACACGCTGATCGCGCCGACCATCTGGTCCGGAGGCATGATGTCGGCGACCAGCGCGCCGCGCACGCCGAGATCCGACGGCCGGA
This sequence comes from uncultured Alphaproteobacteria bacterium, assembly GCA_963777475.1. Classification (GTDB taxonomy): domain Bacteria; phylum Pseudomonadota; class Alphaproteobacteria; order Rhizobiales; family Xanthobacteraceae; genus Bradyrhizobium. The sequence continues at coordinate 100,958 of CAVZQX010000015.1, forward strand.
TCAGGCCCATGACCGCGACGATCGCCATGACATGGGAAGGCGTCAGCCGGCCCGTCAGCGCCAAGGTCATCAGCGTGCCGGAAAGAACGACGTAGCACGCGCGCATCGCGGCCAAGAGATGGCGATGGCCGACGCGATCCCCGATCACGCCGAACATTGGCGCGATCAGCGTGCCGACATAGTTGAGCGAGGCCAGGACCGTCAGCAACAGCACCGACCCGGTCTCGACCATCACGTACCAGCCGAGCACCAGCGCCTCCATCTCGAACGCCCAGGAGGTGAAGAGATCGGAGGGCCACTGGAAACGATAGTTGCGGATGCGGAAGGGCGCCAGCGCGGCACGCCGCGCAAGCCCGCTCAACGCGCGACGACGCGGTTCATGCGTTCCACCCTGCCCTTCTTCTTGCCGGTTTCTTGTCGCGTTGGGAAAAAAGCCTTCCCAATTGACGGCCAGCCTAGCGGCGGTGAAGGCGGTGTCAATCCTGACCATCACACACAGACGAGCGCGCAGACCTAGAGCGCGATGACGTCAAGAAGAATCGTCATCGCTTTCTGGTCAGCAGCTTCAGCCAAATTGAATGGGGCATTTTGAAGCTCCACGCCAACTGTTTGGGCTCCCAACAGGAGCCAGAACCCCTTGTACAGGCGGCGACGTACTCATGAAATCGAGCTCGATTGGTACGGCTTAGTCGATGTCCGCCGTACCTCGATAGCGAGCGAGTTTGCGTTGCAGAAAATTTTCGCGTTGTGCCAGCAACTGACACTCAAGTGGTCAATCGCAATCAGCCAATGTTGTGCAGACTGGGATTCAGTGCACCCCAAGACCTGTTGCGGCTGATCGCCTCGACCGCACCGGTCTGAGAATTGCGGCGGTACATCAAATTGGACCGGCCCGACAACGCGGCGGCTTTGACGATTTTGCCGTCAGGCGTACTGACGCGCGTCCCGGCGGTCACGTAACAGCCGGCCTCGACAACGCAGTCGTCACCTAGGGAGATACCAATACCCGAGTTTGCTCCGAGAAGGCAGCGCTCTCCAACCGAGATGGTTTCTGTTCCTCCGCCCGAGAGCGTGCCCATTATCGATGCGCCACCACCAATGTCGCTGCCGTCACCCACGATGACACCAGCGCTGATACGTCCTTCGACCATCGACGCCCCCAACGTTCCTGCGTTGAAATTGCAGAACCCCTCATGCATGACAGTCGTACCAGGAGCCAGATATGCGCCCAAACGCACTCGATTGGCATCGGCGATGCGGACTCCCGAGGGTACCACGTAGTCCGTCATCCTCGGGATTTTGTCGACGCTTCGGACATCGAGCGCAACACCCTCGGCTCGCATCCGCCACCGAATATTATCGACTTCACTTGGGAGACACGGGCCGATCGATGTCCATGCAACATTGGTCAATATCGAGAATATCCCCGTTAGATTTATCGCGCGCGGTCGACCAAGGCGATGGCTCAGCAGATGCAGACGCAAATAGATGTCGAACGCATCTACGGCAGGCTCGCTCAAGGACTCGATCAAAGTACGCACAGCACGAACGGTCACTTTGCGCCTAACGTCCTTTTGAAGGGGTAGTATCGCTGCTGCCTCACTCAGCTCAGCGAGCGCCTGATCGGAAAGATCAACGGTCCCGCAGCTGTCGACCTGCTGCGAAAGGCGCGGATTGGGAAACCAAGCGTCGAGAATGGTCCCGTCGTCGGCGATCGTCGCCAATCCGCTACCGACAGCACCCGAACGTTCCGCCGTTATTTGAGCCATGTCGTACCCTCTGGTGAGGCGTCCAGTCGCCAACTAGATGCGACGCAATGAAAGTCCGCGCCAACATAAGGAGCAGCAACGGCCGCGTCACCAGTTCTTTCAGTAACGAATGTCCGGGTTTGGTCATTCTCGACCGGGTCGAGCCGACAGCTGGTCAAGCCATGTGCGCCGTGCCCAGAAAGCGGAAGTTTCCAGAGCACTGGCGGCTCCGCGAGGCCCTGGACGCGCTCAACAGGATTTCGAAGCCTTCAGATTAGCTGAAGCGTGCTCTCTAGGCCGTGAACCCATAAAGTGAGGAGGACCGGCGCTGCATGATGCCGAGTAGTCGACGAGCCTTGTGCATATCGTGTCCGAGCGATAGCAGTATGTGTCGTAATCTCGCTCCTGCGAATTAAAGCGCTTAGGCCGACGTAAGGACGCTCAATTATGCTCACTGTCTATGGCGAAGGTCGTGGGTTCCGTGTCGTTTGGCTGCTCGAGGAATTGGGAGTGGCTTATCGGCTGCGCCCGGTCGATCTGCTCGCTGTCGAGAATGATCCCGATTTTCTTGCGATCAACCCCGCCGGCTTTATCCCGGCGCTACAGGACGGCGAGATGATCATGGTCGAAATCGATCGCGATCCTCGAATACCTGCTCGCCCGCCACGGCCCGAGCCCGCTCGCCGTCGCCCCGGATGATCCGGCTTTCGCCGCCTATCTGCAATTCCTCCATTTGGGAGAGGCTGGGCTCGCTGGGCCAATGAACGCCGTCTTCGTCGGTCGCGCACTCGCGCCAGCAGCAGAGCGAAACGCCCGGGTCACAAGCTGGGCACTAGAGACCTTTCATAGCCGGCTGGGATTGGTCATCCAGCGTCTCTCAAATCGTCCATTTCTCGCCGGAGACCAGTTCACTGCTGCTGACATTTCAGTGAGCTACGCTCTCCTGCTTGGTCTGCGAACCAGCAACTATACCCCGGGTTCAGTCGAGCGTGCCTATCTCGCCCGCACGACGACACGCCCCGCCTACGCCCGAGCGATGGAAATCTGCCAAGCCACCAAAGCTTGGGCGGAGGGATCACCGACGTTGTAGAGCCAAGTCGTGAATCCATAGAAGGGATTCCCACGAGCGTGGTTTTCTGATTCAGGATTGGCATGAGCCGATATGTCCTGACAGACTTCGAGTGGCGCGTGATCGAGCCACTTCTGCCCAATAAGCCGAGAGGCGTGCCGCGTGTCGATGACCGACGGGTGCTGAATGGCATCTTCTGGGTGCTGCGCTCGGGTGCGCCGTGGCGCGACCTGCCCGAGCGCTATGGCCCGGGGACCACGTGCTACAACCGCTTCGTGCGCTGGCGACGGGCGGGCGTGTGGGACCGGCTGATGGACGCGATCACGGCTTACGACCGCGACATCCAGATGATCGACAGCACATCGATCCGGGCGCACCAGCAGGCTGCGACGGCAAAAAGGGGGGTCGAGATCATTGTCTCGGTCGCTCCCGGGGCGGTCTCACGACCAAAATCCACGCGCTCGTCGACCGGCAGGGCCTTCCGCTCCGGCTCGGCCTGACCGCAGGCCAGGCGCACGACGCACCGACCGCGCTCGGGCTGCTCGACCGGCTCGAACCGCGCACCATCGTGCTTGCCGACAAGGCCTACGACGGCAATGCCATCCGCGACCTGATCGAGGCGCAGGGGGCGGTGCCCAATATCCCGGCCAAATCCAACCGCAAGTGGAAGCCCTGCTTCAGCAAAACTCTCTACCGCGAACGCAACCAAGTCGAGCGCTTCTTCAGCAAGCTTAATCACTTCCGCCGCATCGCCACCCGTTACGAAAAGCTCGCGGACAACTTCCTCGCCATGGTCCAGCTCGCTTCAATGCGACTCTGGTTACGGGCTTATGAGTTTACGGCCTAGTCCAGCGAGAGAGCGGCGACCGCCGTGTCGTCGGCATCGCTCGTCTTATTGGTGACAGCTCGCTTCGAAGCGCGAGCTCAAGCATTCCGGCCGCGTCAAGCGCGCGATGAAAATATAACGATGGTCCAACAATTTGCCGCAATTGCGAGTGCGCATCTAAACAGTACCCGGTTTGACCTAACCTAGTCCCCCACAGCAACCGAAGTCCCGTACCAGATACCTGTTCCGATGAGTATCCGTCAAGACATACAGATATTGCGCGGTGTCGCTGTCTTGATGGTGGTCCTGTTTCATCTTCGGGCGCCGTTTTTTGGGAGCGGATATTTGGGGGTGGATGTCTTCTTCGTCATCAGCGGATTTCTGATGGCGAAATTATACGACAGAGGAACGGCAGCCGACTTTTACGCGCGCAGAATAGATCGGCTGTTGCCAGCATATTCGCTTACAATCGCGTGCGTCCTCGGCGTGTCCTGCTTCATATTGCTTCCAGTAGACTTCGCCCAGCTCTACGAGCAGGCCATTGTTAGCGTTCCATTTTTGAGTAATGTTTATTTCTGGAATCAGACTAGCTATTTCGAACTGGCCGCGTTCAATCCGCTTCTTAATCTTTGGTCCTTGGCAGTCGAAGCTCAGTTCTATGTCATTGTTCCTCTGTTGTATCCGCTGCTCAGGAAAAGCAAGACGGCTACATCAGCTGCGTTTGTGCTGACGCTCGTCGCTTGTATCGCCGTCCAGACAATTTCACCCAAAACGTCTTTCTTTCTTATGCCCTTCAGAATCTGGGAGTTTCTAGTGGGCGCTTGGGTGGCGTGGTGGGGGGAACAAGATGAAGGGATGAAATGCGATCGTATCGCGCTCTTTCAGGTCGTCCCTCTCGTCCTGTTGCTTGCGGCGTTCTTTTTACTTCCGCTGAGGCCAGACGGAAGGTCAATCCTCTCAGGCCATCCAAGTCTGATTGCGCTCGCTGTTGTCGTAATCACGGGCGCAATCATACGTTTCGAACTGCCGAAATCTTTCGTGCATTCGATAGCCGGTCGCTGTCTTGCCAGCATCGGGGATTATTCGTATTCGATCTACTTAGTACACTTTCCTGCGATCGTGTTGTGGAATTACGAGCCGTTTAGTGGCACGCTTCTGGCGCCGAACAATGCAAAAACTCTCGTTCAGATCGTGTTGACGATCGCTGTTGCTTCTTATGCCTCCCACAACATTGTCGAACGGCGGTTTGCGAGTTATTTCAAAGCCGCCATCCCTCGTATCTTGCTCGTTCTGCTCATTGTCGTTGCAGCTTGGGGCTTTTCGTCTCTGAGCAAATATCGATTTGGCAAGGAACAACAGAATATATTTGCAGCCTGGACCGATAGAGGTGTTTATCGCTGCGGTAAGCTCTTTCGCATCTTGAATCCAACAAAAGAGATATGTCCGCTGACCTCAAAGGAGGGCAACAAGCGCCTGCTGTTGGTAGGCAACAGTTATGCGGATTCGATAAAGACCAGTTTCGCCAAGGTGGCCACGGCCCGCAACGTTGATCTCTACTTTGTCGTCGAAAACGATCCCCTGATCGGGGGGAGACTGGATGCCGCCAGAACGATTGAGGAGGCGGACAAGTCAGGCATTGATTTCATCGCCATTCACTTCAGCAATATCTACGAAAGCGCGAAGAACCGGCAACAGATTTCGTCACTGGTGAAGCTGGCTCGTGCCAAGGGAATGGCGGTTGTGGTCGTTGCCCCGGTACCGCAATACGACGAGAGTGTTCCGAAGGCCATGTACGAAGCAACAAGTGGTGACTACGCTTTTGCTTTTGACAGAAGACATCACGAGGAGGCGATCTCGGCCTTCAAGAATTTCGAAGGTGAACTCACCGAAGATGGGGCATGGATATTTGATCCTGCCGAGATTCTCTGTCCGCCGGATCGTAAGTGCCTGTTCGCGGATTCAGCCCTTAAACCCTATTATTTTGATGCTGGACATCTCACTCTCACTGGTGCTTCCCAACTGGAGCCGATGTTTGATGCGGCGGTGAGGAAGCTTTTAGCCAATCAGGGGCTGGATATAGCTCCAGCGGGAGGGCGCAAATGACGCCCCCGCAGTCGACGAAGCACGTTAGCTTCGTGTCGCTTCGCCATGGGTATTCACGCCCATGGTGATTGTAGCTCACGCATTGGAGCGCACCTTCGGTAAGGACCGTGAGACCGCCACGCGGATTAGGTTTGAGATCCATAATGAGGGCGTCGGAACGTGCGGGATATATCCATACGATATCGCCGATGCGTGGGTGGCTGAGGTGCTCGACTTCGCACGCCAGCATCAGCATCCACTTCGCGTTCTGGAGCCAAGCTCCTAACGGTGTCCGTGAACTGAGCTACACGCTTCTTGAGCATGATCTCCGCGCAAACGCGTTCTGCGTTTGTTATGCTCAAGGGAAAACCGGTATCCACCCATCGGGTCGTGGCCCGAGGGCAGGCTTTTCCGGATCATGCCCTACCCCACGACGTGGCGGACGGCCGCCCGGCTCAGGAAGCGCAGCTTCTCGCTCAGCGGGAAGCGGCCGAAATTGGTCTTGACCGCGCCCAAGGTGAAGGCGGTGCTTCTTGGAATAATCGATCCGACACCGACGATGACGGGCCTGCCGCTGCCGGCGATGTCGTTGGCCTTCCCGATCACGCCTGCGATCGCCGGGTTGTCGTTCATCGGCAGGTAAGCCGCGCCGGTCGCCAGCGCCACGCCTTCGATGTTGAGCTTGCCGATCTGCGTGCAGGGCTTGCGGCCGTACGGAATCTCCTGCGCCTGCGCGATCTGTGCCAGCTCGCCGTCGTTGAACACGTAATAGACCACGCCGAGCGCGTTGGTCGCCGCGGTCAATATTTCCATGCAGGTCATCATGAAGGCGCCGTCGCCGACGATCGCCTGCACCGAGCGGTCCGGCAGCGCAAGCTTGGCGCCGATCGCCGCCGGCACCGCATAGCCCATGCAATTGAAATCGGTCGGCAGGATCACGCTTTTCGGCGCGTGGATCGGCATCAGCTCTGCGGTCAGGAAGGTGTGATTGCCGTCGTCGATCGCGATAATGCCGTCATCGGGCATCTGGCGGCGCAACTCGTCGAAGAAGCGCACGGGATTGACCAGATCGGCGGCATCGTGGCGATACCAGCTTTCGCGATAGGCGGCCTTGTCCTTCGCAATCTGTTCGCGCAGCGCAGGCCTCGCGGTTCGCCGCGGCATCTTGGCCTCGATCGCTCCCATCAATTGCTTCAGCGCGGCCCCGGCATCGCCTTCGATACCGACCTTGGCCGGATAGTTGGCGCTGAACACACTGGGATTGATATCGATATGGATCAGGTTTTCCGGCACCTTGGTGCCGTAGCTGCCGGTCGCGATTTCCGAAAACCGCGTGCCGATCGCGACCATGCAGTCGCAATCCCTGAAGGCATTTTGCGCCGCCGGTACGGCGGACGCGCCAAAACCGAAGCCGGTATGCAGCGGATGGTTGGCGGGAAAGACCGACAGCCCCTGCAAGGTCGTCGCAACAGGTGCCTCCAGCCATTCGGCAAGACGAATGACCTCGGCCGTCGCATCGCGCGCGCCCCAGCCGGCGAAGATGCACGGCTGTTTCGCGTCCGCCAGCAATTCGACCGCGCGCGCGATTTCCGGCGTCGCTTCGACGTGCGGCGACTGGGCGGGGTGGAATTGCGGCAGCTCGCCGATTTCCTCCGTCATTAACAAGATATTGACGGGCAGCTCGACGAACACCGGACCCGGCTCGCCGGAGGTCGCGATCGCATAGGCCTTGAACAGCGTCGGCACGACCTCGTCGTGTTGCGTGACACGAAAAGTCGCCTTGGTCAGGCCGCCCATGAATTTATGGGTGTCCATCTGGTGCAATTGATAGCGGTGTTCGGTATCGGTGCGCGGGCCGCCCGAGATCACCAGCATCGGCACGCCGTCGAGAAAGGCTTCGCCGATCCCGCTTGCGGCATGGGTCAGGCCTGCGGCCGGGACCACCGTCAGCACGCCGATCGAGTCCGACAGGCGGCCGACGGCATCCGCCATGAACGCGCCGCCGCCCTCATGGGTGACCAGCACCGGCGTGATCCGGTTCGAGTTGTTCAACGCATCATACAGCTCGGTCGTGTGCACGCCGGGAATGCCGAACGTGAAGCGCGCCCCGATCGCTTCGAGGGCATAGACCGTTAGCCAGGCTCCGGTTCGCTTCATGTCGCCCTCTCAAACATCTTTAAGAAAAGATCTGCCATCGATCGAAGCCGCGGCGATCCGGCCGGAAAGAATGCAGCCGCCGAGGAAAGTGCCTTCCAGCGCGCGCAAGCCGTGCACGCCGCCGCCGCCGAAGCCGGCCGCCTCGCCCACCGCATAGAGCCCCGCAATCGGTTGCCCGGCCGCATCGAGGACCCGGCTCTCAAGATCGGTCTTGATGCCGCCGAGGCTTTTGCGGCTGATGATGAATTCACGAACCGCGATCAGCGGCAATGCCTTGGCGTCGTTGATGGGCTGAAATTTGCAAAGCCTGACGCGGTCGCCGCGGTATTGCCGAAGTGCTGCGATGCGGCGCAACTGATCGTCATTCATCAGGCTCGGCCCTCGGGCGATGGTGGCATCATATCGCGTCACCGCATCCTGCACCGCCGCAAGCTCGACCGCCTGGTCTCCCTGCAGCGCGTTCATTTTCTCGACCAGCTCCGGCAGCGTCGCAGCCGTGACGAAATCCCGGCAATTCTCGACCATCTCGCGCACCAGCCAGCGATTGCCGAACAGGATGTCGCGCAAAAATCCCAATCGCTTCTTGTCGCGGATCGACGGATTGTGCTCGGCGCCGGAGACCGCCAATTCCTTCAGCGCGATGCGCCGGTTCATGAGCTGCCAGGAATATTGCCGCTGCTGCGCGCAGATGTCGGTGACAAGCCGGCGCGTGTCGAAGCCGGAGACCAGAGGCTGCGGACCGATGCGCTCGCCGCGCCAGTTGAGCCAGAGCGCCGAGCGCGGCGGCACCAGCGACAGCCCGTGCTGAACTTTCCGCGGGCGCGGATGGTGGACGCCCGCCGCGTAGTTCCACATCTTATCCAGATGTGTGAGCACGCCGCCGACATCAGCGGTCGCATCGTGAAGCTTGCCGTCGGCGAAACGGTGCGAGCCGCTGAGCAACACCTCGGGCGGCGTGCCCCAGGAGCCAGGCCAGTTCTGCCGCACCCGCGACAGATCGCCGCCATTGATGCCGCCGGCGGCCACCACCACCTGCTCGGCCCTGACCTCGAACGGCGCGCCGCTCTTCTCATCTAATCCGGCGGCGCCGTCGACCCGGCCGCCCCGCATCGTCAGCCGCTCAACCCGCTGGTTGAAGCGGATGGTAAGCCGGCCCGCATTGGGATGGGCGCGCAAGGCGGCGATCAGGGCTTCCGCTAGCCCCTTGCCGGTGCCCCAAGCGACATGGAAGCGCGGCACCGAATTTCCGGGGACGGAATTCGCCGCGCTCGACCCAGTTCACCACGGGGAGAAAGCTCACGCCGTAACGGCGGACCCAGCGATAGACATCCGCGGTGCAGCGCCTCACATAGGCCTCGGCCCACGCCTTGGGCCAATCATCTTCGGGGCCGAATTCGGCAAAGCTCTGCCAGTCGCGCAACGCGAGTTCGGCCGAATCACGGATGCCCTGACGGCGCTGCACGGGCGAGTTCGACGAAAAACATCCCGCCAAAGCTTTCGCGCGCGAGCCCGCCGAACGCGCTTTCCTCGTCGCGGTCGAGCAGCAGCACCGATTTGCCGCCATCGAGCAGATCGAGCGCGGTGGCAATCCCCGCAATCCCGCCGCCGATGATCAATACGTCGCTGCGATCCATTGCTCCGGCTTCCCGCGCCTCCAGCTAGCTCGACCCATTCGCGAGTAACACAATTATGGCTGGGTGTGGATTGGTCTGGATCAATCCTTGAGCGGGAAAACCACCATCCCGATCGGCCATCCCCGGAATACAGGATGATCGACCGCTTTAGCGGACGATGACGGCAGAGACGCAGCCCACAGGCCGGCGATCCCGCGGCGATACGCGCGGGTTTTTCCGTCAACGGTTCGCGAAGAAATCAGCGCCGCGAGCAATGCCGGGTGCTTGGTGCACCGCGGCCTTGTGTGCAAAGTCATAGTAATCCACGAGTTAGATGGATGTGATTTTGGGCAAGCGGCGAAGCGGGATCTTTTACAGAGAAGACTGGACAGGTGGGATTAGCATTGGTCCCACAGGATTTTTCCTTTAGGCGCATTCGAGCTGCGCTTGCTCGACGCAGCCGTTTCAACGACGTACTTTGCTGCACCCCGCACTGGAACGGACCGTCATCGAGGCGCAAGCCGGCGGTAAACGGACTTACGACCGGGCAGCCAGGTTAGGAGCCTCTGTGAAGCATACTGATAGATCGCAGGCCTTCGCAAATGGGCCGATTGTAGCGCATGGCCGGCTGCCGTATCATAGCGCCACGGCGAAGCAATAGATTATGCAGGCGCGACGGACGGGGGGTTTAAATTGGTGCTACTACCACGAACGCATAGGAGAACACTGATGGAAGCGCAGACAGTAGACACCTGCGGCGGTGCAGCTGATATGACGGTCGCTGTTTCTGGCAATAGAATTGAGCAAGAAGAGTTGGATAGTGGCGATAACTACGGCACTGTGAGACAAGATGAGCCGGTACACATTGGAATGGGTGTGACTGGAAGGGGCTTTTGGAGCTGATGGAGCGGATCCGCACGCGCGTTGCAGAGAGATGGGCAGACCAGTATAGGAAATGTCATGCTACGAGGCGGGCTATGACGGATTCTGGCTTTACTGTTTGCTCGAAGCCAGGGCGTGCGCAACTACGTGATTGATTTGTTGAGAGTGTAGGTGGATCGGTGGGCACGACGAGTTAAGACGGATCACATCGATGTTAAGCGATTGCTGCGATTATTGATGGCATATCTGCGCGTTGAGTTGAAGGTGTGGAGTGTGTTGCGCGTGTTAAGTGTCGCTGAAGAGGACGACCGCTGGCTGCACTGTGAGAGTGATAGGCTGATCGCTGAACGTGGTTAGCACGTCAATCGCATCAAGGGACTGTGTGCTGTTCACGGCATCTTTTATAATCAGCGGATGCGGCGTGACAGGATGCTCGGCTGGAGCAATAATGCATAGCGGTGACGAGGAAGCGACTTGCCGCCGCGGCTCGAAAGCCGAAATCGCACGCGAATTGCAGCGCCTAAAGCTAATACTAGGGATGCAAGAAGAATCTTGAAGCGGAGCGCGACGCCATTGTCGTTGACGAGAACGTTCGGCGCATACCAACGACGAAGAAGATTCAGAAATATATGTCAAGCTCAAGGTGATCGGAGCGGAGATTGCCACCGTGTTGACTAGGCGAAGTGTTCTACCGCTCCATTCAACAATCGCCTCCAGGTGGCGAGCTATGTGGGCCTCACGCCGAGTCCTTTCCAAAGCGGCTCCAAGTGCGCGTGATCATAGGGATCAGCAAGGCCGGCAATCTTTAAGGCGCGCACGACTATGATCGAGCTGGCCTGGTTGTGGCTTCGTCATCAGCCCGACAGCCCGTTGAGTGTCTGGTTCCGAGAGCGTGTCGGGACCCGCAGGGGTCGCATCCGGCGCATCACCATCGTCGCGGTGGCCCGCAAGTTGCTGATCGCCTGTGGCGCTATTTGGAGACCGGCGTGGTGCCGACGAGGCGCTGTTCTGAACAGATAAAGAGCGGATGGAATCCTAAAGACCGATATAGAAGGATTATATGTCGATCCAAGGTGGATGAGTGACCGTTTGGGCACATGGCTGCAAGACGCCGTCTTTAATAGATTGGTCCATCTCCTTGGAGCCCCTTTGCCCTCGCAACGATGCATGAGGGACCTTGGTACGGGCGCGTAATCCCGACCGGATATAAGTTGATGCGGCGAGTGCCGCATATGTCAATTAAGGGCTCCGCCTTGGATCAAATGGGACCAAATAGAAACGTAACTTCAACCGAAGAATACCTGACAACAAAAGGGGGAGATTAACTCGTTCGCTGAGAAACCCGCGAGCGCCTGACATGGCCCAGACCATTATCGCTCGGCGCGGCTTTTGCCGTCAAGCCCTTGCGCCCAAAGGCGCAACCCCTGCGGGGCGTTGGGGCTTGACTGCAAAAGCACGGCCAAGCAAGGGACCATCATGCCATGAATGCAGACACAGGCCTCTTGGGAAGCAAGAAAGCGCAAAAAATCTCTTGACCTAACGAAGCCTCATATAAGTGCCCATTTCTTCATCGGCCGTGGCGCGCCACTCTACGCCAGAGCACGCCGGGCTTTCCTGGAGCTCCCAATTCTTCGATGTTGCTCGCCAATGCAATCCGGCTCCGCGAACCGGACTACGGACCAATTGACTTGACGGCGGACGGCGCTGAGTCGTAATCTAGCCAGATATTCTAGCTAGCTGGAAACGAGAGCATATGGCCCATCGCAGCTGGTCGGTGCAGGACGCGAAAAATCGCTTCAGCGAGGTGGTCGAGGCTGCGCGGCGTTTGCCGCAGACGGTCACCAAGCACGGAAAGCCGACCGTAGTCGTCATGGACGTAATGGAGTACGAGCGCTTGCGCCACCTCGAACGCGCGCAGGCACCGTCCTTTGTCGATGCGCTGCTCGCCATGCCGCAGGATGATGGCGATTTTCCGCGTCGTAATGTGCGGATACGCGATCTCGATCTCTGATGTTCCTGATCGATACCGTCACGCTATCCGAACTGCGCAGGCGGGAACGCGATCCGAATGGTCGTCAAGTGGTTCGAACGGCAGCGCGCGACCGATCTTTTCCTCAGCGTCATCAGTATTGGCGAAATAGAGCGTGGCATTGCGCGACAGCGCACGATTGATCCAGGCTTTGCGGGCGCCCTTGCGGAATGGTTGGACCGCGTCCTCACCCTCTACGGCGAGCGGGTCGTGCCATTCGACCTGCGAGCCGCGCGGCGTTGGGGCTCCCTGAGCGCAGGTCTCGGCAATGACAGTGCCGATCTCATGATCGCGGCCACGGCGCTCGAACACGGGCTCACCGTCGTCACGCGCAACGTGTCGGATTTTGAGCGAACCGGTGTCGCACTCCTTGATCCGTTCAGTCGCCGGCCGAACCGGTAAGTCATAAAGGGCAATGTCCCACTGCTCGTCGAGGCCTTGGGTCATTGAGCGCCGCGCCGAAGTAGTGGCTCTACCATTCACAACCGCTGTTTAGGCGCAGTACAAAGTCGCCGGCGGTCGTACACTCCCGGCTTCTGGCGTGTGTTTGGCTCCGCCATCGCGCCTGACCGACATCGCGCTGTGGGCCATCGTCGGCGCATAATATTTTTGTTGTGTAATTGAAAGCTTGCCCGGAGGCGTACTCATTTTCAAGACACTTTCATATTTCTACAACCAAAAATTGCACCCCATGATAAGCTACCTTCGGGGTCGTCGTATATTCCATTGCGAACTCGACACGGTGCCGAAGGCACGCGAGCGTGTGCGTGCATAGCTGACATTGTGTATTCATGAACAAGGTGTTTTTGGAGCGTTCGCAATCGCGCCACTGATCATTGTGCGCCGTCTCACGCATCCGATATGTATGTGAAGGCGCCGCCGCTCTCCGCCGCCAGCCTGCATATGGTGCGTCTTTATTTGGCGTCAATATCGGCGGCGCCGTTCTATTCCGATGATACACTAGTCGGTGGAGATATCCGTCTCCATTTGCACTTCAGTTTGTTACGAGCGAGCGTCATTGAGCGTCATTGTGCGTCACGCCGGCTTCAATTGGCAATGGAGGGCACTGATCGTCGGATTGGAAGCCGACATATACGCGTCTGTTTTTAAAGATACATGGAATGGACCCGTCACCTTATTGCATGCCCCGCACTCGGCTTGTTATCCGTTCAAAGCTTCTCTGCCATGGACGAAGTCCACTCGTTCGTCACTGCGCGTGTCCGCCTGTTTCTCCCCTATGCAATTGTTTGCTCTACGTCACCGGCGGCTTTGCGTTCATCATTTTTCAAGCACCGAAACGTTCGTTGCGTTCCACCGCTTCATCTACACTCGTTACGTCTCATTTCTTGAGCAATTCTTCTGTCGCACATGTTGGGCGTCGTGCGTCTTTGTATATTTTGGTTTATTACCGTTCACTGGACCTGCGCGCGGAATATCTCCACATCGATACCGGCACTTGGAACAACAGCTTCGGCCGTCACCGACAACGATCGCGACTGTGGTTCCATTCATGATCCGTCAGGGCACGTTGTTGAACGAGATCACTACGCCTGACAAATGACGTGTTCCGCGTCGGCGTCATCTATTACTTTGTCCACTATGTAGGATTTTTTCTTCGAACGCTCATCACCATCGAGCAGGATGTCGAGCTGAAGGCCGTCGACCATTCTGCACCTCGCGGGATGTGTGAGCGTTTGCCGTTGCAAATTTCCTGTCGATCGTGTTCGAGACGTCGACCAAGGGGTCGCGTCGTTGATCGTCTTTACGCGCACGCTGTCCATAGCCCGACATATTGCATTTCATCTCTGTTAGAGCGCCTCGACGCTCTCGACGTGCGCGTCGCTTTATTCACCCGTCAATGTGACGTTGATCGATTAGCGCTTCACACCGGCGGCTCATTCATCCTGCATGACCCGTTCCTGCATACCGCCTACTCGCTCACCGAGGCACGCGTGCTCTACGAACTCGCCCATCGCCACAAGCCGACCGCGACCGAGGTGTCCGACGCGCTCGTTCTCGATCGCGTCTATCTCATCCTGTATCTGCGCGTCTTCATCGAGCGCGACCTCGTCTACAAGACCTCGTCGCGCGACGACGTACGTCATACCCTTTTTTCGCTGACCACGCGCCGATCTTTATCCGTGTGCAAGCAAATCCGCTCGATCATCCTCCGCTTGCCGCCGCTACCGTTGCCGCTCGTTCAATGGGGCCGCCATCGCCGTTCACATCTCGTATCCCGTGATCGACTCAATAGAGCCAATCGCCGACGTCCTCCTTTTTCTCCTCATCTTTGACAAGGGCTGCAATTGCCCTAACGTGACGTCAATTCGCTCGCCAGCGCGCCCAACCCAAACAAACATTTCGCCGTCGCATTCCTCCTCCGTAGCCATGCCGATGACTTCCACCTCTTCCTTGACCCTTAGAACCGAGATGTTCCGAGCGAACCTTCAACGCGCTTTGAAGGGAAACTTTATCTTTCCATCGAGATATTAATACCACTCCATCGCGCGTTCGTTGTAACCGTATGCGTCGACGACATCTTCCATGTAAATTCGTCGCTATCGTTCTTCGTCTTTTCTCGTCCATTTCTCCTTCTCATCCTTCGCGGCGTCGCTAAACCTCATACGTCCACTTTATAGCCGTATCTCGATATCCTTCATTACACGTTCTACGTTTTTGAACTCCGTATTGCCGTCGTCGATATCGCTTTTTATATATTTGCGCGTCCTTATTCCGTCTTCCTTTGCAATCTCTTTCATCCCCTTTGCGCGCGCGATGTCGCCGAGCGCATCCTTCATCAAATCCGTTTCGCTATCCTCCATAACGGCGTCGATATATTCCGCAATTTCCTCCTTTTTCTCCATAGTGTCGTCGTCGTCCATCGTTTCGTTTTGCGTTCCATGTCGTTTTCCTTTATCATCTCCTTTGCCATTTCGATGGCGCTCTCTATATCGCGATCCTTTTTTCGCTTTTCGCCGCCACAAATCATTATGACGACCTTGTTTCCGCGCCGTACGAAATACACCCGTTATCCATTACCGTATTCTATCCGCATCTCTCGACACCCGCTTCCCACCGGCGTCACGTCGCCCGTATTGCCGAGCGATATGCGTCGTATGCGATTTTTGATGCGTTCGCTTTCTTCTGTCAATCCTACATTTCCGCTTACGATTCGTCACCTCGTTTTGCCTAACCTCTACCATCGCGAATTTTCTCTTATTAAATACATCATGTCAAGCTTGCTTGGCGACGGATCTTTTGCGCGCTCGGGGCGTAGCGCAAGATCGCGGGCCGCCGCAGACTTACCGATTGTAGCGCTTGGCCGGCTGCGGCATCGTAGCGCCACAGCGAAGCAGTAGATCCTATGCAGGCGCGGCGGGCGGGGGATACCGTTTCGGTGTAACCCCACCACCAAGGCATAGGAGAGCCTGATGACGGCCCGCACAGTAAACAACCTACCCGCCGCAGCGCATGATGAGACCGTGCGGTGTCTATTTGCAATCGAATTGAGCAAGCAGAGCTGGGTTATTGGATTCAATACGCCACTGTCCGAGAAGATTAGCCGCCGCACTTTGAGTGGATGCGACTGGAAAGGTCTACTTGAGTTGATCGAGGAAGTGCGGGCACGTGTCAGCCGAGAGATGGGTCGGGCGGTCGCGGTAATCTCGTGCTACGAGGCCGGCTATGACGGATTTTGGCTACACCGGCAACTCGAAGCGCACGGCATACGCAATTACGTTATTGATCCGGCGAGCCTGCAGGTGGACCGGCGGGCGCGACGGGTAAAGACGGATCGGATCGACGCCGAGCGTTTGCTGCGCTCGCTGATGGCATATCTGCGCGGCGAGCCGAAAGTGTGGAGCGTGGTGCGGGTGCCCAGCGTTGCCGAAGAGGACGCTCGGCGGCTGCACCGTGAGCGTGATCGTTTGGTCTCGGAACGCGTTCAGCACGTCAACCGCATCAAAGGGCTTTGCGCGCTCCACGGCATCTACGATTATCAGCCGTTGCGCCCGCAGGCGATGGCTCGGCTGGAGCAATTACGCACGGCACAAGGCATCTAGCTTCCGCCCCGGCTAAAATCTGAGATCAAGCGAGAATTGCAACGGCTGGAGCTGGTGGTTGAGATGATCGCCACTCTTGAAGCGGAGCGCGACGCCATTGTCGAGGATGAAGCATCAACGCATCTCAACGCCAAGAAAATCCAAAATCTCCATAAGCTCAAGGCGATCGGCCCGGAGTTTGCCGCGGTGCTGGTTGGCGAGATATTCCATCGTGACTTCAACAATCGCCGCCAACTGGCGAGCTACGTCGGCTGACGCCGAGCCTGTTCCAGAGCGGGAACATGGCCCACGAACAAGGGATCAGCAAAGCCGGCAACCGCAAGGGGCGAACCACTGGGATCGAACTCGCCTGGCTGTGGCTGCGCTATCAGCCCGACAGCGATTTGAGCATCTGGTTCCGGGCGCGTGTCGGAACCATGAAAGGCCGCGTTCGTCGCATCGCCATCGTGGCGTTGGCACGCAAGCTGCTGGTGGCGTTATGGCGTTATCTTGAAACTGGCCTGGTGCCACGAGGTGCCGTCCTCAAGGGGTAAAGAACGAAGACCAAATACCGATAGAGAAGGAGCTTATGAGATCCAAGGTGGATGTGTGACCGGGTCTCGACAGGGCTGAAAGACGCCGCGGTAGAGAATGGTCCCATCCCCCTTGGAGCCCCGCGCCCTCGCAACGCGCATGAGGACCTTGGTACGGGTTGTACCCGTCCGGATATAAGTTGGTGCGGCGAGCGCGCATATCAATAAAGGGCTCGCTTGGATCAAATACAAATAGAAAGTAACTAACGAAGAATACCTACAACAAAAAGATTAACTCTCCTAGAAAACGTAATCAACCATTATCCTGCGTCTTTTCGTAACTCTCCAAACAACTGTTTTATTAAAACACAACAACGACCATCATATGAATCAACAACTCTTAAGTAAGAAACGCAAAAAATCTCTTATAACGAACTCATATAATCCATCTTATCTCCACTAAAACACAGAACACACTTATGATATCATGAATTAGATGATTTAAATTATAAGATAGAGTGGCGGCGTTCAAGCCAACGCAGCCAGCGCCTGCCGCAGGTCGGCTGCGGAAGCGGGCTCGGCGCCAAGCTCGCGCACGGTCCGCACCGCCGCCTCGACCAGCGCGAGATTGCCGGTCGAGGTGCCAAGCCGCGCATCCTCGAGGCCGACGCGAAGATGGCCGCCTTGCGCGACGGCCTCGCCGATCAGGGGGCTGATATCGACGCCGAGCCCCGCGACCATCCATGGCGCCGGACCCGCCTCCTCTTCCAGCAGCGCAAGATGCGCGGCCAGCGCGTAGGGCTTGGGCGGAAAGCCGAAGGCAAATTGCTCGGAGAACATGAAACGATAGATCGGCGTCTTGACACCGGCGGCTCGCGCCAGCGCCGCGCCGGCACGCGTGAAACCCGGTTCGTAAATGGCAAAAGCGGGGTGAAAGCCGTGGCGCACGGCAAAGTCGAGCGCATGCCGGACATGGGATTCGGGATTCATGTAGATGTCGGCCGGCTTCGCGGCCGATGTCGTTGCTGTCAGCGTGAAATTGACGCTGCCGGGGTCGATCACCGCAAAGTCGAGCAGACCGCGCGCGGCGAGCGCTTCGATATGGGCGAAGCGAACCGTGGCATCCGCCAACGATGGGTTCGCGCCGGCCGTTGCCGTCGGGATCGGCGGGTAGGACGGATAGACCGGAACGTCCACCTGCGCCCGAATGCCCTCGATGATACGCGCGTAGACCTGCCAGTCGAAAGTCTGCGGGCCGCCGCCGTCATAGGCGTGGGTGTGAACGATAGTGGCGCCGGCGCGCGCGCAGGCGACGCCTTCGGCGATGATCGCCTCGATCGTATCGGGAATGCCCGGCTGCAGCGCGCGGCTCCAGGCGCCGTTCAGCGCCACCTCGATCCAGACCTTGTGCATGGCGTTTTGCTCCTTTGCGGGTTCATTTGAACGAGCAAGACGGTTTCCTCCGTTGCAGGTTTGCGGACGCCGGCCCCGATTGCGCGGCACCACCTTGATCGGGCCGGCATCCAAAAACCTTCACATCATGCGTCGTTCATGATGCGTGCCGTCCCTGATACCCTTATTGAACTGCCCGCAATCTCGCCAATCTCCGCTCGGATCAGCGATCGCATTCCCATGTCTTCTCCCTGCACGATGTCGATGACACCCCCGTGCGGCCAGCCTATGTCGCGCAAGTACCCCGCAAACGCTGCAGCGGCTGCGCCTGTTGCCGGGTCCTCGACTACGCCTCCCGCGGCAAACGCGTTGCGGACGTGGAATAATTGCGGATTTTCTGCCGTTACCAGCGCGATCGTGATCAAGCCTGCTCGTTCCATCAGCTCCCGGCCGCGCTCGAGGTCATAGTTCATGCGAGCAAGCGCATCGCGCTTTTTCAGAACCAGGACGACATGGTCGGCACCGCCGTGAATCCTCGCGGGCGGAATTTTCAAGTCGAGATCGTCGATCGAGTAGTCGAGAAGTTGCAGCAAATCCGCTTGCAGCAAGGGATCGATCGGTGCGCTGCGTGTCGGCGGTGATTGAAGCGCCGCTGCAATTGTCTGGCCGTCTCGGCGGCCAGCGACCGAAATATCCGCACGATTGAGCTTCAGTTCAAAGGTCTTGTCGCCGTGTTGAAGCGCAAGAGCTGCCCCCAGAGCGATGGTGGCGTGTCCACAAAACGGCACTTCACATAGTGGCGAAAAATACCGAACGCGCCATGCGTCACCCTCCGGAGCCGCGAAGGCCGTTTCCGAGAATCCAACATCCGCTGCGATCGCTTGCATCTCCGATGCCGACGGCAAATCGTCGCCGATCCAAATGCCGGCAGGATTGCCACCTTTATCGCCGTCCGAAAATGCCGCGATGCGAAGAACGGTCATGCCCGTGATCCTGTTTCCCGTTCACCTGCTAAGCCACTTGCTGGCTTCTTGCCGCTCGCCAGCGCGCGACCCTGCGTTCGATCACGAAATAGAAAGTCGGCAGCACGAACAAAGTAAGCAGCGTCGCCAGCATCAGACCGCCGATGACGACGGTCGCCACGCCACGCTGCACGTCGCTGCCGACGCCGGTCGCCAACGCTGCCGGCAACATGCCGATGGTTGCCACCGTCGCGGTCGTCAGCACCGGGCGGAAGCGCTCGCTCGCACCCGCAACCGTCGCCTCGAACAGTGAGGCGCCGGTCTCGCGCATCCGGTTCAGGTTTGCCACCATGATGATGCCATTTTGCACCGCGACGCCAAACAGCGCGATGAACCCCACTGCGGTAGCGACATTCAACGTCTCGCCCCTGATGTAGAGCGCAAGCAATCCACCGAAGGCCGCCAGCGGCACGATGCCGAGGATCAGCAATGCCTGACGCAGCTTTCCGAACTCGGTGAACAGCAACAGGGTCATCAGGGTAAGCACGAGGCCGAGAATGAGGGTCAGCCGCGCCTGTGCGCGCTGCTCATTCTCATACTGCCCGCCATATTCGAGGTGATACTTGCTTTGATCGAATTGCACCGATTGCGCAATCCTGGCTTTCACCTCGTCCAGGTAGGACACCATATCCCGTCCAGCCAGATCGACTCGCACGGTCAGATTCCGATGATTGTTCTCACGCGTGATCGTGCTCTCGCCGTTCTGTTGCTTGATGGTTGCGACCTGGGACAGCGGAACCTGGGCCCCGCTGGAACTGGTCAGCGGCAGGCTGCCGAGCGCTTCCGGGTCGCTGCGCGAATTCAACGGGAAACGCAGAGTCAGATTGTAGACGCGATCGCCGACAAAGACCCGGGTGATGGCGCCGCCGCCAATGCCATCCTGGATCAGATTGCTGATGTCGGAGACATTGATGCCGTAGCGGGCGGCGGCGGCGCGGTCAGCCTTGATCACAATCTGCGGAAGCGGAGGTTCCTGAAAGATCGATGCCTGCGCGGTGCCCCTGATTTTTCGCAAGACACTGACTGTCTCGCTGGCGATCCGGCGATCTTCCGAGAGATCGTCGCCCATGACCCGGATCACCAGCGAGCTATGCGCGCCGCCGATCAAGTCATACACCATGTCGCTGATCGGCTGGTTGATCCCGGTGTCGATCCCGGGCAGTTGGCTGAGGCGCGCATTCAGCTTTCGCAGGAAATCCGCTTTGGTCTCTCCCTCCGGCCAGGTGTCGTAGGGCGTCAGCCCCACCGGAGCCTCGATGTGCGACGGCGTCCACGCGTCCACCGCTTCGTCTTCGCGACCAAGCTGGGTAACGACATAGGAGACCTCCGGAAATTCCCGGATGGTACGCCGCAGTTCGCTCGCCATCTCGCTTGCGGCATCGAGCGAAAGGCCGCTCGGCAATTGAACCTGCAGCCAGAGCGCGCCTTCATCCAAATCCGGCAGGTAATCCCGGCCGACGGTGGTGCCGAGAACCGCCACACCAACCAGCGCCACGCCGGCGGCCACAAACGAAAGCACGGGCTGGCCGAGCAGTCTTGCCAGCGTCGTGCGATAGCCGCGCGCCACCCACTCCAAGGGCTTGTTGTGGCGAACAGGACGCGGCTTTCGGAACGCCAGATAGGCGAGGCCCGGGACCAGCGCCAGCGCGCACACGAGCGCCCCGGACAGCGCGTAAATGACCGTGAATGCCATCGGGGTGAACAACTGGGCTTCGCCCCGCTGCAGGGTGAACAGCGGAAGATATGCGGCCATGATGATCAGGGTCGCAAAGAAGATCGGCCTTGCCACCTGGCTGGTCGCCGACCTGACGTCCTGCTCGGTCAATTCCTCGGTGGGCTTCGCCTCGCGCCGCCTCAGAATATTCTCGGTCACCACGATCGCACCGTCGACAATGATGCCAAAATCAAGGGCGCCGAGCGAAAGCATGCTTGCCGACATTTTCGTCGCGTTCATCAGCACGAAAATCGACACCATGGCCAATGGGATCGTCACTGCGACCACCAGGGCGCTGCGTGCGCTACCGAAGAACAGCATCAGGATGATGCAAACCAGGACGACGCCCTCGAACATGGTGCGGCCGACCTTGCTGACGGTTGCCGAAACAAGATCGCTGCGATCGATATAGGGGACGATGTGAACGTCCTGCGGCTCGAGCTGCCGGCGCAGCTCGTCCACCTTGGCGTGAATTGCCGGCAAGGACTTTCGATGCGTTTTCGTATTTCAGGAGATCGACGATCCCCTCGATCGTATCCGGATTCTCGTTCTTGCCCAGGATGCCCTCGGGTTCCTGGTGGCTGTAGCTCAAGCTGCCGAGATCGCGCACCAGGATCGGCAGGCTGTTGCGTTGGGTCACGACGATACTGCCGAGGTCATCGAGCGCGCGCACCAGCCCGACGCCACGGACGACAAAACTCTGATCGCCGCGGGAAACCCGTCCGCCGCCGGCATTGGCGTTGTTGTTGTTGATCGCGTTGATGACGTCGTTGATTCCGACGCCGAAACGCAGCAGCTCGGTGGGATCCAGATCGAGCCGGAATTCCCGCGTGAAGCCGCCGAAATTGTCGATCGTGGCAACGCCCGGCACCTGTTGCAGAGCCGGAATGACGATCCAGCGCTGAATTTCCGACAGCTCCATCAGGTTCTTGGTGTCGGATTCGAGCGTGTAACGGTAGATCTCGCCCTCTGGTGAGGTGACCGCGTCGAGACCTGGCTGAGCCCCTGGCGGCAGCGTGACGCCACCAATGATATCGGTGACGCGCTGGCGCTCCCAGTAATCCTCGGCGCCGTCACGAAACAGCAGGTTGATCTGCGACAACGCAAACGTGCTGATCGAGCGCATGCTGACGAGGCCGGGCGTGAGATTGAGCGCCCGCTCCAGCGGTATGGTAATCTGCTGCTCGATTTCTTCGGCGGCAAGGCCCGGGACCTGGGTCGTGACCTGCGCGGCGACTGGACTGAGAAGCGGATACGCATCGATCGCGAGCTGCGACCAGGCATACACACCGTAAATGCACGCAAAAACCGCGACCAGCATGGCGACAAAGCGCTTGCTCGAAGCAGAGCGCGACAATCCGGTCAATCATTGAGCCGAACCCCGCCCCTGACGACGACGCGTTCGCCGTCATTTACCCCGCTCTTGATAACGGCGTCCTCTCCCTCCTGATGGCTGATCTCGACATCCCGGCGTTCAAAGGCCCAGGGCGCGACCTCGATGAAAACGCTGGTGCTGTCATTGTTCATGACAAGTGCCGACGTCGGCACCATGATCTCCGATACCATCGGCGCCGCGAAGCTCGCATTGGCAAACATGTTGGGCTTGAACTTCATGTTCGGATTGTCGAATGCGATGCGGACCTTGGTACGCCTGGTGTCGGGTTCGAGCACGTCGCTGACGAACAGCACCTTTCCGCTGAATGGTTTCGCCGGGATAGGCCGGGAATGCGACGTCGACCGATTGCCCCGCAAACACGAACGAGGTGTCTTTCTCCGGAACGTTCGCAGTGACCCAGACCGTGTCGAGGTTCGCGATCGTCATGATCGTCGCGG
This sequence comes from uncultured Alphaproteobacteria bacterium, assembly GCA_963777475.1. GTDB lineage: Bacteria > Pseudomonadota > Alphaproteobacteria > Rhizobiales > Xanthobacteraceae > Bradyrhizobium. The sequence goes on from CAVZQX010000015.1 coordinate 123,898, forward strand.
TCGGATCGTTCAGAAAATCTCCGGGAGCGACTTCCAGATCGATCACGCTGCCGGCGATCGGTGCCTTCAAGGAGAGCAGGCTGGTTCTTTCCAGTTGATCGGCCGATACGCCGAGCGACCGCAGGCGCGTTTCGGCTCTATCGAATTCAAACTGGGCTTGGGCGTAGTCGCTCTGTGCCTGTTCGCGGTCCTTTACGGCGGCGCCACCGCCTTTTTCGAGGGCGAATTGCCGGTCGAAAATCTGCTTGGTGAGCCCAAGCAAAGTGCGCGCCTTCTGGTCATCGGAATAGGCCTGCGCGAGATCGCCGGAGTCGATGACCGCAAGCACCTGTCCCTGGGTGACACGCTCACCCAGTTGAACCTTGAGACTGACGACGCGGCCAGCCAGCGGCGGCAACACTTTTACGGTGCGCCCGGGGTCTGCCTCTACCACCGCGGGCAGCACCAGCCGATGGGAGACTTCCCTCGACACGGCGTTTGCCAGGACAAGGAGCGAGCGCAACGGCGAGGCGGGGGGCACAACGAGGCGGTCGCCGATGCGAGAGAACGCGGCCGATGGCGCCTGCATGCTGGATGGAGCGACATCGGAAATGCGCCGTGGCGGTGAAAAGAGGCGGTCGCCGGTGACGCCCAGGCCCAGCCCGAGCGCGATCAAAACCAAGCTTCTGCCGACGTGACGAGGCTTGCTGTCGCGGGTCTCGGTCTCATTCGTGCTGGAATTGCATGTTAGGGGTGATAAAGGACCAAAGGCATCACATCAACCGCGCTGCGGTTCGTGCCGCTTATAAAGACGCGATCGGAACTCCGTACCTAGAATTTCTGGAGATTAAAACAATTCTACCTGCGCAGATTTGATTTCCCATACTTGCGTGCCGGCAGGGCACAAAGCTGACATCACTTTGAGGCGACAACTTGGGCTAATGACCCGCATCCGAAGGCGAGCAGATCTGACTGGCAGGATTTGCGGCCCCGGCTCCACGCGGTCGAGCCCGCGCAGTTCCAATACCGGCTAAGCCCGCTTACTCAATTCAGCGGGCTTTTCTCTTGCTTTTCGCTGGCGTGGCGAACCGTTGTCGGTACCTTTCAAGTCGCTGCGTTTGGGCGCGGCCGATGCGGCCGGCGAGGCAAATCTAGCGGCCCACCGCTGCTCAAACTTTCGTTGAAGGTGAAGAGGAATAGCGCTCATTGGCCAAAGCTCCGCGTTCGTCGTCGCCCTGTCAACGCCTCAACGCGCGCGGTCGCATAAAGGTCCGCCTCGAACTCGCCAGCTGCCTTCCTGGATTGCGCAGGGGCAATCGAGCACGCAGGGCCAAGCGCACGCAGCCTGGAAAAAATCCACTTCATCGAATGGGTCGCGGTGACGACCCGTCAACGTTACCGCAGTCGACACCTCAGGCCGCCAAGAATATCGCCGGAACCGTCTGGAACCGAACCGGTAAGCGCAAGGTTATTGCGATAGTTCGGTACGTGGCCGCAATTCGCTCCCGGCAGTTTTAATACCGAAAGCCAAGCCGTTTGATTCATCCGCGCTCGGATTGCGAAGGGCACGGTCGTCGATACCGGACGGGATAACCTTCATGAGCGTTTCGAGGTCAAGCAAATCAGTCATCAGGAGGCATACCGGCTCGACGGCGCGCGCGTTGACATGGCTGAGGAGCACCTCTCCGGCCGCCGACGCGCCAAGATCGACACTCACCGACATATCGCTGGCTGCCTATCTCCGTGCGCGCGCAGCAGCCAGCGATGCCGGCACATCGCTCGATCGATTAAGTTCTGGAATGTGAGCAATATTGACCAGCCACACCGGGAACTCGAAGAGCATGCTGGATTCCGTCACCGCCCCCCGCGCGGCGGTTTCCGGTGACTGAGAGTTTTTTGCGCTCCCGTCTGATCCAGGGTGGAATGCAATGGCCAATTCTGAACAGACCGCCGAAATACCACCGATCGCAGTTCCGAGCGATCCATGTCCGAAATGCCAAGGCCCAATGATGCTCGCCCGTATCACGCCGGGCCGTCTAAAGTTTGACTTACGTGCATATGAGTGCGTCAGGTGCGATCACGTTGAAAAAACCCTGGTAGCGGCCGACCCGATCAGATCATCCGATGCGCTTGGATGGTTCTTGGGTGAACTCAGGTCGCCAACGTAGTCGCCTGTCTCAGTTCACCCAAGGTCGGCCGTACCGGCGTGCCCCCGCGGGAGCGCAGACTTGGGAAGCCGTCTGAAACAATCGTCCATCGTGCCGAAGCACAGGCGATGACTACTCGGCACGACATCGAAGCCGTGTAGATCGCGACATGCGTGGCTTCGGTGCTGGATTCCAATCGTGTCGTGGCGCGAATCAACATCGAGGAGACAAAAATGGCAGTGCAGATGACAAAATCGCAGCTGATCGAGAAAATCGCTGTGGCGAGCGAAGTAGCAAAGAAGGATGTAAAGGGCGTCATGGCGACGCTGGCGACCATCGGCTATAGTGAGCTGAAGAAAAACGGCGTCTTCCTGGTTCCGGGCTTTGCCAAGTTCGTCGTCATCAAGAAGGCCGCCACCAAGGCGCGCAAAGGTACCAACCCCTTCAACGGCGAACAAATGATGTTCAAGGCCAAACCTGCTCGCAAGATCGTCAGAGCGCGCCCGGTCAAGGCAGCCAAAGACGCGGTATGAATCTCAAAAGGCGCCCATCCGGGAGCCTTTTGCGGTTGCCGCTGAAACCCGTCTGGCACTTTTCGCAAGTGAGCGATCAAGTTCACGATGTCGGCTCATCGGGCTGAAGGTCGGCGGCAACACCTCATCGGCGGCGGGCGACGGCAACTCCCAACAGGAACGCGATCAACAGCGAGCCGAGCGGCGCTTCGCGAGCGATATTGCTCAGGATGCTCAACGGCATCCCGGGCTTTCGACCCGCCTTTATCACGCCGCTAACGCGATCGACTGTTCCTTTCACAGCCTCGGAGACTTCCGCGACCGTGGATTTCGGCTCTGGAACGGGATCCAAGCTTTCGTAGGCGAAAGGGGTCAGCGGGCTGTCATCACTCACGATTTGATCTCCAAGCCAAAAAACCGCCAAAAAACCGCCGATGCAATTGTTCGGATGTGACCACCTTGACCGTCATATCCAGCGCCGCGGCGGTGCGGCGCGGCTGGCGCGTCATCAATAGCGCCAACGCAAAGCCGATCCCACCCGCGATCAACATCGAACCGAGCGGATTGTCCTGCACCTTTTTCGCAATCGCTTGCGAGCCGTCACGGAAAGTATCGCCGCCATTCTCATAAGCGTCTTTGGCGTAGCCGACGGCGGCATCCGTGGCTTCGCGCGCGGTATCCTTGGCCTGGCCATACAAGTTTTGCGCCGTGCCTGTCGCCTCGCGGACGCGGCCTGCCACCTGGGTCTTGATGTCGCCGGCGATATCGCCGATGGTGCCCTCGACCTTGCCGCCGAAATCCTTCGCCGAGCCGATAATTCGATCATTGTCCATGGCGCACACTTCCGGGGATGAAGTCCCGCAGAGCTAACCAACAAGATCAGTTTCGGTTCCCGCGCGCACGGAAAAGCCGGTTGCAAACGCGGGGTGACCTAGCAGCCGCGCTGCTCACCGCCCGTATCAGCATGGTTGCGACGCGGCCGGGGCCTCTCGACATGGCAGAGGTCGGCGCAAGCCGTGGCGCCGGTCCAGCGATCCAACCGTTCGACGCAGCGCGATGCCTGATCTAATTCGAAGACAGAAGCCGGAAGTTAAGTCTGGCGAGGCTGTCGCCAACGTCTTCCGCGGCGCGAGCCTGGAAGCGGAGCCGCTCTGACATCATCGCCAAACAGCGACGCAGTTCCCCGTCGCTCTCTTTGAGATGATTTCGCACTTCGCGGCGTTCAAATGCAGTGAGCATCGGGTCGGCAATTCGCCGCCAAGCCACTCTTTGCCATTCCTTCAACTGATGGATCTTGCGGCTTAGGATATCAGGCTCAGTCATGTCTCAGGCCCGCTCTTGAGAAGTAGCAGGTCAAGTTCTAGCGCTGATTCCTAAACAATCCTTAACGCCAGACCTCCGCGTCTCCGATACCCGTGGGCGAACTCTGTCGTGCAAACAAAGCAGACAGGGCGGCGCCGCGTCAGGGTGTTTGAGACCCCAAAGCGGCCCTCGCTCGCCGAGCGACGGCCAAGGAGTGGATATCTCCCTGAGATCGAGAACCCGGTTGCAGCGTCGTCGACGGCTCAATTCGCCTGCCACCCTCTGAGATTACCTGCAGTGTGAGTGCGTGTGCCTTCGCCAGCGCCATCAATCGGTCCCGCACCAGCAAGCGCGTTGTTGAGCAGACCGGCATTCTGACCAAAGAGCCGGATTATCCGCCAGAGGAGTGTTGACGTCCCCGCGCATCATCCATATTCCGCGACGCCAAGCGGCCGGCGTTGACGCATGAGCGTTTTATCGCCATATACAGAGCATGAACAAGCTTCGATCAGCTGCATTGACCACCACGGCGACCGCTTACGGCGGATCGCCTTCTGGTTGCGCGCGCTAGAGACGAGCGTACTTCACCCAGAAAAGGCCCCGCCGGCGACGGACGGGGCCTTTTCTGATTCTTGATGGTCACCGTCCGCGCTTTTTCCAATCACCTGGGAACACAGCCATGGACGATCTCGACCACAGAAATCTCGGCGTGAAGCTCAAGCTCTGGCACCTTCAGGAAGACGCGCCGGGCATGGTGTTCTGGCATCCGCGCGGCTACGCGCTCTACCGGGTGCTGGAGGACTATGTCCGGCGCAAGATGCGCCGAGCCGGCTATGCCGAGGTCCGGACGCCACAGCTGCTGCCAAAGGAGCTCTGGAGCCGCAGCGGCCACTGGGACAAGTTCGGCGAACAGATGTTCCGGGTCGACGACGGCGAATTGGCGATGGCGCTGAAACCGATGTCTTGCCCGTGCCACGTACAGATCTTCAACAAGGGGCTGCGCTCGTGGCGGGAGCTTCCGATCCGCTATGCCGAGTTCGGGGCTTGCCACCGCAATGAGCCTTCCGGTTCGCTCCACGGCATCATGCGGACGCGCGCCTTCGAGCAGGACGACGCGCATGTGTTCTGCCGCGAGCAGGACGTGGAGGGCGAAGTCGCGTGCTTCATCGCCCTGCTCGGCGGGGCCTACCGTGACCTCGGTTTTCCCGACTACGAGGTGGCGCTGGCGACGCGGCCGGCGGCGCGCGCCGGCGACGAGGCGACCTGGGACTGGTCGGAGGCGAAGCTCCGCGATGCCGCGCGGCAATGCGGCCTCGCGCCTCAAATCAATCCCGGCGAAGGTGCGTTCTACGGACCGAAGCTGGAATTTGCGCTGCGCGACCGGCTGGGACGATCCTGGCAGTGCGGCACGGTGCAGCTCGACGGCGTGCTGCCGCAGCGGCTCGAGGCGTCCGACGTCGCCCCTGACGGCAGCCGCGCGAAACCCCTGATGATCCACCACGCCATCTTCGGATCGCTCAGTCGCATGATCGCGATCCTGATCGAGCACCATGGCGGCGTGCTTCCGTTCCGGCTGTCGCCGGACCAGGTCGCGGTCGCGCCGATCTCGAAAGACCAGGCCGGATACGGCGCGGACGTGCTGGCGGCGTTGGAGGATGCCGGGATCCGGGCCGTTGCCTATGACGGCGCCGATACGCTGTCGCGGCGCATCGTGGCGGCGCGTGAAATGGCGGTGCCGGTGATGGCCATCGTCGGCGGGCGCGAGATGAGGAACGGCTGGGTGAGCCTGCGCGAGCGCGACGGCTCACAGGCCGACGTTCCGCTGGCCGAGGCGGTGTCCCAGCTGCAGCAGCCGCGCTACTGGCCGGCGTTGCTGTTGGGACCGCGGCGAGCGCGCCCACCAAACGCGGCAGCGGCGGAACGGCTTCCTTCCGGATTTGGTAAACCAAACCTTAAGCCGGCCTCCGGCACACGACCCCCATGGGATACGGAAAACTCCGGTTTTCCACGGGGTCTTGACGCCGCGGGCGCGTCCAATTCGTCCGCCAAGGTAAAATCGTATCGCGAATGCGAAGTATTTGATGAACCCCCACTTCCGCCGGCTTAACCGTTTGTCCAAGGACGGTCGCGATAGTGAGGGCCTGACCAAGTCCATGACATGCCAGGTTCAAGTATCGTGACATCCTTCGGACGTGTAATTTCGGTGCGTGGCTCGCTTGCCCGGGTCGGACTGCTGCCAAGCCAGATGCCGGTCTCTGAAGTGCGGGCGACCGTCGGCAGGTTCGTCAGCATCCGCTGCGCCACTTCCACCATCGTCGCAATGATCACCGACGTCACCTGCGAGGATCTCCCGACCTCCGACAACTACATCGCGAGCGCCGGCGTTGATCTGTTGGGCGAGATTCTCGGCGGCGAGCGCCGGAAATTCCAGCGCGGCGTCACCAACTATCCGACCATCGGCGACCCCGTCGACCCGATCAGCAATCAGGACCTGCGCACGGTCTATGCGCCGAGCGGATCGGATCAGATCGACGTCGGCACCCTGCAGCAGGATCCGTCCGTCATCGCCTATGTCGATGTCGAGGAGATGCTCTCAAAGCACTTCGCGGTGCTGGGATCGACCGGTGTCGGCAAATCGACCGGCGTGTCGCTGCTCTTGAACGAAATCCTAAAGGCCCGGCCGAATTTGCGGGTCTTCCTGCTCGACGTTCACAACGAGTACGGCCGCTGCTTCGGCAATCGCGCGATGGTTATCAACCCGCGCAATCTGAAGCTGCCGTTCTGGCTATTCAACTTCGAGGAAATTGTCGACGTTCTGTTCGCCGGCCGGCCCGGCGTGCCCGAAGAGCTCGACATCCTCTCCGAAGTCATCCCGCTGGCGAAGGGGATCTATACCCAGTACCAGAACTCCGACCGGATCGGGCTGAAGCGCCTCGACGCCAAGACGGTCGGCTATACCGTCGACACGCCGGTGCCCTATCGCCTGGTCGACCTGATTTCCCTGATCGACGAGCGCATGGGCAAGCTGGAAAACCGCTCCTCGCGCATCATCTATCACAAGCTGATGTCGCGCATCGAGACCGTGCGCAACGATCCGCGCTACACCTTCATGTTCGACAACGCCAATGTCGGCGGCGACACCATGGCCGAAGTCATCAGCCACCTGTTCCGCCTGCCGGCCAACGGCAAGCCGATGACGGTGATGCAGCTTGCCGGCTTCCCCGCCGAAGTCATCGATTCCGTCGTGTCGGTGTTGTGCCGCATGGCGTTCGATTTCGGGCTGTGGAGCGACGGCGTGTCGCCGTTGTTGTTCGTCTGCGAGGAAGCGCACCGCTACGCCTCGGCCGACCGCAACATCGGCTTCGGACCGACCCGCAAGGCGGTGTCGCGGATCGCCAAGGAAGGCCGCAAATACGGCGTCTATCTCGGCCTCGTCACCCAGCGCCCGGCCGAGCTCGACGCCACCATCATCTCCCAGTGCAACACGCTGTTCACGATGCGGCTTGCCAACGAGCGCGACCAGTCGCTGCTGCGCTCGGCGGTGTCGGACGCCGCCGCCAACCTGTTGTCGTTCGTCCCCTCGCTCGGCACCCGCGAGGTGCTGGCGTTCGGCGAAGGCGTGGCGCTGCCGACGCGGCTGCGCTTCAAGGAAGTGCCGGCGCATCAATTGCCGCGCAGCGAGGCCACCATCGCCACCGTGACCTCGGTCACCGCCGGCCACGACATGCATTTCGTCGGCGCGGTCCTGGAACGCTGGCGCGGCGCCACCTCGAGCCGCGACGCTACTGCCAACGATCCCGGCATCGGCGAACGGCCGGGCGTACGCGGCCTATCCTCGCTCGAGGCGCCGATGCTGCAGCCCTCGCAGGGCCTCGATCCCGACCGCTTCTCGCTGCTGAAGAAGCCGCTGCGCTAGCGCGATCTAGGGCGAAGGCCCGGCCCGCGCCTTGCGCGGCGCGCATCATCGACTATGGTTCGGCATGATCGCTTCCCGCGACGCCAGCCGGAACAGCCGCCATGACGCAGCCGACCACCCAACGCTTCCCCGCGCCCGCCATCGACACGCTGCCGGAAGATATCCGCAGCCGTCTGCTCGCGGTGCAGGAGAAATCCGGCTTCGTGCCGAACGTATTCCTGACGCTCGCCTACCGGGTGGACGAATTCCGCGCCTTCTTTGCCTATCACGACGCGCTGATGGACAAGGAGGGCGGCCTCTCCAAGGCCGAGCGCGAGATGATCGTGGTCGCGACCTCGAGCGCCAATCAGTGCCAGTATTGCGTGATCGCGCACGGCGCGATCCTGCGCATCCGGGCCAAGAACCCGCTGGTCGCGGACCAGATCGCCGTCAATTATCGTAAAGCCGATATCACGCCGCGCCAGCAGGCGATGCTCGACTTCGCGATGAAGGTCGCGCTTGAGGCGCACAAGATCTCGGAAGCCGATTTCGCCGCGGTCGCGGCGCATGGGTTTTCCGACGACGATATCTGGGACATCGCGGCGATCGCGGCGTTCTTCGCGCTGTCGAACCGGATGGCCAACGTCACCGGCATGCGGCCCAACGACGAGTTTTATCTGATGGGGCGCCTGCCGAAATAGCCGCAAACTTCCCGGCAGGCCGCTAATCGTCGGAAGCCGGTCCGCACCAGCCGGGCAGATAGATCGCATTCTCGCTCTTGGCGAGTTCGAGCGCCTTTTCCATCGCCTTGGCGAAATGGTCTTCCACGGTCTTGCGCGGCATCTGGCGGCGCAGGAAATCGGCCCACAGAAATTCGCTGAACGGCGTGGTGTCCTTGGCAAAACCGCCGGCGCGCCGCAATTCTCCGGCGAGGCTGCGGAACGGGTCGTCCTTCAGCTCGACGACCGATTTCGGGAGGTCCTTGAAAGTCCGGCGCTCGCCCTTGGCGTCGTAGGGATAGACCCATCGCTTGTTGTCCATCACCCCCCAGAACGCGTCGCGTCCGACCATCGAGAGGTCGCCGATCACCGTCACCAGGATGGCCTCGATGCCCTCATCATGCAGCGCGCGCGCCAGGTGATGGTGGTCGACCACATAGAAGCGCTTGTCGGGCCCCACCACGACCGGGATCATGTGCTTGCCGAGCAGCTCTTCCTGCTTCTGTTTCGACTTGTGCTCCCGCCAGCGCTGCCGCTTTTCCTTGACCTCGCGCATCCCGACGGTCATCTGGGTCGGACGCAATTCGAGAATGGGGACCGGATGAACTCTCGGTTCGCGCAGATTCGCCATGACTTGAAACTCCCGTTGCTTGCCGCCAAATATGTGTCTGAAATCGTGCAATTATGGCACGACGGCGCAGGCGATCAATGCCCCGCGCTAACTGATGAGATCGGTCGGGACCAATAGATGCAAAAGCGCCAGAGTGAACGAACATCCGAAGCCACGGGTCGTTGAGCTCGGCGGACGCAAAATCATCACCGAAGGCCTTGATCTCAATTTCTGGGCGGACATCAGCCATCGCTGCCTGACCGCCTCCTGGCCGTCCTTCATCGCCGGCGCCGCGCTGGTGTTTCTCGCCTTCAACGCCGTGTTCGCCGTATTCTACTGGCTCGGCGACCAGCCGATCTCGAACGTACCCGGCGGCGCCTATATCGACTATCTCTATTTCTCGATCGAGACGCTCTCGACCGCCGGCTACGGCGACATGCATCCGCAGACGCACTACGGCCATTTCATTGCGACCGTCGAGCTGTTCACCGGCATCTTCTCGATGTCGCTGATGACCGGGCTGATCTTTGCACGCTTCTCGCGGCCCAACGCCCGGCTGCTGTTCGCCAACAACCCCGTCGTATCGACCCATGAGGGCATTCCGACCCTGATGGTGCGGCTCGCCAATGCGCGCCAGGACATCATCGGCAACGCAACCGCAAGGCTATGGATGTTCAAGAATATCGTGACCGCGGAAGGCCATGCCTTTCGCAGGTTCTACGAGCTGCCGCTGTTGCGCAACGAGAGTCCCGCGCTCGCCTTGAGCTGGACGCTGCACCATGTGCTCGACGAGAGCAGTCCGCTTTTCGGGCTCAACCCGAAGGACCTCGAAGCCGCCAACATCTCGTTTGTCGTGGTGGTGTCCGGATATGATGTTGTTGCAGCGCAAACCGTGCATGCCCGGAAACTCTACGATCATCCCGATATCCGCTTCGGTCACCGCTATGTCGATGTCCTCGCCGTCTCGGAGGACGGAAAGGTCAGGATCGACTACGGCAGGTTCCATGACACTTTCGAGGAATAGCGGATCAGACTTTCGTGCCGTAACATTTTCTGCAAGGCGCGCGGTGTGCGTGCTAAACAACAACAACGGGATATTCCGGAGTCGGCGGCAGTGAAGACCCAGCGGCCCATTGCAACGGAAGAAGAGCACCGTGTGCTCCAGTTTCGGCCGCGTCATTCGGCCCACCCGCCCACCTTCCGCGTCAACATGAACGTGCAGCCGCGACACCAGGACAACACGCCGGAGCCGCTCGACCTGTCGCGTTACGAACGGCCGCGGGAACAGCCGGACGATTTCCGCCATCGCATGCTGGCCAACATCGCGGCCTTCGCGTTCACGGTCGCTTTGACGGCGATTGGAATCTGGCTTGCCATGAGCATCGCCGACCTGCGTCGGACCCAGGATTGCGTGCTGATGGGACGGCGCGACTGCGTGCGGATTTCCACCCCTTAAAACCAGGCCCAAAAAGCCAGGCCCAAAAAGCCAAGCCCCAAGCCGGGCCGAATCACCTTAAATCCGCCCCACCCGACGCTATCTGCGCTCCATTGAACTAAAGGCGGCGCTCCGATATACGGGCACTCTACTCCCGGTCGGCGGGAATGAGGGCAGTTGGGTCGCGATGCCGGCTCGCTGCACCATTCCGGAATTTATCTCCAGTATATCAAAGGCTTAGTGATGTCCTCCACATTCGATCAGGTCGCCACGATCATCGCTGAAACCTGCGACATCCCGCGCGACACGATCACGCCGGAAAGCCATGCCATCGATGATCTGGGCATCGACAGCCTCGATTTCCTCGACATCGCCTTTGCCATCGACAAGGCGTTCGGGATCAAGCTGCCGCTGGAAAAATGGACCCAGGAAGTCAACGACGGCAAGGCGACCACCGAGCAGTATTTTGTCTTGAAGAACCTCTGCGCGCGCATCGACGAACTGGTCGCGGCCAAGAACGCGAGCGCCTGACCGCGGCTCATGCAACTCGAATATTTCAAGCTGATCGACCGCATTCTCGACCTCAACCTGGAAGAGAAGACCATCACGGTCGAGGCACGGGTCCCCACGGAGAGCACCATCTTCGAAGGGCATTTCCCGGGCTATCCGATCATGCCCGGCGTGCTCCTGATCGAATCGATGGCGCAGACTTCGGGCTGGCTGCTGCTCGCCTTGATGAAGTTCGAACGCATGCCGATCCTGGCCGCGGTCAAGGAAGCCAAGATGCGCGGCTTCGTGTCGCCCGGCGAAGTGCTGACGGTCGAGGCCAATATCCTTCACGAAGGCTCGGGTTACGCCATGACCGAAGCGAGGGTTAAGGTCGGTGGCAAGCTCCGCAGCAACGCGACCATAACGCTCACCCTGGCGCCCTTCCCCAACCCGGAGATGCGCGGGCACATGGACGCCGAAGCCAAACGGGTCGGGTTTCCGCTACAGGTTCTTCTGCCATGACCGAGACGACATCCTCAAAGACGGAATCGGCGGAAGTCTGGATCACCGGCATCGGCCTCGCCACGTCGCTCGGCGAAGGGCTCGAGGCCAATTGGGACGCCCTCAATCAGCGGCGCATCAATGTCGATGAGAAGGCGTTTGCGCCCTACGTCGTTCATCCCTTTGCACCGGTCAATCTCGATACGCAGATTCCGAAAAAGGGCGATCAGCGGCAGATGGAGGCCTGGCAGCGCATCGGCACCTATGCGGCCGGGCTCGCGCTGGATTCCGCCGGCGTCAAGGGCAACAAGGAAATCCTCGGGCGGATGGATATGGTCATCGCGGCCGGCGGCGGCGAGCGCGATATCGCCGTCGATTGCGGAATTCTCAGTGCCGTGGCCAAGGGCAACAACGCCCCGGGCTTCCTCAACGAACGGCTGATGAGCGATCTGCGCCCGACCCTGTTCCTGGCCCAGCTCTCGAATCTGCTGGCCGGCAATATCGCCATCGTGCATGGCGTTTGCGGAACATCGCGAACGTTCATGGGCGAGGAAGTGGCAGGCGTCGATGCGGCGCGGATTGCGCTGGCCCGCGTCGCCGCCGGAGAAAGCGACATCGCGCTGTTCGGCGGTTCGCATAACGGCGAACGCAAGGACCTGCTGGTGCTCTACGAGTTCGGTGATTTCAACCTCAAGGGAAAGTTCGCGCCGGTCTTTGAACGCGAACGGCACGCCGGCTTCGCACTGGGGTCGGCCGGAGCGTTTATTGTCATCGAGTCCAAGGCTCATGCGTTGGCCCGCGGCGCCAAGCCCTTCGCGCGCCTGACCGGCGTGGTTGCCGATCTGTGCCAGCGCAAGCATCCCGGCGACGTCACCGCGACGCTGGACCGATTGTGGTCCAAGCTCGGCCGGATCGAGGGCGGCGGCGCGATCATCTCAGGCGCCACCGGGGCCGAACCGGTCACCTCGGAGGAGCGGGCCTTTCTGCAAAAGCACGGCGATTTTGCCGTCCGCGCCACCGGCACGCGATTCGGTCACACCTTGGAGACCCAGTTTCCGCTGGGGCTGGGGCTGGCCGCGCTCTCGATTTCGCGCCACGCGCTGTTTCCACCGGTCGATTCGTCGGGCGTAGAGATTGAAATGACCAAGCCGCCGTCCCAGATTGTCGTTGTCGGAGCGGGTCACTGGCGGGGCGAAGGCATGGCCCTGGTCGAAGCGGTCGAGTGACATCAACGGTTTGACGGGCTGGGACAACATGGCAACACCACGCGACAAGTTCGGAAGGCCGATCGTCGTCGTTACCGGAATGGGTATCGTGACCTCGCTGGGCGCCGGCAAGACCGACAATTGGATGAAGCTTACCGCCGGCGAGTCCGGGATTCGGACGATCACCCGTTTTCCGATCGACGCCCTGAAGACCACGATGGCGGGAACCGTGGATTTCGTTACCGTGGATCCGTTCACGTCGACCGGCCTCACCGAACGCCTCGCGGAAATGGCCACCGAGGAAGCGCTCGAGCAGTCGGGCATCGGTCGCAAGGGTGATTTTCCGGGACCGCTGTTTCTTGCGGTCGCACCGGTCGAGGTCGAGTGGCCGCAGCGGATGGAATTGGGCCGCGCGGTCGGCAAGCAGGATATCGATTACGATGACCTGCTGCGCATCAGCGGCGGCGGAAAATTCGCGCCTTATCATCACCGCTTCATGTTCGGTTCGATCGCGGCGCACCTCGCCGACACCTTCGGCACCAAGGGCTCGCCGATCTCGCTGTCGACCGCCTGCGCGTCGGGCGCGACCTCGATCCAGCTCGGCGTCGAAGCGATCCGCCGCGGCGATGCCGATGCCGCGCTTTGCGTCGCGACCGAGGGTTCGGTCAATCCCGAGGCCGTGGTCCGTTTCTCGCTGTTGTCGGCGCTGTCGACCCACAACACTCCGCCGGAGGCCGCCTCCAGGCCGTTCTCCAAGAACCGCGACGGTTTCGTCATGGCGGAAGGCGCAGGCGCCCTGGTGCTGGAAAGCTATGAAGCCGCGGTCGCACGCGGGGTGCCGATCCTCGGTGTCATAGCCGGCTGCGGCGAGCTCACCGATTCATTTCACCGCACCCGCTCGAGCCCGGACGGCAAGCCGATCATCGGCTGCGTGCTGAAGACGCTGGCGGATGCCGGCATGACGCCGGAGCAGATCGACCACATCAACGCCCACGGCACCGCGACTCCGGAAAACGACAAGATGGAATATCTCGGGATTTCCGTGGTGTTCGGCGAACGAGCCAAGCAGATTCCGGTGTCGTCGAACAAGTCGATGGTCGGCCACACGATTTCGGCGGCGGGCGCCGTCGAGGCGATCTTTTCGCTGTTGACGCTCGAACACCAGCGGATTCCGCCGACCATCAATTATGATATCCCGGATCCGGCGATCCCGTTGGACATCGTCGGCAACAAGGCGCGCGATGCGCGGGTGACCGCCGTGATGTCCAATTCGTTCGGTTTCGGCGGCCAGAACGCCTCGCTGATCCTGACGCGTGAGCCGGCTTAGCCGGCGCCCGCTTTATCAGATGCCCCCACTTCTGCTTCGTACCAAGGCCCGGTTTCGCGACGCGACCAAGCCGCTCGGCGATGCCGCGGTCGGCGCGCTGACCATCGGCATGCTGCGCGCCACCCGCTACTTCGATCCGATCAAGACCGCCAATCTGTTCGGCCGGATCACCCGCCTGATTGGACCGATGCTGCGCGAGCAGCGGATCGGCCGCGCCAATCTGACCGCCGCCTTCCCTGAAAAGTCGCCTCGAGGAGATCGAAACCATTCTCGCCGGCGTCTGGGACAATCTCGGCCGCCTCGGCGCCGAATTCGCGCATCTCGATCATATCTGGGAACACGACCCCGCCCACCCCGAGCTCAGCCGTATCGAGATTCAGCCGCGCACGCATGAGCTGTTTGCGCAGCTCCGGCTCGACGGCAAGCCGGCGCTGATTTTTTTCTGCCATCTCGGCAACTGGGAACTGCCTGCCGTGGCTGCGGTCGCCCATGGGCTCGATGCCGCGATCCTGTTCCGTCGGCCCAACAGTGCTTCGGCCAACCGCATCATTGAAGAGTTGCGCCAGGTCAAGATGGGCACGCTGATCCCGGCCGGCCGCGATGCGCCCTTGCGGCTCGCAGAAGCCCTGCAAAAAGGCCAGCACGTCGCCATCCAGGTCGACCAGTGGTTCACCAACGGCGTCGAGGTGACGTTCTTTGGGCGCAAGACGAAGGCCAATCCGACGTTGGCGCGGCTGCTGCGGCAAGTCGAATGCCCGATCCATGGCGTGCGCATCATCCGCCTGCCGGACAACCGCTTTCGCGCCGAATTGTCGGAAGAGGTCCCGCCGGTGCGCGACGCCTCGGGCCAGATCGACGTGCAGGGCACGATGCAGGCGGTCACCTCGGTGGTCGAGGGCTGGGTCCGCGAATATCCGGATCAGTGGCTGTGGCTGCACCGCCGCTGGCGCTAGTCTAGGGGCTGGGTCGTCCCTATCTTCCAAGTGGCCGCATTCGGACCCGACTGATCTCGACGACCGAGAAGTGGCCGGCCCAGTCGTCGCGCGCCATGATCAGGCTGGCGATCTGCTGTCCGACCTCGTGAGGTCGCGGCATCGGAATGCACAGCAAGATCACGCCGCATCCTTCCGGTAGTACCGCACCCTTCGCCAGTTCGCCGAAATCGCATATCAGGCCGCGCTCGGGTACACCTTCTCCGAACTCAGCGAATCGCGCGCGTAAGCGAGACACGCGATAATGTCCTCGTGCGTAATATCAGGATAATTGGCGAGGATATCGGCTTCGAACCATCCATCGGCCATTAGTCCAATCACGAATTCGACCGATAGCCTGGTACCGCGGATCACCGGTTTGCCGACCAGCACGTCGGGCGCGAGCGAAATGCGAGGATGTTCAGTCATGGCCGTCGACGCTCCATTGTCCGAGGCCGATCTTGGCCGAATCGTGCATCCGGCGCGATTGCAGAATCCGCGGTTTCGCGGATCACCGGGACCACCTCACCTCCCCGTCTTCACCCTGGTCCAGAGACGGTTGATGACGCGCTGGGTGGCCGGATCGCGCGCGGTGATCACGAACAGTTTTTGCAGCGTCGCATCGTCGGGGTAGATGTTCTTGTCGTTCAGGATTTTCGGATCGATCAGCTTCTGGCTCGCCAGATTGCCGTTGGCATAAGACAAGAAGTTGGAATTCTTGGCGGCGACCTCGGGCCGGTAGAGATAGTTGATCAACTCATGGGCTTCCGCGACATGCTCGGCGTCGGCGGGAATCGCGAGATTGTCGAAGAACATCTGCGCGCCCTCTTTCGGAATCGCATAGCCGATCTCGACGCCGTTCTTGGCTTCCGCGGCGCGGTTGCGCGCCTGCAAGACGTCGCCGGACCAGCCGACCACGAGACAGATCTCGCCGGTCGCGAGCGCGCTTAAGTATTCGGAAGAGTGAAACTTGCGGACATAGGGCCTGACCTTGCTGACGAGATCGGCGGCTTTCTCCAGATCCGCCGGCCTGGTCGAGTTGGGGTCAAGGCCGAGATAGCCGAGCGCGGCCGGAAAAATATCGTCGGCGGAATCCAGCATGAGGACGCCGCAATCCTTGAACTTGGCGAGATTCTCCGGCTTGAAGACGATGTCCCAACTGTCGATCTTGGCGTCAGGCCCGAGTATCTTCTGCACCATCTTGACATTGTAGCCTATGCCCGTCGTGCCCCACATATAATTGACGGCATAGAGATTACCGGGATCGTAGGTGGCGAGGTGTTGCGTCACCATCGGCCAGGCGTTGACGAGGTTCGGCAATTTCGACTTGTCGAGCTTCTGGAATACGTTCGCCTTGATCTGGCGCTGCAGGAAATAGCCGGAGGGGACGACGAGGTCGTAGCCCGATTTGCCGGCCAACAGCCGCGTCTCCAGCGTCTCATTGGCGTCGAAAGTGTCGTAGACCACCTTGATGCCGGTCTCCTTGGTGAAATTCTCCAGGACATCAGGGGCGATATAGTTCGACCAATTGTAGAAATTGACGACGCGCTCCTCGGCCTTGGTTGGAACCGAGAGCAGGGCCAACACGCCAGCGAGCGCCGCAGCAAAACTGGAACGGCCCCTGCCCCACATCGTCAGCCCACCTTCCTGCGGCGATGCACCGCGTCCGACAGCCGTTCGAGCGCGGTGTCCAGCGTCGCATCCTTCTTGGCGAAACAGAACCGCACCACCGAGGTCACCGCGTCCTGCTCGTAGAAGGCCGACACCGGGATAGCGGCGACCTTGTAGTCGTTGACGATACGCTTACAGAACGCCTCATCGGTTTCGTTCAATCCGAGCGGCGAAAGGTCGACGGTGAGGAAATAGGTGCCCTGCGAACGCAGCACCGGAAAGCCGATGCTTTCCAGTCCCGCGGTCAGCCGGTCGCGGCTCCTCGCCAGCTCCTTGCGCATGCCGAGGAAATAATCGTCCGGCTTGGAAAGCCCGTAAGCTACCGCGGCCTGCAGGTTGGGCGCGGTGGTGAAGGTCAGGAACTGGTGCACCTTGGCGGCGACGCGCAACAGCGGCGGCGCCGCGCAGACGAAGCCGATCTTCCATCCCGTGAGCGAAAATATCTTGCCGGCGGAGCCGACCTTGATGGTGCGCTCGCGCATGCCCGGAATGGTGATCAGCGGGATATGCTCGCGCCCGTCGAAAATCACATGCTCCCAGACCTCGTCGCAGATCGCGACGGTGTCGAACTCCTGGCAGAAGCGGGCGAGCAGTTCGAGGTCCTCGCGCGGATAGACCACCGCGGCCGGGTTGAGCGGATTGTTGAACAGCACCGCCTTGGTCTTGGCGTTGAAGACGCTGCGCAGCATCTCCTCCGATAGCCGCCAGTGCGGCGGTTCGAGGCGAAGCAGCCGCGGGATGCCGCCGGCCTGGCGGATGATCGGCAGATAGGAATCGTAGACCGGCTGGAACACCACCACTTCGTCGCCGGGCTCGACGACGGCAAGGATCGCGGACGTCAGCGCCTCGGTGCCGCCCGACGTCACCATCACCTCGGTCATCGGATCGAGCTTGAGCCCATGCCAGCGCCCGTAATGGGCGGCGATGGCCTGCCGCAATTCGGGGATGCCCATCATCGAGGGGTATTGGTTGTAGCCGTCCATCACGGCGTCGGCCGCGGCGCGCCTGATATCCTCCGGGCCCGGATCGTCGGGAAAGCCTTGGCCGAGATTGATGGCGTTGTTGTCGCGCGCGGCTTGCGACATCGCCTCGAAGACCGTGACGGGAAGATCCGCGAAGACCTTGTTCATGGAGGTCATGGGGGACCGTCAGCCGCCGGTCTTGGTCGGTAGCCCCGCGGCCTTCCAGCCGATGATGCCGCCCGCCAGATGGCTGTCATAGGGCAGGCCGGCGGATTGGGCGGCGAGCGACGCCGTCACCGAGCGCTTGCCTGAGCGGCAAGCAAAGACGACCTGCTTGCCATGCGGGTCCGGAATGGCTTGCGGGTCGAAGCTCGAAAGCGGAACGACGACGCCGCCCGGATAGGCTTCAACCGCGACCTCGTTGGGCTCGCGGACATCAACGAGAAGATAGCGGCCCTCCGCCATCCCCTTCGACACCTCTTCCGGCGTCAAATCGTGCACTTTGACCACGCATTGTCCTCCCAACGATCAAATCTCAACCGGTAATCCCGGCTCGGCCGGCCGCTTGCCATCCGGCGCCAACCTCACTCCTGGCGAGGTGAAAATCAAGCGCCGCAAGGCGGTTAGAAAGACAAGGTGAACCTAAACAGTCACTTGCGTTCCGACCTCGACCACGCGCCCGCTCGGGATCTGGAAATAGTCGGTCGCATCGTTGGCGGTGCGGCTTAGCGAGATGAAGAGGTGATCCTGCCAGCGCGG
Source organism: uncultured Alphaproteobacteria bacterium (assembly GCA_963777475.1). Lineage (GTDB taxonomy): Bacteria > Pseudomonadota > Alphaproteobacteria > Rhizobiales > Xanthobacteraceae > Bradyrhizobium. The sequence goes on from CAVZQX010000015.1 coordinate 142,382, forward strand.
CATGCCGGAATGCGCCGCCGGCTTCAGCGCGCGACGGGACAGGAAGAACGACGTCGACATGATGTCGAACTGCCAGCCGAGCTTGCGCGCGATCGCAAGCGCCTTCGGCACATTGGGCGATTCCATGAAGCCAAACCGCAGCGTGACCTTGGAGAAGGTCGGGCTGATCTGTTCCAGCTTCACCCGCTCCGACGGGTCGATGCGGGGGGTGGCCGCGGATTCGATGGTGAGAATGACGTTCTTCTCGTGCAGAACCTTGTAGTGCTTCAGGCTGTGCATCAGCGCGGTCGGCGCGCTGACGGGATCGCTGGTCAGGAACACGGCCGTGCCGGACACCCGCTGCGGCGGCCGCTTTTCCAGCATCGCCACCAGGTCCGCTAACGGGAACTCCAGCTTGCGCGACTTCTCGAACAACAGCCGGCTGCCCCGCCGCCAAGTGTACATCAACAGCATCACCCAGGAGCCGAGCGCCAACGGCACCCAGCCGCCTTCGAAGACTTTCAGGAGGTTTGCCGCCAGGAAGGTGAGGTCGAGAAACAGGAACGGCGCGATCAGCGCGGCAGCCGCGACCGCCGACCATTTCCAGACCCTCCAGATCACGACAAAGCCCATCATCGCGGTGACCACCATGGTCCCGGTAACGGAGATGCCGTAGGCCGAGGCCAGCGCGCTCGATGAGCGGAACATCATGACCAACAGCATCACGGCGATCAACAGCAGCGAGTTCACACGCGGCATGAAGATCTGGCCGGAATGGGTTTCCGAGGTATGGCGGATTTCAAATCGCGGCAACAGGCCGAGCTGGATGGCCTGGCGCGTCAACGAGTAGGCGCCGGTGATCACCGCCTGGCTCGCGATCACGGTTGCCGCCGTGGCGAGAGCCACCATCGGGATCAGCGCCCAATCCGGAAACATCAGGAAGAACGGGTTCTCGACCGCCTTGGGATCGGCGATGACGAGCGCGCCCTGGCCCAGATAGTTCAGTGCCAGCGACGGCAGCACGATAAAGAGCCAGGCCGTCTGGATCGGCCGTTTGCCGAAATGCCCGAGATCGGCATAGAGCGCTTCCGCGCCGGTGACGGCGAGAAATACCGCGCCGAGCGTGACGAAGCCGATGATGCCGTGGTGCAGCATGAACGACACCGCATAGAGCGGATTGAGCGACAGCAACACTTCCGGATGCCGCGCGATGGGATGAATCGCCGCAATCGCAATGACCACGAACCAGACCAGCATCACCGGGCCGAAGAACGAGGCCACGCGCGCGGTGCCACGCGACTGCACCGCAAACAGCACCAGCAGGATCACCACGGTCAGCGGCACGACATAGGGATCGAGCGCGGCGGTGACGAGCTTGATACCTTCGACCGCCGACAGCACCGACAGCGCCGGCGTGATCACCGCATCGCCGTAGAACAGCGCACCGCTGATGATCCCGAGCAAGACGATCGTGGCCGCACCACGGACGACGGCGCGCTGCGCCAGCGCCATCAGCGCCAATGTCCCGCCCTCGCCGTGGTTATCGGCGCGCAGCAGGATCAGCACGTATTTCAGGGTCACCACGATGATCAGCGCCCAGAGGATCAGGGAAATGACGCCGAGCACCGCCTGCGAGGTGACGGCCCCTCCCGCGCTGGCGGCGACCACGGCCTCGCGCAGCGCATAAAGCGGGCTGGTGCCGATGTCGCCATAGACGACGCCGATGCTGCCGAGCGTCAGCGCACCGAAGCCCGCGGTCGAGTGGGCATCGCCATTCCGACCGGCCGCCGCCGTTTCCGGGGCGGGAGCTGCAACATCACTGGTCATGGGAACTGGGGCCTCAAAGGCTCACTGCGCCATTAAGCAAAGCGAGGCGGCTTATAATTTGCACCTGCAGGATAGCCTAGCCCGATCTTGGGGCCCCGGCATGCCAAAACGCATATATTTTCGGACCGTGCCCTTTACCAGGGCGGAATACTACCGCCCGACCGAAATCTTGAGGCGATCAATGACTGAAGCCCGCGCGATGTCGGACCCTGCCCCGGAGTGCAACATTCCCAGACGCAATGAGGTATTATAGTAGTAAGCCTACGGCTTCAGATCGGGCGGCAGCGCCGGATCCTCGCGCATCAGCGTGATGGTCACGCGGCGGTTCGCCGCCAGCGAGGGATCGTCAGGAAATAACGGCTGGGAGTCGGCCTTGCCGGAGACGGCGTAGATATGGGATGCGGGCAGGCCTTCATGCTCGAGAATCTGGCGAACCGCGTTGGCCCGATCTGCCGACAGATCGAACGGGCCGTAGTCGCCGCGGCTCGGCACAAAGCCAGCCGACGTGTGGCCGATGATCGATACGCGCAGCGGCGTAGCCTTGAGCGGGATAGCCAGCTTCTCGATCAGCCGGCGGGTGCGGTCATACGGCGTCTTGGAACCGTCGGCGAACATCGAGCGGCCGTCCTGGTCGACGATTTCAAGGTTGAGCCCCTGCTTGGTCTCCTCGAACATGATGTGTTTGGAGATTTCAGTCAGTTCCGGCATGTCCTGCAGGGCCTGGCGCAGCGAGGCCGAGGCGAGCGCGAATTCGCGGTCGACCTTGAGGCGTTCGCCATCGATCCTGCTGTGTTCCTGTTCATCGGGGGTCGGCGTATTGGATGCATCCTCGGGCTGAATGTGCGCGGCGTTCTTCAGCTTCGGACGCGTCGGCAGGCCGTCGGACTCGATGATGCCGGAATAGCGAACTTCGGTCTGAACGCCGAAGGCATCGCGCATCGAGCCGGCGACGATCTTGAGCTTGTTGTTGTCCATGGTGGAGAATGCGACGAGCATCACGAAGAAGCTCATCATCAAGCCCATCAGGTCGGCAAAGGACACGTACCAGCCGTGCCCCCCGCCATGTGCGCCGCCGCGTTTTTTCTTGGCCATGCCTTAAACTCCGGACCGCTGCCAACCCATCAGGCTGGAACCGGTTCGCCTTCTTCATGGCGGTGCTTTTCCGGCAAGTAGGCGAGCAGCATCTCGCGAACCAATGCCGGGCTCTTGGAATCCCGGATCATCAGAATGCCGTCGATGATCAGCGTGCGATTGGTCTCCTCGTCGAGCAGCTTGCCGTGCAGCTTGTCGGCAATCGGCAGGCAGAACAGGTTCGCGACCACCGCGCCGTACAAGGTCGCGAGCAAGGCGGTCGCCATGAACGGGCCGAGTTTCGAGGGGTCGGTCATGTTGGCGAACATCTGCACCATGCCGATCAGGGTGCCGACCATGCCGAAGGCCGGCGTGCAGTCGCCGATGGCGCGGTAGATTTTCCCGCCCTCGTCGAGATGCATCAGGAAATTGTCGCGGTCGCGTTCGAGATTGTCGCGGATGAACTCGAGATCGTAGCCGTCGGCAACGTAGCGGATTCCCTTGGCCAGGAACGGTTCGTCGGTCTCGACCTTTTCAAGGCCGACCGGTCCCTGCTTGCGCGCGATTTCCGCGATGCGGGCCAGTTCATCGACCAGATCGCGGGCCGAGAGCCTGCTCATGGTGAAGGCGAATTTCGCGCCGAGCGGAACGCCGTGCAGGATCGCGCTGAGCGGAAACCTGATCATGGTGGCGGCGATCGATCCGCCGATGACGATGATGACAGCATGCTCGCTGATGAACATGTGAATATCGCCGCCCATGAGCATTATCGTCGCAAGGATGATGGTGCCGAACACCAACCCAACGCCCGTCATAATATCCATGGGAGACTCCAACGCCTGCGCGGACGACCGGCCATCCTGGACGGTCATGCGGCTCATTCTGAGCCGCATTTTCGAAAACCTACGTGGCCGCCATTAAAGACGCGTTACCGAATTTAGTAGGCATAACAGTTGGTTAATAAAGGCCTAGATTCAGGGGCCTGCTTCGCCTGCAAAAAGAAGGCGAATCGATCACCAACTGCAGCCCCAGGCCGCCCAGAGCGCGATGGGATCGAGCTAAATCACCATCGCGCTTCTCAGTTTCTCTTTGTCCATGATCTCCGCGCAAACGCGTTCCGCGTTTGTTATGCTCAAGGGAAAACCGGTATCCACTTTGCGCTAACGCGGCCCTTCGGGTCCGGATCGTGCTCTATTGGCCGCTACCCCGCAGCGTTGAAAAAAAGGCGATGATTTCTTCGATCTGATACCCGGCCAATCTCGGATTGGGCATGGCTTGGTCATGCCCCAGATTGCGGTGGTTGGACAGCAGGAACTGGCGCAGGCTTTCATCGGTCAACCCGGCGCGCCGAGCCAGCGACGGGAAACTTGGCGCCGGAAATCTCAAAGCCGACACCTCGTTGGCGTTCTCCGTGACGACATGGCAAGCTCCGCACTCCGAACGGGCCAGGGCCCGCCCCTCGGCGATCTGATCGACGAACTGCTCGTCGCTGAAGGGCGAGGTAACGGGCACTTGGATGCTGATAAAGCCGCGATCGACGGCGCGGTGACAAGCGTCGCAGGCGTTGGTCAGTTCGGTGTAGGCCGCGGCAAAAGCGCCTGAATCCTTTTTTTCGATCGCCTCGCGCAGCGACTGCATCGGCTTTATCGTGAGGTCCGGCGCCGGGATCGTCACGGACAGTTTCGCCGCTTCCTGCAATTTGGACTTCATAAGATCCAGTTCGTAAGCGGCTAACCGCCAGTTCTTGAGTTTGCCCGCGAACCAAATCTTGATGTGCCGGAATTGCGCGGCGACCATGAGGTCGGCGACCCCGGTCGCTGCCGCTTCACGCTGCGTCGAATCCGCCGGCGCTTGCGCTGCGGCAGCCGACAGCATGAGAAGGCCGCATGCGGTCGCAATCGTGGAGGTTCGCAAGCTCATTTCAACACCCGATGGTCTCCTTCCAGTCGAACCTCAACGCGACCGATCCGCCTTGACCTTGATCAAGGGCGTGTTCGGCAGCTCCGTCAGATAGTCTATCCGGCAAATTGATCTTCATCAAAGGCCGACCTGCCGGCCCTGCTATTCGGGTCATATGGTCAAGTATAGCGAGAGCTGGAGCACGCGCTCCCTGTTGAGCAGGTTCGCACACGTCGTGGAGCGAACCGGACTGGCGTTGACCGGCGGATCGTGCGGGCTGTTCGTGGCCGCGCATGTTGCGAGCGCCGATATCGAACTGATCAGTTCGGCCGGCGCGATTTTTGCCATGATGCTCTACGGCGCCGCCGGTTTCTATCTCGGCATTGACCTGCCACGATCTCCCCAACGTCTGAGAGAGCTGCCGTTGCGCCGGCTTGGCTCCAAGGCAGACGCCGTCGAACTTCTCAGCGCCGCGGGAACGTTCCTCACCGCGGTCGCCGCCGTGGTCTCGGTCTCCGGCATCATTCTTGACGAGATTGCGCGCTCGGGCAGCGCGTATGCGATCTGTTTCGGCTGGGCTACCGGAGCTTCCATGCAAATCGCCGCCGGTATCATCGCGCGGCTGCGCGCCAACGCTGCCGCCTGAACTATTCGTGTTCCCCCGCGGGGGTTCGCATCGTCTCCGGTGAAATACGTAAGGGCTTCCCCTTAAGATATGAAACGAAATATCCGCGCGAACTTTCTTGCTTAATATCGCGTTGCATCCGGTCATCGACCAACTGCGGAGGCGGTCAAATGGCAAGTGAAACGATTAAAGCCCTGCTGATGATCACCCTGTTTGGGGCCCTCGAAACCGCACTTTATTTCCCTCGTCTTCGCGCGCTACACTGGCAGAAGCGCCTGCATCAGGCCCTCGCACCGTTGTGGCCCGTAGCGTTGACGCACTACGCGCTTCGGCCGGTGAAGGTCAGACACAGTCTTCGCAGACGCTGAGCGGGAACTGCCGCGCCGCGCGGGCCTGCGCTATGTCGCAAGCCCCGTGAGTTCGAGACTGAGCTTGCGCAAGCGCTGGCGGGCCATCTCGTCATAGGCTTGCGGATTGGCCCGCGCTTCATGCATGCCGTTGAAGAACAGGCCGCTCCGGCCTGCGACATCGTCGCCGCGCACCAGATGCAGGATCGCCTCCCCGCCCTGCTCGACCGTCGAGATCGGCGTGATGCCGCCTTCGCGCACCATCGTGGTGTTCATGTAGGTCGCCGGGTGCAGTGAGTTGACGGTGACGCCGCTCCCCTTCAATTCGGCTGCGAGATCGATGGTGAACATGATCTGCGACAGCTTGCTCTGCGCATAGGCGCGCGAAGGCGAATAGTTTTTCGTGATCATCACGTCGTCGAAGTCGATCGGGTGCTGGCCGAGCGACGCGACATTGACGATGCGCGAGGGCGCGGCGGCCCTCAGCAAGGGCAACAGCAGATAGGCCAAGAGGAAGCCGCTGAGATAGTTCACCGCAAAGCGCAGCTCAAAGCCGTCGGCGCTTTCGCCCCGCCCCGCGCCGAGCGTCCGCGAACCGATCCCGGCATTGCTGACGAAAACGTCGAGCCGCTGGTGCTCGGCGGTCACTGCCTTGGCGAGCTGCCGCGCGCCCGACAGCGACGACAGATCGGCCTGATAGAAGGTGGGCGCCTGGTGGCCGCCCCGCGCGATCTCATCGACAAGCGTCCCGGCGCGCGCGGCGTCGCGGCCGTGGATCAAGACCCTGGCGCCGTCGGCGGCAAGTTGGGCCGCAACGTAGCGGCCGACGCCATCGGTCGAGCCCGTGATCAACACCGTCTTGCCGGCCATGTTCATGGCGCACGCCCTCGTTTTTCGCCTAGCTACTTGGGCGCTGAAAAAGTCGGTTGGCCTTGCGAGGCGGTATGGAAACTGCAAGGTCGGACGGAAACAGAATTGACGTTGGTTACTTTCGCTGATTCATTCTTATGAATGATTCGAGAGCAAACCCTGCGAGCGCGCCAAAAGCTGATCGGCAAGTTGCCGATCACCGGCGAAATACTGCGTGGCTCGCTGCTGGAGCGCACGGTCCGACATACCAAAGATTGCCCGAAATGTGCGCGTGGCGAAGGGCACCGGGTCTTCGTTCTGACGGTGAGCTACGCTGGTGGACGCACCCGGCAAATCAGTGTGCGTCGCGAACGGGTTGCCGAGGTTCGCCGTTGGCTGGATAATTATCAGAAACTGAAGGAGACGATCGAGACGATCTGCGAGATCAACCACGATTTGCTGCGTCCGGAGAAAACCGCGGCAAAGCGCGGGAGGAAGAGCCGTGATTAAGATGCGACGCGCGCAGCTCAGCTTCGGCGATGGATTGATCGCTGAGGAAGTGAGCGATCTCCGCGAAAGCTGGATGACACACGCCGATCAGGTGCTGGCGGACGAACAAATCGTAGCCGCCGTGTACGAAGCGCTGATGAAACGGCATCCCAAAAGCCGCAGCCGCGGCCGGCCGGGCGCTCCGGCCGAAGTGGTGCTGCGCTTGTTGATCCTCAAGCACATCCGTAACTGGAGCTATGGCGTGCTGGAGCGCGAAGTGCGCGCCAACCTGGTGTACCGCGACTTCACCCGCGTGGGCGCCGCCAAGACGCCCGATGCCAAGACCATGGGCCGCTGGGGCGTGGCGGTGGGGCCGGACGTGGTCGAACAAATTCACGAAAGGCTTGTAAGGCTCGCACAGGACAAGGGGGCAACGGAAGGGCGCAGAATGCGCGTGGACACGACGGTGGTGGAGACCAACATCCACTATCCGACCAACTCGAGCTTGTTGGGAGATGGGGTTCGAGTGCTGATCCGCACCATGAAGAAGATCACAACGATCGCTGGCGAGGCTGGAGCCAGACTGCGCGATCGTAGTCGGACGGTGAAGCTGCGGGTGCTGGACATCGCGCGGGCGGCGCGCTCCAAAGCCAAGCAGAGCCAGGAGAAGCTCACACAGGCGTACGACAAATTGCTCAACTCGACCAGCCGGGTGGTGGGACAGGCGAAGCGGTTCTCCCAAGAGATCGCTGCAGGAGTGAAGCGCGCTTCGAGCATTGGCAAGCAGTTGGTGCTGGAGGGCCTGGGTCAGGAACTCGATGCGATGGTGCCGCTCATCAAGCAGGTGATGAAGCAGACCAGAGCGCGCATCTTCCGCGGCGATACGCGCGCGGAAGGCAAGATCTTCAGCCTGTTTGAACCGTCGACAGAAATCATCCGCAAGGGCAAGGCGGGCAAGCCCAACGAGTTCGGCAAGATGGTGAAACTACAGGAGGCCGAAAACCAGATTGTGATCGACTATGAAGTCTACGCTCAGCGACCGCACGATTCGGAGCTGCTGATCGCAGCCATCGAAACGCATCAAGCGATGCTCGGACGCGCACCGCGCCTGGTAGCGGCAGACGCCGCCTTCTACTCCGCAAAGAATGAGGCAGCCGCGAAAGCAAAAGGCGTCAACCGCGTTTGCATTCCCAACCGCTCGACCAAGAGCATTGAACGCAGGCGCGAGCAGAAGAAGCGCTGGTTCCGCAACGGCCAGAAATGGCGGACCGGATGCGAGGGGCGCATCAGTGTGGCCAAGCGGCGGCATGGGCTTAACCGTTGCCGCTACAAAGGCGATGCCGGGATGAAGCGTTGGGTTGGCCTCGGCGTCATTGCCGACAACCTCATCAACATCGGCCGCGCAATGGAAAACCGGGCTGTCCGGTAAATCCGACCGCCCTCACGATCAGGCTCTGTCAAAACCCCCGCCGGTCGCCTCCGGCGGGTCTTGCGTTGCTGCGCGCCCTTGACCCCTCTTCACAAAGCATCAATTTTGCGCCGGAAAGTAGCTAGAGCGCGATGGGATCAGGTTGAATCACCATCGCGCTTCTCAGTTTTTGATTGAGCATGATCTCCGCGCAAACGCGTTCCGCATTTGTCGCGAGGGAAAACCGGTACCCACTTTTCCGGATCATGCTCTATTCGTTCAATGAATCTCCGCCGACCGCTTCAGCGCTTCTCTGAGCTTGTCGAGGCTGAAGTCCTTGGCTCGCGCGATCTCGAGGATCGGCGTCTCGCGGCGCCCGCAGAGTTCGGCCGCGTCAGGCAGTTTCGCGGCGATATCGATCGGGATCACGATCGCACCATGTCGGTCGGCATGGATCAGATCGTCCGAGTGCACCGTCATGCCGGCGACGCGAACTTCGCCGCCAAAGCTCTCGGCATGCACCCAGGCGTGCGACGGGCCGATCGAGCCGGCCAGCGCCTGGAAACCCGGCGCCCATTGCGGAATGTCGCGGATCGAGCCGTCGGTGATCACCCCGAGGCAGCCGAGCGCCTTGTGCACGTTGCTCTGGACCTCGCCCCAGAACGCGCCATAGCCGACGTCGGGACCGTCGATGTCCTGGATCACGGTAATGCGCGGGCCGAAACCGGTGCCGACATATTCATAATAGGCGATCCGCCGCTTGCCCTGTTCGGCGGCCGGCAGGGCCGACTGCACCACCGAGCGGATCGTCACGGTGCGCGCGTAGCCGACCATCGGCGGCAGGTCGGGAAATGGGCAGACCAGCGGCTTCGTGGTGTAGCCGATCAGCCGCCGCTCGGGTGCCACGATTTCCATCGCGTTGCAGATCGTCGGCGTATCGTAGCGCTTGAGCGCTTCGAGGACGGATGGGGCAAGCGGAGCGGAAGCGGGTTCGGTCACGGGCGTTTTCTCCATGGTTTCTGCGCACGGTTGATGATGCCGTCCATGCACCAGCCTATAGCCGAGATCGGGATCGAACCCAACTCATGGCAGCTATTTCGCGCGGAAGTGGCGGGAGGCTAGAGTTCAAACAATAAACTAAAGCGCGGCTATCGCGCTTTAGTGCAGCCGCTCCGGCCGCTCGACCTCGGAGGGATCGGGCGCGGTCGGCGCAAACGACGGCGGCGAGCTTGGCGGCGCGGCATCGGCCGCGGGCGCCGCTGTGGCCGCAGCGAGGTTGCGCGCGTGGTCGCGATAGGACTTCCACCCCATCGGCAGGCTCGCGAGGTAGAGCAACGATCCGGCCGAGAGGATATGCCAGGGATAGCCGATCAGAAGCGCGATGAAGAAAATCACCGAGACGAACACCGGCAGCACCAGTTCCGGCGGCACGCGCATCCGCACGGTCTTGCCCGAAAATACCGGCAGGCGCGACACCATCAGGAACGCGATCAAGAGCGTATAGAGCGCCGTCAGTATGGAAGGCAGTTTCGGTAGACCGAGGAACGCAAGGTAGATCGGCAGCAACACCGTGATCGCGCCGGCGGGCGCGGGAACGCCGGTGAAATAATTCGACGCGAAAGCCGGCTTGTTCGGGTCGTCCATGGTGGCGTTGAAACGCGCGAGCCTCAAGCCGCCGGAGATCGCAAACACCATCGCCGCAATCCAGCCGCCATTGTGCAGCTCGTGCAACTGCCAGAAGTACAGGATCAGGCCGGGCGCCACGCCGAAATTGACGAAATCCGCTAGGCTGTCGAGCTCGGCGCCGAATTTCGATTGCCCCTTGATCATGCGCGCGACGCGGCCGTCGATGCCGTCGAGCAACGCGGCGAACACGATCGCCCCGACCGCCAATTCCATCCGCCCTTCCGTGGACAGCCGGATCGCGGTCAGGCCCGCGCAGATCGCCAACAGCGTGATGACGTTGGGCAACAGCATCCGCACCGGGATCGGGCGAAACCGGCGACGGCGCAGTTCGGGGTGACGATCAAAGGGCGTCATGGCGGCCTGCCTTTGGCTTGCCTGGATATATAGCAAGCACCGCGCCCGTCCGCCATTGCGGCGGCAGGCCGCGGGGTTCACGGGTGTGGATGGTTAATCCGTGCGAAAGGTGCGGCCAACCTCGTTGAGCCTGAAATCGGCCAAAATGGTCTCGCCGGCGATCGCGGTCTGGCCTTCGGCGACCAGCGCCTTGGTGCCATCAGGCAGATAGACGTCGAGACGCGAGCCGAACCGGATCAGTCCGAACCGTTCGCCCGCGCCGATCGACTGCCCTTCGCGGACAAAGGAAACGATGCGACGCGCCACCAGCCCCGCGATCTGGATCACGCCGATACGCCCGTTGGGCGTGGAGATAACGAGCGAGTTGCGCTCATTGTCCTCGCTCGCCTTGTCGAGCTCGGCATTGACGAAGACGCCCGGCCGATACGCGATGCGGTCAATCCGGCCCGCCACCGGGCTGCGATTGACGTGGCAGTTGAACACGCTCATGAAAATCGAGATGCGCGGCAGCGGCCGGTCGCCGAGCCCAAGCTCGGCCGGCGGCAGCGCCTGCGTGATCATGGAAATCCGGCCGTCGGCGGGCGCCACCACGATGCCATCGCGCACCGGCGTCACTCGCGCCGGATCGCGGAAAAACAGCGCGCACCAGATGGTCAGGACCACCCCGATCCAGCCGAGCGGCGAAAACAGCCAGAACAGGATCAGGCTCACCAGCGCAAAACCGCCGATGAAGGGATAGCCCTCCTGGTGGATCGGCGGGATTTGCGCGCGAATTGAATTGGCGATGGACATGGGACTATTTCGTCACTCGGTTGTTCGCTCTCCGAAGCACAGGAGAGCATGGCTTGCGGGCGCGGCATTAACATGGATTCTTGGCCGCAGGCACGATCATTCCGCCGCGGCTGGAGTTATCAGAATTTCCTCGACCGCCGGCGGTTCGCGGTCGATCGCGCCGCTCTCCTCGCCGATCTGCGCCAGCCTTTCGCGCGCTTCTTCGGCCTCGCGCTGTCTGTTCCACATACTGGCATAAAGTCCGTTTTCTGCCAAAAGCTGGGCGTGGGTACCGCGCTCGGCGATACGGCCGGCAGCGAGCACGATGATTTCGTCGGCGCCGACGATGGTGGAGAGCCGGTGTGCGATCACGAGCGAGGTGCGGTTGCGCGACACGCGGTCGAGCGCGCCCTGGATCTCGTGCTCGGTGTGGCTGTCGAGCGCCGACGTTGCTTCGTCAAGCACAAGGATCGGCGGCGCTTTCAAGACCGTTCGCGCGATGGCGACGCGCTGCTTCTCGCCGCCCGACAATTTCAGGCCGCGCTCGCCGACCTGCGTCTCGTAGCCCTTCGGCGCCATTCTGATGAAACCGTCGATCTGCGCGAGCTGCGCGGCCTGCTCGACCTCGGCATCGCTGGCGTCCCAGCGGCCATAGCGGATGTTGTAACGGATGGTGTCGTTGAACAGCACGGTATCCTGCGGCACCATGCCGATGGCGGCCCGCAGCGAGGCCTGCGTGACGTTGCGGATATCCTGGCCGTCGATCAGGATGGCGCCGCTGGAGACGTCGTAGAGGCGGAACAAGAGCCGCGAAATCGTCGACTTGCCGGCGCCGGAGGGGCCGACGATGGCAACTGTCTTGCCGGCCGGGACCTCGAAGCTCAGACCTTTCAGGATCGCCCGCTCCGGCTCGTAGGAGAATCCGACGTCCTCGAAGCGCACATTGCCCGAGGTTACGATCAGCGGCTTGGCGCCGGGGATATCCTTGATCTCCGCAGGGCGGGCGAGCACGTTGAACATCTTCTCGATGTCGATGATCGCCTGCTTGATCTCGCGGTAGACCATGCCCATGAAATTCAGCGGCTGATAGAGCTGGATCATCATGGCGTTGACCAAGACGAAGTCGCCGACCGTATTGCGGCCGCCGCGCACCCCGATCGCGCACATCAGCATGGTCGCCGTGAGGCCCGCGGTGAAAATCGCCGCCTGCCCGGTGTTGAGAAGCGCCAGCGACGTGTAGGCCTTGACGCTCGCCTGCTCGTACCGCTCCATCGAGCGGTCGTAGCGCGCGGCTTCACGCGCCTCGGCGCCGAAATATTTGACGGTCTCGTAATTCAACAGCGAGTCGATCGCCTTGGTGTTCGCGTCACTGTCGGAATCGTTCATGGTGCGGCGGATCCCGATCCGCCATTCGGTCGCGGCATAGGTAAAGTACATGAAGATCACGACGGTGATCATGATCGCCAGCACATAGCGCCAGTCGAACTGCCACAATAGCACGCCCATCAGCAACGATATCTCGACGATGGTCGGGATCAGCTGCAGGATTACCATTCGTACGATGGTCTCGATGCCGGAGCGGCCGCGCTCCAGCACGCGCGTCAGCCCGCCCGTCTTGCGATCCAGGTGAAAGCGCAGCGACAATTCGTGCATGTGGACGAAGGTGATGCTGGCAAGCTTGCGCACCGCGTGCATCGCCACGCGCGCAAAGATGCCGTCGCGCCATTGCGTCAGGACCGCCATCAATACGCGCAAAATCCCGTAGCTCGCGACCAGCAGCAGCGGCGACGCGACGACCCACCCTAACCAGTTCGACGGCCCAACCGGCGCGCTGCCCTTGCCGGACAGCGCGTCCGTCGCCCATTTGAAGGTGAACGGCACCGACAAGGTCGCGAGCTTGGCGATCAACAGCAGCACGACCGACCAGATCACCCGCATCTTCAGATCAGAGCGATCGCTCGGCCAGATGTAGGGCCATAGATGCACCAGCGTCCCGATCAGGGTCGCCCGTTCGGCCGAGTTCTGGGGCGTGGTCGGCGCTTCACCAGCGGGCGGGGACGAATGAGGATGAGCCATCAATGAGAGCCTGGAGAACCGCCGCCGCGCCTGCCGCTTTTTTCATCTGTTCGTGGCCCATATAAAGCGTCCGAATGCCATATGCACCCCTCGCCCGCGGCAATTCTTTCGCGAATCATAGGTATTTCCGGCTAAATTCAGCCTTGGCGGCGAATCATCTAGCCGCTTGACGCATTTACGCTGCAATGCCACATGCTTGGAATGACCAAGATTAAAACCGTCTGTGTCTATTGTGGCTCCGGCCCCGGCACAAATCCCCACTTCATCGAAGCTGCCATCGCCTTGGGAAAGGCGTTGGCGGAAAATGGAGTCCGCCTGGTCTATGGCGGCGGCTCGATCGGCATGATGGGCGCGGTCGCCACTTCCGTGCTCGATCATGGCGGCAACGTGACCGGCATTATCCCGGGCTTCCTGACCGCGCGCGAGAACGCCCTCACCCGGGTCCAGGAAATGATCGTCACGCCCGACATGCACGAGCGCAAGCGGCTGATGTTCGAGCGCTCGGATGCCTTCGTCGCGCTGCCCGGCGGCATCGGCACGCTGGAAGAGCTGGTGGAGCAATTGACCTGGCAGCAGCTCGGCCGCCATGCCAAGCCCGTGCTACTCGCCAATATCGACGGCTTCTGGGAGCCGCTGTTCGCGCTGCTCGCGCATATGCGGGCGACGCAGTTCATCCGCTCCGGTCTCACCATCGAGATTCTGAAGGCCGAGCGGGTCGAGGACATCCTGCCGCGGCTGCGGGCGGCTGCGGCGAGCATGCCCGAGGGCGCCGAGGACATGGCGCCAGATATCGCGCGAAGGCTTTAATCCTATTGCGTCATAACGGGTTTTTCCCCTCATCCTGAGGAGCCGCGCCTCGCGCGGCGTCTCGAAGGATGGGCCGCGGGCCTCGTGGTTCGAGACGGCGCAAGGGCGCCTCCTCACCATGAGGGTTTAGTGACACAATAAGACTAACCTTGGTCAGCCGGGAAGGTCACGGCCTCGATGCGGTTGCCGTCGGGGTCGACCACGAAGGCCGCGTAATAGCGTACCCGATCGTGCGGCCGCAGACCCGGCGCGCCGTCGGAAGCGCCGCCGGTATTCAATGCCGCAGCGTGGAAGGCATCGACCTCAGTGGTGGTTTTGGCGCGAATGCAAATATGCACACCGCTTTCGGGCGCGACCTTGGCCATGCCCGCGCGCAGATTGATCCAGAACTCCGGGTAGCTCTTGCCGAAGCCGACCGTCCCCGGCCGCGTCACCAGCCGCGAAAGCCCGAGCGCCGCCAGGGTCGCTTCATAGAACCGCGCGGCACGTTCGAGATCGCTGACGCCGACGGAAATGTGATCGATCATTGAAAGGCACCCCGCATCTCTCAACGTCATTGCGAGGAGCGAAGCGACGAAGCAATCCGATCTGTCATTTACGCGGCCCGATGGATTGCTTCGCTGACGCTCGCAATGACGATATCACCTCACGCCGGCGCGCCGGATTTCACGAGCTTGTAGATCACCGAATCCATCAGCGCCTGGAACGAGGCATCGATGATGTTCGGCGACACCCCGACCGTGGTCCAGCTCTCGCCAAGCTCGTCCTCGCTCTCGATCAGGACCCGCGTCACCGCTTCCGTACCGCCATTGAGGATACGCACGCGATAATCGATCAGCTTCAAGCCCTCGATGTATTTCTGGTACTTGCCGAGGTCCTTGCGCAGCGCGACGTCGAGCGCGTTGACCGGGCCGTTGCCCTCGGCCGCCGAGATCAGCCGCTCGCCGGCGACGTCGACCTTGACTACCGCGAGCGCGACCGTGACGCGCTGCCCGTTGGCGTTGTAGCGCTGCTCGACATTGACGTCGAACTGCTCGACCCGGAAATATTCCGGCACCTTTCCGAGCGTGCGGCGCGCCAGCAGATCGAACGAGGCATTGGCCGATTCATAGGCAAAGCCTGCCGCCTCGCGCTCCTTCAATTCTTCGACCAGGCGGGCGAGTTTCGGATCGCTCTTGTCGTAGGCAATGCCGGCGCGGTCGAGCTCGGCGATGACGTTGGAGCGGCCGGCCTGGTCGGACACCAGCACCTTGCGGCGGTTGCCGACCGCCTCAGGCGCCACATGCTCGTAGGTCTGCGGGTCCTTGAGCACGGCGGAAGCATGAATACCGGTCTTGGTCACGAACGCGCTTTCGCCGACGTAAGGCGCGTGGCGGTTCGGCGCGCGGTTGAGCATGTCGTCGAGCGTGCGCGACACCTTCATCAGGCTCGCGAGCTTTTCGTCCGATACGCCGATCTCGAAGGCATCGGCAAATTCGCCCTTCAGCTTCAGCGTCGGAATCAGCGAGCACAGATTGGCGTTGCCGCAGCGTTCCCCGAGCCCGTTCAGCGTGCCCTGGATCTGCCGCGCGCCGGCGCGCACCGCGGCAAACGAATTGGCGACCGCCTGCTCGGTGTCGTTATGGGCGTGAATGCCGACATGATCGCCGGGGATGTGCTTGACCACTTCGGTAACGATGGTTTCGACCTCGTGCGGCATGGTGCCGCCGTTGGTGTCGCACAGCACCACCCAGCGCGCGCCGGAATCGTAGGCCGCCTTGGCGCAGGAAAGCGCGAATTCCGGATTTTCCTTGTAGCCGTCGAAGAAATGCTCGCAGTCGAGCATCACCTCGCGGCCCGCGCGCTTCGCGGCAGCCACGCTGTCGCGGATCGAGGCGAGGTTTTCCTCATTCGTCGTCTCCAGCGCCACCCGCACCTGGTAGGCCGAGGATTTAGCGACAAAGCAGATGGCATCCGCTTTCGCTTCCAACAGCGCCGCGAGCCCCGGATCGTTCGAGGCCGAGCGGCCGGCACGGCGGGTCATGCCGAAGGCGGTGAAGCGCGCGTGATCGAGCTTCGGCTTCTGGCTGAAAAACTCGGTGTCGGTCGGATTGGCGCCGGGATAGCCGCCCTCGACATAGTCGATGCCGAGCTCATCGAGCATCTCGGCAATGACCTGCTTGTCGGCCAACGTGAAATCGACGCCGTTGGTCTGCGCGCCGTCGCGCAGCGTAGTGTCGAACAGATAGAGGCGTTCGCGGCTCATGGCTGGGCTCCCGCCGGTTCCGAGCGTCTTCTGCATCGTGGTGTTGGCGAGCCATTCGCCGTTGACGGTGACGGTGTTGCGCTGGCGCGCGAGGTAGCCGCGCTTTTTGAAAAAAACCTCGGCGTTATCGCTGGCATCGACCGTCAGGCTCGTGGCGCCGCGGCTGCCCGCGAGCTTTTCCAGCGCGTCGCACAGCATCGAGGCGACGCCTTGGCCTGCGAGGCTCGGATGCACATAGAGCATGTCGATGTGGTCCTTGCCCCTGAGCGCGGCAAAGCCGATCGGCGCATTCTGCAATGTGGCGACCAGCGTCAGTTCGCTGGCCAAGCGCTTGCCGAACTGCGCTTCGTCGTCCGCAGCGCCAGCCCAGGCTTTCTGCTGCGCGGCGCTATAGTCGTCGCCGGTCAGTTCCTCGATCGCGGCGCTGAAGATTGCCGCCAGCATCGGCGTGTCCGCCGGCAGGAACGGCCGCAGCGCGGGTTTGGGCAAGGCCTGTCCCATCGCATTCACCACATGCCGTACAGCTTCAAGACCAGCGCCACGGCACCGGCGATGAGCAGAATCTTCAGCGCGATATAGTAGAGCCAGTGTCTCGGGAAAGGCGTGTCGGGCTTGCTCATCGCGCGATCTCCCAAGTAGTGCCATCCTTGGAGTCCTTGATCGCAACGCCCATCGCGGCTAGCTCATCGCGGATGCGATCGGATTCCTCAAAATCTTTTCGCGCGCGAGCTGCGGTGCGACGTTCCAACAAGGCTCTCTACCGTTGCCTCATCTACAACGATCGTCCTTTGGACCACTTCTTAGATACTCACCTTCTGACTTTCTCCAACAATCCAAGAAGCATCCCCGAAGTCTTTAACTGCGCTTGAGTTCAATCTGCGCCAGCCCAGATGCACCGTACGTGATCTCAGAGGCGATGGCGTGCAAACGGTAATGGCATCTTGATGTGTTCAAATCGTCAAGCAGCGCTCCGATGAACCTGATCATCGACTTTTTCGATCTCCTTCGTGTCGTCTCCGATAATCTTGTACCAATCGATCCAAGGTCTTTCTGCTCTCTTCAGCTCCCTGCAGCGTCCAATCGATCGGCGAGCGATAATGCGTCTTCAGCATGTTCAGACGCAGCACTTCGCCCGGCCAGTCGCTGCAAGCAGCTCCCGGATCGTCACGAAATTGCCGAGGCACTTCGACATCTTCTCGCTTTCGACCTGCAGAAAGCCGTTGTGCATCCAGAAATTCGCCATGCGGCCTTCGTGGAAGGCGCAGCAGGACTGCGCGAGCTCGTTCTCGTGATGCGGAAACTTCAGGTCGATGCCGCCGCCGTGGATGTCGAACGCTTCGCCGAGATACTTCCACGCCATCGCCGAGCACTCGATGTGCCAGCCCGGACGGCCCTCGGCCTCGATGCCTGAAGGCGACGGCCATGACGGCTCGCCCGGCTTCGACGGCTTCCACAGCACGAAATCGGCGGCGTCGCGCTTGTAGGGCGCGACATCGACGCGCGCGCCCGCGATCATCTCGTCCAGCGCTGCGCTTGGCGAGCGCGCCGTAGCGCGGCAGAATCGAATTCGCCGCAGTTCATCGTCTCCGGCGAGAACAGCACGTGGTCTTCCGCGACATAGGCGAATCCGCCCGTCACCAGTCTTCTCGATGATGGCGCGCATCTCCGCGATATGCTCGGTGGCGCGCGGCTCGAACGTCGGACGCAAGGCGCCGAGCGCATCGACGTCGGCATGAAATTGCTGCTCGGTCACTTCCGTGACCTTGCGGATCGCCTCGTTCAGCGGCAGAGCCGGGAAATCCCGCGCCGCGCGCGCGTTGATCTTGTCGTCGACGTCGGTGATGTTGCGCACATAGGTGACGTGGTCCGCGCCGTAGAGATGGCGGAGCAGGCGGAACAGCACGTCAAACACGATGACCGGGCGCGCGTTGCCGATATGGGCGAAGTCATAGACCGTCGGCCCGCAGACATACATGCGCACGTTGTTGGGATCGAGCGGCACGAAGGGCCGCTTTTCCCCACTCAGCGTATCGTAAAGGCGTAAGTCCATGGAAATCCCGTACCCCAGTGGCCGGGCGTCCTGGTTATCTCATGTGAGAAAAGACGGCCTCAGCCAGCGAATCGCTAGCGCGTAATCTCGCGGCAAATGCCGCAAATGGCGAGGAAACCGTTCATGGCCGCCACCATGGTCCAGCTTTGGGTGTTCCGTCAAGGGTCGCGAAAAAGCCGCTTTCGGCGACCAAATCCTGCAGCCCCGCCACATGGTTAATCATTCTTAATCCTTTGGGTGTATCCAATGAAGGCGGTCCCCTCATGTTCCGGTGCATCATGCGATCCCTCCCGGCGTTCCTTGCCTGCGCATTTCTTGCTGCCGCGACGGCAGCCTCTGCCGAAACCCGCGTCTTCATCATCGCCAACCAGGCCGACGCCTACGGTGTCGACCAGTGCCTCGCCAAGGGCGACAAATGCGGTGCCCACGCCGCCCGCTCCTATTGCCAATCACGCGATTTTGCCCAGGCCTCGTCGTATCGCCGCGTCGATCCCGATGAGATCACCGGTTCGGTGCCGAAATCAGGCACCAATTGCCGGCGCGGCGGCTGCGACGAGTATGTCGCCATCACCTGTGAGCGCTAGAACGCGGAATTCGCGGTTCCTTGGTGCCACACCGGGGCCCCGGAAACGACGTGACGCTGCCGAAAGAAGCGGCTATTGGAAGCGGCTGCGGCTTGCTGGCTGCGGAACACGCCGTGACGGCCGGATATGCCCAAGAAACTGTTGGCGAAACCATTGGCAAACTATTGGCGAAATTATTGACCGCTCCCTTCCGGCGACGATTGTGTCTTCAATTCCTGGCATGCGCTGTACTCGCGGGCAGCCTGGGGTTGAGCACGGGCGCCTTCGCCCAGATGAATCAGGGTCAGGAAATGCCGTCGCCCCCGGCGTCGGTGGGTGCGCCGCCGGTCAATCCGATCTGCCCGCGGCTGGAAGCGCAACTGGCGACCATCGACCGCGGCGGCAGCAGCGATCCCGCCAAGGACGACCAGATCCGCCGCTACCAGGACGCCGCCACCAGGCAGCAGTCGGAACTCGATCGCGTGACGCAGCAGGCCAAGCGCATGGGCTGCAGCAGTTCCGGATTCTTCTCGCTGTTCAACAGCCAGTCGGCGCAATGCGGTCCGGTCAACACCCAGATCGAGCAGATGCGGGCGAACCTCGATCAGATCATGAGCAGCCTGGAGCGGCTGCGCGGCGGCGGGTTCGGCGGGTTCGGCGGCGACGAACGCGACAATCAGCGCCGCTCGGTCTTGACCGCGCTCGGGCAGAACAATTGCGGGCCGCAATATGCCAATGCCGCGGCCGGACCCGGCAACTTCCTCAACAATCTGTTCGGCAATAATAACAATAACAATAATAATCAGGGCGTGCCCGGCGCCGACTTGGGCCCGCAATCCGGCACCTACCGCACCGTCTGCGTGCGCACCTGCGACGGCGGCTATTTCCCGATCTCGTTTGCCACCGTGCCGGGCCGCTTTCCCGACGACGAGAAAACCTGCAAGGCGCTTTGTCCGGCCACCGAAGCCAATTTGTACGCCTACCGGAATCCCGGCGAGGACATCAACCAGGCCGTCTCGACCAGCGGGGCGCCCTACACGGCGCTGCCGAATGCGTTCCACTTCCGCACCGAGTTCAATCCGTCGTGCGCCTGCAAGGCGCCCGGGCAGACCTGGTCGGACGCGCTGAAATCGATCGACGACAAGGCCGAGGCCGAACAGCAGGGCGACATCATCGTCACCGAGGAGAGCGCGAAGAAGATGCAGCAGCGCCCGCTGGCCAAACCGGCCACAGCGAAGAAAGGCGCCGCGCCTGCTTCCGCTGCGAACGCGCCGGCGCCCGAGACACAGGCTCCTCGCGCCAATTCCACGTCCGGCACGGCGTCGGACAAGATCCGCACGGTCGGCCCGACCTTTATCCCGGCGCATTGAACTCTTTCTCGAGCTCAACCTATCCCTCGAACGCGTCAGCCGACGCGCGGCCGGCGCGGGCGAGAAGCGTTTCGTCAGGCTGGGGCAACGGCGTGCCCTTGTCGCGAAAGCGGTTGGTGATGGGATAGCGGCGGTCGCGCCCGAAATTGCGGCTGGTCACCTTGACGCCCGGCGCCGCCTGCCGCCGCTTGTACTCGGCGATGTTGAGCAAATGATCGATCCGCGCCACCGTCGCGCGATCGAACCCCGCGGCCACGATCGACGCCAGGGGCTCCTCCCGCTCGACCAGCCGCTCCAGGATCGCATCCAGTATGTCGTAGGGCGGCAATAAATCCTGATCGGTCTGGTTCTCGCGCAGCTCCGCGGTCGGCGGCCGGGTGATGATGTTGACCGGGATGACTTCCCCGGACGGGCCGAGCGCGCCGTCGGGCTTCCACGAATTGCGCAAGTGCGACAGGCGAAACACCTCGGTCTTGTAGATATCCTTGATCGGATTGAAGCCGCCGTTCATGTCGCCATAGAGCGTGGCGTAGCCGACCGACATTTCCGACTTGTTGCCGGTCGTCACCACCATCGCGCCGGTCTTGTTGGAAATCGCCATCAACAGCGTGCCGCGGGCGCGCGCCTGCAAGTTCTCCTCGGTAATGTCGCGCGGTAGGCCTGCGAAGGTGCCGGACAGGATCGCCTCGAATCCTTCCACGGCGTTTGCGATCGGCAGCACCTCGTAGCGGATGCCGAGATTGCGCGCGAGCTTGGCCGCATCGTCGAGCGACACCTGGGCGGTGAAGCGATACGGCAGCATGATGCCGCGCACGCGCGCTTCGCCCAAGGCATCGACCGCGATCGCCGCGCACAGCGCGGAATCGATGCCGCCGGAGATGCCGAGCAGCACGCCGGGAAACCCGTTCTTGCGCACGTAGTCGCGCAAGCCCAGCACGCAGGCGGCATAGTCGCCCGCATCGCCCTCGAGCATAGGGGTGATCGGGCCATCACAGCGCCAGCCGTCCTCGCCCTTGGTCCAACGCAGCGTCGCGATGTCCTCGGCGAAGGCCGGCAACTGCGCGGCCACCGAAAAGTCGGCGTTCAACGCGAAGGAAGCGCCGTCGAACACCAGTTCATCCTGGCCGCCGACCTGGTTGAGGTAAACAAGCGGAAGCCCGCTCTCGGTGACACGGGCGACCGCGATCGACAGCCGCACGTCGTTCTTGTCGCGCGCGTAAGGCGAGCCGTTCGGCACCACCAGAATCTCGGCGCCGGTCTCCGCCAGGCACTCGACGACGTTCTCGTAGTCTTCCGATTCCTCGAGCCAGATGTCCTCGCAGATGGGAACGCCGACCCGGATGCCGCGGACGGTCACGGGCCCGGCGGCGGGTCCGCGCGCGAACAGGCGTTTTTCGTCGAACACGCCGTAGTTCGGCAGGTTGGCCTTGAACCGCAGCGCGGCGATGCGCCCGCCGTCCAACAGCGCGCAGGCATTGTAGAGCTTGCCGTCCTCGACCCAGGGACTGCCGATCAGCACGGCCGGGCCGCCATCGGCGGTTTCCCGCGCCAGGGTCTCAATCGCCACCCGGCAGGCCGATTGGAACGCCGGCTTGAGCACGAGGTCTTCCGGCGGATAGCCCGTGATGAACAGCTCGGGCAGCACCAGAAGGTCGGAACCGTCGGCGGCGGCCCGGGCCCGGGCGGCGCGCGCCTTGGCGGCGTTGCCCTCGATATCCCCCACCGTCGGGTTCAGCTGGGCCAGCGTGATCTTGAACTCTGCGGTTCGGTTCGCTCATCACATATGCTCATATTGGGTATAACAATGATGGCCCCTGCCACGCCGGACTGCAATCGCCAGCTTTAGATCGCTCCTATGCGCTCGGCGAGGGCAAACAGCCAGAACAGGCCGGCCATCGCCAGCGCCACGCCGACGGCGGCCGAGCCCAGATCCTTGACCCGGCCGATCTGCGGATCGTGCTCGGTGGTCAGCCGGTCGGCGAGCTTCTCGATCGCGGTGTTGAGCAGTTCCACGACCATCACCAGCACCACCGCGCAGACCAGCTCGACGCTGCGCATCAGCGTAACGCCGATCAGCCAGGCCAACGGCAGCGACAGCACCAGCGCCACCAGTTCCTCGCGAATAGCCTGCTCCGAGCGGATGGCGAAGGCCATGCCGTTACGCGAGTTGACGGTGGCGCGCCAGAACCGCAGCAATTCAGAATCCCGCAGCCGCCGGTACCGGCTTGACCTTGCCGCTGCGCTCCTGCTTGAGCAGTTCCGCGATCAGGAAGGCCATGTCGATCGACTGTTCGGCATTCAGACGCGGATCGCAGACCGTGTGATAGCGGTCGTTGAGATCCTCGTCCGTGATGGCGCGCGCGCCGCCGATGCATTCGGTCACGTCCTGCCCGGTCATCTCCAGATGAACGCCGCCGGGATGGGTGCCCTCCGCCGCGTGGATGGCGAAGAAGCTCTTCACTTCCGACAGAACCCGGTCGAACGGACGGGTCTTGTAGCCCGAAGTCGAGGTGATGGTGTTGCCGTGCATCGGATCGCACGACCACACCACGACGCGGCCTTCGCACTTCACGCTGCGGATCAGCGGGGCGAGGTGATCGGCGACCTTGTCGGAGCCGAAACGGGCGATCAGGGTCAGCCGTCCCGGCTCGTTGTCCGGATTGAGCACGTCGATCAGCTTGAGCAGTTCGTCCGGCTTCAGCGACGGGCCGCATTTCAGGCCGATCGGATTCTTGATGCCGCGGAAATACTCGACATGGCCGTGATCGAGCTGCCGGGTGCGGTCGCCGATCCAGATCATGTGCCCCGACGTCGCATACCAGTCGCCGGTCGTGGAATCGACCCGCGTGAAGGCCTGCTCGTAGCCGAGCAGCAGCGCCTCGTGGCTGGTGTAGAAATCGGTGGCGCGCAGCTCGGGATGGCTTTCGAGATCGAGCCCGCAGGCGCGCATGAAATTCAGCGCCTCCGATATGCGGTCGGCCAGTTCCTTGTAGCGGCGCGACTGCGGGGAATCCTTCAAGAATCCCAGCATCCACTGATGCACGCTGCCGAGGTTGGCGAAGCCGCCGGTGGCGAAAGCGCGCAACAGGTTCAGCGTCGCCGCCGACTGCCGATAGGCCATCAGCTGGCGCTGCGGATCGGGGGTGCGCGCAGCTGCGGTGAAGGCGATGTCGTTGACGATGTCGCCCCGGTAGCTCGGCAGCTCGATGCCGCCAACCTTTTCGGTCGGCTGTGAGCGCGGCTTGGCGAACTGGCCGGCGATGCGGCCGACCTTCACCACCGGCACCGCGCCGGCATAGGTCAAGACCACCGCCATCTGCAACAGCACGCGGAAGAAGTCGCGGATGTTGTTGGCGCCATGCTCGGCAAAACTCTCGGCGCAGTCGCCGCCCTGCAGCAGGAAGGCATCGCCGGCGGCGACGCGGCCGAGCGCCTTCTTCAGGTTGCGCGCCTCGCCTGCAAAAACCAGCGGCGGAAACGTGGCCAACTGCGCCTCGACATCGGCCAACGCCTTGGCGTCGGGATAATCGGGCATCTGCGACACCTTTTTGGCGCGCCAGCTGTCGGGTGTCCACCGCTCGGACATGAGATCAACTCCTTGAGCAAAAACCGCAACTTGCCACGACTTGCGGAGGGCCGGTTTATACACAGGCTGTTGCACAACCGCCACTCGGATTTCGCATCCTGCGACAAGCGCTTGCGGCGAAAGCTTAATTCGCATTTCCTTAAGCGAAAGGCCAAAATCCTTTTTGGGGGCGGTCGCGGTGGACGAAGTTGGGCTGGACGACGTTTTTACCGACGACATCACCGTGCCCGCCGCCGACGGATACAAGCTCGCGGCGACGCTGTTCCTGCCCCGCGGCGCCAAGCGCCACGCCGTCCTGATCAATTCGGCGACCGCGACGCCGCGCAAGATCTACCGGGGATTTGCCGGTTATCTGGCGCGCCGGGGCTGCGCCGTCCTGACCTACGACTATCGGGGCATCGGCGGCAGCAGGCAGAGGGCGGTGGAGGGCTACAATCAGCCCAAATCGCTGGTCGGCTTCAAGGCGTCGATGTCGGACTGGGCGACCCTCGACGCGACCGCGGCCGTCAACTGGATGTGCGAGCGCTACCACAATTTGCCGCTCGGCTATGTCGGCCATTCCTTCGGCGGCCAGGCGCTGGGGTTGCTTGCCAACAACATCGAGGTGTCGCGCGCGCTTCTGATCGCGGCGCAGGCGGCATACTGGAAGCTGATGGCTTCGCCCGAGCGCTACCGCGTCTACACCATGATGAATTTCGTCGGCCCGCCCCTCGCCCGCCTGCTCGGCTATGCGCCGGGCTGGAGCGGCATCGGCGAGGACCTGCCGAAGGAGGCCTTTCTGCAGTGGGCGCGCTGGGTGATGAGCCCGCATTATCTGTTCGACGAGAAGAATCTCGCCGGCCTGCCAAACTTTGCGAAATATAACGGCGCGCTGCGCGCCATCTGCCTCGCCGACGATCCCTGGGCGACCCGGCCGGCGGTCGGACTGCTCTGCTCCGGCTTCACCGCGACCGAGCCCGAGATCCTCACCATCACGCCGGCCGAAATAGGCGCGGCGAGAATCGGCCATTTCGGCTTCTTCCGTCCCGACCACCGCGACACGCTGTGGCGCGGTGCCGCGGAATGGCTCGAGGCGGAGGGGTAGGAGCAGGTTCGATGGTGCAGGTCGCATTCCCGGAATAGCGTTTGCAGAAGGCATCGCACACACTGTCGTCATCCCCCGCGCATGCGGGGGATCCAGTACGCCGCGGCCTTTCGGTCCGTCATTGACGTCTCTGGAATACTGGATCGTCCGCATTCGCGGACGATGACGACGGTTGGATTGGCGCGTTCGAGTGCGTCAGATACGGCTTCGCATTCCCGCGGCACGATCGGCCCGGGTGATGCATGATCTCGCCCCCGAAAATAATAAGAGGGCGCGGGGAATGCCGGGTGCCCAATGCACCCGCAGCCTCGTGTGCGCTTTGGTAGTTTGAGTATGCACACGAGTATTCACAGCGGAGGCACCGGAAACATCCGGCATTCCCCACGCAATGGTTTTAACAGCTTATACGTGATCTCCCCGGGGACCGGGCTCTCTTGCCCCCGTCATCCCTGAGAAGCTTGCTTCTCAAGAACTTGACGCCAGCGTCGGGGCGTCAGGACCACACGACTTCGCCGTCCGCGATAGCGCCGCTCGTCTTGCGTCGCTACTACGTCCATCGCATCCCGCACCCAACGTCCGTGACGACGCGTACGCCCCTCTGATCGAGGCGGGACGGTGCGAACATTACGACTGATTTGGGTTTCTGAAAAAGCGAAATATTTTTTGCGCGGGGGCTGGACAGGTTTTTGCGCGCGGGAGGTGATTTGCCCGTCGTCGGCAAATCAGTAATGGGGCGCCACGCAAATCCCCGATTTCAGGCGACTTGCAGTGTCGGAATCTTCTTGATCTTCTCTCCGAGTTCTTGCTGCGCGCGGTCGAGATCGTACCGCTTCTGCAGATTGAGCCAGAGATCCGGACCATTGCCGCACAGCTTGCCGAGCCGCAGGGCCATGCCAGGGGTGACCGGCTGCTTTTCCGCGAGCACATCATAAAGCGTCTGACGCGACACCCCGAGCAATTTGGCGATCTCTGTCTTGGGGCGATCAAGCGCCGGCAAAATCTCCTCGCGAAGAAGCTCACCTGGGTGCATGGGCGGCAAGCCTCGCTTCGGCAGCTTTCTGGTCATGAATTGGTCCTCAGTCCTTAGGGCGGACTAGGTTAGCTGAATGCGTAATCCTCCTGTTTATGGTCGTGAACGGCGGATTACGCTATCGATATCGGCCGACGATCTCAGGAGCAAATGACATGAGCACTGTCATCACTTGGCTAAACGCCCTTGGCTTAGCTAGCAACATGATCGGCGTCGGACTCGCCTTTAAGTGGGGCTTCCCTCAGCCTACTTTTGATAGTGGATTTCGCAGGCTTCAAAATAGCACGCCGAATTCCAACGAAACTTCGATCGCTAGGGAGCGGGTGGCTGCAGCCGGGCTAAAAATCACACACCAGCGATTGTCAGTCCCAGGCTTAATCTTGATGTTTCTAGGCTTTGGCCTCCAGCTTATTGCAGTGTTGCTTCCAGTATTGGTGTCTGCAAAACAAGCTCACTAGATCAAGTGGAACCAAGGCGGCCAACGTCGCTCGCCATTGAATTCCCTACTCGCTCCACCTTCCGGCCTAATACCGGTTGCTAGCGTCGGGCGCTTCGGATTCGATTTCCAGCCACAATCGGTAGCTCTCGCAGCGGCGTCCATGCGAGCGGAGCCAGCGGAGCCGCAAGACTTTTTCAACGAGCGTCATTCGCCTTCCTCAAGAAGTTAGAGATCAACCCTACACCACTTACGACTAGGAGGGTGAACAAGACCCGATCGGACAAAGACATGCCGATCGCCTCACCAAGCAGCCACGAAGCTCCGCCGATGGAGAGGCAGCCGATGTAAAGATCGGCTCGAAGACCCAGTGGCTTGTCCCACCACTTCATGCGGACCTCGCGATCGCTGCTAACCAGCACTGTTGTTTTGAATCATTGCAAGAACGTCAATGCTCATCCGAAGGGCGGATTAAGCCGAAGGCGTAATCCGCTTGATTATTGTCGTAAAGGGCGGATTACGCTATCGTTAATTCGCCCCGCCGGCATTCGCTTTTTGCGAAACCCATCGCCTTTCCGCCAACTGACGTGATGGGTATCGCTGCGCTCCACCCATCCTACCGATTTGGTCAGTAAGCCGCGAGCGATGGCGCAACGCCGACGATCGCAATGGGCATCATTTTTGACGGCCCCTGCGCGGTCTGCACCTTGAGGCAACGTCGCGCGGTTTCAATCTCGCCTTCGGTCGCACCCTTGCTTCGTGCCCACTGCTCGGCGGCGTCAACCGTGTACTTCGCAGCGTAGTAGCGGACCACCGTGCAAGACATGCGCGCGAGGAATCTCGGCTTAGGCTGTTCGCCGGCGGTCGCCTGCGAAGATACGGCGGTGCAGATCGCGACTGCATAAATCCAGCGGTGGGCCATCGGTTCTTCCTCCCAGAAGAAAGTTAATCGGACCGAACTCTGAAGTCTTCGTGAGCTTCAACCTTCGCAAGTTGGTCGATCAGCGCGAGCAAGCGCGGAGGCAACTCGACGGACTGCGGGCCTAGCACAACCGAGAGCCTGTCACCCATTTCCTCGCAGACTGCGCCGCTATGGATGCGGTCGATTTGAATATCGTTTGGGGGAGCAGGATGCGGCATCATCGCTCCCTCTAACGGCGGCCGGTCACAAGCCGCGCTTCCACGATTGTTGTCGAATTGCCGTTTCTCAGACACGCCGTGGTGAGGTCGGGCCAAACCTGCTTCGAACAACTCTGAGCAAGGGATCGGACTTCGAGCCGATCTGCCTTTGCCAATGCCACCGCACCGGTTTCCGCTTTGGGCGCAAACCCCGGCAAGGCAATCACCGACGTTCCCAGAAGCGCGAATACGGCTAGGGCTGTGAGAGATTTCATCATGGTGTGCTGCTGACTGTCGGCGACCGGTCCCGCTTCGCTTGGGGATCATCTCGTCAACAACCATCGTTTGTAATAGTTCCGTTAATACAACTTATATTTGCAATTGGAATATCGTCCGGTCCGCTGGGCGGTCGCGATGTGGACGGCCGGATATCGGCCCACATCGAACGCCCCGATCAGGGCGCTGTCGCCGTCAGCGATGCAAGCGGCACGTCGAAAGCGTACACGAAGCCGCTGGGCTCATATGTCAAACGAACCTCGCCCTTGAGTTGCTTGCCGAGGGTTTCGACCAGGCGCGTGCCAAAACTGCGCTTCTCCGGAGCCCGAACCGCGGGGCCGTTCTTCTCGGTCCATCTCAGATGCAGACGCTGCGTCTTCGCCTCGAGCGTCCAGGCGATGTCGACGCGGCCCTCAGGCACGGATAATGCGCCGAACTTCGTGGTGTTGGTGCACAGTTCGTTCAGCGTCATCGCAATCGCGATCACGGCTCCCGACGCGATCGGGACATCAGGCCCGGAAATCGTGAATTTCGGCACATCGGGATTGTCGAAAGCCTCGGTGGCGCCGCGGATGATCTTGCCGAGATCCGCTCCGGTCCATCGCGCCTGCAACAGCAGGTCGTGCGCCCGCCCCAGCGCCAGCAACCGTCCCTCGATGGCGTGCTGCGCGTGTTCGGCGCCCGGCGCGTTGCGCAGGCTTTGGGAGACGATGGCGCTGACGGTCGCCAGCGTATTCTTGATGCGGTGATGCAGTTCCTCGAGGATCAGCTTCTGAAGCTTGTCGGCGACCTCGCGCTCCTTGGCGTCTATGCCGGCTTGAGCGAGCAGGTCCCGGGCATCGATTTCGGCCTGCTCCAGCAGCAGCCGAAGGCTGGCGTTCTCCGCGGCCAGGAATTCCTGGGGAGGCGCCGCGGTCGGCCGTCAATTGGTCTTGATGACGATTTTCAGACATCACTCGACTCTATCACCATATGTCGCGTTCCGCTCATATCTTTGGGTGAGGTGGTATTCCGCTGACGTGGATTATGCCGCAATCCAGCCGGTGTTGTGATTTCCGGTCTGAAAATGCTGATTTCAGGCGTGGCCGATCATGTCCTGGATTTCGGCAATCATTTCCTTCGCCTCCAGCGGCTTACCGAAAAAGCGGCTGTCGGTGGGGATATCGATGTTTTCCGGCCTCAACTGCCCGGATACCAGGATGATCTTGATCGGCGGCCAGCGCTTATGCACCGCGTGCGCGAGCTTCAAGCCGTCCATACCGCCCGGCATCTGGATATCGGTGAAGAGCAGCGCGATATCCGAGCGCGATTCGAGGATCGCGACAGCTTCGTCGGCGTCCACGGCCTCGACCGGCGTAAATCCGGCATCCTCCACCATGTCGACCGCGCGCATGCGCAGCAGCATCTCGTCTTCGACGACGAGCACGACACTCGGAACGACGGAATGATCCAGGACCATCATGGACGGAAGCTCCCGAAGCGGACGAAGGAAAGGAAGCCGCCGCTATCGGCATCGCACGCTTCAGATGCGGATAGGAGCACCCGGAAGGGTTCTCCGGGTTCTCCCTGGCACTTGGTGTTTGCGACTCAGTAGCGGTCGGTGCCGATGCCGACGCTCACACCGGGAGCTCGGAAACCAATACCTGGGCCGCGATCTTCGTCGTAACCCCGGCGCTCGATATAACGCTCGCGAGGAGCGTATCCATATGAATCGCGGGGCTCGCCGATGATGACACGGCGTTCACCGTGTTCGCGCCAGCAGCGGCCGTATTCGTTGCAGACCATGCGAACGTTTTGAACGTTGCTCTGCGGTACGACCGATAGATCGGTGGAAAGCGGCGCAGCCGAGGCCGCGGACGTGAAAAGCGCAGTTGCCCCGACTGCCAGCGAGATCGCGAGACTATTCATACTATTTCTCCAATCGTGATTGTGTCGGAAGGCCAATAGGCTCGCGAGCCTATTGTTCCCGGAGCAACCCAAGGAAGGGCGACAATCTCCGGCTGGATCACAAAAACAAACCCATTATCGCTGGAACCTCTCCCAGCCGGATCTGTTTGCCCCGTGTTCAATTCTGGACCCACGACAACCGGTAGACACCATGAAAAAGATTCTTTTGGCGACAGTCGCTGTTCTCGCATTGACGACAGCTTCGTTCGCGGCTGAAACGCCCAAGACCGTCGGCCAAGCGCCGTCGTCTTTCTACTTGGCTCAAGATACCGCGACCATGAAGTGTGAAATCGTCGAAACGCAGCCCGTTGCCGGCGGCGCCACCAAGGTAGTCGGTGCTGCTCATACCACAAAGGCAGCAGCCGAGACGGCTTTGAAGGCCGACAAAACCTGCAAGTGATTTAAGTGCAAGTGATTTTGTGATCGCCGTTTCGCCCAGAACCAAAACGGCAACCGCAAGGCTGTCGTTCTGGTCCGGGCGCGAGGCGCCGGCCCGCTACTCCGCCGCTTCCTCCCGCACATGCCGCGCCGTTGGCGTCCGCATGGTCACGAGCTCTTCGGCCGCGGTCGGATGCAGCGCGAAGGTTGCGTCGAAGTCGGCCTTGGTCGCTTTCATCTTGACCGCGATCGCCACCGCCTGGACGATTTCCGCGGCGGCATCTCCGACGATGTGGCAGCCGACCACGCGATCGGTTAAGCCGTCGACCACGAGCTTCATCAGCACGCGGCTGTCGCGGCCGGACATCGTCGCTCTTATCGGCCTGAACGTCGTCTTGTAGATGTCGACCCGGTTGAACTGCGCCCGCGCCTGCGTTTCCGTCAGACCGACGGTGCCGACCTCCGGCTGCGAGAACACCGCGGTCGGAATATCGGCGTGATCGACCTCAACCGGGCGGTTGCCGAACACGGTATCGGCAAAGGCGTGGCCTTCGCGGATCGCCACCGGCGTCAGGTTGTGGCGATGGGTGACGTCGCCGATCGCATAGATGTTCGGCACCGAGGTCTTGGAAGAATGATCGACCGCAATGCCGCCGTTGCTCGGGTTGATAGCGACGCCGGCCTTGTCCAATCCGAGATTGGCGACGTTGGGATGCCGGCCGATCGCAAACATCACCTTTTCCGAGGCGATGCTCGATCCGTTGGAGAGATGCGAGGTGAACTCGTGCCCGTGCTTGTCGATCTTGGTCACCGTGCAGCCGGTCAAGATGGTTATGCCTTGCTTTTCCATTTCGCTGCGCAGGTGGGTGCGAACGTCCTCGTCGAAACCGCGCAGGATATTGTCGCCGCGATAGATCACGGTCACGTCGCAGCCGAAGCCGGCGAAGATGCCGGCGAATTCCAACGCGATATAGCCGCCACCCTGGATCACGATGCGTTTGGGCAGTTCGGTCAGGTGAAACGCCTCGTTCGAGGAAATGACATGCTCGATGCCGGGAATCAAAGCGCCGTGGTTTGGCGCGCCTCCGGTCGCGATCAGCACGTATTTGGCGGTGACGGCTTCGCCGGTGCCAAGCCGCAGCGTGTGCGCGTCGGCAAACACCGCGCGTGTCTTGACGATGCGGGCGCCGGATTTCTCCACATTGGCCGCATAGGCCGCCTCCAGCCGCGCGATCTCCTTGTCCTTGTTGGCAATCAGGGTCGGCCAGTCGAAGGTCGCCGACGGAATGGTCCAGCCGAAGCCTGCGGCATCGTCGATCTCATGGCGGACATGCGAGCCCATCACGAACAGCTTCTTCGGCACGCAGCCGCGGATCACGCAGGTGCCGCCCATCCGGTATTCTTCCGCGACCATGACGCGGGCGCCATGGCCCGCCGCGATCCGGGCGGCGCGAACCCCGCCCGAACCCCCTCCGATGACAAACAGGTCGACGTCGAACTCAGCCATCATCCTCAACCTCGACCGCTTTCCGACCCTTTGATCAGATCTGCTTGCCGCGCTTGCGCATTTCGGCGCGGAATTCCCCGTTCACGACTTCGGCAAACTGTTGCGCCCATTGACTCATATAGGACATGCTGAACTGCACCGCCCGCGGCTCGCTCGCCAAGAGCTTCTGGCCGAGCGGCGACTTGTAGAAGATGACGAGGTCCTTCAGCTCCTGCTCGGTGAATTCGTTGGCATAGATTTGCGCCATGCCGTCGCCGATTTCCTTCTCTCGGCCGGCGAGCTTCTGGGCGACGACGACCGCAACCTCGTTCAGATCCTTTTGATAGTTGAGGTTGTTCTGCAACAGCGCATCCTTGGTCCGCTGGACGATATTGGGGACGGCAAGGGCATACATCGCGGACACGTTCTTCATGGCCAGGATTTCCTTGGCCGCCGCGATCGCGCCAGGCGAAGCCGGCTTGAGCGGCGGCGCTGCCTGCTGTGCTGCGACCGGCAGGGCGGCCAGACCCAGCCCCAGCGCAAGGACCGCAGCCGACAATATTCTCAAAACACTCTTCATTCCGCTTCTCCTTGGGATGTCAGATCATGATCCGATCAATCGGATCACGATCTGATCTCTTTGGTTGAGCATGATGTTTTCGGAAAACCGGGTCCCACTTTTCCGGATCATGCTCATCTCTTTGTTTAAGCATGATCTTCTCGGAAAACCGGGTCCCACTTTTCCGGATCATGCTTTATCAACGACGCGAATTCCATGTGCGCCCGCCAGTATCGCCGTACTGGCCAGACCGACGAACAGCCCGTGCTCGACGACGCCCGGGATCGCGCTCAGCAGGCCTGCCAGACGGGGGACATCCGGGATTCGTCCGAGCTGGGCGTCGACAATCCAGTGTCCGCCATCGGTGACAAAAACGTGGCCGTCCTTGGCCTCCCGGACCACCATTTGCCCGGAAACACCGCTTTCCGCAAATGCTTCCGCCATGGCGCGCCGGGTGGCCGCCAAGCCGAACGGGATGACTTCGATCGGCAGCGGAAACCGGCCGAGAACCTCGACCCATTTGGAATCGTCGGCGATCACAATCATGCGATCAGACGCCGCGGCGACGATCTTCTCGCGCAGCAGGGCCCCGCCGCCACCTTTGATGAGATTGAGCGAAGGGTCGATCTCGTCGGCGCCGTCAACCGTCAGGTCGAGCCGGTCAATCTCGTCGAGCGTGGTGAGAGCAATGCCGTATCGCGCGGCATCGGCGCGGGTCGCTTCCGACGTCGGCACGCCGACGACCTTGAGGCCTGCACGCACCCGCTCGCCCAAAAGTTCGACGAAATGCTTTGCGGTCGAGCCGGTGCCGAGCCCAAGCCTCATGCCGTCGCGCACCTGTTCGAGCGCGCGCGCCGCCGCCTGCCGTTTCAATGCGTCCATCGTCACGTTAAAACCTCAAGCAGGCCACTCCCCCGGGGGAAACCGGCGGCGG
The DNA here is from genome assembly GCA_963777475.1 of uncultured Alphaproteobacteria bacterium. Lineage (GTDB taxonomy): Bacteria > Pseudomonadota > Alphaproteobacteria > Rhizobiales > Xanthobacteraceae > Bradyrhizobium. Next base: position 175,633 of record CAVZQX010000015.1, read on the forward strand.
CATCAGGCGGGCATATCTAGCGTCGTTTTGCGGCGGGGAATAGCGCGAATGGGCCTCCGCACCGCGACTTTCGGCTACGGCGCGGTCACCCTGTCCATCGCGGCCTGGATGGCGGCGAACCGCTCATCGACCTCCTCGCGCATGTTCGGATGGGTGAACACGTAAAGCGCGTCCTCGGAGATCGCGGAAAGCACGCGGGCTGCGACGTCCGAAGGCTCGAGCCCCGCCTCCAGCCGCCGTGCGATCTCGGCGACCATCTGACCCGAAGGACTTGCCGGGTCGAGCCGCGGCGTCTCGCCGTAGCGCGGCTGGCGGTTGCGTCCGCTCTCGCCGATGCGGGTGCGCACGTAGCTCGGGCAGAGCACGCTGACCCCGATGCCGTGCGGCTTGAGCTGCATCGAAGCCCTTCCGACATCGCAACGACAGCGAATTTGGTCGCAGCATAGGGGCTGAAGCCGAGACCGCCATTCATGCCGGCCATCGATGCGGTGTTGACGATGTGGCCGCCCTCGCCGTGCGCGCGGATATGCGGCAGGAAGGCGCGGATGCCGTGCAACACGCCCATCAGGTTGACGTCGACCACCCATCGCCAGTTGTCGAGCGAGATATTGTCGATGCCGCCGCCGGCGGCCACGCCGGCATTGTTGCAGACCACATGCACATGGCCGAATGCTTCGAAGGCTGCCTTCGCCGCGGCCTCGACGCTGCCGGGATCGGCGACATCGCAGCCGATGCCGCGTACTTTCGATCCGAAATTGTGCAGGCTGCTGACGGCCGAATCCAGGGCACTGCTCTCGACATCGGCCAGCATCACGTTCATGCCCGCTTCCGCGAAGGCGCGCCCCAGCGCCAGGCCGATGCCGGATGCCCCGCCGGTCACGAATGCCGTCTTGCCGGAAAACTCCCGCATCGCTGCCCCACCTCTCCAGGATTTTACAAAACTCTCACATGTCCATCTTGCATGATCGAACGGAGACCGATAGCGCTTTGCGATGACCTTGGCTCCCACCATCGTGTTCGACCTCGACGGTACGCTCGTCGACACCGCGCCCGACCTGATCAACGCGCTCAATTTCGTGCTCGATCGCGAGGGCTTAGCCCCGGTCCCCCTGCACTCCGCGCGCAACATGATCGGCGCCGGCGCGCGCAGGATGATCGAACGCGGGCTGGAGCTGGAAGGCCGCCATGCGAGCCCGCAGGACATCGCTCGCCTCACCGCCGACTTCATCGATTACTATGCCGACCATATCGCCGACGCCTCGCGCCCGTTCGAGGGCCTGGAAAGCGCGCTCGACGATTTGTCGTCGCGCGGCTTCCGTTTCGCGGTCTGCACCAACAAGCTGGAATGGCTGTCGAAGCGGCTGCTCGACCAGTTGGGGCTGAGCGCGCGATTTGCCGCGATCTGCGGCGCCGATACCTTTGGCGTCTCCAAGCCGGACCCTGCCATCCTGCGCGAGACGGTCGCCCGCGCCGGGGGAGAAATATCCTCGAGCATCATGGTCGGCGATGCCGGCACCGACATCGGCGTCGCCCGGCGCGCCGGCGTGCCGGTGATCGGCGTCTCGTTCGGGTATACCGAGGTACCGATCGCCGAGCTGAAACCCGATCGGCTGATTGCCCATATGCGGGAGCTTGCGGCGGCCGTCGAGGCTCTAACGGGCCTCCGGAATGCCAAGTAAGGCCTTGACAAGGTTTTGTATTCCGTGGGACTGGCGAGCGGCGTTAACCATCTATTAACGATTAAGGCAGATGTGGTTGCGCGGGTGCCGTGACGCTCTTATGCTCGGAGTGGGGATTGTGGCAGTTAGCCGCATTAGGGTGACGGATTGATCATGCGTCGTGTTATCGCGATTACGGTTGCGGTTGCCGGGGCGAGCCTGGGCGGCTGCTCCTCGATGCCATCCTTCTCGATGGATATGTTCAAGTCGACGCCACCGTCGATGCAGGTCCAGCTCGAATCGGCTCCGCCGGGTGCCGATGCCCGGACGTCGCTGGGGCCGGGCTGCAAGACCCCCTGCTCGGTCACCGTGCCCGCGCCGGATACCAGCTTCTCCGTCAGCTACGCGCTGAACAAGTACCAGCCGGCCACCGTGCAGGTGCAGGTGGTCCGCAATCCCGGCGGTCTCACCGACCCAGCCACGGCGACAACCGATCCCAATCCGGTGTTCGCGGAACTTCAGCCGGCGGGTCCGCCGCCGAGGCCGCCCCGCAAGCCGATGCGGCCGAAAAAGCCGAAGCCGCCGAAGGCCGCCGCGGCGCCCGGCGCCGGCGCCGACTCGTCGTTCCCCGATCCGAACGCCGCCCCGCCGCCGGGTAGCGCCGCGCCCAGCCGCTGACCGTTCGCACTGCAGCAGCGTCGAAGCTTGTCTCGTCCGCGACGCATTCGACGGATTGTCCGCAGACCGCATCGTGCTTACATTCGGTACCCCTGAGTGCCCGCGGCGAGCGCGGCCAGCGCCGTCATGGCAAGGCTACCTGCAAGGCTACCTGAATGATCGGACCGTCGTTGAGTCCCCTGCCCTCGCGTTTAAGTCCGATGACCGATCCGTTCGGGCGGAACATCAGCTATTTGCGGGTCTCGGTCACCGATCGCTGCGACCTGCGCTGTTTCTACTGCATGTCCGAAGACATGACCTTCCTGCCCAAGGCCGATCTGTTGACACTCGAAGAGCTCGACCGGCTGTGCTCGGCCTTCATCGCCAAGGGCGTCAAGAAGCTGCGGCTGACCGGCGGCGAGCCGCTGGTGCGGCGCAACGTGATGTCGCTGGTGCGCTCGCTGGCGCGCCATCTCGACAGCGGTGCCTTGCGCGAACTGACCATGACCACCAACGGCACGCAGCTGGCGCGGTTCGCCGGTGAACTGCGCGACTGCGGCATGCGCCGCATCAACGTGTCGCTGGATACGCTCAAGCCTGAAAAATTCCGCGCCATCACCCGCTGGGGCGATCTCGACAAGGTGCTGGCCGGCGTCGAGGCCGCCCGCTCGGCGGGGCTCGCGGTCAAGATCAATGCGGTGGCGCTAAAGAACATGAACGAGGACGAAATCCCCTCGCTGATGCAATGGGCGCACGGCAAGGGCATGGCGCTGACGCTGATCGAGGTGATGCCGATGGGCGATATCGGCGAAGGGCGGATCGACCAGTACGTGCCGCTGTCGCTGGTGCGCGCGCGGCTTGCGAAGCAATTTACGCTGACCGAGCTCGACGACAATACCGGGGGACCTGCGCGCTACGTCCGCGTCGCCGAGACCGGCGGCACACTCGGCTTCATCACGCCGATGACCCATAATTTCTGCGAGGCCTGCAACCGGGTGCGCATCACCTGCACCGGGACCCTGCACACCTGCCTCGGCCACGAGGATGCCTCCGATTTGCGCAAGCCGCTCCGCGCCTCGGCCGACGACGAACTGCTCTCCGCCACGATCGATCGTGCCATCGGGTTGAAACCGAAGGGCCACGATTTCATCATCGATCGCAGGCACAATCGCCCGTCCGTCAGCCGGCACATGAGCGTGACCGGTGGTTGAGGCCTGATAGCTTGGATATCCCGCTCTGGTTCATTTTTTGAGCCTGGCACCGGATTTACCAAGTCCACGCAACGGCTTGATCGGGCGTGAATTTGTCGATTTTCCAATTGACGCGGCGAGACGGCGCTGAAATGGTGCGGCCTGCTTTTTCAGCCTGCTCGGCCGCATAGGCCGCTATGCCGCTCTCGGCGCAGTCAAGACGGCAAAAGCACCTACGGGAGGAGTATCGTTGCAATCGCTTCCTAAAGATGAGCCGTGGCTTCACGCATTCGATTTGTGTGGTGGCAAGCGATGCCTGTTGAACTGATCGGCGCGCTCGCTTGATAGCGCCGCCGCGGAGAACATGATGCGCCCATTGTTGGCAGTCAGCGCAGCTATCGACCAGATCAACGAAAAGATAGGCTACGTCTGCAATCTCCTGGTGCTGCTCGCCTGCGTGGTGAGCGCCGGCAATGCCATGATCCGCTACGCGTTCGGCTATAGCTCCAACGGCTGGCTCGAACTGCAGTGGTACATGTTCGCGGTCATGGTGATGTTCGGCGCGTCCTATACGTTCAAGCGCAACGAGCATGTGCGGGTCGAAATCTTCTATCTGTTCCTGACCGAGCGCGGCCAGATCTGGCTCGACCTGATCGGCACGCTGTTCTTCCTGATCCCGTCCTGCTTGCTGCTCAGCTATTTGTCATGGCCATTCTTCGAGCAGGCCTACGCGGTCGGCGAAATGTCGGGCAACGCCGGCGGCCTGGTTCGCTGGCCGATCAAGTTCGTGATTCCATCCGGCTTTGTCATGCTGGCGCTGCAAGGCGTCTCGGAGGTCATCAAGCGCATCGCGGCGCTGCAGGGTGAGGTGACGATCGACGCGAAATACGAGAGGCCGACGCAATGATCACGCTGGGGATGATGCCGCCGATGATGTTCGGCGGCCTGGTTCTGGCGATGCTGATCGGCTTTCCGGTTGCGTTCACGCTGGCCGCCGTCGGGCTTTCGTTCGGCTTCCTTGCCATCGATCTAGGCTTCTTCGACCTCAACTTCCTGCAGGCGATTCCCGGCCGCGTGTTCGGCAGCGTGCTCTCCAACGAATTGCTGCTGGCGATCCCCTTCTTCACCTTCATGGGTGCGATCCTCGAGCGCTGCGGGCTTGCCGAAGACATGCTGGATTCGATGGGCCAGTTGTTCGGGCCGATCCGCGGCGGCCTCGGCTACTCCGTCATCATCGTCGGCTTCATTCTCGGCGCCATCACCGGAACGGTGGCGGCGCAGGTCATCGCCATGGCGCTGATCTCGATGCCGATCATGATCCGTTACGGCTACAACATGCGCTACATCACCGGCGTGCTGGCGGCATCCGGCACCATCACGCAGCTGGTGCCGCCCTCGCTGGTCCTGATCGTGCTCGCCGACCAGCTCGGCAAGTCGGTCGGCGACATGTATCTCGGCGCATGGGGACCGTCGGTGTTCCAGATCATGCTGTTCGCGGGCTACACCTTCCTGCTCGGCCTCTTCAAGCCCGATCACGTGCCACCGGTGCCGAAGGATGCGCGCACCCTGACGGGCTGGCCGCTGTGGAAGAAATGCCTGATGGGCATCATCCCCTCGGCGGTGCTGATCTTCGTCGTGCTCGGCACCATGATGATGGGCCTGGCGACGCCGACGGAAGCCGGCGCCATGGGTGCGGTCGGCGCCATCGTGCTGGCCGCGATCCACCACAAGGATTTCAGCGCCGCCGGCAGCAAGATCCTGATCGTCGGCGTCATCGCGGCGGGCGTCGGTACGATCATTGCGATGCTCTATAGCGAAAACCTCGTCTTCAAGCTCGCCTTTGCCATCACCTATCTGGCGGTGGTCTGGATTTGCCTCGAAGCCGTTCGCATTCCCGACCTGCGCGCCCTGATCAAGCAGGGCTACGAGACGACCATGCGCATCACCTGCATGGTCACTTTCATCCTGATCGGATCAACCTGCTTCTCGGTCGTGTTTCTCGGCGTCTCCGGCGGCGTCTGGCTCGAGCACCTCCTGACCTCGCTGCCCGGCGGCGTCTGGGGATTTTTGATCTTCATCAACCTGTTCATCTTCTTCCTGGCGTTCTTCCTCGACTTCTTCGAGATCGCCTTCATCATCCTGCCGATGATCGCGCCGATCGCGCAGAAGATCCTGGCGCCCGTGGTGGGCGCGGATGCCGCGCTGATCTGGTTCGGCGTCATGCTCTGCGTCAACATGCAGACATCCTTCATGCATCCCCCTTTTGGCTTTGCGCTGTTCTACCTGCGCGGTGTGGCGCCCAAGGAAGTCAAGAGTTCGGACATTTACTGGGGCGCCCTGCCCTGGGTCGGGCTGCAGATGATCATGGTCGTGCTGGTGATCGCCTTCCCGATCACGGTGACCGGCCTGCTCGACAAGGCCGTCGTCGTCGATCTGAACAAGGTCAAGATCGAGGTGCCGCAGATCGACCTGCCGCCGCTGGATTTCGGGCCGCCGGCGAAGCCGTGAGGCCCGCTATTCCTATGCGGACGAAAAACCCCGGCGCTTTCGCTCCGGGGTTTTGTCTTGCTTGCTTCGCCGCAGGATCGCCCGAGCCGATCAGCTCAGCGCGTGCCGGGCCATGAAGCTGTCGAACGCGAGTTCGCAGACCTGGAACCACTGATAGCCGTTGTTTGCGTAGGCGATCAGCGACTCGTAGACCTTCTTGAAGTTGGGGTTGGTCGCGGACACTTCGGCGTGCAGCTCCATCGCCGCCTTGAACGAGGCCTGCATGATCTCCGGCGAGAAGGCATGCAGTTTGGTGCCGTTGGCCAACAGCTTCTTCAACGCCGTCGGGTTGGCCTGGTCGTATCGCGCCATCATCCAGTTGTTGGAGAAGTGGCCGGCCTGTTCGAGCACGCTCTGGTAATATTTCGGCAGCGCGTTCCACTTGTCCAGGTTGACCATCACGAGCAGCATCGTGCCGCCCTCCCACCAGCCGGGGTAGTAATAATGCGGCGCGACCTTGTAGAAGCCGAGCTTCTCGTCGTCGTAGGGACCGACCCATTCGGCGCCGTCGATGGTGCCCTTCTCGAGCGCGGGATAGATGTCGCCGCCGGCCAATTGCTGCGGCACGCAGCCGAGTTTTTGCAACACACGCCCGGCGAAACCGCCGATGCGGAATTTCAGGCCCTGGAGATCGGCGACAGTGTTGACCTCCTTGCGGAACCAGCCACCCATCTGGGCGCCGGTGTTGCCGGCCAAGAGCGAGGTGACGTTATAGCTCTTGTAGAAGTCGTTGAGGACTTCCTTGCCGCCGCCGATGACGTACCAGCCCTGGTTGAGGCGCATGTTCGGTCCGAACGGCGCCGACGAGCCGAAGGCGAAGGTCGGATCCTTGCCGAAGTAGTAGTAGGACGCGGTATGGCCCATCTCGACGGTCCCGTTCTGCACCGCGTCAAGCACCTGCAGACCGGGCACGATCTCGCCGGCGGAAAAGGTCTGGATCTGGAATTTGCCGTCGGTGGCTTCGGCGACCGCCTTCGCCATCTGCTCCGCACCGCCATACAATGTATCGAGCGATTTCGGCCAGCTCGCCGTCATGCGCCACTTGATCTCCGGCATCGACTGCGCGATCGCCGGCGCCGCAATCGTCGCCGCGCCCGCTGCGGCCAATCCCGTGACCTTGATAAAATCCCGTCGTTTCATGATTTCTCCCTCGTAGGTTGATTGCGCCAGCCTTCGTGCCGAGGCTTGGCCTCAAGCATGGAGCATCCGGTTCCGGATTTCCATGCCCATCTGGTTCCCGCGACGAAAAAGCCCGGCCTCCGCTGGGAGCCGGGCTTCGCAATCTACGACTTAAGGCTTAGAGGCCGACTCGTAGGATGGGTTGAGCCCTTGCGAAACCCATCGCCTTGCCGCACCGCGGTTATTGTCGCTCGCCAAAATCCCCGCCTCCATTCGAGACATCCCCTGCCCAATCCGCGGGATAGACGCCAAGCTTCACCATGCGGTGGAACGAGGAAAACGGCCAATTGCCAACGCGCGACACAAGCCGATGTTTGAGCGGGTTGATATGAATGTAGTCGACATGGCGCGCGAAATCGTTGTCGTCGCGAATCGTGTGCTCCCAGTAGCGCCGCTGCCAGATGCCCCGTTCGCCTTTGGCCGCGCGGCTCCGCGAAATCCGTTCGCCGGTCGCGAGGCGGCGCGAGAACGCCGACTTGATCAGCCGCCAGCGGGTGGCAAAGTCCGCGTCGCCCTCGGGCAGGGTCCAGACCACGTGCAGGTGATCGGGCAGGACGACGATCGCATCGATGTTGAACGGATGATGCCGCCGCGTCTCGCGAAACGCGGTCCGTAGTTCGTCGATGTGGTCCGTCAGCAACGGCAGATGCCGCTCCGCCAGATTGACGGTGAAAAAGAATACGCCCCCGGCAAGGAAGTTTCGGCGATAGTCGGTCATATGGCCGTCTTAGCATAGCGAAGTGATGGGTGTCGCAGAGTTCACCACCGGGTCCGGCCTTTGGCCGGCCCGTTGATAAACTCCACCAAATTCATCACTTGCGTTTGCGAAGATGATGGGTTTCGCGAAGAGCTCAACCCATCCTACACTCTAGTTTTTGAACGCCAAGAGATCACCCCCGCGTGCGCGAGCGGATCATGAAACTGTCAAAGGTGTATTCGGCGACCTGCCACCACAGATATTCATCGGAACGATAGGCCTGCATCGCATCGATGGATTTCTTGAAGTCGGCGTTCTTGGCCGAGATCTCGCCCCACAATTCGTTGGTCGCCTTCAGGCAGGCTTCCAGCACTTCATTGGTGAAGGGACGGAGCTGCGTGCCGCCGGCGACCAGCCGCTTCAACGCGGAGGGGTTCTGCATGTCGTAGCGCGCCGCCATCCAGGTGTTGGCGTTCGCGCACGCATTGGCGACGATCGCCTGGTAGCTCTTCGGCAGTGAATTCCATTTGTCCAGATTGCAGAAGGCGTGGATCGTCGGGCCGCCCTCCCAGAAGCCCGGATAGTAGTAATACTTGGCGACCTTCTGGAAGCCGAGCTTCTCGTCGTCATAGGGCCCGACCCATTCGGCGCCGTCGATGGTGCCCTTCTCCAGCGCCGGATAGATGTCGCCGCCGGCGAGCTGCTGCGGCACTACGCCGACCTTCTGCAGCACCTGGCCGGCGATGCCGCCGATGCGGAACTTCAATCCGGAGAGATCGGCGACCGTCTTGATCTCCTTGCGGAACCAGCCGCCCATCTGGGTGCCGGTGTTGCCGCAGGGAAAACCGATCAGGCCAAACTTCTTGAAAAATTCGTTGCCGAGCTCCATGCCTCCGCCCTGATACCACCACGAGTTCTGCTGGCGGGCGTTGAGGCCGAACGGCACCGAGGCATAGATCGCAAACGTCGGATCCTTGCCGACATAGTAATAAGAGACGGTGTGGCTCATCTCGACGGTGCCGTTCGAGGTCGCATCCAGCGCCTGCAGGCCCGGGACGATCTCGCCGGCGGCAAAGAGCTGGATCTGGAACTTGTTGTCGGTCATTTCGGCGACGTATTTCGCGAATTCCTCGGAAGCGCCGTAAAGCGTATCCAGCGACTTCGGGAAACTGGACGTCATGCGCCATTTGATCTCCGGCGATGACTGCGCGATCGCCGGCGAGGCCACCGCGGCGGCCGCGGCACCGGTTGCCGAAACTTTGAGAAAATCACGACGCTTCATCAAGCCATCTCCTTACTGGGAGGTTTCTCTTAAGCCGCCCCGGCTCTTTTCCGGCAACGCGATTTCGCGTCGAACCAGGGGCGCTCCGGCGGGGGCTTAACACGGAAGTCGGAACGCGAAAACGCGACAAAGGCATGACTGCACTGTTTTGACGAAAGTCGCATAGCGCCTCGCGGCAGCAGATCAAGCGGCTGCGATCGCGTCCTTGAGCTGATCGCGGACCTTGGCGCCGATCGCACGATAGATCCCTGCATGCGGCCCATCCGGCTCGCTCGCCACAACGGGGGTACCGGCATCGGAGGTGACGCGGATCGACATGTGCAGCGGGATCTCGCCCAGGAACGGAACCCCGAGCCGCTCCGCCTCGTGCCGTGCGCCGCCATGGCCGAAAATATCCGACCGCGTGCCGCAATGCGGGCACTGGAAATAACTCATGTTCTCGACAATGCCGAGCACGGGCACGTTGACCTTCTTGAACATCGCCAGTCCACGCCGCGCGTCGATCAGCGAGAGGTCCTGCGGGGTCGAAATGATGACCGCGCCCTTCAGCGGCACGTTCTGCGCCAGCGTCAGCTGCGCGTCGCCGGTGCCGGGCGGCATGTCGACCACGAGCACGTCGAGCGTGCCCCAGGCAACGTCGCGCAACATCTGGGTGATCGCCGACATCACCATGGGTCCACGCCAGATCATCGCGGTGTCTTCCTCGACCAAAAAGCCGATCGACATGATGGCAAGCCCGAACCGCTCAATCGGGATCATCTTGCGCTCGTCGTTGAGCGCGGGCTTTTCGTGAATGCCGGTCAGCCGCGGGATCGACGGGCCGTAAATGTCGGCGTCGAGCAGCCCCACCCGCAAGCCGAGATCGCGCAAGCCCAACGCCAGGTTGATTGCGGTGGTCGATTTGCCGACACCGCCCTTGCCGGAGGCCACCGCGATGACCGCGGCAACTCCTGGAATTTCCGACTGCCGTGCCATCGGCGAGCCGCCGGGGTTTGACGGCGGCCGGTGCGAGGCGGCCGGCGCCACGCCTTGAGGATGACCTTGGGCATGCCCTTGCGCATGAGCGTGACGATGCGGCGGCGGCGAGCTTGCTCCAGCTTTGCGCTCGGCGGTCAGCGCGATCATGGCCGTGGTCACGCCGGGAATGGCGCGCACGGCGCTTTCGGCCTGCGCGCGCACGGTTTCCCAGGCGCGGGCTTCAGCGGCATCGACATTGATGGAGAAAAACACCTTGCCGTCGCTGATGGATATCGCCGACAGCACATTGGCGTCGGTCAAGGCAGTGCCGCGCGGCGACGCCACCTTGGCCAGCGTGTCGAGAACCTGTTGCTGCGTGACGCTCACGGCGCATCTCCTGGATTACTTTAGATGCGACCCATAGAGCGATCCCGCTCAAAAGGCTACCTCGCGCCCACGTCATCGGCCCGTTCAGCGGGCGCCAGCACGCCGCCTTCCTTGGCGGCCTCGTAGTTCAATTCGATCATGACCCCGTTGGGGTCGTTGACGAAAATCTGCCACAAATCGCCGCCCGGAACCTGTCGCGCATCAAACGGCATACCCTTGGACTTGAGCCGCTGCCTCATACCGTCAAACCCCTGGCTGACGAAGGCGACGTGATGGACGACGCCTGAATCAGGCTTTTGCGGCTCGTCGGTCCTGGAAATATCGACCAGGTGCACAACCGGCTTGCCCTCCGAGTACATCCAGGCCCCGGGAAACGCAAAATTCGGCCGTGGCCCCTTTTCCAGGCCGAGGATGTCCTCATAGAAATGCACCGTCTCGGGAAGCTTCCGGGTCCGGATATTGAAATGATCGAGCACGCCTACGCTCATGCCCATGCGATATACTCCCTTTTTTGTGAACTTCGTTGAGGAGGCCATCCTAGCACGAAACCCCGCCTCCCCGCCAAACGAAGCCGTTGCCCTTCATAACGCAGAGGTTATGGTGCGGCTCCCCCCAAGAAGGGTCAAAGAAAGGGTCCGGCCAGGTCAATGTCGCCGGCGAACCCCCCTAGGTCGCAAACCAAGGTCACAAGGTAGCACACATGGCTAAAGTCGCTTTTCTCGGTCTCGGCGTAATGGGTTTTCCGATGGCAGGGCACCTCGTGAAAAAAGGTGGTCATGACGTGACGGTGTACAACCGGACCGAGGCCAAGGCGAAACAGTGGGTCGAGAAGTTCGGCGGCCGCTCCGCGCCGACCCCCAAAGCCGCCGCCGAGGGCCAGGATTTCGTGATGTGCTGCGTCGGCAACGACAATGACCTGCGCGCGGTCACGCTCGGCGCCGACGGCGCGTTCGCCGGCATGAAGAAGGGCGCGACCTTCGTCGATCACACCACGGCCTCCGCCGAAGTGGCGCGCGAGCTCGACGCCGCAGCCACCAAGGCGGGCTTCAAATTCGTCGACGCCCCCGTCTCCGGCGGCCAGGCGGGCGCGGAAAACGGCGTGCTGACGGTGATGTGCGGCGGCGCCGAGGACGCCTACGCCGCGGCCGAGCCGGTGATCGCGGCCTATGCGCGGATGTGCAAGCGGCTCGGACCCGCGGGCAGCGGCCAGCTCACCAAGATGGTCAACCAGATCTGCATCGCAGGCCTGGTTCAGGGCCTTTCCGAAGGCATCCATTTCGCCAAGAAGAGTGGGCTCGACGTCGCTGCCGTGATCGACACCATCTCCAAGGGCGCCGCCCAGTCCTGGCAGATGGAGAACCGCTACAAGACCATGAACGAGGGCAAATTCGATTTCGGCTTCGCGGTCGAATGGATGCGCAAGGATCTCTCGATCTGTATCGCCGAATCGCGCCGCAATGGGGCGAGCCTGCCGGTCGCCGCGCTGGTCGATGCGTTCTACGCCGAAGTCGAGAAGATGGGCGGCAAGCGCTGGGATACTTCCAGCCTGCTGGCGCGGCTGGAGCGGTAGTCTCGATGGGGGGTCGATTTAACCCCCCGTTAACGTAATTCTTTAGCTCTTTAAGGCAGCTCTTAAGGATTTGGCGGCACAGATAGACAGTGCAAGAGTCCGCTGAGTCCGCGGGCAGGATTTGTGTTGTTTGATGAGTAACCCCGCCGACAGGCCTGAAGTTGTCCAGCTTTCGGCCGATCCGCCGATTGCGGCGCCGGTCAATAGCCGCCGGGTCGCCGCACAGCGGGTGCGCGAGGCACGCGATCGGTTAACGTCGACCAGCGGAACCCGCCCGGCTTTCGACCGCGAACTGCTCCGGCAATATGCGCAGACCCGGATTTCGGCATCCTATGTCGTGATGCTGCTGGTGGTTGCCACCGGCATCCTGTTCGGCGTCTGGATGCAGCCGATTTCGGCGGTGTTGTGGACTTGCGGTGTGCTCTCAATTCACGCCGCCATCATCCGCGCCTGCGCCCGCTTCCTCGCCGAGCAGCCGACGCTGGCCGCCACCCGCAAATGGCGCACCCGCTTTGTGCTGCTCGACCTGATCTACGGCCTGTGCTGGATGTCGATGCTGATCCATCCGGCGCTCGACGTCGTCTCCGACACGGTGATGATGTTCCTGATGCTGCTGGTGGTCGCGGTGTCGAGCATGCTCGCCGCCAATCTGCCGATCGCAGCCCTTGCGGCGACCGTCCCGGTGACGGTCGCCATCGCGCTCAATTTCGCGCTCAGCGGCAGGTTCGACGACTACGTGCTCGCAGCCCTTGCGGTCGCAGCCGAAGGCTATTTCGCCCTCCTCGCCCACAGGCTGCATTCGACGACGCTGGCGACGCTGGAAGCGCGCGCCGAGAAGGATGCGCTGATCGGCGAGCTCGAGCAGGCGAAATCGATCTCGGACGAGGCACGTCATCGCGCGGAAGCCGCCAACGTCGCGAAGTCGCGTTTTCTCGCGCAAATGAGCCATGAGCTGCGGACGCCCTTGAACGCGATCCTCGGCTTCTCCGAGGTGATGAAGAGCGAGATTTTCGGCGGCCATGCCGTGCCGGTCTACAAGGAATATTCCGCCGACATCCACAATTCGGGCGTACATCTTCTGAATCTGATCAACGAGATTCTCGACCTGTCGCGAATCGAGGCCGGGCGCTACGAGCTCAACGAGGAAGCGGTATCGCTGGTGCATATCGTGGCCGACTGCCATCATCTGTTGAAGCTGCGCGCCGCGGGGCGCGGCATCACCATTCACGAGGTGTTCGAGCAGGGCATGCCGAAAATCTGGGGCGACGAACGCGCGATCCGGCAGATCGTGCTCAACCTGTTGTCGAACTCGATCAAGTTCACCCCGCAGGGCGGCGAGATCTGGCTCAAGGCCGGCTGGACCGCCTCCGGCGGCCAATATCTCAGCGTCAAGGACACCGGCTCCGGCATCGCCGAGGACGAAATCCCGATCGTGCTTGCTTCCTTCGGCCAAGGCTCCAACTCGATCAAGTCCGCCGAGCAAGGCGCAGGCTTGGGCCTGCCGATCGCCAAGAGCCTGATCGACATGCATGGCGGCACGTTCACGCTGAAGTCGAAGCTGCGCATCGGCACCGAGGTGATCATCACCTTCCCGCCGGAGCGCGTGATGTCGGCGCTGGCCCCGATGGCCGAGGAAGCGCCGCCGCTACAGCCCGAGACCGATGAAAGACACCGGGTGCGCCACAAGCCGATCATGAGTGCTGGGACTGGGCTTTAGAAGAACGCTTGCGCAAGAAGGGGCGCTTGCGCAAGCGACCGAACAGGTTTCACTATCGAAGAATGAGCAAAGAAACGCCGTGCATCGCAGTTTGTATGATCGATCCCAAAACCAGCCTTTGTTTCGGCTGCGGACGTACGCTTCCCGAAATCGCGCGCTGGCACCGCATGGAAAGCGCCGAGCGGCAGGCCGTGATGGCGCTGCTGCCGGCACGCATGGCGGATGCCGGGCTGCCCTCGATGGTGGCCCGACCGAAGCGCGATTGACAGGCCGCAGCGTTTACGCCGGAGGCGCGTCATGATCCGCCTTATGGTGGTTTTGTTGTTGCTCGCGTTCACCTCAGGGGTCGTGGTCGAATACATGAACTCGCCAAAGGTCGCGCACGCTTCCGACACGGTCTCCGAGCCGACGCGCGAAAGGGGCTCCGCGCGCGCCGTGCAGATCGCGCGCCGCCAAGGCGGCGAGTTCGCGCTGCGGGCAAAGATCAATGGCGTCCCTGCGCCGATGGTGGTCGACACCGGCGCCACCTCCGTCGTCCTGACCTATGAGACCGCCAAGGCCGCAGGCCTGCCGCTGGAATTGCTCGACTACGATATCGATGTCGAAACCGCCGGCGGGCACACCAAGGCGGCGCGGCTGACGCTCGACCGGCTCGCGATCGGCAAGCTCGTCGAACGTTCGGTGCCGGCGCTGGTGGTGCCGCAGGGACAGATGAAGACCAACCTGCTCGGCATGAGTTTTCTGGATCGGCTGGAGAGCTGGGAAGTCCGCGCCGATCATCTGATGCTGCGCGGTTATCCCTAGAGTTTGAGTTATTCCTCACGCAGCGATCGCGGCCGGCTTGCGGTCTTCGACCAGCGCGATCGCCTCCCGCAACACCGCGATGCCGGCGCCCGCCTTGACGCCGTGCTCGGCGAGATGGCGGCGGAACGCGCGCGCTCCCGGGATGGCATGAAACGCGCCGACGAAATGCCGCGTGATCGAATGCAGACGGGTGCCTTGCGCGAGTTCGCGCTCGATATAGGGCGACATCGCCGCCAACACGTCATTCATGGTGGCGTGCGGCGCGGCTTCGCCGAACAATTCGGGATCGACGGTGAGTAGCCGCCACGGTTCCCGATAGGCCGCGCGCCCCAGCATCACGCCGTCGACATGAGCCAGATGCGCGCGTCGCCTCGGCAAGGCTGCCGATCCCGCCATTGATGATGATGGGCACATCCGGCAACGCCAGCTTCAGCCGATAGACCCTGTCGTAATCGAGCGGCGGGACGTCGCGATTTTCCTTCGGCGACAATCCGTTGAGCCAGGCCTTGCGGGCGTGAACGATCAGCGCGTCGGCGCCTGCGGCAATGACGCCGCGCGCCAGCGCGTCCAGCGCCACTTCCGGATCCTGGTCGTCGATGCCGATCCGGCACTTCACGGTGACGGGAATGGTCACCGCCCGCTTCATCGCGGCGACACAGTCCGCGACCAGTTCAGGCTCCGCCATCAGGCAGGCGCCGAAGCGGCCGTCCTTGACGCGATCCGACGGGCAGCCGACATTGAGATTGATCTCGTCATAGCCGAAGTCCTCGCCGATCATGGCCGACGTCGCGAGATCGCGCGGCTCCGATCCGCCGAGCTGAAGCGCGACCGGGTGCTCGCTGACGTCGAAGCCCAGCAGCCGCTTGCGGTCGCCATGCATGATGGCGCCGGTCGTCAGCATTTCCGTGTAGAGCCGCGCACGCCGCGTCAGCAGACGGTGGAAGACGCGGCAATGCCGGTCGGTCCAATCCATCATAGGTGCCACTGAAAACGCACAAGCCAATGATTTTCCTGAATTTTCTTTCATTTCAGTCACTTAGATGTCGTACTCGAACGTTTGAATTGTCGCCGATTTTCACCGATTTTCGCCTATCTTGAGCTATTTTCCGCTTCGAGGTACAACAATGTTGTACCGACACATCCAATGTTGTACCAGAAATGTAACCTCGGAGGCAGAAAATGGGAACTATCGTTGCCCGCAAGCGCAAAGACGGGACGACAGCACACCTGGCACAGCTCCTGATCAAACGCGACGGTGCCGTTGTTCATCGCGAAGCCAGAACGTTCGATCGAAGGCAGGCTGCCTATGCCTGGCTCGAAAAGCGCGAGAAGGAAATCGCTAAGCCGGGAGCACTCGAGCGTCTGAAAGCACCCGACCCCACCCTAGCCGCCGTTATCGACCGCTATATAGATGAATCCATCAAAAAGATCGGTCGCACGAAGGCGCAGGTTCTGCGCACGATCAAGACCTACGATATAGCCAGCAAACGAAGTTCCGAGATCACGAGCGCCGACGTGCTCGCCTTTGCTAATCAACTCGTAAAAAACGTCACGCCGCAGACGGTCGCCAACTATCTCTCACATTTAGCCGCTGTGTTTGCCATTGCTAGGCCGGCATGGGCATACCCCCTTGATCAGACCGCTATGAAGGACGCGTTTGTCGTTGCTAAGCGTCTTGGTATCGCGAGCAAGAGTTCGCGAGCGTGACCGGCGGCCCACTCTCGAAGAGCTCGACAAGATCATGGTGCATTTCGGTGAGCGGCTGAAGCGCCGACCATCATCTATTCCGATGCAGAAGATCATCGGCTTTGCGATATTTTCAACACGTCGCCTTGAGGAAATTTCGAGGATTTTATGGAAAGACCTCGATATGCAGGGAAGTCGTGTGTGGGTGCGGGATATGAAAAATCCCGGAGAGAAGATCGGGAACGACGTCTTGTGCGATCTTCCGCCGGAGGCGCTGCAGATAATCAACTCAATGCCGAAGAGGTGCGAAGAAATCTTTCCGTATTCTGGCGATACCATCGGAACGAATTTCACTCGCGCATGTCAGTTACTCGACATCGTCGATTTGCATCTGCATGACCTTCGTCACGATGGCATTTCAAGGCTGTTCGAAATCGGCGGGAATATCCCACAAGTCGCCGCCGTATCCGGTCATCGCTCTTGGTCGAGTCTCAAGCGCTATACCCATCTGCGACAGACCGGTGACAAATACGCGGGATGGAAATGGCACTCGGCATTGACGAATCCTAGCGACTCCGTCGGGGCGTTATCGACATAAGCTTCTGCTTCTGGTTCATGGCAGGGCCGCGGATGAAAATACGCCAGGGCTCGAACCTGGAACCTTGGGCCAATAAGCTTGTGTTTTTACAGCAAGCGATCCCAAAAGTTCCGGCGCCTGGAGCGAATTCCGTTCGCTACTGTTGTTGTCGGAGCGTCGAACGGCCCCGACATGGAACCCGTGCTCTAAACTTCCTCAAGCTGCGCCAGTCGAGCGCTATCTCCTCTTCTCGGATGCTTGAAACGACTTTCGTGATCTTTGCGAACGCCCGATCGGTCGCCATGAACCGTGCCAGCATCGGCGCAATCAGCTTGACCGGATCGCTGACGGAATGACCACTTTCTCGGCGGAGAATTTCCGCATATGCGCCGAGATCGCGATGCACAGCGGCTGGTAATTCGAGGGTGATCTTGGCAGATTTGTCGTCGTGGCGCGCGGCGATTTTCAACCTAGCCATGTTTTTCGACAATCCTCCGTTTGCCTGCTCTTGCACGAGGTCGCGATTGACGATCACGCGGACGTGGAAGCCCCGTCGGACCGTCAGTGTCGGTCGATGTCAAAACTGCGTTGAACGACTTTCTGTTCTGTCTGGTCAGGCTATCGCTGGATCTCCAACGATGCGCCATGATAAGATTACCATTGCTGCCTATACTGGGGTGCCTACCCATGGCATGCGCTCGGCTAATGTATTAAACGCCAGGGCAGGCCGCAGTTTTACTAGCGGCCTCAGAGCAGGCATCTTTAAGCTTCTGATGCTTTGATCAAGGCGGCCGGGCGACGTGCCAACAACCACCTACCCCAGCGCACATGCGCTCGACAGCTCCAGAGGCTTGCTGGCGAGGCAAAAACCGCGTTGGGCAGCTTGGCGGCGCAGCTGCGAAATCTTCCAATGCCCGGGTGACGTACGTTTGAAGAGGAACTGAGCTTGTGCGCAAGCCGGTATTCAGATAGAGGTTTGCCATGAGACTGTTCGGCTTCCAGCCCTGCATCTTATGCAGTTTAGAGCGTCAGCTGATCAATGCAGAGCCGACGGTGAAAAGCTACGAGATACAGAGCCTCTAGTGCCCTCAATGCAAATCCATCGTCCGCTTAGTGCATAAGCGCCTCTCGCCTCGACTGCGGGTGAGAGCCAGCGCGTTGGCTGGGGCCGAGGACGCGTTGCTTAGCCCGCGGGAGCGAACTTCCTGGCAGCAGCACGCTGATTAGCTTGTAGCAGAGATGCCGATGTTGATGGCACCCGGATGCTCGGGCCGAACAGGTGCCGCAGTGACAAGATTGTCATACCGGAATTGCAAAACTTTTGGTAGCGTTGAGCTTGCCAACCTTGGCCCCCATTGTCGGTAGAACGACCCACAACGGCCCCCACTGGCCCCCCGGTGCGGGGCCGTTTCATGAGTTCATTGTGCGACTCGGGGGTGCCGACTGCCAATCTGGCCGAACGTCGGCGCGGTGCGTGCCGCAGGTCGTGCAAAGGAAACCGGGCTCGATATTGGACAGCCGGACCGATCGGGCCATCGATCAGCGTCGAGGCCGGTCCAATGGCTGCTGCGGCAGTCCGAACAATAGATCGGTTTGCAGGCGACGGTGTGAGCCGAGTAGCCGCGCGTCGCACTGGGTTAACCTAACTGATCAAGGTTACTGTGCAGATCCACTCGCGGAAAGCAGAAAGCGAGCACTAATATCAATCGGGGGCTTTTAGAATTTAGGCGATGACCCAATGGCCAAGGAATACAGAACTTCCGAAGAACTATCCGACATGATCGTCTCTTCGCTGGGTGTCAAAGAGATAGAAATCCAGATTCGCCAAGATCATGCTTACGGGTGGCAGCCAACCGTAGTTGCGTCTCCCGGCGATTTGATCGGATATCAGAGGCGAGTTGAAGAAATCGCAAATCGATTGCGCGTTCAGTTCGCCCTCCGGGAATGACGTCAGCCGTCGCAATCAGCCCCTGGCCCGCCAATCGTGCGGCATCCATTCGCTCCGATCGAAACGAGCGGACCAGGGCACTAGACTAGCGATAGCCCATCGCTGGGCCGGACTTCCCCTTCCAATGGAGAATTCGGCCGGACGTCGGCGCCTCGCTTGCCGCAGGCCTCGCACTCGAAGCTCGAGATCCGAGAGCCGGACGTGATCAGGCCATTGGTCTGCGCTGATCGCGATCAAGTGGCTGCAATGATAGTCCGCGCCATAGATCACAAGACCGCGTACGCCTGACGAACGCATTTCTCCGAGGGGTAATCTTCTGGGGACGGACGGACATGCCCGATGATCCCGCCGATCCCACCGATCCTGAAGCCGCGATAGTGAGGGGTTTGGGCCCGATTCGGCACAATTGGGTGCGTCTCCCGAACGGTTTAAGCGAGCCCCTCGCGATAACGCAGTTTAACCGCTAACATTTCCGGCAACGCCTTCCAATATCGGACAATCAACTTCGCTCCAGAGAGTGTCTCGTTCGGCTCGTTAGCGATGACAAGTGCCCGACGACGACGTCATGAATATCTGTGTCCCCAAGATCCGATCTGCCGCTCCGGGGTTGCTGAGCAAGAGGCGCCGATCCTTTGGCATCAATACGTTGTTTTCGGATTTGTTCCAAACCACCATACCGAGCCTCTTCAGAACGGCCGGGCGAAAGAATAGCCACTATCCACGATAAACCGATGGAACGCGGGCCTCGCAAAGAAATGACGAACTGATTTTCGCCGCCCTTGTTACGAGGACGAATTCAATTAAGAATCTGATCCACCGTTCAAACGAGATCATGTTGGTACGCTGCGGGAAACTCTTGCGCGGCCCGGTCATAGAACGTTTCGCTTTTACAATGAGGCGTAAGTTTAACAATTGAAGAAGCTGCAATTGGCTTCCCCAATCGTGCCATATGATTTCTCAAAAAGCGCTATCAGCGTCACCGTGGCAGGGAGCGTCGTCAAATATTGAACCTCAGCTACCTTGTCGCCTTGCATTCCTCGGATCTGCATGCAGAGGGCTCTAATCACCGACAGGAACGGCGATGTCCGTCATAGGTTCTGTAAGTTCCAGATTCTGGATCGTAGGTCCGAAAGCGCGTGCAGCCGGGTGCGCCGATGGCTCGCTCACGCGGTTCGCGCTCAGCGCGCTTCTGAGCTGGAGCTGTTTCAACCGGCTTATCCGCAGGTTTACCGGCCTCTGGTGGCAAACTGTCCTGTTGCTTTGCGGCCGTCTTCTCTTCTGGCGCAGCCGCCTTCTGTTCCGCCGGCGCCGGTTTCTCTACGGCCGCGGCGGGTTTCTGATCGGCGGCCTTGTGTCGTTCGAGGAAATCCTTGCATTGAAACGGGAAAACGACCTCTCCAGAAGCAGTCAGCCCGATTGGCATGCAGCCGCCGGGCGGTAGCTCGTCTTGCTTGGCTAAAGGGTCCGCTTGAACGGGGTTCGGACTCTGTCGAGCCGGTCGTCTGAGCAAGCAGCCCGCTTCCCATGACAGTGATAACGACAGGACTTAGCGCGGCAGCAAGGCGGGCAACGCCAATTTGGGAAGCGAGTAAGCGCTTCATGCAATCTCTCAATCGATGTTCACTACGTGGCACGTCTTGGCGCTGCGCACTTTCATTGAATGGTCGTTTTTGGGGATATATTCGGGCGCTTCCGGGCCGCTTCGGTGATCGAAGAAAGTCGAAACTGTGGACCAATCGCCCCGTCAGCCCACCACCTTTTAGCGCGAAAGCCATTGACTTAACCATGGCGTGAGAAGTGGGATAGGCCCCGTTATTTCAGTGGGGCCAGAAATGCGTTGGGCTTTGGTTTGTTTATCGAGGCATAGTTGAAGCGCGGGCTGATACAATTGTTCAGCTGCCGCCGAACGGCTCTGCCGACATAGTTCACAGGCCCTGATTGCCGGCGCCGACCTTCTTCATGCGGCGATTGGAGTCTGGAGCAACCTACCGGAACCAACAAATCCTTCGCGATGCAGGATGGCATTCTCACCCTGGGCGGACGTGCGGCCTGGGCGCACGATTTCAATTCTGACTGAAACATCGCGGCCACCTTCCAGACATGCCGGGCACGTCCTTCGTTGTCAACGGTGCCGCACAGGCGCGTGACGCTGCTCTCGTCACCGCATCCGGTGAAATGAAATGGAAAACGGCTGGTCCGCCGCCGCCACTTTCGAGGGCGAGTTCTCAAGGGTGACCAAGAGCTATGCCGGCAAGCATGGCGAGATGTTCTTGGTAACTTCGCAACTTCTGCTTAGGCACCAAACGGACTCGCTTGCGAGTTCGCCCCGGCCCGGTGTACGGTAGACCGGAAGTCGGCGGCGCCGTCCAGAACGACGAGATTGATCCGGCTTGAAAGTCCCGAATCCATCGCCAGGGTCGCGCCAGTTTTATCGTTGATGGCCGAGACCGATTTCCAGCTTAAGTGCCTTCTGCCTCAATGAGCCCGCCGAACGCTTCATCAACTTCGCCAGTTTCGATACCGGGGTTCTGGCCTTCGAATGCATCTTCAATAGTTTGACATCAGATGACGTGTATTCCTTGCGGGTCACTTTCCTCTTCGCTGCTTTCTTAGCCACTTCGATCTCCAATCTGATCCGGAGCGGCTTGATATCACGATCGCATTCATCATCAAGCGAACTGATGCGAACAGACGATGATGAGCACTTACTGATCTTGTCGCTTGACCATGAACCGCTGCGCCTTCCATAAGAGGTCCGCTAGTATTTCGGGCCTGCAAATGTGCCGGCGCTTGATGGGAGTTCGTAGTGCTCGGGTCTCGTATGTACATCGTCGCGTGTGATTTTATTATCGGATCAACGCCTTCCGGGGCATAAATTCGAGCACGGCTCTGGCGTGAGCCTTTGTCGCGAATTGGTCTCTACTCTGCGGAAACATGAACCAAATCCATGCCACGACCTGAAGCGCGAGATTGAGAGCAAAGGCTGTCTGGTAAGCGATTTCGGGATAGTG
>CAVZQX010000016.1:0-8158 GCA_963777475.1 uncultured Alphaproteobacteria bacterium
GAGCCGGACGCGAAGCTGATGCGCACCGCCCGCCACGGGCATCAGGTCGCCTACAATGCTCAGACCGTGGTCGATGCCGATAACAAGCTGATTGTCGCCTTCGATCTGATCAACGACGGTAATGATCAGCGCCAACTTCATCCGATGGCGATGCAAGGCAGGCAGGCTCTGGAGGTCGAGCAGGTAACCGCGGTGGCGGATGCGGGTTATTCGAATGGCGAGCATGGACAACGCTGCGAGGCTGACGGCATCACCGCGATCGTGCCGCGCCACGAGACGGTCAACCCGGAAGGCAAGCAGTACTTCAGCCGCGATCGGTTCAGTTACGATGCCTGCAGCGATACCTGGCGGTGCCCGGCTGGCGAAACGCTCACATGCCGCGAGGTCTCGCACACCGAACAAAAGAAGAAATACTGGAGCACTGCCTGCGGCGGCTGTACCTTGAAGCCCCAGTGTACACAGGCGACCAAACGGTTGGTCGTCCGCCACTTCTACGAGGATGCTCGCGAAACGATGCACCGGCGGGCCGCGCGCGATCCGGTGTGGATGAAACATCGTCGGGAAATCGTCGAACATCCCTACGGTACCATCAAATGGCTGATGGGCTATCCCCGGTTCCTGGTCAAAGGCCTGAAAAAGGCCAAAGCCGAGCTGGCTCTCACGATCATGGGCTACAATCTCAAGCGCGTACTCAACATTCTGGGAGTGGCAGCGGTGCTCCAGGCGCTGCAGCCACTGCCCAGCTGAGGAGGCAAGTCCTCCTCGCTTGCACAGGGACATCAGGTCAGCCCCCGCCGTTCAACTTCTCACACAGCCTGAAGAGCGAGAGCGGAGCAGACTCCGCTGGCGCGAGCTTGGTCGTCACCCGCAGTAGTTCACCGAAAGGACCCTCCGCATGAACAAGATCGATCTCAATGGCAGAAGCGCCGTCGTCACCGGCGGGGCGCAGGGGTTTGGCCGCGCGATCGCCGAGCGCTTCGTCGCGTCTGGCGCCAAGGTCGCGATCTGGGACCATGACCAGCCGCTCGCCGAGAAGACGGCGAAGGAAATCGGCTCCGCCGTCACCGCCTTCGAGGTCGATGTGGCCGACTTGGCCGCGGTGGAAAAGACCCGCGACGAGACGCTCAAAGCGCTCGGCAAGATCGACATCCTCGTCAACAATGCCGGCGTCGCCGGCATCAACAAGACGGTATGGGAGACCGATCTCGAGGAGTGGCGCAAGGTGCTGCGCATCAATCTCGACGGTCCCTTCATCTGCTGCAAGGCGGTGGTGCCGGCGATGCTCAAACAGAAATACGGCCGCATCGTCAATATCGCCTCGATTGCCGGCAAGGAAGGCAACCCCAACGCCGCGCATTATTCGGCTTCGAAAGCCGGCCTGATCGCGCTGACGAAGTCGCTCGGAAAAGAGCTGGCGCAGCACGACATCCTGGTCAACGCGGTGACGCCGGCCGCGGCCAAGACCGCGATCTTCGACCAACTGACGCAAGCGCACATCGACTTCATGCTGTCGAAGATTCCGAAAGGACGCTTCGTGCTGGTGGAGGAATTGGCGGCAATGGTCGCCTGGCTGGCGTCGGAAGACTGCGCATTCTCCACCGGCGCGGTATTCGACATTTCCGGCGGCCGGGCGACGTATTAGAGATCGCCCCTGATGGCAAAGAGGCGCGCTTGCGTCGTCTCGAGCCATGGGTCGGTCGAAGCCCGACGCGCCCTGCCGCAATATCCGCAACGGGCGCCCTAGCCAAGCCGCGGCATTAGGCCTACGTCATCCCAGATCATGATCCAATTCAATTGGATCGGTTCATGATCTAGTCTCTTTGTTTTGAGCATGATCTTTTCGGAAAATCGGTTCCCACTTTTCCGGATCATTCTCCAAGTGCGCCATCTGGAATCAAAACCTTGAACGTTACCCTCTACGGCCTGTCGGTTTGGGTGCTGCCGCTGGTCATCGCCATCACCTTCCACGAGGCCGCGCACGGCTTTGTCGCGCATTATTTCGGCGACGACACCGCCTGGAAGCTTGGCCGCGTCAGTTTCAACCCGATTCGGCACATCGATCCCTTCGGCACCCTGATGCTGCCGGCGATGCTGCTGCTGTCGCACTCCCCGTTCCTGTTCGGCTACGCCAAGCCGGTTCCGGTCAATTTCCGGGCCCTGCGCAATCCGCGGATCGGCATGGTCCTGGTGGCGCTGGCGGGCCCCGGTACCAACATCGCCTTGGCACTGGCGTCGGCGCTGGCGTTCCACCTGGTAGGATTTTTGCCTCCGGATGCGGCACAATGGGTCGCCGATAACCTGCAGAATGCGGTTCTGATCAACGTGCTGCTCGCGGTCTTCAACATGATGCCGATCCCGCCGCTCGACGGCGGCCGGGTTGCGGTCGGCCTGCTGCCCGGCGTGCTGGCCCGGCCCCTGTCCCGGCTGGAGCCGTTCGGGATGCTGATTCTGATCGGAATTTTGATCCTTCTGCCCTTGGCGGGTTCGCAGTTCGGTCTAAATCTTGATGTTATCTCGGCGGTGCTGCGCGGAACGACCGATTTTATCATACGGTTCATACTTCTCGTCACTGGCAATGCATAGTCCGTCGTAAGGATTGGAAAGACCCGAGGCCATCTTGGTCAAAGCTGCCGACATGCTGATCGCGCGACGCGCCGACACGCGGGCCCGCGCCGATTTTGCCACCTGGAAGATGATGGCCAAGCTGAACGGCGCCTCCGCGCTGCCTGCCGAAGCGCAGAACTTCCTCGCCGCCTACAAGAAACTGCTCGGCGAAATGCCGGAGGCTGACGCGACCGAAGCGGCCATCAACCAGATGTACAAGGTCTATTACAAGGAGATGGGCGGCCTCGGGACGCCGCCGGACGTTCGGCCGCGCCAGAACGAACAGGTCACCGACAACGTCACGGCCTTCCGCCGGCCGCCGCCGAAACCGGCGCCGTTCGGGTCGGGCATGAAACTCGCGTCGAACCAAAGGCCCCAGGTCCCGGTGGCGCTGATCTTTGCCTGCCTGATCGTGGTCTATGTCGGGATCAGGTATTTTTGGCGGTAGCCGGCACCTTTTTTTGAAGCGTCTTCTGAGCGCCAACCGCTAGCCACCTCACTTGAAAGGGCTTTTGGCGATACGGCTTCAACCGGCCCGATCCGTCGAGAACGCATGAAGACCGCCTAGTGCTTATGAAAAATCACCGGCATGGTAAATTTCAATCCTTCGTCGGCAACTGCCGGCGGCGGCGTTGGCACCGGATCAGATCGTCGAACCATCGCCAGCGCCGCCCGGTCGAATGCCGGATCACCCGATCCTTCGACAATACTGGCCGCGACAACATGGCCCATCCGATCGAGTTCGAGGCCGAGCGTGATCTTGGCGGCCTTGTTGTCGCGCTCCTCCGGATAGATCAGGTGCTTGTCGAGATGCGCGACGAGCTTCTTGACCCAGGTGGCCTTCACGCGCTGTAGATTCTTTCCCGTGCCCTCCGCCGGGGCAACCGAGCGCGGCGCTTCCTGGACGCTATCGGAACTCGGCACTGCCATTGCTACTGCCGCAGCCGATTCGACCGAGGCCGAGGTTGCCACGGCGGCGGTTTTCGCATCGTCTTCCTTTGGCTTGCTCGAATCGTTCGGCGTCACCTGCCGATCCGGATTCTGGGTCTCGGTCGGCTGGTCCTTCGGCAGTTCGGTTGGCTGAACCTCGGCCTTCTGCTCGGCCTGCGCCGGCGAAGCCAATGCGGCATCCTGGTCCGGTCCCGGCGGCAGATCGGTCGGCTCAACATGCGGCGCGGTCAGTTCCAGTCCAATCTCGATGGCGGGCGTGCCGAGGGATTCCTCGGGATCGCCGCCAAGATGCGTCACCGCCAGCGCCGCCCCGCCAAGGTGAAGCGCCAGCGCGACGGCGCCGGCGAAGAACCAAAGCCGGCGGGAAGGTCTTGGCTCGGTGCCGAGTTCGGACATCGCGATCGCGTCGCTCAAGGTTTCGGGCTTTCAGAGGCGGCGCCAGCAGCGACGGCCTCGAGCGCCACCAGCTTGATCTTCGAGTAGCCGCCGGCGCGCAGGATTTCGAGCACGCCCATCAACTCGCCATAGGGAACGGCGCGGTCGGCGCGCAGAAAAATGAAACGGTCCTTGCTCGCATCCGCCATGGCATCGAGGATGCGCACCAGATCGACGCGCTTGACCGAGGTTTCTCCGATCGCGACCGCGAGATCGGGCTTGATGGTCACATAGGTCGGCTTGTCCGGCTTCCGCTCGGGCGCCGCGCTTGACGACGGCAGATCGATCGGAAGGTCGACGGTCGACAGCGGCGCCGCCACCATGAAGATGATCAAGAGCACCAGGATCACGTCGATGAACGGCGTGACGTTGATCTCGTGGGTCTCGGCGAAGTCGCCGTCGTCGTCCAAGGCGCGATCGGTGTCGCTATCGGTGATCGAGAAGCCCATCGCCTACTCCGCCGCCCGTAGCGCGCCGCCGTGGCTGCGATCGAGATCGCGCGACAATAGCCGCGCCGCCGCGCCCGACGAGCGGCCGACCAGTTCGAGATAGGCTTTGGTGACGCGTGCGAAGTGATTGTAGATGATGACGGCGGGGATCGCCGCGGCGAGACCGAACGCGGTGGCAAGCAGCGCTTCGGCGATGCCGGGCGCGACGACAGCCAGATTCGTCGTCTGCGATTTCGAGATGCCGATGAAACTGTTCATGATGCCCCACACCGTGCCGAACAGCCCGACAAAGGGCGAGGTCGCGCCGATGGTGGCGAGCAGCCCCATGCCGATGCGGATGCGGCGCGCTTCGGCGCGCACGATCTCGGCAAAGCTCGACGCGGCGCGTTCCTTGATGCCGCTGTCGCTGGAAATTCCCGCCGACAGCCGCGCCTCGCGCAGCGCCGCGTCCAATAGCGACGACAGCACGCCGTCCTTTGGCCCAAGCGCGAACTGCGCCTCCGCCAGCGACCGCGCTTCAGCTACGTTGCGAAGTGCCACGCGCAGCTTGCGCTGCACCACCGACAATTCGATCATCTTGGCGATGAAGATCGTCCAGGTCGCGAGCGAGGCGAAGGCAAGGCCGATCATCACAGCCTTGACCAGGATATCGGCCGACAGAAACATCGACCACGGCGACAGTTCGTGTAGCGTCGCAGCCGCCGACTTCGGAGACGGGCTGCCGCCATCAGCAGGCGTTGCGGTTACGTCGGTGGCCGCCGGCGCGGCAGCGGATTGAGCTAGCGCCGATGAGCCCGGCGCCGTCGGCGCGAAAGGCGCTGGCTGGGTCACCGCCTGCCGAAGCACAGGAGCCGCATTCTGTTGGGCGTGGGAGGGCTGTGCCAACACCAGCATCGCAAGCGCCAAGACTGCGGCAACCGCCTCGCGGCAAAATGACTTGTTCATATCTGGGCCCATGGCGTGTCCGGCTGCGATCATTGGCTCATTACAACTTTTGCGAGAGACCGACGTAGTAACCGCGACGCTGGCCGTACTGGGGCGCGAACACCCCGATGCCCGATCCGTTCCTGATGGCGTAGATCTTGTCGAACAGGTTGACGACGTCGAACCGAACCGTGAGCGGCTTGGCACCCGGAAAAGCCTGGAATTCGTGCGCAATTCCGAGATTGGCCGTTACATAAGGCTCGTTGAACGCAGAGTTGGCGAACCCGGTAGGCAGGCCGCTGCCGTATTTCATGTTGATGGAGAACAGCGTCTGGTTCCAGCGGTAGGACGCGCCCGCCGATCCCGTCAGCATCTGCATGTCGTCGGTGTAGTGATAATGGGTGAGCAGAAAGGCGTATTCGTCGGCGCCGAGCAAATACTGGTTTGCGACCGGATCGACCGCCCTGTTGATATTGAACGCAAGATTGGCATAGGCGCTGAAATTGCCGTTCTGATACTTGACCTTGGCTTCCGCGCCTTCGCTATAACCCCGCGCCCAGTTGAACTGGGTCAGCACCACCGCCTGGCCGAACTGACCGTCGTCGATCTGGTCGGTGGCGATCTTGTAGTAGGCATCGACCCCGCCGGTGAGACCTGGAAGCAGCTTCTGGTCCACGCCGACGTCGAAATAATGCGAGCGCTCGGGAAGCACCGGATCGTTATTGGGAACGGTCGGCTGGTTCGTGGTGTTGGTGAACAGGGCGAGGTTCGATTGGGTCGCCTGCGCCTGCATCGGCGGGGTGAAATAGCGGGCATAGCCGGCGTGGAAGGTGGTGCCGTCGAACGGCTTGTACACCAGCGCCGCGCGCGGGCTGAACTGGTTGGCGTCGACGAACTGATACAATTGGTCGAAGCGAATCCCGTAATTCAGGGTGAGCTGGTTGGTCAGCTTCCACTCATCCTGGACATAGACGCCGAGATTCCAGCCCAGCAGCGAATTGGTATCGTTGACGGTGAACGGCATCGGTGAAATCGCCCCGGTATTCGGATCGACCGGAAGCACCGTTGAGATATTAGAAACGTCAGTCTTCTCCGCGGTTATCATAAAGCCCGCGCGCAATGTGTGTGCGCTGTTCATCTCATAGGACGCGTCGAACTGAGTGCCATACATCTGGCTGGCGCGGGTTACATCCGATGCGACGTCGTTGAACACCAGGTCGCCAACGATGTCGGGAATGAAATGCACCTGGGCATAGCGGGAGAACACCGAGAACTGGGTATCGACGGCGTCGCCTTTGGTCTGAACCGCGACGATGTTGTAGTAGTACTGGTCGAGCTCGTTTTCGTTCAGCGTCGATGAGTTGAAATTGGCGGGTCCAAAATCGCCGAGCGGCGTCTGATTCGGATTGTTCGGGATCTGGAACGTGCTGTAGGAAGCTCCCGAAATCACGCTCAGGCGCGTTGACTTGTCGAGCAGTGTCGACACGTAGGCGAAGAGCTTGCCCTGTTTGGTGTGATCGTGAATCGCATTGACCGACGAGGTCGGATTCTCGATGCCGAGATTGTTCCAGTTGCCGCGTCCTGAGAAGAAATACTGGGTATCGCCGACGCTGCCGCCGTAATCGAAGCTCGGCGTGATCGTTCCCTGGCTGCCGCCATAGATACTGACGCTGCCGCCGGGCGTGGAGAACGCGCGGCTGGTGATGTCGAGGACACCGGCGGTGCGCAGCCCGTACTGGGCCGGCAGCGTGCCGGTCAGCAGCGACAGGCTGCCGATGAAATTGGTGTCGATCACCGGGCCCAGGCCTGAAACGCCCTCCGGCAGCACAAGTCCGTTGATCCGGGTTTGGACATTGGCGTATTCGCCGCGGACATGGAAATTGGGATTGGAAACCGCGGAATCGTAATTCACGCCGGGCAATTGCAGCACCAGCTTGTCGACCGGCGCGTTGTCGCCTTGCGGCATGGTCTCGATCGCGGCCCGGTCGATCGTCGTGGACGAGGCGCCGAGCTTGGTCAGGACATGGTCGCGCGACTGATCAAATCCCTGCATCGTGCGGTCCAGCGCCGCTTGGGCGGCGGTGGGAGCACCCGCTCCGGCCACCGGCGCTTCCTGCGCGGTTCGGCCGGTAGGGTTGGCGCCGCGATTTGAGACTGCCCGCGCAGGGGCTTCGCGTTTTGCCGCCGAACGCTTCGGCTTTTCGGTTGGAGCCGTGACCTCGACCGGAGGCAGCGCGGTAGCATCGTTCGCCGCGACATCCTGCGCCATCGCAGGCGTCGGGCCTGCGAAGCAAAGCAGGCCCGCGGCCATCCCGGGTCCGAGGACCGCCGCCGCACGTCGCAGTGGAACACACCATCGTTGAAAAATCCGCTGACGATGACCGCCACGACCGCGTCGACGCGACAAGCTCCTCGACGTAGTCTGATTCATCCCCAAGTACCCCAACCCGATCTTCCAGTTCGCGATCGCGCCGCATTCGCAACAAGCGGTGCGGCGTGAGTATCGGGGGCAACCATTCGGGTCAATGAAAGCGCGGCTTGAATCGATCCAAACCAAAACAATTTTAAGCTACAGTTTAAATTCGTTCTAAAGCGTAGTTTGAAAGCGTTCTAAACTGATGCAAGAAACCGCTGGCAAATCGCGACTTCTGGACATCTCGGGATCGATCGCAGCGCGCTTTGATCGCCAAGCGGCATCGCGAGAGATCAGCAGCGAATCTCGACATTCGATCAACGCGAAAGCACACGCCAGCGAAAAACGGAATCGCCGCAAGCTCTACTTGGCTGCGATGTGA
>CAVZQX010000017.1:0-29935 GCA_963777475.1 uncultured Alphaproteobacteria bacterium
GACTGCCGGGAATAGACACCAGCGCCAACTCAAGCGTTCGCTGCGTGCTCGCGGCTCCGCCGCGACCATTCGAAATGGCACAGGATCGCAACACTCGCTGCCGCTGCGAAGTAGCACCACACCGAAGTGAAGGATTGCCAATAGAAGGCATAGGCAACGACCAAGCCTACGAGAACGATGGCGCCGAGAACAACCACGCTGCGCTCAGACGACAGCAGGAGTGGAAGTCCGGTTGCCGTCAGATATGCAGCCCCGACCGCGTCCGAATGACCGGATTTTGTAACATATACGATGTGACCACCCGAAATCGTCGCGAACGGCGGGTGACCGAGAATCCACCAGAGCAAATAAGCGCCGACACCCGCGCCGGCGCCCAGCAGACGACCATGAGATGCCGACGGGTCTCATTGGGCTCAATCAGCCATACCGCGATTGGCGCGTACAATGGCCAAAATGCTTCCGCGAAAAACAGGTAGAGGGCCGTCGAGGACGCTGAGAGAAAACCATCCGGCGCCTGCGGCAGGTTAAGCCACAACAGTCCCTCGGTACATTGTTGGAGGGCGAACAGCAGCGGCGTGGCAGCAAATGGTATCTCACGTGGGCTTTTGACCCGCGTCAGGGCGACAACCCCGATGGCGCCGGTTATCCCGGCTGTGACAAAGCTTGCTGACGCCGAGAAACACATCGCTTCTGTTCACTCCTCGGCCATCAAAGTTGGCGCATAGCCTTCATGCCGACCGGCGGATACCGCGCATCTCCTGGAGCGAATTGCGCAAGTGAAGAAAAATCCGTCAGCGCGTTGGTACGCTTCTTTCAGACTCTGTCAGTTCCTCTGGCTTCGCTTCCTCTTCCGAAAAGCAGGCGCGTTTCCACTGCCCGCCTCGAAGAATCGGCTTCGAGCCGAGATGATCCTGCGCACAGCAAGTCCTCATCTCCACAAGGTCGAAAAAAATGACTGCCTGTCTGCGCGGCGGGTTCCGAGTTACGCACTCCGCGCCTGCTTCTGTGGGGAGAGCGTGACAGAAGCGTTTAGGATTCGTCCGGTATAGCAAGGCGACCTGGCTGCGCTTGTGCGCCCTTATGCGGTGGGAGTCGAGCGATAAGTCGGGTGGCTGGAGCGAAGCCTCCGCTGTGGCCCAAACACGTCTGGTCGACCGGGACGAAACTCCAATTCGAAGAGCGCGCCCGCCACCCTGCCATGTTCAAGCTCGCGATCGACAGCAAGCTTCGTGGCTGCGAAGTCGCGGCGATCAAAGTCGAGGGTGTCGCGACAAGCTCTTGGCAGGGCAGCGCAAAGCCGCTAATGGTCCCCGCCCCGCCGCCCCCTTCCAATCATCTCGCAGAGTGGTTCATGTCGAGCGCCGCGTCCGCCGTCTCGATCGGTATCGATTTCGGTACCAGCAATACGGTCATAGCGCTTGCGACCGACGACGGCCGGGTCGAGGCCATCCGCTTCGATCATGGCGGAAAACGACACAGCGTCTATGTATCGGCGCTGTGCTTCTGGGAAGAATGGCCGGGCAGCGGAGCCCAGGCCGAAGGCGGCCCGTGGGCGATCGAGCAGTTTCTCGAAGGACGCCACGTCCACCGCTTCATCCAGTCGTTCAAAACCTACGCCGCCAGCGCCAGCTTCAATTCCACCCAGGTGTTCCGGCAGCGCTACCGGTTCGAGGATCTTCTCGCGGCGTTCCTGCGGACGCTGGCACGCCATGGTGGCGACGCCTTCGGCTTCGAGGCACCGGCCATCGTGGTCGGCCGCCCCGTGCGCTTTGCCGGCGGCAATCCCGACGAGGCACTGGCGATGGCCCGCTACCAGGCGGCGTTCGAACGCCTGGGCGCGCCTCATGCGCGCTACGTCTACGAGCCGGTGGGAGCGGCGTTCTCGTTCGCCCGCCAGCTTGACCGCGATGCCACCGTGCTGGTCGCGGATTTCGGCGGCGGCACCAGCGACTTCTCGGTGATGCGTTTCTCGCGCGAAGGCGGCATGCTGCGCGCCGAGCCGCTCGGCCATGCCGGCATCGGCATCGCCGGCGACACCTTTGATTATCGTATCGTCGACCACGTGGTCTCGCCGCGGCTGGGAAAAGGCTCGAGCTACCGCTCCTTCGACAAGGTGCTGCCGATGCCCAACCACTACTACGCCAGCCTGGCGCGCTGGCATCAACTATCGATGATGAAGGGCAGCGGCGACTTGCGCGAACTCCGGGAACTCCTGCGCACCGCACAGAAGCCGGGTCCGCTCAAGGATTTCATCACCATCGTCGACCTCGACCTCGGCTTTTCGCTGTATCGCGCCGTGTCCGACGCCAAGGTCGCGCTGTCGGCCCGCGACCGGGTGGACTTCCGTTTCAAGACCGGCGGCATCGACATCCGCTCAACCATCACGCGAAACGATTTCGAAGCCTGGATCGCCGACGATATCGTCCGGCTCGGCGCCACCATCGACAAGGTGCTGGGCGAGGCCGGCATCACCGCACGCGAGGTGGACAAGGTGTTCCTGACCGGCGGGACCTCCTTCGTACCCGCGGTCCAGCGGTTGTTCACTGAGCGGTTCGGCGACGAACGGTTGACCTCGGCGGACCAGTTCGAGTCGATCGCCTACGGCCTCGCCTTGATCGGACACAGTCCCGACCCGGATCGCTGGACTGCTGCGCGGCAGGGCGAGCGCGCAGGAGCCCCTGCGACGGCTAAAGATCGAAATTAGTGGGCAGCATGACCACGTCGCGAATTGTCATGCCGCGTGGCCGCGTCAGCATGAACATCACCACGTTGGCCACTTCGCTGGCCTCCAGCAGGCTCCCCGTCTCCCTGGCTTCCTTCAGCTTCTCGGGCGGCCAGTCCGCGAGCAGTGCGCTGATGACGGGTCCGGGCGAGATCGAGCCCACGCGAATGCCGTGCTTGAAGACCTGGCGTCGCACCGTCTGGACAAAGCAGTTGATCGCCCACTTGGACGACGCATAGACCGGCTCCCATGGCGTCGGAAAATGCGCCGCCAAGGAACTCGTGACGATGATGTCGCCGGTCCGACGCTCGATCATGTGAGGCAGCACGTCGTGCACATTCTTCATCACGACGTTGACATTCAAGTGCAGCATCCGGTCGATAGCCCCGGTGTCGGCATCGACCAAGTCGCCGCCGATATAGGTACCCGCATTTGCATGCAGGATGTCGAGTTGGCCAGCCTTCTCCAGGACTCTCGGCAGCAGCGTAGCGCAGTCCTTTGGGTCGAGCAGGTCGATGACCAACGGGATCACCGCGTCGCCGTGCTTGTCGCAGAGCGCGTTCAGCGCTGCCTCGTCGCGGTCGACCATCACGACGCGCGAGCCTGCGGCCAACATCGCCTCGGTACTCGCCAATCCGATGCCCGACGCAGCCCCGGTCACGGCGGCAACCTTGCCTTCCAATTCTCTCGCCATAGGTCTCCACCTTGCCGGGTCACCACAACACGCGCCACGAGCAGTCGTCGAAGACAGGGGGACAAGCCCCAATGAAATCTCAATCTACATCATCGGCGATCCGGGTTCTCCTCGGCGGAGTATTCAGTTTCACCCACCCGCTCAACAAGATGCGCGCGCGAGGGTGCAGGGTCAAACCGATCGGCGAAATATTGCGTTTCGTTGGCCACCAGTCCGTCGCGGAATTCCATGATGCTCACCGCGTAGGATGGGATGCCGTCATAGCTAAGCACGAATTCAGTGACCCAGAGATCGCCGCTGCCGATAATTCGCCGGACCGTAAAACGCTTCTTGTTCGGCTGGACAAATCGGCTCTCTTGAATGTTGTGCCGGCCGCGGATCCGCTCGCCCGATTGCGGATAATCAAGCACGGCATCCTCGCGGTAGATTTCATGCTCGACCTTGAAATCGCTCGCGTCCGAAGCATCCCAATGGCGCTGCAGCGCCACCCGCACGGTTCGATCATCCATCTCAATCTCCCACCTGCGCTTCCGGCTATCATTTCGGGACCACTGAGTTCATTGTGCTGTACGCCATTCTGAACCGTGGGGCGCTATCGCCGATCGCGCCGGTCGTGTGTCGCCTCACGATGCGGGCGATTGCGGTTTGGTTTAAGGATACGCCTGATCGGGAGCCGGCGACAATGTGCGGATTTCGTCGGCTAGTGGCGCGAAGAGCTTCGCACCTTGATTTGGGCAAGTGGCGCCACAGTTCGAAAGGTTGCCAAGCTATCGCAACTCGTCCAACGACTCCTGAGCTAACTTGGTTCACTGGGAGTGTTCGAATTGTGGCAGGCTTGCATTCGCAGGAGACGCTCGTGGAGCGCGAGATTTTGCATACGAGAAGCTGCGACGCATACGCTCGATTTTCGAGCCGAGTTCAAGCAGCTCTTCCAGAGAGAGTTCGCGCCAGCGCGAATTGTGGGCGAAGAGGCCCCATTGAACCTTCGCGCACTTCCGCAAGGCGGACAGAAGTAGATCGCGAGACGAAGCTTCGAGGGCCTCGAGCTGCCGTTCGCGGGAGGAAGGTTTCATTTTATCGAATCCGTCAATAGTCATGATGTGGACAGTTTGCAGACACCGGCCCGGTCAAACAGCGCTTGCCTCATGTTCATACACCAGCCGGGCCCTGACGGTACCTTCGAGCGCGCCGATCTCGGCGAGCAGTTCGTGGCTGAGATGGCCGGCCAGATCGGCGTCGAGCACCACGTAGCCGATATCGCGACGGTCTCCAGATATTGCGCGACGATATTGATATCGCGCATCAGAACACCTCGTTCAACCGCCTCAGCATGCCGGGCACGTTGCGGTGAACGTGAATAAATCGCGTGCCCAGCGGGCGCGCCGGCAATTGGACCTGCGGGAAATTGACTGCGCCGATGGTCGAGCCGCTGTCGACTGTAGTCGATGAGCTTGTGGGCAACTTCCGCGCCGATCCGCTCCTGCGCCTCCTCGGTCGAGCCGCCGATGTGCGGCGTCAGGATGACATTGGCCATGCCCTGCAGGGGCTGTGAAATCGTTCCGTGTTCGACGACGGCTCGACCGGAAACACATCGATGGCGGCGCCAGCGAGATGCCGTCGCGCAGCGCCGCGCCAGGGCATCGAGATCGACCACGGTGCCGCGGCTGTTGTTGATCAGATAGGCGCCGCGCTTCATCAGACGCAGATCGCGCCTCTCCGATCATGCCGATGGGTGGCCGGCGTCTCCGGGACATGCAGGCTCACGATGTCGCTCTGCGACAGCAGATCGTTCAAGGCGTCTCGACCGGCTCGGTATTGCCATGGCGCAGCTTGTCGGTGAGATCGTGGAAGATCACCTTCATGCCCATGGCTTCGGCAAGCGTTGAGAGCTGCGATCCGATGTTGCCGTAGCCGATGATGCCCAGCGTCCGGCCGCGCACCTCGTGGCTGTCTGTCGGCGGACTTGTCCCACCCGCCCTCATGCGCCGCCGACCGAGCGCGGGAAGATGCGGCGAAGCAGCATGACGATCTCGCCGATCACGAGTTCCGCGACGCTGCGCGTGTTGGAAAACGGCGCATTGAAAACCGGAATGCCGCGCTGGCGCGCGGCATCGAGATCGACCTGGTTGGTCCCGACGCTGAAACACCCCACGCGCGATCAGCCGGTCGGTGGCGGAAAAGATCTCCTCGGTGAGCTGGGTCCGCGAGCGGATGCCAAGCAGTGTCGACGCCCTCGACGGCCGCGCGCAGCGCATCGGCGTCCAGCGCCTTGGCAAGACGCTCGATATTCGTAAAGCCGGAACTGGCAATCAATTCGACGGCGCTGTCGTTGACGCCTTCCAGCAACAGGACCTTGACCAGGTCTCTGGACATCGATGGTTCGGCAGGCATGTCGTCTCCATAGCATGATGGACAGATTGAAGTCGTGACAGTCGACACGGATAGTTCCGGCCGATTGATCTATTGGCGAGCGGATGAGCGGTGGATCATCCAATGATCGGACGCCCAATTCGAGGCGGCAGTCTATCAACTTGCCGCAAGCCCGTCTGTGTATGTTTGCACATTCAGACGTTACGTCCGTGGCCGCCTGCACGATCGCCCATGATCGGAGCCCGCCCGGCGGATCGGTGCAATCGGCCCGACGCGCTCTCATCCATCCCCCGCGCTGGCGCGTCGCCGCTCGGCGCCGGCGCGTTGCTCCACTGCCTTTGCCCGCTGAAATCCATCGACAAACCGAACTCGCGGAGAGCCCCCTTACCCGCAATTCGCCGACGCGAATTTCGGTTTCTCCCCGCAAGCGGGGCGAGGCTATTCGAGAACTTCATACTTGGCTGTTTGAAATTCAGAGCATGATCCAGACCCGGCCGGCCGCGCGCGCCTAGTCGAGATCGCCGATCCGCTGCACGCCGGCCTCTTGCATGCTGGTCCAGGCAGCCGCGAGCGAGCCGTTCAGATCGATCGCCCGGCAGCCGGCTTCGATGACGACGGTATCGAAGCCGAGCCGGCGCGCATCGACCGCGGAATAATGCACGCAATAGTCGGTCGCCAGCCCGACCAGAAAGATTTTCTTCAGGCCTCGCTCGCGCAAGTAACCGGCCAAACCCGTCGGCGTGCGCCGGTCGTTCTCGAAGAAAGCGGAATAGGAATCGATTTCGGGGCGAAAGCCCTTGCGGATGATGAGTTCCGCCCGCTCGGTCAATAGAAGCGGGTGAAGCGCGGCGCCTCGCGTGCCCTGCACGCAATGATCGGGCCACAGGGTTTGCGGGCCGTAAGGCATGGCAAACGTTTCGAACGGGCTCGCGCCTGGATGGTGCGCTGGCAAACGAGCTGTGGCCGGGCGGATGCCAATCCTGCGTCACCGCGACATGACCGAAGCGTTGCGACAGCCGATTGATGACCGGTACCGTCGCGTCGCCGTCGGCGACCGCCAGCGCGCCGCCCGGACAGAAATCGTTCTGCACGTCAATGATGAGCAAGAGATCGTCACGTCGCTGTATCTGCATCGTGAACCTTTGTTGAAGATGACCTTCCGCCACCCTAGCGCAAAACCGACACGAGGGGAAAATACGCGCGCTCCGGCGCACCGAAAGCTGGCCCTGGTTGAAGGGATCGGCAGGATCACCGTCCAATCTTGCGGTCGGCGGCAGGAATCGTGTGATGGGTGACCGGATCGAACATGGCGGTCGAGCCGCTCGACTGGTGGTTCTGCTGACGCGGATCGTCATGTGAGTCATGGTATTCCAGGCCCAATGGACCAATGGCCGTCACCTGGGTCACGTATTCACCGGACTTCGCCCAATGGAAGTGCCAGGTGTCGCCGGGGAGAACGATGACGCTGCCGGGCGGATAGGCTTTCACCTTGCTGCCATCGAACCGCTCGCCGAGCCCGATATAAAACACGCCGGACATGACCGTGTAGATCCGATCCTCCGGGTGCTTGTGCGGCATCAGTTTCACGCCGGAAGGTACCTTGACCCTGACCACATACGGGCCGGGCTCGGAGGGCTGACCGACAACGACGGCGAGCCGCACCGAAGGTGGAAACGCCGCAAACGGCTTCCAATCGATATCTTCCGGCAGGATAGACTTGAAAACCGCTTCGCCCGGCTGATGAGCACGTGCCATTGCTGTACTCCATGTCGTCGTGGTTGGCGTCGTGTGGTTGGTTCCGAGAGCCTCGCGTCAGACCAATTTGGCGTCCAGCGTGATTGCCGCGTTGAGGACTTTCGAGACCGGGCAGTTCTTCTCGGCATCGCCGGCGAGCTGGGCAAACTTGGCCGCATCCAGGTTCGGCACCTGGGCACGCAACGTCAGCGCCGAGCGGCTGATGCGGAATCCCTGCCCCTCCGGCTCGAGCGTGATCGCGGCCTCGGTCTCGAGTTCGGTCGGCGTAAAGCCCGCGGCCTGGAGCTGAAACGCCAGCGCCATGGTGAAGCATCCGGCGTGCGCGGCTGCGATCAGCTCTTCGGGATTGGTGCCCTTCTCATTCTCGAAGCGGGTCTTGAAAGAATACGGCGTCTGTTCGAGCACGCCGGAATCGGTTGTCAGATTGCCGCTGCCGGCACGGCCCGTGCCGCGCCATACTGCTTTCGCCTTGCGTATCATGTGACGTCTCCTTTTCTAGTCCTGTTCACCGAGGGTTTGAGCGTAAGTTTTGCCGTACGGGTAGAACAACTCCTTGCGGCCTTGCTGCCATGCGGCCTTGAGCTCCGGCGTCGTGATGTCCCAGTCCGGCCGGCATTTCCGGGTGACGACACGCAGATCCTGCCGGAGATCTTCCATGGTCGGCCGGCCGAAGAACCAATAGCCATTGTACATCTTGTAGATGACAAGCCCGGGCTCAAGCACGATCACATGGGGGATCATCGGATTGTGAACGGGATCAGTGTACTCGGCGATGTCGAGATCCTTCTGGACCATGCGGCGCGTGTCGGACAGGAACGGCCAGTGGGCACCCACTCCGCTGCGATATTCATTCGTCTCGGTGATATTGTCGGTACTGATCGTCACCAGCCGGCAATAACCGACCTCAAGTCTCGCGATGCAGTTCGACAAGCCCTTCCGCCTGCCGGCGATCTTTTGGGCAGTAACCGCCGCGGCTGAGCACGAGCACCATCGGATGCGGCCCTTGCAGTTCGGAGAGTTTCCGACGTTTCGCGGCGTGGTCGGAAAGCTCGTAGTCGGGGAACGCAGCCCCTGGAACCAGGTCGGATCGCATCTGAAATCCTCCACCCTCTCGCCGTTCACGCCGGCTGCTTCAGCGCGTTGGTGTCGACCGGCATCTTGCGCAGGCGCTTGCCGGTTGCCGCGAAGATCGCATTGCTGATAGCGGGAACGATCGCCGATGTCCCGGTCTCGCCCATTCCGCCCGGCGGTTCGGAATTTTGGACGATATGGACCTCGATCGCCGGCGCCTCGTTCATGCGCAGCACCCGATAAGTATCGAAGTTGGATTGCTCGACGCGACCGTCCTTGAGCGTGATCTCGCCATAGAGCGCCGCCGCGATACCGAAGATGATCCCGCTCTGGATCTGTGCCCGCACCGTGTCCGGATTGACGACGGTGCCGCAATCGACCGCGCAGACCACGCGTCGCACGCGGACCTCACCGTCCTTCGACACCTCGACTTCGGCGACCTGTGCCAGGTAGCTGCCGAAGACGGACTGAAGCGAGACGCCACGGCCAACGCCTTTGGGCAGCCTCTCACCCCAGCCGCCCTTTGCCGCGGCGAGTTCGAGGACAACCTTGGCGCGGGGCGTCTTGTCAAGGAGCGCCCGCCGATAGGCGACCGCATCCTGCTTCGCCGCCGCGGCCAATTCGTCGACAAAACTCTCGGTCACGAAGACATTGTGCGACGGCCCCACGCTACGCCAGAACGCAGTCGGAATGCCCGGAGGCTCCAGGCGCAAATACTCCACGTGGAAGTTCGGGAGATCATAGGCCAGATCGATCGCGCCCTCCGTGCTATCGGGGTCGAGTCCGTTCTTGAACGCCGGAGGCAGCCATCGCGCAATCACCGAGGAGCCGGCGAAGCGATGATTCCAGGCAACCGGTTTTCCGCTCTCGTCGAGACCGGCGGATATCCGGTCGAACCAATATGGGCGGTACATGTCGTGCTGGATATCTTCCTCGCGGGTCCACACGACCTTGACGGGACCGTCGACTTGCTTTGCGATCTCCACGGCGCGAGTGACGCCATCGGCCTCGAGCCGCCGGCCAAATCCGCCGCCGATGAGATGATTGTGGACCGCCACCTTCTCCAGCGGCAGGCCGGTAGCCTTTGCGGCTGCCGCCTGCGCGCGCGCCAGCGCCTGGCTGCCGACCCAGACCTCGCAGCCATCCTTGCGGACGTGAACGGTGCAGTTCATCGGTTCCATGGTTGCGTGTGCCAGGAACGGAACCTGGTAGATCGCCTCGACCTTGGTGGCGGCGCTCGCCATGGCCTTGTCGGCGTCACCGATATTCTGCGCCACCGCCCCGGAACTGAGCGTCGCCGTTTCGAGCTCACGCGCGATTGCTTCGACGGTGAGCTTGGCGTGCGGTCCGTCGTCCCATTCGATCTTGAGTGCTTCGAGACCCTTCTTCGCGGCTCCCATATGGTCGGCCACGACGGCAACGGCGTCGTCGAGCCGCACGATCTGGCGCACGCCCTTGACCGCCTTGGCCGCCGCATCGTCGACGCTCTTCACGCGCCCGCCGAAGACCGGCGATTGCGCCAACGTCGCGATCTTCACACCGGGCGGCCGGGCGTCGATGCCGTAGACGGCCGTCCCATTGACTTTCGGAGGCGTATCGAGTCGCTTGGCCGGCGTGCCGATGAGCTTGAAGTCTCCCGCTTGCTTGAGCGCCACAGTTTCGGGTACCGGCATGCGGGCGGCGTCGGCGGCAAGCTCCCCATATCCGATGCTTCGCCCCGTGGACAGGTGACGCACTTCACCGCTCTGCGCACGGCAGGTAGCCGGATCGACCTTCCAGCGCTCTGCCGCCGCTGACACCAGCATGGTTCGTGCGACAGCGCCGGCTTGGCGCATGGGTTTCCACGCTCCGCGCATCGCGTTCGAGTTGCCGGTTGCCTGTACGCCGAGCAACGGGTTGGCGTAGAGTTTTTCATTGGCCGGCGCATGTTCCAGCCGCACCTGCTTCAAGTCCACCTCGAGCTCTTCGGCGATCAGCATCGGGATCGAGGTGTAGGTGCCCTGCCCCATCTCGACATAGGGCATGGTCAGGATGATCTGCCCGTTGTTGTCGATGCGGATAAAGGCGTTCGGCACGAAGCTGTCGGAGCTGGTCGCTTCGGCTTCGCCGTTGACAGACGGCAGGCTCAGGCTCAGCAACAGGCCGCCGCCGGCTGCCGCTCCGGCGCGCAGAAAGTGGCGTCGCGAGAGGCCTTGGCCGGCTCGGTTCGATCAGCGCCGGTGGCGTGGCAAGCGATGCGATCGGGGATCATGGTCAGCCTCCCTAGCCGTTGGATTGCGCGGCTTGCTTGATGGCTTCGCGGATGCGCAGATAGGTCCCGCAACGACAGATATTGCCGGACATCGCGTCGTCAATGGCCGAATCCGTCGGACGCGGGTTGCTTGCAAGCAGCGCCGAGGCCGACATGATCTGGCCCGACTGGCAGTAGCCGCACTGAACGACCTCGCGGTCGAGCCAGGCCTTCTGGATCCTGGCGCCCTCCGTTGTCGCACCGATCGCCTCGATGGTCGTGATCCCCGATTTGCCGATGCTGTCGACGGGTGTGACGCATGAGCGGGTCGCAACACCGTCGATATGCACGGTGCATGCGCCGCACAACGCCATGCCGCAGCCGAACTTGGTTCCGGTCATGCCGAGCACGTCCCGCAATACCCAGAGCAGCGGTATGTCGCCGTCGACATCGACGCTGTGCGTGGTTCCGTTCACTTTGATGTCAAAGGCCATCGCTGATTTCCTTTTTTCTGCGAGCGGGATAGAAGCGAACCCGGACCTCACCCGCGTCGAAAGCGTAACGGCGTCAAGACAAAGTTGTGCCCTTTTGCGTGGGCCCCTGCAGGGAAGCAGTTCGCCTCAGACCAGGTTGATCGCGACGTCGATGTTGCCGCGCGTCGCTTTCGAGTAGGGGCAAACCTGGTCTGCTTCATCCACCAAGGCCTGGGCAACTTCGCGCGCGATACCCGGCAGGCTGACGTTGAGGCGGGCGCTGAGATAGTAGCCGCCGTCCGCCAGGTGCAGGTCCACTTCGGCGTCGATGGCGAGGTCAGCCGGCAGCGCGATCTTCCGCTTGCGGGCCGCGAGCCCAATCGCACTCTCGAAACAAGCCGACCAGCCGGCCGCAAACAGCTGCTCGGGATTGGTGCCGATGCGCGCCGAGCCCGGGAGCGAGAGCTTGACGTCCAGCCGGCCATCGGAGCTCCGGGACGCGCCGTTTTCCCGTCCGCCGGTGGTGTGGGTTTTCGCGGTGTAAACTACTTTTCCGTTTTGCTGCGTGGTGTGTTCTTTTTCGACTTGGGTCATGGTGATTTCCTGTCTCTGTCCTGCTTCTTCCCCCGCCTGCGGCCGCCGATCAACTTTCGGCGACGTCGACGACCGCTTCCGCAAAGGCCTGCGGCGCTTCCTGGGGCAGATTGTGCCCGACCCCGCCCTTGATGGTCCGGTGCGAGTATTTGCCGGAGAACATCTTGGCGTAGGCACTCGGCTCCAGATGCGGGGCACCGTTGGCATCGCCTTCGAGCGTAATGGTCGGCACGGTGATGACCGGCGCCGCGGCAAGCCGCTTTTCAAGGTCGTCGTATTTCGGTTCGCCTTCGGCGAGGTCCAGCCGCCAGCGGTAGTTGTGGATCACGATCGCGACGTGATCCGG
The DNA here is from genome assembly GCA_963777475.1 of uncultured Alphaproteobacteria bacterium. Classification (GTDB taxonomy): domain Bacteria; phylum Pseudomonadota; class Alphaproteobacteria; order Rhizobiales; family Xanthobacteraceae; genus Bradyrhizobium. The sequence continues at coordinate 12,256 of CAVZQX010000017.1, forward strand.
ATTGTCGAACGCAGCCGCGCTGCGCGCGAAGGTGGCATCATCGAAATCCCATTTCGGCGACGCCAGCTGCCAGATCAGCTTGGAAAAATCGTTCCGGTATTTGTCGTAGCCGTCGCGGCCGCGCTCGGTGGCGAAGTAATATTGATACCACCATTGCAGCTCGGCCTTTGGCGGCAACGGCGCCTTGCCGGCTTGCTGATTGCCTATCAAATAACCGCTCACCGAGACCAAGGCCTTGCAGCGCTCCGGCCAGAGCGCTGCGATGATATCGGCGGTTCGTGCGCCCCAATCGAAACCGGCGATGGTCGCCTTTTCGATCTTGAGCGCGTCCATCAAGGCGATGATATCGACGGCAACGACCGACTGCTGGCCGTTGCGCACGGTATCGCTGGACAGGAAGCGCGTGGTGCCATAGCCGCGCAGGTACGGGACGATCACCCGGTAGCCCGCCTGTGCCAGCAAAGGCGTGACATCGACATAGCTATAGATATCGTAGGGCCAACCGTGCAGAAGGATAACCGCCGGACCATCGGCAGGGCCGGCTTCAGCGTATCCGACATTCAGAAGGCCGGCATCGACCTGCTTCAGCGAAGCGAACGACGTGTGCGTTCCTGGCTTGGTTTTGGGCAGTTCCACCTGCTTCGACTTGCCGGGTTGTGCATCCGCCGATCCGCTCAAGGCGAGCTGGGCGACCGCGATGGTCATGGCTGCCGTACCAAAAAAATGGCGGCGCCGAACGTCGATCTCTTCGGACATCTTGATCGTCTCCATCATTGAATGTTTTGCTTGGTTTCCAAGGCGAGAGGCGTCGCGCACATCGTGTGCGCGACGCCGCTATCTCACGTCGCCTGGCGGAGTGACTTGAATGCAGCCCGCATCTCGCCACTGAAGAGTTTCGGCTGTTCCCACGCCGCGAAGTGGCCGCCTTTGTCGACCTTGTTGTAATAAATGAGCTTGGGATACGCCCGTTCTGCCCAGCTTCGCGGGGCGGCATAGATTTCGTCGGGGAAGGCGCTCACGGCGACCGGGGTCTTGACGCCCCTGACGTCGAAGAAGCCTCCTCCCGTCGAAATCTGCGTCGTCTCCCAGTAGAGGCGCGCCGAGGAGATCGCGGTGTTCGTCAACCAGTAGAGCGTGACGTTGTCGAGGACGTCGTCCCGAGAGAGCCCCTCCGTCTTTCCATCGAAGGCGCGTGAGATCATACCGTAACTGCGGATGTCGTGATCCAGCATCCACGCGGCGAGGCCGACCGGCGAATCCGCGATTCCGTAAAGCGTCTGTGGCCGGTTCGACATTTCTTGGGCGTAGCCCAGGCCGTGCCTGTAGAAATCATCGAGTTGGTCCCACGCATGCTTTTCCTCGGCCGACAGGCCGGCGGGCGGCGGGCCGCCAACCGATAGAGCTTTTGAAACATCGGCTGGAACCGTGGCCGCCATATTGGTGTGAATGCCGAGCAATCCCGGCGGCTGCTGCAGCGCCATCACCTCCGAGATGGCATTCCCCCAATCCCCGCCCTGCGCCACGTACCGCGTGTAGCCTAGGCGTTGCATCAACGTCGCCCACGCACGAGCAATGCTGACGGGGGTCCATCCGGGTGCGGTCGGCTTGCCCGAAAAGCCATAACCCGGTAGCGACGGAATCACCACATCGAACGCGTCGGACGGGCTCCCGCCATGGGCCGTGGGATTGGTAAGCGGATCGATGATCTTCAACTGCTCGATGATCGAGCCGGGCCAACCGTGCGTGACGATCATCGGCAACGCATTTTCATGTTTCGAACGAACGTGAATGAAATGAATGTCGAGCCCATCGATTTCGGTGATGAATTGCGGCAAGGCGTTCAGCCTCGCCTCGATCTTGCGCCAATCGTGATCCGTCGCCCAATAGCGCGCGAGCCGCTGAATGGTCGCCAGCTGCACGCCCTGGGATGGATCGGCAACGGTTTCCTTATCGGGCCACCGCGTCGCTTTCACACGCCGGCGGAGGTCGACCAGCGCCTCTTCCGGAATGTTGATCCGGAAAGGACGGACTGCCTCCCTTTCGACCGCCGCGGCAGAATGTAAAGGAAGCATGCTGGCCGCGCCCGCGGCCGCGATACCCATCGCGGTGGCGCCCAGAAGCCGGCGGCGATCACAGTCGATTGCTTCGGTGGTTACTGTCGTGGTGCGCATCGCTTGATCTCCCTGGTTGACGTTCAATCGAGTCAACAGATTGCGGTTCGTTCGAAAGCATCCGAGGCATTCGCCGAATGTGGAGTTTTGGCCCGTCCACGATCCGCTGTTGAAACAACAGGGTGCGCCAGAGGCTGGGAAATTGCTCGTTATGCGCTGTTAGGCGTTGTTAGCGGTTGCTAGCAGCGGCGCTCGAAGAGCGTGGAACTTGACCGCAAATGCGGACGCCGGTTCCATTTTTATGGTATTGCTATTGGCGCGGAACCGGCCTCTCGCCTAAAATGCAGGCTGGGTCGAACGGGTACAGAATACGACGCCATGATGACACCGGCGGCGCTGACCAAGGAGGTCATATCCTTTGGTCCCTTCAGCCTGATCGCGAGCGAAAGGCTTCTCACAAGGGGAGGCACGCCCGTGGAATTGAGCGCGCGGGCGCTCGACGTTTTGATCGCTCTTTTGTCCAATGCTAACGAAGTGGTGAGCAAGAACGACCTGCTGTCCCGGGTCTGGCCCGACGTCACCGTGGAAGAAGGCAGCCTGCGGTTTCATATCGCCAACCTGCGCAAGACGCTGGGTGATGGACAGGACGGCGCACGCTACATCACGACCGTGCCCGGGCGCGGCTATTGCTTCGTGGCGCCGATTTCGCGGTCGAGCGATCAGGGACGAGCGCTTGCGGCTGCGACGGCCAATTTCCCGTTCGCCAACCTGCCCGGCCGCCTGAACGGAATGGTCGATCGCGAGGATGATCTTCAAAATCTATCGACCCGGCTGCACACGGCGCGCTTCGTCACCATCGTCGGTTCTGGAGGTGTCGGCAAGACCACGGTTGCAGTCGCCGTTGGACATCAGCTGATCAAGGCCTTTGCGGGCGCCGTGCTGTTCGTCGATCTCAGCATGCTGAGCGATCCCGATCTGGTCGCCACGGCGGTCGCCTCGATGTTGGGGCTGTCCGTTCAGTCCGACGACGCGACGCCCAACCTGATCGCGTATTTGCGGGACAAACGGGTTCTCATGATCCTCGACACCTGCGAACATCTGATCGAGGCTGTGGCGGCACTGGCCTCGACCATCTTTGCGGCCGCACCGCAAGTTCACATCCTTGCGACGAGCCGCGAGACTCTTCAGGTCAAGGGCGAGCATGTCTACCGGCTGGAGCCGCTTGCCTGTCCGCCGGACGAGCCCGGACTTACCGCGGCGATTGCCCAGACGTTCCCCGCACACAAGCTGTTTGTCGAGCGTGCGATGGCAAGCGGCGCGCGGCTGGACTTCAGTGACGCGGAGGCCGCAATCGTGGTCGGCATCTGTCGAAAGCTCGATGGTGTGGCACTCGCGATCGAGTTGGCCGCCAGACGTGTCGAGGCCTACGGTCTGCATCAGACCGCTGCCCTTCTCGATCAACGACTGACGCTGTTATGGGTCGGATCGCGCACCGCGCCGCCGCGTCAAAAAACCCTGCACGCCACGCTGGATTGGAGCTATGGGCTGCTTTCCGAATCGGAACGCCTGGTGCTTCGCCGGCTCGCCGTGTTCGTCGGACATTTCACGCTCGATGCGGCGCTGGCGGTGGTGCCCGGCGCGACCCTCGACCAAGCCGACGTTTTCGGCGCGATCGACAGCCTGGTGGCCAAGTCGATGGTCGCGACCCGCCCCATTGGAGCCATGATGCGCTACCGGCTCCTGGACACCACGCGCGCCTACGCTCTCGATATCCGTCTTGAGGATACCGAACTCACCGACCTGGCCGTTCGCCACGCCACCTATTTTCTGCAATGGCTGGAGCAGAGCGGGACCGATTGGTCGACGCTGTCGAACGGGACCGAACGGGCACCCCACTTTGCCGGCCTCAACAATGCCCGCGCGGCCCTGGAATGGTGCTTTGGCGCCAATGGCCATGCCGAGATCGGCGTCAGACTTGCCGCTGCTGCGGTTCCGGTCCTTTTGGCGATGTCGTTGCTTGCTGAATGTCACCGCTGGTCGCAGCGGGCCATTCTCGCCCTTGATCACGCTGCGCACGGAACATTCGAGGAGATGCATCTTCAGGCCGGGCTCGGAATTTCGTCCATGCAGATGCATGGCGAAAGCGATGCGGCGCGCGTTGCCCTCAACAGAAGCCTGGCGATCGCCGAACAACGCGGCGACGTCCTCCATCAGGCGGGACTGCTCGGCATGCTGCACATGTTCCACTTCCGCGGCGGGGATTTCAAGACTGCACTGGGTTACGCGAAGCGCAGCCGAGCCGTTGCCGGGAGCATTGATGATCCCGCCGCTATCGCGTTGGCCCATTCGATTCTAGGGAGGTCACTGCTGATCATGGGCGACCTTGGCGGCGCCCGCATCGAGCTCGAGGCTTTGCTGCCGATTTGGTCGCGCGCGCAGCGGACCCACTCGATCTATCTGGCCTACGAACGGCACTATCGCGCCGGTATTGCTCTGGCGCGGACCCTGTGGTTGCAAGGCTATCCGGCTCAGGCCGTCGAGCGCGCAGAGCTGACCATCGGGGCCGCCGAACGGATGGACCATCCCGCGTCGCTGGTCGTCGTCTTGGCGTGGGCTGCGTCGGTATTCCTTTGGGCCGGCAATCTGCGGAGCGCCGAAGCGTACATCAATTCGTCCATCTCCCGGGCCGAATCCCATTCGCTGCAGCCCCTCGTCGCGGTCGGACAGGCCCGCAAGGCGGAGCTCGCCATTCGCCACGGCGATGCCAAAAGCGGCGTTGAGGGTCTGCGGGCGTCGCTCGAGAAAATTCACGCGATGAAATACGAACTGATTACCACGGAGTTCGACATCTCGCTGGTCCAGGGACTCGCGGCGATCGGAAAGCTTGCCGAAAGCATAACTCTGATCGACGAAACGATGCGACGCGTGGAAACCAACGGAGACGCCTCGTACATGCCGGAGTTACTCCGTGTGAAGGGAGGGCTTCTCTTGTCGATGCCGCAGCCCAACGCCGACGACGCGGAAATCTGCTTGGTTCGATCGCTCGAATGGAGCCGGCGCCAGGGCGCACGCGGATGGGAGTTGCGCACCGCGACCGACCTTGCCGCTCTGTTTGCCAGTCAGGGAAAATCCGAGCAAGGCCGCGCGCTCCTGGAGCCCGTATTCCAGCAATTCACGGAGGGTTTCGATACGGCGGATATGAAGGCCGCCGAACGCGTGCTGGCGGCGTTGTGCTAGTTTTGCATGGCTCGTGAATTGGGCTGCCGCGAGCGCGGTTCTCCCATGAACTCATTCCTATGGCGCGAAGCCGACCCTTCGCCTAAAATGCCGGCTGGAACGGGGGCTACCAGGAAGGCGCCAAAGATGACGCCGGCTGCGCAGACCAAAGAGGGCATTTCGTTTGGTCCCTTCAGCCTGACGGCGAGCGAAAGGCTCCTCACGAGAAGCGGCGCGCCCGTGGAGCTGAGCGCGCGAGCGCTCGACATTTTGATCGCTCTTTTGTCCAAACCTAACGAAGTGGTCAGCAAGAACGACCTGCTGTCCCAGGTCTGGCCCGACGTCACCGTGGAAGAGGGCAGCCTGCGGTTCCATATGGCCAACCTGCGCAAGGTGCTGGGCGATGGACAGGATGGCGCACGATACATCACCACCATCCCCGGGCGGGGCTACTGTTTCGTGGCCCCGATTTCGCGGTCAAGCGATCAGGATCCAGCACTTGCCGCTGCGGCGGTGAGTTTTCCGCACGCCAATCTGCCAGGTCGCCTTGTCGGGATGGTCGGACGAGACGACGATGTTCTCAAATTGTCGGCCCGGCTGAACGCAGCCGGCTTTGTCACCATCGTCGGCTCCGGTGGCGTTGGTAAGACCACGGTCGCGGTAGCCATCGGACATCACCTGATCGAAGCCTTCTCAGGCGCCGTGCTGTTCGTCGATCTCAGCATGCTGAACGATCCCGATCTGGTGGCCACGGCGGTGGCGTCCATGCTCGGACTATCGGTTCAATCCGCGGACGTGGCGCCCAGCCTGATCGCATATCTGCGCGACAAGCGAATTCTTCTGATCCTCGATACCTGCGAACACCTCATCGAGGCGGTGGCAGCTCTGGCGTCGCGTATCCACGCGGCAGCACCGCAAGTCCACATCCTCGCGACAAGTCGCGAGGCACTCCAGGTCGAGGGCGAGCACGTCTACCGACTGGATGCGCTTGCTTGTCCGCCGGACGACACCGGGATTACGGCTGCGGTTGCGCAGACGTTTGCCGCGCCAAAGCTGTTCGTCGAACGCGCGGCGGCGAGTGGCGCGCACCTGGACCTCAGTGATGCGGAAGCCGCAGTCGTGGTCGGCATCTGCCGAAAGCTCGACGGCGTGGCACTCGCGATCGAGTTGGCCGCAAGACGCGTCGAGGCCTACGGTCTGCAGCAGACCGCAGCCCTTCTCGACCAACGCTTGACGCTATTGTGGGTCGGACCGCGCACCGCGCCGCCTCGTCAAAAGACCCTGCAAGCCACGCTGGATTGGAGCTACGGGCTGCTTTCCGAACAGGAGCGAGTTGTACTTCGCCGGCTGGCCGTATTCGTCGGGCAATTTACCCTCGATGCGGCGCTGGCAGTCGTGACCAGCGCGACCGTCGATCAACCGGTCGTGCTTGGCGCCATCGACAGCCTCGTCGCCAAGTCGATGGTCGCGACCCGTCCCATTGGGGCCATGATGCGCTACCGGCTCCTCGACACCACGCGCGCTTACGCGCTTGAAATGAGCATTGACGACACCGAGTTCGCCGACTTGGCCGTGCGCCATTCGACCTACTACCGGCGATGGCTGGAGCAGGCCGGGACTGAATGGCAGACCTTTTCGAACGGGGCGCAACGGGCGCCCCACTTTGCAGGTCTCAACAATGTCCGGGCGGCGCTGGAATGGTGCTTTGGCGCCAACGGCAATGTTGAAATCGGCGTCGGACTTGCCGCGGCCGCCGTGCCCATCTTCTTGACCATGTCACTGCTCCCTGAATGTCACCGCTGGTCGCAGCGGGCGATTCTCGCCCTCGACGAAAGCACTCGCGGTGGGGTCGAAGAGATGCATCTTCAGGCGGGCCTGGGATTTTCGTCAATGCAGATGCACGGAGAAAACGATGCGGCGGGTGCGGCCTTGAACAGAGGCCTCGCGATCGCCGAACAGCGCGGCGACGTTCTCCACCAGGCGGGACTGTTCGGCATGCTGCACATGTTCCACTTCCGCGGCGCAGATTTCAAAATTGCCCTGCAATACGCAAAGCGCTGCCGAACCATCGCCGGGACCGTTGAGGATCCGGCCGTTATGGCTTTAGCCCATTCCACTTTAGGGAGGTCACTCCAGGTTGCGGGCGACCTTAGCGGCTCGCGGGTGGAGTTTGAGTCCCTGATGCAGATAATGTCGCGATCCCAGCGCACCGGTTCGATCTATCTTGGTTACGATCGCCACTATCGCGCCGGCATCGGCTTGGCGCGGACCCTATGGTTGCAGGGCTATCCGGTTCAGGCCGTGGAACGAGCACGCCAAGCCATCAAGGACACCGAACTTATGGACCATCCGGCATCCTTGGCCCTCGTTCTGGCCGGCGCCGCGTCGATATTCCTTTGGACCGGCGATCTGTGGAGCGCCGAACAGCACACCGCTTCGTCTATCTCCTATGCCGAATCCAATTCCCTGGCACCCCTTGTTGCGATCGGACGATGCCGCAAGGCGGATCTGGCAATCCGCCGGGGCAATGCGAAAGACGGAGTTGAGAGCCTGCAGGCGGCTCTCGAGAAAGTCCGCGCGGCGCGTCACGACATGATCACAACGGAGTTCAACATCTCGCTCGCTCAGGGACTTGCCGCGATCGGGCAGCTTGCCGAAGGCATGGCACTGATCGACGAGACAATGCGACGGGTCGAGACAAACGGGGACGTCTCCTATATGCCGGAGTTGCTGCGCGTGAAGGGAAGCCTTTTCCTGTCAACGCCGCAGCCCAGCGTCGGCGACGCGGAATTATCGTTTGCGCAGTCGCTCGAACTGAGCCGGCGCCAAGGCGCGCGCGCTTGGGAGCTACGCACCGCGACCGACCTCGCAGCCCTGTACGCCGGCCAGGGGCGGTTCGAGCGCGGCCGCGTGCTCTTGCAGCCGGTGTTCGAGCAATTCACCGAAGGCTCGGATACCCCAGATCTGAAGGCTGCCGAGCGGACGCTGGCGAGCTTGGGCTAATTCCGGATCATGCTCTAGATCCAAGCCGCCTCGCCCTCCTTGGACAGGTCGGGAAGCGAAAGCTCAAGCGTCGCGGGCATCGGGCAGGATAGCGATATCTCGTCTTGCGACGACAACTTCGAAATCTCGTCTTGCGACAACGTCATGGCGTTTTCCAGCAGATTTCCGCCAACAGACAACGCGACCAGAATCGTCATGCTGACCAGCAAGACAATGACGCCGGTCAAGGGCCCCGTCGTGCGCGGAGTTTCGCAACCCGCCATCTTGCCATATGTCTCACGATATTTTGTCGTCGTTTTCGTCATGCGCACAACCTTCATGCTCAGTTAGGTTGCCACTTCCGCGCTTTCAATGTTGAGCAAGCAGATTTGAGATTTAAGCGGCGCTTATCAATGCAACGTGAAGGGTCTCGGTCGCTCCATCGGCAGGAGGGCGATCGTCCCTGACGAAACTCAGGGGAATAACGGCCATGAATCCCAATGGAATAGGATTCGTCCACTCGCTCTCTACATCGGGGTAGGAAAGCAACGCCGCGAGCAATTCCTTGGTTTTTTCGTCTACGACACGCCCGACCGATTCTCGATCGACGCGCTCGAACAGCCCGGCTGCAAGAGATGGCTTTCGGCCGTTACGCTCCGCATTCTTTCCTACCGCGGCGGCTGGGGAAAGCTTGGCGAGGTGCTGCGCTTCTGCAATTCCGGAAGGTTGATCTTGACACCATTGCCCATGACAATGTCGCCAGGCTTCTGGTCCGACGTGCAAGCCCCGAGCCATTGGCCCTCCATCGTCATCACCATCTTGCCGCCCGGGAGCTGCTCGCTTTGCGATGTCACGGTCATGGTATAGGCGCTGTCAAAGCTGCCGGAAACAACCGCGTGCGCCGTCGCGGTCTTGCCGCCGATTGTGCAAGTGGAATCGATCGTGATCGAATTCGGCGAACTCTGCACCTCGCGTTTCGGGCATACCTCGGGCGCAAAGGGTCCGGCGCTCGACTGCATCATCTGGTCGGTCGCGGCATCGATGCATTGCTGGACCACCCGGACCGGAGCGTTGCCGCCCTCGATGCTGGTCTTGACCTGCCACAAACCCGGCTTACGCGACGGCAGCTCCGTGGCCGGCGCCGGCATCGTTCCGACCAGAACGAGGATCGAAGTCACTCCGATAAGTCGCACGAAATCTTGCTGCATTTGGAAACCTTGCGAGGTTGGGACGCCACCTTGGTCCGGCTCTAGAGTCCGAGCCGGTCACGAATTCGTCCGTAGAGCACGACACTCCTGACCGCAACAGGCCACAGCGCGTGAAAGCGGATCGGTTTTATCGTCGTGATCGGCATGTCGATCTCGATTGCCTCGCCTCCGATCAGCCGTCGCGCCAGTTGCTGTCCCATCGCGGTCGCGAGCGCGACGCCGCGGCCGTTGCAGCCGAGATAGACCAGCGCGCCGGCTCCCGGCTCGTGCACATGGGGGTAGTGATCGGCGGTCATGGCAAGACGGCTATTCCAGCCGTGGGTCCAGCGCACGCCCTTCAGCGCGGGCCAGAGCCGGACCGCGTAGCGCATGAGATAAGCGACCGCGGACGGGTCCTTGATCCATTGCATCGGCCCGCGGCCGCCCATCAGCAGGCGGTTCGACGCATCGACGCGATAATACACGGTGATGTGGCCGCTTTCATACAGCACCGATCGCGTCGGCATGATGTGCCGCGCGACATCGTCGGGCAACGGCTCCGTCGCGGCGATGGAGCTGAACACCGGCACGATCGTGCGGCGCAGGCCGGACCAGAGATCGTCGGTAAAGCCGTTGGTCGCGATCAGGACTTTTTCGGCCCGAACCACCGCGCGCGGCGTCTCGATACGCCATCGTCCGTCTTCGCGCCGTAACGATGTCGCCGGCGTCTGGGCGTGGATCGCGGCGCCCGCGGCGAGCGCCGCGCGCGCCAGACCTCGCGCATAGCTGAGCGGATGCACGTCGCCGCCACGCGCGTCCCGCATCGCAAGGAGATATCGATCCGTCCCGGTCGCCTCCCGGATCGCGTTGCGATCGAGCACGCTGACCGGCATGCCGCGCCGGATGCATTGTTCAGCGGTGGCCTCGACCGCGGCGGCGCTTGCCGCATGATAGGCGGCACGCAGCGTGCCGTTCTGCCGCGCCTCACAGGCAATGCCGAGACGGCGGATCAGGTCAAGCGTGACGACCGGCGTGTTATAGGCAAAGGCGATCATGCGCCGGCCGAGATCGGCGCCGAACGTCGCCTCGACCGTTTCCGGATCGAGCTTCAATCCCGGATTGAGCTGGCCGCCATTGTTGCCGGACGCGCCCCAGCCCGGCTCCTGCGCTTCGAGCACGATCGCCTCAGTGCCCTGCTCGGCCAGGTGCAGCGCGGTCGAGAGCCCGGCAAAGCCGCCGCCGATGATCGCGACCGAAACCGTCCTGTCGGAATCGAGCGGCGGCGTCGGGACCGGCGGAACCGCGGTGTCGGCGTAGAGGCTGGGCGGCAAGGCAAGCGGTGGATGGGTCACTTTGAAAACAATCCGGAAGGTTCGCGTCAGAGGGGATGCAGCACGCGCCGCAAAAAGTCCTGGGTTCGCGCGTGCTGCGGCTGGTTGAGGACGGATTTCGCGGCCCCCTGCTCGACGATGACGCCGCCATCGAGAAACAGCACCCGATCGGCGACGTCGCGGGCAAATCCCATTTCGTGGGTGACCACGAGCATGGTCATGCCGTCGTCGGCAAGCTTGCGCATCACGGAAAGCACCTCGCCGACGAGTTCGGGATCGAGCGCGGAGGTCGGCTCGTCGAACAGGATCGCCTTGGGCTGCATCGCAAGCGCCCGCGCGATGGCGACACGCTGCTGCTGGCCGCCGGAAAGCTGCGCCGGATGGGCGTCGGCTTTGTCGGCGAGCCCCACTTGCGCCAATAGCGCCCGGCCGCGCTTCTGCGCCTCGGCACGCGGCTCGCGCTTCACATAAATCGGCCCTTCGACCACGTTCTCGAGTGCAGTGCGATGCGGAAACAGATTGAAGCGCTGGAACACCATCGATACCTGGGTCCTGATCGCTGTGATTGATGGCGCATCGCGCTCGACCCGCGCGCCCTCCACCAGGATGTCCCCGGTGTCGTAGCTTTCCAGGCCGTTGATACAGCGCAGGATGGTCGATTTGCCGGAGCCGGATGGGCCGATGATACAGACCACCTCGCTTTTCGCCACTGAAGCGGTGATGCCCTTCAGCACCTCGAGCGGACCGAAGCGCTTGTGGATATCGCGAAGCTCGATCATCGATGGTTCGCTTTCTTCTCGAAATGCCGAACCAGCAGGATCAGCGGAATGCTCATGGCGAGATACATCAGGGCGACCAGCGTGAACACGCTGGTGTTCTTGAAGGTCGATGACGCAATCAGCTTGCCCTGCAGCGCCAGCTCGGCGACCGTGATGGTCGATGCCTGGGAAGAATCCTTCAACAGCATGATCATGATATTGCCGTAGGGCGGCAGCACGATGTGCACCGCCTGCGGCAGCACCACCCGGCGCATGGTCAGCCACCAGCCCATGCCGATGGTCTGCGCGGCCTCGATCTGCCCCTTGTCGATCGCCTCGATGCCGGCGCGGAAATTCTCCGCCTGGTAGGCCGAATAGGCGATGCCGAGCCCGAGGATCGCCGCCTGCAGCGCGGTCAGCGTGACGCCGAAGTCGGGCATCACGAAGTAGAGGTAGAACAACAGGACGATGATCGGGATGCCGCGGATCACATTGATCAGGCCGGCGCTCAGAAGCGACAACGCGCGCAACCCCGAAACCCGCAGCAGCGCCCAGACCAGACCGAGGATGGTCGACAGTAACAGCGACCCCAAGGTGACGAGGATCGTCAGCCCCACGCCCTGCAGCAGGATCGGCAAGAATTCGGCGGCGTCACGCAGGAACTTTTCCATCGATTCAAATCACGCGTTGCCGCCCGATCAAGCCTCAGGCGCCTTTCGACTTGAGCCCCCATTTGTCGAGAATCTTGTCGACCTCGCCATTCGCCCTGAGTTTGGCGAGCGAGGCGTTGATCTTGCCGAGCAGCTCCGCGTCGCCCTTGCGGACACCGATGGCGACGGTGCCGATGATGGTCGGCTTGTAGGAATCGACCAGCCGGGCCTCGGGAAAGCCGCCCTGCTTGAGGTTATAGGCGAGGATCGGATAGTCGGCGAACCCGGCCTTGAGACGGCCGGTGTTGACGTCGCGCAGGATGTCCGGAATGGTATCGTAGGCCTTGACGTCGGCGAACAATCCCGTCTTCTTCAATGCATCGACGAAGGCGGTGCCGACCTGGGCGCCGACGACTTCGCCCTTCAGATCTTCCAGCGCGGCATAGCTCTTGGTGTCGGTCTTCGGCACCAAAAGACCCTCGCCATAGGTATAGACGGGATCGGAGAAGTCGATCACCTCCTTGCGCGCCGCGGTTGCGAACATCGCCGCCGAGATGATGTCGATCTTGCTCGAGGTCAGCGACGCGATCAGCGTGGAGAACTGCATCGGCTCGATCTCGACCTGGAAGCCGGCATCCTTGCCGATCTCGGTGATGAGATCGACCATCACGCCCTGAATGCTGTTGGTCTTGGTGTCGAGGAACGTAAAGGGCACACCGGTCGGGGTCGAACCCACCTTGAGCACCTGCTGCGCCGATCCAGGCCCAGCGGCGGTCAGCACCAGCGCCGCGGCAGCGACTTGCACGAAACGTTTGAAAAGCATTGTACCCTCTCGCGGAGTTTGGACACTGGCCGGCATGTTCGGTCTGCGACAGGCAATTCGAAGGTTTCGCCGGCCGAGCCTATGTTTACGATCGTGGAATTATGCTCACATTGCCCGTAATCCCGCAAATGGGCCATGGTTCGGATTCAGTTCGAATGGCAAAGCGCGAAGCGTTTGAAGTCACCTCGCCCCGCCTGCCTCTCGTCATGCCCCGCGAAGGCGGGGCATCCAGTACGCCGCGGCCTATCGGTTCAATCACGGACGTCTCTGGAATACTGGATCGTCCGCCTTCGCGGACGATGACGGGTGGGTTTGCAGCCACAGCGTCGCGATCTCGCCGCAGGTTTGCGCGAGGTTGATCCTGAATTTTTCGCCATCTGAAGATCAGAGGGCGCAGGGAATGCCGGGCGCCCGATGCGCCCGCAGTCTTGCGTGCAAAAGTTGAGAGTAGCACGCACGCAAGTCGTCACGGTCACACCGGAATCACCCGGCATTCCCCGCGCAGTGGTTTTACGGCGTATTTCGCGCTCTCCTCGGGGACCGGGCTCTTTTGCCCCCGTCATCGGCCGAATTGCTTCCGCCGACTTAGCGCCAGCGTCGGGGCGCCAGGACCACACGACTTTGCCGTCCGCTTCCAGCGCGCTCGTCTCACACGCCATCAGCGTCCACCGCAACCCGCCTCACGTCCGTGACGATCGCGAAACGCCCCTCTTGGTGAGGCGGGGTGATTTGATCTACTCCTGTTTCTACCGAGTTGTCAAGTTAAATTCTGAAATTCAGAAGTAAAAATAGAGGCGGCCCTGGGCGCGCCGATGCAAGCCCGACGCGAATTTGCAAATCGCGTCCCGTCACTCATAGTAAAAATTCCCGCTTGCTATGACGACGCATTCCGGAGACGCAGTCGCATATCGACGTGCGGCACGCCGACGTCCTCGTAGGGTTCGCCGTCCCGCGTGAATCCAAACTGCGCATAGAATTCTTCAAGGTACAGTTGCGCGCCGATGCGAACATCGAGACAGGATCGTTCTGCAAGATGCGCCAAAACCCTGCCGATGAGCTCTTTACCGAGTCCCCTTCTTCGATATTGTTGTGCAACGACAACTCTTCCAAAGGACGCGTAGGCCCTTCCCGCCAGCGGCGCATGACATCTCGCATAGCCGGTCAACGTCTCGTTGTCCGTTACAAGCAGATGATCGGCCACCTGATCGACGAAATCCAGGTCCGAATATGGCGACGACTGCTCCACGACCAGCACATTTTGCCTCAACGCCAGCACAGCGTAGAGTTCGTCACACACGAATTCCTCAAAACGACGCCACCGGAATTGCATTGAGACCCCCCGCCAACGAGTCGCGCGAATGCGCCCGATGATAAACCCGCGCCACGCGGGGTTGAAGAAGATATGCTCCCGGATATTGCTTCGCGCATCCGGGCGGCACTCACTGGATGAGGACACGATGACGAACCGACCTATACCGACGCTATTGGACTGGTGCGGCGGACTCGCCAGCATCCAGCGCCTCACAACCCGCTTCTACGAAAAAGTGCCGCAAGACGCCGTCCTCGCTCCGGTGTTTGCCGGCATGGACCCACATCACGCCGAACACGTCGCGGCGTTCGTCGCAGAGGTGTTCGGACCTGAAAAACCCTACACCGCAATGGGCGGATCGCACGCTGGCATGATTGGTCGGCATCTTGGGCGTCATCTGACAGACGTTCAGCGCAAGCGATGGATTTCCCTGATGCTCGACACAGCCGACGAGGTTGGGTTGCCTGATGATCCCGAATTTCGCGCCGCCTTCGTCGGCTATCTGGAATGGGGAACGCGCCTGGCGGTTCTCAATTCGCAGGATGGCGTACCACCGCCGACAGAGGGATTGCCGATGCCGGTGTGGGGATGGGGTCCTCCCGGCGGCCCCTACACGCCTTAGACTAGCCATCAAGTAGCTTGCTGAGGCTTGGTGCCCGCTCCGGTTCGTGGCAATGAAGTTGCCGCCATTTGGCCACCGAACATGGAGCAGGCAATGGACCCTTTGCCGACCGCGAACACGGAGATAACGCTGTTCTTCCGGCAGTGGCTGGAAACCTTCGCGGGCTATGTCCGTGACGTCGACTACGCCTCGGCGAGGCCGCTGTTCCATCCGGATGTGCTTGCCTTCGGCACGCACAACGACGTCATCTCCGGCCTGGACAAATGGGTCGCGACGCAATGGGACAATGTCTGGCCCAAGACCACCGACTTCCGTTTTGTGCCTGAGCAGACCTCGGTTCTGGCGTCCCCCGACAGCATGATGGCGATCGTGGTCGCGCCGTGGACGAGCACGGGGTATCACCTCGATGGCAGCGCGTTTCCGCGCCCCGGCCGCGCCACCCTGGTGTTTTCCAGGACTGCCGATGGTTGGCTTTGCATGCATTCCCATATGTCGCTCAACCGTGGCGTGCCGCAGACGAGCCATGCCGATCGACCGGTGAAGGCCTAGCCACCTCGCGCGCGCAGCCGATCCTGTCCGGCAGCGCGTTCGAGCTAATTGAGGCGTACCGGAGACGCCAACGCGGTCCGAATCATCCGCGCAAGATCGGAGCCGAGGTAGGGCTTCGGCAGCAGCAGCACGCCGGCGTCGAGCCGGCCATGATGCACGATGGCGTTTTCGGCATAGCCCGACGTGTAAAGGAGCTTGAGCCCGGGGCGTCGCTTCTGCGCCTCGATCGCGAGCTGACGGCCGTTCATGCCCCCGGGCATGATGACGTCCGTGAACAAGAGATCGATGCGTTCAGGGCCACTGATGATCGCCAGCGCCTCGGCGGCATTGCCGGCGGCCAGCGTGTGGTAGCCGAGACGGCTGATCTGCGTCACGACGTATTCGCGGACCATCGCGTCGTCCTCGACAATCAGGATGGATTCATCGCCGCCTACCAATTCGGTGATGCCAGCCTCGTCGGGCACAGCGTCCGAGACGCCCGCGGCCTGCGGCAGGTAGAGCTTCACGGTGGTGCCGTGCCCCTCTTCGCTGTAGATCCTGATATGTCCATTCGACTGTTTGACGAAGCCGTAGACCATGCTGAGGCCGAGCCCCGATCCCTTTCCGACGTCCTTGGTGGTGTAGAACGGTTCAAACACCTTTTCGAGCAGGCTGGCGGGGATTCCCGCGCCGGAGTCGCTCACCGCGATCATGACGTAGTTGCCCGGCTTAACGTCGCTGCTCATGGCGGCGTAATTCTCGTCGAGCACGACATTCCTGGTTTCCAGCGTCAGCTTGCCGCCGTTCGGCATGGCGTCCCGCGCATTCAAAGCGAGGTTCAGGATCGCGGTCGCGAGCTGACTGGGATCGATCAGGGCCGGCGCGCAATCGTGCGCCAGCATCGATTCGATTTCGATCTGTTCGCCGAGGGTCGGTTTTAGCAACCGCGCTGCTTCGATGACCAGGGCATTGACGTCAACGCTGTGCGGCTGCAGCGGCTGACGGCGGGCGAAGGCCAAAAGATGCTGGGTGAGGTCGGCGCCCCGCGCTGCCGCGGCGCTAATCATGTTGGCGATCTGGGCCAGATGCGGACTGTCCTTGACCGCCTCGCCGAGGATTTCGATGGTTCCGGTGATCACGGTGAGGATGTTGTTGAAGTCGTGGGCGACGCCACCGGTGAGCTGGCCGATCGCTTCCATCTTCTGCGCCTGGCGGACCTGGGACTCGGTGGCCTCGACCTCCTGAAAACGCTTGACCATGGCCTCGGCGCTGCGGCGCAGCCTGACCTCCTCCTCAAGTGCCGCATAGGCTTGCTGAAGTTGAATGCGTGTCGGCAGAGCCAGCAGCCGGGGCCGCGCCAGCAACATCGCCGCCGTGAGCGCCAACGAGATCAGCGCCAGGAAACCTTTGGCAGGGCCCTCGATGTCGTAGGCCGGCACCCACAACGTGAGGATCGACAGCAGGCGGGTCACTCCGCAGACCGCAGCGAACAGCGCTAGGGACCAGAATACGCCGCGGAACATGACGTCGCGGCGCCGCCGCCACACATAGAACCCCAGGACGAACGCGGTCGTAAAGAAGGCGACGGCGACCATGGCGTCGGAAATGGCATACAGCCAGATCAATTCCGGTTTCCACTCAAGGCACGCGCCATGCGGGAGGAGCGTCGACATGTCCATCAGATCTCCAATAAGGGTCGGAACTGGCCTCACCGCGATCCCATCCGTCCGTAAGGACGACGGCTCAAATCATTTAAGGTTTCCGCGAGCCGCGCAAGCGCGCCGCCGCCCAGCCAGCGCTTGTTCGGTGATATCGCGGCCAATCGGGACGCACCTACTGACGACCGATCGCCGGCAAGCCACCGCGTCGGTGTCCATGCTGCGGTCAAAGTGCCGGGCCCGGAACGCGGATCGCGGCAGCAGGGCCTGGACGGCCAGGGTGGCGCCGCCGAGCAGCGAGCCGACGAGGAGCTACGCTGGCACAGATTGGGTGGCTAGGAAAACCGTCGGGCGTCGAGCTTCGCTTGCGTCAGGCCGATCGAGACGACCGATCGATGTCTCGCCGAGTCGAGATCTCGTATTCGGCCAGCAACTGCTGCGTCTGCATTCACTTGTTTAAGCGTTCACCCAAAGCGATCTTCGTATCTGCCCATGGCGAGCTCGG
>CAVZQX010000018.1:0-745706 GCA_963777475.1 uncultured Alphaproteobacteria bacterium
ATCTTGCGCCGTGCCCACCATTCGTTCTCGGTCTGGAATATGGTGGGCACGCTGTTCGCTTTGCCCACCCTACGATTTACGAGCTCGTCGCGGCTCATGACGTCGAAAGCTTCACCCCGGCTGCTGGCCGGCCAGATATTGTTCGAGCCAGTGGATATGGTAGTCGCCGTCGAGGATGTCAGGTTCGCGGACCAGCGCCTGGAACAGCGGGATGGTGGTCTCGATGCCGCCGACCACCATTTCGTCCAGCGCGCGGCGCAGCCGCATCAGGCATTCGGTGCGGTCCGGCCGTGGACGATCAGCTTGCCGACCAGGCTGTCGTAATAGGGCGGGATGGCGTAGCCCGGATAGACCGCGGAATCGAGCCGCACGCCGAGCCCGCCGGGCGCATGGAAGTGCAGGATCAGGCCGGGCGAGGGCCGGAAGGTGCGCGGGTTCTCGGCGTTGATGCGGCATTCGATGGCGTGGCCGTTGATGATCACCTCGTCCTGCGTGAACGGCAGACGCCGCCGGCGGCGATGCGGATCTGCTCGCGCACCAGGTCGATGCCGGTGATCATCTCGGTGACGGGATGCTCGACCTGGATGCGGGTGTTCATCTCGATGAAATAGAACTCGCCGTCCTCGTAGAGGAACTCGACGGTGCCGACGCCGAGATAGCTCAGCTCTGCATCGCCTTGGCGACCGTCGCGCCGATCCTGGCGCGGGCGGCGGCGTCGAGCGCGGGCGAGGGGGCTTCCTCCCAGACCTTCTGATGGCGGCGCTGCAGCGAGCAGTCGCGCTCGCCGAGATGGATCGCGCCGCCGCGGCCGTCGCCGAGCACCTGAATCTCGATGTGGCGCGGCGTCTGCGAGGTATTTCTCCAGATAGACCGAGGCATCGCCGAACGCCGACCTGGCTTCGTTGGCGGCGGTGGTCAGCGCCAGCCCAGGTCGTCGTCGGTGTGCGCGACCTTCATGCCGCGCCCGCCGCCGCCGGCCGCGGCCTTCACCAGCACCGGAAAGCCGATCTGCCTCGGCGATCGCCATCGCGTCCTCGTCGGCGGCAACCGCGCCGTCGGAGCCGGGCACCACGGGAATGCCGAGCTTCTTCGCGGTCTTCTTGGCCTCGATCTTGTCGCCCATCAGGCGGATATGCTCGGCCTTGGGGCCGATGAAATGCAGGTTGTGATCGGCAAGGATTTCGGCAAAGCGGGCGTTTTCCGACAGGAAGCCGTAGCCGGGATGCACCGCGTCCGGCGCCGGTGATCTCGCAGGCCGCGAGCAGCGCCGGCACGTTGAGATAAAGTCCTTCGACGGCGGCGGCCCGATGCAGACGCTCTCGTCGGCAAGCCGCACATGCATCGCATCCGCATCGGCGGTGGAATGCACCGCCACGGTCGCGATGCCCAACTCCTTGCAGGCCCGCAGGATGCGAAGCGCGATCTCGCCGCGATTGGCTATGAGGATTTTGTCGAACATGGGGTCCTGGGCTAGCGAATGGCGTAGCGAATGGTAGAGTGAGACTATTCGCTATGCTACTCGCTATTCGCCTCTACTCGATAATCACCAGCGGTTCGCCGAATTCGACCGGCTGGCCGTCCTCGATCGAGAATCTGCGTCACCGTGCCGGCGCGCGGCGACGGAATCTGGTTCATCGTCTTCATCGCTTCGATGATCAGAAGCGTCTGGCCTGCCGCAACCTTGGTGCCGACCTCGATGAAGGGTTTGGCGCCGGGCTCCGGCGCCCAGTAGGCGGTGCCGACCATCGGCGAGGGCACCACGCCCGGATGATTGGCAAGATCGGCGGCGGCGGCGCCCGCCGTTGCGCTGGCAGAAGCGGCCGCGCGGCGCGCCCGGCTGAAAGCTCGCCGGCATCGATGCCGCGATCGAGATGTTGCGCGCGACGCGTACGCGCAGCCCTTCGCGTTCGATCTCGATCTCGGTCAAGCTCGTCTCGTCGAGCAACAGCGCCAGCTCGCGAATCAGCGCGCTGTCGTCGCTGGAGATTTTGGCGGTTGTGTTGTCGTCAGGCTGGCGCGCCATGTCTTGATCCGAAGCTCTCTTGTGGGTGACGGGCAGAAGCGTCAGGCTTGTGGCTTGGCATCTGGTCTTGGCGCCGATTTTGGCGGCAAGGCCGTCGATCGCGAGCCGATAACCGTCGATGCCGAAGCCGGTCAAGGTCGCGAACGCGGCCATCGCGGTGAAGGAATGATGGCGGAAACTCTCGCGGGCGTGGATGTTGCTGATATGGACTTCGACGGTCGGGATTTTGACCGCGACGAGCGCATCGTGCAGCGCGATCGAGGTATGCGAGTAGCCTCCGGCGTTGATGATGATGCCGCAGGCCTTCCTGGCATGGGCCTCGTGGATGAAATCGATCAATTCGCCTTCGCGGTTGGATTGCCGGCAATCGGCCTTGAGGCCGAACCGCGCCGCGGTCTCGGTGCAAAGCCTTTCGACATCGGCGAGATTGGCGTGGCCATAGGTCTCGGGCTCGCGCGTCCCCAAGAGATTGAGGTTCGGGCCGTTGAGGACATAAATTGTCTGGTCAGGGGTCTTGTCAGGGGTCTTGGCCATCCCATTCCCGGCGATGTGGGCTGCAGAAGGCGGGGTTATAGGTAACAACCGCGCCAAGGGGAAGCCTTTGGGGCCTTGAGCAAGTGGCCCAAATGCCTCATCCAGCTTGAAAAAAAGCGCGCGGAACCTACGGAAACCACTCGTTAACCAAGGTTGACGGATGGGTTCCCGAATGGGTATCGCAGCACGGAAAAAGGGCGGGCACGACTGCCCGCCCCAACGCGTAGCCTGCTCCAAGTTCAGGCTTCCAGAACAGCCACGATTTCCAGCGTCCTCGGATCCACCACCACGATCTGGTCGCGGACCAGGAAGAACTCATAACCGCGCCATTCCGGGTAGATGGTCACGACTTCCGCCGGAAGCGGACGGAACGTCACGCCTTCGCGCGGAACGCGGGTACCGACCGCGATCGAGAAGTTGACATTGTCGACCGGTGCGACGTGCTCGTTGCGGATCACGGTGGTGATCTTGGTGCGCTGCTCGGTCGAGAGCTTGGCGCCGGCGCCGGCCTGGCCAGTTGTGACCTGCGACCTGCTCTCGGTGCCGTTCTTGTTTTCCGCGTTCATTTTGCCGTCGCGGTTCTGGCCGCTTTCGGCATTCATCTTGTTGTCGCCGCCCTCGCGGGTTTCCGCTTTCTTGTTGTTGTCGCGGGTCTCGGCCTTCATGTTCCCGTTCTGGCCCTCGCGGGTCTCCGCCTTCATGTTGCCGCTCTCGCCCTCGCGGGTTTCGGCCTTCATGTTCTTGGTGCCCTTGGTCTCGTTTTCAGACCTCATGCTCTTCGACTTCTGACCCGGCATGGTTTCCTGGGCGCGTTGGCCCTTGGCCGCACCCGGCACCGTCTTTTCCGATGGCGTCGAGTTCATGCCGGTCGAGGGTTGCGTGCTCTGGTTCTGCGTGGTCGCGCCGCCGGCTGCACCGCCGCCTGCGGAAGAGGGCGCGCTCTGCATCGCGGCACCGCCGGATTCGCGGCCCCCGGTTCCTTGCGCGTTGGCGGCACCGGTGCCGGCGACCAGCGCCAGTGCTGCGACCGAAATTAGAAAGCGATTGGTCATTAGAACATCTCCTCACATTTTTGCGATTGCCCGCGCCGACAACGGCAGGAGATGTGAGACGTTCCTTGGCGATCAGCGGTTCCAACGGCTTTGTTTCTTCGAAGCGGCGGGAACAAAATGCGCAACAGGAAATGCGCAAAAGAAAAAGGCCGGCTGCTTGGCCGGCCCTTCTGCTTCACCTATTCAACAAGCCGAGCTTGAAACTCAACACGCAGCCTTGCCGCAGCGCGCCATGCCGATCTTTTCCTTCAGTCCGTCAAGCCCGACCGCGCCGACCACGATCTGCTTGCCGATCACGTAGCTCGGCGTTCCGTTCATGCCCATGTCTTCGGCCAGCTTGAAGTTCTCCTCGATCGTCGCCTTGACCTCGGGGCTTGCGAGGTCCTTTTCGATTCGGCCCATGTCGAGGCCGGCGTCCTTGGCCGCGGCAAGCGCGCGCGCCTTGTCGGCCGGACCGCGGCCGCCGAGCAGCTTCTGGTGGAAGTCGAGATATTTCTTGCCCGTCGGGTCCTGCATGCGCACGGCGACCGCGACCTTCGCGGCCTCGACCGAACCCTCGCTCAAGACCGGGAATTCCTTCAGCACGACCTTCAGCTTCGGATCGGTCTTCAGGAGATCGAGCATGTCGGCCATGGCGCGCTTGCAGTAGCCGCAATTGTAGTCGAAGAATTCCACGAAGGTGACGTCGCCGTCCTTGTTGCCGAGCACCACGCCGCGCGGCGAGTTGAATATCTCGTCGGCGTTCTTGGCGACGCTGGCTTCGTGCTTGGCGCTTTCTTCGGCCGTCTGGCGTTTGCTCAGCTCGTTCATCGCCTCCTCGAGCACCTCGGGATGGCTGATCAGATAATTCTTGACGATGACCTCGATATCGGAGCGCTGGGTGTCGGTGAAGCTTTGCGCCAGAGCGGCCACGGGCGCGCCAATGAGGGCGAGCGCGAACAGGGCGGTGGCGAGCGGGCGGAACGATGGCATTGGCAAATCCTCTGGCTGAAAGCCGGTTTCCTAACATCTATTCTAGAGCTATGTCGCAGCCTATCTCGGCTCGGTCAGTTGTTCCTCTGGCCAGGCAGCTTGGCGGAGACGATGTCATCGGCCTTGACCCATCCGGGCGTGCCGATCGCGAAACGGGTCTTGGCACGCGAAGCAAGATCGCGCGCGGTCTTGTTATCGCCGCGAAGGAAGGCGGCCTGCGCCGAGGCGAGATCGGCCTCGGCGTAATCTCCCTTGCGGCCATAGGCCATCGCAAGCTGGGTATAGCCGATCGGTGCCTCGGTCTCCCGCGACACCGCGGCCTTCAGGATGGCGATCGCTTCGTCGGTATGTGCCTTATTATCGGTGCCGACCAGCGCCTGCCCAAGTAACATCTCGATGAGCGGGGCGTTATTCGAGAGCTGAACGGCCTTGCGCAGCGGCTCGATCGCCTCGTCCGGCTTGCCGCCTTCCAGCAGCGCCTGGCCGCGCAGCTCATAGAAATAAGGGTTGGCCGGCTCGGCATGGATCAGCCCGTCGATCTGGGCAAGCGCGTCGCGCAGGTCGCCGTGCAAATAGGTGACGATCGCGCGAGCATAGCGCGCCGGCAGACCTTGATTCGACAGCGGATAGCGGTGGTAGACGGTGTCCGGCCGTTCCATGAAGGCGGAGATCTTGGCGCGCACCATGTCGTGGCGCATCTGCAAGGCAGGGTCGTCCTTCTTGTCCCAATAGGGGCTCGCCCGCGCGACCGTTTCGAGCGCGGCGACGCGGTCGGCGGGCATCGGGTGCGACTGCAGGTAGGGATCGGCATCGTGCGCGGCGAACAGGCTTTCGTTGCTGAAACGCTTGAACGTATCGACCATGCCCTTGGCCGATTGACCAGTCGCGGTCAGGAACTTGACGCCGGCACGGTCGGCCTGTTCCTCCTGGGCCCGCTGATAGGAGATCAGCGACCGCATGATCATGCTCTGCGGGCCCGCGACCGCGGCCGCGCCAACATCGGCCAGACCGTTGTTGCTGTTGCCGCTCTTGACGCCCGCCGCCATCGCGCCGACGCCGAGCAGCATGGCGATGATCATCTCGGTCTGCGCCGATTCCAATTGCATGCGAAATTTGGCGAGATGGCCGCCGGCCAAGTGACCGGTTTCGTGCGCCAGCACGCCGATGAGCTGGTTCGGCGTCTCCGACTGCAGGATCGCGCCGTAGTTCACGAAAATCCGACGCCCGTCGGCGACGAAGGCGTTGAACGAGGCGTCGCTGATGATGACGACCTGGATGTTCTGCTTTTCCAGGCCTGCCGCGCGCAGGACCGGCCGCGTATAGTCGCGAAGCAACTGTTCGGTCTCGGCGTCGCGCAGGATCGGCGGGCCCTTGTTCACCTTCTCTTCCGCGCCTACGCGGGCAATCGGCGCTAACGCCAGCGCGGCCGCAACCGTGACGGCGGTCAGGCCGGACATTCTCTTGCGAAGGGCTATTCGGAGCAACATGGGAAAAGGTCTTTAGCGATTGGCGGCCAGCCGGATACCGGATATGCCCTTACAAGCCGTGGAATACGGCTAGTCTGGGGCACTTGCGCCCCCGTTCCCCGGGGACCCCCTGGTCCGACCGCACCTGAAATAGCAGATATCGATGCTTGAATCGACAGTGAGAGACCGCATGGAACACCTGCTCGCGGCATCCGGCCGCAGCGAGGTTCCGCCGTTCATGGTGATGGACGTGATGGCGGCGGCCGAGCGAATCGAGGCCGCCGGCGGCCATGTCATTCATATGGAAGTCGGCCAGCCGGCGGCACCGGCGCCAAAGGCGGCGATCGCGGCCGCCCATCGCGCCCTCGCGCAGGGGCGGATCGACTACACCTCCGCGCTCGGAATTCCCTCGCTGCGGGAGCGAATCGCCCGTCACTACCGCGATACGTATGGCTGCTTCCGTCGATGCCGGGCGGATCGTGATCACCACGGGCTCGTCGGGCGCGTTCATCCTGGCGTTTCTGGCCATGTTCGAGCCCGGCGATCGCGTCGCGGTCACCGTGCCCGGCTATCCGCCGTACCGGCACATTCTGACCGCGCTCGGCTGCGAGCCGGTCTTGATCGAAACCTCGAGCGAAACGAGGCATGCGCTGACCGGCGAAGCGCTGCTTGCCGCGCACCAAAGGAGGCCGCTCAAGGGCGTCCTGGTCGCAAGCCCGGCCAATCCGACCGGCACCATGATGTCGCGCGAAGCACTCACGAGCCTGATCGCTGCGGCGGAAGCCGCCGGCATCCGCTTCATCTCCGACGAAATCTATCACGGCCTCGACTACGCGTTTCCCGCGGTGACGGCCGCCGAGCTCTCGCCGCGCGCGCTCGTCATCAATTCGTTCTCGAAATATTTCTGCATGACCGGCTGGCGGGTCGGCTGGATGGTGGTGCCGGAGCCGCTGGTTCGCCCGATCGAGCGGCTGCAGCAGAATCTCGCGATCTCGGTGCCGACGCTGTCGCAGATCGCGGCCGAAGCTGCCTTCGAGGGCGCTGCCGAGATGGAAGCGGTCAAACGCGGCTATCTGGAGAACCGCCATATCCTGATCGAGGGGCTGCCGAAGGCCGGCCTCAGCAAATTTCTGCCCGCGGACGGAGCGTTCTACCTTTATGCCGACGTCTCCGACTTCACCTCCGACAGCTATGAATTTGCCAAGCAGATGCTGGAAGAGGCCCACGTCGCCGCAACCCCCGGCGTCGACTTCGATCCGTTCCACGGCCGGAATTTCATCCGCTTCTCCTATGCGCGTTCGGCAGAGGACATGCGCGAGGCGGTTGAGCGGATCGCGCGCTGGCTCGGGTAACGCCGGGCCGGGCTTCGGAGTTGATCGCCGTCATTGACACCGCCCATCTGATCTCAGCTAGAGTTGAGGGATGGCGTCCGCGTCGTGCGACGGACCGCGCAAAAATACCGGTGTGGGGGAGTAAGCGTCATGGCGGCAGCAACGCAGGCAACGGCTCAGGCGGCAAAACCCTGGTACAAAATTCTCTATGTTCAGGTGCTGATCGCCATCCTGATCGCCATCGTGGTCGGCTGGAAATTGCCTGATGTTGCCACCAACGACTGGATCAAGGCGCTCGGCGACGGTTTCATCAAGCTGATCCGGATGGTGATCGCGCCGATCATCTTCTGCACGGTCGTCTCGGGCATTGCGCACATCCAGGATGCAAGAAAGGTCGGCCGGGTCGGCATCAAGGCGCTGCTCTATTTCGAGATCGTCTCGAGCTTCGCGCTGGTGATCGGCCTCATCATGGGCAACCTGATCCAGGCCGGTCACGGGCTCGAGACAAAGCCTGATGCCGCGGCGGTCGCCAATTTCGTCAAGCAGGCGGAAGCCCAGAAATCAGTCGACTTCGTCCTCAACATCATCCCCGATAGCGTCGTCGGGGCGCTCGCGCGCGGCGACATCCTGCAAGTCCTGTTGTTTGCGATCCTGTTCGGATTTTCGCTGATGGCGATGGGCCAGCGCGCCGATCGGCTGCGCGAGATCATCGACGACACCACGCACGCGGTGTTCGGCGTGATCGGCATCGTCATGAAGGCGGCGCCGATCGGCGCGTTCGGCGCGATGGCCTACACGATCGGCAAGTACGGGCCCACGGCCTTGGGCAACCTGGTCGGATTGATCGCGCTGTTTTATGCGACCGCCGCGCTGTTCGTGTGCGTCGTGCTCGGCCTGATCGCGCGCTTCGTCGGTTTTTCCATCTTCAAGTTCATCGCCTACATCAAGGACGAGCTGTTGATCGTGCTCGGCACCTCTTCGTCGGAAAGCGCGCTGCCGCAACTGATGGAGAAGCTGGAGCGGCTCGGCTGCTCGAAGCCGGTGGTAGGCCTGGTGGTGCCGACCGGCTATT
The DNA here is from genome assembly GCA_963777475.1 of uncultured Alphaproteobacteria bacterium. Lineage (GTDB taxonomy): Bacteria > Pseudomonadota > Alphaproteobacteria > Rhizobiales > Xanthobacteraceae > Bradyrhizobium. The sequence continues at coordinate 8,451 of CAVZQX010000018.1, forward strand.
CCTTCAATCTCGACGGCACCAACATCTACATGACGCTGGCGACGCTGTTCATTGCACAGGCGCTCGGCGTCGACCTCAGCTTCGGCCAGCAACTGACCATCCTGGTCGTCGCGATGCTGACCTCGAAAGGGGCAAGCGGCGTCACCGGCGCCGGCTTCATCACGCTGGCGGCGACGCTCACGGTCGTCAATCCGGCGCTGGTGCCGGGGATGGCGATCGTGTTCTCGATCGACAAGTTCATGAGCGAGGTGCGCGCGCTCACCAACATCATCGGCAACGGCGTGGCCACGGTGTTCGTGTCGTGGTGGGAAGGCGAACTCGACCACGAGAAGCTGCACGCAAGGCTCAATCAGCAGATCGATCCCTCCGACGTCGAGACCGCGGTTACGACGGGGTGAGCAGGAAGGCTGACACCCTCGAAAAACCGAAGGAAGAGGCGCCGAAGACCTCTCGCGGCAACGGCCAGCAGTGAAGTATAGTAGGTGAGGCGACCGATGCTCACGCAATGAGCATCCGGCGGCCGGCATTTCACGACAGAGGCCGCGATGAAACTTCCGCGCCGCCAGTTCCTGCGTCTCGCTACGGTCGCTCTCGGTCTTCCGTCCGTCTCGCGCATGGCTTGCGCGCAAGCCTATCCGGCGCGCCCGGTACGCATTGTCGTCGGTTTCGCTGCCGGCGGCGCGCCCGATATCGCGGCGCGCCTGGTGGCGCAGTGGTTGTCCGAACGGTTCGGCCAGCAATTCGTCGTCGAAAACCGGCCGGGTGCCGGCGGCAATATCGCCACCGAGATGGTGTTGGACGCCCCCGCCGACGGCTATACGCTGCTGTTGCTGAACTTGTCGAACGCCGTCAACGCGACACTCTACCGGAAGCTCAAATACGATCTTATCGCGCGACGTCGCGCCGGTTGCTGGCATCAGCCACGAGAATTACTGCATGGAGGTGCATCCGGCGTTTCCGGCGAAGACGGTGCCTGAATTCATCAGCTACGCCAAGGCCAATCCGGGCAAGCTCAACATGGCATCGGCCGGCAACGGAACCGGGCCTCACATGGCCGGCGAGCTGTTCAAGATCATGGCCGGCGTCGACATGGTGCACGTGCCCTATCGCGGCTCGCCGCCGGCATTGACGGATCTGCTCGCCGGGCAGGTGCAGGTGATGTTCGGCCCGATGTCCTCATCGATCGAATTTGTCAGAGCTGGCAAACTTCGTGCGCTTGCCGTGACCACGGCCGCACGGTCGGAAGTGCTGCCTGATCTCCCGACGGTCGGAGAGTTCGTGCCAGGCTACGAGGCGACCGGCTGGTTTGGCATCGGCGCGCCCCGGAAAACACCCGTCGAGATCGTCGACAGGCTCAACCGGGAGATCAATGCGGGGCTTGCCGATGCGAAGCTCAAGGCGCGACTTGCCGACCTCGGTGCCACGGTGTTTGTGACTTCTCCGGCCGATTTCGCAAGCTATCTCGCCGCGGAAACCGAGAAGTGGGGCAAGGTGGTGCGCACGGCCAACCTCAAGGCCGATTAAGCGCCATGGATCCGGCACCAAGCGACCGCAATCTGTGGTAAACATATCATCAAGCGGCGCACGACCGCATCGGGAGAGCAGGATGACAACCGCAACCGAAAGCAGGGAACTCACGCAAGTCGGCCCCGGAACCGTGATGGGCGAGCTGATGCGGCAGTACTGGATTCCCGCGGCGCCCTCGTCGGAACTGGTGCGCGACGGCGCGCCGGTTCGGCTGATGCTGCTCGGCGAGAAGCTGATCGCGTTTCGCGACAGCGCCGGACGGGTAGGCGTCATGGACCATCGCTGCCCGCACCGCTGCGCCTCGCTGTTCCTCGGACGCAACGAGGAAGGCGGCATCCGTTGCATCTATCACGGCTGGAAATTCGACGTCGCCGGCAATTGCGTCGACATGGCGAGCGTGCCGCCGCACCAGGATTTCAAGCACAAGGTGAAGGCCAAGGCCTATCCCGTGGTCGAGCGCGCCGGGGTCGTCTGGGTCCATATGGGGGCGGGCGCCAAGGCGCCGCCGCTGCCGGCGCTCGAGATCCTCGACGTTCCCGACGACGAGGTCAGCGTCACCTTCATCTTGCGCGAATGCAATTACCTGCAGGCGCTCGAAGGTGAGATCGATACCTCGCATTTCGGCTTTCTGCATGCCGGCCACGTCGACCCGGACGACGTGGCGGAGGACGATCCGGTCTACCACACCGTCACCAACCGTGCCCCGGAGTACCATATCGCCGATACCGCCTGGGGCACGCAATATGCCGCCTACCGCGCGGCGGGTGCGGACAGCACCTATTGGCGCTTTGCGAGCTTCGTGTTTCCGTTCTGGACCCTGGCACCCAACGGCGAGTTCTCCAGTCACGTGCATGCGCGCGCCTGGGTGCCGCTCGACGACGGCCACACCATGTTCTGCTTCCTGCGCTGGAAGCGCGGCATCTCGGCCTTGACGCAACCGCAGCCTGCCTTCAAGGACGGCACGCCGATCGGCGGCACCGGGCGCGGCAACAAGTTCTTGCCCAACACGACGGATTGGCTCGGCCGCTTTCGGCTTGCGGCGAACGCGAGCAATGATTGGGGGATCGACCGTGCCGCCCAGCACAGCAACACGATCTACAGCGGGATCGACGGCATCCACCTGCAGGACCAGGCGATCACCGAGAGCATGGGGCCGATCACGGACCACACGCACGAGCATCTGGCGCCGTCGGATCAGATGATCACGCGCACGCGCCGGCGCCTGCTGATGGCGGCCCGCGCGCTACGCGACCAGCGCGTCCCGCCGCCCGGTGTCGAGGACGCCGAGGTGTTCCGTGGGGCGCGCAGCGGCTACTTCGTCAGCGACGACAAGAGTCCATGGCAGGAAGTCTATGCCAGGCAACTGGCCGCGGCGTTGCACCCGCCGCCGACCCCATTGCGCGCGGCGGAGTAGGTGCGCTCAGCATTGCCGCCCGGCGATGCCGGGCGGTTTTTTCGCTTCATACGCCGGTTGTCCCATCGGCGGTCACCGAAACGCCGGGAGACGGTGGCTTGAGGGGCGGCTACTCGCCCTCGACGCCGATCGCGTAAGCCGTCTCGCCGTGAGCGGCGTCGTCACCTACCTTCAGAGTCGCCTCATCCATCCGCAGCGGGACGATGAACGAGATGACCTTGAGGATGATGAAGGTCGCGATGATATTGTAGACGATGATGAACGCCGCGCCTTCCGCCTGCAGCAGGAGCTGCTGGGCGTTGCCATAGAGCAAGCCCGTGATGTTGACGCCGGGCGCCTCCTTGTCGGTGCCGATATACATCAGCATCGCGGGATTGGCGAAGACGCCGGTCAGCAAGCCGCCGGTGAGGCCGGCCACGCCGTGGGTCGAGAACACGCTCAGCGTATCGTCCACCTTCATCATGAAGCTGGTCTTTTGCAGCTTGTTCATCGCGAGCCAGGGAATGATGCCGGCGACGATGCCGATGATGATCGCGCCGACGCCGTCGACGTAACCGGCGGCGGGAGTGATCGCGACCAGGCCTGCGATCATGCCGTTGACCGCACCCAGCACCGACGGCTTGCCGTAGGCCATCTTGTCCATCAGCGTCCAGACCAGCAGGGCCACCGCGGTGCAGGTATTGGTGTTGAGCACGGCCGCGCCGGCATCAGCGTTGGCAAAATAGGGATCGCCGCCGTTGAAGCCGTTCCAGCCCAGCCACAGGATTCCGGCGCCGACCAGCGTCATCAAGAGGCTGTTGGGCGGGAAATGGTCGCGATCGGCCTGCAGCCGCGGACCGATCACCCATGCGGCGACAAAGCCCGAGGTTCCGGCGGCAAGATGGATGACATAGCCGCCGGAGAAGTCCGCCACCCCCATGGTGGCAAGCCAGCCGCCGCCCCACAGGCTGAATGCCCCGACCGTATAGACCAGGGTCATCCAGACCGGGCAGAAGATCATCCACGCCGTGAAGTTCATGCGGCCAAGCACGGAACCGGCGAGGATGATGACGGTGATGGCGGCGAACACGAACTGGAAGAAAATCAGTGTCGCCATCGGGAAGGTCAGGGCCGGCATGCCCGCTGCCGCCGCCGGAACGATCGCCTGCCCTGTGGTAAATGCCGCCGATGTCGCCAGCCCTGGCGTACCCAGGAATGGAAATAATTGTGGCCCGAATGCCATGTTGTAATCGAAGAGGACCCAGACGACCAGGACCGAGGCGAACGCGTAGATCGCCATGAAGGCGGAGTTGATCGCCCATTTCTTCTTGACGATGCCGCCATAAAGAACTGTCAGTCCGGGAATGCTTTGCAGACCGACGAATGTTGCAGCTGCGAGCTGCCACGCATTATTTCCAGTATCCAGCCATTGTGGTGATGCTACCAGTGCCATGCGCGTTCCCCATTTCTTTTCTTGAACGAAGCCCAATCCGTGCACCAGCTGCACGGACCCGACCATGGAAAACGCAAGGAATGTACCAAGCTGTCCGAAACCTGTTTCGACGTTGACTGGCATGGGGTTTCCGAAACGAAGACGCGTTGATCTCAAGTTGAAGTGAATAAAAAATATGCATTTGAATAAAAAATGGGCAGCCCAGATCCATGATTGAAATCCGACTGGCAATCGGCACTGGCATGCTGATTGGCGCGATGGCGGCTGCCGCCTACGGCGGCGAAACGCATGGCGAGGCCGCACCGACCTGCAGCAATCTGGCCAGCGGTGCGAGTTGGCAGATCAAGATCGACTACGACAAGGCTACCGTGGATTCCTATCCGGCGTTAATCAGCGATGCGCAGATTTCGTGGCGCGACCCGACCGACGGCGGCAACTACACGCTTGATCGCAAATCCGGGGACCTTACGGTCGTGTTTGCGTCGAGCACCGGCGGCTACTTCCTCCATCACCGTTGCAAGCTGGAGAATTGAGTACATGGCGCCGGATGTATTGTCGGAGCGATTGGCAAACACGAAGCCACAGCCGCGCAAGCCCAAAAACAGCGCCAACCGATGAGGCGATCACCCAAGAAATATAAAAATAATATATTTTCTGGTTAGCGTGCCTTACCTTTGGCGTGCAACCGGGGGGGAGCGACCTTGGACATGCTTGTCGAGGGATTCTACGTCTTTGGCGTGCATCTCCAGTATTGGATGGTCGCCGGCGCCTTAATTGTTGCGCTTGCTATCATCATCGGCACGCGGAGATCGTAGGAGCGATGGGGATGGCTCAACGCGTTTCCGGCATCAAGGTGAGTGTCGGATTCGCTTCGGAGACCGGACCGCGCAAACGTAACGAGGATTTCGCCGGCGCCGTTTTCGGCCCGGAGTTGCCTGCGCCGCGCCGCGACGTGGTGGCGGCGATATCGGACGGAATTGGCGGCGCCAAGGGCGGCCGCGAAGCGGCCGAGATCGCGGTGCGCGGGTTCCTGGATGGATTTTGCGATCTGCCCGAGACCATGGAAGTGCGCCGCGCTGCCGCGATCGTCCTCGATGCGCTCAACGGCTGGATTCATTCGCAAGGTCAGCGTGACCCCGACCTCGCCGGGATGGGATGCACGTTTCACCGCGCTGGTGCTGCGCGGCCGCATCGCGCACGTGCTGCATGTCGGCGACACCCGCGCCTATCGTTTCAGCCGCGACCGCCTGACCTGCTTGACCACCGACCATGTACGGCAGACCGGCGCCGGCCGGTCGAGCACGCTCACCCGCGCGTTGGGCGTCGAGACCGAGGTGCGGCTGGACTACACCAGCCAGCCGGTGGCGCAGCACGACCGCTTTCTGCTTTGCAGCGACGGTTTGCACGGCTACCTCGCGTCCGAGACCATCGCCGACATCATGCGCGAGCGCGTCTCTTCCGAGGATACCGCCCGCGCGCTGGTCGCCGCCGCGCTCGACGCCGGCGGCGCCGACAACAGCACCGCGCTGGTGCTCGACGTGGTTGGCCTGGAGACGGCGGAATCGGCCGACATCGGCGCCAGCATCGCGCAACTGCCGGCGGTGCCGGTGCCGCTTGGCGGCGAGACCATCGATGGTTTCGTGCTCAAGGTGTTGTTGTCGGACGGCCGCTATACGCGCCTATTCGGCGCCGAGGACGAGGTCGAAGGCGGCGAGGTGGCGTTGAAATTTCCCAAACCGCCGGTGGCGAGCGTCGCCGCCTACCGCGCGGCCTTCGTCCGCGAGGCGTGGGTGGGTGCGCGCGTGACCAGCCCCTGGCTCGGCCATGTCGTCGAACTGCCGCCCGGGCGGCAGAGCTGCCTCTACACGGTCATGCCGCTGTACCAGGGCGAACTGCTCGAGACCAGGCTCGCGCGTCGCCCCGCGCTGGGATTGGAGGAAGGCCGTAACATTGCAATCAAGCTGGCGAGGGCTGCGGCAACGCTGCACCGTGCCGGCATCGTGCATCGCGACATCAAGCCGGACAACGTGATCCTCGAACGCGGGGAATCGTTGAAGCTGATCGACTTCGGGGTGGTGCGCATCCCAGGACAGGAGGATTCCGCGCCCGAGGACATTCCCGGTACAGCCGCCTACATGGCGCCCGAAATGTTCGACGGCGAAGCAGGCAACGAGGCGACCGACGTCTACGCCCTCGGCGTCACCATGTTCCGCGCATTCACCGGCGAATTTCCTTACGGCAATCCCGACGCCACCAGTCCGCCGCGCCGGGAACGGCCGATCGCGCTGTCCGCGTTGCGCCCGGACCTACCGGCCTGGCTCGAGGCCGCGCTCGGCCGGGCGATTGCCGTCGATCCTACCCAGCGCTTTCGCGACATGGCCGAATTCGCCGTCGAGATGGAGGCCGGGCCGGCGCGCGCCCCGCTTGCGGTGCAAAGGTCGCGGACGCTCTACGAACGTAGCCCGCTTCTGTTCTGGCAGGGCGTGGCCGCGCTGCTTGCGCTCGCGCTGCTCGCTTCGCTGCTGCGGCACTAGAGCGCGATCCACTTCGATTATTGGATCATGCTCTCATCTCTTTGTCGGAACATGATATCTTGCGGAAAATCGGTTCCCGCTCTTCCGGATCATGCTTTTAGAAAACAAAAAAACCGCCCGGAAACCCCGGGCGGTTTTTCGTTCAGTAGCCTGACTATTCGCCGCTGCCGAAGCGCCGCGACCACCATCCGGCGCGGCGCGGCTGGTTGTCGCTTGCTGCCTCCGGCGTGGACTCGGCCGGTGCGGGAGCGGGGACCGGGACAGCGGGCGCGGGTTCCGGGCTCAGGTTGACGGGTGCGGCTGCTTCAGGCTGCGCGTTAACGAGGAAGCTCACCTTCTCGCGCACGGTGGAGCGTCGGCGCGCCGCTTTCTCCGCTTCCTGGGCGGCCTCATCCTGGGCGGAAGCGTGCGTCGTTTCGTGCTGGCTGTGCTCGGAAGGCTTGTCATGCCCGGAAGACTGGCCGTCTTCCGAGGGCTGCATCTCAGGCTGTTGGCCTAAGACTTCGCCTTGCGCAATCGGCGGCGACGATGAGAAGCCGTCGAAATCGGCAACCGCGCTCTCGGCTTCCGGCATCGAGGGAGGCGCGAGTTCGTCGGCGATCGATCCGACGAGCCCGTCATCCATGCCGCCACGCCGGCGGCGTCCGCCGCGACGGCCGCGACGGCGCGGCCGCCGTTCGCCGCCGGCCTGATCGGTGCGCGCGACGATCGGCTGTTCCTCGGTGTCGTCCTCGTCGGCTTCGCCTTCTTCGGGCTGGGTGTCCGCGATCGGCGCCGCCTCGATGCGCACGCCCTCGTCTTCGCGTGCTGGTTCGCCTTCGCGCGCAAGTCCGCCGTCGCGTACAGGTCCGGCTTCGCGCGCTTCGCTGCCACGGCCGCGCCGGCGCCGGCGCCGCTTGCGGCGCTGGGCTTCCTGTCCGCCTTCGTCCTCGGCTGCCTCCGCACCCGCAAGGTCGTCGACAAGGCCCTCGGTTTCTTCGGTTTCCACTTCGGATTCGGTTTCGATATCGAACGGCTCTTCCTCGTCGAACGCCTCCTCGAGCGGCGGCGGCGAAGCGGCCGCCTGCGCCACAAGAAGCGCCTTGGCCGCCTCCAGCGTGTGCACCTGCTCGCCGCGCTCGATGACAAACGACTGCTGGCCGCTCACCGTCGGATCGGCGGCCACCGCAAGGGCGACCTTGAAAGCGTTTTCGAGGTCACGCAGGTGGCCGCGCTTGTGGTTGAGGACATAGAGCGCGACGTCGGTCCGCGTGCGCACCACGAGATTGTGGGTCGCACCCTTCATCAGGATTTCTTCGATCCCGCGCAGCAATTGCAACGCGACCGAAGACACCGAACGCACATGTCCGGTGCCGCCGCATTGCGGGCAGGGCTCGGTCGAGCTTTCCAGCACGCTGGCGCGGATGCGCTGGCGCGACATTTCGAGCAGGCCGAAATGCGAGATGCGCCCGACCTGGATGCGCGCCCGGTCCTGCCGCAGGCAATCGGAGAGTTTGCGTTCGACCGCGCGGTTGTTGCGCTTCTCGTCCATATCGATGAAGTCGATGACGATCAGGCCGGCGAGGTCACGCAGGCGGAGCTGGCGGGCGACCTCCTCCGAGGCCTCGAGGTTGGTCTTGAGCGCGGTATCCTCGATATGATGCTCGCGGGTGGCGCGCCCCGAATTGACGTCGATCGACACCAGCGCCTCGGTCTGGTTGATCACGATGTAGCCGCCGGAGCGCAGTTGCACGGTCGGCGAGAACATCGCATCGAGCTGGCTTTCCACCCCCATCCGCGAGAACAGCGGCTGGCCGTCGCGATATTGCTTCACCGCACGGATATTGGAGGGCATCAGCATCTTCATGAAATCGTGCGCCTCGCGATAGCCGGGCTCGCCGGCCACCAGGATCTCGTCGATCTCCTTGTTGTAGAGGTCGCGCAGCGAGCGCTTGATCAGCGAGCCTTCCTCGTAGACCAGCGTCGGCGCCTGCGACTTCAGGGTCATGTCGCGCACGGTTTCCCACATGCGGATCAGATACTCGAAGTCGCGCTTGATCTCGGGCTTGGTGCGTGAGGCGCCGGCGGTGCGCAGGATAATGCCCATGCCCTCGGGCACGTCGAGGTCCTGCACCACTTCCTTCAGCCGCGAGCGGTCCTGCGCCGAGGTGATCTTGCGGCTGATGCCGCCGCCGCGCGCGGTGTTGGGCATCAATACCGCGTAACGCCCGGCGAGCGACAGATAGGTGGTCAGCGCGGCGCCCTTGTTGCCGCGCTCTTCCTTGACGACCTGCACCAGCATCACCTGGCGGCGCTTGATGACTTCCTGGATCTTGTACTGACGGCGCGGACGGAACGGCCGCTCCGGCACCTCCTCCAGCACATCGTCGCCGCCGACGAACTCGACAACTTCTTCCTCGACGTCTTCGTCCTCGTCGTCTTCCTCGCCTTCAGCCGGCGCAGCATGCTCGTCCTCATGCCCGTGCTCGGCTGCCGCAGTGCCTGCGTCGCCGGCAAATCCGGCGTGAGGCGCATCATTCTCGCCCGTAGTGCCTTCCGGCGCGGCTACGGCGTGGCCCTCGTCGGCGTGCTCATGATAGGCCGCGGTCTCAGCCAGCACCGTGGCATGGGATTGCGGTTCCGCGGAAAACGCTTCGTGGGCGGGGTGGACGTGTTCTTCATCATCGTGTTCATGATCGTGTTCATCATGATCATGTTCATCATGGTCATGTTCTTCATGATCGTGGTCGTCGTGACCGTCGTCGCGGGGATGATCGTCATGGTCATGATGATCGTGGTCGTCATGATGTTCGGCGTCGGCATAGTGATGTCCGGCGTCGTCATGCGGCGCGGTGAGATCGCCTGCCGCGTAAGGCTGTTCGGCGCCTGGTTGGCCCTCGAGCGGCTGGGCCGACTGGGAGAGGCCCGCTCCGGCAGGTTCGACGATCTCGCTCTGAACGCGCTCGCTGCCGCCGCGGCGGCGCGAACTGCGGTGCCGCGAACGCTTGCGGTTGGAACGGTTTTCGTTCTCTTCCTCGGCCTCGCGATGGGCGCGTTCGTCGGCCTCGATCAGGGCCTGACGGTCGGCGACCGGGATCTGATAGTAATCGGGATGGATTTCGCTGAAGGCCAGAAAACCGTGGCGGTTGCCGCCATACTCGATGAAGGCCGCCTGCAGTGACGGCTCTACCCGCGTGACCTTGGCGAGGTAGATGTTGCCGCGCAGTTGCTTGCGCTGGGCAGTTTCGAAATCAAACTCTTCGACGCGATTGCCGCGGACCACCACAACCCGGGTCTCTTCCGGGTGGGTGGCATCGATCAACATTTTGTTGGGCATTTGGGAACTCTTGGAGGCGGCGGACGCGTATGACCGTGAGCGCATATCGCGCGGCCGGATGACGCGACGGTCCACCTGATTCGGGGGTGAGGGGAAGGCCGAAATGCAACCTTAGGCGCCTGGCCGAACGCGACCGTCGGGAAGCGAACCGGCGCACGGAGCTTTGGCTCCGCACCGGGGCGAATCTTCCGCAGGTCTTGGTCGGCAATACAGTCTGGCGCATCTAGCGTCGGCCCGTCTGGAACACATGGGCGGCAAAAGGCGCCGCTTTGTCTGTCGCTAATGGCCCAAGTATTGGCGCCGAAGCGCCCGCCTGTAGTTATATACGAACCCCGTGGGAGGTACGAATATCAGGCTGTGCCGTGTCTTAAACCGTCCCTGGAACGAGAGTAGCCTGGGACCAGACGCCGCTCGGGCTCGAAACCGCTCCGCCTTGCTCGCCGCGCGCTGCGCTGGCTGGCCAGGAGAAGCCGGAAAGACGCTGGAACCCTGCAAGTATATGAGGGCTCCGGCGCTGCACCGGGAGGCTGAACGCGACACAACCGGCAGTATTGACCGTCAGCACTCCGTACATACGTGGAATGCCGAGCCCGCGCAAGCGAAGCGTCGCCTTGACGCAACACTCATCTTTATTCAGAAAGTGCCGATTAAGTGATCGTTAACCCTGTGGTTCTATTGCGCTAAAAGGGCCGCTCGGAGGCTAAGGATTTATTGGCGAGCCGCGCAAATCATCATCTTTTATCGAGGGTCGCTCTGTTGTGCGTCGCAGCATTGCTGTGCGCCGGCGCCGGCCGGGTTCGGGCCGCCGAAGCACCAGCAACCGCACCTGCCTTCCCGGTCGCCTCCGACGCGCGGCTGGCAGGCGACGGCAAGCAAACCCGCTTCGTCCTCGATCTCGACAAGACCATCACCTTTCGCGCCTTTACGCTGGCCGATCCGTATCGGGTAGTCGTCGACGTCCCGCAGGTCGACTTCAGGCTGCCGATCGGTACCGGTGCTAGTGGGCGTGGGCTGATCAAGGCGTTCCGCTACGGCTTGGTGATGCCGGGTGCCTCGCGGATCGTGCTCGACCTGACGGGACCGGCTCGGATCGCCAATACCTACATGCTGGATGCGGCCAACGGCCAGCCCCCGCGGCTGGTGCTGGAATTCGAACAGGTCGATCAAGCCACCTTCACTCAGTCGCTCGGGACGGAGAGCCGGCCGGAGTTGAGGCCAACATTCGCCAGCAATCCCCCGGCCTTCGTCCCCGTTGTCGTCCCGCAAGTCGTTGTCACGCCGCAAGCTGCGGCCGCCGCCCCGCAACCGACTGTTGCACCGCAAGCCGTGGCTGCGCCCATGCCGGTCGCGCCAAAGCCGGCCGCGCCGCCGGACGCGCGGCCCGTGGTCGTGATCGATCCCGGTCATGGCGGCATCGACAACGGCACCCAGTCGGGCGATGAAACCGAGAAAGATCTGGTGTTGGGATTTGGCCTGGCACTGCGCGATCGCCTTGAAAAGTCTGGAAAATATCGCGTCGTCATGACCCGCACCGACGATACCTTCATCCCGCTCGGAGATCGCGTGCGCATCGCGCACGACCAGTCGGCGGCGCTGTTCTTGTCGATCCATGCCGATGCGTTGCCACGTGGCGAGGGCGACGCGCAGGGTGCCACGATCTACACGCTGTCCGACAAAGCCTCCGACGCCGAGGCCGAGCGGTTGGCCGAAGCGGAAAACCGGGCGGATGCGATCGGCGGGGTTAATCTGACCGAAGAACCGACCGAGGTCGCCGATATTCTGTTCGACTTGGCGCGGCGCGAAACCCGCACCTTTTCAAACCGTTTCGCCCGCCTGTTGATGAGCGACATGAAGACCACGGTACGAATGCACAAGCACCCCCTGAAGTCCGCGGGCTTCAAGGTGCTGAAGGCGCCCGACGTTCCCTCGGTGCTGGTCGAACTCGGCTATGTCTCGAACAAGGGCGACCTCGAACATCTGGTTTCGGAAACTTGGCGTGACCGGACCGTCGGCTCGATGGCGCAGGCCATCGACGCCTTCCTGGCGAAACGACTGGCGACGGCCGGACCGGCGAAATGAGACGACGCGGAAAGGCGGTCGCCAAGCCCTAGTTTGGCCACAGCGACTGCCTTATAAACGACTGCGAGGTACCAGGAATCGCTGAAAAGTTCCATCGCTTCGGCTATTGCCGCAATACTATTGAAACCATCGAATACGGCTTGAAGTTAGCGCCTGAGAGAATAGCGCCGTCGGTTATGGCGAAAAGGGCTGGAACGGAACTTCGATAATGCGCTTGCTGGTGCGGTTTTTGGGATTCCTATTTGCCGCCGGGACCGTGGTGTTCCTGGTGGGCATCGCCGCAACGGCGGGGATGATTTGGCATTTCTCCAAGGACTTGCCGGATTATTCGCAGCTTCAGGATTACGAGCCGCCGGTGATGACGCGCGTGCACGCCGCGGACGGCTCGCTGCTCGCCGAATATGCCAAGGAGCGACGGCTTTATCTGCCGATCCAGGCGGTTCCCAAGCTCGTCATCAACGCATTCCTCGCGGCCGAGGACAAGAATTTCTACGAGCACGGTGGCATCGATTATTCCGGCATGGCGCGCGCTGCCATTCTCTACGCGCAGAATTACGGGTCCAACCGCCGACCGCAGGGCGCCTCCACCATCACCCAGCAGGTCGCGAAGAACTTTCTTCTGAACAACGAGGTGTCGTTCACCCGCAAGATCAAGGAAGCGCTGCTCGCGATGCGGATCGAGCGCGCCTATTCCAAGGACAAGATCCTCGAGCTCTATCTCAACGAAATCTATCTGGGGCTCGGCGCCTACGGCATCGCCGCCGCGTCTCTGGTCTATTTCGACAAATCGGTGAACGAATTGACGGTCGCGGAAGCCGCCTATCTGGCGGCGTTGCCGAAGGCGCCGGCCGCCTTGCATCCTGTGAAAAACCACGACCGCGCGATCGAGCGCCGCAACTACGTGATCGACCGCCTGTTGGAGAACGGCTGGATCAAGCAGGCCGATGCCGACACGGCGCGCAAGGACCCGCTAATCGTCTCTGCCCGCGCCGCCGGAGCCCATGTTGTCGCCGGTGAATATTTCGCGGAGGAAGTCCGTCGCGATATTTTCGAGCGCTACGGCGAAAAGAAGCTCTACGAAGGCGGCCTCTCGGTGCGTACCACGCTTGATCCGAAAATCCAGGTGATGGCGCGCAAGACCATGGTCGCGGGCCTCGTCAACTATGACGAGGCACAGGGCTGGCGCGGCGCGCTCAGCAAGCTCGATATATCGGGCGACTGGGGCGTCAAGCTTGCCGACGTCAAGTCGCTGTCCGACATCGCGCCATGGCGGATGGCGGTGGTGCTGGAGACCAGCGACCAGTCGGCCCGCATCGGCTTCCAGCCCGGCCGCGAGCTCGGCGGCGCCGTCAACCAAGAGCGTGAGACCGGCATCGTCACGCTGGATGGCGTGAAATGGGCGAGGGCTGCATCGGGACCTGCGCGGGGCAAAACGCCGAGCGCGGTCTCGCAGGTGCTTGCGCCGGGCGACGTGATCTATGTCGACCCCCTGATCGGCAAGGACAGCAATCCGGTCGAGGGCCAGTACCGGTTGCGCCAGGTGCCGGAGGTGTCCGGCGCGATGGTGGTGATGGATCCGTGGACCGGCCGGGTGCTGGCGATGGTCGGCGGCTTCTCCTTCGACCAGAGCCAGTTCAACCGCGCGACCCAGGCCTACCGGCAGCCCGGCTCGGCGTTCAAGCCGATCGTGTATTCTTCCGCACTCGATAACGGCTATACGCCGTCGACGGTCGTGGTCGACGCGCCGATCGAAATCGACATGGGGCAGGGCGGCGGCATCTGGCGTCCGGAGAACTTTTCAAATGGCCATTATCAGGGTCCGACGACCCTGCGAAACGCGCTGCGGCTGTCGCTGAACACCGTGACGGTGCGCCTGGCGCAGGATATCGGCATGCCGCTGATCAGCGAATATGCCAAGCGCTTCGGCGTCTATGACGAATTGCCGAATTATCTCTCCTACGCGCTCGGCGCCGGCGAGACCACCGCGATGCGCATGGTCACGGCCTATTCGATGATCGCCAATGGCGGCAGGCGGGTGAAGGCCACCCTGATCGACCGCATCCAGGATCGTTACGGCCACACCATCTTCAAGCACGACCAGCGCGAATGCCGCGGCTGCGACGCGCCTGGCGGCTGGAAGAACCAGCCCGAACCGCAACTGGTCGACCGCCGCGAGCAGGTGCTGGATTCGATGACCGCCTACCAGATCACCTCGATGTTGGAAGGCGTGGTGCAGGCCGGCACGGCGACGGTGGTCAAAGAAGTCGGTAAGCCGATCGCGGGCAAGACCGGCACCACCAACGAGGCCAAGGATGCCTGGTTCGTCGGATTTTCGCCCGACCTCGCGGTCGGCATCTATCTCGGCTATGACAAGCCGCGCCCCCTGGGCAAGGGGAATGCCGCCACCGGCGGCCATTTGGCGGCGCCGATCGCGCGCGATTTCCTGAAGCTCGCGCTCGCCGACAAGCCGCCGATCCCGTTCAAGGTTCCGGCCGGTATCAAGCTGATCCGCGTGGTTTCCAAGACCGGCATGCGGGCCGGCCCGGGCGAGACCGCGGGCACCATCCTTGAAGCCTTCAAGCCGGGTACCGCGCCGCCGGATAACTACTCCGTCATCGGCGTCGCCGATGCCGACGGACGGGTCCCGCAAGGGACGTCGCCGGACGCCGGCAATATCATGCGTCCAGGTACCGGCGGCCTTTACTAGCCCCGTTTGGCAGCAGCAGCGTTTTCAAACCAAGCATGATCGACGCCCAACTCACGGTCCCGAGGCCGGCCGAACCGAGAGCAAGGACTGGGCCGCGATGCGGCTCCGCGCGGACACGCCCGGCCGGGCGGAGAAGCGCGTCTGCAAGATCGAATGGTTTGCTGCCATAATCATAATGTGGTGTGGCTCAAGGACTGAAACGGAAGTTCGACAATGCGCTTTGTAGTGCGGTTCATGGGTTTCTTGTTCACCGCTGGAACCGTGGTGTTCCTGGTTGGCGTCGCCGCCGTGGCGGGACTGATCTGGCATTTTTCCAAGGACTTGCCGGACTACTCGCAGCTCCAGGATTATGAGCCGCCGGTGATGACGCGCGTGCATGCGGCGGACGGGTCGCTGCTTGCGGAGTACTCGAAGGAACGGCGGCTGTATCTGCCGATCCAGGCGGTTCCGAAGCTGGTCATCAACGCCTTCCTGGCCGCCGAGGACAAGAATTTCTACGAACATGGCGGCATCGATTATGCGGGCATGGCGCGCGCCGCACTTCTGTATGCGGAGAACTTCGGGTCCGGCCGTCGGCCACAGGGCGGATCGACCATCACCCAGCAGGTCGCCAAGAATTTCCTTCTGACCAACGAGGTGTCCTTCACCCGCAAGATCAAGGAAGCCTTGCTGGCGATGCGTCTCGAGCGCGCCTATTCGAAGGACAAGATACTCGAACTGTATCTCAACGAGATCCCGCTTGGCCTCGGGGCTTACGGGATTGCCGCGGCGTCGCTGGTGTATTTCGACAAGTCGGTCAACGAGCTGACGGTCGCCGAGGCGGCATATCTGGCGGCTCTGCCCAAGGCTCCGTCGGCGCTTCACCCTGTCCGCAACCACGACCGCGCCGTCGAACGCCGCAACTATGTGATTGATCGCCTGCTCGAGAACGGCTGGATCACGCAGGCCGATGCCGAGACCGCGCGCAAGGATCCGCTGATTGTCGCCAAACGGAGCAATGCCACGCACACTTTCGCCGGCGAGTACTTTGCCGAGGAGGTCCGCCGCGACATTCTCGAACGCTATGGCGAGAAGAAACTCTACGAAGGCGGTCTCTCGGTCCGCACCACGCTGGACACCAAGCTGCAGGCGATGGCGCGCAAGACCATGGCCGCGGGCCTGGTCAATTACGACGAGGCGCAGGGCTGGCGCGGCGCGATCAGCAAGCTCGACATATCCGGCGATTGGGGCATCAAGCTCGCCGACGTCAGGTCGCTGTCGGATATCGCGCCATGGCGGCTCGCGGTGGTGCTGGAAACCAGCCAGCAATCGGCGCGAATTGGCTTTCAGCCGGGGCGCGAACTCGGCGGCGCGGTGCTGGAGGAACGGCAAACCGGCAACATCACGCTGGAGGGGGTGAGGTGGGCGAAGGCCGCCTCGGGCCCGATGCGGGGCAAAACGCCGACCGCGGTTTCGCAGGTGCTTGAGCCGGGCGATGTCATCTACGCCGATCCCTTGATCGGAAGGGACGGCCGCCCGGTCGAAGGCCAGTATCGTCTGCGGCAGTTGCCGGAAGTTTCCGGCGCCATGGTGGCGATGGATCCACACACCGGCCGCGTGCTCGCCATGGTCGGTGGGTTCTCGTTCGACCAGAGCCAGTTCAATCGCGCCACCCAGGCCTATCGCCAGCCGGGCTCGACCATCAAGCCGATCGTCTATGCTGCGGCGCTGGACAACGGCTACACGCCGTCAAGCGTGCTCGTCGATGCGCCGATCGAGATCGATCAGGGGCAGGGTGGCGGGATTTGGCGTCCGGAGGACTTTTCGGTCGGCCATTATCGTGGCCCCATTACCCTCCGTGAAGCGCTCAAATGGTCGGTCAACACCGTGACGGTGCGTCTGGCACAGGACATCGGCATGCCGATGATCGGCGAATACGCCAAGCGCTTCGGCATCTATGATGAATTGCCGAACTATCTCTCTTATGCGCTCGGCACCGGCGAGACCACGGTGATGCGCATGGTCACGGCCTATTCGATGATCGCCAATGGCGGCAAGCGGGTGAAGTCGACCCTGATCGATCGCATCCAGGACCGTTACGGCCACACCATCTTCAAGCACGACCAGCGGGAATGCCGTGGCTGCGACGCACCCGATGGATGGAAGAACCAGCCCGAACCCGAGCTGGTCGACCATCGCGAGCAGGTGTTGGATCCGTTGACCGCCTACCAGATCACCTCGATGATGGAAGGCGTGGTGCAGGGTGGCACTGCGGCGGTGATGCGCGACGTGGGCAAGCCGATCGCCGGCAAGACCGGCACTACCAGCGACGACAAGGATGTCTGGTTCGTCGGTTTTTCGCCCGATCTCGTGGTCGGTCTCTATCTCGGCTACGACAAGCCCCGTACTCTGGGCAGAAGCGCGCAAGGGGGCCACACCGCCGCGCCGATCGCCAGGGATTTCATGAAGCTTGCGCTCGCCGATAAGCCGGCGATTCCATTCAAGGTGCCCGAGGGCATCAGGCTGGTCCTGGTCGATTCCAAGACCGGCTTGCGTCCCGTCCCCGGCGACAGCGGCAAGACCATCCGTGAGGCTTTCAAGCCGGGCACCGCGCCGCCGGATTATGACGCGGCCATCGGCGTTGCCGCTGCCGACGGGCAGCTGCCGACGGTGTCGCCGGACGCCGACCGCAGTATCATGCGGCCGGGCACTGGCGGGCTTTACTAGAGCATGATCCGGAAAAGTGGGTACCGGTTTTCTCGAAAAGCATGGGAGATCATCGCTCAAACAATAAGCGGAGCGCGATGGTGATTCACCGAGATCTCATCGCGCTCTAGCGTTTTTCGGGAAAACGCCGGTGGAACGGGGCTGGCCGATTGCGCTTTGCCGCGGCCGCCGCTACATCCACGAATCAAATCATCGCGGCGAGGGCCGCAGAATCAGAGAGCGACATGCGCGCCGAAATCGAACGTCTAGTCGAAGAGATCAAGCAGTCGGTCGGGCTGCTGAGGAGGCATCTTTGACGTCGAGAAATCGACGGCGCGGCTGGCCGAGCTGAACAAGCTCGCTGAGGCCCCCGATCTCTGGAACGAGCCCCAGAAGGCGCAGAAGCTGATGCAGGAGCGGACCTCGCTGGAGGATTCGCTTTCCGGCATCGGCAAGGTCGAGCGGGAGCTTCAGGACAATGTCGACATGATCGAGCTCGGCGAAGCCGAGAACGATACCGGTGTGGTCACTGAAGCCGAGGCGGCGCTGAAGAACCTGAAGAAGGAAGTAGCGCGGCGCGAATTGGAAGCGTTGCTGGCCGGCGAGGCCGACGGCTTCGATTCCTATCTCGAAGTGCATGCCGGCGCCGGCGGCACCGAGAGCCAGGACTGGGCCGAGATGCTGCTTCGCATGTATGTGCGCTGGGCCGAGAAGCACGGCTTCAAGGTCGAGTATCTCGAGGAGCAGCAGGGCGAGGAGGCGGGCATCAAGTCCGCAACCATCCAGATCTCAGGCCACAACGCCTATGGCTGGCTGAAGACCGAAGCCGGCGTGCATCGTCTGGTGCGGATATCGCCGTTCGATTCCAACGCCCGCCGGCACACCTCGTTTTCTTCCGTGGCGATCTTTCCGGTCATCGACGACAGCATCAAGATCGACATCAAGGAATCGGACGTGCGCACCGACACCATGCGCTCGGGCGGCGCCGGCGGCCAGCACGTCAACAAGACCGAATCCGCGGTCCGTCTCACGCATATTCCGACCGGCGTCGCCGTGGTCTGCCAGGCCGGACGTTCCCAGCACAAGAACAAGGCGCAGGCCTGGGACATGCTGCGCGCCCGGCTCTATGAAATCGAATTGAAGAAGCGCGAGGAGCAGGCGGCCGCCGATCAGGCCGCCAAGACCGATATCGGCTGGGGCCACCAGATCCGCTCCTACGTGCTGCAGCCCTATCAGATGGTAAAGGACCTGCGCACCGGCGTGCAGACCTCCGACACCTCGGGCGTGCTCGACGGCGATCTCGACGAGTTCATGGCCGCGACGCTGGCGCAGCGCGCCTTCGGCACGACACCAGGTGCCGAGATTGAGGACGTGGATTAATCCATGGCGCGCGTGGCGTTCATCGGCCTCGGGCGCATGGGACACGGCATGGCCAGCCGTTATCTCGATGCCGGCTTCACGCTTGCCGTGTTCAATCGCAGCAAGGCGAAAGCCGAAGATCTGATCGCTCGCGGCGCGCGATGGGCGACTTCGCCTGCGGACGCTGCGATGGGTGCCGATGCGGTGGTGACCATGGTCGCCGACGACGCGGCTTCGCGCGCAGTATGGCTCGGCAAGGACGGGGCGGCCGCGACCATGAAAGCCGGCGCGCTCGCCATCGAATGCTCCACCGTGTCCTACGACCACGCCCTGGATCTCTGGCGTGAACTGCGCGGGCGGGGACTGACCTACATCGATTGCCCGGTCACGGGTTTGCCGGATGCCGCCGCCAGCGGCAAGCTGACGCTTCTGGTCGGCGCCGATCCCGCCGACTTGGAGAATGCGCGGCCTTATCTCGCCCCGCTCAGCACCACCATCCGGCATTTCGGCCCTGTGGGCTCCGGCACGGTCTACAAGCTGATCAACAATCTGATGGGCGCGATTCAGATCGCCGGCCTCGCCGAGGGGCTCGCGATCGCCGAGCAGGCCGGCCTCGACATGAAGCTGGTCGTGGAAGCGATCGAGACCGGGGTTGCCGCAAGCCCCCAGGTGATCCGGCATTCGAAGCGGATGGCGGCGCGCAATTTCGAGGGTGCGACCTTTACCGCGGCGCTGCGGCACAAGGATGCCGCTTACGCGGTACGGCTTGCCGAAAGCCTGCTTTCGGCCGCGCCATTGATGGGTCGCGCGACCGTCGAATCGTACCAGCGCGCGAAGGAGCAAGCGCCCGACGCCGACGAAGCCAAGATGATCGAGATCGTGTCGCGGCCGAAAGCGAGCTGCGCGGCCATGATCGCGCGATGGCCAGGCCTGTCGGCGACAATCCGGGCCTCGGAAATCGGTGTCGATATTCGAAACACGCTTCAGTCCGATCGCGGGGGCACGAGGCGTGATGAATTTTAGAGATGGCCGGATCGACGCCAGGGACTGGTCGCTGCTCGGCGTGCTCGCGGTCCTGTGGGGCGGATCGTTTTTCTTCAACGGCGTGGCCTTGAAGGAATTGCCGCCGCTGACGCTGGTGTTTCTGCGCGTTGCGATTGCGGCAACGATCCTGCTGCCGCTGCTATGGGTCTATCGCATCAGCTTGCCGCGAAGTTTCGCAGGTTGGAAGCCGTTCGTTGCGGTCGCGCTCTTCAACAATGTTCTGCCGTTTTCCTTGATCGTGACCGGGCAGACCTTCGTCGGAAGCGGGCTGGCGTCGATCCTGAACGCGACGACCCCATTGTTCACCGTGGTCGTAATGGCGGCTTTCGGAGAGGAAAGACTGTCCGCCCGCCGCCTTGCCGGCGTCTCGATCGGCCTCGTCGGCGTCGTCATCCTGCGCGGAGGCTTCGGTCTTGAAACGAGCGGGCAGGGTTTTGGCATTCTGCTCTGCCTGGCGGCGGCCTTCAGCTACGGATTGGCGGCGCTGCTGGCGCGGCGCAATCTGGCAAACTCGCCGCCGCTCGCGACGGCGGCGTTCCAATTGCTGGCATCGAGCCTGATGATGGCGATCGTCGCCGGCGTCGTCGAGCGGCCGTGGCAGCTTCCGCTGCCGGGCGCGGTGACCTGGCTTGCGGTGATCGGTCTTGCGGCGCTGTCGACCGCGCTGGCCTATATCGTGTTCTTTCAGATCTTGCGCCGCTCGGGTGCGACCAACGTGATGCTGGTAACGCTTCTCATCCCCGTCACTGCAATCCTTTTGGGATATCTGGTGCTCGGAGAAGCGATTTCCGTCCGCGAGATCGCCGGCGCGCTGGTGATCGGCAGCGCGCTGCTGTTGATTGACGGACGCGTGCTCAATCTTGTGCGCTGGTCGGCGCGCTCCATTCCGAAAGCCAGCCGGTGAACCTGCCGCTGTCGCGTTCGCCTCCGTGCCACGCCGCGTAGACCGCGCCGCCTTCGGCGACCAGCAGCACGACGTCGAGGCCCTTGGAGCGGCGCAGCGTGTCGATCGCCTGGCTCGGGGTCTGCGCGATCGGACCGGCGACGTTGAAGGAGGTATTGACCGATATCTCGACGCCGATGTGGCGGCCGAGCGCCTTGAGATATGCGTGGGTGAGGGGATCGTCCTTCGTTGCGCACGATCTGGATCCGTCCGGTGCCATCGGCGTAAATCACCGCCGGAATTTTGGTGCGCGCGTGCGGCTTCGCGCGCGCGGTCAGCACCATGTAGTTATAGGCGTTGTAATCGGAATCGGAGGCGCCTTGTTCCAGTTCAAAATATTCCTGCGCGGCTTCAAGCGTCGCCATCGGCGCCAAGGGCCGGATCGCCTCGCGGTATTTGACGCGCTCGTTCAGCCGCTCGCGGGCGTCGGGCGTCGCACGGATTGGCAAAAATCGAGCGGTGGCCGAGCGCGCGGGGTCCGGTCTCGGCCGCGCCCTGATAGAGCGCGATGACGCCGTTCTGCGCCACCATGAACGCCATCAGGTCGGCGATCGTCATCGCGGCCCTCGACGCTCGAAACATCGCCGATCCGACGCGCAGCGATGTCGCCGGCTTCAAGCGCCGCCTCGATCTCGCCTGATGACGGCGGCAGGCCGCAATAGAACGCGTGCGTCAACGGTGCGCCGCGTGGGCTACCTGCAAGATGCGCAAACAGCCAGGCCGCGCCGATGGTGACGCCGGGATCGCCGGGCACCGGTGGCACCCACAGATGCAGGCGGCTCTTGCGCTGCTGCGCGCTTTCGAACCACGCCTCGTCGAAATGCTCGAGCAGCCGCATATTGCCGACCGCGTTCAGCGCCACGCCGCCGGTGAGCACCAGCCGGTTGGCGCCGGTCAAGCGCAACAGATGGTCCACCACGTGGATCATCGCGTCCTCGAACACCAGCTGTGTCGCGGCCGCCTTGTCGAGGCGGTCTTGCGTGTCGGGACGATGCTGGATGTCCTCGACCCGCAGCACGGCATCGGGATTCCAGAGCTGCGCAGGTTTTAGCGGTTCGCCGAGAACGTCGATCAGCCCGCGCTTGTAAGGATGATCGAACGGGTCGCAATACCAGTTCGCCAAGGCGCGGTTGAGCTTCACTTCGCCGCCGGCGCCAAACTGCAGCACCTGCTTCAGCCTGATGTAATAGGGATTGCTGGCGCGGTCCATGTCGCCCCAGGCGGCCGCGCCCATGTAGCGGCCCTCGCTCGAGAGCCAGGTCCAGCCGCCTTGGGTCGACGAGATCACGCTGTAGAAGGCGCCTAGCGAATCGAACATGCTTTCATTGCAATAGAGCCGCTGCATCGCGCCACGGCTTGCGGCGTAGAGCGAGATCGAGCCGAGGTCGCCGGTGCCGTCGAGCACGGCGATCGCAACCACTTCGCCGTCGTCCTTGAACGGCGAGGCCGCGAACGAGAACCAGGCGTGGTTGTCGTGGTGCGGCATCGCGATCAGCGGCACCGGCTCGGCAAGGCCGAGCTGGCGCGCCAGGATCTTCGGCGTGCGCGTCATCTGGTCGAGCCGGCGGCCGTCAAATCCGGCGGCTTCGGTGGTGCGGAGAAGCCGCAAGCTTTGCGGCGCTTCCTCCAGCACCGATCGCGCCATCGTGCCGGCCAACGTCGGATAGTCCCACGAAGTGAGCCAGGCGAAGATGTCGGAGACGCCGCGCCCCATGTCGCGTAACGCCTTGACCATCGCATCGATCGATGCTCTCGGATATTCGGTCGTGTGCTTGTTGCCGGAAAAGCGCTCTTCCTCGTTGTTGAGGATCAAGCGCGGACCGCGTTGCTGCGTCACCTCGACCAGCGCCACGCCGGAATTATGCGTCCCCGGCGGGCCGAGGCCTGCGAGGTAAAGGGTCTCGCCGCGCGCGAGCCTTTCGCGCGCCTGCTGCGATGCGCGCGTCGGCATGTTTCGAGCCGAGCTGATGGAAGCCCGCCCGCGCCATGGTTTGCGCGGCCAGCCATCGAGCGATGCGGAATCCGGCAGCGCCAAGTCGTGGATGTCGCGGGCCAGTTCGCTTTTGCCGTTCCAAATCAGGGAAACCCCGTTGCTGCCCCGCATCAATCACAAATAGCTGACGGCAACAATGCCGTTTCGTGCTGCGGAATAAACAGCCGGAGCTTGCCAGCGCGCGCGCGACTTGCGAGACTGAGGTCAATCAAGCTGGCGAAGCAAAAAAGACAAGTGGGGAGGAAACGATGCCGTCGTGTATCCGTAATCTTGCTGCCATGACCGCACTGTTGGCTGCGCTCGCCATGACCGCAACCGCGGCCAGCGCGCAGAAACAGTACGATCCGGGCGCGAGCGATACCGAAATCAAGATCGGCAACATCATGCCGTATAGCGGGCCCGCCTCGTCCTACGGCGTGATCGGCAAGACGGAAGCGGCCTTCTTCAACATGGTCAATGCGGGAGGCGGAATCAACGGCCGCAAGATCAACTTCATCTCCTATGACGACGCCTACAGCCCGCCGAAGGCGATCGAGCAGGCGCGCAAGCTCGTCGAGAGCGATGAGGTCCTGTTGATCTTCCAGTCGCTCGGGACGCCATCCAATTCGGCGATCATGAAATACATGAACGCCAACAAGGTGCCGCAGCTCTTCGTTGCCTCCGGTGCCACCAAGTTCGGCGATCCCAAGAACTTTCCCTGGACCATGGGCTTCCAGCCCAACTATCAGAGCGAAGGTCACATCTACGCGAAATACATCCTGGAGCATTTTCCGAACAGCAAGATCGCCGTGTTCTGGCAGAACGACGACGCCGGCAAGGATCAGTTCAAGGGCTTGAAGGATGGGCTCGGCGATCACGTCAACATGATCATCGCCGATAAATCCTATGAGGTGAGCGATCCCTCGATCAATTCCCAGATCGTGGCGCTGCATGATTCCGGCGCCGATATCTTCTTCTCCTGGGCGGCGCCGAAAGGATCGGCGCAGGCGATCCGCAAGGTCGGCGAACTCGGATGGAAGCCGAAATTCTTCCTCGCCAATACCGCGACCACGATCGCCTCGGTATTGAAGCCGGCCGGCCTCGAATATTCCAAGGGCATCATCTCGACGTCCTATGTCAAGGACCCGACCGATCCGACCTGGAAGGACGATCCCGGCGTCAAGAAATGGCGTGAGTTCATGGACAAGTACTATCCCGACGGCGACAAGACCAACGCCAATAACGCCTATGCCTACGTCGAAGCGCAGGCGATGGTGCAGGTGATAAAGCAGTGCGGCGACATTCTTACGCGCGACAACGTCATGAAGCAGGCCGCCAATCTGAAAAACTTCACCTCCGACATGCTGCTGCCGGGAATTTCGATCAACACCTCGCCCGACGACTACTTCCCGATCGAGCAAATGCAGCTGATGCGGTTCAACGGCGAGGTGTGGGAGCTGTTCGGCCCGATCATCACCGGCGAGGTCGGACACGACGCCAGCCACTGAAGCGCGTCTGGCTGCTCGCATCGCGGCCTCGATACGGCAATCGTCTCTGATCCACATCAAGGTAAGTCTTCCGGTATTGCGTCAGAATGCAGATGTAAGGCTTTCGATGAAAGCTGAGGGAACACTTGCGGTGCAAGATCACGTCATGACAGTGTCGCGCAAGGATCCCGCCGAGCAAAACGGTTACCTGCGCTACTTCTACCGCGACTGGCGTCCGACCCGTTTGGGGAGGATCTGGAGCGCTGCCTATGCGTGGGTTTCCGGACTCGGGTTGACACCGAAGATCTTGCTGGCCCTGCAGGTAAGGAGCCGGAGGAGTGGGCACCTCTGCTCGACCGTCCTCGCTGTTGTCAGTCACCAAGGCAGCCGCTACGTCGTCTCGATGCTTGGGAATGGTTCGGAGTGGGTGGAAAACCTCCGCGCGGGAGGCGGAAAGGCTTTCATTAAGCGAGGCCGCTCACGGCCCGTCGTGCTCACCGAAATTCCGTCCAGGGAGCGGGCGCCAATCCTCAAGGCATGGTGCCAAATCGCCACGAGTGGCTGCCGCCACCTGCCGGTCCCGCCCGACGCTCCGGTATCCGCCTTCGAGACAATTGCGGCAGACTACCCGGTTTTTCGCATCGATCCGGCGGCGTAACTAGCCCGCGGCGAGGCGGACGCCGGCGCGGAGGAATTTCTGGGGATCGACGGCTTCGCCATCGATCCTGGTTTCATAATGCAGATGCGGACCGGTCGAGCGGCCGGTCGAGCCGACTTCGCCGATCACCTGGCCGATTTTCACCGGTTCGCCGACCTTGACGTTGATTTCCGACAGATGGCCGTAACGGGTGGACAGGCCGTTGCCGTGATCGATCTCGACCATCCGGCCGTAGCCGCCGGACCATCCCGCCGAAACCACCTTGCCGTTGGCGGTCGCGCGCACGGGATCGCCGGTCGCGGCGCGGAAATCGAGGCCGGTATGCATGGCGGGGCGGCCGAGGAAGGGATCAGAGCGGACGCCGAAGCCGGAAGTGAATTCGACCTCGCCGACCACGGGCTTGCGATAGGGCACCAGCGCGAGGGTGCGGTTGAGCCGGTCCATCTGCGCGCGCGTGAGGTTGATGCGATAGAGTTGCCGGTCGAACGGGCTGGCGTCGGGCGACAGCTTGACGGGAATGAACGGCCCGCCCATCGGGGCCCGCGGCGTCGCGGCTTCCAGTTGCGCCATGTCGAGGCCGAGGTCGCTGATCACGCCGCGCATCCGGCGCACCCGCGATTCCATTCCGTCCTCGTACGAATTGAGCGCCGCCATCTGGCGGCTTTCGACGCGGTCGAGCGAGGTCTGCAGCCGGACCAGGACATTGTCGACGCCCTGGATCTTGGCGAGTTGATTCGCGGGCGGGCTCGTGACGATGGGAGCGCGCAATTCCAGGCGCGCCTCGCGGTCCGGCGGCGCCACGAAGATCACGGTGTCGCTGATCGGCGACGGCTTTGGTGTTCCAGTGCTGGTATCCTGCGCACTCGCTCCGCGCGAGGGCTTGATCGAACCGGTGATGTCCGGAATGGCGCCGAGCGCCGAGGCGCGCGATTCCAGCGCCGTCTGCCGGCGCATGATCTGTTCGAGCTTCTGGTCGAACTGCTCCTGGTCGAGCAGTTGGCGGCTGGTGGTGCGATCGACCTTGGTGCGCAGTTCGGCGATACGGTCCTCGTAGGCGTATTGCATCTCGGCCTGGCGGGCGATCAGCCGGGTCAGGACGTCGTCGCGAAAGGCGAAATAGGTCGCGGTCGCAGCCGACCACATCCCAAGCAGGGTCACCGTGCCGACCACGATCCAGAACACCACCGGCCCAATCCGGACCTGTTTGCTGCCATGAACCAGGGTGTAGCCGTTCTGCACCGGGGTGGTGGGGGTGGGAGCGACCGCAACGCGCGCTTCGGTCCGGCGGGCCAAAGGCCGGCCGTGGTCGTGTGCATGGTGCTGTGAATATTCGGAATATTGACCCGAACGGTACGACATCGGCACTCCCGCGCCGGTCGGACCAAGTTCCGTACGGCCAAATTAGCGAGAGCGATTTGACCGTCTCATGGTTAATTTTTCGAGAACGTCCCTTGGAACGTCCCTTGGATCGTCCCTTGGGTCAAAGTGCTCGCGCCGCCTCCAGCACCGCGTCGGCATGGCCGTCGACCCTTACATTGCGCCAGATTCGGGCGATCCGGCCGTTGGCGTCGATCAGAACCGTGGTGCGAAGAATTCCAAGGAAGGTTCTGCCATATAAAGATTTTTCGCCCCAAACCCCGTAAGCCCTGAGCATTTCGTGTTTCTCATCCGAAATCAGAGGAACCGAAAGCTTGTGCTTGTCCCGAAATGCAACCTGAGCCTTCTGCAAATCGGCCGATACACCCAAGACGGCGGTTCCGCTCGCGGCAAAGTCCGCCGACAAGCGCGTGAAGTCGATGGCCTCCTTGGTGCAGCCAGGCGTGTTGGCCTTCGGATAAAAAAACAAGACCAGCTTTTGGCCCGAGAAATCCGCAAGCGAAACCATG
This sequence comes from uncultured Alphaproteobacteria bacterium, assembly GCA_963777475.1. Lineage (GTDB taxonomy): Bacteria > Pseudomonadota > Alphaproteobacteria > Rhizobiales > Xanthobacteraceae > Bradyrhizobium. The sequence goes on from CAVZQX010000018.1 coordinate 35,494, forward strand.
CTGCCGCCGTCGCTCGGTAAGCGGAACCGTGGCGCCTCGGCGCCTTCCGCCAGCGCAAGCAAATCGGCCATCTTTGGCTTTGAGAGGGGGATTGGGCTCTTGTTGGCCGTGGTTTTGGCAGCTTCGGACTTTAACGGTTTCGACGCGACCTTATGCGATGGTGCGGTGCTTGCTTTCTTGACTGATTTCTTGGCTGATTTGCTTGCCGCCGAACGGCGGATTGTCCCGCCCTTTGTCTTCGCCGCTGCCGAGGATTGGCCGCCGGCCTTGTTGCCCGGCGACGGTTTGGAGGAGTTCTTGCGCGATTTCGTGGACATAGCCTTCCTTTCGTCGCTTTCGGCGGATCAACCATTAGGGTATTGCGGGTCTTGTCCGGCGCGCCGGAATCGAGCCGGCGGCTGTGGAAGTTTGACCGCCCCGGAGTATGGTTACAAGAAATTCGACGCATCCCCGTTTGCTCGTTGGATGAACGTTAGGCCCTGATGACGAGCGACCGCACTTATCGAGGATTGGCAGCGATGCCGGCACAGGAACGCTCGTTACCTGTCGACGGCCGAGGCCATGGCGGCGAACCGTCATGCACTGAGCACCGGCACCGGGAGGCAATGGCAAGGAACTCGTCGCCCCAAGGACTTGGTCAGGGATCGGCTCGCGAGGCCAAGCAAACCTCGAAACCGGGGTCCAGTTCGCGCGCCGATGTCCAGTCCGGGCATTGGGACGACGCCGACTGGGACCATGACCACGACGAGGCGGCCGGCCACCGCGCAAGGCGGCTTTTGTCGCGATCGAGTTCCAGGCTTCACCGGATCGGCGACAGGCTGGCGGCGCTGCAGCGATGGCTCGCGGGCGAGCGCTGGGTAAGACGCCTCGCCATCGTCGTCGCGGCGTTGATGGTGATCTTCGCCGGCTGCTTCGGCGCGCTCTGGTTACGGCTCGGCGCCGGTCCGATCAATCTCGATATGGCCACGCCGTGGCTCGCTGCGGCGATCGAGGACAATATCGGCCACGGCAACACGGTCGAGGTCGGAGGCACCCAGATCGAGCGGGCCGGGCGAATCCGTATCGCGGTGCGCATCCGCGATATCGTCGTCCGCGACCACGATCATGCGATCGTGGCGAGCGCGCCGAAAGCGGAGGTCAGGCTTTCCGGTACCGCGTTGTTGATGGGGCGGCTTCGCGCCGAGAGCCTCAACTTGGTCGATGCCGAGCTTGCGGTGCGCATCACGCCCGACGGCTACGTGACCGTCTCGGCGGGCGACACCGCCAAGCCGTTGGCAACGGGCGTCGCCTCAAAGCGCGAGGCGGGCTTGCCTGCGACCTTTCCGCGCCAGGTCCCGGTGCCGTCGCCCACGGCGCCTGCCAGCGCGCAAAACGGATTGCTCGCCGGCCTCGATTGGCTCGACAGCCTGAGCCTGACCGGACTCGATGGGCAAAATCTCAACGAGATCGGTCTGAAGAACGGCAACCTGATCGTGGACGATCAGCAGCGCGGCAACAAATGGAATTTCGAGAATATCAGTCTGAGTTTGCGCCGGCCGAGCGGCGGCGGCGCCGCTTTAAGCCTGGGCGAGGAAGGCGCGCATCCATGGTCGATTCGGGTCGCGGTCGGGCGTCCGGAAAACGGCGTCCGGTCGGTCGATATCCGCGCCGACAAGGTCTCGACCAGCAACATCCTTCTGGCACTGCGGTTGAAGGACCTGACCTACGGCGCCGACTTGCCGCTGACCGGGGAACTCAAGGGCGAGCTCGGCCGTGACGGCCTGCCGACCTATTTCCGCGGCAAGATCACGGCAGGTAGCGGATCCATCATCGACAGCGATACGCCCGACTATCCGATGGCGATCGATTCGGCGGAGATGAACCTGGAATGGGACTCCGGCCGGCGGGTGCTGGTCGCGCCGCTCAAGATCGTTTCCGGTGCGAACCGCATCACGCTGCTTGCCCATCTCGAGCCGCCCAATGACAGCGTCCCCGATTGGCAGCTCGGCCTTTCCGGCGGCACCATCGTGCTCGCCGGCATCGACGACGAACCGCCCCTGATCTTCAACCGCATCGCGATAGGCTTCCGATTCGATACCGACAAGAAGCGCGTGCTGCTGACGCAGGCCGACATCAGCAACGGCGAAATCGGCATCGCCGGAACCGGTAGCGTCGACTATTCGGGCGAGCCGCAGCTGAAGCTCGGTTTTGCCGGAACCCCGATGTCGGCTTCTGCCTTCAAGCGGATATGGCCGAGCCTGATCGTGCCGGAGGTGCGCGAATGGGTGATCCAGCGCATCGAGCGCGGCTCGCTGCAGCGTCTTGAAATCGGCGTCAACGCGCCGGTGAAGGATATCCCACGCAAGGGACCGCCCATGCCGGAAGACGGCCTTGCCGTCACGATCGTGGCCAGCGGCGTCACGGTGCGCCCCGTGGACGGGTTGCCGAGCGTGCATGATGCGGATTTGAAAGCGCATGTCACGGGCCGAACGGCGACGGTAACCATCGGGCAGGCGACAGCCGATACGCCGGCTGGCCGCAAGCTCAATATTTCGGACTTTGTTTTCGAGGTTCCGGATACGCATCCGAAGCCGCCAGCCGCGCGTGTCAAGCTCCGGATTGATGGTCCGGTGCCGGCGGCGGCCGAAATTCTTGCTTCCGATCGATTGAGCGATTTTTCCGCGACGCCAATCGATCCCAGTGCGAGCAAGGGAACATTTTCCGCGGCCGTCACTATGGGCATGCCGGTCAAGGGCGAGTTGACCAAGGCAGATACGACCTACTCGGTGACGGCGGACCTTAATGGATTTTCCGCCGACAAACTGGTGATGAACCAAAAGCTCGAAGCCAATTCGCTGAAGCTTGTCGCCAGCAATCAGGGTTATCAGGTCAAGGGCGACGTCAAGATCAACGGGCAGGCGGCGACGCTGGACTATCGCAAGCCGGCCGACGGCGATGCCGATATCAAACTGCAGGCGACCCTCGATGATGCGAGCCGTGCCCGCCTCGGCCTCGATCTCGGTCCGGCGGTCTCGGGCTCCGTGCCGGTCAAGCTGTCAGGCAAGATCAGCGGAGGCGATCACGACAGCCGCGTCGGCGTCGAGGCCGATCTCACCGCCTTGAAGCTCGACAACATCCTGCCGGGCTGGGTCAAGCTGCCCGGCAAATCCAGCCGTGCGGTCTTCAATGTCGTGCCCAAGCCGCAATCGACCCGATTCGAAGACATCGTGATCGACGGCGGCGGCGTCGCGATCAAGGGGTCGCTGGAGATCGATCAGAACGGCGACCTGGTGAACGCAAACTTCCCGACCTATTCGCCGTCCGAAGGCGACAAGACCTCGCTGAAGGCCGAACGCGGACCGGACGGCGTGGTCAAGGTGACCATGCGCGGCGACGTGTTCGACGGCCGCGGCTTTCTGAAATCGGCGATATCGGGCAATGCGAACAAGGACGACGCCAAGAGCAAGCTCAAGAACACTGACTTCGATGTCGACCTGAAGCTCGGGGTGGTCGCGGGCTTCAACGGCGAGGCGCTGCGCAGTGTCGACCTCAAGGTCTCGCGGCGCAGCGGGATCATCAAGAGCTTTGCGCTCTCCGGCAAGCTCGGGCAAAACAATACGCCGCTTGCCGGCGATTTGCGCAGCCCGACACAGGGTGGGCGCGAGGTGATCTACCTCGAGACCAACGATGCCGGCGCGTTCTTCCGTTTCAGCGATCTCTATTCGAAGATGATCGGCGGCCAGCTTGAGCTCGCGATGGACCCGCCGACGGTCGAGCCCAGCGCCAGGGAAGGCCTGATCAACCTCCGCGATTTTTCGGTGAAGGGCGAGGCGCAACTTGACCGCCTGGCTGCCAGCGGTCCGCCGGGCGCTCAAAACGGCATTTCGTTCTCGAGACTGCGCGCGGAATTTACCCGGCAGAACGGGCAGTTCACGGTCCGCGAAGGCGTGCTGAAGGGACCGACGATCGGCGGGACCATCGACGGCTACATCGATGCCGCAAACCAGGTGCGCATGAGCGGCACCTTCGTTCCCCTCTACGGCGTGAACAACATGTTCGGCCAGATTCCGTTCTTCGGGATATTCCTCGGCGGCGGCAGCAATGAGGGCCTGTTCGGCGTGACCTACGAGGTCGTTGGCACGCTCGGACAGCCGGTGCTGCGCATCAATCCGGTCTCGGCGATACTGCCCGGCCTGACGCGGAAAATCATGGATTTCAACACCGGAAAGCCGAACACGCCGACCGAGTTCCCGCCGAACAATTGACGCGAGCGGTATCCGGCGCGGGCCGCAAGCTTCCTGTTAATTCAGCAATAACCGACTTTGCTAACCGCCTCTTGGGGTGTCCCGGGGTACAAATCTCGTCATGAGGTTTCCAGGCACGGTCGTTTCCAAAGGTGAGCCTGCGAGCGCGGACGGTGCGCCGCTCGCCCGGATGGGCGCCGTTCAATGGCTGATTGTTTGCGGCGCTGCGCTTGTGATCGCGATCACGCTCGGCACCGCCTATCTGGTCCTGCAGTCCCGTGATCACGCGTTGCAAGTGGCCGAACGCGACCTCGCCAACAGCGCGCTGTTGTTGTCGCGCCATTTCGACCAGCAACTGACCGATCTTCAGCGCATCCAGGATGACGTCCTCGATTATATGAGGGTCGAAGGCGTGGACACCAAGGAGGCGTTCGGAAGCCGGATGTCCTCGGCCGCCGTTCATGAAATGCTGCGGTCCAGGCTTGCAGCACTTCCCCATGTCGGCGCGTTGAATCTGTTCAACGCCCAAGGCTGGCTGGTCAATTCTTCGGAACTGTGGCCGGTGCCTGACGTGACGATCGTCGACCGGCGCTTCTTCCGCGATTTCACGTCGGGACAACCGGCGCCGGAGGTGATCGTCGAGCCCGTCCTGAGCAAGGTGACGGGAAACTGGACCACCATCCTGGCCCGTCGGATCCTCGGCAAGAACGGCGAGATCATCGGTTTTGTGTCCCGCGGGGTCGAACCCCGTCACTTCGAGGATTTCGTTGCCTCGCTCGCCTTGCACAGCGAAACCGCCATCTTGATGATCCATCGCGACGGCACGATCATCGGCCGCTATCCGCATGACGACGGGCTGGTTGGGCGGAACATCGCCGATACCCCCGTGTTCCGAAGCGTGCTGGCGCTCGGCGGCAATGCGTCCGGACGCTTCACCAGCATGATCCAGGGTGAGGAACGGGTGGGCTCGATCCGGCCCATGATCAATTTCCCCATTTTCGTCGTGGCGACCACGAGCGTGTCGAGCGCGCTTGCCGATTGGCGGGCGCAGACCAAGCTGCAGTCCTACGCGGCGCTGCTCGCGGTCATCGTCGTCATCGTCACGATCTCGCTGATTGTGCGCCAGCTCAAGCGGCAGCACCGCGCGGCCCAGCGGCAGCTCGCGCAGAAGGGCCAGCATCTCGACACCGCCATCAACAACATGACGCAGGGCCTGTTGCTGTTCGATGCCTCGGGCCATCTGGTGTTCTGCAACCGGCGCTACATCGACATGTTCGGCCTCTCGCCTGACGTGGTCAAGCCGGGTTGCCATCTGCGCGACCTGATCCGGCACCGCAAAGAGCTCGGCGGCTTTACCGGCGACGTCGATGCCTATTGCGAGCGGTTTCTCAATCCGAAAAACGACGAGGTTCGCGATGTCGTGATTTCGGTTCCCGACGGGCGTACGATGCGGGTGGTCCATAAGCGGTCGCCCGACGGCGGCTGGGCCGCGACGATGGAGGACGTCACCGAGCGGAGCCGCTTTGAAGCCAGGATCGAGCATCTTGCCAATTTCGATGCGCTGACTGACCTTCCGAACCGCACGCTGTTTCAACGGCATGCCGAGAAGATGCTGGCGCAGGTCGGAGGCGCGCAATTCGCGATCCTCTATATCGATATCGACGAGTTCAAGGGAATCAACGATTCGCTCGGCCATCTGGTCGGCGACGAGTTCCTCAAGGCGGTGTCGGTGCGGCTACGCGACTGCGTCGGAGGTGACGATTTCGTCGCGCGACTCGGCGGCGACGAATTCGCGATCGTACAATCCGGCGTCGCTTGTGCGGATGACGTCCGCGCACTGATTGGGAAAATCTATTCCGCGCTGCGAACGCCGTTCGAGTGCCACGGCCATCGGCTGTCCAGCGACGCCTCGATCGGCGTCGCCATCGCGCCGCGGGACGGCGGCGACCTGTTGGCGCTGCTCAAGAGCGCCGACCTTGCGATGTACGCCGCCAAGGCGGCGGGGCGCCGCACCTACAGGTTCTTCGAGGGCGGCATGGAAACCGAGGCCAATCTGCGCCGCGAGCTGGAGCAGGATTTGCGCACCGCGCTCCGCGACGACGGCTTCGAGGTGCACTATCAGCCGCTTGTCGATCTTGCGAGCGGCGGCATCATCGGCTGCGAGGCGCTGGTACGCTGGCGCCACCCGCTGCGCGGCCTGGTGTCTCCGGCCGAGTTCATCCCGCTCGCCGAGGAAACCGGGCTGATCCAGCAAATCGGCCAATGGGTGCTGCAGACCGCCTGCGCTGAGGCTGCGACCTGGCCGTCGCATGTGCGGCTTGCGGTCAACGTTTCTCCCATCCAGTTCAAATCGCAGACGCTGGCGTTGAATGTCGCGACCGCGCTCGCGGACTCAGGCCTCGACCCGCGCCGCCTCGAGCTCGAGATCACGGAGGCGGTATTGATCGCCGACGACGACGCTGCGCTTGCGACCCTCAATCAGCTGCACGAGCTCGGGGTTCACATCGCGCTCGACGACTTCGGCACCGGCTACTCCTCGCTGCGCTACCTGCAGCGTTTTCCGTTCGACAAGATCAAGATCGACCGTAGCTTTGTGACGGAGTTGACCGAGGCCTCAGGCTCGTCCTCCATCATCAGGGCGGTCGTGGACATCGCGGCCGACCGCAACATGACGACAACGGCCGAGGGCGTCGAAACGGCGGGGCAGCGCGAAACGGTGCGCGCGCTCGGCTGCACCCACATGCAGGGCTTTCTGTTCAGCGCCGCGCTGCCGGCCAACGAAATCCGGGCGATGCTTGGTTCGGGCGAACCCACCGCGGACGACGCGGCAGCCACAGCAGCAGTCTAGCGCCGCAGCGCGGGCACGACCAAAAAAGGGATCATGCCGAGCACGACGCTTATCAGCGCGAACACGATCAGCGGATTGTAGCTGTGGCTGACATCGTGGATCAGGCCGCCGCTCCAGGAGCCGAACGCCGATCCCAACCCGCTGCCGATGGAAATGGCGCCGTAGATCGTCCCCAGCCGCTCGCCGCGAAAGATCTTCATCGCGGTTGCCGACAATAGCGGGCCGCGCGAGCCGATCATGCTGCCGAAGCAGACGACGAATCCGGTGAGTAGCCAAATGTTCGCAGACCATTGCAACGCCCAGAACAGGCCGATGCCGATGATCGAGACCGCATAGCTGAGCAGCACCGATGGCCGCCGGCCGATCAGGCCGTCGAGCGAGGAGACGCCCAGCATGCCGAACAGCAGCACCACGCCGGAAAATCCCCAGGCGGTCGCGGCCTGCCGCGGCGAGAATCCGGCGTCGATCAGGTAGGCCACGACCTGCGGCGCAATCGCGTACATGCCGATCGCGGTGAAGAAGAAGGTCGAAAACAGCGCCCAGAAGGCGTGGTGGCGCATCGCGCTCCACAAGGTCCAGCCTTCGTCGACCAGGCTATTGTCGGCTTTTTTGACGACGTGCGGCGAACCGCCGGAGAACAGCCGCCACGGCAACAGCAACAGCGCCACCAACAGGCACAGCGTCGTGCCGCCGAACAGCTGATAGGTGCCGCGCCAGCCGACATGATCGATCAGGATCTGCGACGTCGGCAGCAGAAGCAGGATGCCGCCGCCGGCCGCCGAATAGACCACCGCCATCGCGGTCGGAAGCTTGGGTCCGAACCAGCGGCCAAGCAGGATCGAATTGGGAACATTGCCGATGAGGGCGATGCCGATGCCGACGCAAAGGCCAAGGCTGAGCCGGAACTGCCAGAGCTGTTGCGCAAAGGCTGCGACCAGGAAGGCGCCGCTGAGCAGGAGCAGTCCGAGCGAATAGACCGCGCGCGGCCCGGAATGGTCGAACAGCCGGCCGATCACGGGTGCCGCGAGGCCGCCGGCGAGCGCCGAAAGCGAATAGACCGAGACCACTTGCGCCCGGTCCCAGCCAAAACTCTCCGAAATGGGTTTCAGAAACACCGTAAAGCTTTCGGCGAGGCCTCGGCCGAGCACCGACAGCGCAAAGCACAGCGCGAGCACAACAAGCGCCACGCGCGCCGGCTTTTGCGGCGCGTCCAAAATCTCGGCCCTTGACGTCTGCTTTGGCGTGCTCTGATCCATCTGCTAGCAGGGAGCGCGTTTCCGTCCATGCGTAAGCAAGGGCCCGGCGGGAATGCGCCTATGCAGGCTTGAGCAGGACGTGGCGCTTCTTGCCGAGCGACGAGTTTAAGCGACGCCTTCCGCCTGTTCAGTGCTTGGCACGCCGCTCATACGTCGAAATCTGCTGCGTCGGTGACGGTGAAGATCGGTTGACGCGGTCACCAGGCACACCGCCCGTTGAACTGGCGCCGGGCCTTGCCGTTCGACGAACGAGATCCGACTTGACGAACTGCGCGAGCACGCCGGCGCCGGCCTCGAGTTCGCTACGGGAAACTTCCACCGTCGGTAGATTGGTGTCCGATTGCGCCTTCCTCAAAGGTCTGGCTGCGCGAGTTTCCGCGGCCGTGCGTAGCGGCGTCCGCGCCGTGCAGCAGCGCGGTCGCGGCATCCGCCAGCGCCTTCTTGGCCTCGTTGATCTCGGCGCCCTTCCAGCGCTGCGAGCTTCTCGATCTCGGCCAGCGGCAGGGTGGTGAACAGTTTCAGGAAGCGCGGAACGTCGGCGTCCTCAGTGTTGCGCCAGAACTGCCAGTAGTCGTACGGGCTCTTCATGTCGGCGTTCAGCCAGACTGCGCCGCTTGCTGTCTTGCCCATCTTCTCGCCGGAGGAGGTCGTGATCAGCGGGGTGGTCAGCGCGTGAAGCTGCGGCGTGCCCATGCGGCGGCCGAGGTCGATGCCGTTGACGATGTTGCCCCATTGGTCGGAGCCGCCCATCTGCAGCCGGCAATCGTAGCGCTGGTTGAGCACGCAATAGTCGTAGGCCTGCAGGATCATGTAGTTGAATTCGATGAAGCTCATTTCCTGGTCGCGCTCCAGCCGGAGCTTCACGGAATCCATCGCCAGCATGCGATTGACCGAGAAGTGCCGGCCGATGTCGCGCAGCATCTCGATCCAGTTGAGCTTGGTCAGCCATTCCGCATTGTCCGGCATGACCGCGTCGCTTTTGCCTTCGCCGAATTCGAGGAATTGCGAAAATACCTGCTTGATGCCCTCTTTGTTGCGGTCGATGTCTTCGATCGACAGGATCCTGCGTGTCTCGTCCTTGCCGGAGGGGTCGCCGACTCGCGTGGTGCCGCCGCCCATCAGCGCGATCGGCTTGTTGCCGGTCTGCTGTAGCCAGTACAGGCACATGATCTGCACCATCGATCCGACATGAAGCGATGGTGCGGTGCAATCGAAGCCGATGTAGGCGACGAGCTCGCGCTTGGCCGCCAGCGCGTCCAACGAGTTGGGGATCGGATATCTGATGAATGAAGCCGCGGCTCTGCAGCACATTGAGAAAATCAGACTTAAAAGCGGTCATCTGTCGGCGGCTCTTATCATTGCTGTTTTACGGAATTTGCAGGCAAATGGCGGAACCCGGTCCGGACGGGGTGCCGCTATTGTATGCGCTGTGGCATTATAAGATGTACCCGTTTGGTACAAGCTGAACGTCCTAGGGGTAGGGCTAGGCTGGGGTTTTTTGACGATGATGTTGACGGCGATCGGTCTGATGAGCGGCACCTCGCTCGACGGGGTCGACGTCGCCTTGATCGAGACTGACGGACGGCGGGTGCAGGCGTTCGGTCCGTCCGGCTACCGGCCCTATAGCGAGCCGGAGCGCCGCCTGCTGCGCCAGGCGCTCAGTGAGGCCATCCATCTGCCAGGGCGCGAGGCACGGCCGGGCGTGCTGGGCGAGGCCGAGCGCGTCGTCACCGTCGCCCACGCAGAGGCGGTTGCCGCCTTCACCGCGCAGAACCGCATCAGCTGCCAGGACATCGACATCGTCGGCTTTCACGGTCAGACCGTGCTGCACCGGCCCGAGCGCAAGATGACGGTGCAGATCGGCGATGCCGCGGCGCTGGCGAAGGCCATCCACATTCCGGTGATGCACGATTTCCGCGCCGCCGACGTCGCCGCCGGCGGGCAGGGCGCGCCGCTCGTGCCGGTCTATCACCGGGCGCTGACGCAGTCGCTGGAGCGTGACGGGCCGATCGTCGTGGTCAATATCGGCGGCGTCTCCAACATCACCTATATCGACGGCGCCGATATCCTGATTGCCTGCGATACCGGGCCCGGCAACGCGCTGCTCGACGATTTCATCCACCGCGTCATCGGCCAGCGCTTCGACACCGAGGGCCGCTTTGCCGCGCAGGGCACGCCGGACGATGGGTGGGTAGCGCGGGCGCTGGAGCTGCCGTTCTTTGCAAGCCGGCCACCGAAATCGCTCGACCGCAACGATTTCGCGCAGCTCAAGCTTGACGAGATGCCGCCCGCCGACGGCGCGGCGACGCTGACCGCGTTCACGGCCGCTGCGATCGCCCGGATCGTGCCGCTGCTACCCAAACCGCCCAAGAGCTGGATCGTGGCCGGCGGCGGCGCGCGTAACCTGACCATGATGCGGATGCTGCGGGAGCGGCTTTCGCCGGCGATCGTCGAGGCGGCGGATGCGCTCGGCTGGTCGGCGGACGCGATCGAGGCCCAGGCCTTCGGCTTCCTCGCCGCGCGGGGGCTGAAAGGCCTGCCGCTCAGCTACCCCGCGACGACGGGCGTGCCGATGCCGATGACCGGCGGGGTGATCGCGCGGCCTTGATAAGGTTCAGGCGCAATCGCGTGCAACGCCTTTAGGATTCGCCGGCCATTTTGGCGAGCACCGCAACCGTATTCATGTTGCGCGCGGTGCCGGTTTTGGCCGCGGCAATGACGAGCTTGGATTTGCCCATGCCCTCGCCGTAGTGGATGTAGATCTCCCGCCGGCCCAGCCGGATTTCTTCATCCTTCCGGCCGCGAATGCCGGCGAGCGTATCCGCAGGCGGCGCGCGGTCGAGGAACACCGCCATGGTGCGGTTGGGCGCGGCCTTCGGAAAGGGATTGTCGGTGAGAACCCGCGCCATCTCCGCGGCGGTGCGCACCAGAACACCGACCGGCTTGCCGGCGTAGGCCGCAAGCCGCGTTTCAAGCGCCGCCTTGACCGCGGCTTCGGATTTGCGGCTGGTGAATACGACATTGCCGCTGGCAATGTAGGTGCGGACGGCGTCGAAGCCCAATTCCTCGCAGATCGCCTTGAGCTCGCTCATCGGCAATTTGCCGGTGCCACCGACATTGACCGCACGCAACAAGGCCACGAACGAAGCCATGGTGGACGGCGCGCCTCAGCGCACGTTGGCGAGCCGCATGTCGAGATAGGCCGTCACCGTCTCCATCAGCGGCTCCAGCTTGCCGTCGAAGAAATGGTTGGCGCCGGGGATGATCTGTTGGTCGATCACGATGCCCTTTTGCGTCTTCAATTTCTCGACCAGCGTGTTGACGTCCTTCGGCGGCACCACCGCATCCCTCTCGCCATGCACGATCAGGCCTGAGGACGGGCAGGGCGCGAGGAAGGAGAAGTCATAGAGATTGGCGGGCGGCGCGATCGAGATGAATCCCTCGACCTCCGGCCGGCGCATCAAAAGCTGCATGCCGATCCAGGCGCCGAAGGAGAAGCCCGCGACCCAGCAGGCTCGCGCCTCCGGGTTGATGGTCTGTGCCCAATCGAGCGCGGACGCCGCATCCGACAATTCGCCGGTGCCGTGATCGAACGAGCCCTGGCTGCGGCCGACGCCGCGGAAATTGAAGCGCAGCACCGAAAATCCGCGATGCGCGAACGCGTAGTAGCACTGGTAGACGATCTGGTGGTTCATCGTGCCGTGGAACTGCGGATGCGGATGCAGGATCATCGCGATCGGCGCGTTCTTCTGCTTGGCCGGATGATAACGGCCTTCGAGGCGGCCCGCGGGGCCGGTGAAAATGACTTCGGGCATCGTGATCCCTGGATTGATCTCGCGAGACTGATCTTGATCGATCTCTTGGCAATCAACCGGTTGGTGCTGACTTCGCTGGCCTCGGCGGACCAGGCGGAGCATGGAAAGGATGGCCGGCGTCGTTGAGGTGATGCGCGAAACGGCGCCCGGTGAACTTGGCCGCCTTCTAGCATGAGGCGAGGGGCAAAAAGCAAGCATCTTGAGCATCGCCCAGCGCCTTCAAGGCGTTAGCCTTTGCAATTGCGGGGAGGCTCCAGAAACGTTAACTGCGCTTCAAGCGGTGCGGTGGGAAGCAGTTGCGGCTCGCCTCCGATCTTATCCAAAGGCCGCCAATCAAGGTATTATCCTACTCAATGGCCGATCGCATCTATCTCGACTGGAATGCGACCACGCCGCTGCGCTCCGAGGCACGGCAGGCGATAGCGGCGGCATGGGATCTCTGCGGCAACCCTTCCTCCGTCCATGCCGAGGGCAGGCATGCCCGCCGGCTGGTCGAGGAAGCGCGGGCGGCGGTCGCCAAGGCCGTCGGCGCGCTGCCCCGCAACGTGATATTCACCTCAGGGGGAACCGAAGCCAATGCGCTGGCGCTGACGCCGGGGCTTCGCGGCGTGTCGAAGAAGCCGGTCGAGAGGCTGCTGGTGTCGGCGATCGAGCACCCCTCGGTTCTCGCGGGCGGTCGGTTTCCCGCCGGCGCCGTCGGCAAGGTCGGGGTGACCCGCGGCCTTGTGGACCTCGACCAGCTCCGCGCCATGCTCGCGTCCGGCCCGCCGGCGCTGGTATCGGTCATGGCCGCCAACAACGAGACCGGCGTCATCCAGCCGGTTGTCGAGACCGCCGAGATCGTGCATGCGGCGGGCGGACTGCTGCACGTCGATTCGATCCAGGCGCTTGGAAAAATACCATTTGATATCAATGTGATGGGAGCTGATCTTGCGACATTTTCCGCGCACAAGGTCGGCGGGCCCATGGGGGTCGGCGCGATCGTGGTGTCCGACGGCCTGGCCGGGCTGGAGCCGCTGTTGCGCGGCGGCGGCCAGGAATTGGGCCGACGCGCGGGAACCGAGAACGTCGCGGGCATTGCTGGATTTGGAGCGGCTGTGGAGGTCGCTGTCAGTAGCAGGGAAGACGCCGCGGCGCGCATGCTGGCATTGCGAAACCGCTTGGAGGCGGGCCTGCAAGCCACTGGACTCGTGGCGATTCTTGCGCGAAACGCGTCGCGGTTGCCGAATACCACGCTTTTTACGGCCGCTGGGTTGAAGGCCGAGACGGCGGTGATTGGGTTCGATCTCGAAGGTATCGCCGTGTCGTCAGGTTCCGCGTGTTCCTCGGGCAAGGTGCAGCCGTCCCATGTGCTGGAAGCCATGGGATTTCCTCGGGATATCGCCCAGGGGGCCGTGCGCCTCAGTCTGGGCTGGTCCACGACAGAGGCAGACATCGATCGCTGCCTTGAGGGTTGGCGAAAGCTCGCCGGTACCCTACTTAATGAAGAGGGACGAAACACGGCTTGAACGGTTCTAAGCAGGTTTCTTTCCGCTAAAAAGCATCGTAATAGTCTTTTCGAGTTTGATCCACCGCGGTCCTTGAAACCGCGAGCGGAGGAATAGAATGCCAGCCGTACAAGAGACGGTCGACCGGGTGCGCCGGATCGACGTCGACCAGTATCGATATGGATTCGAGACGTTAATCGAATCCGACAAGGCCCCGAAGGGGCTATCGGAAGATACGGTCCGCTTCATTTCAGCGAAGAAGAACGAACCCGCCTGGATGCTGGAATGGCGGCTGGAGGCGTTTCGCCGCTGGCTGACCATGACCGAGCCTGTCTGGGCGCGGGTCGACTATCCCAAGATCGACTATCAGGACCTCTATTACTACTCGGCGCCGAAGCCGAAGAAGTCCGTGGCGTCGCTGGATGAGATCGATCCGGAAATCCTGAAGACCTACGAGAAGCTTGGCATTCCCTTGCGCGAAGTCGAGGTGCTCGAAGGCGTGGTGCGTCCCGAGGGCGAGCGCCGCATCGCCGTTGACGCCGTCTTCGATTCCGTGTCGGTCGCGACCACCTTCCAGAAAGAGCTGAAGCAGGCCGGTGTGATCTTCATGCCGATCTCGGAAGCGATCCGCGAGCACCCTGATCTCGTGAAGAAGTATCTCGGCACGGTGGTGCCGACCTCGGACAATTTCTTCGCCACCCTCAATTCGGCGGTCTTCTCCGACGGCTCGTTCGTCTATGTGCCGCCGGGCGTGCGCTGCCCGATGGAGCTGTCGACCTACTTCCGCATCAACGAGCGCAACACCGGCCAGTTCGAGCGCACGCTGATCATCGCCGACAAGGGCGCTTACGTCAGCTACCTCGAAGGCTGCACCGCGCCGCAGCGCGACGAGAACCAGCTGCATGCCGCCGTGGTCGAGCTGGTGACGCTTGATAATGCCGAGATCAAGTATTCGACGGTGCAGAACTGGTACCCGGGAAACTCGGAAGGCAAGGGCGGCATCTACAATTTCGTCACCAAGCGTGGCGACTGCCGCGGCGACAATTCGAAGATCTCATGGACCCAGGTCGAGACCGGCTCGGCCATCACCTGGAAATATCCGAGCTGCATCCTGCGCGGCGATAATTCGCGCGGCGAGTTCTACTCGATCGCGATCTCGAACGGCTACCAGCAGGTGGATAGCGGCACCAAGATGCTGCATCTCGGCAAGAACACCACCAGCCGCATCATCTCCAAGGGCATCGCGGCCGGGCGTTCGCAGAACACCTATCGCGGCCTCGTCACCGCGCACAGGAAGGCGACCGGCGCGCGCAACTTCACCGCCTGCAATTCGCTCCTGATCGGCGACAAATGCGGCGCGCATACCGTGCCCTATATCGAGGCCAAGAACTCGTCGGCGACCTTCGAGCACGAGGCGACCACCTCGAAGATCTCCGAGGACGTGTTGTTCTACTGCACCCAGCGCGGGCTCTCCCAGGAGGAGGCGGTCGGCCTCGTCGTCAACGGCTTTGTCAAGGACGTGCTGCAGCAGCTGCCGATGGAGTTCGCGGTCGAAGCGCAGAAGCTGATCTCGATCTCGCTGGAAGGCAGCGTGGGTTAACGCCATGAGCTACAAATTCTGGTTCAAACCGAAAACCTATGGTTACGGCGCAGTTCCGGCCACGTGGGAAGGATGGGCGGTTGTTGCGATTTATGTCGCCATCCTTACCGCGTGCGTCGTCGGAGCCGTCGTTCCCAAGGAATCGGCGGCAGTCCACATTGCCTCAGTCGCGGCGATCATCGTCGCGACTGTCGCGATGGTATTGGTGGTGGTGCAGAAAACCGATGGCCCCTGGGGTTGGAACGCCGGTGCCAAGCAACTCTCCGGAAAGAATCACTGATGTCTCTGCTCGAAGTCAAAAATCTGCAGGTCCGGGTCGAGGAGCGTGAAATCCTCCACGGGCTGTCGCTCACCGTGAACGCGGGCGAGGTCCACGCCATCATGGGGCCGAACGGCTCCGGCAAATCGACGCTTTCTCATGTCATTGCCGGCAAGCCGGGTTACGAAGTCACCGGCGGCGAGGTCCTGTTCAAGGGCGAGGATCTGCTTTCGATGTCGCCGGACGCGCGCGCCGCCAAGGGCGTATTCCTGGCGTTCCAGTATCCGGTGGAAATTCCCGGCGTCGCCACCATGACGTTTCTGCGCACCGCGCTTAACGCGCAGCGCAAGGCGCGCGGTGAGAGCGAGTTCTCGACGCCGGCCTTTCTGAAAAAGGCGTACGAAGTCGCGGAATCGTCTGAACATTCCACGGGAAATGCTGAAGCCGCGGCGTCAATGTCGGATTTTCCGGCGGCGAGAAGAAGCGCAACGAGATCCTGCAGATGGCGCTGTTCGAGCCTGCCCTGTGCATCCTCGACGAGATGGATTCCGGCCTCGACATCGACGCGCTGCGGATTGCCGCCGACGGCGTCAACGCGCTGCGCTCGCCCGATCGCGCGATGGTGGTGATCACGCACTATCAGCGGCTTCTGAATTACATCGTCCCCGACGTGGTGCATGTGATGTCGAAAGGCCGCGTGGTGAAGACCGGGGGCAAGGACCTGGCGCTGGAGCTGGAAGCTTCCGGCTATGCGCAGTTCGAGGACGCGGCCTGATGAACGTTGCGCTGGCAAAGATCGATAAGGGGCGCGCGATGGGCGATATTTTTTCCGCCGCGCGCGACCGGCTGCCCGGCGCGGGCAAGGTGGTCGAAGTCCGCCGCGAGGCCTTTGCGGCCTATGAGCGCTTGGGACTGCCGCATCGCCGGATCGAGGAGTGGAAATATACCGACCTTCGGGCCCTGATGGGCGAGGTCAAGCCGCTGGCGCTGAAACCGGATGCAGCCGCGCTTGAGCGCGCGCGCGCGGCCCTGAAAGCGCACGCCGTCGCGGGCGCCTCGAAGCTGGTGCTGGTAGACGGCGTCTTCGTAGCGGAGCTTTCGGACGCTGCCGGCGCTGGCGTCAGCGTTCGCACGTTGCGCGAGGTGCTGGAGAATAGCGGCAACGACGCCCGCGCCGATTTGCTCGTCACCAACACCACCGACGCGATGATTTCGCTCAATGCGGCGCTCGCGACCGACGGCGTCCTGGTCGATGTCGCCGATGGTGCCAAGCTCTCCGCTCCGATCCAGATCATTCATGTCGCGACCGCCTCTTCCGCGTCGGCCTTCACCCGGTCGCATGTCAGGATCGGCAAGGGCGCGCGCGCAACGCTGGTCGAAAGCTTTGTCGCAGCCGTTGGCGCGGGCGGCTACCAGGTTCATGACGCGGTGATCCTGTGGGTCGGGGATGCCGCCGAGTTCTCGCATGTGCGGCTGATGGCGGATGCGACCGATGCCGTCAACGTCACCTCCGAAATCATCACGGTCGGCGCCAAGGCAAAACTCAATCTGTTCAACATGACGAGCGGCGGAGCGGTCAGCCGGCTGCAGGGGTTTTTCAATCTGGCGGGCGAGGGCTCGGAGCTGTCCGTCAACGGCGTGAACCTGCTCAAGGGCAAGCAGCATGGCGACACCACGCTGGTGATTGATCATGCCGTGCCGCATTGCCTGAGCCGCGAGATTTTCCGCGCCGTGGTCGATGACCGCGCCCATTCGGTATTCCAGGGCCGCATCATCGTGCGACCCCTTGCGCAGAAGACCGACGGCAAGATGATGACGCGCGCGCTGCTGCTGTCCGACGAGGCGGAAGCCGACAACAAGCCCGAACTGGAAATCTTTGCCGACGACGTCACCTGCGGCCATGGTGCGACCGCGGGCGCGCTCGACGACAGCCTGTTGTTCTATCTGCGCGCGCGCGGACTTCCCGAAAAGGAGGCGCAGGCGTTGCTGATCCAGGCGTTTGTCGGCGAAGCGATCGAAGGGATCGGCGACGATCATTTGCGCGAGCTTGCGATGGCGCAGGCCGAGCGCTGGCTGGAGGCAAGGGGTTGACCATGCATCCGTCGGTTTTGAATGGTTCCTACGATGTAGCCCGCGTTCGCGAGGATTTTCCGGCGCTGGCGCTGAAGGTCTATGGCAAGCCGCTGGTCTATCTCGACAACGCCGCCTCCGCGCAAAAGCCCAACGCGGTGCTGGATCGCATGAACGAGGCGTACAAGACCGAGTACGCCAACGTGCATCGCGGCCTGCACTACCTCGCCAATGCCGCCACGGAAGCCTATGAAGGCGCCCGCGGCAAGGTCGCGCGATTCCTCAACGCTGGCCGCAGCCGAGGAAATCATCTTCACCCGCAACGTCACCGAGGCGATCAACCTGGTGGCGTCATCGTGGGGTGAGCCGAACATCGGGCAGGGCGACGAGATCGTGCTGTCGATCATGGAGCACCACTCCAACATCGTGCCCTGGCATTTCCTCAGGGAACGCCATGGCGCCGTGATCAAGTGGGCGCCGGTCGATGACGAGGGTAATTTCCTGATCGAGGAATTCGAAAAGCTGCTGACCTCGCGCACCAAGCTGGTCGCGATCACCCAGATGTCGAATGCGCTCGGCACCCTGGTGCCGGTCAAGGAGGTCGTGAGGATCGCTCACGCCCGCGGCATTCCGGTGCTGGTCGACGGCGCGCAAGGCGCGGTTCATCTTGCGATCGACGTGCAGGACATCGACTGCGATTTCTACGCCTTTACCGGCCACAAGCTGTACGGCCCGACCGGCATCGGCGTGCTCTATGCCAAGCACGAGCATCTCGTCGCGATGCGTCCCTATAATGGCGGCGGCGAGATGATCCGCGAGGTAGCCCAGGACTGGGTCACCTATGGCGATCCCCCGCACAAGTTCGAGGCGGGCACGCCTCCGATCGTTCAGGCGATCGGCCTTGGCGCGGCGATCGATTACGTCAACTCGATCGGCAAGGAGCGTATTGCTGCCCATGAGCACGGCCTTCTGACCTATGCCCAGGATCGCCTGCGCGAAATCAACTCGCTGCGCGTGATCGGCACCGCGAAGCACAAGGGGCCGGTGATCTCGTTCGAGATGAAGGGCGCCCATCCCCACGACGTCGCCACCGTGATCGACCGGCAGGGCATCGCGGTGCGCGCCGGCACCCATTGCGTGATGCCGCTTCTGGAGCGATTTGGCGTCACGGCAACCTGCCGGGCCTCGTTTGGAATGTATAATACCCGTGAAGAAGTCGACCATCTGGCACAGGCGCTGATCAAGGCGAGGGAATTGTTCGCATGACCGACACTGCCCAAGCCAAGAACCTCGAAGCCAAAACCAGCAACACGGAAATGCTTTCGGCGCTGGCGCCGGAGGATACCGAGCGCATGACCGGCGACATCGTGGCGGCCCTGAAGACTGTGTTCGATCCGGAAATTCCCGCCGACATCTACGAGCTCGGCCTGATCTACAAGGTCGACATCAAGGACGATCGCGCGGTGGACGTCGTCATGACGCTGACGACGCCGAATTGCCCGGCGGCCGGCGAGTTGCCGACCATGGTCGAGAACGCGGTGGCGAGCGTGCCCGGGGTCGGCGTGGTCAATGTCAATCTGGTCTGGGAGCCCTCGTGGTCGCCGGACCGAATGAGCGACGAAGCGCGCCTCGTGCTCAATATGTGGTGATGCGTTGCAGGAACGAGTGTTTAACGGATGTATTGAAATGAGCGCGGCATTGATTAGCCGCCGGGATTGACCAGATGACGGACATGACACAGGTGACACCAACCCCAGCCCCCAAGCCGAAGCGGCCGCGGCCGCAGGTCATGAAGCTGACGGAAGCCGCGGCGCAGCGCGTCCAGGAACTGACCAGGCGCGCCGATTCCGAGATCGTCGGCCTGCGCGTCGGCATCAAGAATGGCGGCTGCGCCGGTCAGTCCTACACCGTCGAATACGCCCACGAAGTTCGCCCGACCGACGAGGTCGTCGAGGACAAGGGCGTGAAAATCCTGGTCGATCCCAAGGCGGTGCTGTTTCTGCTCGGCACCGAGATGGACTACAAGGCCGACAAGATGTCGGCCCAGTTCATCTTCAACAACCCGAACCAGACCGGCGCCTGCGGCTGCGGCGAATCGGTGCAGCTGACGGCTGCGAAGATCTAAAGCGCAGCACATACGGACCTCATCCTGAGGAGCCGCGCCGGAGCGCGACGTCGCGATGCCTGCAGGTAAGATCGGGGCCTCATGGTTCGAGACGCGCGAAGCCGCGCCCTCACCATGAGGGATTGACGGTGAGGCTGGGCGCCATGGAACGCGATTTCCTGATCGACTTGTTTTCGAACTTCGGCCCGGTCACGATCCGCCGGATGTTCTCAGGCTTCGGCATTTCGGCAGACGGCACCAACTTTGCGCTCGCGCTGCGCAGCGGCCTGTATTTTCGCGCCGATGATCAGAGCATTCCGCAATTCGAGGCGGAAGGGTCAAAGCCGTTTTCGTATCAGACCCGCAGCAAGACGGTCACGGTGAACTCCTACTGGGAGTTGCCGGCGCGACTGTTCGACGATACCGAGGAGCTCAGCGGATGGGCGAGGGTGGCGCTCGCAGCCGCCCAGCGCGCGGCGCTGAAGAAGCGCCCGAAGGCGCGCAAGGCGGCGAAGAAAAAAGTTGCAGCGAAAAAGAAAGCCGCGGCAAAAAAGAAAACAACAGCACGCGGCGTCCCGGCCAAGCGAGCAAAGCGAGCCGGGACCCATAACCACCGGCGTTGATAGTTGCAGAAGGTATCTGCCATTCTGCCCGAATGAGAGCACTCGGGGTGGCGGCGAGCGCAATTGCGCGGGTGCTGGAGACGACCTCCGGCGAGGCTTTGCGTTAAGCCACCTGGCTCTGGGTCTCGGCGGCGTATTCCGGGTCAACCTCGCAGATGACGCGGTTGCGGCCGTTGCGTTTGGCGGCGTAGAGACAGGCGTCGGCGCGCTCGATCAGTGCGTCGGTGTCGTCGTCCGCTTTCAGCATGGAAACGCCGACCGAAATCGTGACCCGGCCCAGAATCTCGCCGGTTGATTTCTTCTTCAGTTCCTTCGCCATCACGGCGCGGCGGATGTGGTCGGCGACCGTGAGCGCCTGGCGCAAAGCGGTGTTGGGCAGCACGACCGCAAACTCCTCGCCGCCGTAGCGTGCAGTGATGTCCTGGCCCTTGATGGTCTGCTTCAACGACATGCCGACCAGCCGCAGCACCTGATCGCCGGTGAGGTGACCGTAGGAATCGTTGAACGACTTGAAGTGATCGATGTCGAACATCAGAAGCGACAGCGGCTCGCCGTTCGCCAGCGCGTTCTGCACCGCCATGTCGATCATGCGGTCGAAATATTTTCGGTTTCCGAGCCCGGTGAGCGGGTCGGTCAGGCTCTCGGTCCGGATCGCCTCGAGGCTCTGCTGAAGATTGCTGATCTCGTTCTTGGACAGCGTCAGCCGGTCTTCGAGCACCTTGTTGGTCTCGCGCATCTCGCGCGTCGACTTCGCCAGCATCTCGACGATGGCCTTGACCTGCTCGCGACTCTTCGCGGCGGCGAGCCTCTCGCTGGCGCTGTTCAGGCTGGCGTCGTAGCTTGCCGACGTGCTGAGTGCGTCGGTCAAGAGGGTCATCACCTCGTCGATCTCGCCGATCACGCGCGCGCCGACCTTGTCGATGCGGTCGGTGGTCTTGATGTGGGAGAGATAGGTCTCGTAGATCTGCTCGAGGTCGGACTCGGTCAACTTGCCGTTGCGGGCCAGGGTCTCGTTGATGATCTTGTTGAGCGGCGCGTTAAATCCGGTCGCGTAGACGTACCAGATTTCATAATTGCGGGGGACGGCGGTCTGACGCAGCGATCTGATCTGGCCAAGTGCCACTTCCGCAAAGGCCATCGAGCGTTCGTGTTCGTCGAGCACCTTGACCACGGCAATTCCCCGTAGCAAGCGCGGCGCAGCCGGCTTGCAGAGCAATAATCAAATTATGGCCGTGAGGTTAAAGGAGGAGAATGAACGACCGGTAAACGGGTTCCATCGGCCTTGAAGCGCAAATGGCGTACCATCGCGATCGCGCGTCAGCGCGTTTTCCGGCGGAAGCCTTCTCCCGCCCTTCGATGGCGGGATGGGCCCCGGTTGGCGTCAAGAAGACGCGTCACGACGAAGAGCTGGAACGTCAGACCGGGCTGCGAACCGGCCGCAGCAGGAATGCCGGAAGATGGGAGTGATCGGCGGGTTCGGAGTCCGCTGCACGCGCTGCCCGCTGCGGTTCGGCGCGGCCGATCGAGGGCACGTGTGGCGTCTCAGGCAGCGGCTTTGGAGCGCTGCTGTTGCGTCTAGTCTCAGGCTGGGGAGCGCCGTTGCGCTCGCTGCTGCCACGCCTGGGCTCCCGCTGCGGTTCGGCGCGGCCCATCGAAGGCGCGTGCGGAGTCGCGACGGCCTGCGGCTGCGGCGCGCCGTTGCGCTCGCTGCTGCCACGCCTGGGCTCCCGCTCCCGGCCGCCCTGCGGCTTGCGGCCGCCGCGCGAACGCTCTTTCGAACCTTGCCGCGCGCGGTGCTCGCGGGGCTGATCGCTCTCCTCCGACCTTTCGGTGCGGACCGTGAAGTCGCCTTCGGCGGGCGGAATGGTTTGCCCGATCAGTTTTTCGATCGCGGCCATCGATTTGGTATCGAGCGAGGTGACAATTGAAATCGCCGTACCGGCGCGGCCGGCGCGCCCGGTTCGGCCGATGCGATGTACGTAGTCGTCGGGGTGATGCGGCACGTCGAAGTTGAAGACGTGGCTTGTGCTGGGAATATCGAGACCGCGAGCGGCCACGTCGGAGGCGACCAGCAACGGAATTTCGCCCTTGCGGAATTGATCCAGCGCGGCCGTGCGCGCCGACTGGTCCATGTCGCCGTGCAGGGCGCCGACGGCAAAGCCGTGTTTCTGCAGCGATTTGTACAACAGCGCCACTTCGCGCTTGCGGTTGCAGAAGATGATCGCGTTCTGCAAGTCCTTGGCCTCGCGCAGCAGGCGCCGCAGCGTCTCGCGCTTCTCGTGCGGCTCGCGGCTAACCGGAACCTGAAACTGGGCCACACCCACGGCTGTCGTCGCCGGTCTCGAAACTTCGATCTTTTGCGGATTGTGCAGGAAGGTTTCGGTGATGCGGCGAATTTCCGGCGGCATCGTCGCGGTGAAGAACAGCGTCTGCCGGGTGAACGGAACCAGCTTGCAGATGCGCTCGATGTCGGGAATGAAGCCCATGTCCAGCATGCGATCGGCTTCGTCGATGACGAGCAGTTCGACGCCGGTGAGGAGCAAGCCGCCGCGCTCGGTGTGGTCGAGCAGGCGGCCGGGGGTTGCGATCAAGACGTCGACCCCGCGGGTCAATTTGGTATCCTGGTCGCCGAAGGAAACGCCGCCGATCACCAGCGCAACGTTGAGTTTCTGGCCTGCGCCGTAGCGGTCGAAGCTTTCCTTGACTTGGGCTGCGAGCTCACGGGTCGGCTCGAGGATGAGGGTGCGGGGCATGCGGGCCCGGGCGCGGCCCTTTTCCAGCATGGTCAGCATCGGCAGCACAAAGGCCGCCGTCTTGCCGGTGCCGGTCTGGGCGATGCCGAGGACATCCCGGCGGGCGAGAACGTGGGGGATCGCCTGTTCTTGAATGGGGGTAGGGGTGGTGTAGCCGGTGGCCGCGACGGCGGCGAGCACCTTGTCGGACAGACCGAGATGAGTAAAAGACATTGAGCCTCTGGTGGATACTGCCGTCCTGAGATCCCCGGAAATAGCTGTTGCGTTCAATCCCGGAACGGCACGTCAACTTGCGCGGGATTTTTGGATACGCAGACAGGCGGCTTAATCAGGATATCGCGTTTCGATACCAGGCCGCGTTTGCAGGGAACATAGGGTGAAATCGCCCAAAGTCAATGGAGCAGACGCGGAAGCGCCGAAAAAGCGTAATGTTTTAGCACAAATGCCAGTTAGGGACGCCCGACACCCATGTTCTCAAAAGCCCGTCTCGATACCTTGAGCGATGGCATCTTCGGCGTCGCCATGACGCTTCTGGTGCTCGACGTGCGGCTGCCCGATGATTTTCACCCGAGCGACGGCAGCGAACTCTTAAACGGCCTGGTCAATCTCTGGCCGAAATTCCTGCCCTATCTTCTGAGTTTCAGCGTGCTCGGGCTGCGCTGGCTGGCCAACGTCCAGGTCCGCACGCGCGCGGAATATGTCAATCGCGAATACGTCAATTGGTGGTTGCTCTATCTGATGCTGATCACCTGCGTGCCGTTCTCGACCATCGTCGTCGGCCGCTTCGCGCATCTGGCGCCGGCGATCTGGCTCTATGCCGGCCATACCCTGCTGATCGCGCTCGTCGGCATGCGGATCGTCGCGATCACGCCGCATCTGGAGCGGGACGACCATCTCCGTCATAGGCAGCTGTCGGCGATGTTGCTGGTTGTTTCGTCGCTGCTGGCGATTGCGCTGAGTTTCGTGAATTCAAATGTAGCGCTATGGGCGCTGGCGCTGAATTTCGCCCCGCCCGTGATCGCGCGATGGCGGCGTCATCCGGTGCTCCCCGATTGAACCGGCGGCGACGATATTTCGACTAAGACGTTGGGCAAGTCAGGGGATTTCAATGGATTGCTGGCTATCGTTCAGAGCAGCGCTGATAGGCGCGCTGGCCGCGTCGTTCGTGGCGCTGGCCGCGCCCGCGCATGCGGATAAGCGCGTCGCGCTCGTCATCGGCAACAACGACTACAAGAACGTTCCAAAACTGCAGAAGGCGGTGAACGACGCCCGCGCCATGGGCGACACGCTCAAGAAGCTCGGCTTTTCCGTGATGGTCGCGGAGAACCAGAACCGGCAGCAATTCAGCCAGACGCTGCTCGACTTCGACAATGCGATCGGGCCTGGCGACACCGCGTTCTTCTTCTATGCCGGCCACGGCTTCGAGATCGCCGGCCAGAACTTCCTGCTGCCGACCGATGTGCCGGCCGTGACCGAAGGCCAGGAAGAACTGCTGCGCGACGCCTCGGTCCTGGCCGACCGCATCATCGAGCGATTGCAGAACAGGAAGGCGCGCACCGCGATCCTGGTGTTCGACGCCTGCCGCAACAATCCGTTCGAGCGCTCAGGCACCCGCGCGATTGCCGGCGGCGGCGGGCTCGCGCCGATGACCCAACTGCCGGAGGGTGTGTTCTCGGTGTTTTCAGCGGGGCCCCGGCAGACCGCGCTCGACCGGCTGTCGAACGACGACGCCAATCCCAATTCGGTATTCACGCGAACCTTCGCCAAGGAACTGCTGCAGCCCGGCGAGAACCTGGTCCAGGTCGCCCAGCATACGCGCAAGCTGGTCAGCGAGATGGCGGAGACCGTGAGCCACAAGCAGATCCCGGTCTATTTCGACCAGATGGTCGACGACGTCTTCCTCAACGGTTTGCCGAAAGATGCGCCGGTGGCGGCCGAGGAAACGACAAAGGAAACGACAAAGCCGGCAGAGCCTGCGCCGCAGAAAGTCGCAGCGCTGCCGCCGGTCTCGGTACCGCGCATCACGCCGCCGAACAATTCGATCAACGCGCCGATCGCGATGTTCTCGCGCCACAATGGCGGCTGGACCGTGGTGTTCTCGATCCTCGATCCGACGCTCGGAATTTCCTGGCGGCTCGGCGATACCGGCGATTTCCGCGAGACCGGCTTTCTCGACACGCTCGATCCGCGCACGCGCAAGCGCATGCCCAATCCGTCGATCGAACTTGCCGCCGACACGCCCGCGGCGACGATCGAGGTGCGCTATGTCGATGCGTCGGGCGAGATGCAGGGACCTTTTCCGATCAAGTTCGATCCGGAAGCAGCCCTGATCCACGACCAGCGCAAGATTCTCGACATGACCGCGACGAGTTGGCTGTCGTTCCGCGAGTTCAACGGGCTGCTCGTCTATTACACGCAACTGATGTCGTATCGCTGCGCGATCCGGGAAGCGCGCATCGGCATCGACACCGCGGTACCGGACAAGGTTTTGAAAATGCCGCCCTGCGATCTCAGGGAGCCCAACGAGATTCCGGCGAACGCACAGCCCTATTTGAAGCTCGCGCCCACGACTCAATTTGTGTCAGTGGAATTGACCTACCGCGATGGCAGCGTGTCGGAGATCAGGAGCTTTCGCCGCTAAGCGGTATTTTAATGCCGTCCAAGACCGTGTCTTGTTGTTAATGTGCAACGCTAGCGAGAAAAGGAGCGCCGTCCACCCCTGAGATGCGGGTTCCGCGTCGCGTCCGTCGCCTGCTCGGACTAATGTGTGATCAATAAAGTTCTTCTGATTGCAATTTGAGGGGGATTTCATGAATAGGCACTTTGGATGGGCAGTCGCTTCGGTTCTTTCGTTGGGAATTGGCGGGCTTAGCGCCGCGTCGGCTGCCGACATGGCGGTGAAGGCTCCGGTCTACAAGGCTCCGCCTCCGGTCGTGGTCTACAATTGGACAGGCTGCTACGTTGGCGGCAACATCGGGGGCGGCTGGTCTCAAGCAGAATCAGACCCGCGTGGATCAAATCGGCGTCGTCGCGGCCGGCTCCCGCAAATTACGGCTCGGAAACAGACAGCGCATTTATCGGCGGCGGCCAGGTTGGTTGCAATTATCAGTTTGCCGGGAACTGGCGTGGTCGGCGCGCAGGGGCAATTCGATTGCGGGAAACATCCAGGGGCTCTCATGTCTTGCCGGCTTTGCCGGCGGCACGTTCACGATGTTCGACAAGACGAGCTTCATCGGCACGGCACGGCCGACTGGGCTACCTGTTCGCCCCGCAAGTCCTGGCTTATGTCAAGGGCGGTGCCGCGTGGCGGCCAGAAACGCTGAACTATTCTGAACCAGCCGAGTGGAGCTCTTTCCGGAAAACGCGAGTTGGAACAGCGCGTCGGCTGGACCGTCGGCGGTGGCGTGGAATGGATGTTCGCGCCGGACTGGTCGGTGATCGGCGAGTATAACTATATGGACTTCGGAACGAGTACGATCACGACTTCAATGTTCGGCTCCGGGACTATTTCCCGGTTGGCGAGCAACGTTAGCATCTCTGACCAAGAACTCGAAACGGTCGTGTCGGTGTGAACTACAAGTTCAATTTTGCGCGGCCCGTTGTTGCAAGATACTGAGCTCTCCCAAAGCCACGCAATAAAGGCCCCGGTATCGTCCGGGGCTTTTGTTGTGTGGCACCGGAGGAAGATCCGAGAGCGCTCAGTCGGCTGGCATCCCATGATCGAAAATCCGCCGTCGACGGGAATGGCGGTGCCGGTGACGAAGTCGGATGCGTGCGAAGCAGAGAAACACCGCGATGCCGGCGAAGTCCGAGATATCGCCCCAGCGCGCCGCCGGCGTGCGCGCCAGTACCCGTTCATGCAAGCCGTCGATCTGCTCGCGCGCGCGCTTGGTCAGGTCGGTATCGATCCAGCCGGGTAGAATGGCATTGGCCTGGATGTTGTCGGCGGCCCAGGCTACCGCGCAGGAGCGCGTGAATTGCACGATGCCGCCCTTGCTCGCGGCGTAAGCCGGCGCAAAACTGGCGCCGAAGATCGACATCATCGAGCCGATATTGATGATCTTGCCGCCGCCCGCTTGCTTCATCGCCGGATAGACCGCCTTCGAGCAGAGAAAAGCGCTGGTGAGGTTGGTGTCGATGACGCTGTGCCATTCCTCGAGCTCGAGGTCGTGCGGGGCTTTGCGGATATTGATGCCGGCATTGTTGACGAGGATGTCGATCCGGCCGAGCTCGCCTCTGACGCGTTCGACCATTGCGGCGACGGCCGCCTTGTCGGTGACGTCGGCGGCGACGGAGATCGCCCTCGCGCCGCGCGCGCCGATGTCGGCGGCCGCCGCGCTCGACTTTGCCTGGTCGCGTCCGACGATGGCGATAGCGGCGCCGGCGTCGGCAAGCCCGCGCGCCATGCCGAGCCCGATGCCGCCGTTGCCGCCGGTGACGATCGCGACCCTGCCGCGGAGATCGAATAGTTCGGGTTTCATTTGCCGATCGGTCCTTAAGGGGTTTTCAGCGCTGGCTCTGCCAGATCAGGATCAGCCCGAGCGCCGCCAGCACGGCGCCGTATCCGGCCCAATGGAGCTGGTTGATCATGAAGCTCTCCTTCGGCCAGGCGATGGCGCCGGTGCCCTGGCCGATCCACAACAGGCCCATTGCCAGCGCGAGCAGGCCGACAATCAGAAGCAGTCTGCGCATTCGTTCCTCCCGCCATCGGCCGCTTGCCGACCGCTCTGTAAGCCTTGTGGGATGCGACCGTAGCCGCCGATCGAACACAATGCCAGTGAAGCGGAGACGGTGCGGGATGGTTGCGGCGAACATCGTCGATCGGCGCACGCGACCATGAACAAAAGGCCCCGGCGTTGCCGGGGCCTTTCAGTCGTCAAGGAAGCAGGGAGGAGGAAGATCAGTATTTCGCGACCACCGGGCCGGTCCAGTTGAAGCGATAGACCAGCGACGTGCTGATGGTCTGCACCAAAGGCTTGAAGGTGATCGAGTTGGGAAACGGAAGGTTCGCCCGAAAACGGTTCGGGGAGGGTAATGCGTCGTAGTAGGCGGCGCGATACTCGGTCTTCATGAACCAGCCGGGCGCGGCGATACCAAAGATATTCAAGTTGTTTTCAACGCCGCCGCCGACGAACCAGCCATTGCGATTGAATGACGGTGTCGATGTGACGAATGGACTGGCCAACGAGAAGGGTGTGTAAGGTTGTGCCCGACCAATGCGAGCCGGAATAGCCGCCATTAACATAGGAGAGCACATTCGGCGCGACCAGATAGCCGAGGCGGACGCCGGCCGCCCAGGCGTCCTGCATCTTTTCGCTGCCGGCAAAGAAGGTCTGATCCTGATCGTGCCGCGGATGCTGCCAAACTGGCCGTCGCCGAATATACCGGCGACCCAGCTGCCGTTGAACTGCCAGTCATAGCCGGCGCCAACGGTGCCGAACCAGCCGTCACCACCCATCCGCTGGGTGATGGTGAGCGGGACGCCCGGTTGCCGTGATCACCGAGTAATTGTCGGCATCCCAGATACCGCCG
This sequence comes from uncultured Alphaproteobacteria bacterium, assembly GCA_963777475.1. Lineage (GTDB taxonomy): Bacteria > Pseudomonadota > Alphaproteobacteria > Rhizobiales > Xanthobacteraceae > Bradyrhizobium. The sequence continues at coordinate 64,064 of CAVZQX010000018.1, forward strand.
CCAGCGCCACCGAAGATGTAGAAGCCGGTCCAGCTAGGAACCGGCGCCAGGCGGCGGAGCTTTCGTGTAGGGACGCGGCTGCCAAGTCGGCCGCGTAGGCCGATCCGGTAAACGCCGCCACGGCGGTGAGAGCGAGCAAAAGCCTTTTCATTTTCAGTTCCCCAGTATTTACCGTTCGAACCTGTCGCGAACGGAGCGAATGCAGCGATTCCCGTCCCCTAAGCTGCAGGTAATATAGCCAGTCTGGTTCGAAATGCTGTTGCCCGACGGGCACAGTCGGGAGAAAACGACCACAAAGCCGCGCTGCAAATAAATCTACCAAGTAATTGAAATTACGGATAAATCTCCGGATCAGCTCAGAGCGTCGGTCTGCACTTCCTGCGAAAAAATTGCCATCGCCTAAACAAACAATTGCCGTCGGCTAAACATCGAGCAGGTCTTCGCTCGCGAATTCGGCCTTGTCCGAGATGAAGGCAAAGCGTGCCTCCGCTTTCGTGCCCATCAGCCGCTCGACGGAATTGGCGGTGCCCTCGCGGTCGGCGGCCAACAGCACCACGCGCAACAGGGTGCGCTTGGCCGGGTCCATGGTGGTCTCCTTGAGCTGCGCCGGCATCATTTCACCCAGGCCCTTGAAGCGGCCGATCTCGACCTTGGCATTGGCGTTGAAGTCGCTCTTGAGCCGCGCCTCCTTGTGGGCGTCGTCGCGGGCGTAAACCGTCTTGCTGCCATGGGTGAGCTTGTAGAGCGGCGGTACCGCGAGATAGAGATGCCCCTCGTCGATCAGCCGCGGCATCTGCCGGTAGAAGTAGGTGATCAGAAGCGAAGCGATATGGGCGCCGTCGACGTCGGCGTCGGTCATGATGATGATGCGGGAATAGCGCAGATCCTCCTCGCGGTAGTGCGCGCCGGTGCCGCAGCCGATCGCCTGCATCAGGTCGGCGAGCTGGGCATTGGCGGTCAGCTTGTCCTTGCCGGCGGAAGCGACGTTGAGGATTTTTCCGCGCAACGGCAGGATGGCCTGGGTCTTGCGGTCGCGCGCCTGTTTGGCGCTGCCGCCGGCCGAGTCGCCCTCGACGATGAACAGTTCGGATCCCTCCGGCGCGCTATTGGTGCAGTCGGCGAGCTTGCCGGGCAGCCGCAACTTCTTCACCGCGGTCTTGCGCGAAATCTCCTTTTCGGCGCGGCGGCGCAGCCGGTCCTCGGCGCGCTCGACGACGAAATCCAAGAGCTTGTTGGCCTGCAGCGGATTGCCCGACAGCCAATGGTCGAACGGGTCCTTGATCGCCTGTTCGACGATGCGCTGCGCCTCGGCGGTCGCCAGCCGATCCTTGGTCTGGCCCTGAAATTCCGGCTCGCGCACGAATACAGAAAGCATCACGGCCGCACCGACCATCACGTCTTCCGAGGTGATGCTGGCGGCGCGCTTGCCCTGGCCGACGCGCTCGGCGTGATCCTTCAGGCCACGCAACAGCGCGCTGCGCATGCCCGATTCGTGGGTACCGCCGTCCTGGGTCGGAATGGTGTTGCAATAGGAGGACAGAAAGCCGTCGGCGTCGGCGGTCCAGGCCACCGCCCATTCGCAGGCGCCATGCGCGCCGTTGCGCCCCGATTTGCTGGAAAAAATATCCGGATGCACCAGGGTGTCGGCGTGGATCGCGGCGGCGAGATAGTCCTTTAGCCCGCCGGGAAAGTGGAAGCTGTCTTCGGCGGGGACGTCCTCGATGCCCTTGAGCAGTTCCGGCGCGCAGTGCCAGCGGATTTCCACGCCGCCGAACAGATAGGCCTTCGAGCGCGCCATCTTGAACAGCCGCTGCGGCTTGAAGACGGCCTTGGCGCCGAAAATTTCGCCGTCCGGCTTGAAGCGGATCTTGGTGCCGCGACGGTTGTTGACCTTGCCGAGGTCTTCGAGCTTGCCCTTGGGATGGCCGCGCTCGAACGCCATGCCGTAGAGCTTTTGACCGCGGGCGACTTCGACTTCCAGCCGCGAGGACAGCGCGTTCACGACGGATACGCCGACGCCGTGCAGGCCGCCCGAGGTTTCATAGACCTTGGAGTCGAACTTGCCGCCGGAGTGCAGCGTGCACATGATGACTTCAAGCGCCGACTTCTTCGGAAATTTCGGATGCGGATCGACGGGAATGCCGCGGCCGTTGTCGGTGACGGTGAGGAACCCGTCGGCGCCCAGTTCCACCTCGATGAACGTGGCATGCCCCGCCAGCGCTTCGTCCATCGAGTTGTCGATGACTTCCGCGAACAGATGGTGCAGCGCCTTCTCGTCGGTGCCGCCGATATACATGCCCGGCCGCCGCCGTACCGGCTCGAGGCCTTCCAGCACCTCGATGTCGCGCGCGGTATAGTCGGCCTCCGCGCCGGAATTGCGCGAGGCGACCTTGAGCGCGCCGCGGCCCTTCGGCTCGGGAGCCGCCGAACAGGTCGTCAGAAGATTTCGTTTTAGCTATTTTTTCAATGGTTTGGGCATTTTTCTTCATCTGTTGCGCGCGGGCCGGCGCGGGCAAATCGATTGATCCTGACTATGCCATGGATGGGCGCAAAAAAGTGACCGCGCAGGGTTATGTCGCCGCGCTCCGGAACACGATCAGCGCCAACAAGGCCAATGCGATCGCCACGATTGCCGATTCCGATGACGGCGGATGGCGACAAGCCGATCTCCCTAGGGATCACGATCGCCACGCCACGGGAAATACGATCGCACCGCATGATATGGAGCCTGCCCTGCACTTTCGCCAGTGCGCTGCCACCCAGCTATCCCGACGGGCCAGAATCACACGCTCACGCCCATCATCAGCGGTCCGATCATTGGGAAATTCCCCGAGGTCAGGCTGAGGATTGCAAGGCGGCTGGAAGTGGAGCCTCAGCCGACACGCCAGCGTGCGCCAGCGCCCGCCTTTGTGACTTGAAGTTACGAAACGGGCTTGCTTACCTGATTTTAGCAACGCGGGCGAAAAAGGTTCAGGGCCCGAAAAACCGAACGGGGCGGGAAGGGCACCTCGCGGAAATGGAAGATTTTGCGCGCGCCTCGGCCGATTTCGTGCGCGAGCATCAGGCCTGGGCCGCCCCGATCGTGTTGCTGCTGGCCTTCGGTGAATTGCTCGCCTTCATTTCGCTGTTGATCCCGGCCTGGGGCGCGCTGGTCGCGATCGGCGCGCTGATCGGAGCCAGCGGCATCAGCTTCTGGCCGCTCTGCATCGCCGGCGGCATCGGGGCAGCCCTCGGCGATTGGGTCTCCTATTGGTTCGGCTTCAGGTACAAGGAACACGTCGCGCAGATGTGGCCGTTGTCGCGTTATCCCGAGATCCTGCCGCGCGGCGAGGCCTTCGTGAGACGCTGGGGCGTGCCGAGCATCTTCATCGGCCGGTTCTTCGGCCCGTTGCGGGCATCGGTGCCGCTCGCGGCCGGCATTTTCGAGATGCCTTACTGGCAATTCCAGATCGCCAATTTCATTTCGGCGCTGGTCTGGGCCGCGGCGCTGTTGTTGTTCGGCGACGTGATCGCGCAGATCGCCGAATGGCTGTGGCGCGTGGTGTGAGCGCGGTTTCGGACCGGAGCGCGATCTTGACGAAAGCCGGGCGCGGCCTTATAGCCGCGCCCATGATCGACGCCGCGACCATCCTGACCGCTCGCCGCCGCCGCGCTCTCGCGGTATGGGCGGTCGTCTGCGTCTAAGATCGTCGCCCTTGCCGCCGGATCCGATCCGCGGCACTTTTTCCTATGCAGCGCAATCCGATCCGGCGGCTCCTACGTCAAGCAGGAGTTTAAGCCCATGTACACGCCTCCACTGTTCAAGCCCGATCGCGCCGCGGCCTTAGGCTTCGCGCAGGCGCGTGGATTCGGCACGGTTTGCGCGTGGGACGGCAACAAGCCGATCGCCTCATCAGTGCCCTTCATTCTCACCTCGGCCGACGACGGCACGCCGCTCGCCGCCTTTCACGTCGCGCGCGGCAATCCGCTGGCGAATTTCGCGGATGGGACTTCGTCCTGGCTGTTGGCGGTGAACGGCGCGGATGCCTATGTTTCCGCCGACTGGTATCTGTCGCCCGACCAGGTGCCGACCTGGCTTTACCAGGCCGTGCATCTGACGGGCGTGGTGCGAAAACAGTCCGAGCATGAGCTCGGCCCGCATCTCGACGCGCTCAGCGCGAAATTTGAAGGTTGGCTCGCGCCGAAACCGCCCTGGACATCGTCGAAAATGGCGGCGGCCCGGCTCAATGCGCTGAAAAAGGCCATCGTCGGCCTCGTCATGACGGTCGAGGAGGTCGAGGGCAGCTTCAAGCTCAACCAGACCAAGTCCGAGGTCGATTATGCGGCCGTCGCCAATGCGCTCGGCGCGCAGGCTGACACGAACGCGCAACAGATCGCGCGTCTCATGCGCGAGACGCGGCCGCAGGCTTTCGCAAAACAGACGGCAGAGACCGAAGGGGGTGTGCCATGAGCACCAGAAGGAAGATCGGCATTGGCCGCGTCCGGCTACACCGGCCGACGCGGTGCGCCTGCTGGCGCGCCATCCCAATGCCGAAGATCACGGTGCTCACCGCCAATGCCCATGCCGGCAACGATGGGCGAGGTGTTCCCGCATTTTCATGCTCGACCTGCCGAGGCTCACGGAATGGGAAAAGGTCGACTGGAGCAAGCGACGGATGTCTGCGGTGCCGCGCGCACGACGCAGGAGGTGGATCTCGCATCCGCCGCCTGCCGGACGATGCCGCCAGAAAGACCGTTGAGCTGTCGACGGCATCCGGCTGCGGCGCCACAAGTATGACGCGTCGACGGCCCTGCATCGCGCAGCGACTGGACCTACGGGTTGCCCGAATTCGCGCCGGATCAGGCCGAGAAGATCCCGCGGCGCGGCTGGTTGCCTGTCCCGGCTGCTATCCGACGGCGGCGCTCTTGGCTCTGGTGCCGCTCGCGAAGGCCAGATTGATCGACGTGGACGATATCGTGATCGACGCGAAATCCGGTGTCACCGGCGCCGGCAAGGGCTGAAGCAGAACACGCTGTTCTCGGAAGCGGGCGAGGGGCTTTCGCCCTATCGGTCGGCTCGCACCGGCATGCGCCGGAGATCGAGCAGGAGATCGCCGTCGCGGCGGGTCTCCATGGTGACGGTGAACTTCACCGCAGGCACTGATTCCGATGGCCGCGGCGAGCTCTGCACCTCCTATGTCAAGCTCAAGGGCGCGACGCCGGACGATCTGCGCGGCGCGCTCGAACAGGCCTACCGCGACGAGCCGTTCGTTCATGCCGCGGAAAAGGGCGTGCTGCCGCAGAGCGACAGAACGTGCGCGACGCTAACGAACTATGCACAGATCGGCGTAGTCGCCGACCGCATCAAGAACCGCGCCAGCGTCATCTCGGTGATCGACAATCTGGTGAAGGGCTCGGCCGGTCAGGCGATCCAGAACATGAATTTGATGTTCGGGCTGCCGGAGACAGCGGGGCTTGAGCAGATTGCGCTGTTTCCGTGACGGGATTGGCTGTGGACGAGGAAACCCTTCAGTTCTATCGCGGCAACGCCGATGCCTATGCGATGCGCGAGATCGCGGCTCATACGCGGTTGACCCGCTTTCTGGCGCTGCTCAAGCCGGGGGCAACAATCCTTGAGCTCGGATGCGGAGCGGGGGCAGCTTCGGCGGAAATGCTCGCGCAGGGATTTGACGTTCACCCGACCGACGGTTCGCCGGAAATGGCAAGCGTGGCATCGCAGCGTCTCGGTCGCCCGGTCGAGACGCTGCTGTTCCAGGACCTCGACAAGGTCGAAGCCTACGACGGCGTTTGGGCCAACGCCTGTCTGCTTCATGTTCCAAGGCCCGATCTGGCAAAAATCCTGACGCTGATTTGGCGCGCGCTTCGACCGGCCGGCTATTTCTACGCCAGCTACAAGACCGGGGACGCCGAGGGGCGCGATGCACTCAATCGCTACTACAACTATCCGTCGCCGGATTGGCTGCGTGCCACCTACGCCGCGGCGGGCAGTTGGAACTCATTGTCGATCGAGACCGGCGAAGTCACAGGCTTCGACAACAAGCGGGCGGCGATGCTTTTCGTGGTGGCGCAAAAAGGTCTCTGACATCCTGGGCTCTCTCAAGCCAACTTGAAGATCGCCAGCGCCAGCACCACTTGGGCGGCGAATGCGACGGTAAAAGCCAGCGTGCGGAATACCGGCAGGCCCAGCGTGTAGACGACGAGATGGGCGAGGCGGGCCCAGAAATAGGTCGCGCAGGCGTAGACCGTCCATTTCGTCGAATAGTCGATCTGCGCCAGGATCAGCACCAGCGGCGCGAAGATCGCGAGATTCTCGATCGCATTGTCGTGCGCGAACATCAGCCGCGTGGCCCACGGCGCATGCGGTTTGTCGTTGCGCGACGGGTTGGCCATCGAGCCGAACAGGCCGCGCACCGTGATGCGATTGAGAATGTAGGGGACCCACAACAATCCCGTCAAAATCACCGTCAAGGTCAGCCAGAACAGCTCTGGTGTCATCAATCCGGGCGTCATCACTTCCCCCTTACTCGATTTTGCAGATTAATCCATGATCTCTTTGTATTGAGTATGATCTTTCGGAAAACCGGTGCCCACTTTTCCGGATCATGCTCGAATGCGCGACCGCTTATAGCCGAGCGCGCGGGGCTGCGCTACGCGCGGACGCGCACGTAGCTGCCGGGCGCGTCCTCGATCGGCGGCAACGCATCGGTGCCGACGCGGCGCGCCGGAACTTCCTCGGCATCGATGCCGCTCAGCCACTCGCGCCAGTTCGGCCACCACGACCCCTTGTGCTCCTGTGCGCCCCTGATCCAGTCGGTGAGCGAAATGTCCTTGATGGTATCGTTGGTCCAGTACTGGTACTTGTTGGAGGAGGGCGGATTGACCACGCCCGCGATATGACCGGAGCCGGACAGCACGTATTTCACCGGCCCGCCGAAAAACTGCGAGCCGTAGAGCACCGAGTCCGCCGGCGCGATGTGATCCTCGCGCGTCGCCAGGTTATAGATCGGCACTTTTACCTTCGACAGGTCGAGCAGCGTGTTGTCGAGCACCATGCTGCCGGTGGATAGCCGGTTCTCCAGATAGCAGTTGCGCAGGTAGTAGGAATGGTTGGCCGCCGGCATTCGCGTAGCATCCGAATTCCAGTGCAGCAGGTCGAAGGCGGAGGGCGGCTGTCCCTTCAGGTAGTTGTTGACGACATAGGACCAGATCAGATCGTTCGAGCGCAGCATGTTGAAGGCCATCGCCATCTTCGAGCCTTCGAGCACGCCGGAGGCCTGCATGTCGCGCTCGAGCGCCGAGATCTGGCCTTCATCGACGAACACCAGGAGATCGCCGGCATTGGAGAAATCGACCTGCGCCGCCAAAAGCGTCGCCGAGGTCGCGCGCACGCGGCGCTTTTCGGCAAGCCATGCCAGCGTCGTGGCGAGCAGCGTGCCGCCGACGCAATAGCCCATGGTGTGGACCTTCATCTCGCCGGTCGCGCGCTCGATGACGTCCATCGCCGTCAGCGGACCTTGCTTCATGTAGTCTTCCCAGGTCTTGGTCCCCAGGTTCTTGTCGGGGTTGACCCAGGAGATCACGAACACGGTGATACCCTGATCGACGCACCATTTGATGAAGGATTTTTCCGGTCGAAGATCGAGGATGTAGAACTTGTTGATCCACGGCGGCACGATCAGAAGCGGCGTACGCAGCACGTTTTCCGTGGTCGGCTCGTACTGGATCAGTTGCATCAGTTCGTTCTGATAGATCACCTTGCCCGGCGTGGTCGCCATGTTGACGCCGACCACGAGGTTGGCCGGATCCGATTGCCGTATCTTGAGCGTGCCCTTGCCGGCCTCGATATCCTCGGCGAGCATTTGCATGCCGCGAACCAGATTGTCGCCGTTCGACGCCAGCGTCTCGCGCAGCACTTCCGGGTTGGTCAGCACGAAATTCGACGGCGCCAGGGCATTTAAGATCTGCTGGACGTAGAACTCGGCTTTCTTGCGGGTGTGCGGATCGATGCCGTCGGCGTTGTGCACGAGGTCTTGCGCCCATTGCGCCGAGAGCAGATAGAGCTGCATGACGAAATCGAAGAACTGGTTCGATTTCCACTCGGGATCGGCGAATCGCTTGTCGCGCGGCGAGGGCGTGATCGCCGGCATCGTCGCTTCGCCTGCCAGCCGCCGCACGGTCGAGCCCCACAGATCGAGATAGCCCTTGGCGAGCTTGGTCTGCAGGTCCGACGAACGCTCGTTGTCCGACAGCCAATATTGCGCGACCGTGGTGAAGGTCTTGATCACTTCGGCGAGTTCGCTCGGCGGCTGGTCTGCGGCCTCGCCGGTCTCGCGCGGCTTGAGATAGGCAGCGAGCACCTTGCCGCCGCTTTCCATCGCGCGCGCGATGTTCATCGCGAAGGCTTCCGCGTCGAACTTCTTCGTAGCCTCGGTTTCGATGGTCACGTCAGTCATATTGGGACACTATCGCGTCATTTCGCCTTAGTCACCGCGAGAGATCGGCGCAGCGGCTTCGCGGTTAATCCTGGTTACGAGGTGTGTTGCACTGCGATAAAACAACTTGCTTCTGTCATATTGCAGCCCTACCGGTTCGATCTGTTGTTCCGCCTTTAATCGTTCCGGGCGAGAATGGTTTGAGCTGCGGCAGGCCGGATGAACAAAAATTTAGTTGGCTGCAAGATCAGCGGAGGTAGGACTTTCACCTGCGATGTCGGTGGATCGGGACAAAAGGGTGTTTGCCTTGGGGGCGCTGCTGACGGCGGCGCTGGCGCTTTCCGGCTGTTCCAGCTCGATCGTCGATTTGCCGGGCGCCAGTACCACATCCGATGCGGCGGCGCATCCCAGGGAGCCCGATGCGTACCTTCCGGTGCATGACCTGCCGCCCGATCGCGACGAGGCCGTGATCCCGCCGGATCAGCGCGCCAAGATCGAGAAGGAGCTGATTGCGGCCCGGGACCGCCAGGCTTCGGCGGCGGCCGGGCAGCCGGCCGCTACTCCCAATCCCGCCGCAAAATGAGGCAAACGCCAGCTATTTGCTGGCGCCGCGGAGCGTCCGTGCTAAAAGAGCGCCATTCAATCGCAAATCGGGGCGAAGCCGGTTATGTTGTCCTGAATTCGTGCTAAGCAACTGATTTAGCACGAGTTCTGGGCGAGATCGACGTCCCTTCGGAAAGCTCGCCTTGCGCGATTCTGCCCTTGCCGGTTGGTCGGAGCTGAGGACCCATGGAAGATTTTTACCGCATCCGCCGCCTGCCGCCCTACGTGTTCGAGCAAGTCAACCGGGCAAAGGCAGCCGCGCGGAACGCAGGCGCCGATATCATCGATCTCGGCATGGGCAATCCGGACCTGTCGACGCCGGCCCACGTCATCGAGAAGCTGAAGGAGACGCTGGGCAAGCCGCGCACCGACCGCTACTCCGCCTCGCGCGGCATCACCGGCCTGCGCAAGGCTCAGGCCGCTTACTACGCGAGGCGCTTCGGGGTGAAGCTCAACCCCGAGACCCAGATCGTCGCAACGCTGGGCTCGAAAGAGGGCTTTGCCAATGTCGCGCAGGCGATCACGGCGCCCGGCGACGTCATCCTGTGCCCGAACCCCAGCTATCCGATCCATGCCTTCGGCTTTCTGATGGCCGGCGGCGTGATCCGCTCGGTGCCCTCGGAGCCGACCCCGCAATTCTTCGAGGCGGTGGAGCGCGCCATCATCCATTCGATCCCGAAGCCGATCGCGATCGTGGTCTGCTATCCCTCCAACCCGACCGCCTATGTCGCGAGCCTCGATTTCTATCGCGACCTGGTGGCATTCGCCAAGCGCCACGAGATATTCGTCCTGTCGGATCTCGCTTATGCGGAGGTCTATTTCAACGACGACAACCCGCCGCCCTCGGTGCTGCAGGTACCCGGCGCGATCGACGTCACCGTCGAGTTCACCTCGATGTCGAAGACGTTCTCGATGGCGGGCTGGCGCATGGGATTTGCCGTCGGCAACGAGCGGATCATCGCGGCCTTGGCGCGGGTGAAATCCTATCTCGACTATGGCGCGTTCACGCCGATCCAGGTTGCGGCGACCGCCGCGCTGAACGGCCCGGACGATTGCATTCGCGAGATGCGCGACACCTATCGCAAGCGCCGCGACGCGCTGGTGGAATCGTTTGGACGCGCGGGCTGGGAAATTCCGCCGCCGGAAGCCTCGATGTTCGCATGGGCGCCGCTGCCGCAGGCGTTTCGCGACGTCGGCAGCATGCAGTTCGCGACCTTGATGGTGGAAAAATCCGGCGTCGTGGTGTCGCCGGGCGTCGCCTTCGGCGAGCACGGCGAGGGCTATGTCCGCATCGCCATGGTGGAAAACGAGCAGCGCATCCGCCAGGCCGCGCGCGGCGTGCGCCGCTTCCTTGAAAGCGGTATCGAAACATTGCACAACGTGGTTCCTCTCGCCAACCGGCGTTAGGCATGATCCCGAAAAGCATGGCCTCAGGCTTGACCCGGGGATGGAATCCGGTTTTCGGATCAGATCATGTCTACATCCTAAGACATAAAGTCTTCCGTTAGGTCATTTGCGTCATGGTCGCACCCCTGAGAGTGGGTATTGCGGGACTCGGCACCGTGGGTGCCGAGGTGGTCCGCGTCATCGAGAGCCAAGGCGCCGTCCTGTCGGCGCGCTGCGGGCGCGCGTTGCGCGTGGTCGCGGTCACCGCGCGTTCGAAGGCGAAGAAGCGCGGTCTCGATCTTGGCGGCATCGCCTGGACCAAGGATGCGCTGACGCTCGCCGCCGATCCGGCGATCGATTGCTTTGTCGAACTGATCGGCGGCGCCGGCGATCCGGCGCTGTCGGCGATCGAGACGGCGCTGAAGTCCGGCAAATCGGTCGTCACCGCCAACAAGGCGCTGATCGCCAAGCATGGCCTGCGGCTTGCGAAACTGGCCGAGACGCACGGCGGCGCGCTGAATTTCGAGGCGGCCGTCGGAGCTGCGATCCCGATCATCAAGACCCTGCGCGAAGGCCTCGCGGGCACCGGTATCAATCGCGTCTACGGCATCCTCAACGGCACCTGCAACTACATCCTGACGCGGATGGAGCAGGAGGGGCTTTCGTTCGCTGACTGCCTGAAGGACGCGCAACGCCTGGGCTACGCCGAGGCCAATCCGTCATTCGACGTCGATGGTCACGACACCGCGCAGAAGCTGGCCATTCTGGCCAGTCTTGCGTTCGGCACGAAAGTTGCTCAGAGCGCAGTCTATGTCGAAGGTATTTCCTCCATCGCGCCGGAAGACCTGCGCGCCGCATCCGAACTCGGCTACCGCGTCAAGCTGCTGGGCGTCGCGGTGCGCACCGCGAAGGGCATCGAGCAGCGCGTGCATCCGACCATGGTACCGAAATCCTCTTCCATCGCGCAGGTGATGGGCGTGACCAATGCGGTGACCATCGATGGGGAAGGCATTCCGCCGATCACGCTGGTCGGACCCGGCGCGGGCGGGGCCGCAACCGCTTCCGCCGTGGTCGCCGATATCGCCGACGTCGCCCGCGGCGCCCGCGTCAATCCGTTCGGCCGGCCGGTCGACCGCCTGCGCACAACCGAGAAGGCGCCGATGGAGCGTCACGAGGGCGGCTACTATATCCGCCTGATGGCGCGCGATCTGCCTGGAACCGCAGCGACCATCGCAACAAGGCTCGCCGAGCAGAAGATTTCGATCGAATCGATTGTGCAGCGCCACGCCAACGGCGTTGACGCCGGCCATTCAGCGGGAAAATCTTCGCAAGTGCCGGTGCTGCTGATTACCTATGCGACCCACGAGGATGCGGTGTACCGTGCGCTCAAGGCGGTGCAGCGCGACAAGGTGATCAGCGGTCGGCCGCAGGTGATACGGATCGAGAAGAACTAGAGCATGATCCGGAAAAGTGCGAAGCGGTTTTCCGAAAAGATCATGCTCAAACAAAGAGATGAGATTATGATCCGATTTAATCTAATCGGATCATAATCTCATGCCGGTCCGGACCCGTCGCGCGTTAAAGGATGGGTTGCGGGCCGCCGGCCAACGGCCCGCGAAAATTTAAGGAGTACGCCGATGTCGATCCAAATTTCCGTTCCGCAGCAGCTCTTGCTTGAGCGCATTCTGACGCTTGAAATCGTGCGGGTGACGGAACGTGCGGCGGTGTCGGCCGCGCGGCTGCGCGGCCACGGCAATGAAAAGGCCGCTGACCAGGCCGCGGTCGATGCCATGCGGCGCGAGCTCAACAAGCTGCCGATCGAGGGCACGGTCGTGATCGGCGAGGGCGAGCGCGACGAGGCGCCGATGCTGTTCATCGGCGAGAAGGTCGGGCTGAACGCGGGTCCCAAGGTCGACATCGCCGTCGATCCGCTCGAAGGCACCACGCTCTGCGCCAAGGCCATGCCGGGCTCGATCGCCACCATGGCGATGGCCGATGGCGGCACGCTGTTGCATGCGCCCGACGTCTACATGCAGAAGATCGCGGTCGGCCCCGGCTACCAGAAGGGCGTGGTCGAGCTCGACGCGTCGCCCGCCGAGAACGTCCGCCGGCTGGCGAAAGCCAAAGGCGTCGATCCCTCGGCGATCACGGTTTTGGTGCTCGATCGGCCGCGCCACGCCGAGATCATTCAGGGCGTGCGTTCGATGGGAGCCGCGGTGCGGCTGATCACCGACGGCGACGTCGCGGGCGTGATCCACACCGCGACCCCCGACGAGACCGGCGTCGACATGTATATCGGCACCGGCGGCGCGCCCGAGGGCGTGCTGGCCGCGGTGGCGCTGCGCTGCATCGGCGGGCAGATGCAATGCCGGCTCATTCTCGACAGCGAAGAGAAGCGCGAGCGCGCCCACAAGATGGGGATCACCGATCCCCGCATGATCTACGGCATCGAGGACATGGCGAAGGGCGATTGCCTGTTTGCGGCAACCGGCGTCACCACCGGTTCGCTGTTGTCGGGCGTCAAGTTCCGCAAGGACAATGTCATCGAGACCGAGACGGTGGTGATGCGCTCGGTCACCGGAACGGTGCGCTACATCAAGGCCGAGCACCGCCAGCTCGAGAAGTTCCATCTGGATTAAGACAAGCTTTCATTCCCGCGCGATGCGCAGCATCGGGCCTGGAATGACAATCAAGAAAAAAAGGGAGTGAGCATGTCCGATATTTCCGCGGTCAAAGCGCTGGTGTTCGACGTGTTCGGCACCGTGGTCGATTGGCGCACCAGCCTGATCAATGATTTCACCAAATGGTCGGAGACGCGCGGCGTCACGGCCGACTGGACCGCGCTGGTCGATGGCTGGCGCGCGGTCTATGCCGCCTCGATGGACGAGGTGCGCAAGCATCCCGAACAAGGCTATGTGATCCTCGACGTGCTGCATCGCCGCTCGCTGGAGAAGCTGGTCGAGCAGCACGGGGTCAAGGGATTGACCGACGCCGATCTGCACCATCTCACGATGGGCTGGCATCGCCTGCATCCGTGGCCGGACAGCGTCGCGGGACTACTTGCGGCTAAAGACAAAATACATCATCTCGCCGCTCTCCAACGGCAACGTCGCGCTGCTCACCAACATGGCGAAGTTTGCAGGTCTGCCGTGGGACCTGATCATGTCGGCCGAGCTGTTCGCAGCATTACAAGCCCGATCCCGAAACCTATCTGGGCGCGGCAAAACTTCTGTGCTTGCCGCCGGAGCAGGTGATGATGGTGGCTGCCCACAACCACGATCTCAAGGCCGCGCAAAAACTCGGGCTCAAGACCGCCTTCGTGGCGCGGCCGACCGAATATGGCCCGTTGCAGAAATACGATTTCGAGGCCAGGGGCGACTGGGATATTGTGGCCAAGGATTTCGGCGGCGTCGCCGACCGGATGGGATGCTAATTCTAATTTGGCTTCACCCTATCCGGCCGCCGCGAGGATCACGCCGAACCAGCCGAGGCCCTTATACGTCTCATAGCCCGGTGTGGCGTGGAATGCGATCATCCTGCCGGACGCGTCGCGGCAAACGCCGCTTCGCTGCCCTTCCAGCTTGAGCGGCACGCGCTCGGTCAGTATCCCCTGGCCATCGGAGGCCGCAATTACACGAAAATTCGAATCGAGCAGCATGACCCTTGCCTTGTCGGCGGCGCCCACGCGCACGCCCTGCACGATGGCGCGTGCCTGCGGTTCCCAATCGAAATGGATCGCCAGCACGCCGATCGGCTTGCCGTGGGACTTGCCCTCGGCGCGGACATCAGCGCAATAGGTCGCGACCTGGGCATTGCCCAACAGCGGCTGGCACTCGACGTCGCCGGCGACGTAATCATCGCCCGAGCGTAAGGTCCGCGCCTCGCGAAACCATTTTGTGGTGCCGACGTTTTGTCCGATGACCTTGAAGCGGTCGGGGCGGCCATTGGCCAGCACATTGCCGTCGAGGTCGCAGAGCCAGAGATCGAGATAGACGGTGTAGGCGCCAAGGATCACGGCCAGGCGCTCCGACACGTGGCCGACATTGGCTGCGTCCGCCTTCGCGGCGCAATCCACCACGGCGGAATCGGTTGCCCACCAGCGCACGTCGCAGGTCCGTTCGTAGAGATTGCGGTCGATCAGTTCGACGGCATTCAGCGACAGGTCGATCATGCGCTCGCCGCGCGATCGTTCGGTCATCTGTTGCATCGAACTCATCAGGCTCTCGGTCCGCTTGGTCAGCTGGGTTTCGAGTTCCTTTGCGATCAGCTCCACCTGCTGGCCGACGGCGCGCACCTCCTGCGCGACCACCGCGAAGCCGGCGCCTTGGGCGCCCGCGCGCGAGCTTTCGATCAACGCGTTCAGCGCCAGCATTTTCATCTGGTTGGTGATCTGCTGAATTGACTTGGTCTTTTCGCAGGCGACCTGGTTGACCTCGGCGGTCAGCCGCGCGATCAGTGCGGAAATGTCGGATTCGTCTTCGGCAGCGGCCGGACCGCTAACGTCACGTGCGTTCGGTCTCGCTCGAATTTGTTCAAGCGCGGCGGACATCGGTTCACTACCCCTGCGTTGCGGCCTCACGCGCGCAAATTGCAATGTTTTATTTGTCGCGGATTCAGCCTAACAGAAACTTAATTTCCGAGGGTTTAGGTGTCTAACTACAGCTTCAGGCTGCACCTTGTTTTTGCAACCAGCCGTTTTTTTGGGCGGTTCCGTTCGCCGAACGCGCGAGTCATCCCGATCTGCCTGGCATCATGACGTTTCCCGCAACGGCGCCACCCCACCGAGGCGCCGCCGGCCTCGCTCGGCGTGACACACTCGCTTACCGGAAAGCCGTGGCACGACCGGCTCGATGCGCGGGCGCGCAATTGCGGCAGCGGTGTCACCGTCGTTCAAATCGCGTGTGCCGAGTGCGTCGACCGGTCGATCGTGTGAACGTGTCGGAGGTGATGCCGCGGAGCCGCTGCGGTAATCTGCAAGCCTTGAAAACACGAGCCTTGAAAAAAAGCGAAAATGCTTCCGGCGTGACGCGACAAGCAATCGCGACTTGCAACGTGAAATTCGAATGCTTTGGTCCCGTTGATTGAGGGCAGCGCCGGGTGAAAATCAGGCCTCTGCATGGCGAAATCAAGAACCTTCCGCGAAGAGTTGGACTCTAAGCGAGGTTGAATGTCCCGCTTAACAAAGGGCTAAGCGTCGCAACAGAACTCTCGCCGCGGATACGCATCGGTGCTGATTTCCGTGTGCGCTTGCGTTGGTTTGCCTGCTATCAACCGGCTGTCACATTCCTGTTTGGGTCGGACGCAAGATGTATTTGAATGGTACGGAGCAGGTCGGCAGCCAAGCCGAGGCGGCCATGGCATCGATGCAATCGCAGGGCGTGCTGCCAACCCCTTCAAACTTTTCGGTCTGGTACGCCTATCATTCGGGCCAAAACTCCGAACTCACCCGGACCATCGACGTCCTGCTCTCGAACAGCTGTCCGATCGACGATCAAACGCTCGATCAGCTGCGTGGGAAGTTCTTCAAGCCGCCCATCTCGGAAAAGGCGCTGTGCGACAAGACGATCCGCGCCCGCGACACCCTGAAGACGGTCCTCGACCTCGTGGAGAAAGCCAGGACCGATGCCGACGGCATCGGCACGGCCATCGACGGCATCTCGGCGCAGTTCCTCGCCAACGTGCACTCGCTGGCCGACCTGATCGATTCCCTGGTCGAGGAGACCAGCAGGATCGTGGGGCGCAGCGAGCGGCTCGGCTTCGACCTCAAGCAGTCGTCCGACAAGATCGACGCGCTGGAGCGAACCTTGGAGGATCTGCGGCGCGAGGCCACCACCGACGGTTTGACGGGTATCGCGAACCGACGGTACTTCGATGTGGCGCTGCAAACCATGAGCGGCGAGGCCATGAACAGCGGTGACGATCTGTCGCTGCTCCTGATCGACATCGATCACTTCAAGATGGTCAACGACACCTGGGGCCACGCAACGGGCGACGCCGTCATTCAACTCGTCGCGGCCACGCTCGCGCAGAACGTCAAGGGCCAGGATTGCGCGGCACGCTACGGCGGCGAGGAATTCGCCGTCATCCTGCCCGCAACCTCGATCGAGGCGGCCATGCATGTTGCAGAAAATCTCAGGACAGCGCTCGCGCGCAAGATGTTCGCCCCGAGCGATGTCGAGGAGACCGTCTGCGCTGTGACGGTATCGATCGGCGTTGCCTGCTACGACCCTGGTGAACCGCTCGCGCAATTGATCCAGCGCGCTGACGGAGCCCTCTATCAGGCGAAGAAGACAGGAAGAGACCGTGTCGTCTCTGCCTGAAGTCCCCCCACTTGGAGCCGGAAATGAGAAGGTGTCTGATTGTTGACGACTCGCGCGTCGTGCGTTCGGTCGCACGACGCTTCATCGAACCCTTGGGCTTCGCCGTCGACGAGGCCGGCGATGGCCAGTTGGCCGTCGTTGCCTGCGAACAGCGGATGCCCGAGGTGGTTCTGTTGGACTGGAACATGCCCGTGATGACGGGCATCGAATTCCTGCTTCATCTGCGCGCACGGGACGACGGCAGCAAGCCGATCGTGATCATGTGCACGACGGAGAAGGATATCGACCACATCCATCAGGCGATTGCGGCCGGCGCCGACGAATATCTCGTGAAGCCTTTCGATCAGGCGACACTGACAGCCAAGTTCGGCAAGGTCGGGCTTCTGGATGTGGATCTTCAGGCGACTTCGGTATGAAACAGGCGTTGCGGTAACACGGACTCACGGTGACCGTGCTGGCACCGCGGTTCAGGCCCGCGCCGCTGCGCTACACCACACTGCTAGACCGCCGCCGAGCGCCCGGAAGGGTACAGGATCGGCGGAGGGCAGCGATACTCATCTCGCCACCTTGCTGCGAAGTCGGTGGTTTGCTGACAATCCGGCAGAGCGGCGACGCGCTAATGGACCCAACCGATGCTTCGCAGGAGCCACGGTGCCTGAGCATCTTGCGCGGGCCGGTTCTGTGCGCGCGCATTTGGCACGGGCCGGATCTCTGCCCGCACATTTTGCACGGGGCGGACCTGTCTGTGCTTCTGCACTGGCCGAACCGGTGCTCGGGCATCCTGTGCGGGTTGCACGGGCTCGGCCTGCGCCCGCACATCCTGCCCGGCCGCCCAATTCTGGAATTCCTTCAACAAGACTTCGGCCGATGGTTCACGGATTTCGGTCTGCCCCTGATCTGCGGGCGCGAGAGCGGCAGCAACTTGGCCTTTCGCCTTTTCCTCGGCCGCCCAGGTCTGGAACTGCGTCAGCAGGACTTCGGTTGATTGCCGACGACGTCCAGTCTGGATCTGAAAGGCAGATTTAAGAGCGGCTGTAATTTCCTCGCGCGAGGGCGCCTGCCTTGCGGTCGGCGGCAAAGCCTGTCCGCCGGCAGGTGTCCGAATGGTTGGCATCGACGGACCGTATCCGTGACCGTATCCGTCTTGGGCTGCAAATGTGCCGGCCAGGGAAGTCGTGGCGTTCGCAATGCGTACGGTTGGATTTCCCATCCATAGAACCGCAATGACGAACGGCGCCGCCGCGGCAAACAAGATACTCGTCTTGAGGGTTGGCGACGTGATAACCGCTCCATCCCAAGCGTTCTTCCATATACCCGGCTGCTCGGGTTCTCCGATATGTCCGGAGAGAAAGAGATGAAAACGATCGTTCGGAGAGAACCCGTCTTTCGTCGCCATCTGGTGAGGCCTCCTCTTGATCGTTTAATTATTCTTGGCCGACCAGTACCCTGGTATTGCGGTCTAAAAGGCGACAATCGCCGGCACGATTTGGGAGAAATCTTGACTTCACTGGGGCCGCGGCCTCATGGACTCGGCAGTGCCTTCGCGACGATTTGAGCCGGCTGGAAACGCAAGGGAACAGCGGTGGTTGCGACGTGGCTTCTCGCTATATTCTCACGGACTTTCCGCCGTTAGGTGCTTGAATGGTCTTTGAGGAATTGTTCGGCGTCGCATTGATCGGCGACTTGAGCTCGGCCATCTTGCTTATTCAGACCTTGAGAAAAGGAACGTACACAATGGATAGAGCGCTCCCGTTTTTGATTTCCGCAGGAATAGCTGCCTTTGGCGCTTGGATCGTCGTCCACGCCACAGTCTCGGGATCGTCCTTCGTTTGGGCGCTCTTGGGAATTCTGCCCCTGGTAGTAGGTTCAATCAGCCTTTATCAGGCAATCGTCGAAAACTAGACTTGGCGCATTGTGTCGTCCAGGCGGCGCTTGTTTGGTTTCGCTCAGGAAGGCGCCGCACAGCGAAGATCCGGCGGCGATGGTCTTCCATATTTTCAAAATTCCGCAGCGTCCATAGTTCCACCGGCGTCGAATCATGTTGTGCTCGTCGCGCGCTAGCCTCGGTCGGATCAGGATGAAGGATGCCACCCATGAAACGAGAAGTCGTGCGGGTCGAACCGATCTCCACCTACCTGGAGCGCTGGAAGGCGC
Organism: uncultured Alphaproteobacteria bacterium; assembly: GCA_963777475.1. Lineage (GTDB taxonomy): Bacteria > Pseudomonadota > Alphaproteobacteria > Rhizobiales > Xanthobacteraceae > Bradyrhizobium. The sequence continues at coordinate 82,959 of CAVZQX010000018.1, forward strand.
CGGCCTCGCCGGTGACCCGCGCGGGCAACATGGTCTTCGTGTCGGGCTTGCCGCCGTTCGATCCGGTGACCGGCGAGATCGTATCGGCGCCGATCGAGCGCCAGACCGAGCTGGTCATCGAGCAGATGAAGCTGTGCCTCGAGACCGCCGGCGCGTCGCTGGACAATGTGATGAAGTGCAACATCTTCTGCACCTCTGCAAAACACTTCGCGGCCGTGAATGCGATCTACGCGCGCTATTTCCCAAAAGACCCGCCGGCGCGCATCTATGTCTGCATTCCGGAATGGACCGGGCCGTTCGATATCGAGATCGACTGCATCGCGATGATGTAGGGGCTAGGCTGGCGTCGAGGCGGCTTGCGCCGTTAGGCCAAATCTCCATCTCAATCGGGCCTCTCACCAACAAATCCCGGTGCGTAGCCAGCGGGATCGTTTGCCGTTGCTGCGATTCGCGCCTATCTCTGAAGCATCATGACGCTTGCCGCATCAGCGCTCCCCATTGAGGTGCCGCCGGCCTTTCTCGGCGTGGCGCACTCGCTCACCGGAAAGCTGTGGCGCGACCGGCTCGACGCGCGCGGCGCGGCGCGGGCGCTCGCCATCGCGCAGCGCCATCAATTGCCGGAAATGCTGGCGCGGGTATTGGCCGGGCGCGACGTCGATATCGACGAGGTCGCTGATTTCCTCGATCCGACGATCCGCAAATTGATGCCCGATCCCTACACCGTGACGCAGATGGAGGCGGCGGCCAAACGCATCGCGGACGCGGCTACGCGCGGCGAGAAGGTCGCGATCTTCGGCGATTACGACGTCGATGGCGCGACCTCGGCGGCGCTGCTCGCCTGGCACTTGCGGCATTGCGGGCTCGATCCCCTGATCCATATTCCCGATCGGCTGTTCGAGGGCTACGGCCCCAACACCGAGGCCGTGCGCGCGCTCGCCGCCAAGGGCGCGACGCTCTTGGTGACGGTCGATTGCGGCACCACCAGCCTCGAGCCGCTGGCGGAGGCAAAACGCCTCGGCATGTCCGTCGTCGTCATCGATCATCATCAATGTGGCGACGCGCTGCCCGAGGTCGATGCGCTGGTCAATCCGAACCGGCCCGACGATCTCTCCGGCCTCGGCTATCTCGCCGCCGTCGGGCTGACGCTGATCACGCTGGTTGCGGTCAACCGCGAATTACGGGCGCGGGGATTCTGGAGCGGCGAAATGCCGGAGCCCGATCTGCTGGGCATGCTGCATCACGTCGCCCTCGGCACGGTTGCCGACGTCGCGCCCTTGATCGGGCTCAACCGCGCCTTCGTCGCCAAGGGCCTGATCGCGATGCGCCGCCGCGACCATGTCGGCCACACCGCGCTGATGGACGTATCGCGGCTGAACGGCCCGCCGGAAGCCTGGCATCTCGGCTTCATGCTGGGGCCGCGCATCAATGCCGGCGGGCGGATCGGTCGCGCCGATCTCGGCGTGCGGCTGCTCCTGGAAGGCGATGTCTCGGAAGCGGCGCGGATCGCCGCCGAGCTCGACCGGCTCAACAGCGAGCGCCGCCTGATTGAGCAGGCGGCGGAGGCGCAGGCCGAAGCCGAAGCGCTGGCGTCGCTCGGCCTCGAGGACAAAGGCGCGGTCATCGTCACGGCCTCGGAAGGCTGGCATCCCGGCGTGGTCGGCCTCGTCGCTGCCAGGCTGAAGGAAAAATTCTCACGGCCCGCCTTCGCGATTGCGCTGGAACCGGGCGGCATCGGCACCGGCTCGGGCCGCTCGATTTCCGGCGTCGATCTCGGCAAGGCGGTGCGGCAGGCGGTTCACGACGGCATCCTGCTGAAGGGCGGCGGCCACGCGATGGCCGCGGGCGTGACCTTGCGCAAGGAGAAGCTCGCCGAGTTTCGCGCCTATCTGGAAAGCGCGCTCGCCGCATGACGTCGCGCAATCGCGCCACGCCAACGAGCTTTTCATCGACGGCGCGGTTTCCGCCCGCGGCGTCACGCCGGAGTTCGCGGCAACGCTCAATCGCGCCGGCCCGTTCGGCAGCGGCAATCCCGAGCCGGTTTTGGCGCTGCCGTCGCATCAACTGGTTTATGCCGACGAAGTCGGGCAGGCGCATCTGCGGCTGCGTTTCAAGTCCGGCGACGGCGCGATCGTGAACGGCATTGCGTTCCGATCGATCGGCCAGAAACTCGGCAACGCGCTTGTCGCGCATCGCGGACAGCCCTTGCACGTGGCCGGATCGCTTGCCGTCGACCGCTATCAGGGCAACGAGCGCGTGCAGTTGCGCGTGCTCGATGTCGCGGTGCCGGATCAAGGGCCGGCGATCATCCGATAAATCTGCAATAAGAAAAATGGGAGTGGAAATGACAGGTCAGGTTCAAGGCAAGGTCGCGCTGGTGACCGGCGGCGCATCCGGCATCGGCGCCGCGGTCGCCGAGCTGTTGGCGCGCGAGGGCGCCTTCGTTGCGGTCACCGATATCGACGAGCTCAGGGGGCCCGAACTTGTCGCCGGCATCAAGAAAGCCGGTCACGAGGCGATCTTCCTGCATCAGGATGTGACCAGCGAAGCCCGCTGGGTGGAAGTGGTGGCCGAAATCGAGAAGCGATACGGCCGGCTCGACATCCTGGTTTCCAATGCGGGCATCGGGATCGCGGTGCCGTCGATCGTCGACATGTCGCTGGAAGACTGGCGCCGGCAGACCGCGATCAACCTCGACGGCGTGTTTCTTTCGGTGAAGCATTGCCTGCCCTTGATGCGCAAAACGCGGCGGTGGATCGATCATCCTGATGTCGTCGCTGGCGGGCCTGCGCGGCGCGCAGACCCTTGCCGGCTATAGCGCGACCAAGGGCGGCGTGCGGCTGTTCGCCAAGTCGATCGCGATGGAATGCGCTTCGATCGGCGATGGCATCCGGGTCAACTCGGTTCATCCCGGCATTATCGACACGCCGATCTGGGGCAAGCTTCCGACCGAAGCGCAAGGCAGCGGACAAAACGCGCCGATCGATCCCGAGGAACGCGCGAAATTGTTCACGCCGCTCGGCCGCGCCGGCCAGGCTTCGGAGATTGCGAGCGGCGTGTTGTATCTGGCCTCCGACGCATCGCGCTACGTCACCGGAACGGAATTGGTCATCGATGGCGGCATGAACGCCGGCGGCGTCGCGCGGCGGGCGTAAGCGCTTGCGCGTCTTGCGAGCGCAAAGCAATCCATTCGAGCGACGGAGGACTGATTGCTTCGCTCGCAAGACTGGGCGACGTTAGCTGCCCTGCCGCAACCGCGCCAGCACCTTCAGCCCGCCGTAACCGTCGGCGGGCTCCAGCCCCATCTTCACCTGATAATCCCGGATCGCCTTCATGGTGTCGTTGCCGACGCGGCCGTCGGTGCCGCCGGTGTCGTAGCCCGCTTTAGTGAGACGCACCTGCATCTCCTGCACTTCCGCAAGCGTCAGCGCGCGCTCGGAACCCGGGAACGGCTGAATGAACGGCGGCGCGCCCAAAATGCGGTCGCCGAGATGGCAGATCGCGAGCGCATAATTCATGGAAGGGTTGTAGCTCTTCACCGAATAGAAGTTCGGCCCCAGCAGGAATGCCGGTCCGCCCGGCACCGGCACCCACATCTGCGCCGATGCGTTTGGTTGCGGAAACGGCTGGCCGTCGGCACGCGTGACGCCGCCGCTCGCCCAGGCCGCATAGGTCCGGCTGCCGCGACTGCCGCCGCTGGAGCCTCGCACCTCGTAACCCCAATGTTCGCCGCGGTGATATTTGCCGCGGTCGACCAGGAATTTCGCGGTCGAACCGAGCGCATCATCGGGCTTGCCGAACGGCGATATCTTGCCGTCGCCGTCATAGTCGATGCCGACATTGAGCCAGACCTCCGGCATCCACTGGGTGTGGCCCATGGCGCCGGCCCACGAGCCCCGCATCTCCTCCGGCGTGCTCCAGCCGCGGTCGACGATTTTCAGCGCGTTGATCAGCTCGCTCTGCCAATAGGCGCGGCGGCGCGGCTCGTTCCATGCGAGCGCTGCGAGCGACGGGAAGACCGGGCGCATGTGGTTCTGCTGCACCAAGGGATCGCCGAAGGCCGAACTCGACGCCCCACAACGCCAGCAGCGTGCCGCGCTCGACCCCGAAATCCTTTTCGATGCGGGCGAACAGCGCCGCGTTCTGCTTCAAAGCCTGCTTGCCGGCGATGATGCGCCAGTCGGAAACGCGACGGTTGATGTATTGCCAGATCTCCTCGGTGAACTCGGGCTGGTTCCCGATCTCCTTGAACACGGTCATGTCGGGCTCGACGCGGCCCATCGCCCGGTTCCAGGTCGCCTCCGAAATGCCCTTGGCCAGCGCATGCTTGCGGAAATTCATCCCGCCATTGATCGAAGCCTGGAGGTGCTGCGGCGCGCGCCACGGCCGCCTGCAACAGCAGCGCTGTTGCGCCGAGGCTCGATCGCAACAGCGCTCGGCGGGTCGGGGGGCTGAGGGAATCAGGCTGCGTCATCGGACCAATCTAGCCGCGGGCGAGGGGCGACAAAACCCGACGTTTCGCCGCAACCAACTCTTGGTGCAAGTTCAAGGCAATTTTGGACAGCCAGCGGCGCACGGTTCCCTCCGCCTTGGCCCGATCGGTGCGCGAGAGGATGCCGGCCGGCGGCAACTGCTGTATAGCTCGAATCGGAAGTCGCGGCTTCCGACCGGTGGCCGAGCAGTCCTTGCGTCTCCTCCCGTTCATGAGGTCTCGATGATCGACAGATATTCGGATCATGCCGCCAACGAGCGCACCTTTCTCGCCTGGATCCGCACCGGGATCGCCACCATCGCGTTCGGGTTCGTGGTCGAGAAGTTCAACCTCTTCGTGCTGACGCTGGCGGAAGCGAACTCGATCGACGCCGCAAGACGCGTGCAGCTGGAGAAGTTTTCGGGATCCTTCAGCCACTATGACGGGCTCGCCCTCATTCTCGTCGGCATGTCCATCATCGTCGTGTCGCTGGTGCGCTTCATTCGCACCACCCGCCTGATCGACGACCAGCAATCGCATTCCGCGGCAAGCGTCAGGGCCGAGCTCGTGCTGTCGATCGTCTTGGCGCTGATCGTCGCGACGTTGACCGTGCATCTCGCGCTCACGTGAGCAGGAAAGGCTTTATTGTTTGAGCATCATCTTTTCGGAAAACCGGTAGCCACCTTTCCGGATCGTGCTCTAACTAATTCTCGCTGCCTTCCTGCGGGTCGGGATGAATGACATCCTCAGGCAGTGCATGGGCTACCGCGGGCGAACCGGCCATCTCCGGTCCGATCTCGTGGCCGCGGCCGCGGATCAGGCGCTCATAGGCCAAGATCAGGGTGGCGTAGGGGTTGACCCAGATCCAGCCGTCGCGGGTGAACACCTGCACGTCGAAATGCAGATGCCGGGAGGTGCCGTTGGGGTGATCGAGATAGTTCGACACCACCCCGAGCTTCTCGCCTTCCTCGACCTGGCGTCCGTTCAGGACGCCATCGGCATCCATGCTTGCCGGGTTCATGTGCATGTAGCGGAAGCGGATGTGCTCGTTGCGGGTATTGATCTGCAGCGTCGCCGCCTGCTGTTTCGGCGAACGGATCAACACGCCGTCGCGGACGGCGACGATCGGCTGCTGCTTGGGATCGCACGCACTGGCGCCTTCGCTATGCGCCAGGCAGGCGCCCGGGCGGATGTCCTCGCCCTGGTGGCCGAAGCCGCTCGCGCATTGGCCGACGCTAAAGCTGCGCGCCTCGCAGAAATTGTCGCGCCATGGATAGGTGCTGGTCGGCTGGTCGGATTTGTCGGTCGATCTCCGCCTGCCGAAGGATTGCGAATGCACGAAAGCAGGCGCCTCCAGGGGAAAGCGGATCTGCGAATAGGCATCGGGATCGACGCGGCCGCTCTGCTTGCGGTAACCGCTATTGGCGAGGATGTCGCCGACCGGGCGATAGGTGAACTCGCCGGATTGCGCCATCGGCCGCTCGGCAACCTCGGAGGCGATATCCATCCGCGGCCGCGACGGCAGGCCGCCGGCAATGCGCAGCGCCTTCAGGAACCGTTCGGCGATGGGATAGGCCTCGCGGCAGGCCAACCGCCGCGCCCGTGGGGCTGAATCCAGGCACTGGATCGAGACCACATAGGGCACGCCGAAGCGGGTGAAGGCATAACGCACATAACCCTCCCGGATGAAGCGGCGCATATCCGGATATTGCGCGGCCAGCGATTTGACCGGTTCGCCCTTGCCGCCCTGCGGGTCGGCGACGTCATAGGTGAGAAGCGAGCCGGTGATCTGCACCTCGACCGGTCTGGCGAAGGTTCGCTGCGGCAGGCCGCTTCCGGCGCCGGGCTCGAGCGAGAACACCGCGTCGTAGCCGGCCGGCCCGGCGTCGAACAGGTCCACGGATCGGAAGTCCGCCTGATAATGCGACAGCGGCAAGCCGGTCGGCGTGCCGCTTCGTCGCGCATCCAGCCAGGCGGCGGTATCGAACGGCAGCAGCACCGGCACCGCGCTGCGCCCGATGCCGAGGAAGACCTGCGAGGTCGCGGCGTTCAGTTGCACCAGGGCCGGCATCGACCGCGGGTCGAAGGCGGGCAGCCGCCGCTGGCCAGCAAAGGTGAAATCGGCGGCGACTGCTGGCGCCGCGCCGATCTCGGCACGGAGCTGATCCAGCACCGAGCGCCAATCGACGCGGATCACCGAAATCTCGGGGGTGCGGATTTCGTCGGCGGGGAGAACCGCTCGCGCCCGCAACGAGCAGGACGAAAGCTGCGAGCAATCGCGAGACCGACCGGACAGCTCCCCTACCCAATGCGTCGCCCCCTTGGCGGCAGATGGCCCGACGTTTGATCCTTGATACTAGTCTTGATACTAGTCCTTGGCGCGTTCGACGTAAGAGCCGTCCTCGGTCATCACCACGATCCGGGTGCCCGGGGCGACGTGCGGCGGCACTGCGGTACGCACCCCGTTCGACAGCACGGCGGGCTTGTAGGATGAGGATGCGGTCTGGCCCTTGGTGACAGGCTCGGTCTCCACCACTTCCAGCGTCGCGCGCTGCGGCAACTGGATCGCGACCGGCGTCGCGTCGTACATCGAGAGCTTGACCGTCATGTTTTCCTGCAGATAAGGCGCGGACGACCCCACGACGTCCTTCGGCACCTGGACCTGATCATAGGTCTCGCTGTTCATGAAGTGAAAGCCGTCGGCGTCCTGATACAGATAATTGAAATTGCGGTCCTCGATGGTGGCCTTTTCCACCTGGTCGGTGGTTTTGTAACGTTCCGAGATCTTCACGCCGTCGCTGATTCGGCGCATTTCGATCTGGCTGACCGGCGTTCCCTTGCCGGGATGGATGTTCTCGGCGGTCACAACGACGTAAAGCTTGCCGTCTTGCTCAATGACGTTGCCTTTGCGAATAGAGCTGGCGATGACTTTCAAAGCTGTTTTTCCTGATGTTCTGGCCCCCGACCGATCCGGACGCGGGTGGCTTAAGGCCTTTGCGGCTGCTTCGGGCCGCAACATACTGATTTTGCCGGTCGATACCAGCATTTTGCGGCTTTTCGGGGTTTGCCGCTGATGGCCGAACACGAGCTGCCTTCGCCGCCTTCGCCCTGGTGGTCGGCCGACCGGCACGCCGACGTCAGGCCATTCCTGTTAATGAGGGCTGCGATCACGCGTGCGCTGCGGGCGTGGTTCGACGAGCAGGGTTTTACCGAGGTCGAGACCTCGATTTTGCAGGTTTCGCCGGGCAATGAGACCCATCTGCATGCGCCGCGCACCGAACTGGTCCGCGCCGACGGCGGGCGCGTGAGCCGGTATTTGCGAACCTCGCCGGAATTTGCAGCCAAGAAACTGCTCGCCGCCGGCGAAAGCAAGATCTTCGAATTCGCGCGGGTATTCCGCGATCGGGAGCGCGGCGATCTGCATCTGCCCGAATTCACCATGCTGGAATGGTATCGGGCGGAAGCGAACTATGATGCGGTCATGGCCGATTGCGTCGTGGTCATTGCCCACGCCGCGCAGGCGACCGGGATCCGGCAGTTTTCGTTTCGGGGCAGGCAAGCCGATCCCTTCGCCGAGCCGGAATTGCTGACGGTCGCCGCCGCATTCGACCGTTTCGCCGGCATCGACCTGCTGGCGACCGTCCATGGCGGCGAGGGCGATCGCGCGGCTCTGGCGGACGCGGCACGCCACAAGGCACGGACCAGCATCGACGATACCTGGTCGGATATTTTCAGCAAGATTCTGGTCGAGCACGTCGAACCAAATCTGGGGCAGGGGCGTTTGACTGTCTTGTTCGAATATCCGGTGCCGGAAGCGGCGCTGGCGCGCGCCAAAGCCTCCGATCCCCGCGTCGCGGAGCGTTTCGAGGTCTATGCCTGCGGGGTCGAACTTGCCAATGGATTTGGCGAGTTGACCGATGCGGCCGAGCAGCGCCGCCGCTTTACGCTGGCGATGGACGAAAAGGCACGCCGCTATGGCGAGCGCTACCCGCTCGACGAGGATTTCCTTGCCGCGGTCGCCAAGATGCCGCAAGCAAGCGGCGTCGCGCTAGGTTTCGACCGGCTGGTGATGCTGGCAAGCGGCGCGCTGCGGATCGACCAGGTGGTGTGGACGCCGCCGTCAGGTGAGGCATGAAGAAGATCAATCTCGCAACCACGCTGCGCGACGCCGACGAACTCGTCGCCCACGGGCTGGCGCGGCCCGCCGAGCTCGCCTTGCTGCGGAAGGTCGCCTCCCGCTACGCGATCGCGGTGACGCCGGAGATCGCCGCGCTGATCGACACCAACGATCCCGCCGATCCGATCGCGCGGCAGTTCATTCCTTCGCCAGAGGAGCTGACCAGCCAGGTGGGCGAGCGCGCCGATCCGATCGGCGATCACGCCCATTCGCCGGTCTCAGGCATCGTGCACCGCTATCCCGACCGGGTGCTGTTCAAGCTGGTGCACGTTTGCGCTGTCTATTGCCGGTTCTGCTTTCGCCGCGAAATGGTCGGCCCCGGCAAGGAAAGCGCGCTGTCGGATTCCGCCTATTCATCCGCGCTGGACTACATCCGCCGCCACAGCGAAATCTGGGAAGTGATCCTGACCGGCGGCGATCCATTGATGCTGTCGCCGCGGCGGCTTGCCGAAATCATGGCTGATCTCGCCGCGATCGAGCATGTCCGCATCATCCGGATCCATACCCGTGTGCCGGTCGCCGATCCATCCCGCCTCAACGCCGAGATGGTTGCGGCGCTGAAGGTGTCGGGTGCGACGACCTGGGTCGCGCTGCACGCCAATCATGCGCGGGAACTGACGGATGAGGCTCGCGCGGCGTGTGCCCGCCTGATCGATGCCGGCATTCCCATGGTGAGCCAGTCGGTGCTGCTGTGCGGGGTCAACGACAGCGTCGAGGCGCTGGAGGAGTTGATGCGCGCCTTGGTCGCGTGCCGCATCAAACCCTATTACCTGCACCATGGCGACCTCGCGCCGGGCACGGCGCATCTGCGCACCACGCTGGCGCGCGGGCAGGAGCTGATGCGCAAGTTGCGGGGGCGGCTGTCCGGACTGTGCCAGCCGGAATACGTGCTCGACATTCCCGGCGGCCACGGCAAGTCGCCGGTCGGGCCGAATTATCTGCAAGCCGAAGATTCTTTTGCGCGGGAACGTGAACCGCGGGAGGAAACGCGCTATCGTGTCACCGACTACTGCGGCGACGTGCATCTCTACCCGCCGAAGCCATGATCGCGCGCACGGAGTTGGCGGGGCCATTCTCCGATAGAGGGAGGAGCAACATGAAAAAAATCATCATCGCGCTGGCGGTTCTGGTCCTGACCGGTGAGGTCGCAGCGCTGGCGCAGAGCGGGACCGGGTCCATCCAGCTCGGGTGCGAGAAACGGCGGCCTTCCGCCAGCGCCGGTCGGCCACCGTCAGCCGCGCGCCGGCGACGTGCCTAGCGAGAAAAACCTGAGCAATCCGAGCGATCAGATGACCAAGGAAGACGCCGCCCTTGATCGCAAGATCAAGAGCATCTGCCGCGGCTGCTAATAGAGCATGATCCGGAAAAGCCTGCCCCGCACCTGGATGGCGGGTGGCCGCGGGTTCAAACCATAAGCGAAGCAGGGCGCAAAACGACACGCCCTGCTCCTGTCGCCTGATGAGCTACGCCGAGCGTTCCCGGAAGTCGCGCTGGCGCGCTTCCCGTCTGGCCGCAACCGCGTCGGCCAAGACGTTCAGCGCCTGCACGGTCGTGCTCCAATCGATGCAGCCATCCGTGATGCTCTGTCCATAGGTCAGCGTCACGCCCGGCAGCACATCCTGGCGGCCGGCGACCAGGTTGCTCTCGATCATGGCGCCCACGATGCGCGCGTCGCCGCCCGACAGCTGGCGGGCGATATCGGCTACGACCAGTGGCTGGTTTTCCGGCCGCTTGCCGCTGTTGGCATGGCTGGCGTCGATCATGATCCGCGGCGTGAGGCCTGCACGGGAAAGTTCGACGGCTGCCAGCTCGACGCTTGCTGCGTCGTAATTCGGCCCCTTGCCGCCGCGCAGAATGATGTGGCAGTCCTCATTGCCGCTCGTGGCCGCGATCGCCGAACGTCCGCCCTTGGTCACCGCCATGAAATGATGCGGATGCGATGCCGATTTGACGGCGTCGGCGGCGATGCGCACATCGCCGTCGGTACCGTTCTTGAAGCCGACCGGACACGACAGTCCCGACGCCAACTCGCGATGAATCTGGCTTTCCGTCGTACGCGCGCCGATCGCTGCCCACGTCACCAGATCGGCGATGTATTGGGGCGTCGTCAGGTCGAGGAACTCGGTGCCGGCGGGCAGGCCGAGGTTGTTCAGCGCGGAAAGCAGGTTGCGGGCGAGACGCAGGCCCTTGTTGATATTGAAGCTGTTATCGAGATCCGGATCGTTGATCAGCCCCTTCCATCCGACGGTGGTGCGCGGCTTCTCGAAATAGACGCGCATGACGATCTCGAGGCGGTCGGCAAGTTGTTCGCGCAAACCTGCCAGACGCTCGGCATAATCCACGGCTGCGATCGGATCGTGGATCGAACAGGGGCCGACGATGACCAGAAGGCGGTCGTCGGTCCCGTTCAGGATGGCGTGGATGGCGTTGCGCGCGGCCATCACAATTCGCGTCGCGGTCAAGGTGCGCGGTATTTCGCGCATCACCTCTTCCGGCGTACTCAGTTCCTTCAATTCCTTGATGCGAAGATCGTCTGTCGTGCTCAACACGGCGGGCTCCTGTTGGTTTTGAGGACCTGCCGGCCAAACAAAAAGCCGCCAGGGTCTGGCGGCTGTTCGGACTTCTTGCTGCAATTTTTCAGATTGAGCGCGATCCTCCCACCGCCAGCGAGCTGTCGTAGCTAAAGTACCAAGAATAGCTGGTGGCGACGGTGATCATCGCCGCTCTATAGCGCAGACGTTCGATCTTGTCATCCCCAAAATCGGGTGGGGATTGCGCGCCCGGCTCACACCTTGCGCGCGGCGAGCGCCATGCCGATCAGCGAGGCGCCGCCGAACATCAGGTTGATGCCGACCAGAAGCCCGATGGCCCACAGCGCCGATCCCGGCAGTCCCGAGATGATGATGCCGGCGATCACGATGTCGACGATCCCCGAGATCAGGAGCCATGACCAGCGCTCGGACAGTTCGCGGCGATGCTCCAGCGCATACATGATGGTGGTGACGCCTTCGGCGAGGAAATAGGCGCCGACCACGATGGTGAGCGTGAGCGTGCCCTCGACCGGCTGCGCCAGCAGCAGCCCGCCGGCGACGATCGCGAGCACCGCCGACACCAGCGACCACCAGAAGCCCGGCATGGCCCGGGCCCAGATCGTCAGCGCGAGCCCGGCGACGCCGCTGATCAGAAACAACCAGCCGAGGAAGATCGTGACCGCAAGGCTCGCCAGCGGCGGCACGATCATGGCCGCAAGGCCGAGGATGACGAGCAGGATGCCCTCGATCAGGAACGCCTTCCAGTGCTCGTGCACGGCGGCGGCCATTTCGGATTGCAGTTTGCTGATGTCCTGGGGAAGGGTCATTGGAAACTCCCGATACCGGCTACGCGGGACAAAGCCTCGCGCGCCTATCTAGCCACGGCTGGACGCGGACGAAAAGCCCTCCGCCGTCGTGCGCATCCGGTTCCTGCCAAGAAAATAGATCGCGGTTGTGACAACCAGTAGGGCGCAGCCGAGCAGAATCGAGGTGAAGTCCGATCGGGATCAGAACCAGCGACACATTGCGCTCGGGATTGACCAGCCAGTGATGGATTGAGGTCAGCACGAAGGCAAGACCGGTGAATCCGGCGCCGCCGCCGAGCACGAGCAACGCCCACATCCGCCGCAACTGGCTCAGGCGCGCGCGCGCGAGGTCGTTGCGCGGCGCGTGATGGCGGGCGACCCGCCGCACCAGCCGCATCGCGAACGCGATCGACGCGAAGCCGATCAGGATGCTGGCGGCGCCGAGCCAGAGCCTGGTCGTGGGATCGAGGTCAGGATTTCGCTGCAATGTCAGCAGCGGAAAATCAAACCCCGCATGCAGCGCCACCGGCCCTGCAACCATCAGGATCCAGCTCGAGATGCGGGCCCAGTCGCGGTTGTGGCGATTGGCGCCGAGCGCGGTGCCGCTGCGCGCGATCGCAAGGTAGGCACCGGCGATGATGCCGAGCGCGCCGTGGAACGGCACGGTCAGGATGCTGCGCAACGCCGCCAGCGACCGCCACATCTCCGCATGCTGCACGAGATAAGCGAGGTTTTCGTAAGCCGCGAAGCCGAGGCCCGCGGCTGCGCCATAGACCACGGTGTCCAAGGGATCGGCGAACCGCCGGCGCCGCACCGACACCGCGGCGATGACCAGGATCTTCACGGTCTCCTCGGGGAGGGCGACGCCGAACACCGAATGCAGCGCCTGCGCGAGCCAGGGATTGTCGGGCGCTACCACCATCCGTGCGAACGGTGCGCGCAGCGCGCCGAGCAGCGAAATGCTGGCGGCGCCGAGCAGAAACGCGGTCCACACCCTGGTCGGCGGACCCGGCCGTTCGCCGGCGGCGACCACCAGCCACAAGATGAACAACGCCGGCGCGACCGCCGCGGTGCCGATCACAGTGGGAAGGGATTCAAGCAGGTTCATCTGGATGGCAAATAGGCCGCTTTTTTCGGGTTATCCGTTGCGTCCATGCAACGGTGCGTAAACCCCCACGCACGTGCGAATATTTTCGCCGAAGCGGCCTAGCAGCCGCGGCAGATCCCGTTCGTCCGCGCGTTCAGCAACGCATCTTCCGCGGCGATCGGGTCCACATATTTTTCGGCATCGACCTCCGAGGTTGAATCAGTTCGCACGGCCGGCCTCGGCGCCAGCGTTGCGGCAACCGGCGGCGCGGCCTTGTCATAACAAGCAAGTCTCATGCTCGGGTCCTTGATTCCCTTGCATTCCTGCCCCTGCGCGATCGCGGCCTGGCCGAGCGTGACGACCGCGACCAGCGAGAAGAACAATCTCATTTCGGCCCCCAGTATGGCATATCAATGGTGCGACGCCCTGCACGACATCAGATTTGCTAGTTCTTTCAATTAGTTTTGGATTGTTGCAGGGCAAAACGCAGCTATTGCCGCAACCCGACCATGCCATAATTTTGAGAAGAAACACATGCGTGTGCGTTATCTGTCGAATCATCGTCGGAGCAGGAGGTAGCCCGCGTGAGAACATTGCCAGGAGCGGAAACGCACGCACGCTCGATCCTGAAAGCTGTCAGTTGGCGGACGCTGGGAACGCTCGATACCTTCGCCATCAGTTGGTTCATGACAGGGCGGCTCGAAATCGCCGGTTCAATCGCGGCCCTCGAAGTCGGAACCAAGCTTGCCTGGTACTACCTGCATGAACGCGTATGGGCGGTGGTCGGCTGGGGCCGGCGTCATGCTTGACGGCGGCAAGCCGGCTCCTTACGCGCGGTCTCAATTATCGGCGGCGCCGGTTTTGATCTTCGGCTTCACGGGCTTTGCCGCGGTCTTCGCTGCGTCGGTGCTGCGCACCGCGCCCCAGGGATCGCTTGGGCCCTTGTCGGGGATGTTGCCGAGGGATCTCTGATAGGCGCGCTCGGCCGCCTTATCGGCCCGAATCTGCTCCGGCGACTTGTCCTTGTCTGATTCCCCGTATCTGGGGACGTGATTGTCCTGCGCCAGGGCGGATCCGGCCAGCAATATTATCATCGCAACGGCAACAAGAACGCGCATCTCCAAGGCTCCCTCGCAAGGCTCCCTTCAACAAAGATAACCTATAGCCGCTTTGTATTGAAAAGAAAAAGCGCGTGTTCTGGTTCGAGCGCTTGCCGACCCTGAGCAGGCCAGGTTTGATGCCAAATCGTGTTGCGGCCTGGAAGTCTCGCGGCCTGGAAGTCTTGCGGCCTGGAAAGTCTTGCCGCTCGGAATAGCTGCAGCTAACTGGCCGGCGTCACCTTTGAAGGTGGCTTCTTGCGCTTAGGCTTGGCTACCGCTTTGCCGGCTGCCGCTTCATCGGTCACCGCTTCCGCCGCTTTGGCCTCCCGCAGGGCACGCAAACGTTGCATGTTCTTGCGGACGGCCAGGGCCTGTCGTTCGACCTCGGCCATCGCCTGCAGTCCCTCTTCCGCCGCGACGCGTTGTCGATTGGCTCTTGCGATGCTTTCGGGCGAGGGCGTGCTTGATTTCTTGCTGGTCATACGGCTACCCGATTTGCCACGCACAAAACCCGCTCAATCCGAGGGATCGAGCGGGCAGCGACGTCATTCCAGTACATCCGTGGAACGACGTAAAGGGCTTATGCCAGCGCCAGATTTTCCGCGCTGACCTTGCCCCGCATCTTGTCGGCCTTGACTTCGAACGTGACCTTCTGACCTTCGGCGAGGCCGGAAAGGCCCGCCCGTTCCACCGCACTGATGTGCACGAACACATCGCTGCCGCCGTCATTCGGCTGGATGAAACCAAAGCCTTTTTGGCCATTGAACCATTTAACAGTACCTGTAGGCATATTCTCTTCTCCGAAGCGCACATGCGCAATTCGCGTGAACGATCACGCGATTCAAATTCAATCCCGAAGTTGTCTTTGAAAGAAGAGCCCGCAGGCGCATTCAACAAGGCACAGCGGCTAATCGAACTCGCGCAACTTATACACTTCCCACGATAATGCAAGGGGCCAATGACTAGAATGCATGGGGGCGGGGCGGCCGCGCGGGGCCATGCGGTCTCGCGATGGTTCGCTTTTCGCGTGTAGGGACATGGTCACCGTTGCTCGGTAGCCCCTCGCAGCAGGCGCCGGCAGGCATCGACAAAGACTTCAGCGCCGGTGACGATATCGGCATCCGCGGTGTTCTCGCTCCAATGATGACTGATGCCGCCGATCGAGGGCACAAACAGCATGCCTGACGGCATGATGGTGGAAAGAACCTGGGCGTCATGACCGGCGGCGCTCGGCATGCGCACGGACTTGGCCCCGGCGAAGGACTTGCTCGCGGCTTCGATGGCGTCCTGGAATTTGGCGTCCATCATGGCCGGAACGCCGGTGCGAATGCATTCGACCGCGACCGTAGCGCGGCCCTGGGCCGTGACCTCCGCGGCCATGCTGCGCAGTTGCTGCTCCAGGCGCTCGATCACGGCAGGATCGTCGTCGCGGATCTGGAACAGCATTTCCGCGCGTCCCGGGATGATGCTCGGCGCGCCCGGATCGAGCGTGATGCGGCCGGTCGTCCACACCGTGCGCGGTCCGCATAGTTTTGGAAAGCGCTCGTCGATCGCAACGCAGAACTTCGCCAGCGCCAGCCCCGCGTCCTTGCGAATTTCCATCCGGGTGGTGCCGGCATGATTTTGCTCGCCCTCAAAGGTGATGCGGTATTGCCAGATGCCGACGATGGAGGTGACCACGCCGATCTTGAGATCGGCGCTTTCGAGGCTGTCGCCTTGCTCGATATGCGCCTCGAGATATCCGATGTGCCGGCCGCGTTCGGCCGTGACGCGCGGACGGCCGGCGAGACCTGTGCTGCTCATCGCCTCCCGCATGCTGCGATCGCTGTTGGTGTTGCGGTCGCGCGCGGCGTCGATATCCGCCTCGGTGACCGCGCCGACGTAGGACCGGCTGCCGAGGAAGCTGCCGAAATGTCCTTCTTCATCGCACCATGACGCGACTTCGACGGCGCCGCTGAAGTTCGGGTCGGGGTTGATGACGCGGGCGGCCTCCAGCGCATAGACGACGCCAAGCGGCCCATCGAGCCAGCCCGCATAATTCTGGCTTTCGAGATGCGAGCCGGCGAGCAGTTTCGGTCCGGACTTCGCGCTGGTCCCGAGCACGTTGCCGATGCCGTCGATGGTGGCAGTCAACCCCGCCTCGGGCAGCCGCTCGGCAAGCCATTGCAGCGAGCGCATGTGCGCTTCCGAAAAGGTCGGCTTGTGAACGCCGGTCTTGTAGGCGCCGATGGCGCGCAGCGCATTGAGGTCCGCAAGGACCCGGGCGCCATCGGCGTGGAAGCGATTGTCAGACATGAAGGGGAACCTCGATCCATGACGGGTTGATATCTGGGTAAGCTCTCCCTAGCGAAGGGCCGCATGTTAGCAAAGTCAACGAGTTTGCCGTTTTGGACGTTTTGGCTGCACATGATGTCCCTTGAAGATTGGCAAACCCCTATCTGACAGCCGCGGAGCAGGGGAGAGCAAAGACACTCCTGCTGGAAGCCAATTCGGTTGCGATGATGAAGGTGGGGTCAACGAAATTTCGAAGACCTACAAGAACCTGCGCTTGAGAACTATATGAAGCTCCGCAGAAACTTCCTGAGGCCGAAATCGAAGTGACAGTAGTTGGTGGCATTGGATCGCTATTCTAAATACCGCACAAGCTGGAACGAGAGACGGTGCGGCGTTAGCGCGGATGATGATGCGGCAGCGAACGGTTGATCGGCAACGCGCGTTGTCGCACGACGTCCGGAGTCGAGGTTAGACCGAACATAACGCATTTTGACCCGGAACGGCGCCGCTTTGGTTTTAGGTGCAGAAATCAAGAATTATGAATTCGAGGTACGTTTGACGCTGCGCGGATGGATCGTTTCGCCGCGACGAAGCATGGAAAAGAGTTCCGTGATCTTCGCCGCACGCTTCTCGGCGGTCTTTGCTTGGTGAACCCGATAGATAATGGCGTAGCGATTCGCCGAGTCCAAAGCGTCAAACACCTTGCGAACCCGTGGGTCATCATCCAGCGCTGCCTCCAAATCAGCGTGGGGAGCGGCCGTGCTCTGCGATGGGTACGCGGCTTCCCATCGCCCGTCCGCTTTTGCCGCGTCAACCTGCGCCAGCCCTTGTCGTGTCATCTGGCCGGACACGATCAGCCGCTCGGCGCGTTCACAGTTTATCTTCGACCAAGCGCTCTTTGGTTTCCGTGGCGTGAAACGCGTCTTGAAGTAAAACTCATCTACACGTCCCAACTGCCCATCAATCCAACCATGCGCGAGGGCAAGGTCTATGGCGTCCGACTTGCTAATTGTTGGCTCTGCCGCCCCTTTCTTGGCGAATTTTAACCAAGCACCCTGAGAGTTGCGGGGCTGGGCTGCCAACCAACGCTTGAATGCCGATGGGCTTGAGAAACTCAGAAGGGGAAGTTTGTCAGAGAGCATGGCATCATGATAGCATGTCGCCCTGCGATCCAACCAGATTGGGTTGAACCTCCTCCGAATTGATGGACTGAACCTCCCGCAGAGCAAAAGCGGAAAGTGCAACCCAAGTGTCCGGTCCGATTTGTCAGCTATGAATGAGGCCGCTCACAAGCACTTGGCAAGACAGAGTCGGACTTAAAAAGAAAGTCCACTCTTGACGCAGGTCAACGACGTGCTGGCAACATGTCGCTTCGATGCCGATGACAAAATGGCTGGCCGGACCGCTGACGCAAAATGCAACTCAGCGCTGTATAATAAATCTCCTGATCTGCCGGCAGGCTCAGGAGAGTCTGGGAGGAAACGGCAATGACGGATTTCGGATGCTCGCCTCGGCTCAAGGCCGCAGGTGTGTTGGCCTGCGTGTCCCTTGCGTGCGCGAGCAATGCGCTCGCACAGAACAGTCCTCCCGCTCTGTCCGTGGGCGCGCTGTCCAGCGACTTCTCCGCCCTGGCGACGCTGAAGCCGCTGGTAGCGCAGGGCAAGGGCAAGATCGGCGTGCTGCTTCCGGAAACCACCACATCGGCGCGATATACCTCGTTCGACGCCCCGTATCTGACCAAGGCGTTCGAGGCCGCCGGCTTGCCGGCCGATCAGTTCATCATCACCAACGCGCAGGGCAGCGAATCGACCGAGCTGACGCAGGCGCAGTCCGATATTTCCCAGGGCGCGACCGTTCTGGTGATGGATCCGATCTCCTCGGGAGTAGGCGCGGCGATCGAGACCTATGCAAAATCCCACGGTGTTCCGGTCATCGACTACGACCGTCTCACGCTCGGCGGTAGCCGAGCATACTATGTCAGCTTCAACAACGTCGAAGTCGGCAAGCTGATCGGCCAGGGCATGGTCGAATGCATCAAGACCTGGAACGTCCAGCATCCGCAGATCCTGGTCATGCGTGGCGCACCGACGGACAACAATGCGACGCTGTTCGCGGAGGGTTATGACGGCGTGCTGAAGCCGCTGTTCGACTCGGGCCAATATGTCAAGGTCGGGGAGCCTGCCGGGACCTGGGACCCCGCGGTGGCCCGCACCACTTTCGAGGAGCAGTTCACCGCCCATGCCAACACGAACGCGGTCGTGACCCCCAATGACGACAATGCCAACGCGGTGATCTCCTACTTGCGGACGCTGAAGGTCCCACCCAAGGCCTTCCCCACGACCGGCCAGGACGCCACGCTCACCGGGCTGCAAAACGTGCTGGCCGGCTATCAGTGTGGCAGTGTGTACAAACCAATTTATCTGGAGGCGGAGGCCACCGCCGGGCTCGCCCTTTATCTCCGCGCAGGCGTGAAGCCGCCCGCGACGCTCGTCAACGGCAGCACAACGGACACCACCGCGCACCAGGACGTCCCATCGGTGCTGCTGACCCCGATCTGGGTCACTTCTGCCAACATTGCGACGACAGTCGTCAAGGACCGCTTCGTCGATCCCGCCAAGCTGTGCGTCGGGGCAGTATCGGCGCAGTGCCGGGCCGCTGGCATTTCCCCCTGAGCGTGGTGTTAGAGCGTTTTCCGATTACGTTGAATTGGAAAACGCTCTGAGTTCTCCCTACTCCCCGCCGCTGCGCGGGGGGAGGGGAGAAGTCGCCGTGCTATATGACAACTTTCATGGAAGCTTTCGTCTAGTGGTCACGGAAGCGCGAGACATGCCAGTGCCAGAGGTCACCGAGCCGCTGCTCCGACTGCGCGGCGTTGCGAAGCATTTCGGCGCGGTGCAGGCGCTGGACGGCGCCGATCTCGAGGTGCGGGCCGGCGAGGTGACGGCGCTGTGCGGTGACAACGGCGCCGGCAAGTCCGTCCTCATCAAATGCATCGCCGGCATTCATGAACCGGATGCCGGAGACATTCTCTGGGAGGGCCGCCGCGTCCGCATCCGCACCCCGCGCGAGGCGGCCGCGCTGGGCATCGAGGTGGTCTACCAGGATCTCGCGCTTTGCGACAATCTGGACGTGGTCCAGAACATGTTTCTCGGCCGCGAGCGGCTCCGGAACGGGCTGCTCGACGAGGACAGCATGGAGCGCGCCGCTTCCGCCACGCTGTCGGATCTGCGCGTCGTGACCTTGCAGTCCGTGCGCCGCGCCGTCGCGTTCCTGTCCGGTGGCCAGCGGCAGTCCGTCGCCGTCGCCAAGGCGGTGATGTGGAACTCGAGGCTCGTGATCCTCGACGAGCCCACCGCCGCGCTCGGCGTTGCGCAGACCCGACAGGTGCTCGATCTGGTGCGGCGGTTGGCCGACCAGGGGCTCGCCGTCATTATGATCTCGCACAATCTGAACGATGTGTTTGCGGTCGCTGATCGCCTCGCCATCCTCCGCCTGGGCCGGATGGTCAGTGTCGGCAAGGCGTCGGAATTCGATCCGCAGCTGGTGGTCGAGCTCATGACCACCGGCCGTTCTTCCCGCCAGCCGAGCTCGCCGGCCGCGGCGACGATGGACGTTCGCGCCCCTGCGCCTGTCGAAGGGAGTTCCCAAGGCAGTTCCGTCGAGCCGTCATCTGCCGCGGCGCCTGCGGCCGAAGCCGCGCCCGCGGCCGATGGGGCCACCCACGCCGACAAGGTCGCGGCCCAGGGCTTGGCGGCACAGGCCCTGGCGGCCCAGCCTGCCACGGCCGAGAGCACGGCGGCCTATCTGAAGGCCCTGTGGTCGCGGATCGTCGCCGGGCAAAGCGGCGTATTGCCTGTGGTGCTCGGCGTGATCCTGATCGCGCTCATCTTCCAGACCCAGAACCCGCGATTCCTGTCCGCCGGCAATCTGGTCAATCTGCTGGTGCAGGGCTCCGTGTTCATGATGATCGGCATGGGGGCGGTGTTCGTGCTGCTGCTCGGCGAGATCGACCTGTCGCTTGGTTATGTGGCCGGCATTGGGGGCACGGTGGTGACCGAGCTGGTGCAGCCGGAGATCGGCTGGCCGTGGTGGGGTGCCATTGTCGCGGCTCTCGCCGCGACTGCGGCGCTTGGCGCGCTGCAGGGAACACTGGTCACCCGGCTGCGACTGCCTTCGTTCGTCGTCACGTTGGCCGGCCTGCTGGGATTCCAAGGCGTGATGATCGAGCTGCTCGGCACCGGCGGGACCATTCCGATCCCGGACGAAACCATCAACGATCTGGCCAATGGCACCTTGAGCCGCGCCGGCGGCTGGGTCCTGGTGATCGCGCTGACGTTGATCTATGCGCTTGTGACCATTGTCCGCGATCAGCAACGGCGCCGCAGCGGGCTGACCACGCCGCCCCCAGGCCTCATCGCTCTCAAGATTGCCGCCGCCGTGGTGGCCGGCGTGGCCGTGTTGCTGGTGTGCAACGTGGACCGGGGCGTGCCCGCGTTTCCGTTGAACGGTATGCCGTGGGTGATCCCGATCGTGTTTGCCGTCCTGGTCGCATGGTCCTTCCTGCTCGGGCGCACACGCTTCGGCCGCTACATCTATGCCATCGGCGGCAATGCGGAAGCCGCGCGGCGCGCGGGCATCAGCCTCGCCTGGATTCGCACCCTGGCGTTCACGTTCGCAGGCCTGACCGCCGGCATAGGCGGGATCATCTATGCGTCACGCCTGCGCTCGATGTCCACCAGTTTCGACGGCGGCACCATCGTGCTCTACGTGGTCGCGACCGCCGTGATCGGCGGCACCAGCCTGTTCGGCGGCCGCGGGCACCCGTTGCACGCTGTGCTTGGCGGCGTGGTGATCGCGGCGATCGTGAACGGCATGGCGTTGCTTGGCCTGAGCGCCGCGATCCAGCTGATGGCGACGGCCCTGGTGCTGCTTGCCGCGATCACGGTCGACGTCGTCGTCCGCCGCCGCGGCGACGCGCCCGCTTGACGACTGCATGGACCTGAAACGCCATGCAGTCATTGCCAAGTCATGCCAAGTCATTGCCAGGTCATTCATCGGGCTTCATCGGAAGCCTTCAACACCAAACGCTGAGCCAGCATTGATGGCCTCATCGGGGCGGCATGTAAGCAGCTCAACGACGTCACCATCATCCATTTGATGGTGATCACCATGCGCCGGCATTCGCGGTGTCCCGCGGAGGCTGATCATCTTCGCCTCTACGATCGCGGGCCGCCGAGCTCGTGCGATTTGTTGTGCCCGCCCCGCTGATTTGCCCGACTGGTAATCAGGCAAATCATTTTTTGCTGGATATGCCTCGCGCGTCCGACGGCGCCTATGTCACGAATATCGCAGGCACCACGATCACGGTGGGCGGCTGCGGTGCTGGCCCGCGCTGCGTCACGGGGAGCCCGCTCTATCTGTCGGAGACCGGCGCCACGGTGTATTTCTCGAACGGCCTGTTCTCCGGCGGGTCCGTGGTGACCAACATTTCCGGAACGACCATTACCATCTCGGACACGATCAAGAACACCGGCACGGCTGGCAATGTCTGGTTCCAGGGCCGCATGACGAATGGCGCGATTTTTAAATGAGCCGAAACGACTTAAGCACAGCGCGAGCGCCGCGATCAGCAGCATGCAGATGCGAGTTATTCAAAGGAAATGATGCCTCGCTGGTAAAAAACCGGGGTCTTTGCGATCATGTAGAGGGGACCATGCGAAATCGGCTCGTCGTCCCGGATGACGATCTGCTTGTGTCCGGGACAGCCGAACTTTCCTCGAAACCGCACAGTATTTCGATTCAGAATTCAACGTGAAGCAGTTCCTCGCCGGAGCCGCTCTTGACGACAAACTGCGTGAGGTCGTGATTGCGATCTATGGTCGATTGCTCGCCTTGTATGGCTGTAAAAGCATTGTCCTGCATCCGCGCAACAAGCTTTCCTGCGCCGTCGTACAGGTCCGCATTGATGCCGAGCATTCCCGCGTTCATCGTAACCGACAGCACAGAACAACTGCCAACGGACAGGACTTGCAAAAATTTAATGCCAGGTATGGAAGCACCGAAATTGGCCAACAGAACATTGATCGTGTCCGTCGCCGTGGACGCTGCGAGCACTTTCTTTTCGCAGTCCGTTTGAGGAGCCGCGCCGGGCAGAATTGTTCCGTGGACTTCAACGTCCGGCGTGACAGCTTCAGGGACACTAAAATAGGCAAGCGAAGCAACGACTGCCGCTCCGGCGAGCGTCCGCGCAATAGTTTTGCGAGAAAACCCCTTATCGATAATGAGAAGAAAGCCCAACCCGGCGACGGCAATGATTAGAGCGAGGATTCTATGCTTTTCCCAAAGGGTATGAACATCGCCAAATACAAAAATCGTGTAAAGGCCGAACTCGGCGATGCGTTCGGGGATGCTCCGACCGTGGTGATCCTTAGCCACCTCTTGGGGATATTGGTTGGTGTCATGCTCGCCGTCGGCGCTGTCCATCACGGCTCCTGAAATGAGCTCGTCCGCATCCCACTCCACCCGCCATGGTTAAGTCAATGGCTCCCGGGGTGCCTATTCAACGCCCGCATGATCCCGATCCGCGCAAGCATCGTCGGAATGGCAGAATTTCACTGCGTGGAGCTGCGGGCCGCCTTTTTCCCAACGGGCTTGGCATCTGCCGCGGAAATGGCCGGCGCGGCTGTGGGCAGCAGGGGCCTGAACGCCTGTGTTTCGCATTGGTCCATGATGACGGATAGTCGATCGCCCTTGTACGTTTCGTTGTCGAAAAAAACCGCGTAGTAACGCGGCCGCTTGTCTGGCGGCGGGTTCGCCTCTTTGACGCAAACGAAATAACCGCCTGGGCCATGGTCTGCAGGTCGAACATCGGAGATCTCAAGCGGACCGACCAGCTTGTCCTGGGGTCCAATTGTCTGGATGATCGCGACAACCGCTTTCTCCGTCGGCGGAGACGGCGGCACATAGGGCGGATAGGTCGACGCGGGTAAATCAGGATCGCTTGAACACGCGCCCAGCATCAAACTCAGCAGGATGGCAAGGCGACGCGTTATCATCATCATCCCAATCGCTCGCGCTCGGGCATCGCTAACGCTTTGGCCTGTGCGGACCAGGGCACTATCGATGGCCCATGGCCGCAGCAAGGCGTATCGCGGTCGCATTTGCGGGGGCAGCGGAATCGGATCGTCTAACTCGCGCGCGCAGAAGCCTACCTCCGCATGGAGCCGGACCTCCGCGATTGCGAGCGGCTGACACGGCTTGCCGGTCAACTCTCACTCGACCACGACCGCGATCTGTACGACTACGTTGTGCATCTGGCCGCGGAAAAGATGGTTGCGGCCTACAACGCCGAAAGCTTCCCGCTATGAAGCGCCGGCGCCGAATCCGGAAGCGTAACCGCCAGCGGCTTGCCACCCACGCAAGGCGGTTGAGGGGGTAACCATCAAGGGCGCGGGGCTTCGGTCCCGCGCATTCTTTAGGACTGCGTGACCTTGTCCTTTTCGGGCGCCGGAGCTTCGATCCGATCGTCGGTGACGGTGGTGTAGATCGGCTCGGCATAGGCCGACACATAGATCGAACCGGTGAAGTTCGAGCTGGTGATGACTGCCGCTAGAGGCGGCAAATCGGTGAACAGCTGGATTCCATAACCGGCACCGACGCAGTTCAGGGCGAAGGCACTGGCCAAGGTCACGGCAAGGGGTTTGTTGGAGTTCATGGCGCCAGTATACACCGATTCCATGGCCGCCCAGGCCCCCCTCTTTAGCCCGCCGCCCAAACCTGCACCAGCGGCCTCCGTAGACTCGGCAAAGGGCTATCCGTCGAAAGGCTCAATCGTGGAGCTTGGGCGGGGCCAGCACGCGGTTGATGGTGAACAGGATGATGCCGACCAGCACCATGGTCAGCGCGACTGCGATTGCGATGTGGCTAAGCATATAGGCCCCCCCGTCTGGCCGATCAATTCAATGGCCGGACTGTGCCGCAAGTATGAACGGACTATGCCAAGAGTGGGGCTACCGGCGATCTGGGATTGACTGTGACTTTTTTCTCGGCCTCCCAGCCGGAACCGGCATCAGCAGCCCTTCCTCAACTCAGTAAGCGCCTATCCCGGCCAGTCGTCGCCGGCCACCAGGGCGGCAAGGCGGCCAAGCGCCCCGCTCGCGAAGTCCAGGATCAGGGACAGCGCGTAGATCGGCAGCGCGATCGCTTGGCGCAGCTTGATGCACGCGCCCCGCATCTGCTCCGTCCATACCCGTTTATGGGACAGACATTGGACACCGATCGAGGCTATGGAGCTAAGTGTTTGAAAACACTGGCGCTCCCTAGCGGAATCGAACCGCTCTCTCCACCGTGAAAGGGTGGCGTCCTAACCGATAGACGAAGGGAGCAAAACTTCCAGCAAAATCAATGCCTTGGAGCCGGAAATTCACCGTGCCGGGCAGCTGGGATGAACGATCCGCCGCCTCCGACCGGCGAACGTATAGTGGCGTTTGCGCGAGCCGGCAAGCCGAAGCTGGCGGTGTTCTGGCGAGCTGCGGAGGCCTGCGTATCTGCGGAAAGCAACGCTTTCTAAAGGCGGACGGGCGTAGGAGTTAAACGCTCGGGAGTGGGGAAATGGCAGCGACAAAAAAACGGGAAGCTCGCAAAGCGATCGGGCAACCCGCCTGGATCACGCTGGACGGCGGTTTTGCCGCGCGCCAGTGCGTGGTGCAGGACATCTCCAGTTCAGGCGCCAAGATCGTGCTCGACGATGCCGCCACGCTGCCTGCGAAACTGCGGCTGGCGTTTGCACGCGATGCCCGCACCGGACGTAACTGCCATGTGGTCTGGCGCCGCGGCAAGATGGCCGGCATCAAGTTCGTGCGCTAGATCTGGATCGCCCGGGCGCCGCGCGATATAAGGCGGGATGCGAGAGACCTTCCTTGTCGTCGCCGCGCTGCTGCTCGTCTCCCCGGTGGCGGCAGATCCTTACCGCGCAGCGCAGCCGGCCGCATCGGCGCCCCCCGCCAAGACGCTTCCCTTGAAGGGCGCGAAGTCGGTCAATTCCTGCGCGGCTTACGGACTGGGCTTTGTCAAAGTTGACGGCACCGACACCTGCATGAAGATCGGCGGGGCGGTCAGCGTCGGGGTCGGCGGCTCCAGCCGCTAGATCGCCAAGTTGCTCACGACATCGGCGGCGCGATGAACTGCGCAAATCCCGGCCGGTCGGCCAATTGTGTCAGCCAACGCGCCAGATGCGGTTGCTTCGGCCTGTTGACGCCCTCGACCCCGAGCCAGCGCCGTGCATAGGCGCCGATCGCGATGTCGGCGATGGTGAAATCGTCACCCTCGATGAAGCGCCGGCTCGACAGATGATGGTCTGCGATCCGCCAAACCAGCGCTTCGGCATCCACATCCTTCTGGATCGCCGCCATGTCGCGTTTTTCAGGCGGCGTGCGCACCAGGGCCCAGAACACGGGGCGGTCGACCGGCTGCACGGTCGATAGCGTCCAGTCCAGCCAGCGGTCGACCGCGGCGCGCTGCTTCGGCTGTTTCGGATAGATTGGAGCATCCGGGCGGTAAGCCATGCAGAGATAGCGCATGATCGAATTGGATTCCCACAGCACGAAATCGCCGTCGACCAGCGTCGGCACCCGCGCATTGGGGTTCATCGCGAGATATTCGGGTTCGTGGTTGCGGCCGAACTGCATCCCGGCGTCGATCCGCTCATAGCCGAGGTCGAGCTCGCGCAGGCACCACAGCACTTTCTGCACATTGACCGAATTGGCCCGGCCCCAGATCGTCAGTCCCTTGCTCTCAGGCACGCGCTGCTCCTCCATGGTCCGCCTTTTTCGAGCTCATATCGGAAATCGGCGAGACATGCGCGCCCAAAATGAGAAAAGGCCCCGCGTTCGGCGGGGCCTTCCGTGCCAATTCGGCATCGCTCTCAGTGGCCGAAGAACAGCCATAGCAGAAGGATCACCGGAATAGGCACACCAAGCAACCACAGCAAAATTCCTTTTCCCATCGTCCTCTCCTCAGCCTTCGATCGAGGGGAAAACGCGAGAGCGCGCGCGGCGTTCCGGCGCGGAAAACCGCATTTTTCGCGCCCAGCGCGGAACTTCTGCGCGCGAACGTGTACGAAATAATCGCGGCTGGTCCTACCAGTGGCCGGTGTTCGGCATCGATGCCCACGGCTCCGCCGGCGGCTTGGGTTCGCCCTTTTGCAACAGCTCGATGGAGTGCAGATCGGGCGAGCGCACGAAGGCCATGCTGCCGTCGCGCGGCGGGCGGTTGATGGTGATGCCCATCTTCATCAACTTGTCGCAGGTGGCATAGATGTCGTCGACTTCATAGGCGAGGTGGCCGAAATAGCGGTCCTCGCCGTATTTCTCCTCGTCCCAGTTGTAGGTGAGCTCGACCAGCGGCGCGCCCCGGGTCGGGGGAAGAGACTTGAGCAGGCTCTCGTCCTCGGGCGCGCACAGGAACACCAGGGTGAACTTGCCCTTGTCGTTGTCGATGCGGCGGACTTCCTTCAGCCCCATCGCATCCCGGTAGAATTTCAGCGCGGTATCGAGATTGCGCACGCGCAGCATGGTGTGGAGGAAACGCATGTTTTCTGCTCCCTGAGGGCTTGTTGGTTTCGGACGTTCAATAGCAGTAAAACTACGGAAGGGGCAGGGGGGTGCAGGTGGGGTTGCAGGTGGAGGCCAGCGCGTCGCCCTCTGTGGATGGGTGCGTCAGCGGCTGCCCTCCGAGCTTTGCGAAGACGTGTGCCCTGCAAACCACAACCGGCCAGTATCGCTCAACCGATTGTGACCGCGCGATTGCAGGGGAATCAACGAATCAACTAGACCGGAACCGGGGCTGGAAGCGGAGAGTAAAATGAGAGTCGCTTCCTTAGAAAGTGTATTGGCGGTGGCCACGCTGGTATTGGCCATTGTCATCGTGCTGTGGGGAATCAAGATCTTCCACGGCGTGTGAACCGGCAAGAACTCGCGCCGTAACAAGAAACTCCCAAGTCAAGACGGTTCGCGACTGAGGCATCCCTTCCGCGGCGGCGGAAGCCTGCCGTTCGGATTGACGGCGAAGAGTTAGCCAACCGCTCGCGCTTCAAAAGATTGACAAGGCATCTGTCCGGGGTCGACTCGCTGTCTTCCTTGCGCCGGCAGAATGGTATTTCGGCTCACAATTTTCCAAAAGCGTTGCAGAAAAGATTTACGCTCCCACGACGCGAACCAAGACTGCCGAAAATCATTGACGACGAATCGAAACGCGGTTCAAAGTCAAGACAAGTCATCACCAATGAGTATTGAGTTTGGTTTTCGGTCCTGCGCAGAACTGCGCGGGCCGCAAGAAATATTTGGTGCAAGACCCTGATGCATTTTGGTTTTTATCTCATGATCGCGGCGCTCGTTCTGATGGGCCTGGAGGCTGCTTACGCGCTCTATCAGTTGGCTTCCTTCGTTCTGTGAGTCTCCTGGGCCGGCTGCAGCATCGTTCGTGTCGCGCACCGAGTGAGAGCCATCGGGCCTACGCGGAAGCGTTTTACGAACCCTTTGGCGGCCCCGCCAAATCCCTAACGATCCCTTTCCCCGCTCCCGGTAATCCTATTTAGTTAGGTTAAGATCCATATCGCGTTGCGGTTGTCTGGCGGCGCGGTAGGGGTAGTCATGGCCCCTTCCTTTCACAACGCCGACCGGCAAACCTATCGACGCGTCGCGGTCGTCGGCGTCCTGTTGTGCGCGGCCTTTGTCCTGATCAGCTTCTCGCTGCGGCCGCAGGTCGAGGACACCCATAGGCTATTGAAGGCGGACCGGCTGACGCGCACCGCCGGGGAGGCGCGGCCCGCCGATTAGCGCATGATCCGGACCCGAAGCGCCGCGTTGGCGCAAGGTGGAAACCGGTTTGCCGGAAAATCATGCTGAAACATGGCCTCATCGACGCTTCTCGGCGCCGCTGATGGCGCTATAATTGCCTTTAGCCGAAGGGCGGCGGCGCAATCCATGAGGAATGGGCTCTACTCCATTCACATCCACATGCTCGACGGCGTGAAGGGCCGCGATAGCGGCATCATCGTGCTGCGCGACGGCAAGTTCGTCGGCGGCGGCCCGTATTTCTGGTCGGTTGGCTCCTATAGCGTCGGCAAAGGAACCTGGAAGGGCGAGCTCACCACCAACCAGCACACGCCATTTTCCGACCGGTTCCTGCGCCCGCTGTTCGGCGGGCAGGAAGTCGCAAGCGGGTTTTCGGGAACGTTTACCGATGACAGCGCCGAGGTGTTCGGCACCACGCTGGCTGGTACCCGAAGCCTGAGCTTTCGCGCGACGCTCAAACGGCTCGCGGATCTCTGAGGCGGCGCCTGCGCCTGAAATTGTTCTGCGCGCAAATCCCACGGGTTCCACAGTCTGATTCAGAAAAATTCCCGCAAAAAATTCCCCGAGCGCGGTTCCCCTGCAACCGTCAGCGCGTCGTCGCGTTAGTAGGCAAAGCTATCGAGGAGGATATGCGCATGAAGAAAACATTGGCTGTTTTAGCGACCGTCGCGGCGGTCGGAGCGGCGAGCCTGGCGGTGCCGGCCCCGGCGCAGGCTCACGGGATCGGTCCGGGTCTGGCGTTCGGCCTGGCCGCCGGCGCGTTGACCGCGGGCGCGATCGCCGCGTCTCACCCTTATTATTACTACGGCCCGGATTACGGTTATTACCGTGGTCCCGCCTACGTCTACGGGCCGGGACCGTACGCCTACTACGGCGGTCCGTACTACTATCGGCACCACTACTGGCGCCACCACTGGTAACAAAGGAAGAGCCCGGAGCATCGTCTCCGGGTTTTTTTCACGCGCTTACGACCAGACCCGCGGGCGCGCCGTCTTCTTGGCGTTTTCCAGCGTGGTTGTGAAAAATTCCTCGCGCTCGCGCTCGAACTTCTCCTGCGTGGCCTTGAAGCGTGCGACGCGCGCGGCGATTTCTTCGCGCTCGCGCATGATCCGATCCTGTTGTTCCGTCATGCCCATCCCTTGTTGTGATTTGCGACTCACGAGTCGTATCTCGCACACATTCGCCGTCGCGATTAGGGCGTGATTGCGGAAAGCGCATCGCTTTATTGTGATGAGAACAGCGCGTGATGAAATTTGGTGAGCAAATTGTGTTCGCGGTGGATAAGGCGCGCGCCGTTCTTGTCGTCCGAATGTCTTCCCGGTAGCGAAAAGAAACAAAAAAGGGGAGACCATCATGGCAAAGATTGATCTGGATGTGTTGGGGATTGAAGAACTCGCGATCTTGCGTGAGCGCGTGATCGAAAAGCTCGCGGAGAAGGTGGCGGCGCGGCAGGCCGAGCTCGAGGCGGAAATGGACCGCCTGACGCAGTACGGCAAGCCGGGGAAGAAGGCGCAAGCCGCGCCGGCCGCTGCGAAGCCGCGCAAGAGCGAAGAGAGGAAGAGCGAAGCTTCTGACGAGCCGCCGGTCGCCGAAGCGGCCTAAGCACGACGGCCGACCGCGATTGCCGGGTATGGCATCGCATCCGAAAACAACGGAGATCGAAGGCGAAATCCGGTTGGCCGTGCTATAACCGGCACGGTCAAGCTAAACGGATCGTCGTTTCATGATCGCATCGGATCTTCGCAGCGGCGTGGAACAGCTCGGCGACATGATCGCCGCAGCTTCCACCATCATTCCCTTCACCGGCGCCGGCATTTCGACCGAATGCGGGATTCCCGATTTCCGCTCGCCGGGCGGAGTGTGGACGCGCAACCGACCGATTCCGTTCGACGAATTCGTCGCCAGCAAGGACGCGCGGGACGAGGCCTGGCGGCGGCGATTTGCGATGGAGACGACGTTTGCTGCGGCCAAGCCCGGGCGCGGTCACCGCGCGTTGGCGTCGCTCTATCGTGCCGGCAAGGTTCCAGCGATCATCACGCAGAACATCGACAATCTGCATCAAGCCTCGGGGCTTGCCGCCGATCATGTCGTCGAGCTGCACGGCAACACGACCTATGCCCGGTGCATCGGATGTAGCCGGGTCTACGATCTCTCATGGGTGAAGCAGCGGTTCGACGCAGACGGTGGCGCCCCCGACTGCACCGTGTGCGACGAGCCGGTGAAGACCGCGACCATTTCGTTCGGGCAGGCGATGCCGGAAGACGCGATGGCGCGCGCGACCGAGCTTGCCCAGCATTGCGACCTGTTCATTGCGATCGGATCGTCGCTGGTGGTGTGGCCAGCCGCCGGGTTTCCGATGATGGCCAAGAATTGCGGTGCCCGGCTGGTAATTATTAACAGGGAACCGACCGAGCAGGACGACCTTGCCGATCTGGTAATCCAGTACGATATTGGGGAAACGCTCGGTCCGTTCGTCGGCAATTGATTCGCAACTGTGCAAGACTGTTCATAGGTTCCAGCAAAATTGCTTTTTTAGCTATGCGTCGCAACCTGGGATGTTATCTTTGATTTGAGAGATTTGCGCGGCGTCTTCACGTCAAATTTGAGATGGGCGCGTGTTCCGGAGCCGTCACAGGGCGTGACGGGCCGCAATTGATGTGTGAGGTCCGCAGTTATGGGGTCGGACGGATTTGAGTCCAAGAAGCACGGGGTTCCGCTGTCCGGTGGAACCGCAGCAAACCGGCTTGGGACCAGCGAGTTTTCGGGTGGCGCGGCGCGCGATCCGGCGATCGACGCGGTTTCGGGCCTCGGCGATACCGCTAACCTTGTCGAAATCTCCGGCGTCATCAAATGGTTCGATGCCTCCAAGGGCTACGGTTTCATCGTGCCCGACAATGGCTGGCCGGATGTGCTTCTGCACGTCACCGTGCTTAGGCGCGATGGCTACCAGACGGCCTACGAGGGCGCGCGACTGGTTTGCGAATGCGTGCAGCGCGCCAAGGGATACCAGGCGTTCCGCATCCTCTCGATGGACGAATCGACCGCGATCCACCCGGCGCAGATGTTACCGCCGCGCACCCATGTCAGCGTCACCCCGACCAGCGGCTTGGAGCGGGCGCAGGTCAAATGGTTCAACCGGTTGCGCGGCTTCGGCTTCCTGACCTGCGGCGAGGGGACGCCGGATATTTTCGTGCACATGGAGACCTTGCGCCGCTTCGGCATGACCGAGCTGCGGCCCGGACAATATGTGCTGGTGCGCTTTGGACCCGGGTCCAAGGGCATGATGGCGGCCGAAATCCACCCCGAGACCGGCTCGCCCGCGCTGCATTCGCACTGAAAGCTGGTTCTCCAGTCTCATGCGACGGCGCCAGCCCTACGCTGGTAACCGCGTGAAGCTGCAGCTTTCTTCGTATGGCGTTGCACCGTGATTGAGGCCGGTCGCGGTGCCTTGCTGCCAACGCTCTGAGCGTGTATCGACTTCTTCCCTGGGGAAATCGGGGTATAGCGCAGCCTGGTAGCGCGGCAGTTTTGGGTACTGCAGGTCGTTGGTTCGAATCCAGCTGCCCCGACCAAATTTCTTCGGTCCGTTCGGATATCCATCAGTTTGGCGCCTTCATCGAGCCCGCCCTTGTCGCGGCTCATATCTCCGTCTGGCTGCCGAGCTCGATCACCCGGTTCGGGGGGATGCGAAAGAAATCCGTCGCGGCGAGCGCGTTGCGGTGCATGACCTCGAACACCTGGCAACGGATGCGACCGAGCCTCGAATTCTTGGCCGGCACGATCTTGACCCGGCCGACGAAGAACGACGTCTCCATCATGTTGAACTTCAGACCCCGCGCGACGCAGCGGTGCAACACCCTTGGCACGTTCGGTTGCTGCATGAATCCGTACTCGGCGACGATGGTGTGGAAATTGTCGCCGAGATCCACATGCGCCAGGCGCCGATCGGGAGCCACGCGCGGGATATTGGCGGTGACGACGTGCAACAGCACGACGCGCTGGTGCAGCACCTTGTTGTGCTTCAGATTGTGCAGCAGCGGCACCGGCACCATGTCGAGCCGGCTCGTCATGTAGACCGCGGTCCCCGGGACACGCGCCTTGCCGCGCATCCGGCCGATGAAATCGGAAAGCGGCAGCGTGTCGCGCTCAAGCTGGTCGTGCAGTGCCACGCGGCCGCGATGCCAGGTGGACATCAGGAAGAACAGGCTGGCGCCGACCACGAGCGGGACCCAGCCGCCCTCCATTACCTTCATCATGTTGGCGGCCACGAACGACAGGTCGACGATGACGAACAGGCCCGCGACCAGAACGCCCAACCAAAGGCTCCAGCCCCACACCTCGCGCATGGCGAGGAACATCAGCAACGACGTCAGGAACATCGTCAGCGCCACGGCAATGCCGAAGGCGGAGGCAAGGTTGTCCGAGGTGCGGAAGCTGACCGTCAGTGCGAGCGTGAACGCCATCAAGGTCCAATTGACGAAGCCGACGTAAATCTGGCCGTAGCCTTGCGACGAGGTCTGGGTGATATGGAGGCGCGGGCACAGGCCGAGCTGAATGGCCTGCCGTGTCATCGAAAACGTGCCCGAAATGATCGCCTGGCTCGCGATGATGGTTGCGACGGTTGCGAGCGCGACCAGCGGCAATTGCAGGCTTGCCGGACTGAGTGCGAAGAACGGATTCGATCCGGCAACCGCATGGCCGTCCACCAGGACGGCGGTCTGGCCGGCATAGTTCAGTACCAGCGTCGGCAGCACGAGACCATACCAGGTCAACCGGATCGGCTGCGGGCCGAAATGGCCCATGTCGGCATAAAGCGCCTCGGCGCCGGTGGCGCACAGGAACACGCCGCCGAGGACAAGGAAGCCGGTGAAGCCGTGTCCGAACAGGTAACCAAGGCCGACCCGCGGATCCAGCGCGGCAAGCACGCCGGGATGATGGACGATGCCGGTCAGTCCAAGCACGCCGATGGTGACGAACCAGATCGTCATGATCGGCCCGAACAGCGCGCCGATGCGCGCGGTGCCCTGCGGCTGCAACGCGAACACCGCGATCAGCACGACAACCGACAGCGGCAGCACATAGGGCGCGAACGAGGGCAGGGGATCCTTCAGGCCTTCCAGTGCGCTCAACACCGAAATCGCCGGCGTGATCGCGCCGTCGCCGTAGAGCATCGCCGCGCCGACAATGCCGATCGCGATCACCAGCGCGCGCTCGCCGTGCTTGATGCCGAGCAGCGACATCAGCGCCAGTATGCCGCCCTCGCCGTCGTTGTCGGCCCGCATGACGATCGCCACGTATTTCAGCGACGTGGTGATGATGAGTGTCCACACCACTAGCGACAGGATGCCGAGCGCAACCGCTGGCGTCGCTTCGCCACCGGCCCATTCTATCGCGGTCTTGAAGGTATAGAGCGGGCTGGTGCCGATGTCGCCATAGACGACCCCAAGCGCGCCGATCGCCATGGCGCCCAGCGCGCCGTGGCGCGGCGCGGTTTCGGCAGCCACCGTTTCGGCATTCGGTATCTCAAGCGCGCGTTCGACGGTCATCGTCCGTTCCGGTTTGGCCGGCGCGTTGTCGATTTGCCCAGCAACAGCTTGAGTGTGCTCGGTTGCAACCGTCGATGCAACCGAGTGCATGACTTCGCGATATCTCCGGTCGGAATCCAGAAAGCGCAATTGCGAAGACTTATGAAACGCCAGGAGCGGCAGAACCAGCGACAGATAAAATCGTCGGCGCTATCGCTCGATGCGCATGTAGGCGCCGTGCGCGTTCACCAGCTTCAGGTCAGGCGCAGCATCCAAAAGGGTGTGCGGCGCGAATTTGACTTCGGCGAGCCTGTTGACGCCTGCATCGATCTCTCGATCGGCGATCAAGAGAAGCAATTGGGCGAACCCTCCCGCGACGGCGACAAAAACCCAGAAAGACAATCTCATGTCTCGCTCCCTGTGGTCGCCTAGGCGAACGCAGAAAGTGGGCCGAATGGAGGGCAGTTGGTGTGCGAAATGCGAGTTGTGGCATAGAAAAGCGATGCAATTCTTTGTTCCGTGGGATAGCCGCAAGATAAACCTTGGCGGCGAAACAAAGGCGGAGCGGCCGATCGACTTTTGGTCGGCGCCGTCAATTCTGAAATTGTTGATGGGGACGCCGGAAGGGAAATGCAAACCGTGGTCCCCAGTCCGTGTCCGCGGCCAAGCGTTGGCGGCACATTGCGCATCATCATGTGTTGAGCAAGCAAACGAAAAGTGCCCAGAAGTAAGGGCGACCAAGGCGCCCGCGATATCTGAATGAATCGAGAACGTAAGCATCTGCCGCAGATGTTCGGTAGAGCAACGTTAGGCATTTTCGTGAATCCAGGATGTCGATCGGTAGCGCGCGCTCCTGCGCGCGCGATTATTCACGACAAATGATTGGCGCGATCGTTGCAGGAGAGTACAGGATCCTTGCAGGGACGTAGTTGCAGGAGAATCTTTGCAAGAAAAACGAGTGCACGAATTGAAAGCGCCTTCTGTAAGGTACGTGTAAGCACAGTGGTTTAGGACAATTGCCGAAGTGAGGACAAGGCTGATGGCTCAAGCATTTCTGGTCCAATTCTGGAGCCGTCAATCGCGAGGAGTTTTCGAGTGAATTTCTTCAGAAACCTGTCGAGGCGTTCTCGAATACTGGTTTTTGTCGTGATCGCGGTCGGCGCGGCGACGCTGGCGTGGCGTAAGGGATTCTTCGGCTTTACCGACAGTCACGCCGAACGAACGGAGACGACCTCGGCTGTCACGACGCCGAGCAATCGATCCGAACCGGATGCCGTCGATCTCACGGCAAAGCAGGCCGAGGCCGTGAAGTTCGGACCGGTGGCATCGCGCGACTTCGCGCTGCTGAAGACCGCGGTCGGCGCCATTGACTTCAATGAGAACCTGCTGGTTCAGGTCTTCTCCCAATATACCGGCAAGATACTCAAGGCGAATTTCAACGTCGGCGATGACGTCAAGCAGGGCGATATCCTGTTCACGATCGACAGCCCCGATCTGTTGCAGGCGGAATCGACGCTACTGGCGGCCGCCGGCGTGCTCGAGCTGCAGAAGCGGACGCTCGCGCGCGTGACCTCGCTCTTGAAGGTCGGCGGCATGGCGCAGAAGGATGTCGACCAGTCGACGTCGGATGAGCAGACCGCCGAAGGCGCCTACAAGGCCGCAAGGAACGCGGTGCGTATCTTCGGCAAGACCGATGCCGAGATCGACCAGGTGCTCGCCATGCGCAAGGTCGATTCGACCTTGCTGGTCCCTAGTCCGATTTCGGGAAAGATCGTGACGCGCAGCGCGGCTCCGGGATTCCTGACCCAGCCGGGCGCCACTCCACCGCCGTATACGATGGCGGACATATCGACGATGTGGATGATCGCGAACGTGATCGAAACCGACGCGCCGGCCTACAAGCTTGGCCAGGATGTCGAGGTAACCGTACCTGCCTATCCGGATACGATCTTCAAGGGGCATGTCACGGCGCTGGGATCGACGATCGATCCCAATTCGCATCGACAATATGTCCGCTCCGAAATCGATGACCCGCAACATCTGCTCCGTTCGGGGATGTATGCGAGCTTCGTGATCCGCGTCGGCGATCCCGTGCGTTCGGTCGCCGTACCCGTCAATGGACTGGTGAGGGAAGGGGACGGTACGATGTCGGCGTGGGTCACTACCGACGGCCGCCATTTCGCGAAGCGGACCGTCAAGATCGGCCTGCAGCAGGATGACTGGATCCAGATACTGGAGGGCCTTCAGGCCGGCGAAACCGTCGTGACGGACGGCGCGGTGTTTCTGAGCAACAAGCTCTTGTTGGGGGATGCCGGCTGAACGGATGCTTATCCGGTAAGCCAGGCAGGCACGGTAGGGTCACTTGATCAAATCTTTGCTCGTATTCGGTCTGACGCGCAGCGCCATCATTGTGCTCGGCGTTTTTGTTTTCTGTGCGGCCGGCCTCGTCGCGTTCAGCAAGCTCAACATCGAAGCCTATCCGAATCCGGCCCCGGTGATCCTCGAGATCACTGCGCAGGCGGCGGGGCTATCGGCCGAAGAGATGGAAAAATACTACACGATCCCGATGGAGGTCGGACTTTATCCGACGCCCGGCGTCCAAAACATCCGCTCGACCTCGTTCTACGGCCTGTCGTTCGTTCGTGTGACGTTTTTTTATGGAGTCGACTTCTACTTCGCGCTGACGCAGGCCTCGATCAGCCTGCAGCAGAACGTCAACTTGCCCGGCAATCAGGTTGCCCAGATTCAGCAGTCCAGTCTGGTCGGCGAAATCTACCGCTACCAGCTCGTCGGGCCGCCGCATTTTGGATTGACCAATCTGCGGACGCTGCAGGACTACGTGGTGACGCGCCGCCTGCTGACGATTCCGGGCGTGGTGCAAATCAATTCCTGGGGCGGCACGACCAAGCAGTTCAATGTCGATGCCGACCTCGGCAAACTCGAGGCCTACAACATCACGATCCCGCAACTCATCAGCACGCTTGGCAACGCCAATATCAACGTCGGGGGGCGCGAGATAGCCATCGGGCAACAATCCGTCAATATCAGGGGCGTCGGATTGGTCGATAGCGGCGGTGCTGACGATGTCACCAAGGGCTACAAGGTTCGCGATATCGAGAACATCGTCTTGACCCAGTCGAACGGCCTTCCAATCCAGGTGAAGGACGTCGCGAAAGTGTCGGTCGGTTACGTGCCGCGGCTCGGGATCGCGGGCAGGGATCACGACGACGACGTCGCTGCCGCCATCGTGGTGATGGGGCGGACCCAGCACACCAACGACATCATTCCGAAGGTTGAGGCCGAGGTCGAGAAGCTCAATCGCGACGGCAGCTTGCCGCCGGGCGTCAAGATTGTTTCCTACTACGACCGGAGCTCACTGGTCGGGGTCACGACGCACACCGTGCTGCACAACCTGATCTTCGGCTGCCTGCTGGTCTTCCTAATCCAGTGGGTTTTCCTTGGCGACCTCCGCAGCGCCATCATCGTCAGCGCCAATATTCCGTTCGCGCTGTTCTTTGCGATCATCATCCTGGTGCTGCGGGGCGAGGACGCCAACCTGCTGTCGCTCGGCGCGGTCGATTTCGGCATTATCGTCGATTCCGCAGTGATCATGATGGAGAACATCTACCGCAATTTCCAGTCGACGTCGGAACATCGGCAAACGCTGCTGCATCATCTTGCCGAAGGCTACTGGGGGCCGGATCCAACCTCGGTCACGGGCACCACCACCACCAGCCAGCGATGGTCAGAACGGCTGCGCATCATCTTCGTGAGCGCGCTGCAGGTCGACAAGGCCGTCTTCTTTACCGCCGCGATCACGGTGACCGCGTTCGTGCCGCTGTTCACGATGCAGGGCGTGGAGGGGCAGATTTTCGGACCGATGGCGCGAACCTACGGCTATGCGCTGTTCGGCGCGTTGCTGTCGACCTTCACGGTGACGCCGGTGCTCGCCTCGCTGCTGTTGCCCAGGCACGTGGAGGAGGTTGAAACCATCATCGTGCGCGGGTTGCGTGGGGCCTATACGCCGGTGCTGCGCTGGGCGCTCGGCAACCTGACAGCCGCGGTCATCATCGGCGTCGTGTTTCTCGGGGTGAGCGTGCTCGCCGCGTCGCGGCTTGGCAGCGAATTTCTGCCGGCCCTGGAGGAGGGAAATTTCTGGATCAGGGCCTCGCTGCCGCCTACCATCTCGCTTGAAGCCGGCACCGAGGCGACGCGCAAGATGCGGGAAATCCTGCTGCGCCACCCAGAGGTTCTCACGGTGGTGTCGCAGCACGGCCGCCCCGACAATGGCAGCGACTCTTCGCCGTTCTCCAACGTCGAACTGTTCGCGCCGCTGAAGCCGTTCGACGAATGGCCGGCGAATTTGACCAAGGAGAAGCTCACGGATGAGTTGCAGCAGGAGCTCAGCGACGCGCTACCGGGCGTCGGGTTCAACTTCTCACAATATATCCAGGACAACGTTGAGGAAGCGCTGTCCGGCGTGAAGGGCGCCAATTCGGTCAAGATCGTCGGGCCGAACCTGCAGACGTTGGAAGCGCTCTCGACCCAGGTTCTGGCCGAGATGAGCAAGGTTCAGGGTGTCGCGGACCTCGGCGTTTTCCATGTCTTGGGGCAGCCCAATCTCAACATCAAGATCGACCGCGACAAGGCCGCGCGCTACGGGCTGAACACCGGCGATGTCAATACGGTGGTGCAGGCGGCAATCGGGGGCACTACCGCGACGACCGTGCTGGAGGGTGACCGGGCCTTTGCCCTGGCGGTCAGGCTCGATCCCAAATACCGCAACAGCATCGACGCCATCCGCGGCATCAAGGTCGGCTATCAGACCCCGGCAGGCACCAACGCCTACGTTCCCTTGAGCGAATTGGCGGATATCTCACTCGATACCGGCGCTTCGTTCATTTACCGCGAGCGCAGCCAGCGCTACATTCCGATCAAGTTCAGCGTCCGCGGCCGCGACCTCGGGAGCACCGTTGCGGAAGCCCAGGAGCGCGTGGCCAAGGCCATCAAGCTGCCGAACGGCTACCAGATCCTGTGGGCCGGCGAGTTCGACGACCTGCAAAATGCCAAACAGCGGTTGATCATCGTCGTCCCGATCACGCTGCTGTTGATTCTCGTTCTGTTGTACGGCCTGTTCAATTCGCTGCGCGACAGCCTGCTGGCGGTTGCCGGCATCCCCTTTGCGATCGGCGGCGGCCTGATCGCGCTCTATCTCGCCGACCTCGATTTCAGTGTATCGGCCGCGATCGGGTTCATTTCTCTGTTTGGCGTCGCCGTGATGGACGGTATCCTCAATATCACTTATTTCCGGGAGTTGAGGATTCAGGGCATGGATGTTGCCGAGGCGGTATTCCGCGGCGCCGAACAGCGCATGCGGCCGATGCTGATGACGGCGCTATCGGCCGGCGTCGGGCTGTTTCCGGCCGCGATTTCGCACGGCATCGGCAGCCAGGTGCAGCGCCCGCTGGCAACCGTTGTCGTCG
The DNA here is from genome assembly GCA_963777475.1 of uncultured Alphaproteobacteria bacterium. Taxonomy (GTDB): domain Bacteria; phylum Pseudomonadota; class Alphaproteobacteria; order Rhizobiales; family Xanthobacteraceae; genus Bradyrhizobium. The sequence goes on from CAVZQX010000018.1 coordinate 122,262, forward strand.
GCGGCATGTTCATCGGACCGTTGCTGCTGCTCGTCGTTGCGCCCGCGCTGCGGCGGATTTTCCTGGCGCGCGACCACGTCGGTGCGGCCGTCGCCAGCGAAGCTCCGGCTGCCGATCCCGGCTTCGAAACGTGATCGGTTGTCCCAATGAGCGGCATTTTTGGCGGATCAGTCCGATGTTGAGGTGTGGCGGCCGATCGCGGCGCATCGTTCGTGGCATGCTGGTTGCGGCGCTCGCCTCGGCCATTTCGGGCTGCGCAGTCGGGCCGGATTTTTCGCCGGCGCCGGCGCCGCCCGTCGACACCTATTTGCCGGGAAAGCTTGCGGCACCTGACGGCGGCGGGGGCGAGCCTCGCATTGCCGGACAGCACTTCGTCAGCGGAGCCGACGTTTCGGCGCGGTGGTGGGCTGCGTTTCAATCGCCGGGGCTCGACGATCTCGTCAGGCAGTCGGTCGAGCATAATCCGACCCTGCAATCTGCCGAGGGCGCGATCAAGATCGCCTACTACAACGCGCTGGCCCAGCGCGGATTTTTCTTTCCGTCGGTTACGGGCAATTCGACGTCCTCCCAGATATTGCAGTCCAACACTGGCGTCGTGTTCGGCGGCGATCTCGGAGCGGTGCCGCAGACCCAGTTTTCGCTGGTGACCAACCAGCTCACGGTGAGCTTCGTTCCCGATGTCTGGGGCTCCAACTTCCGCTCCGTGGAGAACCTGGACGCCGTGACGGAGAACCAATTGTTCCAGCTCGAGGCAGCCTATCTCGCGCTGACCAGCAATGTGGTGACCGCAGCGATCCAGGAAGCCTCGCTGCGCGGTCAGATCGCCGCGACGCAGCGCATCATCGTGATCGTGCGTAATTCGGTCGGCATCCTCAAGCGTCAGTTCGATGCCGGTCAGGTGGCGGAGGCCGATGTGCTGCAGCAAGAAGCGCAACTCGCGGCGGTGGAACAGCTGCTTCCGCCGCTGCAAAAGCAGCTCAGCCAACAGCGTGATCTGTTGACGGCGCTGGCCGGACAGCTATCGGCCGACGAAATCGAGCAGAAATTCGACCTCGCCCGTCTCAAGCTGCCCGCCAACCTGCCGATCAGCCTCCCTAGCAAGCTGGTCGATCAGAGGCCCGATGTCAGAGCGGCGGAAGCCAACATGCATGCGGTGAGCGCGCTGGTTGGCGTGTCGATCGCCGCGCGGCTGCCCAATCTCTTGATCGCCGCCAACGGCGGTTCGAGCAGCTACAACTTCGCGCAAGCCTTTGCCCCGGGGACCGGCTTCTATACGGTGGCGGCAGGCGTTACTGCCCCGATCTTCGACGGCTTTACACTCTACAACAAGCAGAAGGCGGCGGAAGCAGCTCTCGAGCAGGCTGAAGCGCAGTATCGCACCACCGTCATCACCGCCTTCCAGAACGTCGCCGACGCCTTGCGGGCGATCCAGGCGGATGCGCGCGCGATGAAGGCGGCGGTGCATTCCGAAGAGACCGCGAAGGCCAGCCTCGACATCGTTCTGAAGCAGTTGAATGCCGGCCAGGTCAACCAGCTCGCACTGCTCACGGCGCAGCAGGCCTATCTGACCGCGTCGGTGATTCGCGTGCAGGCCGAGGCCAACCGGCTGTCGGATACGGCCGCCTTGTTCATGGCGCTCGGCGGCGGCTGGCCGGTTACCTGCACCACGCGAGTTTGGCGCGAATGCGCGATGGGCGACCAAGTCGTTTCGACGTCGAATTAGGTGAAGGCTCGCCTGGATGTCCGGGAGAAAGGATGAGTGCCTTGAAACACACGATCACTGCGGCGACGCTCTTTCTCAGCATGACGGCCAACGCCTGGGCTGCAGACCAAAGCGGTCGCGGAACTATCGTCGAAACGCGGGATGGACGCGTCATGTGCAGCATCGAGGTTCTTCGCTCCGAGGAGCTGCCGGGCGCGCCGATCTATCAAAACCGGGTCAGGGCTACGCTGCTGGTCAACGCGCCTGGTCGTGCTCCGTTCGAAACCACTGTCGTGAAGCTCATCCCGTGGCAGGTTCCGCCGCCGCGGCAGGGTCAACGGCTGACCGTGCTGTGCGATCCCGCAAGTCTCAGTTTCCCGGTATTTTTCTGAGCATAGGAGGTGCTTTTTCCCTCGCGACAAATGCGAAACGTTCGCGCGGAGATCATGCTCAAGACACGCATGAGAGCATGCTTCGATTTGATCGAATCGGATTGTTTTCAAAAGGGCTGACGAAGGCGCTGTCGGGAGAGCAGGATCTACCAAACCACCACAGCGCAGAGCACTGACAGAGGCAGAATTGCTGGACCGAGATAGAGCCAAGTCTCGTAGGCGTCGGGATCCCGAGGTGGAATGAAAATATGCGCCGCGAACCAAGCGCAAGCCACGAAGCCCACGATCACGCGAATCAAATCACCGGGTGTTTCGAAAACGGACCAGATATTTTCGATTTGGGGGCTGGCGGCGCGGGCGGTTATGGCAATGAGCACAATCAGGAACATGGCTCGAATGAGCATGCCCCACAGCTTCACGGCAGCCGATAGCTTCGCGGTAGGCTCCTTGGCGACTATCACGGGACAAATCCCACTTATTGTGCATTCGCACTATTTTGCGTCATATCCATGGTAGCGCTCACCGCGGTGCAACAGCAAGGGGGGCCTTTATTTTATTTATATGATCGAAACGACAATACGACTTACCTTTCGTCATTCCGCTGGGCTGCCGAGATCGCGAACCATGGAGTATCCTCAGTTACTCATCGGCTTGGGTAAGCGGCGTCGAGAGAGACTTGGATCAGCAGCATCTTCGATCAGTAGCATAATGAGGAGAGCAGATGATCTGTGGCACGAAAGCGATCAAAATGACCGTGGTGGCCGCGGCGATCTCCTGGTCGCTGATCCTGCCCGCCCGTTCCCAGGGTTTGAACTCATTTTAGCAAGCATCATTCTGCGCCCCCCGCCAAAGACGTTCCGAAGATTGATGAAAAGGCTTACAAGAGCGCGCTTGAGCGCATTCCCCCGCCTGACAAGCAATACGATCCTTGGGGCATCACCAAGCCTGCTGAGGGGGCCAAGACCACGAAAAAATCGAACTGAGGTACGGAATTGCATGCCCTCGGGCCACGATCCGATGGATGGGCATCGCTTTTCCGAAAATGTCAGGCTCAGACCATGAGACAGGCACGCGATCGAACGGATGTTCTGCTGTTTCGTTGTGCAGGAGAAAGATCGTCGCTGGGAAAAATCCGTCCGCGTTGATATTGCGCGTTTTTCACCGAGCGATCGGTTGCGCTTATCTTTAAGGCATCTCTTGATTGTTTCTTGCGCTTCCTTTTTCGCAGAAATTTATCTCTTCAGGAAGCCGCGCCCCATCCCGACGCTTTGTTGTACGTTCTACGGCACGCACCCGGCGAAAGATCGTCGCGGTGAATGCGATAACAAAATGAAATCGGATGCCCTTGGGTGGACCCAGGAGCATCCGAAAGTGGAGCGGGTGAATCCGGGGAAGGAACATCCGCCGTTGCAAAAGACCCAAATCCGGCGCGTCCGTCTTTGCGCTGGATCAACCATGCGGCTAACCTCCGGTCGAACCGCCCGTGGTTACCCGTGCCGGGCTCATCTTGAAATGCCGCTTGGCATAGGCGACGACCTCGCGGTCGCTCGGGTGGTCGGCTGCTTCCACCGCGACGATGCGCTTACCGATCGCCGGGTGCTGCTCCCTGAGATATTTGGCCAGTTCGGTTTTCGCGCCGGCGGGGCCAATGATGAGGATTTCGCCGGCGTCGCTCAGCGCACTCGTCACCTGCGCGAGAAATTCCTTGTCTGGTGCGGCGTGGCCGCTGCCGACCGAATTGGCCTTGTGATGAAGGTGTCGCGTGGCGAGATGCGGATGCAGCGTCATCTCGTCGTCGCCGGTCAGGCCGAGGTGGAAGATCCGGGCCTGGCTATGGTCAATCCAGACGATCGCGTGAAAATGGGTTGGCATGTCCTGTCTTTCCTGAACGGGCCGGGGCAGGCCGCCCGTTCATCTTGATCTCAAATCCCGGATAACCACCTCAGTTAGGCGGCATATTGGCGGAAGATCCGTAGCGGAAGTGGCAGGCCACCCGATTGACGCAGGTCAAGCGGGCGGCAGCTCGCCAGAAGGTCCCGCTTGACCGCGACCGAGCGCGAAGAGGCCGACCGGGCCCTCGACGTGGAACGGCAGTCCGGTCATTCTCGCAAATAGATCGATGTTGCTGGTCCCGACCGCGCAGCCGCCGAGACCCATGTCGGTCGCCGCCAGATACAGCGTTTGCAGCAATACGCCGACGTTTTTCAAAATGAGCGAATAGGCGATCGCACTGTACTTCCAGTTGATCCGGTTGAAGCGCGCTGCAATCGTGATCAGGATCTGGGGCGAGGCGAGGGCGTCCATGGCAAATTCGGCGCCTGCAAATATGGCGTCCAGCTCTTGCGCGCGCACCTTGATCGGCACCATCGCGTGCCGATCGGCATCATAATGATAAAAGCCGCGTTCGAGCCCCTCGCAATTGGCAACCGCCAGATACAGTTCAAGCTCGTAGGCGCTGCCCGCCGAGGGATAGGGGCGGGTGGTGTAGTCGATGTCAGGACCGTCGTCGCCGCCATCGCCGAAGTCGAGCGGGCTGGTCCATTTCGACTGCACCCGAGCGACGCTGTCGAGAAGCTGGGCGAGCTCCGCAAGCTTGATGGGATGTTGGTCATCGAAGTCGCGCGCTGAATGCCGTTCGCGCAAGAGCCTTGCGAACGGCGAGATGGCGTCCGTTGGCGCGCTTGCGAGCTTTTGCAAATCTATGATCGCTCCGGGCCAATGCGGCCGCACGGCCGGCGGCGGCGCGATGACGTCCACGTAGGGATAGCGTCCGCCCAGCGGGTTGGCCTGCCGGCCTTCGGTGCTGTGGACGTGAAACAGCAGGTCGTGAAAGTCCCACAGCACGAGGCTCTCGTCGCCCTCGTCGCCCCGCAGGCCTTTGCTGACGGCAGGATCGACCTTGAAAAGGATTTGGCAGTCCAGCAGCAAGGCCAACAGTTCCAGCCCCGCAAAGTCATCCCGCCGCCGCAGCTTGCTGATCTTTTGCGGCGTCGATAGCGCCACGAGCTCGCTTGCGACAGTGGGATCGCAAATCCGAAACAGCGCGCCGGCGCGGGGAGATTCCAGAACCACGTCGTTGCCGCGCCGCCGCATATACGCGAACCGTGATAGCGCGACGCTGTCGGCATTCCCCGGTTTTGTCACGTTTGGCCAGTAATCCGCCTGTTGCGGCTCGATGACGACCATATCCTCATCGCCACGCGCGAGGCGGTATTCTACAAGACCGCTCTGACCCAGGCGCCGAACCAGGAGCTCGATTTCCCGATCGAGCGGTTTGCGGGCGGATGCGAACGAGGCAAGCGGCAGGCCGGTGCGAAGGCTCTGCGCGCGTTTCACGGCGGCTGCACTGAAGCTTCCGATCTGGACCGAATAGCCGTCGAAGGTTGCGGCGATACTTCCAGCCGCGTCCGCTTCGAGCGTCACGCGATCGTTCAGGCGGACGGAAAGCACGGGTGTCGCGGTCTTTCGCCCTCGCTTTTTCTTAGGCGTGCGCAAGCGGGACCGACCCTCTAGGTGTGAGGCAGGAATGGCGTCATTTCGCTTTCCGGCAATGGGCGGTCCAACAGCCCGAGTTTGACCGGCACGTCATAGAGCCGGCCCGGTCCGAAGCGGCGATAGAAATGCCGCAACCCCGGAACGAGCACCCGCACCACGGGGACCTCGACGTCCGGTCGCGTCTGATCGAGCACCAGGAAATCGTAACCGGCGCGCCTCGCGACCTCGACGCAAGCTTCCACCTGCTCGCGCACGCTGTCGAGTGGGACCTCCATACCCAGCGCCGGGCGCACCACCGGTTCGCTGGTCGGAACGAGGAACGGATAGTTCTCCAAGCGCAACGGCGTGACGCCGTCGAGGCTCGACTTGTCGCCGCTTCCGCCGCCCATCAGCCCGATCGACAGGAATTGGCTCAACTCGGTTAGCGAACGGAGCATCGCAATGCGGCGGTCGAAATGCGCGCCGGAGCCGAACTCGATATTCTCCTGGCCGTCCTTCACCCAATGCATGATCGCGACATAGGTGGGGACGCCGAGGTCGCTGGTGATGTCGAGCACCCAAACGTTGCGTCCGGCGTCGGTGAACTGGGCCTTGAGGTCGCGGATATAGGAGTTGTCGAACTCGCTGAGATCGACTTCCGCGCGCCGCAGCCGGTTGTACCACCAGATCGCGTAGGCATCGCGTTCGACCAGTTCGAGAAATCCCTGAACGATGGCTTCCTCGCGGGTATTGCCGGCAGCGCAGCCGTTGGAGTCCGTATGGGAGTCCCCGTAGAAAAAGTACAAGAGGCCGGTCGGCAGATACTTGAAGCGCTTATCGCGCAACGACCAAACCGGCGACCACTCGATCTTCGCCGAGGGATCGATCGGTTCGGGAACTCGGTGCGAATCGTCCGATCGGGGGAGGTGCCTATCCCTAAGCTGCGCTTCGCTGAAGAGCTGGACGTCGTTGGAAAGCAGCGCGTCTCCTTCCGGAAAATCGCTAAAGCGCCGCGTCATCCTGATCTCGTCGCCCTGGAAAATTCCTGAATAGCGCTCGATCGCTTCCATGAGCGCGCTGGCCTCGGCTTGCTCGGCGGTCGAACCTTTGCCAAAGCTGCCGCCACTCAGTCCCGATCTGAGCTGGTCGACGCTCATCGCCGGCGCCGAGAAATTATGCTGCGCGAAGAAATTGGTGTTCATCGGCAGATCGGCTTCGATCCTCTCGAGCTTCGTGACCACCCCGGTGAGAGGGCTGACGTGCTTTCGGTAGCGTGAAACCGTGGTGCGCGACGACACCGAGCGATATCCGCCGCTGGTCATGATCAACCTGGTGCCGGAACCGATGTCGATCGGCTGCGGCGCGCGGCGCGGGTTTTGCAGTTTCTTGCTGCCGCAGGTCGGGCATTGCGGACGGTGCGCGACGTAGTGTTTGACGATGGTCGCGCCCATCAGGTCGAAGCTTGCAATATGGTTGCGCAAATCGGTGCGAAAGCCAGAGGCGATCGCCTTGGCGATTTCGACGGCCGCGAACTGGATGGCGCTCGCGCCGAACGTGTTCTGAACCAGAGGCGATGTGGCGACAGCACGCGCCGGCGAGCGGTCGAGGAATCCCTTGATCTCCCGGTTTCGTATCATGCGATCGAACAGGCAGGTCCAGCATGCGCTTTCGCCGGGATTGAACACAGGTCCAACCAGCGGAAAAACGCCCGATGGCTGCACCAGCAACCAGGGCGCCTTGTCCGATACGCGTTGCTTGTTCAGCTCAGCCAGCCGCTGGTCCAGATAGTCGTTCACCAGCGTCACGGTCAGGTTGGGCGAGCGATTGACGACGTTCACGCCAAGCTCATTTAGAGCTGCGGTTAGCTCCTTCGCGCCTTTTACGTCGATCGCCTCGACACGCAGGCGGCAACTCGCCAGATTTTGTTTCGCAACCTCGGGTGGCAGCCCCAGGCTCGCCCAAAATCCGGCGACGGGGCCGCTGGAATTGCGCGACGCCGGCGTCACGTAGCGCCGCTCGATCATGCGCTTGACCGCTTCCTCAATTTTATCTGACGGAAAATTTCGGGCCAATTCGCGGCCGAGCGCTTCGGCGCTCTTGCCGTTTTTTCCGATCGCGGCCGCCAGCGCGCAATAGAGCTCGCCGTGAAGGAAGAATTTCCGATGCTCGGAGTAGAGGCAGACGACGTCGGGCGGCAAGACGTAGACCGTGAAATTCGGCGCGAATTGCAGAACATCCTTGGCGGCCGACCGTGTCCTGCTGGCCTGCGGTTTCGGGCTGGTCTTGCGATGAGACTTCATCGTGTGAGCACGCACATGGCACCTATCAAGTGGATCGCAGCGCAAATGGGCCGCTGGAAATGACATTCGGCCCGCGCGCTAGCATTTTTCGTTTTCCTTGCAAAGCCGCCCGCCGTCTACGGCGTAACTTCGCGGAACTGCGCAACGGAAGCGCCGCAAAGTAGACATGAATTGGCCGGGTCGACTTGGTCGAACCCGGCCATGACATCTCGCGTTTTTCAATCGCGTCGGAAGCGCCCCGGCTTCAGCACAAGCGGCAAGCACCCCACGACAAGCAGCAGCCTGCGCAACCACCGCAGCCGCCACAACCGCAACCGCGGCAGCCGCAGCCACGGCAACCGCGGCAGCCGCAGCCACGGCAACCGCCACAGCGACCAAATGCTATCTGTTGAACAGCGCCGTTGCCGCCATTTTCCTTGTCGAACAGATGGAAGGTAGCCAAGCTCACGTCGGCGATTTCCTCCTCACCGAGCGTGATCGATTGATTTGGTACAAAGCTCAATTTTTGTGGCGCATCCGCGGCCGGCACGGCCGCAGCGGAAGCGCCTCCCGCTAGCGAAAACGTCAAGCCGGCGGCGCCCAATGCCGGCATAGCGGCCTTGGCCACGCTCTTCCGCTTCGAAGCCTGCTTCACCCGTGACATAGTCGCATCCTCCATACCTGTAAGGGACAGTTTAGATTCCAGAGATTCCAGCCACCACAATCCTACGCTCAGCATGTATGCTTCGCAAGGCTGGTCACATCACTAACGCGTTGTTTCGCATTCAGTTTCTATTCATATTGATGAATAGCAATGTCGCCCATCGAGTTACTTGAGGCGCAATGCTTGGGGAGTTTTTCGCAACAACTTCCACGCCTCTAGTGCAATGCACCAATGTGGCGGCGAACAGAGACGTCGATATGGTCAATCATCACGGACGTTTTGCCTGGTACGAACTGTTGACGACCGACACCGCCGCGGCGAAGGCCTTTTACCGTGACGTCGTCGGCTGGGGCACCCGCGATGCGTCGACGCCGCAGCTCGACTACGCCCACTTTACTGCCGGCGAAATTGCGGTGGGTGGGCTGATGGAGCTGCCGGAAGAGGGACGGAAAATGGGGGCGACGCCGAGATGGGTCGGGTATGTCGCAGTCGATGACGTAGATGGCACGGTGAACCTGCTCAAACGCCTCGGCGGGGCAGTGTACGTGCCGCCGACCGACACCAACATCGGCCGCATTGCGATTGTTGTCGACCCACAGACGGCGACGCTTGCCTTGGTCAGTGGCCTGAGTGCCGGCGCTTCTTCCGATGAACCAGAGCAGCCCGGCCGCGTGGGTTGGCATGAGCTACTCGCCGCGGATGCAGCATTGGCGTTTGCCTTTTACAGCGAGTTGTTCGGTTGGCAGCGCGTCCCCTCCGAGCATGCACAGATCGACTCCTATCGATTGTTGTCCGCCGGTGGCCGAACGATCGGCGGCATGTTCACCAAGCTGCGGAGAGCACCATTCCCATTCTGGTTGTACTATTTCAACGTCGCCGATATGGACGCGGCGGTGGCGGGTGTGAAGGCCGGCGGCGGCAAGGTCGTTCAGGGGCCGCTCGAGCTGGCGGACGGTAGCTGGATTACGCGATGCATCGATCCTCAGGGCGCGATGTTCGCGTTGCAGGGAAAGCGGAGCGGGGGCGGCATCGAAACGCCGGCGGCAGAACTCAACTGGGCCGCCGAGTGGGGCGGCTTTGCGTCGCGGGGCAGGGTAGATCGCCAAGTCCGAGCGCGAGTCCCAACCGCCCAAGCCGGGGGCTAAAAGTCCAAGCGCTAAGCCGAAGCGCTAGCAGAAGCCCCGGCCGCCGGCTTCGGTGCGGTCTTCGGCACCGGCTTGTCCTGCCGTTTCGACCAGGAGATGTAATAGGCAACCACTGTCATGATCGCGATGCCGGCGAGGCTGATCACAATTTGCGCCAGCACCGAGCCGGAGCTCAGCGACAGCATAAAATGGGCGACGAAGGAGAGGAACACGCCGACGCAGAATACGGCGAGCGATTGCTGACCGCAGACGATGGCCGGATCGAACCCCTTCCACTCGAGCGCGGGCCAATCCTTCGGGATGAACCGCACCACCAGCATCGCAATCACGATAAAATGCAGGAAACGATAGGGCGCCATGAACGTCTTGTCGTTCGGATTGAAGCTCGAATACAGCCAGTCCGGGAACATCGCGCCAAGGTCGGGGAACCGGCCGGCCATGGTCATGATCAGCGCAAAGATCAAATAGGCGATACCCGAATACAGCGCGATCTTGGAATTGATGATCCAGGCTGCTCGTTTGGCGCCGCCAAGCGCGCACCACGAGCCGAAGATGAATATCACCTGCCAGCAATAAGGATCGAAGTACCAGGTGCCGGCGGGATAGGCGTTGAAATTCCATCCGAAATGCCGCGCCAGCAGCCACAGCACGATGGAGGCCAGCATCGTCAGGTCGGGTTGGCGCAGCATCATCCACAAGACAGGTGGAAAAAATCCCATCAGCACGATGTAGAGCGGGAGCACGTCCAGGTTGACGGGCTTGAACTTGAGTAGCAGTCCCTGGCCCAACGTTTCGGTTGCGTGATCAACGAGCCCTGCGACGTTGAACTCGTTGATCAGCTCGGAATCCATGAAGCGTCGCGCGAGAAAACTGATCGCAACGATGTAGATGACGAACAGGATGATGTGCGCGACATAGAGCTGCCAGACGCGCTTGGTGAGGCGGGTGGCACCGACGACAAAGCCGCGATCGAGCATCATCCGCGCGTAGACGAAGGAGGCGGTATAGCCAGAGATGAACACGAACAGGTCGGCGGCATCGGAAAACCCGTAGTTCCGGGTTGTGATCCAGTTGACGATGTTGTCGGGGATGTGGTCCAGAAAGATCGCCCAGTTCGCGATCCCGCGAAACAGGTCGAGCCGGAGATCACGTCCTTTTTCGGGAAGGGTTGCGTTGATTTTCATGGGGGCCGCTTCGAGGTGATGCTTCGATAAAGAACCGAACCGAGGTTAGCGCCGGTCCGCCCGGAATTGCCACAGCGCAGCATCGAGATTGTCACAGCGCAGCATAATGACTATACCGGTCCGGAAAAGCTAACATCCAGGGCCAAGAATCGGCAGGAATCACCGATCAAAATCCTGAAAGGTGCTCTAGCCTATCTTGGCCGTTTCCACCACGCGCTTCAATACCGCATTTCCTTGCAGATCCTTGAAGAGGGGCCCGACATCCATGACCGCACGCATCTACAAGCCCGCCAAGAACGCGATGCAGTCAGGCAAGGCCGCGATCCGGGAATGGCGGCTCGAATATGAGCCGGAGCAGCCGCGGTCGGTCGAGCCCCTGATGGGCTGGACCTCATCGTCCGACATGAAGCAGCAGCTCACGGTTCGTTTCGATACCAAGGAGGAGGCCGTGGCCTATTGCGAACGCGAGGGCATTCCCTACCAGGTGATCGAGCCGAAAGAACCGGTCCGCCGCCAGGCCGCGTATGCCGACAATTTTGCGTTCCGGCGCGGCGAGCCTTGGACCCACTGATCTGGGCGAATAATCTGGGCGAACGAGCCTGCACTCCGCCCGGCCCGGACCCTTCGACCGCACGTCTTTCCCCTGCAAAGGACCGAAACGGAGGGTTGCCTAAGGCGGCACCGCGGTGACACCATGATGACAGCGCACGATTGCGGCGCAGCAAGAACCGCTTAAAAACCATGCCGCTCCATTCCAGCATCGATCCAGCCTCATCCGATTTCGCGCGCAATGCGGACGCCATGCGCGCGCTCGTTGCCGAGCTGCGCGCCAAGCTCGATTTGGTCGCCGGCGGCGGCGGCGAGGTTTCACGCGTCCGTCATACCTCGCGAGGCAAGATGCTGGCGCGCCAGCGCGTCGATCTCCTCGTCGATCCCGGTACCGCGTTCCTCGAATTGTCGCCGCTGGCGGCCTACGGCCTTTACGGCGGCGACGTGCATTCGGCCAGCATCGTCACCGGGGTCGGGCGGATCTCGGGGCGTGAATGCGTCATCGTCGCCAACGACGCCACCATCAAGGGCGGCACCTACTATCCGATGACGGTGAAGAAGCATTTGCGCGCCCAGGATGTCGCGCGGCAGAATAGTCTTCCCTGCGTCTACATGGTGGATTCCGGCGGCGCGTTCCTGCCGATGCAGGACGAGATTTTCCCCGACGAGCGGCATTTCGGGCGCATCTTCTATAACCAGGCGCAGATGTCCGCCCAAGGCATTCCCCAGATCGCGATCGTGATGGGCTCCTGCACGGCCGGTGGTGCCTATGTGCCTGCGATGTCGGACGAGAGCATCATCGTGCGCAACCAGGGTACGATCTTCCTCGGCGGGCCGCCGCTGGTGAAGGCCGCGACCGGCGAGGTGGTGACGGCGGAAGAGCTCGGCGGCGCCGACGTGCATTCACGTCAATCCGGCGTCACCGACCACTATGCCCAGAACGATGCCCACGCGATCGGGATCGCCCGGCGCATCGTCGCCACGCTGAAGCCACCCCGGCACAACGTGTTGAACATGCGCGAGCCGCGCGATCCCTTGTTCGCCGCGGAGGAAATCTATGGCGTCGTGCCGGTCGACGGCCGAAAGCCGTTCGACGTGCGCGACATCATCGCGCGCGTGGTCGATGCTTCCGAATTTGACGAGTTCAAGAAGCTTTATGGCCAGACCCTGGTGTGCGGTTTCGCCCATATCTGGGGCTATCCGGTCGGCATCATCGCCAATAACGGCATCCTGTTCAGTGAAAGCTCGTTGAAAGGCGCGCATTTCATCGAGCTGTGTTGCCAGCGCCAAGTTCCGCTGGTGTTTTTGCAGAACATCACCGGCTTCATGGTTGGCAAGAAATACGAAGCCGGCGGGATTGCGCGCGACGGCGCCAAGCTCGTGACGGCGGTCGCAACCGCCGGCGTGCCGAAATTCACCGTCGTGATCGGCGGCTCCTATGGCGCCGGCAATTACGGGATGTGCGGGAGGGCCTATAGCCCGCGCTTCCTCTGGATGTGGCCGAACGCGCGCATTTCGGTGATGGGCGGCGAGCAGGCTTCGATGGTGCTGAGCCAGGTCCGCCGCGACAACATCGAGGCCAAGGGCGAGAGCTGGTCGGCGGAGGACGAGGACAAGTTCCGTAAGCCCATCCGCGCGCAATATGAAAGCCAGGGCAACCCCTATTATGCGACCGCGCGCTTGTGGGACGACGGCGTGATCGATCCCGCCGATACCAGGCTGGTGCTGGGCCTCTGCCTTTCGGCCGCGGCCAATGCGCCGATCGAGCCAACGAAATTCGGCCTGTTCAGGATGTGACCATGGATCGGCCCAAACTGTACCGGCGCTTTCGCACCCTCCTGATCGCCAATCGCGGCGAGATCGCCGTCCGCGTGATCCGCACCGCGCGCGCGATGGGGCTGCGCACGGTCGCGGTCTATTCCGAGGCCGACCGCGGCGCGATGCATGTGGCGATGGCCGATGAGGCCGTTCTGCTCGGACCTGCGCGGGCGCGCGACAGCTATCTCAACGTTGGGCGGGTGATCGAGGCGGCGCGGCAGACCGGAGCCGAAGCCGTGCATCCCGGCTACGGGTTCCTGTCGGAGAGCGCCGAGTTCGCGCAAGCCTGCTTCGAGGCGGGGCTGGTGTTCGTGGGACCGACGGCGGCGATGATCCGGGCAATGGGCTCGAAATCCGGCTCGAAATTGCTGATGGAAGAAGCGGGCGTGCCCCTGGTGCCCGGCTATCACGGCGAGGCCCAGGACGAGGCGACGCTTGCGAAGGCCGCCGACAAGATCGGCTTCCCGGTACTGGTGAAGGCTTCCGCCGGCGGCGGCGGCCGCGGCATGCGCATCGTCCGCTCGGCGGCCGAGCTTGCGGGCGCCGTTGTCAGCGCCAAGCGCGAGGCCAAGGCGGCCTTCGGCGACGACCGCATGCTGATCGAGAAATATGTCGATAACCCCAGGCATATCGAGGTGCAAATCATCGGCGACAGCCACGGCAATCTGTTGTCGCTGTTCGAGCGCGAATGCACGCTGCAGCGGCGGCATCAGAAGGTGATCGAGGAAGCGCCGTCGCCGACGCTTGATGCCAAACAGCGCGAGACGGTTTGCGCCGCCGCGCGCAAGGCTGCCGCTTCGGTCGACTATGTCGGTGCCGGCACCATCGAGTTCGTCTCCGACGGCAAGGACGTGTTCTTCATCGAGATGAACACGCGGCTGCAGGTCGAGCATCCCGTGACCGAACTCGTCACCGGCATCGATCTGGTCGAATGGCAGTTGCGCGTGGCGTTCGGCGAGGCACTGCCGCTGAAACAGGACCAGATCAGGCTCAACGGACACGCCATCGAGGCGCGGGTCTATGCGGAGAATCCGGCCAAGAACTTCATGCCTTCGGTAGGCCAAATCCGCGCCTGGCGCCTGCCGGAGCCGTCCAATGGTTTGCGTATCGACGCCGGTTACCGCGCCGGCGATGCGGTGTCGCCTTACTACGATGCCATGCTCGCCAAAGTGATCGCCTGGGCGCCGACGCGTCAGGCTGCGATCGAGCGGCTGAACCGGGGCCTCGAAGAGACCGACGTGCGCGGCATCGTCACGAATATCCCGTTTCTGTCCGCGCTGGTAACGCATCCATCCGTCGCCGCCAATACCATCGATACCGGCTTCATCGAACGCGAGTTGAAGATACTGACGCCGGCTCCGCTTGCGGCTGGCGATCTCGAACTATGCGCCGCGGTCGCGGCCATCGTCGGAGAAGAGCAGAAGGTGGCGCAGCGCGAGGCGAAATCGCCATGGCAGACGTTTGGCTGGATGCCGGTCGGCCTGAGGCAGCGGGAGTTTACCTTCCGCCAGGGGCAGATTGCCGAGCAGAAGGCGACCTTGCGCTATGGCAACGGGCCTTCGTCGCTTTCGCTCGGCGCGCGCGAATTTGCCTTCGCCTCAACCCTGACCGGCGACGGTAGCTTCGATCTGACGCTCGACGGCGCCAAATCCCGGGTGGTGGCGCTGATCGAGGGCCATGAACTCTATCTGCGTACGCGTAACGGCCGCTTCGATCTGCATTGGGTCGACCCGTTCGGCGGCGACGATGAGGAACAGGCGGGCGATGACAGGATCGTCGCGCCCTTGCCCGGCACGGTCGTGGCGCTTCTGGCAGAGGAGGGCGCGACGCTCGAGAAGGGGGCAGCGATCCTCACGCTCGAGGTCATGAAAATGGAACAGACCTTGCGCGCGCCGTTTGCCGGCGTGTTGAAAGCGATCAAGTGCAAGGTCGGCGATATCGTGCAGGAAGGTGTCGAACTCGCTGAACTCGAGCCCATCGGCGACTGAGGCAACCTTGAGGCGCCGTCATGAGTGATAGGGTAAGCATCATCGAAATGGGGCCCCGCGACGGCCTGCAGAACGAAAAGACCCCGGTCAGCGTCGCGGACAGGATCAGCTTTATCGAGGCTTTGGTCGGGGCCGGTCTGCACACGGTCGAGGTCGGCGCGTTCGTGTCGCCCAAGGCGATCCCACAGATGGTGGGATCGGATCAGGTGCTGCGCGGGATCAACCATCTCGCCGGTGAATTCCACGTGCTGGTGCCGAACGAGAAGGGCTATGAGGCGGCGCGCGCGGCCGGCGCCAAGGTAATCTCGGTGTTCGCGGCGGCTTCGGAGGGGTTTTCGCGCGCCAACATCAATTGCTCGATCGCCGAGTTCATCGAGCGCTTCAAGCCGGTCGTCGCACGCGCCAAGGCCGATGGCGTCAGGGTGCGCGGCTATATCTCCTGCGTGCTCGGTTGCCCCTTTGACGGCGAGATCAAGCCGCAGGCGGTCGAAGCCGTTGCGAAACAATTGTGGGAACTCGGCTGCTATGAGGTCTCGCTCGGCGACACCATCGGCGTCGGCACGCCGCTGAAGGCCAAGCAGATGCTGCGCGCCGTTGCAGCTCACGTGCCTATCGCCAATCTCGCGATGCATTTCCACGACACCTACGGCCAGGCGCTGGCGAACCTCTATGCCGGGATGGAGGAGGGCGTTCGCGTGATCGATGCCGCGGCCGGCGGTCTCGGCGGTTGCCCCTACGCGCCCGGTGCCACCGGCAATGTCGCCACCGAGGACGTGGTCTACATGCTGGAGGGGATGGGGATTGCGACCGGCGTCGACATGACAAAGCTGCTCGCTGCCATCAATCAGGTGAGCCGTCTGCTTGGCCATCCGCCGGTCAGCCGCGTGGCGTCGGCGTTGAACGCGAGGATGGCGAGGTAGGGGTGGCTGTGATCGCGCGACTTCACCCTTCAACCCACGCGCATCCGCCGTTTACAGCAAGGACTTGCCGCTCTGGCGTTTGCTAAAAAATTTTCCGGACCGCGCCGTAACAAACAGGACCGTGCCCACGTCGAGGATGGAGGCGGCATAAGTCGCTCGGATAACCAGTTTTCGAAGGGATCATCTCACATGACTATTCGCACGCGCATCGCACTCGGAATTTCGGCTGCCGCGGTTTCCTTAAGCCTCGCGCTTGCTCCCGCTGCCTTCGCCCAGGACAAGATGGGCAAGGATGACGCCATGAAGAAGGACACGATGTCCAAGGACAACATGAAGAAGGACACGATGTCGAAGGACGGCATGAAGAAGGACGACGCGATGTCCAAAGACAGCATGAAAAAGGACGACATGAAGAAGAACTGAGCTGCGGCGGTCGGTCGTCGACTTACGTCGTCGTTGCGGCGAGCAAGCCGTCGTCGCTCGCTCCGCCAGCTTCACAAGGGATGCGAATCCGCCAAAGCGCGCAAGCGCCTAGGCGGGTGCGACGAAGCAATTCAGTCCTTCGCCCGGGCCATGGAGTGCTTCGCGTAGCCTGTCGTCGGGCGCGCTTCATGTGACCCGTTGGCCCGCATGATGAGCCAGTCAGCCACACTAGTCGCGAAACGCCCCCATCACCGCTTCTTGCCGCCGCGGTTCTTTCGCGCGGCGTAGCGCGCGTCGCGCTTGGCCTTCTGTTCGAGCTCCTGTGCGGCCAGGCGCTCGGCCTCTTCTTCCTTCTCGCGTGCGATACGCGCGGCCTCGGCGGCGACGGCCTCTTCCTCGCGGCGTTTCCGTTCGGCCTCGGCGGCCTCGCGCTCAATTTTGAGCTTGGCACGAGCGGCCGCGACCGCCTCGCGCTCGGCGCGCCGCTTGGCGACTTCCGGATCGTCGGGTCCGGGCTGAGCGCGGAATTTGTTGAGGAGATCTTTCTTCGCCTGCTGTGCCGCCTTCTGCCGGTCCGCGAAGCCTGGTTCCTTGAATCCACTCATCGGATGGGCCTTGTCACTTTCACCTGTTGTCTCTGTAAGCGTTGGTCGGCGCCGGGGGCAAAAAAACGCGCTCGCGCGATTGGCAGGGGTGTAGCGAAGAGTGCGCCCTAACGCCACCGATTATCTGCATCTCACGCATGCTGATTGCAGAAAAAATCTGTTAATGGGCCCTCCGAGGCGCCCGCGAGGCCAGCGAAAAACCTGCCGATTGTGATTTCGATCACAAGAATAGGGACGGCACGGCCCCATTCTTCGCGCGTCGAACAGGAGTGGCGGCAATGACCGGCACATGGCGAACGCGCAAGGCATTCAGATTCATCGTGGCGACGCTGGCCTTGATGGCAGCGTTGGGCACGGTCGCGTTGGCCTACCCGAAGCCGATTTCCGTGCCGGCGCTCGGCGCCGGATGGCAATGCCGCGCGACGGCATTCTCGACGAGTTGCACCAAGGTCCAGCGCGCGGCGCCGGCGGCGCATGTTTTGGGCAAGACGGCGATCTGCTTGCGGCAGGCCTGAAGTTCGAAACGAAGGTGCCGCGCCGGTCGTCCAGGCGGACCCCTTTGGGTGGAGTTTGCCGCTCTTTCCCCGCTCCCGCAGCTTGATCTGGACGGGCAACACAAAGCCGCCATAATTGTTCCAGCGGCGCCGATGTTGGGCGCGTGCTACACCGACCCTTGCGGCCTCACACAATCCCAGGGGGGTCAAGGAGATCAAAGCGGCGACGATGACCGAACCTGAGGAACAGGGCGACAACCGGCGTGGCGCCATCGCCGGTCTTGTGATCGCGGTTGTCTTGCTGGCGATCGGGATCTGGCTGGCTCACGACCTGACGGCCGCCAGCAAGCTACAGGATTGCGTGATGTCGGGACGGACCAATTGCAACGCGATCGAGCCCGCGCAATAAGACGGTTCCGCGAAGCGGGATTCGTAAGGCTCGGGATCGAATACCCAAAGGCGCAAAATTGTCGCGATCTTACGGATTTGTAAGGAGACAATGCACAGGAAGCCGTCTGCAATGCTACCAGAACCGCCCGGCGAGGCGGCAAACGTGTTGGGAACTGCTGCACTGGCAAAAAGGGGTATGCGAGAATGAACGCGTCCGGCCAATTGAAAATCATCCTACCGCTGGTTTCGCTCGCGATGGCGTTCGCACCATCGGCATACGCGCAACAACAGGGTAACGGCCCTCCTAACGGGCAGCCGCAGCACCAGGGCAGGCCGGTCCAGGCCAAGCAGCTTCCGCCGCGTCCGGTAGGGGCTGCGCAGGTTCCGCAGCGTCCGGTAGGCGCCGCGCAGTTTCAGCAGCGTCCGGTCGGGGGCGCGCCGGGAAGGGGGCCGGACGCGCACTTCGCGCGCGGCGGGCCGATGCCGATGCACGATTTCGGCGGTCACCCCTACCGAGGCCATCTCGCCTGGGAAGGCGGGCGCTGGCATCATGAGATGCACGATGGCCGCGATGGCTGGTGGTGGGACGTCGGCGGTGTCTGGTATTACTACCCGCAGCCGATGGATGGTCCTCCGACCTATATCTCGGAGGACTATGCCGACGACGTCGCTTATGGGAATGAGCCCGAGGCGGACTACGCGCCGCCGCCCGGCGCGTACGAGCCTCCGCCGCCGCCACCCGCGCCGGATCCGGGCGCCAGCGCGGTCGGTGGCGCCATTGTCGGTGGCGTGCTGGGCGGGCTCCTGACCGGGCGGGCGAGCGGAGCCGCGGCTGGCGCCGTCATCGGCGGCGCAAGCGGCGCCATTGCCGGCGCCACGGCGGCTTCGCGCCCGGGCTATTATTTTGCGCAGGGCAATTGCTACTACCGCTATCCCAACGGCCAATATGTGCAGGCCGATCCGCGGGCCTGCTACTGAAGCGCGTGGCTAGATCGCCAGCTTAAGAAAAGCCGAAGCGCGGATGCCGTGCTTCGGCTTTTTGTTCTTCCGGGCGCTCAAGACTGTCGCGCGTTGGGGGTGAGTTCAGCATTTTGCGCAACCCGGACCGTACTTGTCCGGTGCACGAAATAGAGGGAAAATAAACGGGTTGCCCATAAATTGCCCTCGGCGGATTCTACCTTCTGTTTAAATTTCCTTTAGCTTTTAATCGCTAGATTGCCTCGCATCGGGAATGGCCGCGGGGCCGGTTCCCTATGGGAATGCCCTGAAAAGTTCAGTCGGTAGCGCGTTTTTCCGCGAGGCATGTTCGTGTCTGTTGAAAGGTTCCTCAAACAGCGCGCCGTCACGATCGCCGTTGACGGAAACTACACCCTGCATCGCCGGTACGATCCGGAAGGCAGGCTCAGGACCCTCGCCTGCCGCACCACGCGCGTATCGCCGTTCCGCATGATTGTCGAAGTACCCGTCGTCGGCAGGATCGGTGATCGCCTGACTTCGTATTTTGGCGCATTCGGCGAGTTTGAAGGCAGCATCAGCGACACGATGCACGGCAGCTTCCTGCTCGAACTGGAAATGACGCGTGCGCAGCGCGTGAGGATGTCTGAGCAGCTCACCTGGCTTGAGAAGAAACAAAGCGACCCGGCCCTGCTGGATGAAAGGAGAGATGCCCGCTCCGTCCCGCGCACCTCGCACTCGACGCTGACGCTGGCCGATGGCAGTATCCATGGCTGCTTCATCATTGACATGTCGGTCTCCGGCGCGGCCGTCTCGGCGGAGCTTGAACCGCCCATTGGAACGCCGCTGGCCGTGGGCGCCTGCGTCGGCCGCGTCGTCAGGATTTTTCGCGGCGGCTTCGCGATCAAGTTCGTCGAAAAGCGGAATCTTGATGACCTCAATCGTCTCATCGTGCGGGCCGAACTGAGACCGGCCAGCCCAAGACCGGCCAGCCCAGCATTGGCTGCGCCTGTTTTGCTTGCAGCCGGTGATCCATGACGGAACAGCGCTCCGGCCCGCGCTTCAAATTCGACCATGTCCGGCCTGCCCGAATGATGGGAATTGACGGCACATGGCAGCGCGAATGCACCGTCGCAGACGTTTCCGATGGCGGCGCCAAGCTCACGGTCGGAGATTCGATCGAAGGCCTGCCTCTCAGGGAGTTCTTCCTGGTGCTCTCCTCGACGGGAATGGCCTATCGGCGCTGCAAGCTGGCCTGGGTGAACGGAGACCAGATCGGCGTGACGTTTGTGCGACGGAAGCCGGGGAAGTCGTGAGAACGTGCGGCTCGCCTTAGCCCCGCAAAGTCCGGGAACGCCTATGGTCGGCGTCCACGCGGCGTTTCGTGCTTAATGGCAATCCAGCTACCGACACAGCCGTCGGATCGATTGAATGTTCCGGAGCCGGTATTCTCCGACAATTGTCCGACTGCGGTAAGGGTCATGCCGTTTCCGGCCCCGACCGAATGCAACGTGCCGTCCGGATCGACCTGACCGCTGCCACCGCGGACGATAATCTTGCCGCCGACAATCCTCGCAGGTAACGAGCCGGTGTTGGTGCATCCGGCACTGGTAAATGTCCATAATCCGTCGAAATTCCTGTTGTCATCCTGGCTCGCCGGAGGAGTCGCTTCTGTCTCGGGTTGTTGTGTCTCTTTCTCAGGCCCGGAGAGGAATGATAGTTTGGCGCCACCGGCTGCAAGGTGGTTGCGGTGCGATCGATCCGTCGCGTCAGCGGCACTCGACGCGAACAGAAACGCGGCGCACCAGCAGGTCGCCCTCATCAGCCCCATTGAATGACACCATTCATGTCGTTCATTTTCGGCAACGAAGCGTTCGTATGGTTGCCGACGATCAATCTGCATCGCAAGCGTTCGGAGATCAACGATCCCGGAGCATCGGCAAGCTGCTTGGCGCCCCACACCGGAGCACTACTTCAAAGGCCGAGCGTGCGACGACAACCACCGTCATACCGCTATCGGCATTACCGAAGCGGCACTAAAATAGCGGATCGACATCCGGGCGGCGAGGGCGAGGCTCTGTCGCCGCTACTGCGCCGCCTGCGCGGTTTGGGCAGGTGCGCCCTCGAGGCAGTGCCTTGCTGCTTCGATCTCGGCTTCACTGGCCCCGTGGCTCCGCGCCCAAGCCTCGGCGACGGATGCCGAGAATCTGGCGACGTAAAGCCGGACGGCGGCGCAGGACGCGCGACGGACGAGGCCGGGGCGATCAGCGGCATCCGCCTTCGGAGTTATCCCTAAACAAAATAAGGCTACGCATACCCACCGTGTCCACATTTTCGGCCCCCAAGCTGCTTCGCGCC
The DNA here is from genome assembly GCA_963777475.1 of uncultured Alphaproteobacteria bacterium. Taxonomy (GTDB): domain Bacteria; phylum Pseudomonadota; class Alphaproteobacteria; order Rhizobiales; family Xanthobacteraceae; genus Bradyrhizobium. The sequence goes on from CAVZQX010000018.1 coordinate 143,601, forward strand.
TTAGAGTTCCACCGACGGAACTTCATCACAGCGCGCGCACGCGTATTCAATTCGAGTTAACCGACTCGAAAATTGAAGCCAAGCGAACTCTCAAGCAGAGCCAGAGTTCCCCCGCATCTTGTTCGCGCAGCAATTGCCTCACGAACGTGCAACGGCGTAAAAAGCCGCGTCGCGACGGCACCGGCTTTTCAGCCCGCCTGGGTGAACTTGATCGTCGAGATCGGCCATTTCCCATCGTGGCCTCGGATCGAAATTCGCAAACCGTGCAACTCGTCAAGCGAGATACTGTCCACCGTCCCGGCCTTGCCGTCGGTGAGAATTACGGCCTTGCCGACAAGCTCGTTCCGGGCCTGTTCGAATTCGCCGAGGATCGTCGAGGCTCGCGCCTTCGCAATTGGCATGGGTTTCCTGAGAAAGACTGGAGCGAGCCGCTGTTTGTAGTTGAAAGGTGTGCAAGTCGTGACCGACCCGCGGCAACTGAGTGTCCGAAAGGAACCTCGCGCGAAGCGATAATCTTAACGGCCGATGAGCTTGATGAGCGAGGCAACACCCAACACAGGCAAAGTCAAGGCCACGGCGTCGATGTTGAGATTAACGGGTTGCTCCGCGAAGCAGTTCCGTCAGGGGGGACCGACTGAACATCGGGTTTCCCGGTGGCGTACCCGTCATAAAGATTAAAGGCTTGGAAAAATCACCAGAAAGACGCCGACAAGATTGCTCCAGGGGGCCTTGTCAGCGCAACGCGTGCGGCTTGGCGAGCCCGCCGGCCATGCCGGCGGGCTCTTGTGTCAGAAAAATCCAGCGCTGAGATCGAGACCGTAGCTTGCGACAAGCAGCCACACGAACAGGCCGGCGCCGCAGAAGATGGCGGCGGTCTTGAGCGCTGCGGCATTAATGTCCGCTCCTGAAGCGCGCGAAAGTACTTTAGCGATAGTAGCCATAGCAATAGCAACCATTTTGCAATTCCTAAAATTGGGTGCCGGGGTGTCATAGTGGAGATTCGTTTCAGAGCGGCTTCGCAGAAGCCGAAATGCGGTTTCTTCGCGCGGCCCGATTGTTTCATCGGAACGTGGCGACGGGCAATTTTCTGCCGGGGCGGTATCTGCTCGAACTAGAGGCCGTCGCCGCCAAGTGTCCACCGCATCGTCTGCCGTGCGCCACGTTCCACTATTCGAAAAAAAATGAGTTCGTGGTCGCCGGTGTAGCCGGATCTTTTGAATCGGCATGGCCGGTTGACCGTTCTGACCAAGGGCATCGTCGCGGAGACGCGAGGAATGAAAGGTGGATGGATGGCGATTGCGGGCAGAAGGAGCACTTGGCCGGAAATCGGCGCGCTGGCAAAGTGTTGAGGCGGACGCATGCCGCAAGAAAGAACCCGCCATTGGCGACGGGTCCCAAGTTGAGGGAGGAAAGCCGACCTTAAATTGATTCGCGAATGCGCCGTGTGTTGCAGATCACATACGCATGGAAATTCAGAAATCCGTCCGCCGGTCGGCGTCGCGCTGCATTTTTGGTGCGCCGTGGCCGTCTTCGTGCGACGTTGCTGTGCTGAAGTCGCCCACGTTGCTAGCCGGATCAGCAGCGTCGTTGGAATCCCCGGCATCGCATTTCGCAGCCGGGACCTCGCTGTTTACCAGGGGCTGTTTCCGCATTTCGGCGAGGCGGGCACGGCAGTATTCGCGGTAGAGGACGTCGAATATGGCAGGCATGATCGTACCCCCGCGTTTGATCGTCACCGTCAGTCCCACGCTACCATTGCTCTTTGGATGCAAGACGTAATCTAGATCACAGTGAGCGCCAGAACGGCCGTGCGGGACCGGCGTCCTCTGTTATCCGCGATATCCGCGCCGGCTGGTTGGAACTCGGGCGCTGTCGTCAACGGGTGATGTTTTCCGGTTTGAAATCTGGAGACATCCGGTGAGGTGATCGCAACACAACTCAAGCCGGCTCGAGCGAGCGTTATTGCAACGCAAGGAGGATGCGATGACCAGTCCGATTCTGTTCAGATCGTTCCATCTTCCCAATAGCGTTCATATGCGCTGTGGACTGATCCGTAGGACCACGGTCAGCGATACCGTTCCTTCACTTTCCTATTTGCGGCAGAAATGAGGCGCGTATATTCGCGGCCTCGCGACGGGGTAGATTCGACAGTAAGGGGAATTGTAATGAGCCGGAATGAATCGAAGCAGAGCTATGCGAAAGCGGTAATCACGGCTGCGTATCAAGGGGACGTCAGGACGGCGATAGCCCAGCTTGGCGAGGGAGCTGATGTGAATGCGCGCGACTGCGACGGCGACACGGCACTAATGATTGCCGCCGAACGAGGCCACATCGAGCTGATGAAGGTGCTTCTCAAGAATGGAGCTGATGTCGACGCCGAAAACCTCAACGGCGAGACCGCGCTGATGCACGCGGCGGAGAACGGCCGAGCGGTGGCGGTCAAGATTCTGCTTGCCCATCACGCTGACTGCGACGCTGGGGACATCGCCAAAAGTACGCCGCTGATGCGGGCCGCGTATCGCGGTCACGTCGATGTTGTGAAAGAGCTGCTTGCCCATGGGGCCGACGCGAATTCGCGCAATGCATTTGGCAACACGGCCGGGATCCTCGCAGCGCACAATGGTCACAGCAAGGTCGAAAGCATGCTGCGGGAAGCCGATCACGTCGGTTGTATTGACTCGGTCCAACCCAAACTCCGGGCTGCGCACCGCTAGATGCTCCCCGAGGCGGATCGCGTGAGCGATGCGTCTTGAGGGATGGGGCGCCCGATCGTGGCCTCTTGATTCTCGCTGTGAAGCAAAGCTTCGCCCGGCGCAAATCGGGCGAGCGATGCCACCGGGGAGCGCAAAATGCGCACCCCGCCGCGGCGTGCAGCGATTACGCGCGCCGCCCGCTTTTCGGACCTGCGCGGCTAGACGCACGATGTCCGTTCCGGCCCCGATTGTGTAAAAACAGGCCATAATGACGCCAATGGAGGTTTCAGCCCACCGGCCCGACTGGCGTTTCAGGCCCAGGGATCGGCGCGGCCTGCATCGAAGCCGACCCTCCAAGCTTCAAGATTATTTTTCGGCTCCTAACTCGGAGGTTGTGCTCGCCATCGTTTGTCCTCGGTGCGATCGAATGATGCGAATGATGGCAAGGGATCGATGCAGGGGAAGTTCACCAAGTGCCGCAGCGCGCGCCCGCCGAGAGACGATGCGGTCGCGGCGCTAGCGCCACTACGGATGCCGGCCCACAAGATGAGGCCCGACGGGAACCGTGAGGGGTTGGTGCGCGCGGCAGCGTCCGGTCGAACAGCACAATTCCCCGGTCGGCGGTCATTGCCCAAAGTTCGCGAGCGAGCTGTGCATCCAGCTTGGCTGCCTGCTCGATGCTGCTGCGGCTAACCAGGCGCAGCGTTGAATCGATGGCGGCTTCGGCCGCCGAACCGTGCATTGAACCGTATTCAAGTCCGAATAACTGACCGGGCAAATAGTAGGCGTCGATCCGGCCATGATGCCCTTCAGAAAAAGGCTTCAGGCTGCGGACGGCACCACTCACGACCTGATAAATGCTGTCCGCACTGTCGCCGGCCTGGTAGATGGCTTCGCCCGCTTTGCAGGCAACCACTTTGATCGCGATGCCTGCGCGGGCCATGACCCGGCTAAACCTATCCAAGGTTTCCGATTCCAAGGCTTCCGATTCCAAGGATTCCGATTCCGGGGCTTCCGACTCGAAGGCTTCCGACGAGTGACGCGGGACGGAATTTGCCCCGATCCGGGCTTGCCGCGGGCCTCTAAAGACCTCCAGTTCAATCACACTCACGTCGTCCCCCCGCCTCAGGCTCGTCTACAAAAACTCTACTTTCTGTCGAAAAGCCCGTCACCATCCGTTTTCCGGTTTCAAATCGAATTCGATGCGGTGTTGCAGAAGAACTACGCGTGAGCGCATCAACAAAAGTGGCAGAGCCCAATACCGGCGCGCGCGACGAGGGTAAATCCGGCAGTCGCGCGAGAACGCAATTCGTGGCCGCGGCCGTGGCGCGGTCAATGCCCAAGCGCACCGGCGACCTCGCCGACGAGTTGTTCGGCCAACATGTGATAGCCTTCCGGGGTCAGGTGTTGCCCGTCCGGTTGATGCGGCAACCCGTGCAGCATGCCGTTGGGCAGCAGGATCACCTTGACGCCGATTGCGGCCAAACGCGTCTCAATCTCCGACGTCTGGTCGGGCGCCATCTTGCGTCTGTCGTTGCCCCCGGGTTGCAGGATGACGACGCTCGTTCCTTTCGGCACCGCGCCATTCAATCGCGCCAACATTCCGCCTGTCGTGTCGCCGTTGATTCCGGCGTTGATGACGCGCGCATTCAAGCCCCGGGCGCGAAGCAGCGCTTCGAGCTGGGCCGGGTAGGCCTGACCGCGCGAGACGCCCTTGCCGTAGGTGTTGCTCGCCCCGAGCGCAACGATTGTGGCGGCCTGCGCCGCGCTAACGAATAGCAGGCCGAACGCTCCCAGCAGCCCGAACAGAATTCTTTGCTTCATGTTCATTTCCCGAATGAGCCTTCGCAACAATAGCAATTTGGCCCGCGCCCGTCAGCCCGATGTGACCATCGTCGCTCTGGGGCGCGAGTGAGGACTGGCGTTGACTTGGATCGGGACGGTTTTCATTTTACGATCCGGCAGCTCTTGGCGTGTTTGCGTCGCTGCGCCATCTCTTCTTGCAACGGGGGAATGTGTGCGCGATTGCTCCCCAGCGGGATGCGGTCCAACCATGGAGGTAACATTGAGGAACGTTTTTGTGGCTGCTCTGTTCGCCAGTAGCCTTTCAATCTTCAGCGCGGCCAATGCGGCGGACGGATGCGGCCCTGGCTGCCATAGCGCATCCAACGGGGGATGTGTCGTCGACGGCTGGACTGCCGGCGCAGTTCGCAACGAATGCCCTGCCGGGGCCCGGCCCCGTCGGCCGTGCCCACGCGGCATGAGCTGGCGATTCGGGGCCTGCTTCGAGAGCTGAAGCGGGCCGTCTGCCGATCCGGCCGACCGGCTCATTTGTCGGTAACCAACATCAGCAACTCGGTCCTCACCCGATCGAGCACGCTCGCATAGTCTCGCGTTTCGGTCTGCCGGAACAGCCGTGCCGTCGGATACCAGGGACTGTGGTCGCGATCGAGCAGCCAGCGCCAATCGGGTGTGTAAGGCAGCAATATCCAGGTGGGGCGTCCGAGCGCGGCGGCGAGATGGGCCACGCTGGTATCCACCGTGATCACCAGATCGAGGCAACTGATCAGGGCCGCCGTCTCCATGAAATCGGTGAGATGCACGGTCAGATCGACAATGTCGGTCCGCTCGATCAGGGTTGTCTTGTCGACGGAGGTCACGTCCTTCTGCAGGCTGACGAAGGTCGCGTCAGTGTCCAGGATGCTCGAAAACGTATGCAGCGGGATCGATCGATTTCGATCGTTCTTGTGTTTCGGGTTGCCGGACCAGGCCAGGCCGACCCGCAACCTGCCGTGGTGGCCGAGGCGGTCCTCCCAGACTTGCCGGCGATCCGCCGCGGGTGTCGGCAGATACGACGTCGGCGCTGGAATCGTTTCAAGCGTGGTCCGGAAGGCCAGCGGCAGGCTCGTGACGGGACAATGCATGTCGAACGCCGGCAACCCTTCGTCCAGGTTCGGCAAGCACTGCGAAACTCCGGGCAACCCCGAAAGCAGCGGATACAACGACTGCTGGGGAAGAAGAATGACGCGTGCGCCCAAGGCCGCCAGCATCGGCACGTAGCGCACGAACTGAATTGTATCTCCGAGTCCTTCATCGGCACAGACAAGGATTGTCTTGCCTTCGATATCTTCCTCGCCGAGCCACCTCGGTTGAGGCAAGTTCGGGTAGGCGACGGTGCCTGGAAGCGACGGTATCTTCCACCGCGCTTCGCGCGCCGGCCAGCCGGCCTCGAAATCACCGCGCAGCAGCTGAATGAGGGCCACGTTCCAGTCTGGCTCGGCGTTTTCCGGGTCAATCCTCCTCACATGGCGGTACACCATGATCGCTTCGTCGAACCTGTGAATTTCGCCGAGCGTGGAGGCCTTGTTGTTGAGGGCCCCCACGAAGTTCGGTCGCAGCTCGAGGGTCCGGTCGAACCATTGCAGCGCCTCCTTGTGCCGACCGAGCTTCTGCAGAGCGGCGCCGATATTGAGACATGTCCCGGCATTGGTCGGATCCAGCGCCTGTGCCTGCCTGCCGTCGGACAGGGCATCCTCAAATCGATGCAGGTTGTGCAGCGCCATGGCCCGGCCATGCAGGGTCGGCGCATGGAGAGGCTGCAGTTCGTCACACAGGTTGAAGTTGACCAGGGCCTCTTCGAAGCAATCCGACTCGAGCAGAAGAACCGCGCAGTTGCTCGCTGCGTACCAATAGCGCGGGTTGAGCCTGAGCGCCCGCTGCAAGCTCAGGATGGCTTCGGCCGGGCGGTGCAACAGGACCAGCGCATGGGCGAACTGTGCCCACAATTCGGCGTCGTCCGGCTGCATCTGCACCGCTTGGTCGAACGCCTTCAGCGCCGGTTCATGGAGTCCTTGTTGTTGCAAGGCGGTGCCAAGGCTCACAAGATAATCCTTGTCGGGATCTTCCCGATTGGCACGACCGACCCACTCGACGGCGGCATCGTATTGCTTGGCGTGGAGAGAGAGCAGGCCCATGAGATGGAGCGTGTCCGCATGTCCGGCATCGAGCGCAAGCGCCCGCTCGCAGCACATCTGCGCGTCCAGAGGCCGGCCAGCCTGCATGTGGTGCAGACCGGCCTGGTAAAGCCCGGCAGCTGTGCCCGCGCCGGCACCATTCGAAGCCGTCTGCGATGTGCGGGCGGCGGCCCGGCGTTCATGACGATTTATCGGCGCATTTCACCTACCCGGCGTAACAACCCCTAGATGATTTGCATGCCGCAGGGGCATGACAATGTCGCCGAGGCGAGCGGGGGAAACAGCGGCCGTCACGCAAGTGCATACAGGACGGGTCATATGCATATTCTTCTCGCTTCCCCAAACTGTTGTCGCAGCCATAATGGAGGCTTCCGGCGAAGCCCCCCCGGACACCCCGCCGGAAGAAAACCAGCGACTTTGGTTGGCGGCCTCGGCAGGCCCCCCGTTTGCCGGGGCCGTTTTATGCGCGACAGGTTTTGCAAGTCATTGCCGGACGGTCGCGCCGCGCCTGAGCAGGGACATGCATGCAGGACCCGGCTCCAGTTGCGCAAAAATTAAGCATACGCATGTTGCGGGCGGAGCGGGCCGCGTCGGCGTCAAAGATTCACCTCAAAATTGATCGATCTCCTTATTTGCGACACGGTGGCGTCGCGCCGAACGGGAGGGATTTCGACATGCGCGGAATGTTGCCGCACAGTGAAGCCCGGATGCGAATGTGCGTCATGAAGGTCGGCCAGCGCGGGCGGTGGACCTACCGGGACTGGGCCAGATGGCGCTTCCTGTGGAAGTTCTTCCCCTGGTACGCGCGCGAAATGCGTTATCGCGGCGATTTCTGCCTCGGACAAAGCTGCATGCACTGGTTCTGGGAGGACTCCGACAAGAAGGAGCGGGGTTATTGTTCGGCAGCGGTCTCGCGGACGCAGCACATGATGTGGCAGGCGGAATGGGAGGGGCATGATGACCAACAAGCTCCTGCAAAACGAACCCTTCGCCGGGGCGGATAGCCAACAGCAAGCGCGAAGCGTTTGAAGTCACTTCGCCGCGCTTGCTTCTCGTCGTCATGCCCCGCGGAGGCGGGGCATGCAGTAGGCCGCGGCTTCTCGGATCAATCATGGATGTCTCCGGGATACTGGATCATCCGCCGGAGCCTGTCATCCGGCCGGCCGAAGGCCGGACCGGTTGGCGGATGATGACGGCCGGAGGTAAGGCGCAGCCACAGCTTCGCGATCTCGCCGCAGGATTGCGCGAGGTTGATCCTGAGTTTTTCGCCTTCTGATGATCAGAGGGCGCAGGGAATGCCGGGTGCCCAATGCACCCGCAGCCTCGTGTGCGCTTTGTAGTTGGAGTATGCACACGAGTATTCACAGCGGAGGCACCGGAAACATCCGGCATTCCCCACGCAATGGTTTTACGGCTTATTTCGCGCTCTCCCCGGGGACCGGGCTCTTTTGCCCCCGTCGTCCGCGGATTGCTCTCGCGAACTTAACACCAGCGTCGGGGTGTCAGGACCACACGACTTCGCCGTCCGCATCCGGCGCCTTCGTCTTCGAGCGCCATCAGCGTCCACCGCATCCCGTCTCACGTCCGTGACGATCGCGAAACGCCCCTCTGTCGAGACGGGACCAAATCGCAATACTCCTGTTTCTACCTTGCTGTCAAGCAAAAATTCTGAAAATCAGAAGTTGTCATTCCGCCCCTCGGCCGACGCGCCGCCACCCAGCACTTGCTTAGCCGTGCCCGCTGATCCATTTGGCGCGCGCGAGATGGCTCTCGAACGTTTTTCGAGCGCGCTCGGGCTCACGGTCCGGATCGAGATGCAGCACTATTCGCGCAACGTCACGCCAGTCCGCACCCTCCGCGTCGGCGTCGAGCATGCGCAGATAGGTGACGAGGTGTTCCTCGTCGTAAACGGTCAACATCGCATCGGAGGGCGCGGTGTCGGCGACATCCGGATCGAGCGGCGGCGGCTTCATCGGCGGTCTCGCAAAGCTCCGGTTCGTCGGCCCGGCGCGCGACTTGGTACAAACACGCGCCGGGCCTCACCATCCCTCTTGGCCCGCGAGGCATGGCTGAAACGGGACGTAGCGACTGATTCGTGGCAAAAGTGATGAAGGGTGCCGACGCGCCGAGGCGCTGCAAATGCACCACGCGGAATGGTCTTCGACTCGATCGAATGGTTGGGAGATCAACGAGGGGACTTGAAGCACGGCACGTGCCGGCATCGGCGATCCCTGCGGGTCCTGCTCCTGTTTCCGCCGCATCCATCCCGATGCGCTGCGCGCGTCTCGCGGTGTGGCGAAAATGTGTCGGTCCTGCTCAATTTCTCCGATCCCGTAATAACCCCGGTTCTCGTCATCGGCAGCATGCGGTACCACCCGCCGTCCACGCACGGATTTGAAAGACAACCGATGAGCTATCTCGGTACCCCGCCGGTTCTCGACTTCGAGGCGCAGGTCAGCGGTCTGCCGGAGGTCGCCAAGACTTGGCTGCGGGCTCATCCGGAGTACTGGACCGATCCGGACAAGTACCGGCAGCTCGAAGTGGCGCACGCCTATCTCACCGAGATCGAGCGGCTGACGGTGTTCTCGAAGGAATATTTCGAGGCGCTTGAGGCGCGGCTCGCATCGTCGCGCAAATATTCGGTCGCGGAACTCTCCTTGGCCGTTTCCCTTGTGGCCTATGTTTTCGGGGATGACGCCAAGCTTCCGCGCGAGCAATTCCTGCGCTTGGTCATCGATCGCATTGTCGATGATGTGAGCGCGCCGCTCACCTTGGCTCGACCGGGCCACCCAGCGCGCAGGGCGGGTTGGCCCAACGCTTCTGCGCCAAGCGCGGCCCGATGATGGGCTTCGCATTCCCCTGTCTCAGCAAGGTGGAAAAGGTTCATTCGTCAAATCGAAATTTTCGGGCTCCACAACGGTTGCAAGCAGCGGTACGATGAAGTTGATCCGGGGCAGGGGTATTGTAGTTCACCTGTTGATTTTGAGCCCGGCGGCCGCCAGTCATATTGCTGGCGGCCTTTTCAATTGAAACACGCTGAGCCACTCACCTGGAAAGCGTCAACGCCGTTCTGTCCGAGCAAAGCTCCGTAGGACAGGTCGCTGAAATCCGCGCTATGCGCTGTTTTATTTTTATCCGAGGGCGAGATCGGCGCGCCCACCCCCGTATTGACACGGGCTCTCGGGCGTGAATTACCGCACCCGACGCGAGCGCGAATCGCTTACGTAAGATGCTTCCTCCCTAACCTCGGACCCGTCGCAAATGGCGGGTTTCTTTTTGTGAAACGCGCTGGCGCCGCCGAGGCGGAGTATCATCGCTCGCGGCGTTGGCCATTTCCGTGGTCGGCTCTCTCGAATCCCGGCACCCTCTGAGTCGGCACAAGACGCGGCCGAGGTCCTCAGGCTGGGAACGATCTCTGGTCTGGCGAGCCTTTGCGAAACCCATCGCCTTTCGGCGAGACAGGATGGGTATCGCTGCGCTCCACCCGTCGAACTCACGATTTCAATGCCGCCAAAATGCGCTGGCGATCTCGGCGGCGCAGAGGGCGGGTTGGCGCAACGGGTCCGCGCCCCTTGCGCGATACCCGGCTTGAAATCGTGCACGCGAATCAATTGTGGAAAATGAAGCTGTGAGTGTTGCGCGTCTGTCCTAGACGATCGGTTCGGCTCAATCTAAATGTCGACGCGACGCCGTGTTTGCACCACGTCGCCGCGCCTAACCATCATAACCGATAGGAGCGGTTCCAATGGCTGACGAAACTACTGCATCCGTTATTCCTCTCCATCAAGTCCCGCCGAAGAGAAAAGCCAGGACGGCCCCTGAACGCGCCAAGGCCCCTCGGCCGCGCAAACGGCAAAAGGCAAAAGCCACTACCCTCGGCGGATGCCGATCCGATCGTCCGAAATGCTGATACCGCCGGAGTTTTTGCTGGCGGATTCGGCAATGGCCGAACCGCCCGTCACGCAGCCACCGGCCGTGACATTACCCTTGGCATTACCTTTGGCAGAGCCCGGCGCGCCGACGCGGCGCCAGGTCGCCCCGATCCTGTTATCGACCGCGGCGCTCGCCCTTGCCGCCGTCGGCATCACCATCAACGGTTGGTTTGCCAGGTCGTTGGGATCAAGCGATATGGCAGGATGGCTCTTCCTTGCCATCGGCGTCTCCGCTGATCTGGTCGCCCTCGTCATGCCGTCCTGCGCTGCGCGGCTCTGGCAGGCTGGACAGCGGGCCACTTCACTTGTTGGCTGGGCCGTCTGGCTGACGACGTTCGTGTTCGCGGTGCTAGCCGGCATCGGCTTTGCATCCACCAACATCAGCGATGTGACGCTGGCGCGTGCCTCGCGCGTCACGCAGGCCGTCGCGACTGCCCAGGCCGCGCTCACCGACGCCATGGCGGCCCGTGACCGGGAGTGCAAAGGCGGCGTCGGAAAGTTCTGCAGGGAACGCGAAGCGGCGGTCGCGGAACGTCGCCAGATCGTCGATTCGGCCATGGCATCCGTCGGGCAACGGGCGGACCCTCAAACCGACGCCGCCATCAAGCTCATCGCATGGGTCTCCGGCGGCATGTTGCGTCCAACCGCCGATGACTTCGCCATGCTCCGGCTCACCCTGTTGGCGTTACTGCCGCAGATCGGCGGCATTCTGCTCATGATCGGGCGATCTCGCACTTGAACCCTGGCAGGCCAAAGCGGTTGGCCGATCAGGCGGCCTGCCTAAGCCACCGATGAGCGACGTGGCCGTGGCGCGCGGTGCGTTATTGAACCCAGCGCAGGGCGCAAGGCGGGTTGAGCCTTTCGCGAAACCCACCGTCTGCGTTCGCGCAGCGGCTGATGGGTTTCGCAAGAGGCTTAATCCTACTGCGTCATAACCGGCTTTTTCCCCTCATCCTGAGGAGCTTGCGCGAGCAAGCGTCTCGAAGGACGAGGCCACCAGCGGGGCCTCATGGTTCGAGACGGCGCAAGGGCGCCTCCTCACCATGAGGGTTTAGTGATTAACCCATCCTCCGCGCTGAGGAACAGGCAGAAGTCCTTCGATGTGGGCGTTCATTGTCGCTATCATCGTGTTCGGTTTGACAAACGTAATAAGTATTCTCGTGCTGTTCAGGTATGGCATGCGCGATAATCAATCACTCCCTCCAAGCCGAGCCGCCGAAACGACGTTCGCTGTCGGAACGCTGATCGCACTCGCTATCGCCGCATCGCATTGGCTGCCTCTGCTCGGATGGTGATGCGCGCGCGAAATGCGTTAACCCATCCAACGGGCTACGGGCTCACGATCAGGCAAGCGCCCGCCGATCACGCAGCATGTGCGCGTCGCGATCGAAGCGGCGATTTTTTTCCGCTGTCCAGTCGCGATGATCGCGCCATTCCTGAAAATCGTCCTCGGTCCGCTTCGACAGGAAGACGCGCCACGCCGCCTCAAAGGCTGCGCGCGCCCGCTCGAAGGTGACGGCCGTGCCGGTCGTGCACTCGCCGGGCAGGGAGCCCGGATAGAACCCGCAGCGCCAGCCCCATTGCGGCTGGTCGTGCGGGCTGCCCGGTCGGACCGCGATCGTCCCGACATGGACGTCGCCATAATAGATCAGCCAGTAATCCTGGCGGGGTTCGACATCGCGGCGGGAGGTGAGGGCGGCGGGCGTCGTCCATGATTCCGCTGATCGATGCGGTCGTGAAGCCGATCCTGTTGGATGGTCAGGTAGGGCCAGCTCCTCTGCGAGGACGACGCCGACCCTTCGGGCAATGAACAGCCACGGCAATAGCCAAGCGGCGAGCGGAAGCAGCCAAAGCAGCAAAGGCATGTCTTACCCCCATTGCGGGCGATTTTTGTTTTTGCGGGCGCGACGATCGTTCGGGTTTGCGGATTCGGCGGGTGTTCTTCGGGTGTCGGTGTTCTTGGACCCCGTTTTGTGTCGTACCGATCGAAGTTTAACGGAAAGTTTAGAACTGCCGCTCCCGGCAGCGGAAATCCATCGGTCGGCTCCGCATCGGGGGATTGGCCGACCTGTCCGCCGTAGCTCAATATCCTCGAAGAGCGAAGGCGTAAGGCGCAACCCGCCATTGCCGGAAAGCAAAGACGGCGGATGTCGCTTCGCTAAGATCGGCCACGAGCTGGCAGAAAACTGGAACACCCTGCTGCAAGAGGCCTTCAAAAAAATGGCCTCAGCTCGGAGTGAACTGAGGCCCAAGGTCGGGTCGTCATAAATTGACTACCCCCAAAGGAAAGACGCTTATCAATTTCGGCTTCCCCCGGCAGTCCGCGCCATCAGCGCGAGAGTTCGACTGGTCCGGCGGGAGGCGGCGGGCGAGGTAGCGACGATGACTGCGCCCTGGGTTGTTGGGGTTTATGCTGGGGAATCGGGGCCGCTTGCTGGGACGGGGACGGAGGCGTGAAAGACATCTTCTGTCTGATGTCCTCCTCGACGGCTTGCAGTGTCGCAATGTTCTGGGCCATCTGATCTTGCTTGTCAGCGAGTTGCTCTACGCTGCGCCGCACGACGTCGAGGTTGGACGCCAAGGGCTCAAGCTGTTGAACTGAATCAGGGGAAGTTGCAGCTACGGCTGACGAGGTCGTCGTTGATACCGACAACAACCAGGCCAGCGTTGGAGCCCGGGCAACCATCATCTCTCTTGCTGTATCGGACTGCCAGGCAAGCGTCCCGCCAACACCAATGAGAACCGTAATAAAAAATCGGGTAAGGGTTCGGAATATCCGTCTGCCAAGCGACGGCCGGTCGCTCGCGACCTGATCATTCCCGAGCCTGGAGGAGCGAGGAGACTGGATCGACGGATTTATGCGCTGATCGTATATGGCGTCCACATCGAGCGGTTCTGTGAGAGGTGGGCTTTGCGAGTAATCCATTGGGTTCTCCCCCGGCGATTTTGCCAGAAAAGGCCCCCGTGGTTTGACAGAAGCGAGGCAAGAGCGCAGCAGTCCCGGGGCGATTATGAGATCGTCGCACGCAATCGTAACGATACGCGCCATCAAGTTCCCACTGGTTGAGACAACTGAAACGCTGCGTTGTTTCGCCAAGAGCGGCCATTTTAATTTCAGCACTGCGTACAGGCGGATTCGCCGCCCTGACCGCCGCACCAAAGAGCGAAGGCGGATTACCGGGCCGGGAAGAATTGTCACCGCGCGGCAACAGTGGGAACAGCGCAATTTCTCGCTATGCACTCAGAAGGGAATCGGGAAATTTCAGTGCGCAGTGAAAATTGCAACTTGCGCAATTGACCAACCGGTTGGATAATTTCGAACTGCGCTGGTCCAAGGAGTAAAGCCATGACGGAGCAAGAATTGAGGCGGCGCGCAACTATCGCCGCCATCGCGGCGCTGACGTTGCCGCCGTTGAGGCGACCTGCGGGGCTTGATCTGTCGCCCGATGAAGCCGAGGCCGCTCGGGTGAACGGAGAGCGCGAGAGCCTTCCGGCCGTATCCCACGCATCGCACTTTTCCTGACCCGGCGCTTTCCGGCAATCGAACCCTTGCCAAGACAGGCCTTCGCCCAAATCGCGCCCGACACCTTTCACATTTAAACAGCGTAGGATACCCATCAATTGTCTTTTGCGAGATGATGGGTTTCGCGAAAGGCTCAACCCATAGGAGCTACGCGCCGTGACTTGGTATTGTCCCCGACGTGGCTGGGACAAAAAATGCGGGGCTAGGCGCTCCAAGCGTTCTGAAGGTAAGCAGGTAAGATGCGCGCCGGGGTCGATGGCAGGAAGAAGTGTCTAACCATCGCTTCGCTCGAATTACCCATTGCTCTCGCCTATTGGTTGCGCTTGGATGGCGCCCGGTCGGGGGGCTTGATTGATGCGCAATCTGGGAATTGTGGTGCTCGGCGCCGCGCTGGGCGGCTGTGCGTCGTCCGCAGCGGATATTGCACCGGCATACGTGTCGCCGGTCGCCTATCAAAATTACACCTGCCAACAACTGGCCCTTGAGGCGCAATCCATTTCGACCAGGGCGGCGACCCTTCCGGCGCGCAAGACAAGCAGCGCACAAATGATGGACTGCCGACCGCGGCGGCCGTCGTCATCTTCTGGCCGGCCGCATTCTTCGTTGGTGGCGACAAGCAGACGGCTGCGGAGTTGTCGCAAATGAAGGGGCAGATGGTCGCGGTCGAGCAGGCTTCAATCGCCAAGAAGTGCAACATCCAGTTTCAAGGCAAACCCGAGGGCACGCGGGTAGGGCGTAGGATCGAGGTATCGCTTGTCTCTTGCGAGATGATGGGTTTCGCGAAGGGCTCAACCCATCCTACGAGCTGTAAAACAGGCCCGCTCGGCTGACCTCCGCCATTTGAAGCTCGACGAAGGAGTGAAGTAAGTATCTCTTTCGGATTTTTGATTGTTGAAGCGCTCTTCTGTATATTTTCAAACGCACGGATTAGCTCGTCTCGACGCATTTCCGCCCGCCCTCCATTTTCTATTTGTGCTTATCGTCGCTTTTACGCAGGCATCGATGGCGAAAGCGCACTGCTCGCCGGCGAGTCGAAAGGGCCTGTTGGCCCCGTGTAGTTGACCGTAGAAACTCGGCCGCCAGCAAACACGATGTTGATGTTGCAGAACCGGTTGGAGGATACGGCGGTACCGCCATACGGCCGTAACTGGCGCTTCCGACGGTCGTGCCGTTGCCGGAGGCGAAACCCCAAACCTCGGTGGCGCCTTCGCGGCCTTGTTGGCCGGAGCGCCCATGCAGGCCAGAATCTGTTCCTGGCCATTCCAAACCATTGCGCGCGGCCATTTGAGCGATTTCGGCGCGCCGAACGCGCATCCTCCGAGCATCGCGCAGAGTGCTACAACTTCGAGATTGCGCATGGCTGACTCCCCAGACAGCCAGCATCGCGGACTCAACCGTCGCGCAAGATCAATGGGGGACACACCGTTCTAAGCCTTTGATTTCGCCGTCAGCCCGAGTTCGACCAAGCGGGAGCGCACGCTGAACAGCTCTAAAAGTGCAACAATAGCGCCGGTTTTTAAGGCTTTTCGCGGGGTTTTTCAGGCTCGAAAACCGTCGCACCCGTTGAAATCGTTAAACGCCAGTAGCCTGCCAGCCAAAATGTGACCCGCCGGAACAGACGTTCCAAAAAGTGGTTCAATCAGAGGCGAAAATCGTGAGCAATAACAGCTGTGATTTTTAGGACTGGCGATCCCAGCAGGATCTCGAACCTGCAACCCGCGGAGTAGAAATCCGCTACTCTATCCAGTTGAGCTATGGGATCGTTTTGCCTCGACCGTGGCGGCTTACGCCTCCATAGCACTGCCAATATGAAAATTCCGCTTTCCTGCCAAGATGAACGAACCATTTTCGTTTGACCCGCGACCAAGCGGATAAGCGGCGGTTCGGCTTCCGGATCGGCCGGTGATGTTGCGCTGCGGTTCCCCCAGCGGCGCCATGAATACTCCAGGTTCCCGGCTGCGCCATGTCGCATGCGACATTTTGCTACCTTTGTACCGCCGCCATCAGTCCGTCACCTTTTCGCACTTTTTTGAACGCGGCGCGCGCCCACTGCGCCCGAGGAGCTCCCCATGATCGGTTTGGTTCGCGCCGCTGCCGTCTGCGCAACGCTGGTGCTTGGTCTCGTTTTTGGCCTGGTTTCGGCTGAGGCGGCGGACAAGGCCTTCAAGCGCGACGATCTCGCCGATTCCGCGATCAAGCTGGAGGCCCAGATCAAGGCCGAGGCCGGCCCGGTCGGAAAGTCCGCCGCGACGTTACGGACCGACGCGGATGCCGCCTTCAAGCGGAACGATTTCCGCACCGGCCTGCAGATTCTCGGCCAGATCGCCGCGACCACGCCGGAAGACAGCGGCAACTGGCTCAGGTTAGCCCGCAGCATTTTCCTGATCTGGCCCTCCAATACGCAGCGAACAGACCTTCTTCCTGGAGCGCGCCTCGACCGCGGCCTACATCGCCTATCAGCGCGCGTCCAACCCCGAGGGCGAGGCGGATGCGCTGGCCGTGCTCGGCCGCGCTTTGTCCGAACGCAAGCTGTGGCGCCCGGCGCTCGATGCTCTCCGCATGTCGCTCGACCTGCGCGAGGTGGCCGATGTCCGCGGCCAATATGAGAAGATGCGCAACGAGTACGGTTTCCGGCTGATGGATTACACCGTGGATTCCGACTCGGCTTCGCCCCGGGCCTGTTTCCAGTTCTCCGAGGAACTGGCCAAGCGCACCGATTTCACGCCGTTCATAGCCCTCGCCGGCACCGACAAGCCCGCCGTCTCGGCCGAGGACAAGCAGCTTTGCGTCGACGGGCTGAAGCACGGCGAGCGCTACAACATCAACCTGCGCGCCGGCCTGCCGTCCACGGTGAAGGAGACTTTGCCGAAATCGGCCGAGTTCAACATCTATGTCCGCGACCGCAAACCCTTCGTGCACTTCACCGGGCGCGCCTATGTGCTGCCGCGCACCGGCCAGCGCGGCATTCCGCTGGTCAGCGTCAATACGCCGGCGGTCACGGTCGACGTGTTCCGGATCGGCGACCGCAACCTGATCAACACGGTGATCGACAGCGACTTCCAGAAGCCGATCAGCAAGTACCAGCTCGAAGATCTCGGCGACCAGCGCGGCGTCAAGGTCTGGTCGGGGGAACTCGCCACCGCCAACACGCTCAACCAGGACGTCACCACGGCGTTTCCGGTCGACCAGGCCCTCGGCGATCTGCAGCCCGGGGTCTACGTGATGACCGCGGCCGCCAAGGGGCCGGCCAGCGACGACGACAACCAGCTGGCGACGCAATGGTTCATCGTGTCCGACCTCGGCATCACCGCGTTCTCCGGCAATGACGGCATCCATGTCTTCGTCAATTCGCTGGCGTCGACGGAAGCCACAGCCCACGCCGAGGTGCGGCTGATCGCCCGCAACAACGAGATCCTCGCCACCCGCAAGACCGACGAAGCCGGCCACGTGCTGTTCGAGGCGGGGCTGGCGCGCGGCGAGGGCGGGCAGTCGCCGGCAATGCTGACGGTCACGGGCGACAAGGCCGACTATGCCTTCCTGAGCCTCAAGGCCAGCGCGTTCGATCTTTCCGACCGCGGCGTCGCCGGTCGCAACGTGCCTGCAGGCGCCGACGCCTTCGTCTATGCCGAGCGCGGCGTCTATCGCTCGAACGAAACGGTGTACCTGACCGCGCTGTTGCGCGATGGCCAGGGCAATGCCGTGACGGGGGGGCCGCTGACGCTGGTGATCGAGCGCCCGGACGGCGTCGAATTCCGCCGCGCCGTGCTTTCAGACCAGGGCGCGGGCGGGCGGACGCTTGCCGTGCCGCTCAATTCCGCGGTCCCGAGCGGGACCTGGCGGGTGCGGGCCTTCACCGATCCGAAGGGCGCTTCGATCGGCGAAACCACCTTCATGGTCGAGGATTACGTCCCCGAACGGCTCGAATTCGACCTTTCGTCCAAGGACAAGCTGATCAAAGCCGATGTTCCGGTTGAAGTTAAGGTCGACGGTCATTTCCTCTACGGCGCGCCGGCCTCGAACCTGCAGCTCGAGGGCGACATGCTGGTGGCGCCGGCCGCCGAACGCCCGGGTTTTCCGGGGTATCAGTTCGGTGTCGACGACGAGCAAACCACCTCCAACGAACGGACCCCGATCGACGACCTGCCGGAATCCGACGCCAATGGGGCCGCGACCTTCCCGGTCAGCCTGGCCAAACCGCCGACCTCGACGCGGCCGCAGGAAGCCCAGATCTTCATCCGGATGGCGGAAGCCGGCGGCCGCGCCGTGGAGCGCAAGCTGGTGCTGCCGGTGGCGCCGACCGCGCCCGAGATCGGCGTCAAGCCGCTATTCGCCGACAAGAACGTTGCCGAAGGCGACAAGGCCGCCTTCGACGTCGTGTTCGCCAGCCCCGACGGCAAGACGCTCGCCCGCGACGGCCTGCACTACGAGCTGTTGAAGATGGAATCCCGCTACCAGTGGTATCGGGAGAATTCCTGATTGGGAATTCGAGCCGGTCAAATCGACCACCCGCGTCGCCGACGGCGATGTTGCTGTCGCCGCCGACAAGCCGGCGCGGATCACGCTACAGCCAGAGCCCGGACGCTATCGCCTCGACGTCAAGTCGAGCGAGCCGGATGGGCCCATTACCTCGGTGCAGTTCGACGTCGGCTGGTATTCCGACGGCAGCGCCGACACGCCGGACCTGCTGGAAACGTCCATCGACAAGCCGCAATACCAGTCCGGCGACACCATGGTGGTGTCGGTCAATGCGCGCACGGCCGGCAAGCTGACCGTCAACGTGCTGGGCGACCGGCTGCTGACGACGCAGACGCTCGACATCAAGGAAGGCACCGCGCAGGTCAGGATTCCCGTAGGCCACGATTGGGGCACCGGCGCCTATGTGCTGGCGACGCTGCGCCGTCCGCTCGATGTCGCGGCGTCGCGGATGCCGGGCAGGGCGATCGGCCTGAAATGGTTCGGCATCGACAAGCAGGCGCGCACGCTCGCCGTGAACCTGTCGCCGCCGTCGCTGGTGCGGCCGAACTCGACGTTGAAGATTCCGGTCAAGCTCAGTGGCCTCAATCCCGGCGAAGATGCCAAGGTCGTGGTGGCCGCCGTCGATGTCGGCATCCTCAATCTGACCAACTACAAGCCGCCGGCGCCCGACGATTACTATCTCGGACAGCGCAGCCTGACCGCGGAGATCCGCGATCTCTACGGCCAGTTGATCGACGGCATGCAGGGCACCCGCGGCCAGATCAGGTCCGGCGGCGACGCCGGCGGCGCCGAACTGCAGGGCAGCCCGCCGACGCAGAAGCCGCTCGCGCTCTATTCCGGGATCGTCACGGTTGCGGCCGACGGCACCGCCGAGATCAGCTTCGACATCCCGGATTTCGCCGGCACCGCGCGCGTCATGGCGGTGGCCTGGACCGCGACCAAGCTCGGCCGCGCCACCACAGACGTGACTGTGCGCGATCCCGTGGTGCTGACCGCGACCTTGCCGCGCTTCCTGCTCAACGGCGACCACGGCACCATGAGCTTCGATCTCGACAACGTCGAGGGCGCACCCGGCGACTACACCGTTGGCGTCACCGCCTCCGGCCCGGTCAAGGTGAGCGGCAATCCCGCCATCACCACCAAGCTCGCCGTCAAGCAGCGCAGCTCGATGGCGCTTGGCCTCGATGCCGGCGGCGCCGGGACCGCGCAGTTCGACGTCGATATCAAGGGCCCGAACGGGCTAGTGCTGGCGCGGCATTATTCGCTCGACGTCAAGCCGGCGACGCAGATCCTGGCGCGGCGCTCGATCCGGACCCTGGCGAAAGGCGAGAGCCTGACGCTGACGTCGGACATGTTCTCCGACCTGGTGCCGGGCACCGCCAGCGTTTCGCTGTCGGCCAGCCAATCGACCGCGCTCGACGCAGCGACCATCCTGCAGGCGCTCGACCGCTACCCCTACGGCTGCTCCGAGCAGATCACCAGCCGCGCCATGCCGCTGCTCTATGTCAACGAGCTCGCGGCCGGCGCGCATCTGGCGCAGGACACCGAGATCGACCAGCGCATCAAGGACGCCATCGAGCGGCTGTTGGCGCGGCAGGGTTCCAACGGCTCGTTCGGCCTATGGTCGGCCGGCGGCGACGACGCCTGGCTCGACGCCTATGTGACGGACTTTCTGACCCGCGCCCGCGAAAAGGGATTTGCTGTGCCCGATGTCCTGTTCAAGAGCGCGCTCGACCGCATCCGCAATTCGGTCGTCAATGCCAACGAGCCGGAAAAGGACGGCGGGCGCGATCTCGCCTATGGTCTCTACGTGCTCGCACGCAATGGCGCTGCGCCGATCGGTGATCTGCGCTATCTCGCCGATACCAAGCTAAACAATCTGGCGACGCCGATTGCAAAGGCGCAACTGGCGGCAGCCCTGGCGCTGGTCGGCGACCGCAACCGCGCCGAGCGGGTTTATGCCGCAGCGCTCGACAGCCTCGCGCCGAAGCCGGTGCTGGAATTCGGCCGCACCGACTACGGATCGGCGCTGCGCGATGCGGCGGCGCTGGTGTCGCTCGCGAGCGAAGGCAATGCGCCGCGGGCAACGCTGACGCAGGCGGTGCTGCGCGTCGAAGCCGCGCGGGGACTTTCGCCCTACACCTCGACCCAGGAGGACGCCTGGATGGTGCTCGCCGCGCGGGCGCTGTCGAAGGAAACGCTGGCGCTCGATCTCAACGGCCAGCCGATCAAGACCGCGCTGTTCCGGAGCTACAAGGCGGAGCAAGTGGCGAACCAGCCGATCAAGATCACCAACACCGGCGACGTGCCGCTGCAGGCCGTGGTCTCGGTCTCCGGTTCGCCGGTCGTACCCGAGCCCGCGGCATCGAACGGCTTCAAGATCGAGCGCAATTACTTCACGCTCGACGGCAAGCCGGCCGATATTTCCAAGGCCAGGCAGAACGATCGCTTCGCGGTGGTGTTGAAGGTCACCGAGCCCAAGCCGGAATATGCGCACATCATGGTGTCGGACTATCTCCCCGCAGGGCTCGAGATCGACAACCCGCATCTGGTGTCCTCCGGCGACACCGGCACGCTGGACTGGATCGAGGACGGCGTGGAGCCGGACAACACCGAGTTCCGCGACGACCGGTTCACCGCGGCGATCGACCGCGCCACCGACAGCAAGGCGGAGTTCACCGTCGCCTATGTGGTGCGCGCTGTCACGCCCGGCAAATACGTGCTGCCGCAGGCCTATGTCGAGGACATGTATAATCCCTCGCGCTACGGCCGCACCGGCACTGGCGGCATGGAGGTCGTTGCCGCGAAATGAGCGAGATGGCGGGGACAACAACGACGGGCCACGCGCCCGGCTGGCGACGGATCAGGACTGCGGCGATCGTCTCTGTCGTCGCCGGCCTCGTGTTGATCGGCGTCTTCGCGGCCTGGATCGTCTCGCTCGGTCCGCTGCCGCTTGCGCAAGCGCACGAGGTCTCCACCACCGTCGTCGACCGCAACGGCAAGCTGTTGCGCGCCTACGCGATGGTCGACGGCCGCTGGCGGCTGCCGGTCGATGCCAGGAAGGACGTCGACCCGGCCTACCTCAACTTGCTGCTGGCCTATGAAGACCAGCGCTTCCGCAGCCACGGCGGCATCGATGCCCTGGCGCTGGCGCGCGCCGCATTCCAGCTCGTCACACGCGGCCACATCGTCTCCGGCGGCTCGACCATCACCATGCAACTGGCGCGGCTGATCGAGGAGCCGCGGCATCATCGGTCGATCCACGCCAAATTGCGGCAGATGGTGCGCGCGCTCGAGATCGAGCGCCACATGAGCAAGGATCAGATCCTCAATCTCTACCTGACGCTGGCGCCGTTCGGCGGCAATCTCGAGGGTGTTCGCGCGGCCTCGATCGCTTATTTCGGCAAGGAGCCGAAGCGGCTGTCGCTCGCCGAGGCGGCGCTGTTGGTGGCGCTGCCGCAATCGCCGGAAACCCGCCGGCTCGACCGCTTCCCGCAGGCCGCGCGCGCGGCACGCGACCGCGTGCTCGATCGCATGGTCGCGGAGCATCGCATTTCGCAAGAAGACGCGAACCAGGCGAAGGCAGTGGCCGTACCGCGCCTGCGCAAGCCGATGCCGATCCTGGCGCCGCATTCGGCCGATCAGGCGATCGCCAACGTCAGGGACGCGCCGGTCATCAAGCTGACGCTGGATGCGGGCTTGCAGAAGGTGCTCGAACCGCTGGCGCACGACCGCGCGATGGCGCTGGGGCCGAATATCTCGGTGGCGATCATCGTGGTGGATAATGCGAGCGGCGACGTGCTCGCCCGCGTCGGCTCCGCCGATTATTTCGACGCCACGCGGGCAGGGCAGGTGGACATGACCCGCGCGATCCGCTCGCCGGGATCGACGCTAAAACCGTTCATCTACGGTCTCGCCTTCGAGGATGGCTTCGTTCATCCGGAGAGCCTGATCGAGGATCGCCCGATCCGCTTCGGCTCCTACGCGCCGGAGAATTTCGATCTGACCTATCAGGGAACGGTGCCGGTGCGCAAAGCGCTGCAACTGTCCCTCAACGTGCCGGCGATCGCGCTGCTCGACCGCGTCGGCCCGAGCCGGCTGTCGGCGCGGCTGAAGCAGGCCGGCGCCAACCTGGTCCTGCCGAAGGAAGAGGCGCCGGGGCTGGCGATGGGTCTCGGCGGCGTCGGCGTCACGCTGCAGGATCTGGCGATGCTCTATGCCGGACTGCCGCGGCTCGGCACCACCCGGCCGCTGCGGGAGATCATGAACGACAAGGACGACGCGCGCGATCCCTTAAGGCTGATGGATCAGGTCGCGGCCTGGCAGGTCGGCAATGTCCTGATGGGCACGCCGCCGCCGGAGAATGCCGCGCATAACCGTATCGCCTTCAAGACCGGCACCAGCTACGGCTACCGCGACGCCTGGTCGGTCGGCTTTGACGGTCGCATGACCATCGGCGTCTGGGTCGGCCGCCCCGACGGCTCGCCGGTGCCGGGCCTGGTCGGGCGCAGCGCCGCGGCGCCGATCCTGTTCGATGCGTTCGCCCGTACCGGAAAGCTGCCAATGGTGCTGCCGAAGCCGCCAAAGGGCGCGCTTTTGGCGAGCAACGCAAAACTGCCGCTGCCGCTGCGCCGGTTCCGCCCCATCGGCGAACTGATCCGGACCGGCGGCGAGCAGGCGCTCCATATCCAGTTCCCGCTCGACGGCTCGCGCATCTCGGTCGATCGCGTGGACGGGGCCGACGCCGCCGAGATGCCGGTGAGGGTGGCCGGCGGGGTGCTGCCGATCACGATGCTGGTAAACGGCACGACGGTCGGCGAGATCGACGGCCGCCGGCAGCGCCTGATTGATCCGCCGGGGCCGGGCTTTGCCCGGCTGACCGTGATCGACGCCACCGGCGCGGCCGACACGGTTGTTGTAAGAATACAATAAGTTACAGCAAGTTACAGCCTGCGCGGTTGTCCTGACCTCGGTTTCAGCGTATGCGAAACCGATGGTCGAGACCTATGCCCGCCCCCGATTTGGTGAGCCGCGCCAGCCGAAGCACCGGGTTACACCGGGTAGCCGGCTGGTCGGCGTGATCGATTTCGTCACCACCAGCCATGCCCGCGCCGTAGCGTTTCTGTTGCTCTGCGGTCTGCTGTTTTTCCTGCCCGGATTTTTCAATATCCCGGCGATCGATCGCGACGAGGCGCGTTTCGCGCAGGCGACCAAGCAGATGGTCGAAACCGGCGATTTCGTCGACATCCGCTTCCAGGATGACGTGCGCTACAAGAAACCGGTCGGCATCTATTGGCTGCAGGCGGCTTCCGTCGAGACCGCGACCGCGCTTGGGCTATCGGGAGCGCAACGGCGGATCTGGGTCTACCGCATTCCCTCGCTGGTCGGCGCGATCGGCGCCACGCTTCTGACCTATTGGACGGCGCTCGCTTTCGTGACGCGGCGCGGCGCGGTGTTCGCCGCGCTGATGATGTGCAGTTGTGTGCTGCTCGGCGCCGAGGCGCGGCTCGCCAAGACCGACGCGATGCTGCTGCTTACCGTCATCGCTGCGATGGGCGCGATGGCGCGGGCCTATCTATCCTGGCAGCGCGGCGAGGACCCCGAGCATCCGCCATGGAGCTGGCCTGCGATCTTCTGGACCGCCTTGGCCTGCGGCGTCCTGCTCAAGGGGCCGTTGATCCTGATGTTCGCAGGTCTGACCATCCTGACGCTCGCGATCCTCGATCGGAACGTCGCGTGGTTCTGGCGGCTGCGTCCGGTCTGGGGCTTGACGTGGATGCTGGTGCTGGTGCTGCCGTGGTTCATCGCGATCTTCTGGCGCGCCGGCGATGCCTTCTTCGCCGATTCCATCGGCGGCGACATGTTGAGCAAGCTTGCGGCGCAGGAATCGCATGGCGCGCCGCCGGGCCTCTATCTGCTGCTGTTCTGGGTGACGTTCTGGCCGGGCGCGCCGCTCGCCGGCATGGCGGCGCCGGCGGTGTGGCGGGCGAGGCGGGAGCCGGGGGCACAATTCCTTTTGGCGTGGCTGGTGCCGTCCTGGTTCGTGTTCGAGCTGGTGCTGACCAAACTGCCGCATTACGTGCTGCCGCTCTATCCGGCGATTGCGATCCTCACCGTCGGCGCGCTGGAGCGGCGCGTGCTGTCGCGCTCCTGGCTGAAACGCGGCGCTGCCTGGTGGTTTGTGATCCCGGCGCTGGCCTCGCTCATCGCGGTGATCGGCGCCATCACGCTGACGCGGCAGCCGGTGTTTCTGGCGTGGCCGTTCGTCGCGGCGGCCCTGATCTGCGGCCTGTTCGCGTGGTGGCTCTATGAGGACAACCGCGCCGAGCGCTCGCTCTTGAATGCCCTGGTTGCGGCGTTGTTCCTGGTTTTCGCGATCTATGGCGTGGTAATGCCGGCGCTGACGCCGCTATTTCCCAGCGCCGAAATCGCGCACGCGCTGCGCAACGTCGTCTGTGTCGGGCCGAAGGCGGCGGCGGCGGGCTTTCATGAACCGAGCCTCGTCTTCATGACGGGGACGTCGACGCTTTTGACGGACGGCTCCGGCGCGGCCGATTTCCTGAACCAGGGCAGCTGCCGCTTCGCGCTGGTGGACCAGCGCAACGAACGCAGCTTCGCGCAGCGCGCCGAAGCCATCGGGCTGCGCTACAATGTTGCCAGCCGCATCGACGGTTACAACATCTCGCAAGGCAAGGCGGTGTCGATCGCGATCTTCCGCTCCGAAGGCACGGAGTAAGATGTCCGTTTCGCCAGGCGCCTGCGAACCTCAAAGCTATTTTTCGCAGCTCTTCGCACTGGTACGGCGCTCCGCCGTGAAGCTGGTGCGCCCGGCATCGGATGTCCGCCGCGCCGAGGCGGCAAAGAGATTGCGGCGGCAAACGCTTTGGTTGATCGCGATCGGCGCGGTCGCCGTCGTCGCGCTGATGTTCACCTTCGACGCGACCGAGATCGGTCTGATGCCGCCGCGCGGGACGTCGAGCCTGTGGCCGTTTCGCATCCTGACCGATTTCGGCAGGGACGCCTATGTGTTGTGGCTGCTGGCGGCTGTCCTGATCGTCATCGGGGTCGTCTGCGCGGGTCTAAAAGGAAAGTCGCGCGCGCATTGGCTCGGCTTCGGCACGCATGTCGAGTATCTGTTTTTCGCGGTGCTGTTTCCCGTGCTATCGCCGAGATCGTGAAATGGACGGCCGGGCGCGGCCGCCCGTTCGTGGGCGGCAAGGCTGATCCCTTCAACTTCGTGCCGTTTGCGGGATCCGAGGCCTATTTCAGCTTTCCCTCCGCACATGCGGTGACGAGTTTTGCACTCGCGTTTGCCGCCGGCGCGATCTGGCCACGGGCAAGAGGCGCGATGTTCGCGTATGCAGGGCTGATCGCTGCGACCCGCCTGGTGCTGCTGGCGCATCATCCCAGCGACGTCGTCGCGGGCGCCGTGGTCGGCGTTATCGGTGCGATGGCCGTGCGCTACTGGTTTGCCGTGCGCCATCTGGGTTTTGCGGTTGATGCGAACGGCGAAATTGTGCCGCTCTAGCGCCCTTTAAGGGGGTTGCCCGCGGCGCCTGCGCCCCATAAGAAGCGGACGCCGTAAGCGCCCTGATCCCGCGGGCCAATTCACCGGATGAGCGTCGATTTTGCCTTCTTCTGAAACAGCCGTGGCGGTCTCCATCGTCGTTCCCGTGCGCAACGAGGCCGAAAATATCGTCCCGTTGATCGAGGAAATCGCTGCCGCGCTCGACGGCCGATGGGCTTACGAAATCATCTACGTCAACGATGGTTCGACGGATGCGACCGCCGATCGGCTCGCAACCGCCATGAAGCAGCGGCCGAACCTGCGCCAGCTCCGCCATGCAGCTTCCGCCGGCCAGTCGGCCGCGGTGCGCAGCGGCGTGCGCGCCGCGCAGGGCGCGATCGTGGCGACGCTCGACGGCGACGGCCAGAACAATCCGGCGTTTCTGCCCGACCTGATTGCCGCGGTCGAAAAAGGCGGCGAACGCTTAGGCCTCGCCGCCGGCCAGCGCGTCGGACGCAAGGATACCGGCTTCAAGAAGTTTCAGTCGCGCACAGCCAACGCGATCCGCAACGCCATCCTGCACGACGGCACCCGCGACACCGGCTGCGGGTTGAAGGCGTTCCGGCGCGAGGTGTTTCTGATGATGCCTTATTTCGACGGGCTGCACCGCTTCCTGCCCGCGCTGATGCGACGCGAAGGCTACGAGATCGCCTATGTCGACGTGGTCGACCGCCCACGGCGGTCGGGCGTTTCGAACTACGGCTTCTTCGACCGGCTATGGATTGGAATCATGGATCTTGCCGGCGTCTGGTGGCTGATCCGCCGCAAGAAGCCGACCCCCGTTGCGACCGAGGTGACGTCTCATGACTGACCTGATCAACTATCTGCACGACGTCTTCGTCATCAAGTTCGACGCCTGGGTCGCGCTCGGATTCGTGGCGCAGGCGTTCTTTACCATGCGCTTCGTCGTGCAGTGGATCGCCTCCGAACGCGCGCGCGCGAGCGTGGTTCCGGTCGCGTTCTGGTTCTTCTCGATCGGCGGCGGCGCGCTCCTGCTGGTCTATGCGCTCTACCGCAGGGATCCGGTGTTCATCGCCGGCCAGGCACTCGGCCTCGTGGTCTACGTCCGCAACCTCTATTTCATCATCGTCAACGGGCGGCAGTCGTCCGCCAAGCGCTGATTATTTCAGCACGGCAGTCCTCCCGGCGCCCAATCGGTAAACAGGATCAAAAACCAAAAGCTACATTGCGACCAAATCCGCTAAGCAGATTCCAACGTCTTTTCAGTTAGCCTCTCGCAATGCCGGGACCGAACCGTCTGAGCTAGGTGAGGGGTAGATATGCTTGCTAATCGACGTAGAGCCGAACGTAATCTGTGTCGGAAGGTTGCGAAAATCCAGTGTGGTAACGGCTCGTTGCCGCGCGACTGCACGATCACGGACGTGTCGGATGGCGGCGTGAAGGTGATCGCCGAGTTCCTGGAAATTCCCTCGCATTTCACCCTGATCTTCGAACGTGACCACGCCCGCCAATGTCGCCTGGCCTGGCGGATCGGTTGCGAATTCGGCGCCGAATTCGTCGATTAGATCAGCGCGAAGGGCTCGGGCGCTTTCGGCCCGCAATGCGGGCTTACGCTGCCGACGGCCCTGAACCGGGGCGTCCCGGCGATTGACCCGAGTTAAGGGTTAATGGTGGAGCGTCTCTGACCTGTCGTCGAGCGTAGATCAGAGCGCATGTTCCTGCCGTCGAATTGTCGCTCCCGCTGTAGACCGATGCCCGAGCCGGTCGACGCCCGCGGCGCCCGGGCCGAAGGATTTCCTTTCCGACGCAGCTTGTTGAGAATCGGCGACAGCAACGAACGTCGCGGTTTCTTGAATTCGCCACGGCCGGTCAGCTGTTGCGCGATCTCCAGGAACATCTCGGTGATGCGGTGGCCTGCGGAGATTTCCGCGATCATCTGGCCGTTGTTCGCGGCGGTGCCGAACATTCGCGAATCGAATGGAATGGCCGCGATCGGCTGGCTCTCGATCGCCTTGGCGAAGCCGCGGACGTCGATTTCCGGTCGCTTGTGCATGCCGACCTGATTGAGACAATAAAGCGGCGCCCGGTCGTTGGGCCGCGACGCTTTCAGCACGTTCAGCATGTTCTTGGTGTTGCGCAGATTGGCTAGATCCGGCTCGGCAACGATCAGAATTTCATCGGCGCTGACCAGCGCCCGCTTGGTCCATCCCGACCATTGGTGTGGAATATCCAGCACGATGCAGGGCGTTGTCATGCGCAACGTGTCGAAGATCGCATCGAAGGCTTCCGCCCCGAAATCATAGACCCGATCGAGCATCGCCGGCGCCGCCAACAGGCTGAGATGGTCGGTACATTTCGCCAGCAGGCGTTCCATCAGAGCCGTGTCGGGTCGATCGGGCTGGAACACCGCATTGGCGATGCCCTGCAACGGGTCCTGATTGTAGTCGAGGCTGGCGGTGCCGAACGCGAGGTCGAGATCGATCACGACGGAATCCAGCCCGAGATCGCGTGCGATCATCCAGGCCACGTTGTGCGCGACAGTGGAGGCGCCGACGCCGCCTTTGGCGCCGACTATTCCGATTACTCTGCCGGTGGCGACCGCCTCGGATGCCGAGAACAAGCCGCAAATCGCGCGAACGACGTCAAGGGTCTCGACCGGTCCGACGATGTAGTCGTTGACGCCGCGACGCACCAGTTCGCGGTAGGGCGCCTCGTCGTCTTCACTGCCGATGACGACAACGCGCGTGCCGGGGTCGCATACGGTCGCAAGCTGATCGAGCCCGGCCAGGATATTGATGCCGGCTTCGGATTCCAGGATGATCACGTTCGGGGTAGGCATGGCGCTGTAGGCCTCGATGGCGGCAGTCGTGCCGCCCATCTTTGTCGTGAGATGGGCCTTGCCGAGGCGGCGATCCTCACCCGCCGATTTGACGGCGGCTGCGGTTTCCTCGGTCACGCAAAAGGCCTGCACCGACACACGAGGCGCGGGCGCGATGTATTCGCCTGCGCCGTTCGGCCTTCGGTCTGCGAGTTCTTCGGGAGTGTGATCGGCTGAGCTGGTCATTTTCCGGCATCGCTGAGTTTTGCTTTTTCCGCTTCGGGATAGGTGGTCGAGGTCGTCTCGCCCTTGCGGTATTTCTCGAACGCCTCGGCGCGCCGCGCGCGTATAGGCGGGGGTTTCGGAGCGCGGCTGCTCGAGGTCCGCTGGATTGTCGATCATCGCCGCCAGGTTGCGCTGGTACGCGCAACCGAAATTGTAATACGACTTGTTCTGGTTGTAGCTGGGGTCCATGATGGATGGGCCAAGATCCTCCGGCCATAGCCCGCAGGGGCCGGCGACCGCAGAAATTTTTGGATAACTCAGCCTGATCGTCGGCAAGCTTTGCGGATCGTCGGGATGGTAGTGGTGCAGGGTAATTCCGCGCGCAGGCACCCCGCCTGCCGACAGCACCGCCTCAATCTCCTGGAACGCGGATGCCGCGGCGCGTGCGTTCAGCGTGTCGACCGGCACGTCGGCAACGATC
Source organism: uncultured Alphaproteobacteria bacterium (assembly GCA_963777475.1). Lineage (GTDB taxonomy): Bacteria > Pseudomonadota > Alphaproteobacteria > Rhizobiales > Xanthobacteraceae > Bradyrhizobium. The sequence continues at coordinate 173,251 of CAVZQX010000018.1, forward strand.
GCCCCGGTGCCCTCGCGGGCCCATGTCCGCGCCAGTCCCATCACATCGGCGCGCTGTGAAGCGGACAGGCCGCCGCGCGCTTGGCCGACGAAGATGACGATCGAATGATTGGCTTCCTCGACCACGATGGGGTGACGCAGGCGGTAGTCTTCGGGGACGCTCGCCGTCACGACCTCTCCGCTGGTGGTAGTTGCATCCACCCAGCGCGACGGAAAGACCAACGAGGCTGCCCAGCAAGACCAGGGCTCGATGGCGATCGACTGTTGTTCTGTCTCTCATCGTTCCGTCCTCACCCCCCAGTAGGTCCGTCAGCGCATTTCAGTCGATGATAAAGCCAAAGCTGCACTTGCAGGTTTCAATCGGGTCGATGCGGCCGACCGTGCCGTAAATCCGGTTGATTTGTGCGAGCAGCGTCGATTGTGCATCGGATGCGGGCGCAAACCCGTCATCGGGACGCGACAAATCCTTCTGCGCAACCGCCCGAACGATATAGGGCGTGACGATGACCATCAGCTCGGTCTGGTTGTTGACGTAGTCCTGGCTCCGGAACAGCTGTCCAAGAACCGGCAACTGGTCGATGCCGGGCAATCCGTTGACGGCCTGCTTGGTTTGCTGCTGGATCAGGCCTGCCATCGCTATCGAGCCGCCGGACGGGATTTCCAGCGTGGTTTCCGCACGACGGGTCTTGATCGAGGGAATCGTCGTTCCACCGGCACCGCCGATCAAGGCGTTGTCGGCGGAGACTTCCGACACTTCGGTCATCACCCGGAGGCTGATCCGGCCCTCGGTCAGCACCACCGGCGTGAAGTTGAGCGAGATGCCGAATTTCTTGAAAGTGACCGTCTGGACGCACTGCCCGATAGCGCCCCCCGTCGTCGTTTGGCAGGTCACGCCGGTCGGAACCGGAAATTCGCCGCCTGAAATAAATGTCGCGGACTCGCCGGAGATTGCCGTCAGATTTGGCTCTGCCAGCGTCCGCACCACGCCCGCACTCTCCATCGCGCGCAGGGTGGCGGTGACCGACGGCAGGCCGGCTTTGGTCAAGGCCGACGTGGTCACGCTGTTGCCAGAGGCGAGCGGTCCATTGTTTGCGGTGAACGCATTGCTGTTGTTGAAGTTCACGACCGCGGTGCCGTAATTCATGCTGGCGCTGAGATCGACGCCCATCTGTTTGATGACGTCCCGCTGCACTTCCGCGACCGTGACCTTCAACGTCACCTGGTCGCGACCGCGGGCGACGATGTTGTTCACCACCTTGTCGGCGCCTCCCGCCAACCGGGCCGCGATGTCGCCGGCCTGCTGCGCATCGACGGGACTCGAAACAGAGCCGGTGAGTACCACGCCGTCGCCGACACCCTCGATCTCGAACTCCGGGAAAGGTTTGCTTGAGCGTGGCGCGCACACCATTGAGGTCCCGCTTGATGGCGAGGTCATAGGAGGCAACCTGCTGGCCGTCGGCATCGAAGAACACCACGTTGGTTTGCCCGACCGCCTCGCCGATAATGTAGGCGCGCTGCGCGGAGCGAATGACGGCGTTGGCGATCTTCGGATCGGCGACCAGCACATCCTTGACGTCGCGCGGCAAGTCGATCACGACGGATTTGCCGATGCCAAGCGCGATAAAGCGCGTTTTCGCCGGCGCGACGGCGGCGACCGGCGTTGCCCTCACATTGTCATTGGCGTCGGCCGCCATCACCGGCGCCAGCGCCGGATTGAGCGTCAACGCAGCGGCGGCCGAGAACGACAGGGCGCGAACCAGAAAGGTGCGCATCGTCGCGTTGTTTCCCCTGCATTTCATATCGTATGTCCTTTCGGTCACTTCTGTGCCGTGGTCTGGGCGGGGATGCCGTAGCGCACGACATTGACGCTGATGCCTCGCTTGGCGGCGTTATCGTCCGGGACCTCGACCGCGTTGGCGTCGGCGATGCTGCGCAGTGCCAGCGACAGCGTGCCGGCCTGGCGCGCGGCGGCAAGCGTCTGACGTCTGTTCGGGCTTCAATTCAAGCGTCACGGTCCTGCCAACCAGGGTGTTCTGCCCATCCTTTTCCTTCGGCGCCTGGTCGATCGCGAGCACGCGAATGTTGGACAGGATGATTTGGGAGACGACGATGTCCTGCGCCGCGCTGTTGCTCGGGTCTCTTCACGTGCATGGTCAGGATGACGTCGACCCGGTCGTTCGGCAGAATGAATCCGCCGGAGCCGGTTTCAGGCGTGATTTCGGTCGAGACGGCGCGCATGCCGGTCGGCAGGATCGCCGCCATGAAACCGGAGCCATCGGCCTTCACCAGCTTCTGCTCGCGGATCGGCTCGCCGGCGATGAACGGCGCACGCGCGATCGAGCCAGCCACCTGGTTGGTTGCGTCGGGGCGATCGTTGCGGCGAATGAACGTGCTGCTCGCGGTCGACGCCGGCCAGGTCTGCCACTGCATGTCCTCGGGCTTGACCGTCTGGCCGAGGCCGATGTCGGATTTGGCGACGAGGACGTCGACCGTCTCCAACTGCGCGACGGGTTGGACAGGGGCGGGCTTGTTGTCGGACCCGCTCGCAAGATAGGCGGCAACGCCACCCGCGCCGAGAGCGATAATCAGGACCACGATACGTGCGGTATTCATACGCTTTACTGTCTGCTTTTATCCCCGAATGCCCGAGCCGCACGACGGCAACAGACTTTCCCTCAGGCAGGACTAACCAGCAAAGGTATAAGGGAACTTGCAGAGCGAGGAGTTTGCCGACGGGAACTCAGGGTTTTGCCCGCATGGTGAACAGACTGTTATCGTTCGACAGGGCCAAATCCCGATATTCTCCGCTTCGGCTGACCAGACAATGTCGCGGCTGACGGAAGAATAGGACGGTCGGGTAAGTGCTTTTACGGAACGCAATTCGGTGGAGACGGACGATGCCGCAAGTTTTCCGGATTTTGTCCGAAGCACCGCGTTGGTCGATCGACTGATCTAGCGGTAGCAGTTTTGACGCGTTCTCCTTACGCGAACCGGGTCCACTTCGCTGGAAAAACGCGCTAGCTACTTTCCGGCGCAAAATTGATGCTTTGTGAAGAGGGGTCAAGGGCGCGCAGCAACGCAAGACCCGCCGGAGGCGACCGGCGGGGGTTTTGACAGAGCCTGATCGTGAGGGCGGTCGGATTTACCGGACAGCCCGGTTTTCCATTGCGCGGCCGATGTTGATGAGGTTGTCGGCAATGACGCCGAGGCCAACCCAACGCTTCATCCCGGCATCGCCTTTGTAGCGGCAACGGTTAAGCCCATGCCGCCGCTTGGCCACACTGATGCGCCCCTCGCATCCGGTCCGCCATTTCTGGCCGTTGCGGAACCAGCGCTTCTTCTGCTCGCGCCTGCGTTCAATGCTCTTGGTCGAGCGGTTGGGAATGCAAACGCGGTTGACGCCTTTTGCTTTCGCGGCTGCCTCATTCTTTGCGGAGTAGAAGGCGGCGTCTGCCGCTACCAGGCGCGGTGCGCGTCCGAGCATCGCTTGATGCGTTTCGATGGCTGCGATCAGCAGCTCCGAATTGTGCGGTCGCTGAGCGTAGACTTCATAGTCGATCACAATCTGGTTTTCGGCCTCCTGTAGTTTCACCATCTTGCCGAACTCGTTGGGCTTGCCCGCCTTGCCCTTGCGGATGATTTCTGTCGACGGTTCAAACAGGCTGAAGATCTTGCCTTCCGCGCGCGTATCGCCGCGGAAGATGCGCGCTCTGGTCTGCTTCATCACCTGCTTGATGAGCGGCACCATCGCATCGAGTTCCTGACCCAGGCCCTCCAGCACCAACTGCTTGCCAATGCTCGAAGCGCGCTTCACTCCTGCAGCGATCTCTTGGGAGAACCGCTTCGCCTGTCCCACCACCCGGCTGGTCGAGTTGAGCAATTTGTCGTACGCCTGTGTGAGCTTCTCCCGGCTCTGCTTGGCTTTGGAGCGCGCCGCCCGCGCGATGTCCAGCACCCGCAGCTTCACCGTCCGACTACGATCGCGCAGTCTGGCTCCAGCCTCGCCAGCGATCGTTGTGATCTTCTTCATGGTGCGGATCAGCACTCGAACCCCATCTCCCAACAAGCTCGAGTTGGTCGGATAGTGGATGTTGGTCTCCACCACCGTCGTGTCCACGCGCATTCTGCGCCCTTCCGTTGCCCCCTTGTCCTGTGCGAGCCTTACAAGCCTTTCGTGAATTTGTTCGACCACGTCCGGCCCCACCGCCACGCCCCAGCGGCCCATGGTCTTGGCATCGGGCGTCTTGGCGGCGCCCACGCGGGTGAAGTCGCGGTACACCAGGTTGGCGCGCACTTCGCGCTCCAGCACGCCATAGCTCCAGTTACGGATGTGCTTGAGGATCAACAAGCGCAGCACCACTTCGGCCGGAGCGCCCGGCCGGCCGCGGCTGCGGCTTTTGGGATGCCGTTTCATCAGCGCTTCGTACACGGCGGCTACGATTTGTTCGTCCGCCAGCACCTGATCGGCGTGTGTCATCCAGCTTTCGCGGAGATCGCTCACTTCCTCAGCGATCAATCCATCGCCGAAGCTGAGCTGCGCGCGTCGCATCTTAATCACGGCTCTTCCTCCCGCGCTTTGCCGCGGTTTTCTCCGGACGCAGCAAATCGTGGTTGATCTCGCAGATCGTCTCGATCGTCTCCTTCAGTTTCTGATAATTATCCAGCCAACGGCGAACCTCGGCAACCCGTTCGCGACGCACACTGATTTGCCGGGTGCGTCCACCAGCGTAGCTCACCGTCAGAACGAAGACCCGGTGCCCTTCGCCACGCGCACATTTCGGGCAATCTTTGGTATGTCGGACCGTGCGCTCCAGCAGCGAGCCACGCAGTATTTCGCCGGTGATCGGCAACTTGCCGATCAGCTTTTGGCGCGCTCGCAGGGTTTGCTCTCGAATCATTCATAAGAATGAATTCAGCGAAAGTAACCAACGTCAATTCTGTTTCCGTCCGACCTTGCAGTTTTCCGCATACCGCCCGATTCTACCCCAAGGCCAACCAGACTGAATTTTGGCCGGAAAGTAGCTAGGCGGCGTTGAAGGCGGCAAAGCCGCACGCGAGATCAGCCTTGAGGTCGTCGATATTCTCGAGCCCGATGTGAAGGCGCAAGCTCGGCCCGCCTGGCGCCCATGTGGTCGCGGTGCGATAGCCCTCGCAGTCGAACGGGATCGCCAGGCTCTCGAAGCCACCCCAGGAATAACCCATGCCGAACAGCTTTAAGGCATCCAGCATGGCGTCGACCGCGGCTTGCGGCTTCGGCTGCAGGACGATGCTGAACAGTCCGGAGGCGCCGGTAAAATCCCGTTTCCAGATCGCGTGACCGGGATCGCTTTCCAGCGCCGGGTGCAGCACCCTCACGACTTCGGGACGCTGCTCGAGCCAGCGCGCCATCTCGAGCCCCGAGCGATGATGCTGGGCGAGCCGCACCGCCAGCGTGCGCAATCCGCGCAGCGCGAGGAAGACGTCATCCGGTCCCGCGCAGACGCCCATGCCGCGAACCGTCTCCAGGATCATCGGCCAGGTTTTCGCGTTGGCTGAAATCGTGCCGAACATGATGTCGGAATGCCCGCCGATATATTTGGTGCCGGCCTGCATGCTGATATCGACGCCTTGTTCCAGCGAGCGGTGATAGAGCGGCGTCGCCCAGGTGTTGTCGTCGACGACAAGCGCGCCGCGCGCATGCGCAACGGCGGCGATCGCGGAAATGTCGGGCATTTCGAAGGTTTGCGAGCCCGGCGCCTCCACCAGCACCGCCCTGGTGTTCGGCTTGAACAGTTTTTCGACTTCAGCGCCGATCAGGGGATCGAAATAGCTGGTCTGGACGCCGTAGCGGGCCAGCATGCCGTCGCAAAAATGGCGGGTGGGACGGTAGGCGTTGTCGCAGACCAGGATGTGATCGCCGGCACTCGCGACCGCGAGCAGGGTGGAGGTGATCGCCGCAAGTCCGGAAGGGGCAAGCGCTACGCCGGCGCATTGCGGGCCCTCGAGCGCCATCAGCGCTTCCTGCAATGCTTTCGTGGTCGGCGTGCCGTAGCGGCCATAGCGGAATTCGCCGCGATGGGCGTGCAAGTCCGCAGCCGTCGGGTAGAGCACGGTGGAACCACGCACCACCGGCGGGTTGACGAAGCCTTTCTGCGCCTTGGTGTCACGGCCCGCCGTCACCAGCCTGGTCTCGGCCTTTTGCGGGTTCGATGCGCCGGAATGATCGGAAGAATCCATGCGTTCGCTGCTACCAAAGTCTTGTTGCCGAACTCGCAAGCCAGAAAAATGGCCAAGCTTGTTAATAACAGAACACATAAGAGGCACGTCAACCCCTTGACCCGGCCCGCCAGTCGTTCTGTGATGCGGCAAGCTATGCTGTCGCCGCACGTTGAGGGGCTTGCCGCGACCTTCGATCCAAGCCTGACCGTTTTCGCTGCCCCCCTGAAGGCGGCGTTCGCGGCGGAGGATCACAGGGGTGGGCCCGTCGGCGTTGCGCGATGAAAAGCCAATGTTCCCGAGGACGACCCCTGAAAGGCCCAGCCCATGAAACGCGTATCTCTGGTTTTCACCTTTGCTCTCGCCGCCGCCCTCTCGGCCCAGGCCGCCACCGCGCAGACGCTCAAAACGGTCAAGGACCGGGGCATGCTGTCCTGCGGCGTCAGCCAGGGCCTGCCGGGCTTCTCGTCGCCGGACGACAAGGGCAACTGGACCGGGATCGATGTCGACGTCTGCCGCGCGCTTGCCGCCGTCATCTTCAACGATCCGACCAAGGTCAAGTTCGTGCCGCTGTCGGCCAAGGACCGCTTCACGGCCCTGCAATCGAGTGAAATTGACGTCCTCTCGCGCAATACGACCTGGACGCTTTCCCGCGACACCACGCTCGGCGCCAATTTTACCGGGGTGACCTACTACGACGGACAGGGCTTCCTGGTGAAGAAATCGCTCAAGGTCAATTCGGCCCTGGAACTGAACAGCGCATCGGTTTGCGTGCAGACCGGCACCACCACGGAGCAGAATCTCGCCGACTACTTCAAGAGCAACAACATGAAGTACGAGGTGATCGCCTTCGACAACGCCGACGAAACCGTCAAGGCCTACGAGTCCGGCCGCTGCGACGTCTTCACCTCCGACGTGTCGCAGCTCTATGCCGAGCGGCTGAAACTCGCCAATCCCGCCGATCATGTCGTGCTTCCCGAGGTGATCTCGAAGGAGCCACTCGGCCCGATGGTGCGCCACGGCGACGACCAATGGTTCGATCTCGTCAAGTGGACGCTGTTTGCGATGCTTGACGCCGAAGAGCTCGGCATTTCTTCCAAGAACGTCGACGATATGGCGAAATCGGACAAGCCGGAGCTCAAGCGCGTGTTCGGTACCGACGGCAATTTCGGCGAATCGCTCGGCGTCACCAATGATTGGGTGATCCGGATCGTCAAGGCGGTCGGCAATTACGGAGAATCCTTCGATCGCAACGTCGGCTCCGGCTCCAAGCTCCAGATCGCCCGCGGGATCAACCAGCTCTGGAACAAGGGCGGAATCCAGTACGCGCCGCCGATCCGCTGATCGGCCGCCGAAGGCGGCTGCGGCGATGAGCATCGAATCCCGGTCACCACCGCCGCAGTTCGCCCTTCGGCTGAAGCGCGCGCTTGGTGGCCGCGCCGGGTGGGGCGGCTTCTCCCTGCAGATCGCGTTCGTTATCGTGCTGGTCTGGATCGGCTATGAGATCGTAGCCAACGCCCGCGCCAATCTGCAAACCCAGCGGATCACTTCCGGCTTCGGCTTTCTCACCCACAATGCGGGTTTCGACATCAATCAGAGCCTGATTCCGTATTCCGGATCGGATACTTATGCCCGCGTGTTTTTCGTCGGGCTGCTCAATACGCTGTTGGTCTCCGTCATCGGCATCTTCTTCGCCACCGTGATCGGCTTCATCGTCGGGCTCGGCCGGCTGTCGCCGAACTGGCTATTGTCGCGCATCGCCGGCGCCTATGTCGAACTGGTGCGCAACCTGCCGCTCCTGTTCCAGATCCTGTTCTGGTATCTCGCGGTGCTCGCTGCACTGCCTGCGCCGCGGCAAAGCCTCTCGCTGTTCGGCAGCGTCTTTCTCAATAACCGCGGCCTCGTCATCCCGAGGCCGATCGCCGATCCGGGGCTGGCTCCATTCGCGCTCGCGATCATGGTCGCCGTCGTTGCCTCGATCGTGCTGCAACGCTACGCGCACCGGCAGTTGTTCGAGAAGGGCAAATCGATCACGATCTGGCCCTATGCAATCGGCGCGCTGATCGGCCTGCCGCTCCTGACCGCGCTCGTCTTCGGCGCGCCGCTCAGCTTCGAAATGCCGGTGCTCAGGGGCTTCAATTTCGCGGGTGGGTCGCGGGTCATTCCCGAATTCGTGGCGCTGACGCTGGCGCTGGCGACGTATACCGGCGCCTTCATCGCCGAAATCGTGCGCGCCGGCATCCTGTCGGTTCACAAGGGCCAGATGGAAGCGGGCGCATCCCTTGGGCTTTCGCGCGGCACGACGTTGCGGCTGATCGTGGTGCCGCAGGCGCTGCGCGTGATCCTGCCGCCGCTCACCAACCAGTATCTCAACCTGACCAAGAACTCCTCGCTGGCGGTGGCGATCGGCTATCCCGACCTGGTCTCGGTCTTCGCGGGAACGACGCTGAGCCAGACCGGGCAGGCGATCGAGATTATCGCGATCACCATGGGCGTCTATCTCGCAATTTCGCTGGTGACGAGCGCGATCATGAGCTTCTACGGATGGCGACTCGGCCGGAGCCTTGGGCCATGACCGACCTCGCTTCGTCATCCTTCGTCCGCGAGGCGCTTGTGCCCGAACGGCTCGCGCCGATCAAGACCACCGGCCTTGTCGGCTTCCTGCGGACGCGGCTTTTCAACTCGCCGACCAATATCCTGCTTACGGTGTTGGGCGCGCTCCTGATCTGGTTCACCGTGATCCCGGCGCTGAGATTCCTGCTGGTGGACGCGGTCTGGCGCGGCAGCGACCGCAACGCCTGTCTTGCGGAGAAAGCCGGCCACGCGGTCGGGGCGTGCTGGCCCTATATCGAGGCGAAGTTCGACCAGTTCGTCTACGGCTTCTATCCCGAAGCGGAGCGCTGGCGGGTCAATCTCACCTTCCTTCTCGCGGCGCTGCTGCTACTGCCGTTGCTCATTCCGCGCCTGCCGGCGAAGAGTCTCAATGCCGGCCTGTTCTTCGTCGCGCTCCCGGTCGTGGCATTCTTCCTTCTGCATGGTGGCGGCCTGAGCGGCTTCGGCGTGCGCTGGATTGTGGGCCTGCTGTCGGCATTTGCCGACAGCGTTAACGGCGCGGGCGGTGCGCTGACGGACGCCGGCACCTCGACGCCCGTGGTCGGACCGCTGTTGTGGCTTCTCGGGAAACTCTTCGCTCTAATCGGCGAGGCCGTTTCGCTGGTGATTTGGCCGCTCATCTGGCTGCGCGACCAGATTCAGGCCTCCAGCCAGCCGGTATGGACCGATTTCGCAATCACGGCGGTGATCGTCTCGGCGCTCTTGTTCTGGTTCGGCGGCGGACCGCGCTCGGGATGGCGCGCGCTGGTCACGAGCCTGATCAGCTTTGCCTGCATGGCGATCGTGATCGCCGCGATGGGCCTCGACCGCGGCGGATTGCCGATTGTCGACACCAGACTGTGGGGCGGTCTTCTGGTGACGCTGGTGGTCTCCGTCACCGGCATCGTCGCCTCGATGCCGGTCGGCATCGCGCTGGCGCTGGGGCGGCGGGCGACGATCCCCTTGATCCGGATTTTTTCCATCACCTTCATCGAATTCTGGCGCGGCGTGCCGCTGATCACCGTGCTGTTTTTCGCAACCTACATGCTGCCCCTGTTCCTGCCCGGCAATTTCAGCGTGGACGGGCTGGTGCGCGCCCTGATCGGCATCGCGCTGTTTGCCGGCGCCTATCAGGCCGAGGTGATCCGCGGCGGGCTGCAGGCGATCCCGCGTGGGCAAGGGGAGGCGGCGAGCGCGCTCGGGTTGTCCTGGTTGAAGACGACGGGACTGATCGTGCTGCCGCAGGCGCTGCGCCACGTCATTCCCGGCCTCGTCAACAGTTTCATCGCGCTGTTCAAGGATACCTCCCTGGTCTCGATCGTCGCGATATTCGATCTGCTCGGTAGCTTGCGCGCCTCATTCTCCGATCCAAACTGGGCGACGCCGACGACGCTGTTTACCGGCTTTGCCTTCACCGGGATGATCTATTTCGCCTTCTGCTTTGGAATGTCGCGCTATTCGCTGTTCGTTGAACGCCGGCTGAATGCCCATCGGCGTAACTGAGTAGAGATGACCATGACCGAGACCCCCATCGTCAAGATTGCCGGCCTCAACAAATGGTACGGCGATTTTCACGTGCTGCGTGACATTAACCTCGATGTCGGCAAGAGCGAGCGCATCGTGATCTGCGGTCCCTCAGGCTCCGGCAAATCGACGCTGATCCGCTGCATCAATGCGCTGGAGGAATTCCAGGAGGGCGAGATCGTCGTCGACGGTATCGAGCTTGGGCCCAACCTGCGGCGGGTCGATGAAGTCCGCCGCGAGGTCGGCATGGTGTTCCAGAGCTTCAATCTGTTTCCGCACCTGACCGTTTTGGAGAACTGCACACTGGCGCCGATCTGGGTGCGCAAGGTTCCGCAGAAAGACGCCGAGGCGTCTGCGATGAAATACCTGGAGCGGGTGAAAATCCCGCATCAGGCCAACAAATATCCGGGCCAGATGTCGGGCGGCCAGCAGCAGCGCGTCGCGATTGCGCGCGCGCTGACCATGAGTCCGAAAGTCATGCTGTTCGACGAGCCGACCTCGGCGCTCGATCCGGAAATGGTCAAGGAAGTGCTCGACACCATGGTCGATCTCGCCAAGGAAGGCATGACCATGCTGGTAGTCACCCACGAAATGGGATTTGCCAAGGAAGTGGCGAACCGCGTCGTGTTCATGGATGCGGGGCAGATCATCGAATCGAACACGCCGGCCAACTTCTTCGCCAACCCGCAGCATGCGCGGAGCAAGCTGTTCCTCAGCCAGATCTTGCGGTGAATTGAGCGAATAGTGAGTGGCGAATAGCGAATGGGCGTTCCTTCCATTCGCTACTCGCCATTCGCCAATTGCCATTCGCTACTCGAACGGCACGTCGATCTTGCTGCGCTTTTCCAGCCATTCCGGCACCGGCAGCTTCTTCGAGCGCATGAACTCCGGATTGAACAGCTTTGACTGATAGCGGTTGCCGGAATCGCAGAGGATGGTGACGATGGTCTTGCCGGGCCCGAGTATGCTTGGCAAGCCGGATCGCGCCGGCGACATTGATGCCGGTCGAGCCGCCGAGGCAGAGGCCCTCGTGCTCCAGCAGCTCATAGATCACCTTCACGGCTTCCTCGTCCGAAATCAGGAAAGCGTCGTCGACCTTCGCGGTCTCGATCACGGGCGTGACGCGGCCGAGCCCGATGCCTTCGGTGATCGAGTCGCCTGGCGTCGATTTGGCCTTGCCGTGCTTGAACAGCTCATACATCGCAAAGCCATGCGGATCGGCGCAGGCGACGACGATGCCCTGGTTCTTTTCCTTCAGAGAGCGACTGGTGCCGGCGAGCGTACCGCCGGTGCCGACCGAGCAGATGAAGCCGTCGATTTTGCCGCCGGTCTGCTGCCAGATCTCCGGGCCGGTCGAATTCGTAATGCGCTTTGGCATTGTCGAGGTTGTTCCACTGGTCGGCGAACAGCACGCCGTTCGGCTCCTTCTTGCGCAACTGGTCGGCCAGCCGGCGTCCGACATGCTGATAGTTGTTCGGATTGGCGAACGGCAGCGCCGGCACTTCGACCAGTTCGGCGCCGCACAGCCGCAGCATGTCCTTCTTTTCCTGGCTCTGCGTTTCCGGAATCACGATCAGCGTCCGGTAGCCACGCGCGCTTGCGACAATCGCAAGACCGATGCCGGTGTTGCCCGCCGTCGATTCCACCACAAGCCCGCCAGGCCTGAGGTCGCCGCGCTTCTCGGCTTCCAGAATCATCCATTTCCCGGCGCGATCTTTCACCGACTGGCCGGGATTCATGAACTCGGCCTTGCCGAGGATGGTGCAGCCGGTCGCCTCTGAAGCCCGCGTCAGCTTGATCAGAGGCGTGTTGCCGATCGCTTCGACGACGTCATTGTTGATGGTCATGTCGGGAATCTTCGCCGGTCAGTTGTGAAATCCGGCGCGACCCTAGTGCGCAAGGCGCAAAAGTGGAAGGCTTTTGCACTGCGGCGAATTCAGCGGGATTTGGCGAACACCACTTGCCGCACGTCGATATTTCCGGAGAGAAATCCCGCCTCGCAATAGGACAGGTAGTATTCCCACAGCCGGCGGAACCGGTCGTCGAAGCCGAGCGGCTTCAGGTTCGGCCAGGCCGCGCGGAAGTTATTTCGCCAGGTCGCGAGCGTCTTGGCATAATCTTGCCCGAAGATGCGCTCGCGGATGACGGGAACGCCGAAGTGCTCGCCGAGTGTCTTGAGAACTTGCGGCGAGGGCAGCATGCCGCCGGGGAAAACGTAGCGCTGAATGAAATCGACTTCCCGGCGGTAGGTCTGGAACATGCTGTCCTGGATGGTGATGGCCTGGATGCCGGCCAGTCCGCCGGGCAACAGCCGATCGCGCAACTGTGAGAAATAGTTTGGCCAGAACTCCTCGCCGACCGCCTCGATCATCTCGATCGAGGCGATCCGGTCGTATTGGTCGCGCTCGTCGCGATAGTCCTGCAGCCTGATTTCGACCTTCTCGGCAAGGCCGGCCTCGTGAATGCGCCGCTCGGCGAAGTCGCGCTGTTCCTTGCTGATGGTGAGGCCGACCACCTTGGCGCCAAAAGTCTTGGCGGCGTATTCGGCAAAGCCGCCCCAGCCGCAGCCGATCTCCAACAGCCGCTGGCCCGGCTGTAGATCGATCGCTTCGGCGAGCCTTCGATATTTGTTGTTCTGGGCGGCGGTCAGATCCGGTGTGTGGTCTTCGAACAGCGCCGAGGAATAGGTCATGCTCGGATCGAGCCAGGCGGAATAGAAAGCGTTACCGATGTCGTAATGCGCGTAGATATTGCGGCGTGCCTGGCGCCTGGTGTTGCGGTTGAACCAGTGGCGGACGGCCTGGATGAAGCGCATCAGCGGCTTGTTTGAGAGCATGGTCTGGATCAGGTCGTGATTGACGCAGAACAGATAGAGGAATTGCGTCAGATCCGGCGTGTCCCAGTCGCCGTTCAGATAGGCTTCGGCGATGCCGATGTCGCCGCGGTTGAGGAGACGGGCCGCAAAACCAAAGTTGCGAAGCTTCATCGCAGCCGCTGGACCCGGCTCTTGCCCGCCGAGCCGGATTACGCGGCCGTCCGGTAGCGTCACATCGAGCGTGCCGCGCCTTAGCCTTGATCCGAATCCGAGCGCCAACCGGGCCAAGCGGGGCAAATCGGAAAGCATGCTTTCCAGGTTTTCAGGCGTTACCGAGATTACGTTCGGCATGGCATATCCAGCAAATACTGTGGCTCTGTGTCCAACGCTCGCCTCAAGCGAGGCTGAGCTAGCTTTGACTTTCGCTGGACCAGAGCGCCGGATCAGTATATGCGCGGCTTTCGCCGCTCGCCAAGTCGGGATTGTGAGAGTCGTGTTTGTGAGCGTTCGCAGATGCGGCATTCGGACGTGGCACCAGGGCCGCGCCCTTGAGCCAGAGCCGCAGCGCTTCCCAATGGATCGCCGCGACGATCTTGAAGGTGACAAGGGGCAACGAAAACGACGCGCGCAACAACGCCCGCGTCGTCAGGGCACGGCGGCGGCCGCAGAAGGTCGCCGCGAAATGCGGGCCCTCGTGGCCGGTTTCCAGAATGCGCAACCTGACGTTTTCGCCAGGCGGCGAGATATGGAAATGGTAGCGCATCGCCATTTCAATGAAGGGCGAGACATAGAACAGTTTGTCCTGCGTTTGCCGAATGCCGGCGCAGTTCGTCTCGCCGGGCTTCACCGGCAGCACGTAAGCGTGAATTTCTCCAAAGGTGTTGCGGACCTCATAGATGATCAGGCCGAGCCGGCCCTCGGCACCAAAGCAGAAATAGACCGAGAGCGGGTTGAAGGTATAGCCGAACAGGCGAGGGTAGCAGAGTAGCAGCACGCGGCCGCCGGTCAGGTCGACGCCGTGTTCGGCCGCGCGCGCTTGCGCGTAGGCGCGAAGCGACGAGCCGTCGCGATCGCCGTGGTCAGCCTCGTGAAAACCATAGAGTGCCGCGCGGTTCACGCCGAACAGGGCGGATTTTCGGTCTGCGTCGTCAAGACGGTCGAGGTCGATCAACAGGCTCATGACGCGGTAGCTGAACCGATGTTCGATCGGCTTCAGCCGCGCGTGCATCACCTTGCCGAAATAGAGCGCTGCGGCGTCGATCGACGTGTCAACTTCTCGACCCTGGGTTGCTCTCGGCGGCATCGTTACTCCGCGGCCTGCGCAATCTCTGCGGGCAGTTTGCGCCAGGGTGCGACGGCACCGAGTGCTTCGGCAACCGCAAGGCCGGACTGCAAACCGTCCTCGTGGAAGCCATGTCCGGTCCAGGCGCCGCAGAACCAGGTGTGGCGCCGCCCTTGAATCTCGTTGAGGCGCTTCTGTGCGGCGAAGGCTGCGGCGTTAAACTGCGGATGTTCACAGAGATATTTGCCGAACGTGAGTTCTGCCGCCGGTTCGAACGGCGGATTGAGGCTGACGAACAGCGGCTTCTCGTCATCGATGCCCTGCAGATTGTTCATCCAGTAGGTGATGGCGACGTCGTTCTCCGCCGTTCCCTCGCGCTCCCAGCGCAGGAAATTCCACGATGCCCACGCGCGCCTGCGCCTTGGCATCAACGCGATGTCGCGATGCAGGTAGACTGTGTTGGGTGCGTAGCCGATGGCCCCGAGGATGGCGCGTTCACGGTTGTCGGCATCCTTTAGCATCGCCAGCGCCTGGTCGCTGTGGGAGGCAATCACGACGTGATCGTAAATCTCGCTGCGGCCGTGGCTGTCGTGGACGACGACGCCATGGCAGGTGCGCTCGATCGATGTCGCGGCACAGCCGAGCCGGAGCTGATCCTTGAACGCCGCGGTCAGCTTCGCCACATAGTTCCGGCTGCCGCCTTTCACCGTGCGCCAGACTGGCCGGTCATATTGCAGCAGGCGATGATTGTGGAAGAACGCGACAAAATTCTCGGCCGGAAAGTCAAACATCGCGGAGGCGGGCGCCGACCAGATCGCCGCGCCCATCGGCGCGAGGTAATCCGTCAGAAGCCGCGGCGCAAAGTGATTGCGGCGGAAATAGTCGCCGAGCGTCAGCCCGGCGAGCTTGCCTGCCGCATAGTCCGCCACGCTCTGGTTGTTGAAGGTCAGGATGTCGCGGAGCATCCAGAGATAGGAGGGCGAGGCAAGGTTGCTGCGTTGCGCGAACAGGCCTTTGGCGGTCTCGAGCCAATTCCCGCCGCCGCCGCCGCGCCATTCGAAGCGGCCGGCGTCCGCCGTGACGGCGAAACTCATGCAGCTTTCTACCGTTTCGACGCCGAGATGGTCGAACAGCGCCGTCAGGTCCGGATAGTTCAGCTCATTATAGACGATGAAGCCGATATCGACCGCGATCGGGCTGCCCTGGTAGTCGATGGTAACGGTATGGCTGTGGCCGCCGGCGCGATGCTCGCGGTCGTAGACCGTGACCTGGTAGCGTCTTGAAAGCGTCCATGCCGCAGCGTTGCCGGCAATTCCCGTTCCGATAACCGCGACACGCATCCGATGGTTCCCCCCGCCTGACTGATGGCCAAGATACGGCGCCTGGCGGGCGGAGTTTCAGGACCGCCGGGGAGGCCCGACCGACGGCAATCCGGTACAGGCCGGCGTGGTGCTGGCGCCTTGCTGCGGCGGGGCGTATAGCCGGCCCATGTCGAACGTATCGGAAGGCCCGGCAATCCCGGCAGAAGACGTGGCGGATTGCCCGTGCTGCCAAAAGCCTCTGCCGCTGTGCATTTGCGATTCCGTTGCACCGATCGAAAGCCGGATCTCGCTGTTGATCCTGCAGCACCCGCAGGAGCAGGACAGGGCGCTCGGCACGGCGCGGCTGACCGCGCTGCATTTCAAGAATGCTGTGGTGAAGATCGGCCTGTCGTGGCCCAGTCTTGCAAAAGCGCTGGGCCGGCCGGTTGCCGATCCCTCGCGCTGGGCGGTGCTCTATCTGGGCTCAGCGAAGGTCGCCGATCTCGATACCGACCGTGACATCGTTGCCGTCAACCGCAAGGGCGAGATCGAGCCGAACCAGCGCAGCGTCCTTTCTGCGATCGAAGGCGTGGTGCTGCTCGACGGCACCTGGAGCCAGGCCAAGGCGCTGTGGTGGCGCAATCCGTGGATGCTGAAATGCCAGCGCGTCATTCTCGGCCCCAGGCAGCCGTCGCGCTACGGGGCGTTGCGCCGCGAACCGCGGCGCGACGGGCTCTCGACCATCGAGGCGGCGGCGATGCTGGTTTCGGCCCTCGAAAAGCGCCCCGATATCGAGGCGACACTGAACGCAAGTTTCGAGCGGATGCTGGCGCGCTATCGCGAGGTTCAGAACGCCATGCCCGAACTCGCGCCGCGGCCAAAGCCGCGGCGAAAGCCGGATTTCCGGCGGCGCAAGCGGGCTTGATCGCGCGTTGGTTGCCTATCGGCGGGAGGCCGTATAAGAGTGCGCCCCCATGGGGCCACGTGGCGGAGTGGTTACGCAGCGGTCTGCAAAACCGTTTACACCAGTTCAATTCTGGTCGTGGCCTCCATCAATATAATCAGCGGTTTACGCCGGGTATTTGAGAGACCGCGAGAGCTTCGGATTGCCGCGTTTCAGCAGGCCGCGTACCAGCCATCCGGGAACGGAACCAGCGGCCAAGCGACCTCGTTGTCGTTGGCGGCCTTCGGCGCGTAGAAGATCGGCAGATGTGCCACCATGAAGTCCTCCTCCGGAACGGGCGCAACAGCCGTTCGCACGGCATCCAGCAATCGGTCGAATTCCGCCTCGCTCATTGCGCACTCCCACGTCAGGAACGCGCAAGGTCGCAAAAGTGCTTTGTTCCTTGATTGAGCGGATCGCTCAAATTGTATCGATCCGGCAATCATGGCGGCATTGGTTACTGGTTGCTTTCAGTTTCCCGGGCAGACCGTATGCGGTTCGCGGCGGTCGATAGTGTGAGAAAAATCACATTTGCACGGAAATATTTCGCGTATCTGGCACTCGCACGACGGCGCCAACGGGGGCGCCCGGAAGCTCTCAGGGATGCCCGCCATGGACGTCAGCCTTATGGTTTTTCCAGGTTTCTTGCCAGGTTTTCGCTTTTCCGGCGCCGGATTGCCCCGGCGCTCGGTCTGTTGCTGGCCTTTTTCTGCGCCGGTTCCGCGGCGGCTGAGCCGGGCACGCCGGCGCAGCGCAGGGCCTGTACGCCCGACGTCTATCGCCTGTGCGCGGGCGAGATCCCCAACGTGCGCGCCATCACCGCCTGCCTGCGGCGGCAGAAGGAGAATTTGAGCGAGGCGTGCAAGGCGGTGTTCGAGCAGTGAGGCCGGGGCGCGGCGACGTCCGCGCTTGAGAATGGTTCTCCGACACGCCAGGCTCTAACGGCACCCTTAACGGCAGCCTTGGCTGCGATAACAACCGTGTGGGCCGGCGACGCCGGCTGACACGCCGATGCACCATAGCGATGCACAGAGAACGAGGACTGCGAGAAGTTTTCGCATCACGGTGACCTCCGCTTATCAGACCATGACAAGGAACGGGCCAAGCCCGCGACCGGTTTCGAGCGGCTTCTAAAAAGGGGTCACAGGGCAGGCCGCAGGCATACAACGCTACAAAATCTCCATCGCGTTGCCATCTTTTCGAACGAACGGGCATGTCAGGTTACCATTCGAACGTAGCGTGATGTTGTGTGGAGTGGTGCCATGTTGACGGACCTTGAAACAAAAGTGGAGAAATACGAGAACAAAGTCGCGCAGTGCCAGGAGTGGGCTCGGCAGGCGGCGGGGCCGCAGCGGGCATTGTACGAGGTGCTCGCCGGCTACTACGGCGAGTTGGTGACGGACTTCAGGCAGGTCATCGCGAAGCGGAAGCCCGCATAGCCTTCCGGTCGCTCATCGGCGCCTTGTCTTACGCGGGTGCCCGTGAAGCCTGTGCTTTGCGCGCTAACGCGTGGCGCCGCTGGCGAAGATTACATCCGCAATCGCAGCGCGAGATAGATAGCAGCCGAGACGCCGGCGCCGAGATCGGCGCGCTCTGTTCGAACTGGCGAAGTCGGCCTGAACCGAGCCGCTTGCGGCCCAGGGCTCTGCCAAGACTAAGACGGCGCCTCACGCGCCGACATCGAAATCCAGCAGCCTATTTGGTTTGAATGGCTCCCCGGGCTGGATTTCGAACCAGCGACCATTCGATTAACAGTCGAATGCTCTACCGCTGAGCTACCGAGGAACAGGCGACACACATGTGCGCGAGCGCGCAGCGTATAACAAAGCCGTCTCGGCTTGCATAGGACGAAATGACCGGCGCCCGAGCGGCTCCGGGACAAGGCGGAAACTTCAGCTTTGGCAGGGTCTTGCCGCTCATTCTTGCCATCAGAAATGGCCTTTTCCGGCAAGCCGCGCCATGCCGCCAGGCCGGTGATCACTCACGTCGAGTTGACGCCACATCGTCTCGTTTGGCCTCAAGCTTGCTTGTAGCGGGCTTATTGCGGAGTTGATTCGATGCCAAATGCTATGCGGGCCGACCTGACCAAGCCTGGGCCGTCGATTGTTCCAAGCGATATCCCAGCCCTCAGCGACGACGAATGCCTGGCGCGGCTGCAGCGCGCCATCGAAGAGCAGGATTCCGCCCATCTGGACGAGGTCGCAAGGCTGATCGGGCGGCTCGCGGTCACCATCGAATAGACGGCGCCGGCGACCCAAAGGACGTGCAGGCGACCTCTCCGGTGGCGCGCGCAGGCAACGACAGTTCGCGTTGGTGCCCCTGGCGCCGTGTTGCGTTTTGCCGAAGCTTGTACCAAAGATGGCGCGATTCCGCGGCTAGTCCGCTTCGCTCTCGCAAGGTCCGCCAATGTCCGGTTTTTCGACCGCGCGCCAGAAAATGGTCGATGGCCAGGTGCGCACGAATGACGTCACCGATCGCCGAATTCTCGATGCGATGCTCGCGCTGCCGCGCGAGGATTTCGTTCCGGAAGACAAGCGCGCGCTGGCGTATCTCGACCTCGACCTCGATGTCGCCCCGGCCGGTTCGGCCAAGCGGTTTCTGATCACGCCGATGCTGACGGCAAAGATGCTGCACGCCGCCGAGATCGCAGCCGCCGACAATGTCCTGATTGTGGGCTGCGCGACCGGTTATGCCGCGGCGATCACCGCGAAGCTGGCGGCAAAGGTGACGGCGACGGAAAGCGATCCGGCGCTGGTTGCGAAGGGTAGCAAAATAATGGCGCAGCTCGGCCTCTCCAACGTGACGTTAAAGGTAGCGGAGGCCGCGGTCGGCGACCCCGAGGGCGCGCCCTATGACGTCATCATCCTCAACGGCGCGACCGAGGTTACCCCGGAGACGCTCTACGGGCAGCTCAAGGACGGCGGTAGGCTGGTCGGGGTGTTCGCGATGTCGCGTCCGGCGCGGGCTGTCATCGTGACCCACTTTCACGGCGACTTCGGGAACCGGGTGCTTTTCGATGCCACGGCGCCGGTTTTACCGGGGCTGGAACGGCGACCGGCGTTCGTTTTTTAGGATTTCCAGCCTTTACCACGTCATGGCCCTGTTAAAATCCCATTTTGAATCAGAAGTGTGGCCCGGAAGCAGCACGTGAAGAGTTTCGGTCGGCGTCGCTCGTCAGGTGGTTCCGCACTGCGCGCACGGGGAATATGTTTGGACGGGGCGTGGACTCAGAACGAAGCGGTGACCCGGTTTCGCGCGCGCGGACCGGTAACAGGATGAATGGAATACCAGGGATGTTTGGGGTGAAGGTCGTCACCGGAGCTGCGGCTGCGGTTCTTCTGATGGCGTATATGGGCCCGACGGCTGCCCTGGCCGATACGATTGAGGCGGCGCTGGTGCGCGCCTATCAGAACAATCCGCAGCTCAACGCGCAGCGCGCGCAGGTGCGTTCGACCGACGAGAACGTGCCACAGGCGCTGTCGGGCTATCGGCCCAAGGTCGCGCTCACCGCGAGCGCCGGTTATCAATACACCGATACGCTCAGCTCGCTGGGCAGCTCTGCGATCGCGGCTGTGCGAACTCCGATCCACGGCGCCCAAGCGCCGACAAGCGCCGGCCTGAACGTCACGCAGACGCTGTTCAACGGCAATGTGACCGCCAACAAGACCCGCGCCGCCGAGAGCCAGGTTTCCGGCGCGCGCGAGGCGCTGCGCGTGATGGAAGAGAACATACTGCTGAACGCCGCGACCATCTACATGGACTATTTGCGCGACTCGGCCATCGTCGAGGTTCAGAAGAGCAACGTCCGCGTGCTCGAGGAGACGCTGAAACAGACGCGCGACCGCTTCAATGTCGGCGAAGTGACGCGTACCGACGTCGCGCAATCGGAGGCCCAGCTTGCCGCCGGCAAGACGCAGCTACTGACCGCCGAAGCCAACCTGATAACGACACGCTCGAACTTCCGCCGCATCATCGGTAACGAGCCATCCAACCTCGCGCCGGGCTCGCCGGTGGACCGATTCCTGCCGAAATCGCTGCCGACCGCGGTCGAGCTCAGCCTGATTCAAAACCCGAACGTCACCGCCGCGATGTTCGGCGTCGATGTGAACTTTCTGCAGGTCAAGATTGCCGAGGGCGCGCTGTTGCCGACCGTCAACCTGGTGGCCTCGGCGCAGCAGGCCTTTGAACAGTCGCCGACAACCCCGAGGTCGTTCAGCGCCTCGGCGGTCGCGCAGGTTTCGGTGCCGATCTATCAGGGTGGCGCCGAGTACTCACTGATTCGCCAATCCAAGGAAAACGTGGCGCAGCAGCGTCTCAATCTCGATCAGGTCCGCGACCAGACCCGCGCCAACACCGTGACGGCGTGGGGCCAGCTCGAGGCCGGCAAGGCCACGGTGTCTTCGGCGCAAGCGCAGGTCAGTGCGTCCGAGATCGCGCTCAACGGTGTTCGCGAGGAGGCCAAGGCCGGGCAGCGCACCACGCTCGACGTGCTCAACGCGCAGCAGGCGCTGGTCAACGCCCGTGTCGCGCTGGTCACCGCGCAGCACGACCGCGTGGTTGCGTCCTATTCGGTGCTGAGCGCTGTCGGGCGGTTGTCGCCGCAGGTGCTCAATCTGCCGACCTCCACCTACGATCCGAGCGTGCACTACCAGCAGGTTCGCGACAGCTGGTACGGCGTTCGCACCCCCGACGGGCGCTGAGCGCGTCGCTTCCCGAATCGCTTCAGGAACACTTCAGCGCGCTGAGGACACCCGCGAATCTCCGCAGTGCCTTGCTTGCAATCGTTTGTTGCCATGACATAGCCTTTCTATAAGGCACTGGAGCGATTCGCGTCGAATCCGGCAGTTCTTCGGCTCGCAACGCTTGGAAGCCGCGAGCGAGGGGACGCTCCGGCGCGCGGATTGCGCCGAGTGCCGTTTGATCTGGGGACAAGTCAGGCTGTCGCGATGAAAATCCCGGCACGTGTATGCGCAACCGGCAAAAGCCCGTCCTGCCTTGGTGTAAGACAACGCGTGCGAGGGCGTTGATGATTTGGAGTCGGAGATGACGCAACCTGCAAAGGTCCAAGAGCCCTCCATGGAGGAGATTCTGGCGTCGATCCGGCGTATTATCGCCGATGACGAAGCCAAGCCGCCGCCTGCCGAAAAGGCCGCAGCTCCCGAACCGCCGAAGGCGGAAAAGCCGGCGCCGCCGCCGGCAAAGCCGGCTCCGACGGCCGACATTTCGCCGCCGAAGATTGCACCTGTCGCGCCGGCAAAAGCCGCACCTCCGCCGCCTCCGCCTGCTCCGGCACCGCCTGCACCGGCAGTGTCGAACAACCAGGACGATATCGACGCGCTGCTGTCGGGATTGGACGAAGCGACCTCGGCCGAAGAGATCAGGCCGCCCCAGCCGGACGTCGAGGTGTTCGAATTGACCGATGAAATGGCGGTGCCAAGCGTTGCCCCGCCGCAGCCTTCGTTCCGGAGGGTCGAGCCGCAGGACGATATCGAATTCACCGAATCGGACGCCTCGCGCGCGATCAACCGGCAGCCCGCTTACGAGCCTCCGTCGTTCGACGCCGCGCCGTCGCAGCCGATTCTTTCGCAGTCGACGGTCTCTGCGGTCGAATCCGCCTTCAACACGCTCGCCCACACGGTGCTCAGCAACAACGCCCGTACGCTGGAGGATCTGGTCAAGGAAATGCTGCGGCCGATGCTGAAATCATGGCTGGACGACAACCTGCCCGGGCTGGTCGAGCGGATCGTGAAAGCGGAGATCGAGCGGGTTTCCCGCGGCGGGCGGTAGGCCGGCTTCATGGCCTGACGGCCCCGATTCAGGCCATCACAACCGGGTTTGCCGCCTTTGACGCGCCTACCGTATCGACTTGGTGTTGACTTGGCGCGCTCCGGGGGCTCTTTACCCGCATCGACACCCCCCGACCGCATGTCATGATCGAGAAAAACTACCAGCCCGCCGATATCGAAGCTCGCATGTCCCTGGTCTGGGAGGATGCCCGCGCGTTCCGCGCCGGACGTCCCGACCGGCGCGATGCCGCGCCTTTCACGATCGTGATCCCGCCGCCGAACGTGACCGGTTCGCTGCACATGGGGCATGCGCTCAACAACACGCTGCAGGACATCCTCTGCCGATTCGAGCGGATGCGCGGCCGCGACGTGCTGTGGCAGCCAGGCACCGACCACGCCGGCATCGCCACCCAGATGGTGGTCGAGCGGCAATTGATGGAACGCCAGCAGCCGGGCCGGCGCGACATGGGGCGCGAAAAGTTCGTCGAGCGCGTCTGGCAATGGAAGGAAGAGAGCGGCGGCGTCATCGTCAACCAGCTGAAGCGGCTGGGCGCGTCCTGCGACTGGTCGCGCGAGCGCTTCACCATGGATCAGGGCCTGTCGCGCGCGGTCGCGAAGGTGTTCGTGGCGCTGCATCGCGACGGGCTGATTTACAAAGACAAGCGGCTGGTCAACTGGGACCCGACGCTTTTGACCGCGATTTCCGATCTGGAAGTGCAGCAGATCGAGATCAAGGGCAGCCTGTGGTATCTGCGCTATCCGCTGGAAGGCAAGACCTTCAGCCCGGACGATCCCGCAAGCTTCATCGTGGTCGCCACCACGCGGCCCGAAACCATGCTCGGCGACACCGCGGTCGCGGTGCATCCGGACGATGAGCGCTACCGGCGTCTGGTCGGCAAGCATGTGATCCTGCCGCTGGTCGGACGCAAGATTCCGATTGTCGCCGACGAGTATTCCGATCCCGAGAAGGGATCGGGCGCGGTGAAGGTGACGCCTGCGCACGATTTCAACGACTTCGAGATCGGCAAGCGGCATGGCCTGCCGCAGATCAGCGTGCTCGATCAGGAGGGATGCCTCGCGCTGGTCGGCAACGAGGACTATCTGCGCGGATTGCCGGAAGGCGCGCTCGATTTCGCGCAGGAAATGCACGGCGTCGAGCGATTCGCCGCGCGCAAGCGGATTTTGGCGCGGCTGGAAGATTTCGGCTTCCTGGAGCGGGTCGAGCCGAACACGCATATGGTGCCGCATGGCGACCGCTCCGGCGTGGTCGTCGAGCCCTATCTGACCGACCAATGGTATGTCGACGCCAAGACGCTGGCGCAGCCTGCAATCTCGGCGGTGCGCTCGGGGCGCACGACGTTCGTCCCGCAGAACTGGGAAAAGACCTATTTCGAGTGGATGGAGAACATCCAGCCCTGGTGCATCTCGCGCCAGCTCTGGTGGGGTCATCAGATCCCGGCCTGGTACGGGCCCGACGGCAAGGTGTTCGTCGCCGAAACCGAAGACGAAGCCGTCGGCCACGCGCTCGGCTATTATGTCGAGCAGGAAGTCATCACGCCGGAGCAGGGGCGCGAGATGGCGCTCGACCGCAACAAGCGCGCGGGCTTCATCACGCGCGACGAAGACGTGCTCGACACCTGGTTCTCCTCCGCGCTGTGGCCGTTCTCGACCCTGGGCTGGCCCGACGATACGCCGGAGGTGAAGCGCTATTACCCGACCGACGTCTTGGTCACCGGCTTCGACATCATCTTCTTCTGGGTCGCGCGGATGATGATGATGGGCCTGCACTTCATGAAGCAGGCGCCGTTCTCGACTGTCTACATCCACCGCCTGGTTCGCGACGAGAAGGGCGCGAAGATGTCGAAGTCGAAAGGCAACGTCATCGATCCCCTGGGCGTAATCGACGAATACGGCGCTGATGCCTTGCGCTTTGCGCTGGCGCGAGGTGCTGCCCAGGGACACGACATCAAGCTGTCGTCCCAGCACGTCGAGACCAACCGCAATTTCGCGACCAAGCTGTGGAACGCCTGCCGCTTCGCCGAGATGAACGACTGCGCGATGCCTTCCGGCTTCGATCCGGAGAAAGCGCGGGAGACGCTGAACCGCTGGATTGCTCACGAGACATTCCAATCGGCACGCGAGGTAACGGAGGCGCTGCGAGCCTATCGCTTCAACGACGCCGCCAACGCGATCTACCGCTTTGTCTGGAACGTCTATTGCGACTGGTATCTGGAACTCGCCAAGCCCGTGCTGCTGGGCGAGGAGGGGCCCGCGAAAGCCGAGACCCGCGCCATGGTCGCCTGGGCGCGCGATGAGATCCTGAAATTGCTGCATCCGTTCATGCCCTTCATCACCGAGGAGTTGTGGATGGTGACGGCGCGGCGCGACGGCCTGCTGGCGCTGGCGCCGTGGTCGATCAAGCCGGGCGCACTCCCGTTGGACCTGTCTCTGATCGCCAAGGACGATTCGCAGACACCACCGGAACTTCTTGTCTACGCCGCCAACTTTGTCGACCATTCGGCGGAAGCCGAGATCGGCTGGCTGATCGATCTGGTCACCGCGATCCGCTCGGTGCGGGCGGAGATGAACATTCCGCCGGCGACGCTGACCTCGCTGGTGCTGGCCGGCGCGTCCGCCGAGACCCAAGAACGCGTGCCGCGCTGGAGCGACGTCATCAAGCGGATGGCGCGCGTGTCCGACATTTCGTTCGCCGACCGCGTGCCCGAAGGTGCCGTGCAGCTTCTGGTGCGCGGCGAGGTCGCAGCCCTCCCGCTCAAGGGCGTGATCGATATCGCCGCCGAACGGGCGCGGCTCGACAAGGAAATCGCCAAGGCCGACGCCGACATCAAGCGCGTCGATGCCAAGCTTGGCAACGAGAAGTTCGTCGCCAACGCGCGGGAAGAGATCGTCGAGGAAGAGAAGGAAAAGCGCGAGGCGGCCGTGGCGCGCAAGGAAAAGATCCTCGAGGCGCTGGAGCGGCTGAAGAACGCCGTTTAGGATAATCTTGCCGAGACGCAAATGAGAGTTTTCCTGGCGGGTGCGACGGGTGTCGTCGGGCGGCGGCTCGCCGGCCTGCTGCGCCAAGCCGAGCATGAGGTTACCGGCACGACGCGTACACCCGCCAAGAGCCGGATGCTGCGCGCGCTCGGGATTACGCCGGTCGTGGTTGACGTGTTCGATGACGACGCGCTTGCGCAGGCGGTCGCCACCGCGCGCCCCGACGTCGTTATCCATCAACTCACCGACCTGCCGAGCGCGCCGGGCACCCCCGGCTATCCGGCGGCGCAGCAGGCCAATCGCCGCCTGCGTATCGAGGGCACCCGAAACCTGATGCGGGCCGCGAAGCTGGCGGGCGCCGCCCGCGCCGTCGCGCAGAGCATCGCATTCGTCTATGCGCCGGGCGACGGTATGCGCACCGAAGACGATCCCCTCGACCTTGCCGCCGAGGGTGTACGCCAGTTGACGGTGCAAGGCATTGCGCGCTTGAACGGGAGGTTCTGACGACCCCAGGAATTGACGGGGTCGTGCTGCGCTATGGCTATCTCTACGGGCCAGCGACCTGGTACGACCAGCCGCCGAAGCCCCCATCGGTGCATGTCGACGCCGCGGCCCACGCGGCACTGCTGGCGGTGACCAAAGGCGCGGGCGTCTACAACATCGCCGAAGATGACGGCGCCGTGTCGAGCGCGAAGGCCAAGAGCGAACTGGGTTTTTCGCCGGCCTTCCGGATTATCTGAATGGCTTGCTCAGGAATTTCGAGCCCTTCAATCCGTAGCGCCAGGGCAGATCGACCGCCTTGGTGAGGCCGATCCGCACGCCCGAGACGATCTCCACCTTCGCCGGTCCGCGCATGGAGCGCGAACGGCGGGGCATCCAGCGCAAGCCCGTTGTGGCGATGGGTGATCCCGAGCGCCTCGGTCAATTTGCCCGGACCCGAGCACAGCGCCCGCTCGTCGGCAAGTCCGCGGCGGCGGCGCATCGCCGCGATGCCGTGGGTCGGCTCCAGCGCGCGGATCAGCACCGCGCTGGCCGAGCCCTGCTTTTCGCAGACGAAATTCACGCACCAATGGATGCCGTAGGAGCGATAGACGTAGATAAAGCCCGGCGGGCCGAACATCACCTGGTTGCGCGGCGTCGGGCCGTGGAAGGAATGCGCGGCCGGCTCGGTGTGATGATAGGCCTCGACCTCGACAATGACGCCGCCGACGCCGTCGACCAACAGCGTCGTGCCGATCAGGTCGGGCGCCACCTCGTGCACGCTGCGCGCAAAAAAGGCACGCCTCAGGGGCTTGCCGAGGGCAGGTGGAATCGCGCCGGCGCGCTTTGGGCTTGGAGCCATTTTGGGCTTGAGAATCGGCATGGAACAGGCGGACACGCTGCCTTTATGTGGCACGTTCTGTTAAGCTCGGCGAGCCGCCTTGCGGGCCTGCCGGATACCGACTAGCTAGAGACCGACAGCCTTTTTGGACACGCCATGGTCACCGTCATCGACACCGTCTCAGCCACGCCGTTGCGCCCGCGTCACCCGGAAAAGGTGAACCGGCCGGACGCGTTGTCGCCGCCGAAGCCGGACTGGATCAGAGTGCGCGCGCCGACCACGCGCGGCTACGCCGACACGCGCAACATCGTCAAGGAAAATGGCCTGGTCACGGTGTGCGAGGAGGCGGGCTGCCCGAATATCGGCGAGTGCTGGGACAAGAAGCACGCCACCTTCATGATCATGGGCGACACCTGTACCCGGGCCTGCGCCTTCTGCAACGTCAAGACCGGCATGCCCGGCGCGCTCGATGCCGCGGAGCCGGAGCATGTCGCGGAAGCGACCTTCAAGCTGGGCTTAGCCCACATCGTCGTCACCTCGGTCGATCGCGACGACCTCGCCGACGGCGGCGCCGAGCATTTCGCGCAGACTATTCGCGCGATCCGCGCGCGCTGCCCGACCACGACCATCGAGATCCTCACCCCGGATTTCCTGCGCAAGGACGGCGCGCTCGAAACCGTGGTGGCGGCGAAGCCCGACGTCTTCAACCACAATCTCGAGACCGTGCCCTCGCGGTATCTCAACGTGCGGCCGGGTGCGCGCTATTTTCATTCCATCCGGCTGTTGCAGAAGGTGAAGGAGTTGGATCCCACGCTGTTCACCAAGTCCGGCATCATGGTGGGCTTGGGGGAGGAGCGCCACGAGGTGCTGCAGGTGATGGACGACCTGCGCACGGCGGAGGTGGATTTCCTGACCATCGGCCAATACCTGCAGCCGACCCGCAAGCATCACGCCGTGA
Organism: uncultured Alphaproteobacteria bacterium; assembly: GCA_963777475.1. Classification (GTDB taxonomy): domain Bacteria; phylum Pseudomonadota; class Alphaproteobacteria; order Rhizobiales; family Xanthobacteraceae; genus Bradyrhizobium. The sequence continues at coordinate 200,964 of CAVZQX010000018.1, forward strand.
TGCGCTACGTGCCGCCGGACGAATTCGCGTCTTATGAGAAGGTCGCCTATACCAAGGGTTTCCTGATGGTATCGGCGAGCCCGCTGACCCGCTCTTCGCATCACGCCGGCGATGATTTCGCCAGGCTCAAGGCGGCCCGCGCGGCGCTTCCCCGCTGAGTGCACAGGAAATGCCTCGTTTCTCCAGCAAGCGCCGGGTTCTCCACAGCGCGCCGCAGATGTTCGATCTCGTTGCGGATATGGAGCGCTATCCCGAATTCGTGCCGCTGTGCCAATCCATAAAAATACGCCAGCGCATCCCCAAGCCCGACGGCATCGAGGTCGTGGTGAGCGACATGACGGTGTCGTTCAAGCTGGTGCGGGAAACGTTTACGAGCCAAGTGACGCTCGACCGTCCCAACCTGAAGATCCTCGTCGAATATCTGCGAGGTCCGTTCAGCAATCTGGAAAACCGCTGGACCTTCGAGCCGAAGGGCGACGACGTCTGCGACGTCGGCTTCTTCCTGTCGTACGAATTCAAAAGCCGGATGCTGGCGCTGTTGATGGGCTCGATGTTCGACACCGCGTTCCAGCGGTTTTCGGCCGCATTCGAAAAGCGCGCGGACGCGATTTACGGGAAGGGCTAGCTTGTCCCCGGACGCGGTGCGCCACGAAGTAGCGGCGACTGAATCGAGAGGGGATCGGCCGCACGTTTCTTCGGACTTGCGCTGCTCGATGCAGAAGTCTAGACGCCTCATGCACCAATTGCATTGATTGATGATCCGATCGCTGACGGCGCCCTGTTGATTTAGACGGGGAGCACAGATAGCGTGTCCACAAAGCGGCGAAATCTCGACCGGGGGGCGGCGAATTTCCGCCCGAGGTAAAGCGTGGACAATTGGGTTCCGGCAGGGATTGGCAGGCGAGGTGCATCTTGCCTGATCGGTGCATGAATACAGCGCATAGGTATGTGGGAAGCCTTCGCGGAGTTGCAGCCGACGGTTCTCCTGACGGTGTTTGCGGGCCTGGCGCCGGCTCTGGCTGACACCATGGAGGCTGCATTGGTGCGGGCCTATCGGAACAACCCGCAGCTCAACGCGCAGCGGGCGTTGGTGCGATCCACCGACGAGAACGTGCCGCAAGCGCTGTCGGCCTACCGGCCCAAGGTCGCGCTCACCGCCAGCGTCGGTTATCAGTACGCCGATACACTCAGCACCAAGGGGAGCACTGCGACGGAGGCCGTGCGAAACGATATTCACGGCACCGACCCGCCGCGCAGCGCCGGCGTGACGGTCACGCAGACGCTGTTCAACGGCAACCAGACCGCCAACAAGACTCGCGCCGCCGAAAGCCAGGTTTCCGGCGCGCGGGAGGCGTTGCGCGTGATGGATGAGACGGTGCTGCTCAGCGCCGCCACCATCTACATGGATTATTTGCGCGACGCGGCCATCGTCGAAGTCCAGCGCAACAACACGCTCGTGCTCGAGCAAACGCTGAAACAGACCCGCGACCGCTTCGACGTCGGCACGGTGACGCGCACGGACGTCGCGCAGGCGGAAGCCCAGCTTGCCGCCGGCAAGACCCAGCAACTCACCGCCGAAGCCAACCTGGTGACGACGCGTTCGAATTTCCGCCGCATCGTCGGCAACGAACCCTCCAACCTCGCGCCGGGTTCGCCGGTGGACCGATTCCTGCCGAAATCGCTGCCAACCGCGGTCGAGCTCAGCCTGATCGAAAATCCGGCCGTCACGGCGGCGATGTTCGGCATCGACGTGAATTATCTGCAGGTCAAGATCAATGAGGGCGCGCTGTTGCCGACCTTAAGCCTGGTGACTTCGGCGCAGCAGGCCTATGAGCAGACGCTGACGACCCCAAAGGCGTTCACCGCCTCCACCGTCGCGCAGGTTTCGGCGCCGATCTATCAGGGCGGCGCCGAATATTCGCTGATCCGCCAGTCCAAGGAAAACCTGGCGCAGCAGCGTCTCAACCTCGAAATGGTCCGCGATCAAACCCGAGCCAACACCGTCACCGCGTGGGGCCAGCTCGTGGCCGGCAAGGCGGAGGTCGCCTCTGCGGAATCGCAGGTGGCCGCGTCGGAACTCGCGCTCACCGGCGTTCGCCGAGAAGCCACCGTCGGACAGCGGACCACGCTCGACGTGCTCAACGCGCAGCAGGCGCTGGTCAACGCCCGCGTCGCGCTGGTCACCGCGCAACACGACCGCGTGGTTGCGTCCTATTCGGTGCTGAGCGCGGTCGGCCGGTTGTCGCCGCAGGTGCTCAATCTGCCGACCGCCACCTACGACCCTGGCGTGCATTACCAGCAGGTTCGCGACAACTGGTATGGCGTGCGCACGCCTGACGGGCGCTGATTGCGTTCATTTTTCGTCGTTTGATTGGTCCCGCCGTGGTCTTGTTTCCATCGGGCGGTAATAAGGTATCTCTTTCGCAAGACGACTGGACCTCAATTCACGAAATCCGCCCGTCGGCCGATCCCGCCTGTGCCATCGCTCGACAGCTAAGGGCGCCACGAAAACGAATAGCCTTGCCGAGAGGCAGTGGAGTCACGGATATCATTCGGACCAATTCCGTGGAATGAGCAACCTTATATTAAATTCAAGTTAAGCCTGTGGCACAAGGGTTTTCAACAAAGGATTGATTGCGATGCAGATTGAGATTGGAGGTTGCTGCGGATTTGGAACGTTGCATTTGCGCCCGTTGCGATGGTGGAAACCAGAGTTGCCCGCTTAAGACCATTGATTCTGGTTTGAAGTTTTAAACACGATATGCGGGTAGAAGTTGAAACGCCTTCGCGCCCCGCTCGTACCCATAACGGAATTTGCTGATCCGCGCCGCGCCGACATTGGCCGCGCGTATTCGCCGTGGTACGCGACAGACCACGCTGCGAGAGTTTGTAAATGTGGAGTAAAGCATGTCGAAGCGCTGGACGATGCTGACCGGCCTGTTGTTTCTCGGCTCCGTCGGAACCTCGCAAGCCCAACAATTAGGCTCCCCCGATACCGTTTATATCGATGGATTGCCCTGCAACAGCTTATGCCAATCCTATATGGCCTGGTCCGCGCGACACGCTTCGACAGCGGCTGCGGAACCCGCGTCCGCGCCACCGACGCGGCGCTCGTCGGACACCGAAGCTCGCCGTGCAACGGCAACGCGTGGCGAAAGTTCAAAGCCCGCGGCGCAAGTCCGTGCCGTAAAACAACCGGTGTCGTTGCCGTCCGCAGAGATCGCGGCGTTCCCTGCAGGTGACGCGGCCGTCGCAGCCGATCCCGCGAGGCGGCGTCGCCGCCACGTCCAACGCCAGAACGGTGCAGGAGCAGGTCGCGGCCGCGAAGGCGCTTGCCGAGCGCTTGACGTCCCTGACCGTGGCTCCTGTGCCGGAGCAAGAGGCGACCAATCTCGTTGCTTCCGGTTTTTCCGTACCCGCCCAGGCCAGCGATACCAGTTTGGCGGCATCGGTGCCGACCGGCAACACGGGCAATCTGGTTGCCATTCTGATCGCGCGTCCAGAGATCAAATCGGTGTCCGATCTTTCCGGAATGGATGTTGCGATCGAGAACCGGAAATCTGCTTCCAACGCGTCAATTCGGACCGCGATCGCGGCAGCCGGCGCGGCCGAAGTCCAGCTCAACCAGGGGCGCGAGAAAGCGCTCGATCGGGTGATTGACGGCGAAGCGCCGGCGGCGGTTTTGGCGCTGGTGTCTCCGGAAGCCGCCGAGTGGTTCCCCGACATCCCGGGCTTCAGGATCTTTCGCGTTCCGCTCGCGCCTCGTCGTTAGAGCCGCGACCCTCCCGTTAGCTTGAAGCAGATATCGCCGTCCTTTCATCAAAAGTGGGGCTCCAGATCGAATTATTGTATAAAACCCGAGGACAAATGACAGATTTCGATAATTTTATTGCGCGCACTTTTTCAGTTAACCCATCGTTCAAAATCGGAATACTCAAGGTTGCACTGTTTGGCTGCGCTCTGTTGCTCGTTGCGATGCTGCTCGCGGCCACCTATGGCCTGGATTTGAGCCCCGGCTTTTTCTAGCCGCCCATCTTTCTTGGACGCGCGGCCGAGCCCTGCCAATCCTCACGCCCTTGGCGGCCGCCTGCGCTTCACCGCATGTCGCCTTGGCGATCGCACCGCCCGCGGGCGCAGGCGGCTGACGGCTTCGCGGCGCGGCTTCGCGGCGGCCTGGGGCCCGCGCGCGAGCTCCGTCAGCATGCGCAAGGCTTCCACCACCGAGCGCTGGCGCACGGCGCTGCGGCCGATCGCGCCGAAGCGGCATTCGCGATGGATGATCCGTCCATCGCGGGCGGCGGCGGCGAAATGCACCAGACCCACGGGCTTGCCGGGGGTAGCCCCGCCGGGGCCGGCGATGCCGGTGATGGAAACGGCGAGATCGACGCCGGCCCGCTCCAGCGCGCCGACCGCCATTTGGGTCGCGGTCTCCTTGCTGACGGCGCCGAAGGTCGCAAGCGTGGTGGCGTTGACGCCCAGCATCGCGCGCTTGGCATCGTTGGAATAGGTGATGAAGCCGCGGTCGATGACGTCGGAGGAGCCCGGGATTTCCGTCAGCGCGCCGGCAACCAGGCCGCCGGTGCAGGATTCGGCGGTGGCAATGGTCAGTTTGCGCATCCGGCAAAGGTCGAGCAGCGAGCGGGAGAGGGCGCGGGCGTCGCTGCCGCTCATGCTACGCGCTCCAACCCTTATCCTGCCAGGGCAGCCGGATGGTGGCGCTGGCGGTCGCCGCGATGCCTTCCTCGCGGCCGGTGAAGCCGAGCCGCTCGCTGGTGGTTGCCTTCACGGCCACGCGCGAGACGTCCACACCCGTGATCTCCGCGATGCGCGCGCGCATCTGATCGCGCAACGGGCCGATTTTCGGGCGCTCGCAGATCAGCGTCACCTCGAGATTGGCGATACGGCCGCCGCGCGCGGTGACGCGATCGAGCCGCGTATTTCAGGAAGCGGTCGGAGGAGGCGCCCTTCCATTGCGGATCGCTCGGCGGGAAGTGCGATCCGATATCGCCGTCCGCCAGCGACCCCAGGATGGCGTCGACCAGCGCATGCAGGCCGACGTCGCCGTCGGAATGGGCGAGAAAGCCTTTGGTATGCGGCACGCGCACGCCGCAGATCATCAAATGATCGCCCTCGCCGAAGGCGTGCACGTCATAGCCGGTGCCGGTCCTGATATCGCCGAGCAGGCTGGCGAGGCGGGCTTCCTCGCGGACAAAATCTTCTGGCGTGGTCAATTTCATGTTGGCAGCATCGCCTTCAAATGTCGCAACCGTCAATCCCGCCCATTCCGCAATCGCCGCGTCGTCGGTGAAATCGCTGTTGCCGTCGCGCGCGGCGCGGCGGTGGGCATCGAGAATCACGTCGAACCTGAACGCCTGCGGTGTCTGCGCTATTCGCAACCGCGCCCGCTCGGGCGTCGCCTCGATATTTCCGCCGGCGTCGATCAGCTTGACGGTGTCGGTGACCGGTATCACCGGAATCGCTGCGCCGGTGCGGCTTGCCGCATCGATCGCACGCGAGATCAGGGCCTGCGAAACGAAGGGACGGGCGGCGTCGTGGATCAGCACGATGTCGGGTTTTTGCGCGGCGAGGGCCTCGAGGCCGGCATGCACCGAAGCCTGCCGCGTCGCTCCGCCAGCCGTCGGCGGCTCATGGCGCAGGCCGCGTGCCGCTTCGTTGAACAGGGCGGTGTCGTCGGGGTTCAGCACCGGCTGCACGGCAAAGACCTGCGGGTGAGCGCAGAACGGCTCCATGGCCCGGAAAATTACGGTCTTGCCGCCGATGGTTCGATACTGCTTTGGTCCACCCGCGCCGGCACGCAAGCCACGGCCGGCTGCGACGAGGATGGCTGCAGTCCGTTCTGATTTCGCCATACAACTCAATTACTGGTGATCGCGGTTAACAAGGCTTGGGCTCTCGCGGGAGCCCTTATCACGCGGCGCCCGTAAAAAAGAGAGCGATTCCGAGCGGCTGTGGGAAACGCATATATTGCTGCACTGCACTTGCAAGATCGTCAGAAATGGCTAAAGTGTAGGCATGACGCTTGACTGCACAAGATTTGTGCTCAATAGATATCCGTATGCGCGATGATGCGCATTATCAGAACCATGAGACATCCGTGACCGGTCCGGGATCTCTCCGCCATAAGCCATTGAAAATAGGCGATATTGAGCTCGCCAACCGGGTTCTTCTCGCGCCGATGTCCGGCATCACCGATGCCCCTTTTCGGCGGCTGGCCGCACAGCTTGGCGCCGGACTCGTGGTGTCCGAGATGACCGCAAGCGACGATCTTGCGCAGGGGCGGCCGATCTCACGGTTGCGCTGCGAAGCAGCAGGCGTCGGGACACATGTCGTGCAGCTTGCAGGCTGCGAGGCCCGCTGGATGCGCGAAGGCGCGCAAATCGCGGAAGCCGCCGGCGCTGACATCATCGACATCAACATGGGCTGCCCGGCGCGTCATGTGACCGGCGGGCAATCCGGCTCGGCCCTGATGCGCGATCTCGATCATGCGGAGAGCCTGATCGAGGCGACGATATCGGCCGTGAACGTGCCGGTGACGTTGAAGATGCGGCTCGGCTGGGACGATCGCTCGCGCAACGCGCCTGAACTGGCGCGCCGCGCAGAAGCCGCCGGCGTGCAGTTGATCACCGTGCACGGCCGCACGCGCGCGCAATTCTATAAAGGCGAGGCCGACTGGGCCGCGGTGCGCGCGGTGAGGGAAGCGATTTCGATTCCGCTGGTCGTCAACGGCGATATCACCTCGTATGAGACGGCGGTCGCAGCGCTCGACATGTCGGGTGCGGATGCGGTCATGATCGGCCGCGGCGCGCAGGGCCAACCCTGGCTGCCCGGGCAGATCGGGCGGCGTCTCGACGGCGGGATCGCCGAAGCCGCGCCGGCGCTTTCGCTGCAGCTCGCCTATGTCCGCACGCTCTATGACGAGGTTTGCCATCACTATGGCCTGCGCGTCGGGCTGCGCCATGCGCGCAAGCATCTTTCCTGGGCGCTGGAGATCGCAGCTGCTTGCGGCCGCGCGCCCGCGCAAACGCTCAAGACCTGGCGCGAGAAGATATTGACGTCGGACGATCCGACGCGGGTGCACCGATCTCTGGAAGAAGCGTTCGACGACTTTGCATGGAGCGCTGCCGCATGACTTCAGCAGCAGAACACCGCCAGCGGCTGCCAGCCGATAGCGAGGCCATCCTCAACGCCTTGCCCAACCCGGTGCTGCTGATCGGCCCCGACGGCAAGATCATCGATGCCAACATGGCCGCGAAATCCTTCTTCGAGATTTCGACGCAATTCCTGCAGCGGCAATCGCTGAAGGAGCTGGTGCCGTTCGGCAGCCCGCTTCTCGCGCTGATCGACCAGGTGCGCTCGATCGGCTCGCCGGTCAACGAATACAAGGTCGATCTCGGCACGCCGCGCATGGGCGGCGACCGCCAGGTCGATCTCCACGTAGCACCCTTGACCGAACGCCCCGGCCATATCGTCGTGATGCTGCAGGAGCGCTCCATCGCCGACAAGATGGACCGGCAACTCACCCATCGCAGCGCCGCGCGCTCGGTGATCGCGCTCGCCGCCATGCTCGCGCATGAGATCAAGAACCCGCTGTCCGGCATCCGCGGCGCGGCGCAACTCTTGGAACAGGCGGCGTCCTCGGAAGACCGCATGCTGACGCGGCTGATCTGCGACGAGGCCGACCGCATCGTTACCCTTGTCGATCGCATGGAAGTGTTCGGCGACGACCGGCCGGTGGCGCGCGGCGCCGTCAACATTCATTCGGTATTGGATCACGTCAAGCGGCTGGCGCAGTCGGGCTTTGCCCGCAACATCCGCTTCGTCGAGGATTACGATCCGTCGCTGCCGCCGGTGCACGCCAATCAGGACCAGTTGATCCAGGTGTTCCTGAACCTGGTGAAGAATGCCGCGGAAGCCGTGGTCGATCTCGGCAGCGATGCCGAAATTCAGCTCACCACCGCATTCCGGCCGGGCGTCCGGCTCTCGGTGCCCGGCAAGAAAACGCGGGTGTCGCTGCCGCTGGAGTTCTGCGTCAAGGACAACGGCCCGGGCGTGCCGGAAGACCTGCTGCCGAACCTGTTCGATCCCTTTGTGACGACGAAGCAGACCGGCAGCGGATTGGGTCTAGCGCTGGTCGCAAAAATCGTCGGCGATCACGGCGGCATCATCGAATGCGAAGTCGCAGCCGCGCAAGACCACCTTCCGCGTGCTGTTGCCGATGTACAACGGCGCAAAACACCAAAGCCATCGCGATGACGTTTCGGGGACGCCGTTGCATGCCTCACAGGATACGAGATGAGGAATACCAATGCCTGCAGGTAGCATACTTGTCGCCGATGACGACACCGCCATCCGAACGGTTCTCAATCAGGCTCTCTCGCGCGCCGGATACGAGGTGCGGCTGACCGGCAACGCCGCGACCTTGTGGCGGTGGGTGAGCCAGGGCGAGGGCGATCTCGTCATCACCGACGTGGTGATGCCCGACGAAAACGCGTTCGACCTGTTGCCGCGGATCAAGAAGATGCGGCCAAACCTCCCGGTCATCGTCATGAGCGCCCAAAACACCTTCATGACCGCGATCCGGGCGTCCGAACGCGGCGCCTACGAGTACCTGCCGAAGCCGTTCGACCTGAAGGAATTGATCGCCATCGTCGGCCGCGCGCTGGCGGAGCCGAAGGAGCGCGCGGCCAACCCGGTCGACGAATCCGAATTCGATTCGATTCCGCTGGTCGGCCGTTCGCCGGCGATGCAGGAAATCTATCGGGTGCTGGCGCGGCTGATGCAGACCGACCTCACCGTGATGATCTCGGGCGAGTCCGGAACTGGCAAGGAACTGGTGGCGCGCGCGCTGCACGACTACGGCAAGCGGCGCAACGGCCCGTTCGTCGCGGTCAACATGGCGGCGATCCCGCGCGACCTCATCGAATCGGAGTTGTTCGGCCACGAACGCGGCGCCTTCACCGGCGCCAATACCCGCGCCTCCGGCCGTTTCGAGCAGGCCGAGGGCGGCACGCTGTTCCTGGACGAAATCGGCGACATGCCGATGGAGGCGCAGACCCGACTGTTGCGCGTCTTGCAGCAGGGCGAATACACCACCGTCGGCGGCCGCACGCCGATCAAGACCGACGTGCGGATCGTGGCCGCGAGCAACAAGGACCTGCGCATCCTGATCCAGCAGGGGCTGTTCCGCGAGGACCTGTTCTTCCGCCTCAACGTGGTGCCGCTGCGGCTGCCGCCGTTGCGCGAGCGGATCGAGGATATGCCGGACCTGGTGCGGCACTTCTTCGCGCTCGCCGAAAAGGACGGTCTGCCGCCGAAGAAGCTCGATGCGCTGGCGCTGGAGCGGATGAAGCAGCATCGCTGGCCCGGCAACGTGCGCGAGCTTGAAAATCTGGCGCGAAGGCTCGCCGCGCTGTACCCGCAGGACGTCATCACGGCTTCCGTGATCGACGGCGAACTGGCGCCACCGGCGGTGACCTCGGGGAGTGCCGTGCATCAGGGCATCGACAATCTCGGGGGAGCGGTCGAAGCCTACCTGTCCTCGCACTTCTCGGGATTTCCCAACGGCGTGCCGCCACCGGGCCTCTATCACCGCATCCTGAAGGAGATCGAGGTGCCGCTGCTCACCGCGGCGCTGGCCGCGACGCGCGGCAATCAGATCCGCGCGGCGGACCTGCTCGGGTTGAACCGCAACACGCTGCGGAAGAAGATCAGGGACCTCGACATTCAGGTCTACCGCAGTGGAGGTTAGCGCCTGATTCGGCGTCAACGGTTTTCCAGTCGGCCAAAAAGCCGCAGGGGATTGCCTATCCCGTCGGCAAAACGCGCCGCGGAATTGTCGCAATTCGGCAACATTGTGATATGAATGCATCAGTCCGCTGCCGGCGGACGTAAACACCGTCAGCATTTGCCATTGCCGGAATGACTAGCGCAGAGACGTCCGTCGCAATTCTCAATTCGTCGCCTGCCGAGTCCAGAGGCTGGACCCTGCGGCGGATGCTTGCGCCGTTCGCGGTGGCGATTGCGCTGCTGTCGGCCTCCCTGACCTTCATGGTGCTGACCGGGCTGACCCCGATCGAGCCGACACCGCTCGTTGTCTATTCCTTCATCCTGATCAATGCCGCGACCATATTGGTGCTGGTCGGCATCATCGTCCGGGAAGTCTGGCAGGTCATGCAGGCCCGGCGCCGGGGCCGGGCGGCGGCGAGGCTGCATATCCAGATCGTCAGCCTGTTCTCGGTCATCGCTGTGTTGCCGGCGGTGCTGGTGGCGATCGTTGCCAACGTGACCATCGATCGCGGCCTCGACCGGCTGTTTTCGGGTCCAATGCACGAGGTGATTCAGAACTCGCTGAGCATCGCCCGCGCCTATACCGACGAACATGCGCAGCTCATTGGTGGCGACATTCTGGGAATGGCCGGCGATATCGCCCGTGCCAGGCCCTTGTACGACCAGGATCGCGGAACGTTTCGCGAGCTGCTCACGGCGAGCGCCACGTCGCGCAATCTGCCGAGCGCGATGCTGATCGACAAGGATCGCAACCCTCTGGAGACGGCGCAAACCGGCATTCACTTGAGTTATGCGCCGCCGCCGTCGGAATTGCTGAGCAATGTCAACGAAACCCAGCCCGAGATCTCGGTGATCCCCGAAGAAAACTACGTCGCGGCCGTGATCCGGCTGCGGGCGTTCGAGGATACGTTCCTTTATGTGGCGCGTCCGCTCGATCCCCGCGTCGTCGCGCAACTCAGGCAAACCGAGATCGGCGTCGCCGAGTATGCCGAGCTGGAATCGCGCCGGCTCGGCATTCAGGTGAATTTTGCGCTGATGTTCGCCGTGATCGCGCTGACCATCCTGATGGCCTCCATTCTGATCGGGTTGAATTTCGCCAACTGGCTCGTCGCCCCGATCCGGCGGCTGATGAGTGCGGCCAGCACCGTCTCCACCGGCGATCTTCATGTGCAGGTGCCGGTGCACAGATCGGAAGGCGATCTCGCCCAGTTGGGCGAGACCTTCAACAAGATGACGCAGGAACTTCGTACCCAGCGCGACGAGCTGGTCAACGCCAGCGAACTGATCGACAGCCGCCGCCGCTTCATCGAGGCGGTGTTGTCTTCCGCAAGCGCCGGCATCATCGGCGTCGACGCTTCCGGCAGCGTCGCCATTCTCAACCGCTCGGCCGAGAAACTGATCGGGCACGCCGAATCGGAGACGCTCGATCATCCGTTGTCGGACGTGCTGCCCGAACTCGACGAGATGATGAAGACCGCGCGCGAGGGCACGCAACGGCTGGTGCAGGGCCAGGTCACGATCCTGCGCGACGGGCAGGAGCGCAACCTTTCGGTTCGCGTCAGCGCCGAGCAGACCAATCAGTCGCGCGACAGCTACATCATCACGCTCGACGACATCACCGAGTTGGTTTCGGCGCAGCGCACCTCGGCCTGGGGCGACGTCGCCCGCCGCATCGCCCATGAAATCGAGAATCCGCTGACCCCGATCCAGCTGTCGGCCGAGCGCATTCGCCGCAAATTCGGCAAAGCTATCACCGAAGACAAGGCCGTGTTCGAGCAGTGCACCGACACCATCGTGCGGCAGGTCGACGACATCAGGCGGATGGTCGACGAATTCTCGCGGTTCGCGCGGATGCCCAAACCGGTGATCGAGGGCGAAGATGTCGCCGACACCGTGCGGCAGGCGGTGTTCCTGATGCGGGTCGGACATCCCGATATCGAGATCGAGGCCGACATCAAGGAAGATCCGTTGCGGGCGCAGTTCGACCGCCGGCTGATTTCGCAGGCACTGACCAACATCATCAAGAATGCGACCGAGGCCATCGAGCAGGTGCCGCCGGACGAATTGGGCAAGGGTCGTATTGATGTCATAGCGGCGCGCGAGAACGACGAGATCGTGATCGACGTCATCGACAACGGTATCGGACTGCCAAAGGTTGCGCGGGCACGGCTGCTGGAGCCCTATGTGACGACGCGCGCCAAGGGAACGGGCCTCGGTCTCGCAATCGTCGGCCGCGTGCTTGAAGACCATGGCGGCCGCATCGAGCTGAAGGACGCTTCCGATTTCCACCCCGGCCAGCGCGGCGCCTGGATGCGCCTGCGGTTCGCGATCTCCGGCCAGGCAGCGAAGGGGGGCGTGAGGGAGCAGGCTGGCGAAAGTCAAGCCCAAAGCAGTGCAACAAAAGAGCCGGCAGCGCAAACCAACGCCGCGGCGGAGACGACTAACAGTGAAGCAAAAATCAAAGCCGCAACAGGCAATTGATAAGGCGGGCGGGACCCATGGCGAGTGAGATTCTGATTGTCGATGACGAGGCCGATATCCGCGAGCTGGTTGCGGGCATCCTCGACGATGAGGGCTTTTCGACGCGTACCGCGCGCGACAGCGATTCCGCGCTGGCCGAAATCGCCAATCGCCGTCCGAATCTGGTGTTCCTCGATATCTGGCTGCAGGGCTCAAAGCTCGACGGGCTGCAGCTACTGGAGCAGATCAAGCGCGACCACCCCGATCTGCCGATCGTGATGATCTCGGGCCACGGCAACATCGAAACCGCGGTCGCGGCGATCAAGCGCGGCGCCTACGACTTCATCGAGAAACCCTTCAAAGCCGACCGGCTGATCCTGGTGGCGACGCGGGCCTTGGAGACCTCGCGGCTGAAACGCGAGGTCAGGGAGCTGAAGCAGCTTGCGCCCACCGCGAGCGTTCTGACCGGCCATTCGCCCTCCATGAACCAGTTGCGCCAGACCATCGATCGGGCCGCCAAGGCCAACAGCCGCATCCTGATCGTCGGCCCCTCCGGTTCCGGCAAGGAGCTGGTGGCGCGCACGCTGCATGCCGCTTCGACCCGCGCCGAGGGGCCCTTCGTGGTCATCAACGCCGCGGCGATCACGCCGGAGCGGATGGAACTCGAGATGTTCGGGATCGAGCAGTCCAATGGCGAGCAGCCGCGCAAGGCCGGCGCCTTGGAAGAAGCGCATGGCGGCACGCTGTTCGTCGACGAAATCGGCGACATGCCGCGCGAAACCCAGAACAAGATTTTGCGGGTCTTGGTCGACCAGACTTTCCAGCGCCAGGGAGGCACCGCCAAGGTCCATGTCGACGTTCGAATCATTTCCTCGACTGCCCGTAACCTCGAAGAGGAGATCGCCGCGGGCAGGTTCCGCGAAGACCTCTATCACCGGCTGTCGGTGGTGCCGATCCGCGTTCCCCCGCTGTCGGAGCGGCGCGAGGACATCCCGGAACTGATCGACTATTTCATGGACCAGATCTCTGCCAACACCGGCCTGCCGAAACGGCAGATCGGCCAGGATGCGATGGCGGTGCTGCAGTCGCATGTCTGGCCGGGGAACGTCCGGCAGCTCCGCAACAACGTCGAGCGCGTCATGATTTTGGCGGGCGGCGGTCCGGAGGTCATCATCACCGCCGACATGCTGCCGCAGGACGTCGGTTCCATGGTGCCGGCGATGCCGACCAGCAACAATGGCGAACACATCATGGGACTGCCGCTGCGCGAGGCGCGCGAGGTGTTCGAGCGCGACTACCTGATCGCCCAGATCAGCCGCTTCTCCGGAAACATCTCGCGAACGGCCGAATTCGTTGGCATGGAGCGCTCGGCGTTGCACCGGAAGCTGAAAGCGCTGGGCGTCGGCTAAAGCCGTTCTCCCGTTCCGATTCGATCGGAACGGAAAGCTCCTGCCGGGGCCGGCGGCCTTGTTCATGCATTTGCTTGGGAAAACCTGGCACTTTCCGTATCTTTACGGATAAAGGCGCGTTTAAGGGCGCGCGAAGCGACTTGCCTAAAAAGCGCGCCTGCCTTCTAATCGTTCCGCCGTGGCCCCGGAGGGGGATCTCATGGGCTCACGGCAGCCGGAGATGCTCCGTGAGAGCGGCAGCAACCGGTAAATAAAAAAGAAGCACAAGACGGCGGGATAACAAAAATGGCGGCAGACCGCGCACAAAACCTACAAGACACATTCCTAAATCATGTACGTAAGACCAAAACGCCTCTGACGATCTTCCTGGTCAATGGAGTGAAGCTGCAGGGCATTGTCACCTGGTTCGACAATTTCTGCCTGCTGTTGCGGCGGGACGGTCATTCGCAGCTTGTATACAAGCATGCGATTTCGACCATTATGCCCGGCGCTCCGATCCAGTTGTTCGAGGGCGGCGAGGATGCTCCGGCTTGAAAGTGATCTGATTGGAACCCCGGAATCGGGAAGGGGGCGCTGACCGTCCGAGGTCGGCAGCGGAAAAGGCGACGGGGCGGGTGATCGTCATCGGCCCCTATTTACGCATGCGCCGCGGCAACTCCGAGGTGCAAACGGATCATCATGGCTCGCGCGATTTCGAGGCGCGGCTGGAGGAAGCCTGTGGGCTGGCGCGCGCCATCGACCTCGATGTCGTCGAGGCGCTCACCGCGACCATCAGCCAGATCCGCCCCGCGAGCTTTCTCGGCAAGGGCAAGGTCGAGGAGATCATCGGTCTTATCACCGGACGCGAGATCGAACTCGTGGTGATGGATTGCGCGCTCTCCCCGATCCAGCAGCGCAACCTCGAGAAGGCCTGGAACACCAAGGTGCTCGACCGCACTGGCCTGATCCTGGAAATCTTCGGCCGCCGCGCCAAGACCAAGGAGGGCGCGCTGCAGGTCGAGCTTGCCCATCTGAACTATCAGCGCAGCCGCCTGGTTCGATCCTGGACCCACCTCGAACGCCAGCGCGGAGGCTTCGGCTTCATGGGAGGTCCCGGCGAAACCCAGATCGAGGCCGACCGCCGCCTGATCGGCGAGCGCATCACGCGCCTTGAGAACGAACTGAAGAAGGTTCAGGCGACGCGACGGCTGCACCGCGCCGGCCGGCAACGTGTGCCCTACCGCGTCGTGGCGCTGGTCGGCTACACCAATGCCGGCAAGTCCACATTGTTCAATCGCCTGACCCGTGCCGAGGTGCAGGCCGCCGACATGCTGTTCGCAACGCTCGATCCGACCTTGCGCGCGCTTAAGCTCCCGCATGGCGGCAAGGCGATGCTGTCGGATACCGTCGGTTTCATCTCCAATTTGCCAACGCAGCTGGTCGCGGCGTTCCGCGCGACGCTCGAGGAAGTGCTGGAGGCCGACGTCATTCTCCACGTCCGCGATATGTCGCATGAGGACGCCGACGCGCAGCAGCGCGACGTCGACGCCGTACTGCGCCAGCTCGGCATCGATCCGGAGGCCGGTGGTCGCATTCTCGAAGTCTGGAACAAGATCGACCGCTTCAGTCCCGAGGAGCGTGAGAACCTGCGCAATGTCGCCGCGCGCCGCCCGCCCGAGCATCCTTGCCTATTGGTCTCGGCCGAGACCGGGGAGGGGATCGATGCGCTGCAAGCTGCGATCGAAGACCGCCTGGCGGCGATGCGCACGACGCTGGACCTGTCGATCGATGCCTCCGACGGCGCCGGCATCTCCTGGCTGCATCGCAATGCCGAGGTGCTCAACAAGGAGCTGCACGACGGGCGCTTCGACATGACCGTGCGGGTCGACGAGACCAAGCGCGACATCGTGGTTAACCGGTTCGGTGCGGTCCCGAATTTGTCCTTGACCGCTTGAGAAGCGGAAGAATAATCTCGATCTCAAGTTGCATTTGAAACTGCCGGCCCGACGTCGATCGGGCCGTGCGGCGTTTGGTTTCGGCCGTTTCGATTTTGCGAGTCGCACCAGCATCGATGGGTATTGTGTAACCAGATTGCGTACGTTGAGGAGGGACTGCCATGGGCGATTTCCTCAAATTCTGTCAGGACATTGCGAAGGGATTTTTGCTGGTCCCGTTTTTCCGGATGCTCTTCTACGGCATCATTTTCTCCGCGATCATCACGTTCATGATCGGATGGTCGGAGGGCGTATTCCAGCCGACCCAGACCTTCCCCTTTGTCACCAACGCAACTCATTCATTCTGGATCCCCGTCGTTTTCGTGTCGTTCAGCTTTCTGTTCGCCTTCGCGGGTTACTTGAGCAATCTGCAAATGAAGGATGATATTCTGAGCCCGGTCAGGCGGAAGCTGGTCGGGTACTGGGAGGTGAAGGCGCAAACCTGGAAAATCGATCGCGAGCAGATCATCCAGGCCCACGTCGTCACCCATTGCACGATCGGGATCGAGGATGTCGGCAGAAAGCTGATCCTGCATTTCGACGTCACCGACAGCGACGTGTTTGCCGATCAGTCCCTCGATATCACCAACGTCATGATTGCGTTCCAGGGCGAGCCGAAGAAGCTGATCTATTTTCAGGACCACGAGCTGATGCTGAAAAACCCGGTTGGGACCGGGTCCAACCAGATCGCCAGCGCGCGATTTCCTTTCCTCGGTGTCCTCAATATCAACTCGCGCAACGACAACATCGATGAAATGACCGGCCTTTGGTATGACATCGACAATTCGATCCTGAATCTGGCGCGTCGTATGCCGACCCTGAAGGGTCTGGACGATCTGATTCACGGCATGGAAAGCGGTTCGATCACGTTCAAGGGCCCGCTTTCCTTTACCAGGCTTCGCGCGCCCGCCGGCATGTAGCGGCAACCCGCAAACGGCTCGCGCTATTCCTCGCGCTTCGCCGCATTCCACAGCGCGTCCATCTCTTCGAGCGAAGCCTGCTCGAGCGAACGGCCCTGTGCGGCAAGCGCCCGCTCGATATAGGCAAAGCGCCGTTCGAATTTCGCATTGGTTCGGCGCAGCGCATTTTCCGGATCGGCGCCGACATGCCGCGCCAGGTTGACCAACGCGAACAGGAGATCGCCGGTTTCTGCCGCGAGTTCGCTCGCGTCGTTGCGATCGAGCGCTTCCTCGATCTCGCAGGCTTCCTCGCGGATCTTCTGCAATACCGCGCGCGGGTCGTTCCAGTCGAAGCCGACGGTCGAAGCCTTGCGCTGCAATTCCATCGCCCGCGTCAGCGCCGGCTGGCCGGCTTTGACCGTCGACAGCAGCGATGTGTGCGAAACCTCCTCAGGCGGCCGCCGCGCGGTGCGCTCGGCCTTCTCCTCGGCCTTGATGCGCTCCCAGGCGCCCTTGACTTCGGACGGCGTCAGGTTGCCGTCCTTGTCGGCGAAGACATGCGGATGTCGGCGGATCATCTTGCGCGTGATCGCCTCGACCACGTCGCCAAACGCAAACGCCTTCGCTTCCTCCGCCATGCGGGCGTGGAACACCACCTGAAGCAGGAGATCGCCGAGCTCGTCCCTGAGATCGTCGAGATCGCCGCGGGCGATCGCGTCCACCACCTCATAGGCCTCCTCGATAGTGTAGGGCGCGATGGTCGAAAAATTCTGCTCGAGGTCCCACGGACAGCCGGTCACCGGCGTTCGCAGCTTCGCCATGATGTCGAGCAGACCTGAGATATCGCGGGAAGGGGTCATCAATTTGCCGAGGTGGGAGAAGGATCAGCCTTTATGCCGCAAGATGCGCGTCGATCCCAGCCGAGCGCTGCAATTTTCCACCGATTGGCCTCGGCGCCGATGAATGCTAAGGCGAGCCAAATGAGCGATCTTTTGCACTCCGAAACCGCGCTGGTGTTGTTTTCCGGCGGACAGGATTCCGCGACCTGCCTCGCCTGGGCGCTAAACCGCTTCGCGCGCGTCGAGATGCTCGGGTTCGATTACGGCCAGCGCCACGCCATCGAGCTTGCCTGCCGCGACCGGCTCCTCGACGGCATGCGGTCATTGCGCGCGGATTGGGCAGCAAAGCTCGGCGCGAGCCACACGCTGAAAATTCCGACGCTGGCCGAAATCTCCGATACCGCGTTGACCCGCGACGTCGCGATCGCGCTTGGCGCCGACGGCCTGCCCAACACCTTCGTGCCCGGCCGCAATTTGCTGTTCCTGACCTTCGCGGCGGCGCTGGCCTACCGGCGCGGCATCCGCCACATCATCGGCGGCATGTGCGAGACCGACTATTCCGGTTATCCGGATTGCCGCGACGAGACCATCCGCGCGCTCAACGTCGCGCTCGATCTCGGCATGGCGAGGCCATTCGAGCTGCACACGCCGCTGATGTGGCTCGACAAGGCCGCGACCTGGACGCTTGCGCATGATCTCGGCGGAGCAGGGCTGGTCGATCTTATCCGCGAGCACTCCCACACCTGCTATCTCGGCGAGCGCGGCGCGCGCCATCAATGGGGTTTTGGCTGCGGCGAGTGCCCGGCCTGCGCGCTTCGCGCGAAGGGCTGGCGTGAATATGCGGGGCGATAGGTCCTACCTTGCGGAATGCATCTTCTTGTGTTTGTGCTTGTGTTTGTATTTGGCGCGCGGCTTCGGGGTTGGGACGGGAGTGTCGGAGGTTGATTGAGCACCCTGGTTCTTTTGCGCGGCGCTGGTTGGTCCCATTGCCAACTTGAGGGTAGCGCCCTCAACGGAATCGGAGGCCGAGGCAAATTGGGGAATTGCGATTGCGACTGCGCCAATTCCGATCAGACGCAGAGCGCGACGGCCCATGATGTTCATGATGTAGCTCCTGCAAATTGGCTGCGTGCGCGCAACGATGGCCGAGAGGAGGAGCGAAGTGTAATTTTCCGCGAAGGCAAGTTAAAGACAGCGGAGGCAAACAATTTTATTCCGCCTTCGGGGAATAAACGCGGCATCTCGATCGGAGCCGGCGCCGAGCGGACGGTGCACGCGCACCGTCAGGGCCGGAAATCTTCCGCCTTCAATTCGATCGGCGAACCGTGCGGCGTGCGGTCGGCGGCATGGTCCCAGGCATCGCGATAGCGGTTGAGCGTCTGCGATGAGGCCACGCCCTTGGTTGAGACCAGCCGCTCCAGCGTGGCAAGCCAATGCCGATAATAGGTCTCGCCGGTATCGGCATCGCCTTCCGCCTGCGCGCGCTTGATCTCTTCCGCAAGCGTTGCAGCCCATTCTTTCCAGGTGAAGAGGCCGCGCTCGTGAAGGGCAAGCGCCATGGCGAAGGCTTGCGCCTCCCAGGGTTCGCGGAATACCGGGCCATCATCGTCGCGCGGCAGATCCGCTATGGCGC
This sequence comes from uncultured Alphaproteobacteria bacterium, assembly GCA_963777475.1. Taxonomy (GTDB): domain Bacteria; phylum Pseudomonadota; class Alphaproteobacteria; order Rhizobiales; family Xanthobacteraceae; genus Bradyrhizobium. The sequence continues at coordinate 219,984 of CAVZQX010000018.1, forward strand.
TGGCCGCACGCGCCGCGGCAGCGTCCATCACGTCGCCTCCAGATATGGTTCGAACGCATCGATCGATATTTTCAAGGTCGGATCGGCGTCCGCACCCCATAGCTCGACCGCATCGAACACGACGGTGTAGAGCCATTGCGGGTTTTCGCCCTGGTCGGTGGCGGCTGTGTCCGGGAACACCTGACAGCCGTGCTCGCGTTCGACCACGCCGACGTGGCCGCGGGCGTAGCGCGGCAGCCGGGTGTGTGTCGCGGGATGGATGTTCTTCGCGCGCACACGATCGCCCGGCTTGAATTTCGCAGGCTTGGGCGCCGCACGCCCAAACTTGCCGCGTACCATGCTGCGCTCGACATCGTCGAGCGTGAATTTGCCGCGCGCGAGCGGTTTCGACGGCTCCGTCGCGTGGCCGGCGGCGAGTTCGGAAGGCGCGACGTATCCCTTGTCGATCAGCAAGTCTTCGAGACCCAACAGCCATTTCTTGTAATATGAACTGGCGAGATAGACGTGGGGCGGCAGCATTTCGCGATAGAACCGCGAGGTATCGATGTTGAACGCGCCGGCGGCGCCCATCGCCCGCACCATCGCCAATACCCGCGCTTCCCATTCGTCATGAAACACCGGCTCGTTCGGTTCAGGCTCGACCTTGCCGAAACCGTCCATGCCGCCCATGTCGTGCACGCCGTTCACGACGGCGCCCGCGGGGCTTTCGGAAACCCGGTGCCGATCATCGAGTCCCGCGTTACGAGTTCGGCGAGCTGCCGCTCGCTGAAACCTTCGGCGCCAAGGGGGCGCATCGGGAGCACCAGAAAACGTGTCTCCGCGGTCGAGTCCCAAACCCGGATCTCGGTTTCTTTCGGTAAGGTCACGCCGAAATCGGCGAGCACGCCGCGCGGATCCTTTACGGCGCGGGAACGATAGGGCGCGGCCTTGTACCAGACCGGGGGAAGTCCGAGCATTTCCCAAGGATAGCAGGAGCACAGCGTGCACACGACCATGTTGTGCAGCCGCGGCGTGTTCTCGACTGCGACGAGATGATCGCCGACCCGGCTGACGTGACCCAGCGTGCTGACGGCCTTGCTGGCATCGGCCAGCAGGGCCGCTTTGAACGCGGGGTCGGCCCAGGCTTTGGCGACAACCTGCGCGCCATTGTGCGGGCCGATCTTGGTTTCAAAGGCCTGGATGATGGCATCGAGCGCAGCTGGATCGAGATAGCCCTTTTCGGCCAGCACGGTTTCCAGTGCGCGGACGCGCAATTCGGTCTCGGACAGTTCCGAATGATCGTGGTCGGAGTGATGGTCATGATCGCTCATGCCACGGATGATAGGCGAAATATTGCGGCAGTGTCGAGATGCCAACGTTGCCGGCATCGATGCGGCGGATTCGGCGCTATTTCGGCAATGCGACGGGCTTGATCGTGAAGGGGCCCGGATCCTTTCCCTTGTTGGCGCCGAACAGGAACGAAGACTTGCCTTCCGCGACCCAGCCGGTGTTGCCGACCACCGTGACCGCAACGGGCTCGACGAAACCGTCCGCAATGGTCTCGATTTCCGCGGCGTCGCCCTTGATCGTGACCTTGTCCAATCTGCCGGCACCCTCGATCAGCAGGAAACCGTCACCGTATGCGCGCATCCCATCCGTGCGGTCCAGCGGACGCGATGGTTTCAGCGCGGTGACGCGGCCTGCCTTGCCGTCGATGACGGCGATCTTGAACAAGGCGGCCGGAATGAACGTCGTGACGTAGAGATTGCCGTCCGGACCGAACGCGATGCCATCAAGGCCGACGCCATCCTTCGCTGGCGCCAGAAGCGGATCCGTCGCCCAGACCTCGAACGCGGTGCCGCCTGGGTTGAGGCGATACACATTGGGCGCGAACGAGTCGGTCGCATAAGCGGCGCCGTCAGCGCCGACGGCGATGTCGTTGCACATGGACTTGGCGTCGCGAAATGCGAAGCTGCCTTTCGGCGCGCCGGTGTAGAGATCAAAGGTTTTAAGCTGGGCACCCTTGGTATCGCTGGGGCCGGGAATGCCGAGGTTGGTCATGTCGTTGGAGCAGACATACAAGGTGCCGCCCTTCTCGTCGGCGAGCACGCCGAGTATCGAGCGGCTGGCGGCGGCGCCCGGCGGAACGAATTGCTCCGCCCTTCCGCCGGGCGCCACTTTCACCACCCCCCCAAGATTGAGGCTGCCGACATAGAGCGTTCCGTCCCCAGTTGAGCTCAAGCTTTCGGGAAAGCTCCTGTCGGGAATGCTGACCGGCGCGCTCTGTGCGCGCGCCATGACGTAACCGGCGATACCGAGCACGAGGGCCAATCCGACGATAGCGTACCGGACGCGCGGGTAACCGCGCTTGATCCACTGTGGGGCAGCGGACGGGTTTGGAACCGTGTCGTGCGCCTGGTTCATGACCGGGATTCCAATTGCTGACGATCTGGACAAGCGTTTGCGGGCTTCAGGAAAAGGGCGCGATCCCTGTCACAATTTCTCGGCGGCACGGCTGTAGGCTTGCCAACGCTATTGCACGGTAGTTGAGTTATAAATACGATGCAACCATTACTGGACGCGTCCTTGCAACTGGAAAGGGCGGCTCATGCTGCGAATTGTCTTTGTGCTGAGCTGTCTCGGCAGCTTCCTGCATCCGACCGATGCCTCGGCCTGGGGATATCAGGGCCATCGCGTGGTCGGCTCGATCGCCCAGCAACTGCTGACGGAAAACGCGGCAGTCCAGGTCGAGCGCATCCTCAACGGGGGCGATTCCCACGCGCTGGATTTGCGCAAGGCCGGACCGTGGGCCGATTGCGTGAAGAGCGTGGTCCGGCACGAGGACGGCAGTTACGAATACGTGGTCGATCCCAACCATCTGGAATTTGAGGTGCCCTGCACGCCCTTCAGATCGGAGCAGGAGCGGGCGCGGATGGTGGATTACGCCGGCCGCAACTGGTTCAACTGCGACTACCGGCCGGATGGACCCGACAAGCCCCCAGCTGGTTGCCACAACACCTACCATTTCGATGACGTCGCGATCGAGCGAAGCAAGTTCGACCGAAGTTTTCAGGGCACCAACGCGCACGACCTGGTTGCCGCGATCTCTGCCGCAATCGCCGTGCTGCAGGACAAGCCCGCGCCGGCGCCGTTCTCGATTCTGGACAAGAAAGAGGCGCTGTTGATGCTGACCCATTTCGTGGGCGACCTGCACCAGCCGCTCCACGTCGCCTCCGCCTATCTCGATGCCGACGGCAGGCTGGTCGATCCCGACGCAGCCCACGCGATCGATCCTGCGACGGCGACCAACGGCGGCAATTCCATCCAGGATCAGAACGTGGTCTTTCATGCCGAATGGGATGACATCCCGACCGATATCGGCGATGCCTGGACCAGGGAGCTGTTGGCGGATGCCCGCTCGGTCCGGGCAACCGAGGGGCCAATTGAGGACTGGCCAGCCAAGTGGGCCTCCGACTCCATCCGCGTTGCCCACGACGCCTTTTCCGGCCTGAGCTTTCAAGAGACCAAGCCGCCGCCGAATGTGCAGTGGACGGTCGCCTTCGCCGATCACACCGCCTACCTCTGGCTCGCCGACATCATCAAGCGCAAACAACTGGCCAAGGGCGGGGCGAGGCTGGCGCAAATCCTGAACGCGATCTGGCCATAGGGCAACGACGCTTGCCAGCTTTACGCTGCGCGCGAAAACAAGTCGAAGCAAACCTGCCGAAGCCAGCGATGGCTGGCGTCGCGGTGATATCGTTCGTGCCAAAATTGCGCGACCGTGATCGGCGGCATTGAGATCGGGGGCCTGAATGTCATCAGGTTCAGTCTGTGCTTGATCAAACCAGCGAGATTGGTTGGCACGGTGGCGATGCCGTCACTTTCGGAGGCAACCAGCGCTGCGGCGATAAAGCCGGGCAATCTCAAGAGAACACGTTCCGCTGGAATCACGGCTTCGACGCTGTGCTGCGCGATCTGATGCGCGGTATGCCCGGTTTCGGAGGCGGTCACGAGAATATGCTGGGCCGCGCGAAATTCGTTCAGCTGCGCGAGACGCTGACGCTTCGGATGGTCGTGGCGCGCCACGCTCGTATAGCCGTCGGTATAGAGTTGCTGACGGCGTACGTCGCGCGGCGCCTTGGCAAACGCCCCAAGCGCCAAGTCCGCTTCGCCGGTGGCAAGCTTGGCTTCGAAATCGCGCGAATCGAGCGACAGCGCCTCAAGCTTCAATCCGGGTCCGGCCGCAGCCAGCCGAGCCGTCAGGGCCGGCAAGAACAGGATCATGCCTACGTCGCTAACGAGCAGCCTGAAGCGATGATTGGAAGACTGCGGGTCGAACGGCATGCTCTCCGGGTGCGCGAGCCCCCTGGCACTGCTCAACAGGTTGCGCAACGGCGTCAGCATCGCCGAGCCTTTTGGCGTCAACCGCATGATTTGACCGTCGCGCACCAGCAGCGGATCGCCAAGTTGCAGCCGCAGCCGCGCCAAAGCCTTGCTCAGGGTCGGCTGCGTCGTGTCGAGCAGGGCGGCCGCGCGCGTCAGGCTGCCCTCGCTGAGCATGACCTGCAGCAGATACAGATCGCGTAACTGCACATCCATAAAATTCCGTTCCGGCATGACCGCTATTCCAGTTCTGGCATCGCCGGAACGTGAGCCGCGCGATAGTCTCGGTCAAGATTAGTTTCTCGTCACGCATGGCAAAACCAGGGACCAGCACATGGCGAAGTTCAAGATCGAGCCGCATTTCCGGCTGCAGGAATGGGTCGCGGAAGAGAAGGGGTATTTCCGCGACGAAGGTCTCGACTACGAATTCAAGGAGTTCATCCGCTCCACGGGCGGCGCGCATCACGCGACGTCAGGGCATAGCGGCGCGTTCCAGAGCATCGAGAAAGGGCGCGAGGCCAACATTACCTGCGCTTGCCATTGGACCGTGAACGTCGCCGCATCGCGCGGCCACACCAAATTGTTTGCCGACGCCTATTCGGTGGCGCCGTCAGGCATCTTCGTGCATGCCAACTCGCAGATCGTCTCGCCCGCCGATCTCGCCGGCGGTTCCCGTCTCAGTCGGCTTTCAGTCGGGTAGCCACTACGCGACGATCCAGGCGCTCGAAACCTATCTCGAGAAGGACCAGATCAAGCTGTCGTTTGACGAGGGAATGCTGTTCAGCCGCATGGAGGCGTTCTTCGAAGGCAGAGCGCAGGCCGCGACGCTGTTCGGCGGCCCGTATTATTTCGCCGAGCAGCTTGGCTATCGCAAGGTCATCGACACCACGTTCATGATCGGCGCCATGGTCAACGGCGATCCCGATATGGCGGATGTGCGACGTTACTTCGAGGCGCTGCGCCGGGCGCAGCGCGATATCGATCTGCGACCGGAGCTCTACACCCACTACTACAAGATGGAGTTCCCCGAACGCTTTCACGCTGCCATGGACACGCGGCGCTGGGGACCCGGTGAACGCATCGTGTTCGAGCCCTATAGCCGCGAAGCGTTCTCCCAATCGTTTGAATGGATCGCCGAGCACGCGATTTTCGAGCGGGGAAACATGGGCGCGGGCAATTACGACCAGGCGGTTGTGTCCATTGGTGCGTGATGGGGCAGACCGCCAAGTCTCAAGCGCAAGAGCCCGGCAGGCGGTACCCCATTTTCTTCCCAACTGGTCCTATGGCCGGTGTGGTTGCGTGCGGGAAGCAGTAGAATCCGAAGCAAGGAGGAGGGGTGCCTGCTGGTCCGCGGGATGATCTGTGATCCTTCGCAGCAATCGGGCATGCACCCAGGTCCGTCGAACTCATTCTTCTCAGCGGCCGGCTGGCGAAGTGCGAACGCCTGCCGTCATCGCGGGAAATGGCGCGCGATCTCGGCGTGTCGCGGAATACGGTTCGTTGACCAGCGCGCCGACGTCGCTGAGCAGGACAGAAGCGTGGGGCCAACTCGAAGCCGTCGTCGGAAAGGCTCTCCTGACGCGGGGGACGAGCCGCTCACATCCATCGCCCGCCATATCCCGGCTGTGCCCCGAACTGAAAACCAGCTGGGCGCTTGGCGGCAGAAATTGCGCAGGCATGCCACAACGGATTCGCATAAGGTATATTATGGAATATATTTATATTCAATTGGATCAGATATTTAGGTAAATTTGCTGATGGGCTGCGTCAGTTCTGGGATGCTTTCCTGGCAATCCGGGCGAAGCGGTTAACGCGTAAGCTTGAGGCACCTATAACCCTCGCGCATCGCTTTTCGTTCCTGCTCGTCTGAAGGCCGTCGCTTCAAAAGGCGCGACGGCCGCGCAAGATCGAAGATGACCTGAAGGCGCAAGCTCCGTATAGGATTGCGCTTCGCAACGACAAGAAGCTTCTCAAGGGAGAAAATCGCAATGAGCTTTTCACGACGCACGCTCCTCAAGGCCTCCGCGGCGTCAGCGGTCCTTTCCGGTATCGGCGCGCCGGTCGTGGCGCGGGCGCAAGCGGCCGAATTTACCTACAAATACGCCAACAACCTGCCGGACTCCCATCCCCTGAATGCCCGCGCCAAGGAAATGGCAGCGGCGATCAAGGCCGAGACCCAGGGCCGGTTCGACCTGCAGATTTTCCCGAACAACCAGCTCGGGTCGGATACCGACATGCTGAGCCAGGTCCGCTCCGGCGGCGTCGAGTTCTTCACGCTGTCGGGCCTGATCCTGTCGACGCTGGTGCCGGCCGCCTCGATCAACGGCATCGGTTTTGCGTTCCCGGATTATGACACCGTCTGGAAGGCCATGGATGGCGATCTGGGTTCCTATGTCCGCGGCGAGATCACCAAGGCCGGTCTCGTTGTAATGGACAACATCTGGGACAACGGTTTTCGGCAGACCACGTCGTCGACCAAGCCGATCAACGGGCCCGACGACTTCAAGGGCTTCAAGATCCGCGTGCCGGTGTCGCCACTCTGGACCTCGATGTTCAAGGCGTTCGATGCAGCCCCCGCCTCGATCAATTTCAGCGAGGTCTATTCCGCGCTGCAGACCAAGGTCGTCGAAGGCCAGGAAAATCCGCTCGCCATCATTTCGACAGCGAAGCTCTACGAGGTGCAGAAATACTGCTCGCTGACCAACCACATGTGGGATGGCTTCTGGTTCCTCGCCAATCGCCGCACCTGGGAGGCCGTGCCGGAGAACGTGCGCAGCATCGTCGCCAAACACATCAATGCGGCCGCCGTTAGCGAGCGCGCGGACGTCGCCAAGCTCAACGCCAGCCTGCAGCAGGAACTGGCCGGCAAGGGACTGGTGTTCAATCAACCGACCGTGGCGCCGTTCCGCGAAAAACTCCGCTCCGCGGGCTTCTATTCGGAATGGAAAGGTAAATACGGCGAGCAGGCATGGGAGCTGTTAGAGAAGGCCGTCGGCAAGCTGTCGTAGCGTTTCACGTTGAGGCCGGAAATGGCTCACGTCGAGATCACTGAAATTGCGGTCGGCGAGGTGACGATTGAGTCCCCTCGCGGGCCCCCTCGCCGGCGTTCGGCTGCCGCCTCGATCGAACTTGTCCTGGGGATGCTGGTCGAGATCCCGGCAGCGATGCTGGTCGTGGCCGAAATCGTCATCCTGTTCGCAGGCGTAGTGGCGCGCTATGGGCTGCGCCAGCCGCTGATCTGGTCGGATGAACTGGCCTCGATCCTGTTTCTGTGGCTGGCGATGCTGGGAGCAGCCGTCGCGTTCCGCCGCTCCGAGCACATGCGGATGACCGCCATCGTGGCCAGCCGCGCCGCTCCGACGCGGGCCTATCTCGACATGGTCGCGACCTGCGCGGCGCTGGCGTTTCTGTTGATGATCGCCTGGCCGGCCTACCAATACGCCTATGAAGAGAGCTTCATCACCACGCCGGCGCTGCAGATTTCCAATTCCTGGCGCGCGGCGGCGCTGCCGGTCGGCACCTGCCTGATGGCGCTGTTCGCCCTGCTGCGGCTGGCGCGGACCGGGGATTTCAAGCACGTAGCTGCCGCAGTCTTGTCCGTTGGTGTGCTGATCGCCGTATTCTGGCTGGCGCAGCCCTGGCTGCGTCCGCTCGGCAACATCAACCTCGTCATCTTCTTCGTCGGCGTCGCCGGGTTCTGCGTGTTCGCCGGTGTGCCGATCGCGTTCGCCTTTGGCCTGGCGATCTTCGGCTATCTGGCGCTGACCACGCATACGCCGCTGATGGTGCTGGTCGGGCGCATGGACGAGGGCATGAGCCATTTGATCCTGCTCTCGGTGCCGCTATTCGTCTTCTTGGGGCTTCTGATCGAAATGACCGGCATGGCGCGCGCCATGGTGGCGTTTCTGGCGAGCCTGCTCGGCCACGTCCGGGGCGGCCTGCACTACGTGCTGGTCGGGGCGATGTATCTGGTCTCGGGCATCTCGGGATCGAAGGCCGCCGACATGGCGGCCGTCGCGCCGGTGTTGTTTCCGGAAATGAAAGCGCGCGGCGCCAGGCCCGGCGATCTCGTCGCGCTGTTGGCCGCGACCGGCGCGCAGACCGAAACCATCCCGCCGAGCCTCGTCTTGATCACCATCGGTTCGGTCACGGGCGTGTCGATCTCGGCGCTGTTCACCGGCGGGCTGTTGCCGGGCGTGGTGCTGGCGATCACGCTGTCCGCGCTGGTGTGGTGGCGCTATCGGCGCGAGGATCTGAGCCACGTGAAGCGGGCGGGCGCGGCCGAAATCATCCGCGCCTTCATCATCGCCCTGCCCGCACTGGCGCTGCCTTTCGTGATCCGCGCCGCGGTGGTCGAGGGCATCGCGACTGCCACCGAGGTGTCGACCATCGGCATCGTCTATGGCCTCCTCATCGGCCTTCTGATCTATCGCCGCTTCGACTGGCGGCGGCTGTTGCCGATGCTGATCGAGACCGCGGCGCTGTCGGGCGCGATTCTCTTGATCATCGGGACTGCGACCGGCATGGCCTGGGGGCTGACCCAATCCGGGTTTTCGCGCGCGCTCGCCGCTTCCATGACCGGGCTGCCGGGTGGGCATGCGTCCTTCATCGCGGTTTCGATCGTGGCGTTCATGATCCTTGGCAGCGTGCTGGAAGGGATCCCCGCCATCGTGCTGTTCGGCCCGCTATTGTTTCCGATCGCGCGCGCGGTCGGCGTGCATGAGGTGCACTATGCGATGATCATCATCCTCGCCATGGGCATCGGACTGTTCGCCCCGCCGTTCGGCGTCGGCTATTATGCGGCCTGCGCCATCGGCCGGGTTGATCCGGCGCAAGGCATCAGGCCGATTTGGGGCTATCTGTTAGCGCTCCTGATCGGCTTGATCATCGTCGCAGCATTTCCGTGGATTTCGATCGGGTTCCTGTAAGTTTTTCAAATGGGAGGTCACCGATGAGCGGCAAGCAGAGCCAATACGATATCGGCCTCGACAAGACACCGGCCAATTACGTGCCGCTGACGCCCTTGAGCTTTATCGCGCGCAGTGCTGCGGTCTATCCCAATCACGTCAGCACGGTCTATGAGGGCCGCGCCTTCACCTGGGCCGAGACTTATGCGCGCTGCCGGCGCTTCGCCTCCTATCTCGCCGGCCGAGGCATCGGCGAAGACGACACGGTCGCGGCAATGCTGCCGAACGTGCCGGCGATGAACGAGTTGCACTTCGCCGTTCCCATGGCGGGCGCGGTCCTGAACGCGCTCAACATCCGCCTCGATCCCCCCTCGATCGCCTTCCAGCTCGACCATGGCGGCGCCAAGATCATCCTGGTCGATCCGGAATTTGCCGGTGTGATCACTGATGCGCTGAAGCTGATGACGGGGCCCAAGCCGTTCGTCATCGACGTCGATGACGCTTCATTCGGAAGCGGAAAACGGATCGGCGAGATCGAATATGAGGCGGCGCTGGCGCAGGGCGATCCCGGCTTCGTGGCCAAAATGCCCGACGACGAATGGGACGCGATTGCGCTGAGCTATACCTCCGGTACAACGGGCAACCCAAAAGGCGTCGTCACCCATCACCGCGGCGCCTACCTGAACGCGGTCAGCAACATCCTGGCCGGCAATCTCGGCCAGCATCCGGTCTATCTCTGGACGCTGCCGATGTTCCACTGTAACGGCTGGTGCTTTCCGTGGACGGTCGCGGCTTCCGCCGGCGTCAATGTCTGCCTGCGCAAGGTCGAGCCGAGCAGGATATTCGAGCTGATCAAGGCGCACGGCGTCACCCATATGTGCGGCGCGCCGATCGTCTACAACACGCTGATCAACGCGCCCGACGCGCCGAAAGGCAGCGCCGCCCGGCGCCTGGTCGGACTGATCGCCGGCGCGGCACCTCCGGTCGCGGTGCTCGAAGGCGCCGAAAGCATCGGCATCAAGCTCACGCATGTCTATGGCCTGACCGAAGTCTACGGCCCGGCCTCGGTCTGCGCCGAGCAGCCCGGCTGGGACGAATTGCCGGCCGCCGAGCGTGCGCAGTTCAAGCGCCGGCAGGGCGTGCCCTATCCTCTGGAAGAAGCCGTCACCGTGCTCGATCCGCTGACCATGCGCGAAGTGCCGCGTGACAGCGAGACCATCGGCGAAGTGATGTTCCGCGGCAATATCGTGATGAAGGGCTATTTGAAAAACGAGAAGGCGACCAAGGAAGCCTTTGCCGGCGGCTGGTTTCACACCGGCGACCTCGGCGTGCTCGACGAGCATGGCTACGTCATCATCAAGGACCGCTCCAAGGACATCATCATCTCCGGCGGCGAGAACATTTCGTCGGTGGAGGTCGAGGACGTCCTCTTCAAGCACCCAGCCGTGCTGTTTGCGGCGGTCGTAGCCAAGCCGGACCCGAAATGGGGCGAAGTGCCCTGCGCCTTCATCGAACTGAAGGACGGCGCGAGCGCCACCGAAGCCGAGATCATCGCCTATTGCCGCAGCCATATGTCCGGCTTCAAGACGCCGAAGACCGTGGTGTTCGGGCCGATCCCAAAAACCTCGACCGGCAAAATTCAAAAGTTCCTGCTGCGCAATCAGTTGGATTCGGCGAAGGCGATCTCGGCCTGAACTCCGAGCCAAGCCTTCGTACGTGGTAGTGACCGGGCAGCCAGGTGGGCGCAATTCAAAGCCATCGGCGCACACGCTGCTTGTATTGCTGAAAGCCGGTGCCGAACGTCTCCCCCAGCAGTTTCTCTTCGCGCACAATGAAAATACGGTCCAGGAGGATCGCCAGCGCCACGACCACAATCCAAGGACTCGCTGAGCCTACCAAGACGGCGCTTCCGGACACGATCAGGATCATGCCGAGATACATCGGATTTCGGCCCCACCGGAAACAGCCATCGGTGATCAGCGCGCTCGACTTCTGAAACGGCTTTACGGTGGTGTTGAATTTCTTGAACTGACGGTCCGCAACGATGTTGAGCGCAATGCCGGCCGCGATGGGCAGAACACCGACGAGGCGCCACGGGAGGGGGATGAGCGCCGCTATCGGGATGAGAAAATGCACCGCAAGCATCAGCGCGATGGCCAGGAGAAAGTAGGTTGGCGGCAAAAGCTTTGTCATTCCGCGTCCTTTTCGCTCGACCGCCGCTCACCCCACCGTCAGCCGCATCCCGTCATAGGCCGGTACGACGTTCTCCGGCAGGCTGAGGCGCAGGACCTCGTAGTCGACGTCGGAATGCATGTTGGTGATGACGGCGCGGCGGGGCTTGAAGCGATCGATCCAGGACAGCGCGTCGTTGACGCTGAAGTGGCTCGGATGCGCCGCGTAGCGCAGGCCGTCGATGACCCAGAGATCGAGATTTTCGAGGGCCTGCCAGCTCTCGCGCGGGATGTCGCTGACATCGGGCGTGTAGGCGGCGTCGCCGATGCGAAAGCCCAGCGCCGGGATATTGCCATGCTGCAGGTTGAAGGCGGTCAGCCGCATCTCGCCGCCCTTGCCGTCGATGCTTTGGCTCTCGCCCCCTTCGATCGAATGCGCGCTCAGGATCGGCGGATAGTCGCTGCCCGGTGGCACGACGAAGCAATAGGAGAACCGGTGCATGATGTCTTTTCCGGTCGATTGGTTGAGATAGACCGGAATGCGCCGGCGCTGATGCAGCACCACCGAGCGCAGATCGTCGATGCCATGGCTCTGGTCGGCGTGCTCATGGGTGTAAAACACCGCGTCGATATGGTCGACATTGGCATCGATCAACTGCTCGCGCAGGTCGGGCGAGGTGTCGATCAGGATCCGCGTCACCCCGTGCTCGGAGCGTCGCTCTGCGAGCAACGAACAGCGGCGGCGGCGGTTCTTGGGATTGTTGGGATCGCATTTGCCCCAGCCGAGGGCCGGGCGCGGAACGCCGGCGGAAGAGCCGCAGCCGAGAATCGTCAGCGTCAGCGTCATCCGGCCAGTCCCGGGCGCGGCACTTTGGAGAACAGGCGGAAGAAGTTTTCGCTTGTCTGGCGCGAAATCTCTGCAAGCGAAACGCCGCGCACGTCTGCCAGCACCTTGGCCACCTCGACGACGTAGGCCGGCTCGTTGCGTTTTCCCCGGAGTTTGCCGGGCGCGAGATATGGCGAGTCGGTTTCGACCATGATGCGGTCGGCCGGCAACTCGGCGGCGAGAGCGCGCAACGCTTCCGATTTCTTGAACGTCAGGATCCCCGTGAATGAAATCGACAGACCGAGCGCAATCGCGCTCATCGCAAGCTCGCGCCCGCCGGTGTAGCAATGCAGCACGGCGCGAAACGGTCCCTTCGCGACCTCCTGCTCGAGGATGCGACGGCAATCGTCGTCGGCCTCGCGGGTATGGATGACGAGCGGCAGGCCAGTTAGGCGGGCGGCAGCGATATGGGCGCGAAAGCCGCGCGCCTGTGCGTCCGGCGAGCCGTTGTCGTAGAAATAGTCGAGCCCCGCCTCCCCCAGCGCCACGACCTTCGGATGCCTGGTGAGTTCGACCAGTTCGGCCGGCGAAATCCCGTCCTCCTCGTCGGCGTGGTGCGGATGGGTGCCGACCGAGCAATAGACGTTCGGGAAGCGCTCGGCGATTGCGATCAATTCACCGAGCCGCCTCACCCGCGTCGAGATCGTCACCATGCGGCCGATGCCGGCGTCCGCCGCGCGCGTCACGATGGCGTCGAGATCGCCGGCGAAGTCCGGAAAGTCCAGATGGCAATGGCTATCGATGAGCATGGCTTGCGTCGCTTCTCAGGCCGCTGACGGCTCGATGTAGCGCGGAAACACCGCTTGCGGCGCGGGTAGCAGCGTGCCCGCCGCAATCCGCGTCGCGCCGCCGAGCGCGGCAAACGTCCGCGCGTCGCCGTCGGGAATACCAAGGCTGTCGAGCAGCTTTGCCGAAGCCAACGGCATCACCGGCTGGGTCAGAATGGCAATCTGCCGGACTACCTCCGCAGTCACGTACAGCACCGTTTTCTGTCGCGCCGGATCGGTCTTCCCGAGTGCCCACGGCGCCTCGCCCGCGAAATAGCGGTTGGCTTCGGCGACCACGGCCCAGACCGTATTGAGCCAGTGATGGATCTGCTGCGCCGCCATCGCGCTGCGCGTTACCCCAATCATGGCATCGGCTTCCGCCAGCATCGCCTTGTCGTTGTCGCTGAAGGCTCCGGGCTCCGGCAAGACGCCGCCGAGCTGCTTTGCGATCATCGACAGCGAGCGCTGCGCCAGATTGCCGAGGTCGTTGGCGAGGTCGGCATTGATGCGCGCGACGATGGCCTCGTGGTTATAGTTGCCGTCCTGGCCGAACGGCACCTCGCGCAGGAAGAAATAGCGCATCTGATCGACGCCATATTGATCGGCGAGATTGAAGGGGTCGACGACGTTGCCGACCGATTTCGACATCTTCTCGCCCCTGTTGAACAGGAAGCCGTGGGCGTAAACCCGCTTCTGCACGGGAATGCCCGCCGACATCAGGAAGGCCGGCCAGTACACCGCGTGAAAGCGAATGATGTCCTTGCCGATGACGTGCACGTCGGCCGGCCAATAGTGCCAGTTCGGATCGGTCTCGTCGGGAAAGCCGACGCCGGTGATGTAATTGGTGAGCGCATCGACCCAGACATACATCACGTGTTCCGGATCGTTCGGCACCTTGACGCCCCAGTCGAAGGTGGTGCGCGAGATCGAGAGATCACGCAGGCCGCCTTTCACAAAGCTGATGACCTCGTTGCGGCGCGAGTCGGGCCCGATGAAATCGGGCTGACTCTTGTAGAGCGCGAGCAGCCTGTCTTGGTAGGCGGAGAGGCGGAAGAAGTAGCTGTTTTCCTCGACCCACTCGACCGGCGTGCCCTGCGGGCCACGGCGCACATTGTCTTCGTCGAGCTTGGTCTCGTCTTCCGCGTAATAGGCTTCGTCGCGCACCGAGTACCAGCCCGCGTAACGATCGAGGTAAATGTCGCCATTGGCCGCCATCCGCTGCCAGATTTCCTGGCTGGAGCGATGATGCTGTTCTTCCGTGGTGCGGATGAAGCGGTCGAACGAGACATTGAGGCGCTCGTCCATCGCTCTGAACCGCGCCGCATTGCGTCTCGCGACCTCGCTCGTCGGCAGCTTTTCCGCCTCCGCGGTCTGCACCATCTTCAGGCCGTGCTCGTCGGTGCCGGTCAGGAAAAACACGTCCTTGCCGTCGAGCCGCTGGAAGCGCGCCAGCGCGTCGGTCGCGATCGCCTCATAGGCATGGCCGATGTGGGGGTTGCCGTTCGGATAGGCGATGGCGGTCGTGATGTAGTAGGAATTTTTCGCCGTCTGCGCCGGCGTGACAGCGCGCGGAGATTTCGCGGTAGCGCCAGCCTTCGGCGCGCGGGGCGTCTTCGCGGTAACGCTCGCCTCTTCCGGCGCGGGGCGAGGCTTGGCCGCCTTCGCCGGTTTCGGAGCTTTCTTCGAAGCCGTCTTTACCGTCTTTTTCGAAGCCTTGTTTGCGGTCCGAGGAGCCTTTTTCGCGGCTTTCTTCGAAGGCTTCTTGGCGGCCTTTTTTGCGGCGGCCCTTTTTGCTGTCTTTTTCGTTCTCGCAGCCTGTCTCGTGCCGCGCACGGCCTTACCGGCCTTTTTCGCGGTCTTCTTCTTGGCAGTCTTTTTCTTGCGCGTGGCCACTACAAATTCCCTAAAGCTTCAAATGCAATGTGGGGTGAAACCGAAGCGGAGCGCCTTCTTGTTTGAGCATGATCTTTCCGGAAAACCGGCTCCCACTTTTCCGGATCATGCTCTAGCGCGTTGCTTCCGCGAGCATCCCGAACACCGAGAAAACCAGCGGCTTTCGTTCAAGATTATAGTCTTGGGTGTCACGCGCGGCGCGGACGATCTTTTCCCATACCTCCGCCAGCCGCGCAAGCCGTGGCAGGTTGGCGTTGGCGTCAAGATCGGGGCTGTGCAGGCGCTCGGCGACCCAGCGATCGATGCTGTCGACGAAGGCCGCAAGCGCCACCCGGTCGCTGCTCCCGAGCGCGTCGCCAAGCGCGTGGAGCTCGCGCGGATCGACCATCGGCAGCGTCGCGAGCAGCGCCGCGGTCCGCTGCTGGAGTTTGAGGGCGTCGCCGCCGAGCAGCGTCAGCGCGCGTGCCACGCTCCCTTCGGAAGCAGAAGCCGCCTCGGCCAGTGCGGGATCGTCGATCGCGACATTTGAGGCCAGCGCCGCGGCGCGCACGACGTCGGACGTGGCCAGCGGCCGTAACGGCAGTTTGCGGCAGCGCGACTGGATGGTCGCAAGCACGCGCGCCGGCGCGTGGCTGACGAGCAGGAAGAGCGATTGCTGCGGCGGCTCTTCGAGGATTTTGAGCAGCGCATTGGCGGCGTTGGGATTGAGCTCGTCGACGGTGTCGACAATGCAGACCCGCCACCCCTCCACCGCCGCGGTCGAGCCGAAAAACCCGATGGTCTCGCGGGTCTCGTCGACCGTGATGACGCTGCGCATCACGCCCTTGTCGTTGAGCGTCCGCTCCAGCGTCAACAGGCCGCCATGGGCGCCAGCCGCAATATGGCGCGCAACAGAATCGTTCGGATCGACCCATAGCGTTTCGGCGCGCTGCACCGCGGGCACGGACGGATCGCGATGGGTGAGCACGAAGCGCGCCATACGGTAGGCGAGCGTCGCCTTGCCGATACCCTGCGCACCGCCGATCAGCCAGGCATGCGGAATGCGCCCGCTGCGATAGGCGTTCAAGAGCGCCGCTTCCGCTTCGCGATGTCCGAACAGGACCGAGGTCTCGCGCGGATGCGGCACGGTGATTTGCGGCTCGACCTGGCGCGCGCTCATGCGGACGTCGCCACGCTGGTGGCCGGGACCGCGAAGAAACGGTCGCGCAGGGCGCTCCAGACCTGGGCCGCGACCGTATCGGGGTTGGCATCGGCGTCAACGAGCACGCAGCGCTCGGGTTCAGCGGCGGCGATCTCCCGGTAGGCGTCGCGCAGGTCCCGGTGAAATTTGAGGTCTTCGGACTCGAACCGATCGGGCGCCTGGTTGCCGCGGCGAGCGGCGGCGCGCTTCAGCCCGACCTCCACGGGAACGTCGAGGATGATGGTCAGGTCCGGCTTGAGATCGCCGATGGTCACCCGCTGCATGGCGTTGAGAAGGCCAGTGGGGACATGCCCAAGCCTGCCCTGATAGGCCCGCGTCGAATCCGAGAAGCGGTCGCACAGCACCCACATGCCCTGGTTGAGCGCGGGCTGGATCACGGTTCGGACATGGTCGTCGCGCGCGGCCGCAAACAACAGGGTCTCCGCGTCGGGCCCGAGCAGTTTGCCCATGCCGGACAGCAGGAGATGCCGGATGATCTCGGCGCCCGGCGACCCGCCGGGCTCGCGGGTCAGGACTGCGCGCAGCTTCAAAGCTTCAAGACGCTCCGCTAACTTCTTGATTTGCGTGGACTTTCCTGATCCTTCGCCGCCCTCGAAGGAGATGAAACGGCCGCGTCCGGAGGGTCGTTTGAGCAGCGTCTCGGCCATGCTTAGAGCTTCTCGACGCCGGCGCGGAACATGCCGATGACGAGCTCACTCACCCCATCGATCGCGCGCCGCATCGTCGAGCCGGTGCCGACCGCCTCCGCCGCAAAGACCGGCGCCTCCATCGCAACATTGGCGCCGCGCCAGACCCTGACGACGCCAATCTTTTGCCCGGCTTCGATCGGTGCGCGCACCGGGCCGCTATAGACGATGCGCGCGATCAGTTTGTCGTTGCCGTTCTTCTGCACCATGACCTTGATCGGTTCGGGGCTGCTCAATTCGACGGAGTGGCTGTCGCCACCGAACACCCGGGCATAGCCGATCGGCTGCTGCGCCGCGAACAGGGTGCGCGTCTCGAAATTGCGATATCCCCACTCCAGCATCTTCTTGGCTTCGCTGGCGCGATCCTCGGAATCCTCCAGACCATTGACGACGACGATCAGCCGCGTGCCGTTTTGCACGGCGGAGCCGACCATGCCGTAGCCGCCCTCCTTGGTGTAGCCGGTCTTCAAGCCGTCCGCGCCTTCCAACGAGTTGAGCAGCGGATTGCGATTTTGCTGTCGGATCTTGTTCCAGGTGAACTCCTTCTCACCGAACAATTTGTAGAATTCGGGATAGGTCAGGATGATGTAGCGCGCCAGCATCGCAAGCTCCCGCACCGTCATCTTGTTCATGGGGTCGGGCAGCCCGTTGGAATTGCCGAAGGTCGATTGGGTCATGCCGAGTTCGCGCGCGCGCTTGGTCATGAAATCGGTGGCGAAAATGCGTTCGTTGCCGGCGATGCCTTCGGCCAGCGCGATGCAGGCGTCGTTGCCGCTCGGGATGATCGCGCCGTGCAGGAGATCGTCCACCGAGACCTTGCTGTTGATGGCAGCAAACATGGTCGAGGTCCCCGAGGGCGCGCCGCCCCTGCGCCAGGCGTTTTCGCTGATCCGGTATTCGTCGGTCAGCTTGATGTCGCCCTGCTTGATGGCGTGGAACACCACCTCGGCCGTCATCAATTTCATCATGCTGGAGGGCGCGCGCAGTTCGTCCGCATTCTTCTCGAACAGGACGCTGCCGCTCGATGCTTCGATCAGGATCGCGGTCGGCGCATCGCCGTCGAAACCGCCCTCCTCCTTCGGCGCGCCCTGAACGCTGTGGTTGGCGGCATGGAGCACCCCGCTCGAGGCGACCGAAGCCGCGATCACGGCGGCAATCAGGCAGCGCAGCAGCCGTCCGGTCGTAACCATGGGGTGTCGGAACGGTAAAATCGTGAGTGCCATTGGCGATTGCCTTGAGGTCGGCGTTCTAACAGCAGGAACTAGCGCAAACAACTCAGCTATTGGGGCGCGCCGATGACAGGATATAGGCGGACCAGATTGCCGCCGCCAGCAAACAACTTTATCGTCTCAGGAAAGACGAACCCTCCAGCGCAGGCGGAAACGCGATTGCCCTCCTCACGCACCATTTCCGCCAACGGGATCGAGCTTTACCTGCTTGAACAAGGCGAAGGACCCCTGGTGCTGCTCTGTCACGGCTGGCCTGAATTGTCCTATTCGTGGCGGCACCAGATCCCGGCGCTCGCGCAAGCCGGATTCCATGTGGTGGCGCCGGACATGCGGGGGTTCGGCCGAACCAGCGCACCCGCCGATATCTCCGCCTATAGCATTTTCGACACCGTCGGCGACATGGTGGCGTTAGTGGCGGCGCTGGGCGAACGAAATGCTGCGATCGTCGGCCACGACTGGGGCGCGCCGGTCGCCTGGCATGCCGCGCTGTTCCGGCCCGATCTGTTCTCGGCCGTTGCGGGCTTGAGCGTGCCGCCGCCATTCCGCGGCCGCGCCCGGCCACTCGACAGCTTGCGCGCCGGCGGCATCACCAATTTCTACTGGCAGTATTTTCAGACGCCCGGCATCGCGGAAGCCGAGTTCCAACGTGATTTCGGCTTGACCATGAAAACCCTGCTTGGCCGCGGGTTTTCGGACGGCCCGGGCTACCTGTTCGTCGAACCGGGCAAGGGCTTCCTCGGCGACCTCAAGCCCGATCGGCCGCTGCCGGCCTGGCTGAGCGAAGCGGACCTCGGCTTTTTCACGGAAACCTACCAAAAATCCGGCTTTCGTGGCGGGCTCAACTGGTATCGCAACATCGATCGCAACTGGGAACTGACCGCGCCGTGGCAGGACGCGCAGATCCATCAGCCCTCGCTGTTCATCGCGGGATCAAAGGACTCCGTCATCACTGGCTTGATCGGCGCCAAGCGCGTCAATGAGCTCGAGCGCGTCTTGCCGAACCTGAAGCAGAAACTCATCATCGATGGCGCCGGTCACTGGATCCAGCAGGAACGGCCCGATGAGGTGAATGCGGCGTTGATTGGCTTCTTGAAGGAAAACCCGGCTTGGGCGCCTGTTCAGTAGAGCCCTCGCGCGGAGAGCAGTTCGCTCGGCCCGTGCGGATCGATCGGCGCATAGGCCGAAACCGGCCGCAGGCCTCCCGCATAGCGATCGTCGTCTTCATAGGAGACCGCGCGGGGATTATCGAGGATACGCGCGGCCGAACGCGCGCGGCTGGAAGATGACATCTCGGAGGTCGCGTTGATCGAGGCGAAGTCGGCCGAGGTGTTACCCAGCGTATAGGGCCGGCCTTGCGGCATCGGAACTTCGCCGCGAATCGGACGGCCATAAGGTGTTTCCGGGACGAACGGGCGCGCAGACGCCACCCGGACCAGGGACGGCGCCGGCGCCGGCGTACCGGTGCGCAGGGTTGCCATGAGCTGGGCGTCGTCGGAACCTTCCAGCGGCGCCCGGCCGACATATTCGACCCGGACGCGCGCCACGCCGCTGCTTTTGAAATCAAGCAGTTCGGCGGCCTTGTGGGAGACATCGATCAGGCGGTTATTGGCATAGGGCCCGCGGTCGTTGACGCGGACGATCAGCGACTTGCCGTTGCTGAGATTGGTGACTCGTGCATAGCACGGCATCGGCAGTGTCGGATGGGCGGCGGTCAGTCCGTCCATGTCGAAAACTTCGCCGTTGGCGGTCTGACGGCCGTGGAAGTCGTCGCCGTACCAGGACGCCAGGCCCTCTTCACGGTAGTTGACGTCCTCTTCGGGCACATAGACGCGCCCGGCCACCACATACGGCTTGCCGACGCGATAGGTGCCGCCGCCTTTCGGCACCGGCTCGCCGAACTCGACCACCCGCGCGCTGGAGGAAACCCCGTATTTGGGATCGACGCGGCTTGCGAACTTGTTCGATGAAGCGCAGTTGGCGAGCACGATACAGACGGCCACGGCAACAGCGCCACGCGCCGCCCGCACAACAGCATCTGACCGTCGAATCCCCATCCGCCCCAACTACCATTTCGCCGGACCCATTGCCTATTCGGGGCAACTACCGGAACTCCACTTGGCCGCGGCCCACCTCCGCCACCAACGCATCGCCACCAACGCATCAAGATATCGCAACCGGAACGCGGCGGAAATGGGGAGACCTTGCCGTGGTAAATCAATGGTTGAATTCGCAGGCCGTGGAGTTACGGGCCAGACGCCGTGCCGCCCGGTTTTGGCGCCCCCTTTTGGTACAACTGTTGCGCCGAATCCCCAGTCGGTCCCGATTTTGAGGCCAGCGCGCGAATCCTTTTGACTGTGCGGGCTTACCCGTCGTTTTGTCCGTGCGGGGCGCAAAGGACGTTTGCGATGTTCGAGACGGTGACAGTTTTTATGGGCCTGGTTGGTGCCTGCATTTTCCTTGCTCACGCATTTGAAGGCGTTCTCTCGCGGGCATGAGCCCCGCGAGAGAATGTGCGCCGAGTTTCTTTCCATTAGGCCTGTTCCGAAACCTTTAATCAATTCGGACGAGGATCGAGAGTGGAGGGTGTATCATGCGCAATAACGACTTAGTCTCCGGCGGCTTCCTGGTGCTGATGTTGGCCGGTTTCGTGCTGCTGTGCTCCAGCCTGCTGGCCTTCGCGCTCGCGTAGGCGCTCCTTCACGCGAAATTCGAAGACCGCGCAAGGCTCCCCGCGCTCAAAGCCTCTCCGCAAATTCCAGTCGCCTGCGCGTGGCAAGCGCCTCTCGATACAGATGCGAAAGCCACACCACCAGCGAACTGCACAACAGATACAGCGCAAACTGGTCATAGTCGGCCGGGCCGAGCGGATTGAACGCAAAGACCGGCGGCATGAACGCCCACCAGACAATGGGGATCGCGAGCACGGCCGCAAATGCGCCGGCCGGCGTGCCAGCGATCAGACCCGCCGCCAACACGGCGGGGAAGAACGTGGCGAAATACAAATGTAGTCCCAACGACGCGAGAATCATTTGCGTGGCGGTGGCCGCACCAACAGCCAGCAAAGCCACCAAAAATGCAGGAAGCGACCATGGCCGCAGCCTGAACATGTCGTTGGGTTCCACCCTCACCTCACGCCCTCCCTGACTTGGCCGATCCTTGGCCGATCCTTGGCCGATGCCCTCTTTGGGACATTCGCCCTGACATATACGGCATCACGCCGCTGCGTGGAACCCGTCTTGAAGGGTGCCTCCGTGAAAGCTTCCAGGATGGTTTAGCGCCATCGGAGGGCGCTCAGACCACTCCGATCAACCCCAAGCTGGGGAAGTATTGCCCGGGTCCACCTCGATGTATGGCTTGCGAGCTTGGGAGAAAAATACCAGGTTACCGAGCACGATCGCTGTGACCGCAACACTGGCGATCCAGCTCATCACACCCTTGCCTTCACTCATTTCGCGTCTTCGCGCCGCTCCGCCCATGCCGCGAAGCGCATCAGCCCTTTGATAGTGGTCGGACCGATCGCACGACGCGGTACAGCCAAAAGCCGCCATATCTGTTGGCGCGGCTCGCCCGGCAGGCCGATGTCAGCATGAAGTCGCGCGGCAGCCCCCGGCACTCGCCGGCGCCCGCGCCCGATCGGGCTCCCTTGCTAACGCGTTCTTGATATTGCCGGCGCTAGATGATTGATGTCGCGGACGATGGAAGGGTGGCCGAGTGGTTTAAGGCACCGGTCTTGAAAACCGGCGTGCCTGCAAGGGTACCGTGGGTTCGAATCCCACCCCTTCCGCCAACTCACCTCGTAACAATTTGATATTGCACTGTAATTTCAATCGGCGGCCGGAAGCCGCACGTCCGACCCCGCGATTATTCCTCGCTGGAGGTATCACCTTGAAATCCCTGAAGAAAATTGTCCGTTCTTCAACGGATTGATACGGTCAGCTTGCTCAAGAGCCCAACGCAAACGCCGGCGTAATGCACGATCGCCTTGATCAGCTGCGATGATCTTCAGCGGGATGCCGAGCGGCAATTAGCGTTCTGGTGAACCTCTCGACGATCGCTCGCCCCGCGCTTCGCCAAGCCGCGGTGGCGCGATGGCTAAGATTGCACCCGCGATCGAGGGATGTCGCGGTGGTTCATCGGATGGATTCGCGTTGCGCCAGTGTCTTCTCAACTCGCGAGATCCGCTGCATCAACTCTGGCGCGTTACCGGCGAGCCGCGCCGCGTGCGCACACCAAGAACGCGCGAGGGCGTTTAGCTCGTCAACGTCCGTCACATGCAAGAGCTGCGACAACGCGTCGAGGTCCCGCGGGTCGTCGCTCGTCACGCCTTCCGCCAGCCGCAGCCAGACCAGCGGGTGCGCCGGCAGCACCTCCACGAAAAGGCTCGCCATATAAGGCGGAGTGGCGTCCATGTAACCCAAAGCTTGCTCGCGCCACGAATGCGGGCAACCGGCGAAGCAGGGGCGCGCGAGCGACACGTCGTCGAACCAGGCACGGAACGCCTGCATCGCCACGGGCGCATCGCCCGCCGCTGTCGCCGCGGCGGTTGCGCGCACCTCGATACCGAATTGCGTGATCTTCCACCCACACAGCGCCTCGGCGAAGTTCAACAACGATGGGAGCGAGGTGTCGAACAGCACCGCATCGCCGATACGCGCGACGTTCGCGACACCGCGCCCCATGACCGTGACGATCAAGTCGCCGCATAGGCCGACCGCCGCCGAAGTCACTGGTCCCCCGAAAACGACGCTCGGCCCGAGTCGCAAGCCCGTGGCCGCATCCCAGAGTCGCACGCAGCCATCCTCATCCCACGTGGCGATGACACCGGGTCGCACAAAACGCGCGGATGCAACGCGCGCCGTATGCAGCAGCGGCCGGCCGACGGGCTCGCCGGCGACGAGATCGAACACCGCTACTTCACGAGACTGCCCGTACACGGCGACTTGCTTCGCGTCGGGCGACAGCGCCGTGTGGTGCACGGGCCCAGCTTGGCGGTACGGTCCGGCGACGTGGCTGCCGGCGCCCAGATCCCAGAGATCGACGTCGCCGTCATTCGACGTCGTAACGACGCGGCCGAATGGCCAGACGGGAGTCGCTGCGTTCAGCGGATGACCGTCCGGCGCGTTGCCGAAAGAGGGCGCGAGCGGAGCCAAGGGCGATAGAGACCAAGTCTGCGCGTCTTCTACAACGTAATGCTCGTTGTGGCGCGGCTGCATCACGTTGGCCCCTTCGTAGCCGTAGATCACGAGCACGCGAGAGAGCTGTTCGTCGACGAGCACGTCGACGATCGACAGCGGCTCGTCGCGCGAAACAAAGTTTCCTGCTTCGTAGGTTCGGATGCGATGAGTGGCGTCGCCGGCGTGTTGGTCGAGCGTCGCCCTGTCGGCCATTCCTACGATGTGCAAGCGCTTTCGATCGGCGATGAGCAGCCGGTTGCCGGATAGCTCGCGGGCGGCGACGATCGCGCTCTCTTCGCTGTCGGCGAGGTCGAATACGAAGTCGGCTGCACCGTCTGCGGCTTGTACGGCTCGGAGCGCCTTGCGTGACGCCGCGAGCACACGTTGTCCGCGCGTACCTAAGGCGGCGAACATGACTAAATCCGGCAGCACCACCGTCGCCGGTTCGCGGCCATCGGCCAGCCCGAGCACGCGCACACGCGGGCCGTCGATCACGAGCGCGCGTTCGGCGTCGTGGTCGGCGATCCGCGCTTCCTTGTCGATGGGGATCAACTGAGACAACAGTTGCAGCGTCAGCGCGTCCCAGGCCTCGATGCGGTCTTCGCTGCGGACCAAGAGCCGCGTGGCGGCTTCGGTGACGAACCGCGCATCCTTCATGCGCGGTTTGCCAGTCTCGATGACGCTGTTGCGCACGACCGTGGACGCGGTGTCGTAAAGCACGACCCGCCCCAATTCGAGCCCGACGATTAGCTCCTGGCCGGTCGGATCAAACGACAGTGTGGACACTTCCGCGTCGTGCCAGGCGATTTCGGACAGCGCCTTCCCCCGGAAGCCGTCCCAGATGCGCACCGCCCCTGCCGCGGTGCCAGTGGCCAGCAGCCGGCCGCCGGGCGAAAACGCCGCGGCGGTCAGTGCCGCGTCGTGCGCCATATTGGCAACCACCTGGCACCCGGCCGGCCGCCACAGCGTTGCCTGGTGATCCAACGACGCGCTGACCAGCCGTGTCCACGAGTCGTTGGCGACGAGCACGCTGACAAGATCGCCATGCAGCACCGGCTCGGCCGTGTATGTCACAGGGTCAAGGTTCATCACCCCAGAGAACCCGCTCGGTTTCATCCCTATGCCTTTCATGCCCGGCGGCATCAGCGGCCCGGCGAACGCGGCGGTCTTGCCGTCCGGGCCGAATACGAAGGCCGAGATCCCCGGTTGCTTTGAACGCTTGACCGCAGCTTTGCCCCTGCCCCAGCCGTCCCAGAGATACAGCTCGCCTTCGCCAATGAGCTGCGGCATGCCGAGCCAGACGATGCGCCCCGTGTTGGCGTGCACATGTAGGTCGGACCAAGTGTTGTCGGTCGTGTAGCGGCTGCGCTCGACGTCGCCGGGCCAGTCGTCGGGAGCGGGTTCGAGCGTCGCGGTGAGCGCACTCGGTCCGAACGCTGAAGACACGTAGACACGCTCGCCGCCCGCGCCGAACACGGCCTTGGTGACGAGACCGCGCACCTCGGCTGTGTGCAGTCGTTCGCCGCCGTCGATGCGCCAAAGGGCCACTGTGCCGGCGGCAACGTGAGTATCGCCGCCGAGCGCTTCGCCATAGGAGGTGCCGGCCGTCAGCAGCCTCTGACCGGTAGGATCGAGTGCGATCGATTGGAGGTCGCTTGGATGAGAGAGAACGGCCACGTCGCGTTGGCCGCTGCGATCGTGAAATCCAGGTGCGGCGCCGGCCTGCGCAAACGAGGAAGCGGCCGTCCGGCGTTGTGAGCACGTGGTGGATGCCCTCGTCATGCATGACCTCGCCCAGTGGGCGCAGATGCCAGAGGCGCGTCAGCAGGCCGTAGAGCAGGCATCGCGCCGGCTCGTGCGCGGGCGCCAAACGCAGCGTCTGCACCACGCGCGCGATCGCGCGATGTGCGTTGCCGCCTTCCAGCTGCGCGGTGGCCTGAACGAACGCGTTCGCCGCTGCCGACTGGCGCAGAGCGTCGTTCAGCGCGACCTGCTCGCGCGCGAAACGCTCGGCATCCTCGGCGCGCGCACGCTGCTCATCCGTGAGCCGCCTCTGCTGTTCCAACTCTTGCTGGCGGCGACCTTCGGCCTCGTCGCGCTCGCGGTCGACCTCTCGACGGCTCGCTTCGATCAGCTTCTCGACTGCCGCGTCGCGACCGACCAAGCCACCGTACCGTTCGCGCCAGCGCTCAGCTTCGGCGGTTTCCACCTCGTCGAGCAGACCGCCGCCCTGGCCGGCCTGGACGCGATCGAGCCAACGCTCCGCCTGCTGGCGCAGCCAGCGGCGGGCCTGCTCGCCTTCGCGCCTTTTTGCGATCCAGTCCGCGAGCTGCGGCCACCCGCTCAGCAGCGCCTCGTGCGCGATGTCGAGCACGGTATCGTCTTCGGTGCTGCCTTCTTCGCCGCCGGATGCGATGAGCAGCCGCGCGGTGACCAGCTGGCGCACGGTCTCGTCGAACAGCGCAGGGTCGTCGTCGCTGCTGCGCAGCTCGCCGCGCCGCTGCTGGCGGCGCGTGTCGGCGCGCCCTTCGCCGAACTGGACGAGCCGCAGCAGAACACGACGCGCGATATCGCGGGCTGCGTCGGAAGGCAGCGCGGCCAGCGCTTGGTCGGCGCGCGCCGCCATCGCGACGCCGAGACCGCTGCGCCATGGCGTGCCGCCGCGACGCACGCGCTCGGCATCCGCCACGAGGCGTTCGTAGGCCGCCGCTGGCAGGCAGCGCCGTTCGAGGCCGGCCCAAAGCAGGAGCAGTGTCTCCTGCAGGAACGGCAGGATGCCCGGCTCATCGCCGGCATCAGCGAGCAGCCGCTCGACCAGCGTCGGCTCGACGAGCACGCGCACACCTTCGGCCGGACGGACGATCGCCTCGCGGAGCGCGTCGCGGCCAAGCGGCGTCAGCTCGAAGCGGTGCTGGCGCACTTCGGGCCACAGCTTCGGAAGCCGCATCAAGTCGCCGTAGAAGTCGGCGCGCACAGTCAACACGACGTGCCAACCGCCGCCAGCGAGTGCGAGCAGTGCGTCGCAGAATGCGGCGCGGCCGGCATCACCCAGCGTGCGCGCGAGCGTGAAAAGCTCCTCAAACTGATCGACGACGAGCAGTCGCGGTCCAGTGCCGGCGGGATTGGTGATCACCGCCTGCAGCGCCGCCTGCGGGTCGGCGCTCGGCCGCAGCGTGCGGACGTCCCAGTCGCCGGCGCCGAAGAACGGACTCTTGCGCAGCGCCGGCACGAGGCCAGCGAACACTAGCGACGACTTGCCGGAGCCCGAGGCGCCGATCACCGCGACGAACGGATGCAACCGCATGTGCTGCTCGACAAGCGCGCGCACTTCCGCGTCGCGACCGAAGAACGCGGGGCCTTCATCGATGCGGAACGCTCGCATTCCGGGGTACGGGCACGGCGGTGGGCGTGCCGCCTGGGGCAGCGGCCGCTGCAGCTCCGCGCAAAGGCGCCGCACCACCGCGTCCCAGTCGGCCTGCAAGCGCGCGTCCAAGCTGACCAACATGGCTAGCGTCGGGTCGGGCTGTTCCACCTCGTGCAGCACGAGCGGGATCACCGGCCAGGTGTGCGTGTCGGCGCCGTACTGCTGCGCCAGCAGCGCGACAAACTGCGCCGAGCCGTCGGCCATGAAAGCCGGCGACAGCACGAGGAGCGTGCGTCGGCTGTTAGCGACCGCGCGCGCGAACTCGGCAAGCCGCGGCGCGCCGAGCTGGAACGTCGTCTCGCGCTGCACGCGCAAGCCGGCTGCGGCGACTGCGTCCAGTAGGTAACCTTCTACCCACCAGCGGTCGGCCTCGGCGTGCGAAACGAAAACGTCATATGCGCTCATGGGACGAGCGGTGTCTTCAAAGTGGCTACGAGGCGTGGCAGGTTCTCCGCAACCTCGGCCTCGTTCGTCATCGGTAACCAGAGCTTATAGCGTAGCCGCAGCGGCAACTCGCAGGCTTCGCGCATCACGACAACGAGGCGGTGACTTGCGCCTTCGAGCCCGAGGTGTTGACTGATCAGAATTCTCGAACTCGGTGTATGAGCTCTGCAAGTACGCTGGCGTAGCGACTGCGACGGTGTATGTGCTCTCCTCGACGCCGCGCGCCATCTCGTTGATAACCGGCTCACCCAGGCGGAACTGTTCGACGTCAATGAACACGCTCAGGCCGGCCTCGCGCAGTGCCTTGCACAGCAGGCCACGCACCCACTCCTTGTCAGGCGACCGCTGGCGGTAGCTTACGAACACGTCGAAGTGATAGGGAGCGGGCATTGGCGGCGCCTCGCGACCAGGCAACAACTATTAATTGTACCGCACTCATAACACGTCGTCATGCGATAATTATGAGAGATTTTTCGCGTGAGACCATTGAGGCGCTGGATCGGAAGGTTTTTTGCGCGCGCCGGCCCTCGCAGTCGGAGGCTGCGGTTACGCTTGCTCCAGCGTGCGGCACGGATGAGATCTCCCGGCACGCTGTGCTATGGTCACAGCGCATCCCAAGGAGCCTGAACCATGTACATCGCAGGATTCGTCATTCCCGTGCCCGAGGAAAAGATGGAGGCCTGTCGCAAATGTGCCGAGAACGGGGCGGCAATTTTCAGGGAATATGGGTGCATCGAGATCGTCGATTCTTGGGAGGATAACGTCCCCACCGGCAAACATACAGACTTCCGCCGCGCCGTCGATGCGAGGGATGGCGAGAAGATTGTCTTCTCGTGGCAAGTGTGGCCCAACAAGGCGACCCTCGATTCTGCCGAAGCAAAAATGCGCGAGGATGAGCGTTTTGAGGTTTCGGGTGAAATTCCGTTCGACCCCAAGCGCCTTATCCTGGGCTGCTTCAAGCCGATCTATGCGATGGGCCGCGAGTGAGATGTCCGCCCTGCCGTCAACTCCCCTCCACCCCCAATGAACGGACATCGCTCCGATTGCTGGGATCATCCGGCGCGCTGACCGGGTGGCCGCGGAATATGCCGCGGGCCGAGCAGCTCGAATGCTCGCACACGGCCAACGCGGCGAAGATGATACCGCGTGAGCGCACCGCCTTCCTGCTGCAGTGCCTGGAAGCGGATGCCGCGAAATAGCTCAGCGGAAGGTCAGCCTGCCTGACCGACCAACCAAGAGGATCTGGCGGGCTACCCGCCTGAAACTGTTGATGGGGACCAAGCGTCTCTTGCGCTCGCCCATGAGTTGATCGAAAGTCGTTTCGGGCAACGTGTGCGAGCGGCGGCGAGACATGCGTAAACAGGACTTGCATAAGCAGGATTTGGCATTCGATTACCACCGCTATCGGCAATTGCTGGCAGATGCGGTCGACGAGAAAAAGCGGCTGGCGCTGATCGACCTGTTGATCCAGGAGCACGCAATGGAACGGTTGGCCGCCCAGCGTGCCTCCGAACGCGCCGCGATGACGGTGACGAAGATCGCCAAGGTGCTTGGCTCGAGCCGGGCCTGATTGCAGGGCCTGATTTCGGTCCGTTTCGGTGGTTTGCCCGATGCCGCCACCGTCGGATCGTTGATGCCCCATTAACGCTGTCGGGCAATCTGAAATAAAGTTTTTCTGTCTAAAACCTCCCGGCCCGCTTGATGCGGGCCAACACAAACGGGGGGTCCCATGAACACGGTTTCAATCTCGCTGCGTCTTGCTTCCGCACCGGCAGCTGCCGAGCATTCGTTTAGGGCGGTCGCGCTGTTCTCCTGCGCAGGCCTTGCCGTGTCGCTTTGCCTGGTGGCATTGGGCGTCGACCTGGGTCTTGGTTGGGCCTGAAGCCCCATCTTCGCATTGCACAATTCGCCGTTTCGGGTTAGCGACACAGCTGTGTTTGATCATGCCTCCAGGTTTGATTTTGGAGCAAGCTGTTGCCGCTGACCCGCCGTTTCCTTCGCGCCATCCTTTGCCTCGCCGCGCTCAGCATGCTGATCGCCATCGCGCCGCCGGTCGCTGGTGCCGCCGTGGCGGAAAATGCGATCGCCACGCTGGTGGCGAAGCCGGTATCGCTGCCCGACATGGCGCTCGGTCAGCCGGCGGCGCCCATCACCATCGTCGAATACTCGTCCCTGACATGCCCGCACTGCGCTGCCTTTGCGGAAAACGTGTTCCCGATGCTGCAGTCGAAATATATCGACACCGGCAAGGTGCGCTTTGTGTCCCGCGAATTTCCGCTCGACATCAAGGCGGCGGCGGCCTCGATGCTGGCGCGCTGCGTCGGCAACGGCGACGCCATCCGATATTTCGATGCCGTCGCGCAGCTCTTCAAGCAGCAGGAGCCGCTGGTCAGCCGCACGGTCGATACGTTGAACGCGATCGGCGATCATTTTGGCATGAATGAAACGGCGGTCGAGGCCTGCGTGAAAGATCAGGCCCTGCTCGACAAGCTTACGGCCGACCAGAAATTCGCCGTCGACGAACTGAAGGTCAACGCGACGCCGACCTTCTTCATCAATGGCGAAATGCTCAAGGGCGCGATGTCGTTCGAGGAACTGGACAACAAGCTTTCGGCGCTATTGAAGCGCTGACTCGCTATCTTCCCTTTCCCGGTCCGCGTTCCGCGGCACCGCGACGAAGGCGAGCCCAATCCTGTTTTTCTGGATCCAGATCACCTGGCAATCGTGCACGGTGCGGTCGTTCGCCATCACCAGGCGGAAGCGGGCGGGAACGAAGGCCGGGTTTTCGACGTCGATGGCCGCGCCCTCGGGCGAGATGTTGCGCACCTTGCAACTCATGACGGAACCGCCTGACGACACGTAGGCGAGTTCGTTGATTTCGGTACGCGGGTGCTTGCGCTTTTCTTCCATGGCCTTTGGCCCCGATGACGCGGGATTCAAGCCTAGCGACAAACCTTAAAGAATTTGCATGCCGCGCCCCTTCCCGGAGCCTCGCCGTCCCGCGCCGCGGCACGATCCGCGCCTGGACGGGCTTGCCGTTCGCCGCAATCGCGGAGTAGCCTTGCTCGTACGGCGGTGCGCAGGCGCGACGCCCGCCATTTCAAAAAAAAATGAACGTGCGCCAAAGGGAAACGCCATGTTCGAGATACTCGATCGACGCACGAGTCTGACCGGCAATCAAATCAAGATACTCGCCGCCGCCATCATCGGCGACGCGCTGGAGTTTTTCGACTACTTCCTGATCGGTTTCGTTCTCGCCTTCCTGATCGGACCGTGGAAGCTCACCTTCGGCCAATCCGCCACCGTGCTGATGAGCTCGGGTATCGGCGCCATCCTCGGCGCCTATGCGTGGGGCTGGCTTGCCGACCGCATCGGCCGGCGCGTGGTCTTCATCGGCACCGTGCTCAACTTCTCCATTGCCACGGGCCTGCTCTATTTCACACCGGACAATGGCTGGATCTATCTGGCCGTCATGCGTTTCTTCGTCGGGACCGGCGTCGGCGGGCTCTATTGCGTCGACTTGCCGCTGGTGCAGGAGTTCATGCCCTCCTCCAAGCGCGGCTGGGTCGGCGGTCTCGTGACCTGCGTCATTCCGCTCGGCGTCGGCCTCGGCGCCCTGCTCGGGGCGTTCATCAGCACCGACCAGTGGCGGCTGTTGTTCGCGGTCGGCGTGCTGCCCGCCCTGCTCGTGCTTCTGGTCCGCCTGTGGGTGCCGGAGAGCCCGCGTTGGCTGTGCCGCCAGGGCCGTTATGAGGAAGCACGCAAGTCGCTCGCCTGGGCGCTGCAGATGGACCCCTCCTTGCTGCCGCTGCCGACGGCGGCCGATGCCGGCCCCGTGTTGATCAGCAACTGGCTCGACCTGTTCAAATATCCGCGCAGCCTCGTGGTCTCCTGGCTCGGCAATGCCGGCGCCCAGACCGGCGTTTACGGCATCACGCTGTGGGCGCCGTCGCTGTTCGTGCTGCTGCTGAAGGTCACCCCGCAGGAAGCCGCCAAGATGATGATCCTGCTCAGCGTGTTCGGTTTCATCGGCCGGCTGTCGTTCTCGTTCTTCTCGGAGATCATGGGACGGCGCAACGCCGGCGGGCTATTGGGCTTCGGCGCCGGTTTCCTGACCATCCTCGCCGGTTACAACTACGATGCTTCCCTGATGGGGGTCTCGGCGTTCTGGCTAATTCTGGCGGCGGCGTTCTTCTTCGCCGACGGCGGCTTCGCGATCGTTGGCCCCTACGCGGCCGAGGTCTGGCCCTCGCACCTGCGGACCTCCGGCATGGGATCGGCCTATGGCTTCGGCGGCATCGGTAAGATCATCGGACCGGTCGGCCTTGCCCTGATCGTCGGCTCCAACAACTACCTCAAGCCGGACGTGCCGCTGCCGCAAATTCCGTTGGCGTTCGTCTATCTCGGCTGCTGGTTCCTGATGGCCGGCGCCGTCTATTATTTCTTCGGAATTGAGACCAGGGGTAAATCGATCGAGGAGATCGACCGGGAGCTGACGGCAACGGCCGATCTGTCGACGGCCAGGGTCCGGCAGGCTTGAGGTTGGTAAGATGTTGAGCGCAACTTCCGCAGACCTTGCCGGCGAGCGGCACGTGATCGCGCGTGCCGAGGCCGTCTGCCCCGCGGTCGCGGCCGCCTCGAGCGAGATCGAACGGGATCGCCGGCTGCCGCCGGCGCTGCTCGACAAATTGCACGAGGCGGAGCTGTTCCGCCTGCTGTTGCCGCGCTCCTCGAACGGGATCGAGACCGATCCGGTTACCTTCTTTCACGTCATCGAGACGATCGCGCAGGCCGATGCATCGACCGCGTGGTGCTTGAGCCAGGCCGGTGGCTGCGCGATGTCCGCGGCCTATCTCGATGTGCCGGTGGCGCACGCGATCTTCGGCAACGATCCGCGCGCGGTGCTGGCCTGGGGTCCCGGTCCCAAGGCCAGGGCGGTCGAGTGCGACGGCGGCTATAGGGTCACGGGCGTCTGGGCGTTCGCTTCCGGCGGCCGGCACGCGACTTGGCTCGGTGCACACTGCCCCATCGTTTCGGCCGACGGCTCGCCGCGGCTCGACGACAGCGGCGTGCCGCAGGAGCGTACCATGCTGGTGCGGAGCCAGGACGTGGTCTGGACCGACATCTGGAATACGGTCGGCCTGCGCGGCACCGCCAGCGACCAGTTCGCGCTCAATGATTTCTTCGTCCGCGCCGATTATTCGATTACCCGCGAATTCGACCGCGAATGCCGCGAGAGCGGACCGCTCTACCGGATGGGTTCCAGCACCTGCTATCAGGTCGGTTTCTCAGGAGTGGCCTGTGGCATCGCGCGCAGCGCGCTCGACGGCTTCGTCGACGTGGCGCGCAACAAGGTGCCGCGCGGCGCCAAGAGTCCGCTGCGCGACAATGCCGTGGTCCAGTCCGGCCTCGCCCAGGCGGAAGTCAACTTGCGCGCCGCGCGCGGTCTCGTGCTGCAGACGATGGCTGAGATCTGGAAGCACCTCTGCGCCGGATCGCTGATCACGGTCGAGCAGCGCATCACGGTTCGGATGGCCGCGACCCACGCCATTCACAAGGCTCGGGAGGCGGTCGACTTCGCCTATAACGCCGCCGGCGCCACCGCGATCTTCGAGAACCACCCGCTGGAGCGCCGCTTCCGCGATATCCATACCGTGACCCAGCAGTTGCAGGGCCAGGCCAGGCATTTTGAAACCGTCGGCGCCTGGATGCTGGGCGCCGACGCCGACCTCACCTTCGTCTAACCCCGCTTGGTTAAGGAGAAAAACCATGCCACTTGGCGGACTGCAGCATTACACGATCGAACCTCAGGACCTCGAACGCACCAAGAACTTCTATGTCGAGGTGCTCGGGCTCGAGATCGGCGATCGTCCTCCGCTCGATTTTCCCGGTTATTGGCTCTATTCCGGCGGCACCGCGACCGTGCACCTGATGGGCACGCGCAAGCCGCGCGAGGGCATCGTGGTGCGCGGCACCACGAAGAAATACGAGGACACCGGCCGCCTCGACCACATCGCCTTTGCCGCCACCGACGTCGATGGCGTGCGCAAGCGGCTAGCGTCGAAGAATATCAACTTCCGGGAGAGCATCGTGCCGCGCACCGGCGACACCCAATTCTTCCTCTATGACCCCGATGGCGTCGGTGTGGAGCTGAATTTCCCGAAAACCTGAAGCCTGTTCATCGGTTTGTCCGACTTCGCGCAAGCGTTTCGGCCAGCCTCCCGCTCGCCGGAAGCGTTTGTACCGCTTAGGTTGAGGCGCTTTCGCGACAAGGCCGCGAGTAAGCCATCACTCCGGCGCGAATCGGTCCGCATTTCTTCAACTTTGGGTGAGGAATTGAACGAGCCGCGCCGCTGCGGCAGGATAGCCGGGTGCCGCGCCTTTAACCTACCCCAGGGCACGCGTGCCCGGCTATTCGCGCCCCCCGGCTGGTTCAATAGGTTCAGTCGAGTCCGCGCTCGTGGCTCAGGCGCACCATTTCCTCGATGAAGATCTGTTTTTGCTTGTCGTCCAGGCTCGCATAAAGCGGCTCGGCGGCATCGGCGACGTTGCGCTGGTCAGCGGCACGGTCGACGAGAAACTGGGCTTCGTTGCGCATCTGCTCGACGATGTCGTCGGGCGGATCGCGCTTCGCCCGCGCAATTCGCAAGTTGAGCCGGTCGGCCCCGTTGTGGCCGAGATAGTGCATTGCACTGCTGAATCCAGACCAGTTCTTCTCCTGCTCCGGCGTCAGGTTCAATTCCGTCTTGATCCGCTCGATGTCGGCATCGTTGCCGGCGACGATCTGCTCGGCGGTGAGTTGCGGTTCGCCCTGCTGGGTGAGCACCTCCGCTGGCTTGGCCGCTTTGGCAACCTTGGTTGTCTTGGCTGTTTCCTTGGCTGTTTCCTTGGCCGTTTCCTTGGCCGTTTTCGCAGCCGCGCCTTGCTTGGCGTCGCCAGGCTTGGTTTCGCCTTGTTTCGCGTCGGGCTGGTTCGGGTTCTTGCCGGTAATGGCGCCTGCGACGCCCGAGACCACGCCGACCACGCCGCCGATCGCGCCGCCCAGCACGCCGCCGACGGGACCAGCGGCCTTGTTGCCTTCACGCGCCCCCTGCTGGACGCCCTGAACAAGGCCTTGCGCGTCAACCATCCGCGGGCCGCCGAGCAGGGTAATCGCAGCCATGCCGAGCACGAGTATCAGCCGTGCGCGCAAGCCTGTCAGGCGGGTCATTGTCTACTCTCCGTCATCGGAATGGATGTTCTTGCAGCTTGAGAATCTTCTGGGCGCGAGGCGTCCTGCCTTGCGTGCCAACTTACCGTTTTCGCATCCAGGCAGTCTAGCGCGGTGCTGCGCCGTTAACGATCGGGAAATGCCTTCCGCACGAGCCGTCTACAACGAGCCGTCTACAAGAAGGGCTTGCCATCACGGCAAGCCGATTCGCCGGTGGGGTGAAGGCCGCATCGCGTACCGCCGTGTGCGGCGCAATATTGCCGGCCGTGTTCCGGCGCCTGGTTCTGTTCAACGATTCGCCTGCTCATTTTTGCGGCTCAACGTTAGTACTAGAAGCCAGCGCACCAGGTTTCTCGACAGAAGCCATCAATTCTGCTCTGATCGCCGACAGCGAAATCTCCGCAACGCCTAATCCGGCCTGCGACACAAAACACAGAAACGAGATTTCTTGAGCATTTCCGATTGGCCCACCAGGGAGGGAACGCCATGTCACGGAAGAAGCTTTCTCGACGACAATTCGTTGCTGCTACCGCGGCCACGTCGGCGGCGCTGATCACCGCGCCTTACGTGCGGGGTGCATATGCCGCAGGCAAACTGTCGGTCGGCTTTTGGGATCACTGGGTTCCCGGCGCCAACAATGCCTCGACCGATCTTTGCCATGAGTGGGCGGCGAAGGAGAAGGTCGACATTGAGATCGACTACATCACAAGCCAGGGCAACAAGAACCTGCTCACGATTGCCGCGGAAGGGCAAGCGAAGTCGGGTCACGACATTCTCGCAATGCCGACCTGGAACCCTCATGCCAATTCCGATCTGCTTGAGCCGGTCAACGACATCATGGAGCCTCTGATCAAGCAGAACGGCGCCGTGAACGGCACGGTGCAGTATCTCGGCCAACTCGATGGCAAGTGGCTCGGCGTTCCCGCCTGTGTCGGCAGCCAGATCAAGGGGCCGTGCTCCCGCATCGATCTGATGAAGAAGTTCGCTAATATCGACGTGCAGGAAATGTATCCGGCAGGTTCGCCGCCTAAAGCGGACAATTGGACGCTGGAGACATTCCTGAAGGCGGCTGAGGGGTGCCAGAAGGGTGGCGTTCCCTTTGGTATCGGGCTTGGCGAAACTTCCGACAGCGTCGACACCGCCGGTGCGATCTTTCAGTCCTTCGGCGCCGAACTTGTCAGCGCCAAGGGTGACGTCACGGTCAAGACTGACGCCGTGCGCCAGGCGCTCGACTACTACAAGAAGCTGATTGCCTTCCTGCCGCAGGATGTGGCGGCCTGGGACGACGCTTCCAACAACAAGTGGCTGGTCTCCGGCAGGGGCGCGTTGATCATGAACCCGCCGAGCGCCTGGGCGGTGGCCAAGCGCGACGCACCACAGGTCGCGCAGCAATGCTGGACCCATGGCTTCCCTGCTGGACCGAAAGGCAGGTTTGCGCCGTTCCTGCCTTACTTCTGGAATATCTGGGCCTTCTCCAAGAACAAGGAAGCGGCGAAGAGCCTCTTGGTGCATCTGTCGCAACCGGCTTCGATCGAGAAAATGGTCGAAGCGAGCGGCGGCTACGATCTCCCCGCCTTCGAGAAGCTCACGACGTTGAAGGTCTGGGCCGAGGCGGAGCCGCCCAAGGGTACGCTCTTCCACTATCCCAACCCCTACAATCATCAGAAGCTGTCGATCGCGGCCTCGCCGGCGCCGCCCAAGGTGGCGCAGCAGATCTACGCACAGGCCACGCTCACCAAGATGTGCCTGCGCCACCAACAGGGCGAAGCGATGGAGACGACGCTCGCCTGGGCCGAAGGCGAATGCGAAGGCTTCATGCGCAGCTGAGCTTCGAAAAGCGTTGCGGCGGCGGCCCGTACCATTTGCGAGCCGCCCGCCACTTCCCAGTCCAGTGTCACATGATCCGATGGGGAGCCGGCACGCGCCGGCTCTCCGGCGAATGACCCATAGGGAACTTGCACCATGGTTGACGTCGCATTTGAGCAACGCAGCATCGTCGGCGCGATGGGCAAGCGCAAACACTCCAGTTTACGCACGACGCTCAAGCGGAAGTCGACCGCGGCGTTCCTGATGACGCTGCCGCTGATCCTGCTGATCGGTACGCTCGTGATTTATCCGGCGTTCTATTCGCTGCATCTGGCGACCCTGAACAAGTCGATGCAGCATTTCGTCGGGCTCGGCAATTTCGAATTCCTGTTCAAGCGCGAGACCTTCTGGCTGGTCGTCAAGCAGTCCTGCATCTTCGCCATCACCGCCGTGGTCTTCAAAGCCTTGATCGGCTTCATCGTCGCGCATTTCGTCCACAACGTTCCGGCCAAAGGCCAGCGCAAATGGCGCGGCATGCTGCTGGTGCCATGGGTGATCCCGCCGGCCATGAGCACGCTGGCCTGGCTTTGGCTGTTCGACCCCTCCTACAGCGCCTTCAACTATACGCTGAGTGCGCTCGGCATCGGACCGATCTTCTGGCTCGGCAATCCCTACTGGGCGCGCTTCTCGGTCATCCTCGTCAACGTCTGGTTCGGCGCACCTTTCTTCATGATCATGTATCTGGCTTCGCTGAAATCGGTGCCGGAGCAACTCTATGAGGCCGCGGCCATCGACGGCGCCAACTGGTGGCAGCGCACCTGGTACGTGACGCTGCCGATGATGCGCAACATCATCGCGATCACCACGCTGTTCTCGCTGATCGTTACCTTCGCGAATTTCGACATCACGCGCATCCTGACCGCCGGCGGACCGCTCGATCACACCCATCTCTTCGCGACCTGGGCATTCCGCGTCGGCATCGAGGGCAGCGATATTCCGCTGGGTGCCAGCGTTTCGCTGTTCATGATCCCAATCCTCGCGATCGCGGCGGTCTTTATCCTGCGCGACGTGAATAAGCGCGGGAATGAAGCCTGATGAGCACGATCGCAATCGACAAGTCCGGACCGACGCGCAAGGTCAAGTATCGCAGCATGAGTCGCGACCGCACCTGGGCGCTGCGCTGGTCGTACTTCTTTCTCACCTTGTTCGCGATCTTTTCGCTGGTGCCGCCGATCTATATGGCGATCACCTCGCTGAAGAGCAGCGCGGAGATTTCGGCGGCGACCAATCCCTGGTGGGTGTATCATCCGACGCTGTCCAACTACGTCGAATTGTTGACGTCGAACCAGTACCTTCGGTTTTTCCTGAACTCGGCGATGGTTTCGATCTTTGTCGTGACCATCACCATGCTGATCAGCGTGCCGGCCGCGTTTGCGCTGGCGCGGATGAAATTCTGGGGCTCGGCGACGCTCGCTACCGGCGTTTTCCTGACCTACCTGATCCCGGACTCGCTGCTGTTCATCCCGTTGTTCAAGATGTTTGCCGTCATCGGCGACTGGACCGGGATCCAGCTGATCAACCGGTGGTACGTGCTGTTGTTCATCTACCCGACATTGACCGTGCCGTTCTGCACCTGGATCATGATCGGCTACTTCGCCTCGATTCCGAAGGAGTTGGATGAAGCCGCGATCATCGACGGCGCGTCATGGTTCCAGACCCTGACCCGAATCTTCATCCCGGTGGCGATGCCCGGCCTGATCGCGGCCACGATCTTCGCCTTTACGGTGTCTTGGGCACAGTATCTCTATCCGCTGGTGTTTACGACCTCGACCGATCAACTGGTGCTGCCAGTCGGCATCATCACGACCCTGGTCAAGGGTGACGTGTTCAACTGGGGACAGATCATGACCGGCGCGCTGCTCGGCGCCGCCCCGCCGCTGATCATCTACGCCTTCCTGATGGACTACTACATTGCCGGCCTGACCGCCGGCGCGACGAAGGGTTGAACCTCATGGCCGACGTGACTTTGCGCAAAGTGATCAAGCGTTACGACGACGTCGAGGCGGTGCGCGGCATCGATCTCGACATCGCCGACCATGAGTTCGTGGTGTTGGTCGGCCCGTCGGGCTGCGGCAAGTCGACCACGCTCAGGATGATCGCAGGCCTCGAGGACATCACCGACGGCGACATCATGATCGGCGGCGACGTCGTCAACGACGTGCCGCCGAAGGATCGCGACATCGCCATGGTGTTCCAGAACTATGCGCTTTATCCGCACATGACGGTGGCCGAGAACATGTCGTTCGGGCTGCGGCTGAAGCACTATCCGAAAGCCGAGATCAAGAGCCGGGTCACGGAAGCCGCCCGCATGCTCGATATCACCGACCTGATCGACCGCAAGCCGAAGCAGCTTTCCGGCGGCCAGCGTCAGCGCGTGGCGATGGGCCGCGCCATCGTGCGCAACCCGAAAGTGTTCCTGTTCGACGAACCGCTCTCCAACCTCGACGCCAAGCTCAGGGTGCAGATGCGGATCGAGATCAAGAAGGTGCACCAGAAGGTGCGCACCACGACGGTCTACGTCACCCACGACCAGGTCGAGGCGATGACGCTGGCCGACCGCGTGGTGGTGATGAACAAGGGCCGGATCGAGCAGATCGGGACGCCGAACGATCTCTACCACCACCCGGCGACGCGCTTCGTCGCGGGCTTCATCGGCTCGCCGGCGATGAACTTCCTGCCCTGCCGGATCGAAGAGTCCGCCGGCAACCTCAATATTCGCCTCACCGACCGCCTGTCCTTCCCGCTGCCGCCGGCACGCGCGGCGCGCTATCAGAAGATGCCGCGAAACGAGAAGTTGCTGTTAGGGCTGCGGCCCGAGCATATCGCCGAGGCAAAACCGCATGCCGAGCCCGGCATCGAGGCCTTCGACGCCATGCTCGACGTCACCGAACCCATGGGGATGGAGACCCTGGTCTATTTCACCCTCGAGGGAAGCCAGGTCTGCGGACGGGTCAATCCCAATGCCGGCGCGCGCGATGGCGCCCCGCTCCGATTGGCAGTGGACCTCAACAATATGCACCTGTTAAACGAGGAGACCGGCGTCGTCCTTTGACGGCGAGTTGAGACGCAAGGACAGGAAATGGCGACCAACAAGAAGAAAATCCTGATCACTGAATCTTTTTCGCAAAAAGGTCGCGCGCTCCTCGGCGAGCGGGACGACATCGACATGGTCGAATTTCCCAACATGATTTCGCCTGCGGATTTCGCCGCCATGCTGACGCAGCATGCGCCGGTTCACGGCGTGGCGCTCGGCGCGACGAGGTTCGGCGAGCCGGAGCTCGAGGCGGCCGCGGACATGAAGGTGGTGACCCGGATCGGCGTCGGCTACGACGCCGTCGATGTGCCGGCGCTCAGCCGCCGCAAGGTGCCGCTGATGGTGGCGGGCACGGCCAATTCGCCGTCGGTCGCCGAACAGGCGGTATTCATGATGCTGACGCTCGCCAAGCGCGCGGCGGAGATGCACGCCATCGTCAAGGACGGCACCTGGGGCTACCGGCTCGGCAAGCTTCCTTACGACCTCTATGGCAAGACGCTGTTGATCATCGGCTTCGGCCGCATCGGCACCCGCACCGCGAAGCGGTGTCTGGCCATGGAAATGCAGGTCCTGGTCTACGACCCCTACAAATCCGCCGAGGAGATCGAGCTGGCCGGCTGCGAGCCGGTGGCCGATCTCGACGCCGCCCTGCCGCGCGCCGACTTCGTCAGCATCCATTGCCCGAAAACGCCGGAGACGGTGGGCATGTTCAACGCGGCGCGCTTGAAGTTGATGAAGCCGACCGCTTATCTGATCAACACCGCGCGCGGCGGCATCGTCGACGAGAAGGCACTGTATGAGGCGCTTGCCTCGGGCAAGCTCGCCGGCGCCGGCCTCGACGTCTTCGAGCAGGAGCCGCCGCCGGTCGGTCATGACCTGCACAGCCTGCCGAACGTCATCATGGCGCCGCATGTGGCCGGCGTCACGCGCGAAGCGGTCGACCGCATGAGCGAGCAGACCGCGCGCAATATTCTGAGCGCGCTCGACGGCGAACCGATCCGCCAGAACGTCATCAATCAGGATGTGCTCTGACGTTGTCTCGTGCGGCCGGCCATCCGGCAGCACGCCAAAAATTTAGTGTTTATGTCAAAAGGTTGCCTCATGACTTTCAAGGAATATGGCAGCTATGACGCAGTCGGCCTCGCCGGCCTCGTCCGCAGCAAAGAGGTCAGCGCCAAAGAGTTGTTGGACGAGGCAATCTCCCGCACCGCAAAGGTCGACCCCCAGATCAACGCGGTGGTCGTGAAACACTACGACTATGCGGAGCGGCAGATCGAGAACGGCCTGCCCGAGGGCCCCTTCACCGGCGTGCCGTTTCTTCTGAAGGATCTCGATCTGCTGCAGGGGACGCGCACGACGTTCGGCGCCAGCATCTACAAGGACGATGTCGCCGACCATACCGGCACTCTCGCCCAGCGTTTCCTCAATGCCGGCCTCACCATCTTCGGCAAGAGCGCGAGCCCGGAATTCGGCCTGATGCCGACCACCGAGCCGCGCCTGTTCGGTCCGACCCGCAATCCCTGGAATCTCGCCCACTCCTCCGGCGGTTCGTCCGGTGGCGCGGGCGCGGCGGTCGCCGCGCGCATCCTGCCCGTCGCGCATGCCAGCGACGGCGGCGGCTCGATCCGGATTCCCGCCGCCGCTTCCGGCGTGTTCGGCCTGAAGCCGACCCGCGCGCGCAATCCGAGCGGTCCTGATCGCGGCGAGGGCTGGGCCGGCTTTTCCTGCGGGCATGTGCTGAGCATCAGCGTGCGCGACAGCGCGGCCATGCTCGATGCCGTCTGCGGCCCGGAGCCGACGAGCCCCTATCGCGCGCCGCCGGCGAAATGGCCATTTGCCGAGGAAGTCAAACGCGATCCCGGATGCTTGCGCATCGCCTTTACCGACAAGTCGCCCTATGGCGACGCGATCGATTCGGAAGTCGCAGCGGGCGTTCGCGACATCGCGTTGCTGCTTTCGAAGCTCGGCCATCATGTGGAAGAGCGCGCGCCGCCGCTTGCCGCCGATCCGGCGGTCGTGATGTCGACGATCGTGGCCGCCAATACCGCGCTGAATGTGAGGTTCGCGGAGCAACGTTTCCGCCGCGAGATGACCGACAATGATTTCGAACGCCTGACGCTTGCGAGCGCCCATAACGCGCAGAAGGCAAGCTCGACCGATTATGTCGCCGCGCAGCTCTCGGCATTCAAGATTTCGCGCGCGCTGGCCGAGTTCTTCGCGACCTGCGAGGTGTTCCTCGCTCCGACGCTGTGCTGCCCGCCGCTGAGGATCGGCGAGCTCGACACGATGTCGCCGGACCTGTCGCATATTCCGCCGATCCTGCGGCGCTACATGCCAGGAACCTCCATGTTCAACATGTCCGGCCAGCCGGCGATGTCGATGCCGCTGGCATGGAATGCCGCCGGATTGCCGCTCGGCATGATGTTCGCCGCCCGCTTCGGCGACGAGGCGACGCTGTTTCGGCTGGCGGCGCAGCTCGAGCAGGAACGCCCCTGGAAGGCCAAATTGCCGCCGATTTGCGCCTGAATGGAGCGGTTTCCAGCGAAAGCCTGCCTCGCACTTGATCCGGGGTGGGCGCGGGTTTGCGTCAAAAAACTCGTCAAAACAAGAAACCAAGGCCATTCCGTTCCGATTCGACCGGAACGGAATGGCTCTAGCCAAAACTCAGCCGTATTTGAGGTAAAACCTGAAGGAACTTGGCACGATCCGTGGAGTTAGTTTTGGTTTCGCGTGAGAGTTACGGAGACCCTGATTTGACTCAGAGTGACCC
This sequence comes from uncultured Alphaproteobacteria bacterium, assembly GCA_963777475.1. GTDB lineage: Bacteria > Pseudomonadota > Alphaproteobacteria > Rhizobiales > Xanthobacteraceae > Bradyrhizobium. The sequence continues at coordinate 262,008 of CAVZQX010000018.1, forward strand.
GACTGATGATGCGCTCGCGACGATTGCGAGCCTATTCGAGCCACCGGAAGCTCGTCGCGAGGCGGAAAAGCCCGCGACCGTGGAGAAGCGCGCTGCCGCGGACAGGCAAGCTACCGCGGAGAGACAACACGCTACCGCGGAGCGGCTTGTCATCCCGAACCCGGTCGACGTCGATGGTTATTCCAAAACCGGCCCCGGACCGATCGCGGCGATCCGTTTCAAATGGACCGTCCGCAGCACCGAGAACGGCGATTATTACGTCGAGGAGACCATCGGCGCGAATTCGGCCCCCTTGGTGAATGGGCCGATGGAGAGGGAGGCGGCGATCAAGCTCGTGGACGAGCGCGAGCGCGAGGCGAAGTTAAGGTTCGACCAGCTCCGGAGCGAGATGACCGGCCGTGCCGCCGCCGCCAGCATGGCCCGCAAGGGCGCGGGCGAAGCGTAGGCGCGGGGGGCCGCGCGGGCGGCCTCACGCTGAAAGCTCATTTTGCGAATGCGCGCCGCTATTCTATACCGGCGACGATTTGGCATTTCCCGCAAAAAGAGAGCTCAATGCTTCGTATTCTGTCCTGCCTCGCCGCCTTTGTTCTTGCGGCAACGTCGGTCCATGCCGAGCCAGCTTCCCGCCTCGACGACATCGTCAAGCGCGGAAGCTTGCGCGTCGGCACGACCGGCGACTACCTGCCCTTCACCTATTTCGACAAGGCGACGCAGAAATTCCGCGGCTTCGACGTCGACATGGCGGAAGCACTCGGCAAGGCGCTCGGCGTCAGGATAGAATTCGTGCAGACCGCCTGGCCGCAATTGATGAAGGATTTCGAGGCGGACAAGTTCGACATTGCGATGGGCGGGATTACGATCACGCTCGACCGGCAGAAGAAGGGTCCGTTCTCCTCGCCGATCATGCGCGAGGGCAAGACGCCGATCGCACGCTGCGCCGACCAGGGCAAATACGAGACGCTCGCCGACATCGACAAGCCCGGCACGCGCGTGATCATCAATCCCGGCGGCACCAATGAGCGGTTTGCCCGCGCCAATATCAAGAGCGCCGAGATCAAGGTCTATGGCGACAACGTCACGATTTTCGACGAGATCGCCAAGGGCGACGCCGATGTGATGATCACGGACGCCTCCGAGACGCGCTACCAGCAGAAGCTGCATCCCGGCGCGCTCTGCGCGGTGCATCCGGACAAGCCGTTCGATTTCTCCGAGAAGGCCTACTGGATGCAGCGCGACGAGGCATGGAAGGATTTCGTCGATCAATGGCTGCACATCGCCGAGGAGGACGGAACATTCAAGAAGATCTACGCGGCGTGGTTTGAATGAGGAGGGTTCGGGTGAAATTGCCCTGCCGGCGCTGCCGAAATTGGTCTAATTCCTGAGCACGATCTCTTCGGAAAACCGGTGCCCACTTTTCCCGATCATGCTCTGGACCGTATTGAACCAAAATCGCTAGCGCACGACTTATACCATGAAAGTGATGTAGATCACGCTGCAGAGCAACGCTGCGGCGTAGGCTTGTATCGGGGAAATCACCCGGTCAGGAGGTCGCCATGAAACGGCTATGGGCTGTTGCCGCATTTTTGCTCGCAAGCACCACTGCGCAAGCTCAGTATAGCTTCGAATATGGCGGCCGCACCATTCGGATCGATCCCGACCGTGGCACCGTTTCGATCCCGGGCGTCTATGACAACACCGGGCGCAAGTCGAGACGTGCGCGCTCCGATCAGGACAACGCGCGCAAACAGCAACAACAGGTCCCGCAGGAGGCAAAGGTCGATCCGCAGGCGCAGCCGCAGCTGCAGCCGCCTCCGGCGGATGCAGCCGCAACCCCAGCCGCGCCGCCACCGGTGCCCGCGCCTGCGAACGCGTTGCCCGAGCCTTCGGCCAGTACGGCAAATAACGCTCCCGCCAACAACGCACCCGCCGATACCGCGGCGCTGCCGCCGCCTCCGCCACCGCTTCCGCCCGCGCCGCTGGCCCCACAGGAAACCGCTGCGCCAAATCCACTGCCGCCGCCCGCGCCCGCGACGGTAGCCGCCGTACCACCGCCCGTGCCGGCTCCCGTGGCCGCTGCCGCGCCCCGCGATCCCAATTCGCCGCTCGGCGTCTGGCTGACCGAAGAGAAGGAAGGCAAAGTCCGCATCGAACAATGCGGCGTCAATCTCTGCGGCTATTCAGTGGACGCGAAATCGAACCAGAACGGCGAGCAGGTGCTGATCAACATGAAGCCGGCCAAGAACCTGAAATGGACGGGACGGATTCTCGATCCGAACACCGGCAGCACCTATGATTCCACGATCGCGCTGATTGGCTCTGCGACGCTGCGTGTGCAAGGCTGCGCCTTCCGCGGCATGTTCTGTGGCGGCCAGACCTGGACCCGCGTGGACTGAATACGTCGATCCGCATCAGCCAAGTCAAAGCCCCGCCCTTCCGCGGGGCTTTTGTCTGGGCTGCATTCCCGGCTCTGCCGTCACGCGTCATGTCGCGCGAAATCGCGCGCCCAGCTTCGGCGTGACACCCATCACATTCTTTCGGCACCCCCCATGTGACGATGTCCGCGTTCAACAAAGGGGCATGTCATGGGACAGTTTCGCAAAGCAATAATCACGATCCGCATCCTGTCGCGGATGGCGATACTGTTCGCCACGCCGGCGGCTGCGGCCAGCTTCGACGGCGAATGGAGCGTTCAGATTGCCTCGTCGAATTCGGCCTGCGGCAATGGCGCGACCGTCTCGATCGGCATCAGCAACGGCCATGTGGCGTCCACCAACGCGATGATGGAAGCCTCCGGACGTGTGGCCGAAGCCGGCAGCATCAGCGTGACCCTCGCAAGCGGCATCAGGCGCGCGACAGGCTTCGGTCACCTCACGGGCACATCGGGATCGGGCACCTGGCGCGGTCCGCTGTGCTCAGGCACCTGGACCGCGCAGCGGATATAGTTGCTTTTTGCGTTATCCCACCGGACCGGAATATTCCGCGTCGGTGACGTGCTCCATCCAGGTCACGTGGTTTCCGTCCAGCGACTCCTGCATCGCGACGTGGGTCATGCCGGTGGTCGGCGCGGCGCCGTGCCAATGCTTTTCGCCCGGCGGAATCCAGACCACGTCGCCGCCCTTGATTTCGTGGATCGGCCCGCCCTTGGTCTGAACCCGGCCGACGCCGGCGATCACATAGAGCGTCTGGCCGAGCGGATGCGTGTGCCACGCAGTCCGCGCGCCAGGCTCGAACGCCACCCGGTTTGCGGCAACCCGTGCCGGCGCCTGCGGCGTGATGATCGGGTCCTGCAAGACCGTGCCGGTAAAACTCTCGGATGGCGCGCGCCGCGTCGGGCGTGAGCCGGCGAGATAGATATCCATGGGTTGTCTCCCTAAGCTTATGAGTTGGTTGGTTGGTTATTTCTTCGAAGCCGCGTAGCGCGCCTTGGTCTCGGCGTTCATGGGATAGAGACCCGGCAACGCCGCGCCGCCATTCACCTCGTCGACGATCCAGGCTTCCATCCGTTCCTGCTCGGGCCCTTCCGCCACGACGTGATCGAGCAGCGCCTGCGGGATCAGCACCGCGCCGTCCTGGTCGGCGACCACGATGTCGTTCGGAAATACCGCAACCCCGCCGCAGCCGATCGGCTCGCCCCAGCCGACGAAGGTCAGGCCCGCGACCGAGGGCGGCGCCGCATAGCCGTCGCACCAGACCGGAAGCCCGGTGCCGAGCACGCCCTCGACGTCGCGGACCACGCCATCGGTGATCAGCGCGGCTACCCCGCGCTTGACCATGCGGGCGCACAGAATGTCGCCGAAGATGCCGGCATCGGTGATGCCCATGGCGTCGACGACCGTGATGCAGCCCGCGGGCATCGCCTCGATCGCGGTGCGGGTGGAAATCGGCGACGACCAGGATTCCGGCGTCGCCAGATCCTCCCGCGCCGGCACAAAGCGCAGCGTAAAGGCGGGACCTACCAGCCGCGGCAGCCCGGGCTTCAGCGGCCGGGCGCCGCGCATCCAGACGTTTCGCAAGCCTTTCTTGAGCAGGACCGTGGTGATGGTGGCGGTGGAGACGCGGGAAAGGGTCGCGATCGCTTCGGGGGTCAAGGACATCGAATTTTGGGCTCCGGTTGCGCAAATGGTCGGCGGGCGCATCTTGCGGGGCGCGGGCATCGCGTCAAGGGCGTCACTGCGCGTGCCGCTAAGGCCACGAATAAGTGTGCCTTATCGCCCCTTATCCGATTAATTTATTGAATTTGCGAGCCGATTTTCGGGAATGCGAATTCCACTTCCATGCAAAACCAGCTAGAGCTTGGCGCCTGACAAACTCGTGAGACCATGGCCGCGACGCTTCCCCCGCCCCGCCTATTGCCGAGTGGCGACAGTGCCATCACGGTGGAGTTTTCCCGCAACATCGACGACGCCGCCAATCGACGCGTGTTGGCGCTCGACCGTGCGATCGCGGACGCGCCGGTTTTGGGCGTGACCGAGACGGTTCCGACCTATCGGTCGCTGCTCGTGCATTACGATCCCTGCAAGGTCGACTTTACGACGCTCGGGCCAAAAGCTGCTGGCGCTGGCGCAGGTGCCGGCGCCGGCGGGCGCAAAGACGCGGCGCTGGCGTATCCCGGTCGCCTATGGCGGGGAGAACGGCATCGATCTGGAAGATGTTGCGAAAGCGCTGCACACCACGCCCGAGGATATCGTGGCGCGGCATGTCGCCGGCGATTACCGCGTCGCCATGATCGGCTTTACGCCGGGATGGTCGTATCTCAGCGGCTTGGAGAAATTCCTGCACATGCCGCGCCGGCAAAATCCGCGGCTGTTGACGCCGGCCGGCACGATTTCAATTGGCGGCGTGCAGACCGGCATCCAATGCCTCGCCGCCCCGAGCGGATGGCATCTCCTCGGGCGAACCCCGGTGAGAACCTATCAGCTGCATCGCGATCCCATCTTCCTCACCGAACCCGGCGACCGCATAACCTTCTTCCCCGTTGATGCCAGGACGTTTGCGGAACAGGATCGCGCGGCCGAATTGGGCGAGATCGTCGCCGAATTGATCGCGGCATGAGCAAACTCGTCGTTGCCTCCATTGGGCCTGCGAGCTCCGTCCAGGACGGCGGCCGTCACGGTGCCCAGCGCTATGGCCTGACACCGAGCGGCGCCATGGATCGCTTGGGGCTGGCGGCAGCGAACACCCTGGTCGGCAACGAGCCGTTCGCGGCGGCCGTCGAGATCGGCCCGTTCGGCGCCAACTTTACCGCGCGCGATGGCGCGGTCCGCGTGGCGCTTTCGGGCGCGCAGCGTAGCGCCGATATCGCCGGGCGCGCGGTTATCTTCGATACCTCGATGACCCTTGCGGAGGGAGAAACGCTTAACCTCGGTTTCGCCAAGGGCGGCGCGTTCAGCTATCTCGCGATCGAGGGCGGTATCGCGGGCGAGCCGATGTTCGGCAGCCTTGCGGTGAACGCGCGCACAGGGCTCGGCAGCCCCTATCCGCGGCCGCTGCAGGCCGGCGACGTGCTCCAGGCCAAAGCCGCAAGCAGCATGGCTGAGCGCCGGATCGAGCTTCCTCCGGCTGCAACCGGACCGATCCGCGTCGTGCTCGGTCCGCAGGACGACGAGTTCTCCGACGAAGCCAAGGCGCTGTTCCTCGAAAGCGAATGGAAGATTTCCGCGACCAGCGACCGCATGGGCTACCGGCTTGAAGGCCCGGTGATCAAACATCTGCACGGCCACAACATCGTCTCCGACGGCACCGTCGACGGCAGCATCCAGGTGCCGGGCAACGGCGCGCCGATCGTGCTGATGGCGGACCGCGGCACCAGCGGCGGCTATCCCAAGATCGCGACCCTGATCACTGCCGATCTCGGCCGGTTCGCCCAGACCCCGGCGGGATCCGGCTTCCGCTTCAGGGCCGTCCCGATGGCGGAGGCGCAAGCGGAAGTGAAAAAATTCGCCGAATTGTTGCGCAACCTGCGCGACCGGCTCCGCGGAATCGAGAATTTCGATCTCAACATCGAGGCGCTGCAAGATGCTAATGTCGCGGGCCACGCCGTCAGCGCGGTCGATGCCGGGACCTGGCAGGTCCACGCCCCGGCGGATACGAACTAGCCACTCGAGGAAAAGCGGATGCAGCCATGACCACAATCGATCTCAACTGCGATCTCGGCGAAAGTTTTGGTCCATGGGAAATGGGCAACGACGCCGCCATGATCGAGCTTGCGACCTCCGTCAACGTCGCCTGCGGCTACCACGCTGGCGATGCCGACATCATGCGGAAAACGGTTGATCTGGCAAAAGCGCGCGGCGTCTCGATCGGCGCCCATCCCGGCTACCGCGACCTGCACGGCTTCGGCCGCAGGCCCTTTCCCGGCATGAAGGCGTCCGAGATCGAAAACCTCGTCGCCTACCAGATCGGCGCATTGCAGGCGATCGCGACCGCGGCCGGCCACAAGGTCACCCATGTCAAGGCGCATGGCGCGCTTTCCAACGTCGCCTGCGAGGACGACTTGACCGCGCGCGCGATCGCCAACGCCATCAAGGCGGTCGATCCCAATCTCGTCTTCGTGGTGCTCGCCAATTCCCGCCTGGTACAGGCTGGAGAGGCCGCCAACCTGCCGATGGTGCACGAAGTGTTCGCCGACCGCGCCTATGAGGACGACGGCTCGCTGGTGTCGCGCCGCAAGCCGGGTGCGGTGCTGCACGATGCCGATAAGATCGCCGCGCGCGTGGTGCGGATGGTGCAGGACGGCGCAGTGGTGTCGGTGACCGGCAAGGTCATCAAGATGCGCACCGACACGGTCTGCATTCACGGCGACACGCCCGGCGCCGTCGATATCGCGCGGGACTTGCGCAAGGCGCTGAAGGATGCAGGTATCGACGTGGCGCCGTTCAAGCGCTCGGCGTGAGAAAATTCGGCGCGCAGACGATACCGTAAGGCGCAAGAGAACGGGATCAGAGCATGGATGTCTACCATTTCAAGAATTTCGAAATGCTCGATCCCGAGGTCGGGGAGTTGCGCGGCGGCCACGAACTGGTCGTCGAAGGCGACACGATCAAGGAAATCTCAGGCGCGCCGATCAGGCTAGCCAATGCGAGCGTGATCGACTGCGGCGGGCGCACGCTGATGCCCGGCCTGATCGACAGCCACGTGCATGTGGTGCTGTCCGAGGTCGTGCTCCGCAACCTGGAAAGCGTGCCGTTGACGCTGATGACCGCGCGCGCGGCCGAGCTGATGCGCGGCATGCTCGACCGCGGCTTCACCAGCGTGCGCGACACCGGCGGCGCCGATTGGGGCTTGAAGGAAGCGACGGAGAAAGGGCTGTTGCCGGGGCCGCGGCTGTTCATCGCCGGACGCGCGATCGGTCCCACCGGCGGCCATAGCGACGGCCGCCGCCGCACCGATTTCGGTGTGCGCTGTCAGTGCTGCAACGCGCTGTCGTTCGCCATGGGCGTCGCGGACGGGGTTTCCGAAGTCCGCCGCGCGGTGCGCGAGGAAATGCGCCAGGGCTGCGACCAGGTGAAGATCATGATGTCCGGCGGCGTCGCCTCGCCCTACGATCCGCTCGACAGCCTGCAGTTCTCGGTGGACGAGGTGAAGGCGGCCGTGGAGGAGGCGCACGCCTTTGGCCGCTATGTCTGCGCCCACGCCTATACGCCGCAAGCCATTACGCGCGCGGCGAATGCCGGCGTGCGCACCATCGAGCACGGCAATCTCATCGACGATGCGTCCGCCAAACTGATGGCCGAGAAGGGCATGTTCCTGGTCGCCAATCTCGTCACCTATTTCGAGATGAAGAAGCATGCCGCCGAATACGGCATGAACTCGGACATGCTGGCCAAGAACGACCTCGTCATCGACGGCGCCCTGAAGTCGCTCGAAATCTGCAAGCGTCACGGCATCCCGGTCGCCTACGGCACCGATCTGCTCGGCCAATTGCAGGTGGCGCAGTCCGACGAATTCACGCTGCGCGCCGAGGTGCTGTCGCCGGCCGAGATCATCCGCTCCGCCACCACGATCGGCGCCCAGGTCGTGCGCATGGAGGGCAAGATCGGCTGCCTGAAGCCGGGCGCCTTTGCCGATCTGCTCGTCGTCGACGGCAACCCGCTTTTGAACCTGAAACTGTTCCAGGAGCAAGGCCGGCACCTTGCGGTGATCATGAAGGGCGGGCGCTTCCACAAGAACCGGCTGCACTGAGCCCCCGATGTCCCAACAAATCCTGTTCAAGAATTTCGAATTGCTCGAACCTGCGTTCGGCGAGCTGCGTGGCGGATATCAGTTGCTGGTCGAAGGCGACACGGTCAGGGAATTGAGCGAAGTACCGATCAAGGCGCCTGATGCGACCGTGATCGACTGCGGCAGGCGCACCTTGATGCCGGGACTGATCGACTGCCACGTGCACGCCATCCACAGCGAGGTCAATGTCCGCTTCATGGAGATGCTGCCGCTGACGCTGGTCACGGCGCGTGCGGCGACGCGCTTGCGCGCCATGCTCGACCGCGGCTTCACCACCGTGCGCGACACCGGCGGCGCCGACTGGGGCATCAAGACCGCCATCGAAACCGGGCATATCACGGGTCCCCGGCTTTATATCGCCGGCCAGTCGATCGGCCCGACCGGGGGACATTCGGATTCGCGCCGGCGCACCAACCGGGGCGGCGAATGCGTCTGCTGCAACGGCCTGCAATTCAAATCCGCCATTGCCGACGGCGTTGACGAAGTCCGCAAATCCGCGCGCGAGCAGATGCGCCAGGGCGCCGACCATGTGAAGATCATGATGTCCGGCGGCGTCGCCTCCCCCTACGATCCGCTCGACAGCCTGCAATTTTCCGACGGCGAAGTCAGCGCGGCGGTGGAAGAGGCAACCGCCTTCGGGCGCTACGTCTGCGCCCATGCCTATTCGGCCGAGGCCATCAGCCGCGCCGCGCGGCTCGGCGTCCGCACCATCGAGCACGGCAATCTGATCGACGATGCATCCGCCAAACTGATGGCCGAGAAGGGCATGTACCTGGTCGCGAACCTCGTCACCTACTACGCCATGAAAGACCGGGCCGCGCAGTTCGGCATGACCGGCGAAAGCCTCGCCAAGAACGAATTGGTGTTGCAGGGCGGGCTGAAGTCGCTGGAGATCTGCAAGCGCCACGGCATTCCGGTCGCCTATGGCAGCGATCTCCTGGGCGAGTTGCATTGGGACCAGTCGAAAGAGTTCACCATCCGCCAGGAGGTGGTCTCGCCGATCGAGATCATCCGCTCGGCGACCACGATCGGCGCCGAGGTGCTGCGCATGCCGGGCAAGGTGGGGACATTGCAACCGGGCGCGTTTTCCGACGCCATCCTCGTCGACGGCAATCCGCTGAAAGACCTTGCGCTGCTCGGCGACCAGGGCAAACATCTTTCCCTGATCATGAAGGCAGGAATCTTGCATAAGAACCGGTTGAACTAAGAACCGGTCGAATTAGGGAACCGGCTGAATTAGCCGCATCCGCATTTAACCAGAGGCGATCTTGACCGTCGTACCCGGATGGACCGCATCGCGCTTTGTCGGCCGCATCGCGCTTCGAACAGCCGCCGGTGCGTCGCTAGCGTATATCCTGCTGCCCATGTTCTTCGTGATCTGGCTCGCGTTCTTCGCGCAGGAAATTCCGTCTTTCCCCCCGGAAGGCTACTCGCTGAAATGGTTCCGCGCCGTTCCCGGCAACGACAGGTTCGTCTCAGGATTTCTGCTCAGCCTCGAGGTCGCCGTGGTCGCGACCGCGATCAGTCTCACGATCGGCGTTCCCGCCGCGCTCTGCCTGGTGCGGGGACGCTTCATTGGACGCGAGGCGGTGAATAACCTGCTGTTGCTGCCGCTGATCGTGCCGGGCATCGTGCTCGGCATCGCGCTCTATGTCTTCCATGTCGAAGCCGAGATCGCGACGGGCTGGGAGATTATCGGTTCGCTTGCCGGTCTGGTCGCCGGTCATGTCCTGATCGCCATTCCCTGGACGGTGCGTCTCGTCACCGCTAGCCTCGTCGGCATGGATCGCACGGTCGAGGAAGCAGCCCAAAGCCTCGGTGCCGATCGGCTGACCACGTTCCGGCGCATCACCCTGCCCGCCATCTTGCCGGGCATTGTCGCAGCAGCGTTGTTCGGCTTCATTGCCTCGTTCGGGAATCTGGAAATGAGCCTGTTCCTGGTCGGTCCCGGCCGCACGACGTTGCCGATTGCGATCCTGCAATACCTCGAATGGAAGATCGACCCGACGATTGCGGCGGTGTCGGTTCTGCAGATCCTGTTTATCGGCGTGGCCATGCTGTTGACCGATCGCTTCGTCAAGATCGGCCGCGTGGTCTGACGATGGCGCGTCTCAGGTTGAACGGCATCACCAAGCGCTATGGCGATTTCAAGGCCACAGATGACGTCTCGCTTGACATTGCCGACGGCGAATTCCTCGTCCTGCTCGGCCCATCCGGCTGCGGCAAGACCACGACCTTGCGCATCGTTGCCGGCTTCATCGAGCCGACCTCCGGCAGCGTGCACTTGGGCGAACGCGACATTACCGCGCTGCCGCCATGGAAGCGCAATGCCGGCCTCGTGTTCCAGAGCTACGCGCTGTTTCCGCACATGACGGTGGCCGAGAACGTCGCGTTCGGTCTCGAGATGCGCAAGATGTCGAAAGCGGAGATGGAGCCGAAGATCACGGAAGCCTTGCGCCTGGTGCGGCTCGATCATCTCGCCGACCGGCTGCCGCGACAATTGTCCGGCGGCCAGCAGCAGCGCGTGGCGCTGGCCCGAGCGCTGGTGTTCCACCCCGATGTGCTGCTGCTCGATGAGCCCTTGTCCAATCTCGACGCCAAGCTGCGCCAGGACGTGCGGGTCGAAATCCGCGAGCTGCAGCGCAAGCTCGGATTGACGACCGTGATGGTGACCCACGACCAGGAGGAGGCATTGACGATGGCCGACCGCCTCGTCGTCATGAGCGAGGGTCGCATTCGCCAGATCGGGTCGCAGCAGGATCTCTATGAACGCCCGTCGGAAAAATTCGTTGCCGATTTCGTCGGCCGCTCTACCTTCATCGATGGCCGCATGGATGGTGCCGGACGCTTCATCTCGGACGGCGGCCTTATCGTCGCCTGCGAGGGCAGCGGCACCGGCGTTTCCTCGCTCGCGCTGCGCCCCGAAAGGCTGGCGCTGGTGACATCCAACACGCCTGCGATGGACAACAGCTTTCCGGGCGCTGTGGAATTCATCTCCTATCTCGGCTCGCAGGTGGATCTGCACGTACGCCTGTCGCCCAAGGAGCGGGTCATCGTGCAGATCCAGAACCGGCCAGAGCAGCCGCTGCCGGTGATCGGAGAACAGGTCCAAATCGGCTGGAGCAAGTCGACAGGCCGCGTATTCCCATCATAATCTCACCGCTAACCGTCAACGCCCGGAGGTGTCCACCATGACCCAATCGAAATCCCGCCGCGAAGTCCTGATCGGCGCAGCCGCGCTGGCCGGAACGGCCTCCTTGCCGCGCACCGCATCGGCGGGGCAGGAGAAGGGCCGCATCGTCGTCGGCACCTGGGGTGGCGACTACGCCCGCCTGCTCCACAAGAACATCGAGGAGCCGATCCTGATCAAGGACGGCTGGGAGGTGGTGCAGGACCAGGCCGGCGATCCCGAGCGGCGCTCGAAAATGCTCGCCGAGCAGCGCCTGCCGCGCGGCACGTCGGATGTGCAGGGACTGTCGGCGCTCAACATGTTCCAGATGCACGACGCCGGCGTGGTCTTGCCGATCGACTACGGCAAGCTCAAGAATGCCGGCAATCTGCTGCCCTCGATGAAATATCCTTATGGCGTCGGCCACATCTATTCGGGCAAGGTCGCCGTCTACAATCCGAAGCTGATCGCGACGGCGCCGACAAGCTACAAGGACGTGTTCGATCCCAAGCACGGCGACAAGCTCGGCATCATCGACATCCAGTACCAATATACGCTGGTCTGCGCGGCGCTGGCCGCCGGCGGCAAGGTCAACGATATCGAGCCCGGCAAGAAACTGCTGTTGGAATGCAAGAACGCCGGCATGCGGATTTATCCGACCAACGAGGCGTTCGCTCAGGGCCTCAAGTCGGAGGAACTCGGCATCGGCGTAATGTGGAAGGCGCGCGTCGTGCAATGGCAGAACGCAGGCATTCCCGTGACCGCCGTTGCCCCCACCGAAGGCACCCTCGCCTACGTCTCGGGCTTCGTCATCCCGAAGAACGCGCCCAACAAGGAAGGCGGATATGCCTATCTGGACGCCATGCTCGACAGACGCGCGCAAGAAGCCTTTGCCGTCGACATGGGCTACAACCCCACCGTCTCCAACGCCGTGGTCGCGCCCGACCTCAACAAACGCATCGGCTTCACCGCCGACGAGGTCAAGAAACTCGTCGATCTCGACTACGACTACATGAACAAGTACGACGTCGATTTCAAGGAATGGTGGGACAAGGTGCTGAAGAGCTAAGCGGCGTCCGCAAGCGATGGCCGCGACCGGTCCGACCCGTTTCCAGTCCGACGAGACACCTACGCCATTGCTCTCGGCCACGATGCTGGTCGGGCCGGCGACCGTGTTCGTCGCCGCCGGTCTGTTGGGGCCGCTTCTGATCCTGTTGCGCTACAGCTTCAATCGTTTCGATCCGCGGCGCATGATGGTGGAGACGTTCTCGCTCGACAATTATGTCAAGTTTTTCGCCGATCCCTATTACACCGGCGTGTTGTGGACGACGTTGCGGGTGGCCGCACTATGCACGCTGGCCTGCCTCGTCATGGGTTTGCCGCTTGCCTACGTGCTGGCGCGCACCCAATCACGGTTCAAGAACGTGCTGATCATGCTGGTGGTGTTGCCGCTGTTCGTCGGCAACGCCGTGCGCGCGGCCGGCTGGATGGTCCTGTTCGGCGCCAAGGGCTTTCTCAACGTGACCTTGATGCGGTTCGGCATCATCAGCGAGCCGCTGCAGATCATGTATACCGAAGGCGCGGTGGTGGCCGGCATCATTGCCGTCAATCTGCCCTACATGGTGCTGACGTTGCAGAGCGTGATCGAAGGCATCAACCGCAATGTCGAGGAGGCCGCCTTCAGCCTCGGCGCCGGTCCAATGACGATGTTTCGCCGCGTGCTGCTGCCGCTGTCGCTGCCGGGCATCCTCGCCGGCACCATCCTGACCTTCATCCTCGGCATGAACGCCTATGCGACGCCGGTCCTGCTCGGCGGCCCAAAATTCAAGATGATGGGGCCGTTGGTGTTTGGCGAGTTTCAGCTCAACAACTGGCCGTTCGGCGCCGCCGTCGCGTTCGTACTGATGACCGCAACGCTGGGGTTGACGGCGACGGCAAATATCCTGGTACAGCGCCGGTTTCGGCGATGACAATTGAAAGGGGTTTTTCATGACGGTGGGTGTCGGCGGATCGACGGCGGAGGCAGAACTCGCCGCCATGAAGAACATGCGCGGGGACGTTCCGCCGATCGGCGTCGATGAGCGCCTGCGGCGCATCGCCCGTGCGCAAACGATCATGCGCGAGAAGGGCATCGACGCGCTCTATCTCGATGTCTCCTCGAGCATGACCTATTTTACCGGATTGAAGTTCCGCCGCACCGAACGCATGCACAGCGCGGTCCTGCCCGCGCACGGCGAGATCGTCTATGTCTCGCCAGCCTTCGAGGTCGAGAAGCTCAAGACCATGACCTCGTTCGGCGACAAGATCGCGGTCTGGGAGGAGGACGAGGATCCGACCGCAACCGTTACCGAGACCGTGCGCGCGCTCGGCTACGCCAGCGGCACCATCGCCGTCGACGAGGCCACGCCGTTTTTCACCTTCGACGGACTGCGCCGCGCCGGCAACGCCTACACCTTCATCAACGCCGTCGACGTCACCGCCGGTTGCCGCATGATCAAGTCCGAGCATGAACTGGCGCTGATGCAGACGGCCAAGAACATCACGCTCGAAGCCCACAAGGCCGCCGCCCGCATCATGCGCGAAGGCATCACCACGTCAGAAGTGCAGGCCTTCATCACCGCCGCGCACCGCAAGCTCGGCTCCGAAGGCGATCCGCCGTTCAACGCGGTGCTGTTCGGCGAGGCCTCGGCCTATCCGCACGGCGTGCCTTATCCGCAGACGCTGAAGGACGGCGACATGATCCTGATCGATACCGGCGCGCCGGTCGACGGCTATCTCTCCGACATCACGCGCTCCTACGTGTTCGGCGAGCCGAACACGCGCCAGCGCGAGGTCTGGAACCTGGAGAAGGCGGCGCAGGCCGCGGGCTTCGCCGCCGCCAGACCCGGCAATCGCTGCGAGGATATCGACATCGCCGCGCGAGGGGTCATCAATGGCGCCGGCTTCGGACCGGGCTATGCGACACCGGGCCTCCCCCACCGCACCGGCCACGGCGTTGGGCTCGACGTGCACGAATGGCCCTATCTCGTGAAGGGCGACAAGACCGTGCTGAAACCCGGCATGACGTTTTCGAACGAGCCGACCATCTGCATCTACGGCGAATTCGGCGTGCGGCTGGAGGACCACATGGTCATCACCGAAACCGGCGCCCGCTGGTTCACCCAGCCGGCCCATTCGGTCGACGATCCCTTCGGCCTGGAGAAGTAGGGGACACGCGGATCGGCTTGAGTTTTGCGGCCTGTCAGGCCGCCAACCCCTGCTTGCGCCCGGTCACGGTCTCTCGCAACTATATTCCGGCGGGATCGCGCTGGGGTCGGGATAAGCGACACAGTCCGTGGCAGCCAGCGTCCCGTGAGGCGGCTGAATCCTGCTCGGGGCTTGGTACGGCCGAAACACAAAGAAGATCGACAGCGCAACCATCGCCCCGGCGCTCAATATGCAAATCCGGTGCAGCATCGAAATATCATGACACGGATTTGCGTCCAAAGCGCGACGGTTCCGGATGGAATCGACGTCGCGTTTTAGCCTATTGTTTGAGCATATTTCCGCGCCAAGGCTTTCGCGTTTGTTCGCGCAGGGAATACCGGTGTCCATCAAGCGCTGGCCCGAGCCAACAAAAGAAAGGACCATCCAGTGGAACACCCGACCTTTTATCGTACGACTGAGATCGGCGGGCTCTCCATCTTTTACAGAGAGGCCGGCCCGAAAGACGCGCCTACCCTGCTCCTGCTGCACGGCCTTCCCTCTTCATCGCGGATGTTCGAGCCTCTGTTCGCCCGGCTTTCCGACCGCTATCACCTTGTCGCGCCGGATTATCCGGGCTTCGGGCACAGCGATTGGCCGAACCCGAAAAAATTCGCCTACACGTTCGATCACTGCGCCGACATCATGGTTAATTTCACCGAAGCGCTCGGGCTCTCTCGCTACACGCTTTACATGCAGGACTATGGCGGCCCCGTGGGTTTTCGCATGGCGCTTGCGCATCCCGACAGGGTCGAGGCGCTCATCGTCCAGAACGCTGTCGCGCACAACGAAGGCCTGGGCGCACTGTGGCAGCCGCGGCGGGCCTTCTGGGCCGATCGGGCCGCCAACGAAGCCCCGCTTCGCGAAAATCTCTTGTCGCTACAGGCGGCGCGCACGCGCCATGTCGGGACCGATCCCAACGTGGAGCGGTATGACCCCGATCTCTGGACCGATGAGTTTGCCTTTCTCAGCCAACCCGGCCAGGCCGACATTCAAAGCGACCTGTTCTACGACTACCGCACCAACGTCGAGGCCTATCCGAAATGGCAGGCCTGGCTGCGCGATCGTCAGCCGCGCCTGCTGGTGATCTGGGGTAAGCATGACCCGTCCTTCGACATCTCGGAGCCGAAAGCCTATCGTCAGGACGTGCTGGATGCGCAAGTTCACGTTCTCGACGCCGGTCATTTCGCATTGGACACGGCCGCCGATGAGATTGCCGCATTGATACGCGACTTCGTCGCGTCTTCGCGCTGACGGTCCCGGCGGCAAGTTGGCTAGGCCCAACTCCCCCGTCGCATCACTCCAGCGGCTCGACCTTGACGATGGAGGCGCCGTCGTTGCTGCCGACCCAGAAGCTGACCGGCGTCGTGTTGTTGTCGACGAAGACCCGTCTGATGTTGGTCGCCGTGCCCATCCATGCCGGTGACCCCGGCGCTGTTTCCGGCCGACAACGAAGACAGGGACGGAATCCTGCCCGCTCTGCGGCTGCCGCCGTCGCGTAGAACGTAACGTTTTCGGAGCGTGCGGGGCGCACCGGGCACACCGGACGACAGTAGATCCGCGTCGAGCGCACGCCCGAGAGGAAGAGACCGTCGAAAGCACGATCGCGCGCAAGCCGCGCCCGGTCGCACGTTGCCCAATCCAGGTGCGGCGGCAGCATATGCGATTTAGACGAAACCATTGCCATGCCGGTGGCCTAGTTCCGCCGGGCTTCCGCGAGTAGCCGGAATCGGACCTGACCTGACGATGACGTCCGATTGCAGCCAGCATGCCTCTCTGCTTTGCGATGATCTTGTACGTGCAACGGGAATCACAATGAGCAGAGAAAACGCGGCGACGGGTCCGAAGCCTCCAGCGATAAGACACATGTCAATCTTGCACTGGAGGTCGGGCTTCTGACGGTATTGTCGCTGATCTGGGGCAGTTCCTTCACCTTGATGAAGGTAGCGGTCCGCACAATTCCGCCCCTCACCATGACTGCCGCGCGCGTCGGGATCGCAGCGCTGCTGCTGGTATTGATCGTGAGAATGCTGCGGCTTTCGCTGCCGCGCGAGCCCTCTTTCTCGGCGAAAGCTTCACGTGGTCGACTTTTGCTGCAATGACGCTAATCGTTCTCGACGTTATCGCCGTGACCGCGCCTAAAACGGATGCGCCGATAGCGTGCCGAATGCGAGCATCGCGATCACGGCGATGGCGCAAGTAAGCACAAGGGGATGAACCCTCGGGCGGCCGCGCCGGGACAGGGAACGCGCAAGCGAATGTAGCCGGGCTTCCGCCGAAAGCTCGCGTAGAATCGTGCGCCAATGCACCATGGCGCGAAGTCATATGCGATTTTGCGGCCCTTGCAAGGCGGTGCCGCAAACAGTGATGCGCCCCCTCGGATCGACTCGCGCGGAAGTGAAGAATTCTTCGCAACGGCGCCGTTTAAGAATTTTATTCCGCCGCATTTGACGCGAATGGGAGCCGTTCCTCAATAAACGTCCTGCTGGAACCGGCCCTTCTTCTTGAGTTCCGCGACGAAGGCGATGGCCTCATCGGTTGAACGTGCGCCGAACTGCGCGACGATATCGACCAGCGCCCGCTCGACATCCTTCGCCATGCGCTTGGCGTCGCCGCAGATGTAGACGTTGGCGCCTTCGGCGAGCCACGTCCATAGTTCGCGGCCGACTTCGCGCATGCGGTCCTGTACGTAGAATTTCTTCTCGCCGTCGCGCGACCATGCGAGCGACAGCCGCGTCAGCAGGCCTGCGGTCTTCATGGCGTTGAGTTCGTCGGCATAGAAGAAATCGCAGTCGCTGCGCTGATGGCCGAAGAACAGCCAGTTCTTGCCCGGCGCGCCGGTCGCCTTGCGGTCGAGCAGGAAAGCGCGGAACGGCGCGACGCCGGTGCCCGGCCCGATCATGATGATCGGCGTCTTCGCATCCTGCGGCAGCGCGAAGCCGTGCGCCTTCTGCACATACACCTTCACCTCGTCGCCGGGTTGGATGCGTTCGGCAAGGAAGGTCGAGGCGAGCCCGAGCCGCCTGCGTTTTCCCACGACGTAGCGGACGCAATCGACCGTCAGCGACAGTTTGCCCGGCGTCGCGTTGTGCGAAGAGGAAATCGAATAGAGCCGCGGCTGGAGGGGCTCCAGCGCCTCGATAAAGGCTTCGGGGTGTGGCCGCACATTCGGGAATTTCTGCAATACAGCCATGACGTCGAGCGTCGCGGCATCGCCATCGGGGTCGTCGCCTTGCGCCATCGCCCTCGCCTTCTCGCGCTGCGCGCCGCCGGTGAGGTAGGATAACAATTCGAACAGCGAATCCGGTGCCGGCGACAGTGACACGTCTTCGGTCAAGGCCTCGCGCAGCGTCTTGCCGTTGACCGCGGTGGTGTGGGAGGCGCCGAGCAGCGCGATGATCTGGTCGACCAGGCCGAGGTCGTTCTTGGCAAAAATGCCGAAGGAATCGCCGACGACATAGTCGAGGCCGCATCCGGAGAGATCGAAATCGATGTGCCAGGTTTCCTTTTCAGAACCCTGCTTGTTGAGAAGCCGCCGCGACACGAAGGTCGCCGCGACCGGATTGTCCCGCGAGCGTCCGGGCTCGGCGGCAACAGCGGGTAGCGCCGGCGCGGGTGCGACAGGCGACGACGACTTGTCCGCGGCCGGAGCCTTATCGATCTCCTCATAGAGCGCCTTCAGCATCCGGGCGGTCTCCTTGCCGCCGGGAACGCAGAGATTGAGCCGCGCTTCGCTCTTGGCTGCGATCGCATCCGAGTAGTCGTTGCAATTATAACCGCACTGGCCGCAGTCCTGCTGCGCCATCGCCGCCATCATGCGCCGCCGCAACGGGCGGCCTTCGGCGAGCTTCATGCGATCGGCGATCGGCATGGTCTGGTCGTGCCAGGGCGCTCCGTCATCGCCTTCGCCGGCGAGGCCGAGCACGGCGCCGTTCTGCTCCGGCGACAGCGGCGTGGTGCCGTCGAGGCCGAGCATGCCCACGAGAAAGCCGTTCAGCCACAGGCGTTGGGTTTCGCTGAACGGCGCGTTCGCCGGAATGATTTCGATCCGTTGGGGTGTGGTCATCTGGTTCATTGGGTCACGTCCACGAGCTTGCGCAGCGCCTCGCCGTCATGGCGGCGCGCAAAGGTGAGAAAGGTTTCTTCAGCTGATGTTCGATGGGCAAGATAGGCCTTCAACAACCGCTCGACCGTCCTCGGCGTGTCCTCCGCTCTGAGGTCGCGATAGACCTCCTGCCCGATCTCCGCCTCAGGCCCGAAGCCGCCGCCGGTGAAGAGGTGATAACCCTCCACCGTGTCGTCCTCGGTTGCGCCGGGCACTTTTGCCGCGATCAGGCCGATGTCGCTGATGTAGTGCTGGGCGCAGGAGTGATGGCAGCCGGTGAGATGGATGTTGAGCGGCGTGTCGACGTTGACGCGCGGTTCGCACCAGTCGCCGATCTCGGCGGCGTGGCGCTTGGTGTCGGAGGCTGCGAATTTGCACCCCTGATTGCCGGTACACGCAATCAAGCCGGCGCGGATATGAGAGGCCTTGATCGCCAGGCCGAGCTTCTCGATCGCCGCTGCCGCCAGTGCCACGTTCTCATCGCGCACGCCGGAGATCAGAAGGTTCTGCCAGACCGTGAGGCGGATATCGCCGTCGCCGAGATCCTGAGCGATCTTGGCAAGTCCCCGCATCTGCTCGCCGGTCATCTTGCCGAGCGGCAGCACGACGCCGATCCAGTTGACGCCGGGCTGCTTTTGCGGGTGAACGCCGATATGCGCCATGCGGTCGAACGCCGGACGGGCGGAAATCGCTTCCGCCGGTGCACGCGTCAGCTTGCGGCCAAGTTTCTCTTCCACCGCGGCCATGAATTTGTCGACGCCCATGGCATCAAGCACATATTTGAGCCGGGCCTTCAGGCGATTGGTGCGGTCGCCGGTTTCGATGAATACGCGCACGATCGCGTCCGCCACCATGGTGGCGTCCTCGGGCTTGACGACGATGCCGGTTTCCTTGGCGAAATCCTTATGCCCGGTGATGCCGCCGACGCCCAGGCGAAACCAGACGCCGGGCTCGATGCCGAAACCGTCCTTCACGTCTACGGCCGAGAACGCGATGTCGTTGGTGTCTTCCAGCACCGCGATTTTGCCGGCGCCGTCGAAGGCGACGTTGAATTTGCGCGGCAAACCGGTGAGCGAGCGGTCGTTCAAGATGTGATAGTGCCATTCGCGCGCGAAGACGCGGGTGTCGATCAGTTCCTGCGGATCGATGCCGGCGGTCGGGGTGCCCGTGACGTTGCGGATGTTGTCGGCGCCGGAGCCGCGCGAGCACAGCCCGATGTCCTGAATGCCCTCGATCAGCGCCACGCTGCTCTTGGGCAGGATTTCCCTGATCTGGATGTTGGCGCGCGTGGTGACATGCGCAAAGCCGCCACCGTAATTTTCGGCGAGATCGGCAACGCCGGACAATTGCCAATGCTTGAGGATGCCGTTCGGAATCCGCAAGCGGCACATGAAGGAATCCTGCGCCGGCGCGACATAGAACAGGCCAAAATAGCGCCAGCG
This sequence comes from uncultured Alphaproteobacteria bacterium, assembly GCA_963777475.1. Taxonomy (GTDB): domain Bacteria; phylum Pseudomonadota; class Alphaproteobacteria; order Rhizobiales; family Xanthobacteraceae; genus Bradyrhizobium. The sequence continues at coordinate 282,187 of CAVZQX010000018.1, forward strand.
GAAATTATCCGCCGGCGACGGCGGCGTGTTGTTCCTCGCCTGCTCTTTCAACCGCTCATAGGCATCGAAGGGATGCTCCTCGCGCTTGAACTTTTCCTGGTCGGCGAGTTTCTTGCCGGACGCCAAAACCTTGTCCTGCGCCTTGATATGCGCGGCATCCGGCCCGGTCGGCTCGGCGTTGGCGTTGACATTGGCGTTGACTTGGCCGCCGCCCGCAACGCCCAAGTTGCGCCCGACACGCGCGACCTGAAGGCCCGACATGAAGCCTTCCAGATAGCGCTTTTGTTCGTCGCTGAAATCGGCGGTCATGGCTGTTTCGAGTTTCATGGTACGCGCGCCCTATTCCGCCGGGGCCTGCAGCACGACGGGCGTTGCCGCCAGCGATTTGACGGGCTTGTAGGTGGTGTAGAGCGCGAGCCCGGTGAACAGGAAGCCGCCGACGATGTTGCCGAGCGTGACCGGAATCTGGTTCCACACCCACCACTGATACAGGCTCACCTTGGCGCCCATCAGCATGCCTGTCGGGATCACGAACATGTTGACGACGGAGTGCTCAAAACCCTGCGCAAAGAAGGTGACGATCGGCAACCACGCGGCGACGATCTTGCCGACGGTCGAGGTCGACGTCATCGCCATCACCACGCCGAGGCAAACCAGCCAGTTGCAGAGGATCGCCTTGACGAACACGCTGACCATGCCGGCGGTGCCGAGCGCCTCGTTTGCCGCCGTCTTGGCTTCCGCGATCGCAATGATGCGGGTGGCGACGCCGGCCGGCGCCGCGGTGCCCATGTTGGTCAGCGCGATCGCCAACAGGCCGCCGAACAACAGGCTGCCGAGCAGATTGCCGAGAAACACCCAGGACCAGTTCGCGACGACCGCGCCCCATCCCGCCTTCCCTTCCAGCGTCGCCAGCGGCAACAACGCGAAAGAGCCGGTGACGAGCTCGAGGCCGAGCAGCACGATCATCACGAAGCCGACCGGAAACACGATGGCGCCGACCAACGGCTGGCCGGTGGTGACAGCGGCCCCGAATGCGAGGCTCGTCGAGGCGCCGAGCAGCGCGCCGGAAATTGCGCCGCGGATCAGAAGGTCGCGCGGAGCAAGCGCCAGCTTGGTCTCGCTGGCATCAATCATTGAAGCAACAATGTCGGCAGGTTTGGCGTAATCCATATCGAAGCTCCAGCTGCCACGCGCTCGCGTGGCCACAACGGGGGAAAGGGTTGTGACCGCTCTGAATTTCGATTCGGAAGGCAACGCCGTATCGGAAATCTCTGAGCGATCCGATCAGCCTCGTTGCTGCGGAAAATCCATCGTGGACTTTGGCCAGCGGGCATCTACGGCGGCCGGCTGATTTTACCTATTCAAATTGTGTGCCAACGCAGCATTTTTTTGAAATACAAGCTATATCAAATAGATAATTGTAGTGCGTCGCATCAAATGGATTTGGGTTCATGCCTTTTCAAAGGGCAGAAGCCTAAGCAATAAGCCACAAATTGAAATGCCCAATATTTGATCGCAGCGCTCTGCGCGCTTACGGCGCGCGGCGAATGACGTCAAAGGAAGCAAGATAACCGGCGATGTCATCCGGATCGAAGGCTGGGCCCGCGAAGGCCCCAATCGAGCGGCTGCCGCTGCGGTCCGCAGGCGCCGGCAAGCCGAGGGCGGCGTCGAACAGGTCGGGCCTGAACACGGCCATCGCGGTCTTGAGCGCCTCTGGACTGAGGCGCGTCTGCCCCCAGCGCGCCATCTGCGCGTAGAGCCAGGCGGCCTGCACCGGATCGGGCCGCTCCGCGCCTTCCCGTCCGACCAGGAGATAGCGGCTAGAGGCGCGGATGGTGCCGTCAGGCGAAATCTTTAAGCGTCCGTCCAGCGTGCGCTGAATCACTTCGGCGTCGACCCCGATCCGCTCCGGCTGCGCCAACAGACGCGCGACTTCCGCGCTGTTGTCGGGCTCTTCAATGAACTCGGCCGCGCGATAGGCGGCGCGGATGAGGCTCACGAGAACGTCCGGATTCTTCTCCGACCACGCCTGCCGCACGGCGAGCACCTTCTCCGCCGCATGCACCAGGATGTCGGAGACGAAGTGCAGAATGTGGCCGACGCCGTGGTCGACCGCGATGGAGTTCCAGGGCGCGCCGACGCAGAACGCATCGACATGCCCGCCGGCGAGACTGTCCACCATGTAGGGCGGCGGCAGCACGACCAGGCGCACATCCTCGTCAGGATCAACGCCGCCGGCCGCCATCCAGAACCGTAATTGGTAATTATGCGTCGAGAACGGAAAGGTCATGGCGAAGGTCAGCGGTTCGGCGCCGACCTTTGCGCCGCGCGGCCACCACGCGCGCCAGTGCTCGCGCGGTGACCATGGGATCGAAAGGATCGCCGTCGGCCTCGCCCATGATCGCCGCGTGCAGCGCCGCCGATACCGTGATCGCGTTGCCGTTGATGCCGAGATTGAAGGGCGCCGTGATCGGAACCTTGACGTGACCGAGCCCCAAGCTGGAGGCGATCGCGACCGGCGCCAACAAATGCGCGGCATCGAACAGGCCGATATTGAGCTTGTCGCGGACGTTGGACCACGACACCTCCCGCACCAGCGTCACGTCCAGCCCCTCGGCGGCGGCAAATCCCCGGTCGACCGCGACGATCAGGGAGGCGGCATCGACCAGCGGAATGAAGCCGATATGAAGCGGAGTGGTCATTTCAGAAGCTCCGACGCGGTCAGGATCGATTGCGCGATCTCGCCGATCTTCTTTTTCTCGCGCATCGCGGTGGAGCGCATCAGCACATAGGCCTCCTCTTCGGTCAGGCCCTTCAATTTCATCAGGATTCCCTTGGCGCGGTCGATCACCTTGCGCTCTTCCAGCGCCGATTTGGTGCGGTCGAGCTCGTCCTGCAGCTTGGCGAAGGCATTGAAGCGCGACACGCAGAGATCGAGGATCGGCTTGATGCGCTCCTTTTTCAGCCCGTCCACGATATAGGCGGAGACGCCGGCATCGACGGAAGCTTGAATCGAGGCCGAAATCGCTCTGGTCGACGAACATCGCGACCGGCCGGCGCACGGCGCGGCTGACCTGGAACATCTGTTCGAGGACGTCGCGGCTGGGATTTTCCAGATCGATCAGGATGATATCCGGATCGAGCGCGTAGATCCGCGCGAGCAGGCTCTGCATCTCGCTGATATGGTGGACGCCGGTAAAACCCGCCTCCCGTAATCCCTCTTGCAGGATGGCGGCACGGATCGGACTTTCATCGACAATCACGATTTTGGGCGACTGTTCCGCGCTCATCGATCACTCGTATTCCGGCCGATTATGCATAGCACGCGAAACGCCAGCTTAAAGCCTTGTATTAGTAGACAATTAAGACTAGCTGACGGCCATCAATCAGGCAGATCAAGAGATGCAAGAGGCCTCAGCGCCCAAAGTCAGCTTTGTTTCGCTCGGGTGCCCCAAGGCGTTGGTGGATTCCGAGCGCATCATCACGCGGCTGCGTGCAGAAGGCTATGAGCTCGCGCGCCAGCACGACGGCGCCGACCTCGTGATCGTCAACACCTGCGGTTTCCTCGACAGCGCCAAGCAGGAATCGCTCGGCGCGATCGGCGAGGCGATGGCCGAGAACGGCAAGGTGATCGTTACCGGCTGCATGGGCGCCGAGCCCGAGCAGATCGAGCAGGCCTATCCCGGCGTGCTCTCGATCACGGGGCCGCAGCAATATGAGAGCGTGCTCGAAGCCGTGCATCGGGCGTTGCCGCCGATGCACAATCCGCATCTCGATCTGGTGCCGCCGCAGGGCATCAAGCTGACGCCGCGCCATTACGCGTACTTGAAGATTTCCGAAGGCTGCAACAACCGCTGCAGCTTCTGCATCATCCCGAAGCTGCGCGGCGATCTGGTATCGCGGCAAGCCAATGATGTGCTGCGCGAGGCGGAGCGGCTGGTCACGGCCGGCGTCAAGGAACTGCTCGTGATCTCGCAGGACACCTCGGCCTACGGCGTCGATCTGAAATACGCCGAAAGCCCGTGGAAGGACCGCGCGGTCCGCGCGAAATTCTTCGATCTCGCCAAAGAACTCGGCGAACTCGGTGCCTGGGTCAGGCTGCAATATGTGTATCCCTACCCGCATGTCGACGACGTCATCGCGCTGATGACCGAGGGCAAGATCCTGCCCTATCTCGACATCCCCTTTCAGCATGCGAGCCCCGAAATCCTCAAAGCCATGAAGCGCCCGGCCGCGCAGGACAAGACGCTGGCGCGGATCGCGAAGTGGCGCCAGCAATGTCCCGAGCTGACGCTGCGCTCGACCTTCATCGTCGGCTTTCCCGGCGAGACCGATTCGGACTTCGCCTATCTGCTCGACTGGCTCGACGAGGCCGAGATCGACCGCGTCGGCTGCTTCAAGTATGAGCCGGTCAGGGGCGCCGCCTCGAACGCGCTTGCCGGCGCCGTGCCGGATGAGGTGAAGCAGGAGCGCTGGAACGCGCTGATGGCGCGGCAGCAGAAGATTTCCGCGCGAAGGCTGAAGCGCAAGGTGGGCACCAGGCAGCAGGTCATCATCGACGAGGTCGGTCCGACCGTTGCAAAAGGCCGCTCGAAGGCGGACGCGCCCGGAGATCGACGGCGCGGTCTATCTCTCAAGCCGCCGGCCCCTGAAGGTCGGCGAGATCGTCACCGCAAAAATCGAGCGCGCCGACGAATACGACCTGCACGGCAGCGTCGCTGGGTTTTGAGCAAGAGGGAATATATCGTGGGGCGGGGAGACCCCCCCCAAAACACCCCCTAGTGCTGGCTCGACGATGTGGAGTGCCGGACCGTCCAGAGCCTGAGCGTGCGCTGGGCGTTCTCGATTGTGAGCCCGGTGAACTGGCCCCTGAGCCTTGCGAGTTCATCCGGAGCCGTCGCGCCGGTCGAAAACCGGCAATCCAGGATGGCGCTGACGGTCTCCCAATCAAGGCCGGCAACCTTGCAGGGGACCAGGATACCGTCGCTGCGAAGGCTTTGCATCAGCGGACGAACCAGCTCGATGCTGGTTTGCGACAACTCGGCCAAGACCGTGATGGTCGCCTCGTATTTCCTTTGCTTCGCCAGACCGAGCAAGCTTGCTTCGTTGAGCCCGCCCTCCTCCTTCAGCCGCGCCGCCATGATCTTGGCGCCCGCGAAATCGCGTGCTTTCGCCATTTCGCGGTCCGCGCCTGCCGCGGCAGCGGCAATGGCCGCCTGGATCTCTTCGAAAAGATAAGGCGGTGCGCGCGACAACAGCCGATTCCTGACCGCTTCCGTCGCATGGCGCAGCAGTTGAGAACGCAGCTCTCGCGGCAAGTCGGACCTTATTCCGGTTGCGATGGCAAGCTCGGGATCGGATACCGCTTGCCCCACGATCATGGCAAAACCCGCAGGCGAGACCCGGGTCCCGGGATTGTCGACGAGACGACGGCTGACGCTGGGAAAGCGGCGCGCCAGCAGCGCGTCGGTGACGACTTCTTGCAACCACCAGCGACCGGCGATTGCAAGCAGGTGTTTTTCGCTCTTGGTTTGCGCGATCTCGATCAGATCGTCGTTGCTGAGCCTGGCGGATTCGGTCAGCACAGGTCCGGCGATGGAGATTTCGTCGTTCCGCGCCAGGCGACGCACCACGGAGGCAGGCGCCTGGGGAACAGGTGCAAGCTGGCTGCTCAGCTCGGCCAGAGCGATCCGCGCGCTGATATCGGCGATGGCGCGAAGCTCGATCGTGTTGATCAGGCGCTCAAAGACGTCGCTAAACAACTCGATCTGCTCGTGATTGAAACGGCCGGCGGACGCCAAAAACAACGCCGTCACGCGCCCGGCCATATCGGCGCACTTTTGCGTGGAGCCGGCGGCAATCGCCGCTTCGACCTCGTCGGCGATCGATAAAGGTTGGTCCGACATCGCTCGTCCTGAGCGCCTTAGTCTGCAGTTTTCTGCTGATTGGCCGACGCTACCGACGATGCCTAAACGTTTCGTAAAATTGCAACCAAGCTGCGGCGCTCGCGCGCGCATTACAACCGTGCGTAGGCCTCGTGCTACTACGGAGCCGCCCAAGGTCGGTGAAATCGTCACAGCCAAAATTCAGCGCGCCAACGAATACGGTCTGCAAGGCGGCGCGCCGGTTTATGAATTGGCTTGACACCCCCGGCCCTTCGGCTGTATGGCCTTCGCCCCATGATCCTGAACCGGACCAACTGCCGCGCGCGCCGTCACTTCCGTGACGATGATGGGTCGCGCCGTGTCCGACGACAACGCTGAACAACTAGATCAGCTTTAGTTCTCGAGAAGGCCGCACCCTCAAAAGTGCGGCCTTCTCGCGTTTCGGCCACCCTTCATTCATCCCACGCAAGAGGAGTTCGACATGACCATCGCTACCCATCCGTTCGACGCGCTGATGGACATCACGGCGCGCCCGAAAACCGTGTTCGTCCGGGGCGAAGGCTCCTGGCTGTGGGACGACACGGGAAAGCGCTATCTCGATTTCATCCAGGGCTGGGCGGTGAACTGCCTCGGCCATTCGCCGCCGGTCGTGGCGGAGGCGCTCAGCGCGCAGGCCAAGCGTCTGATCACGCCGAGCCCGGCCTATTACAACGATGCCAGCCTCAAGCTTGCGAACGCGCTGGTCGAGCAAAGCTGCTTCGATCAGGTGTTCTTTGCCAATTCCGGCGCCGAAGCCAATGAGGGCGCCATCAAGCTCGCGCGCAAATACGGCGCGCTGCACAAGAACGGCGCGTACGAAATCATCACCTTCGAGGGCGGCTTTCATGGCCGCACGCTCGCGACCATGTCGGCGTCCGGCAAGAAGGCGTTCGAGCCGCTGTTCGAGCCGAAGGTCACGGGATTTCGCAAGGCGAAGCTCAACGATCTCGCTTCGGTCAAACAGCTCATCACTGCCAACACCGTCGGCATCATGCTGGAGCCGATCCAGGGCGAAGCCGGCGTCTGGCCCGCGACCGATCAGTTCCTGCAGGGAGTTGCGGGCGCTGACCGAGGAGCACGACCTGCTCCTGATCTTCGACGAGATCCAGACCGGCATGGGCCGCACCGGAAAGCTGTTCCACTACGAGCACGCCGAAATCGAACCCGACATCATGACGCTCGGCAAGGGCATCGGCGGCGGCGTGCCGCTGGCGGCGCTGCTGGCGACCGAGAAAGGCCTCCTGCTTCGAGCACGGCGACCAGGGCGGCACGTTCAATGGCAATCCCTTGATGTGCGCGGCGGGGCTCGCGGTGCTCGAGGAGGTCGAGCAAGCCGGAGTTTCTGAAAGCAGCGGTCGATGCCGGGCTGTTCCTGGAGAGCGAATTGCAAAAACTCTCCGCGCGGCACGGCCTCGGCGAAGTCCGCGGCCGCGGACTATTGCTCGCGCTCGACCTGAAGCTGCCGATCGGCGCCGCGCTCGTGGCGCAGGCGCTGCGAGGCCGGCCTGCTGCTCAACTCGCCGCAGCCGGATGCGCTGCGCTTCATGCCCGCGCTCAACGTCACGCGCGAGGAGATCTCGGAGATGATCGATGGCCTCGATGCGATCCTGACCAAGGCGGGCGCGGCGCGGCGGGTGCGCGTAGATTCTCGGGACCAATCGGTGCAGCCACGAGGCTACCTCGAACACATTGAGGCCGAGTTGATGCCGGCCAGCCATTGCTCGTGACCCGACGTGCTGCACCTGTCGAGAGCGGTGCAAGCTGTCGTTCAGCGTCATTACAGCCAAATCGGCGCTGACATCCCGTCGGATGTCATGCGCTGGCGTTGCAGCGGTTCAAGCCCGTGCTCGAGCATGTCGACAAGCGGCGCCTCTGCTTTGCCACTCCGATGGGATCAACGCGGCAAGTCGGTCTGCCGCGCTACAAGCATGGGTGAATGGCCGGTACAGACATCTGCAAGCGCCACCTACTAGGGCATCTGCGCTGTGGCATTTACGGCTTCAAGATCGACGCCCCCGTGGTGCCCCGGCTCTCCAGATCGATATGCGCCTTGGCCGCGTCCTTCAGCGCATAGGCGTGGTTGATCGGGACGTGCAGCATGCCGCTGATGACGGCGGAAAACAGCGTGTCGGCGCCTTCCAGGAGTTCCGAGCGCTTGCCGATGTAGTCGTTGAGTTTCGGGCGGGTCGCAAACAGCGAGCCGTGGTTGTTGAGCTCGGAAATCGCGAATGGCGGCACCGGGCCTGAGGCGTTGCCGAAGCTGACGAACAGGCCGCGCGGCTTCAGGCACGACAGCGAGCCCGGAAACGTCGTCTTGCCGACGCCGTCATAGACCACGTCGCACAGTTCGTTGCGGCTGATCTGCTTGACGCGGGCGACGAAATCTTCCTCGTTGTAGAGGATGACGTGCTCGCAGCCATTGGCGAGCGCAAGCTCCGCCTTCGCCTTCGAGCCGACGGTGCCGATGACATGCGCGCCCATCGCCCGCGCCCATTGGCAGGCGAGCAGCCCAATGCCGCCGGCGGCGGCGTGGATCAGCACCCGATGGTGCGGCTCGACCTTGAAGGTCTTGTGCAGGAGATACCAGACCGTCAGCCCCTTGAGCATCAACACGGCGCCCTGCTCATAGGTAATGTGGTCGGGTAGCTTGACCAATCTCTCCCAGGGGATGTTGCGCTCGGTCGCATAGGCGCCGAGATTGTGATAATAGGCGACGCGATCGCCGGGGTGGAAATTGGTGACGCCGGGCCCGACCGCGATCACTTCCCCGGCTGCTTCATTGCCGGCGATGAACGGCAATCCCGGGGCCTTGTAGAGGCCGGTGCGATAGTAGACGTCGATGAAATTCAGTCCCACGGCATGCTGGCGGAGGCGTACCTCGCCGGTGCCCGGCGCAGGGAGATCGACGGCTTCGTACACCAGGGATTCCGGTCCCCCCACCTTGTGCACCTGCACGGCCTTGGTCATCGCGATTCTCCTGGCGAATAGCCTTGTCGGGAACGAAGGCCATCGTGGCTGTCTTGTCAACTCGACAGCCCCCCAGGAATCCGTCCGCCCGCCGGTTAACGGCCTTGCTTCCGCTTGCGTTTGGCGAGCACGTTGAAGAACTCGACCGCCGCGGAGAACGCGATCGCGAAGTAGATGTAGCCGCGCGGGATGTGGAACTTGAATCCGTCGGCGACCAGCGCAACCCCGATCAGGACCAGGAACGCCAGCGCCAGCATTTTGGTGGTCGGATGCTCCGCGACGAACCGCGCAACCGGGCCGGAGGATGCGTACATGATCAGGCAGGCGATCGCCACCGCAGCGATCATGATCGCAAGATCCTGCGCCATGCCGATCGCGGTGATGATGGAGTTGAGCGAGAATACCATGTCGATGACGATGATCTGCACGATCACCCAGAGCAATGCGCTTGCCTTCGCCGTTGCGCTCGCCCGCCTCCGCGCCCTCGACCTCGGCGTGAATCTCGTGGGTCGCCTTGCCGATCAGGAACAGCCCGCCGCCGATCAGGATGATGTCGCGCCAGGAAAACGCCACGCCCCGCACGGTAAGGATCGCCTGCGTCAGGCCGATCAGCCAGACCAGCAGGCTCAGCAACAGGATGCGGAACACCAGCGCGAGCGCCAGTCCAATCTGCCGCGCGCGCTTGGCCTGATGCGGTGGGATGCGCGAGACGATGACCGAAAGAAAAATGACGTTGTCGATGCCGAGAACGATTTCCAGCGCCGTCAGCGTCAGCAGGGCGGCCCAGGCTTCCGGGCTGGTCAGAAGCGCGATCATGCCTTGAGCGAGCGCAACAGCCGGATCGCCGAGTCGCTTGCCACGACGTAGGCAGCGATCGCGCACAGCGCGACCTTCACGGCCGCGCCGACGTCGAAATCATTCAACAACGTGTAAATGGCAATCACGCCCCACAGCCCCATCAGCGTCAAGGTGAGCCAGCGCAGGCGCGCGACCCGGATCGGATGCAGCACATGGAAAGGCAGAAACGTCGCCACGATCAGGATGGCGATGCCGAGGCTCGAGGTCGCAGGCGGCCAACGCAGCAGGAACAAATAGAACGCCGCGACATTCCATAGTCCCGGAAAGCCGCGGAAATGATTGTCCGCGCTCTTCATGCGGCGATCGGCAAAATAGAGCGCGCCGGAAACGGCAATGCCGACCCCGAGCAGCGGCGCTGCCAGCGGCAGCAGGAGCCCGCTGGCGGTGATGGCATAGGCCGGCACGAAGACATAAGTGACGAAATCGACCACGAGGTCGAGCACGTCGCCCGACCAGTTCGGTTGCAGGCGCACGACATCGAGCCGCCGCGCCAGCGGGCCGTCGAGCGCATCGATCAGAAGGGCCGCGCCGAGCCAGGCGAACATCGCCGCCCAATGCTCGCGCACCGCCTCGAGCATGGCGAGCAGCGCGACCCCCGCCCCCAGCGCCGTGAAGACATGCACCGAGAATGCGGCCGCGCGCATCGCAGGCTTGGCTAGCGGAGAATTCGGCTGGTTTGTCTGGTCCATGGGAGCCGCAGTGCTATCAGGAATCGCCTCGATTTGTACATCCGCGGGCGCGACGTTCCGCCGCGCAGCATCATGTTGTTGCAGCGGGCTTGAAAATGCCACCGGGAACGTCAATTGTCCCGGTATGAACGAGGTATCCGAGCAGTTCGATGTCGCCGTGGTCGGCGGCGGCCCCGCGGGGTTGGCGGCAGCAATTGCGCTGGCTCAGGCCGGCGCGAAGGCGGTGCTGATCGCCCGCCGCGCGCCTTATGCCGACAACCGCACCACCGCGCTATTGGGCGGCTCGGTCGACTTCCTGCAAGACCTGGATGTGTGGCGGCGCTGCGAGGACAAGGCCGCGCCCCTGCAGGCGATGCGGCTGGTCGACGACACCGGCCGCTTGATCCGCGCGCCGGAGGTCAAGTTCTCCGCCGGGGAAATCGGCCTCGATGCGTTCGGTTACAACATCGAAAACCGCGCCCTTGTCGCGGCGTTGGAACAACGCGCCGCCGAGTTGGCGAACCTGACACGGCTCGACGACGACGCCGAGACCGTCATCCCGGACGACACCGGCGTCGCCATCACGACTGCAAGCGGAAGATCGGTTTCCGCGCGCCTCGTCGTCGGCGCGGACGGCCGGCACTCGCTGTGCCGCGAGGCCGCCGGCATCGAGGTCCGGCGGCGCGAGCTCGGCCAGGCCGCGCTGACGTTCAACATCAGCCTTTCGCGGCCGCACCGCAACGTCTCCACCGAGTTTCATACCCCGCAAGGTCCGTGCGCGTTCGTGCCGTTGCCCGGCGACCGCTGCAGTATCGTCTGGGTCACGGCGCCTGCGGAAGCCGAGCGGCTTCTGGCGCTGAGCGACGACGAACTGTCGGAGGCGACCGAGAAGCAATCGCATTCGATCTTCGGCCGCGTGGGTGTCGAACCGGGGCGCCATCTGTTTCCGCTCGCGATCGAGCAGCCCCGGCAATTCGCGCGGCTGCGCGTCGCGCTGGTCGGCGAGGCCGCCCATGTCATACCGCCGATCGGCGCGCAGGGTTTAAATCTCGGATTGCGCGACGCCGGCGATATCGCCGACATCGTGCGCGCTGCAATGGCCACGGGCGAAGATCCCGGCGCGCCGCCCGCGCTCAGGCGCTACGAGTGGGCGCGGCGGGGCGATGTCCTGAGCCGCACCTTCGTGATCGATATCGCCAACCGCTCGCTGCTCAGCGACTTCCTGCCGATGCAATCGTTGCGCGCGGCGGGGCTTCATCTGATCGGCTCGATCGGCCCGCTCAGGCGCCTCGCCATGCGCGAGGGATTGTCGCCGTCGTGGCGGCCCAGCGGTCGAGCAGGACAGTCTCCTTAAGGAAACGCCAGCCGGCCGGTCTGGATCAACCACATCACGCTGGTCAGCGTGACCACGGAAGCAAAGGTGCCGATCAGCACGGTCACCGACGCAGGTTCGATCCAGGTGTCGTTCTGTCTTGCGATCACGAACACATTCAACGCCGGAGGCAGCGACGCCATCAGTACTGCGGTCGCGGCCCATGGTTGCGCGAACGGACCGAATGACAGCATCAATCCGATCGCCACCAGCGGATGGATAAGGAGCTTGATCGCGATGACGCCGGAAACTTCCCAGGGCACACGTTCGAACGGGCGCAGCGCCACCGTCACGCCGAGCACGAACAGCGCCGTGGGCGCGGCGGCGTTCTGCAGGAACACGAGCGTATTGTCGATCGCGACCGGCAGATGAAGATGCAAGGCTGCCGCGAGCGCGCCGGCGCAGGCCGACATGATCAGTGGGTTCAAGGCGATCTGTCGCAGCACTACGCGGAATGCATGCAACAGCGAGGGATGCTCGCGGTCGGTCAACTCGATCAAAAGCGGCACGATGGAAAACAGAAAAATGCTGTCGCAACAGAAGATCAACGCCGTCGGCGCGGCCGCCTTTGCACCCAGCACGGCGAGTGCTAGCCCCGGACCCATATAGCCGATATTGCCATAGGCGCCGGCGAGATCTGCGATGGTGGCCTCGCGCAATGAGAGAGCGCCGATGAATCGGCCCGCCGCCATGGCGAGGATGAACGCGATCATGGTTCCGAGCGTAGTCGCGATCAGAAACGGCGGGTTATTCAGTTCCGAGAACGGGGTTTTCGACGTGATCCCGAACAGGAGCGCCGGCAACGATACGTAGAGCAGGAAAAAATTCATCCAGGCAAGGCCGGATTCGGGCAGCGCCTTGGCTTTACCGCAGGCGAAGCCGATGAAGATCAGGCCGAAATACGGCAGGGCGAGATTGAGAATATCGATCATTTCCGGGGGGATTTGTTGCGAGCTCGCGGCGCCGCACCGGGGCGCAGCAAGGGTTAATTCGTCAGCCGAGGCACTAGCATCGGCGCCGATACTGGTCTATTCGACAAGACATGATCAAAGCGCGAACCGCCAAATTCCAGATCGGGCAGATCGTGCGCCACCGGATCTTTTCGTTCCGGGGCGTGATCTTCGATATCGATCCCGAATTCAACAATACCGAGGAATGGTGGCTGTCGATCCCTGAAGAGGTGCGGCCGCACAAGGATCAGCCGTTCTATCATCTGCTCGCCGAGAACTCGGAATCCGAATACGTCGCTTATGTCTCCGAGCAAAATCTGCTGCCCGATGATTCCGGGGAGCCGATCCGGCATTCTCAGGTCGCCGAGATCTTCGTGAAGGACAAGTCGGGCGGCTACCGCCCGCGCAATCCCTCGTTGAACTGACGCGGCGAAACCCACAACCACATCGTTCCACAAAACCGATCCCCTAAAAAAGGCGCTCGTTGCGAGCGCCTTTTTGTCGCGAACCTTTGTCGTCCACCGCGATGATACGCGGCCGGCTTATTTCGCGGCCGCGTTGGGAGCGGGTGCTGCCGGTCGGCTGCTGTTCGAGCTTCTTGCGCGCCTCTTCAGCGCGCTTCTGCAGCTCTTCCTGCAGCTTCTTCTGGGTTTCCTCGAACACCTTCGGATCGGTCGGCGGTCCGTCATAGGCCTTGGCGAACTCTCCGAGCGGCAACGGCAGCGTCAGCGCCGCGCCATTGGCATTGATCGCCTGAACCACAAGGTTCTGGCCCTTTTTCATGGCGGCGAGCAGTTCCGGGGTCATTTCGTAGTCGGACATGCAGCCATTCTGGAAGCAGATTACGTAAGGCGATTGCAGCGGCGGGGTGTTGTCGACGATGATGCGAGTTCCGTGCACGAGCTGCATGCCGAGCGGCAGCGTGACGCGCAGGATTTTCTTCGGCTCGCCTTCGGGCTCGATGATCACGGCGGCGACCACCGGCTGGCCGGACTCGATGCGGCCGTCCTTGCCGGTGAAACAGACCTGCTTGGCGTTGGCGTCCTGGCCCTTGAGGCAGAACTTGGTCCAGGGCGCGTAGATCAACTGAGGAACCTGCTGATCCTGGGGCGGTGGGCCGCCCTGGGCAGGCTGCTGCGCCTGGGCGGTCGGTGCCGGAGCGGCGGGCGCCTGGGCGGCGGGCGCGGGCGCAGCTTTCGGCGCAGCCCTCGGCGCGGCCCTGGCCTTGGGCGCCGCCGGCGCCTGAGCCAGCGCGTCCTGGGCGAAAGGAACAGCCAGCGCGGTTGCCGCGAGCAGGGCGAGAAACCGCCCGCGCGGCCCCACCGACGCGGCCAAGATACGGAAATTCATTGCGGAAAACCCTTTCTGAACGGGATCGCCCCGAAACCGCCGGAAGCTGATACGCCTCGCTGTTTCGCGCGGCTGTCTCCTTGTCAATTGAGGCGGATACGTGACAATGCCTGCAGCCTTCCCAATCGCCCGCCTTCATACAGTGGCGCGCGGAAAGATCAATGCCGACAAGCATCTTTGCACGCCGCAACCCAACGGAATTGCGGACCCTATGGTAAGACTCAGCCGTGAGCCGTTTCGAATCAAATCAGCGCGTTCCGGCGTTAGCTTTTAGGCGGAGACGTGTCGGCGCGCTGATCCGGTCAGTGCTTGTGTTTGGCCTTGCGGTTTCAGCAAATCGGGCCATCGCAGCGGAGAGTTATGCCATCGCCATGCATGGCGCTCCGGCTTTGCCGGCCGATTTCAGCCATATGGCCTACGTTAATCCCGATGCCCCGAAGGGCGGCCGGCTGACTTGGGGGCTACCCGGAACGTTCGACAGCCTCAATCCTCTGATCGTAAGGGGGATCGCGCTGCAGCAGATCAGGGGCTTTGTGGTCGAAAGCCTGATGGCGCGCGGCAACGATGAGCCGTTCACGCTCTACGGATTGCTCGCCAAGAGCGTCGAGACCGATGACGCGCGAAGCTATGTCATCTTCCATCTCGACCCGCGGGCGCGTTTCTCGGATGGCCGGCCGGTGCTCGCCGACGACGTGCTGTTTTCCTGGGCGTTGTTGCGCGACCACGGCCGTCCCAACCATCGCCAGTATTATGCCAAGGTCGCGAAAGCCGAAGCGCCCGATCCCTTGACGGTCCGGTTCGATCTGACCGGGGCAAATGACCGCGAACTGCCGCTGATCCTTGGGCTGATGCCGGTCCTGCCGCGGCATGCGACCGATGTCGCGACCTTCGAAGAAACCTCGATGGCGCCGCCGATCGGTTCCGGCCCCTATCGCGTCACGGCGGTAAAC
The DNA here is from genome assembly GCA_963777475.1 of uncultured Alphaproteobacteria bacterium. Lineage (GTDB taxonomy): Bacteria > Pseudomonadota > Alphaproteobacteria > Rhizobiales > Xanthobacteraceae > Bradyrhizobium. Next base: position 297,226 of record CAVZQX010000018.1, read on the forward strand.
CCGGGCGTGAGCGTCACATTCACACGCAATCCCGACTATTGGGGCCGCGATCTACCCATCAATCGGGGATTGTGGAATTTCGACGAGATCAAGTTTGATTTCTACCGCGAGTCCAATGCCGCGTTCGAAGCATTCAAGCGCGGCCTCTACGATTTCCGTGTTGAGACCGAGCCGTTGCGCTGGCACGAGGGCTACGATTTCGCAGCCGTCAGAAACGGCGAGGTGATCCGCGACACCATCAAGACGGGGCTGCCGCAGCCCTCGGACTACCTGGTGTTCAACACCCGCCGTCCGGTATTTGCAGACATCAGGGTGCGGCAGGCGCTGACGCTCTTGTTCGATTTCGAATGGGTCAACCGCAATTACTTTTTCGGGCTCTATTCGCGCGCGGGCGGCTATTTCGCCGGCTCCGAACTTTCGGCCTATACGCGCCCTGCCGATGACCGCGAGCGCGAGCTCTTGAAACCGTTCGCGTCGCACATTGCGCCCGACATTCTGGACGGCAGCTATCGCCTGCCCGTGACCGACGGTTCGGGACGCGATCGCGTGTCGCTGCGCAGCGCGCTTAAGCTGTTGTCGGAGGCCGGCTACGATCTCGATGGCACGGTGCTGCGGCAGCGTTCGACCAAGGCGCCGCTCGCGTTTGAAATCCTGGTGACGACGCGCGACCAGGAGCGCATCGCGCTCGCTTATGCGGACGAACTGAAGCACGCCGGGATCGCCGCAAATGTGCGTGCGGTCGACCCGGTCCAGTTCGATCAGCGTCGATTGGGGTATGATTTCGACATGATCGAGAACCGCTGGGATCAGTCGCTCTCGCCCGGCAACGAACAGTCGTTCTATTGGGGCAGCGAGGCTGCCGAAGTCCAGGGCACGCGCAATTACATGGGGGCCAAGGACCCTGCGATCGACGCCATGATCGCCGCGTTATTGAGCGCGCGCGACCAAGCCGATTTCGTCTCGGCGGTTCGCGCCCTCGACCGGGCCCTGATGTCCGGCTTCTACGCAATTCCCGTATTTAACGCCGGCGAACAATGGATTGCGCGCTGGAATCGGATAGAACTACCGTCAGCTACCGCTCTGACAGGATACCTGCCGGAAAGCTGGTGGCAACGGGTGGACCCGCAGGCACAATGAGCCAGATCAACGCATCGCCTACGCTCGACGCCCTGTTTCAGCGCGTCCTTTCGCGAAAGCCGGACGCGATCGCGTTGATCGATCCGCTCAACAAGCCGCGCATCACAGGAGGCTTGCCGAAACGCCTGACCTATGCGGAGGCCGATCGCGCGATCTCGGCGCTGTCGGCGCATTTCGTCGAGTCGGGGTTGCCGACGCATTCCGTGATCGCGGTCCAGCTGCCGAACACCGTCGAGTTCATGCTGACCGTGCTCGCGGCGCATCGCGCGGGCCTTGTGGTCGCGCCGATACCGCTATTGTGGCGACAGGCGGAGCTGGTCGCAGCCCTCAACCGCACCAGCGCGCGCGCGATCGTGACCGCGAGCAGGATCGACGGCGTCGTGCACGCTGATCTCGCCATGAATGCGGCAGCCGAAGCGTTCTCGATCCGTCATGTCTGCGGCTTCGGCGGCGACCTGCCGGAGGGTATGGCTTCGCTCGATCTGGCGCTTTCGCGGGAGCCCGGCGCCGGGCGCAGTATCGTTCAGGACGGCCGCAAGGCGGCGATCATTTCGTTCGACGTGACGTCCGACGGTTTTCGCGCGGTGCCGCGAACGCATCTGGGCCTGATCGCGGGTGGGCTTGCGATGTCGCTCGAAAGCGACGTGACGCAGGGCACAACCGTGATGTCGGCGTTTGCGCCCTCCTCGTTCGCGGGCCTCGCCGTCTCGCTCGTAACCTGGCTGTTATCCGGCGGAACGTTGGTGCTGCACCATCCCTTCGACGGCGACGTGCTCGAGCAGCAGATCCGCGAGCATCGCTGCGACACCTTGATCGCGCCCGCGCAACTGGCCCTGCGGCTCGACGAACTTGGTCTTGACGAGAACCTGCCGACGTTGCGCAACGTGATCGGGCTGTGGCGCGCGCCGGAACAGGTCGCGTCGAGCCCGTTCTGGACGGCGCGGCAGGCGTCGCTGACGGATGTCTATCTGTTCGGCGAGGCCGGGCTGGTCGGCGCGCGCCGCACCGCGGACGATGGCGCGCCCGCATTGATCAAGCCGGGACCGCACGGCGCCCCACGCGAGCTGCCAGGCGCGTCGATATCGGGCGACATCCTGCTGACGCCGAAGGGGACGCTGGGACTGCGGGGGCCGATGGTCACGGTGTCGGCTTACGCGCCTGCGCCGCCGCCGAGCAATTCCCTGATCGCGCAGGCCCCGCGCGACTATGTCGACACCGAATATGCCGCGCGGCTCGACCGCGCGACCGGCGCGATCTGCATTACGGCGCCGCCCAACGGGATCATGGCGGTCGGCGGTTATCGGTTCCGCTCGCAGGACCTGCAGGAATGGGGCAAGCGGCTCGGCCAAGGCGCGCTTCTGACCGCACTGCCCGATCGCTTGAGCGGCTATCGCCTCGCCGGCCGCGCCCAGGACAATGCCCGCGCCCGCGAAGCCCTCTCGGAACTTGGTCTCAACCCTTTGATGGTAGAGGCTTTTCGGGACAGGACCGGCGCCGCTTGAGCGCTTTGGCCGAAGCACGTTGTTGACGGCGCATTAAGACCGGCGAACTAGGATCGCGCGCTTGTAGTCGCGTGCGCAGATCCGAGTTTGTCCGATGTCCCAGCAAGGCCCGATCCTCGTCGTATCGAATGCCGGGCGGCCGTCATTTGTAGCAGCGCTCGGCGAAGCCAACCTGTTTCCAGTGATCGATACCGGCTGGGACGACGCCTCGCACGCGGTCGCGCAAGTGCAGCCAGCCGCCGTCCTCGCCGCGATGCCGGGCGCGGCCGACCCCCAACTCGAAGCGCTGGCAAAACAGATCGCCGCGCGAAAACCCTATGTTCCGCTGATCGCCGTCGATCCCGAGACGCAGCTTCCGGAAAACGCGCTGCCGTTCTCGCAAACTGGCGGCAACTTCGATCGCCTGATGGCGCGCCTGCGTGGAGCCTTGCGCGTCCGGACGCTGCATATCACCGTGCTGCGGCGGCTCGAGGATGGATCGGTGAAGTCCGCTCTGCCCGACACCGATCCGGCGCGCGACGCCACCGTCTTGCTGATCGGCCGCGGCGCCGCTTACCCTGCGCTGTCGGTCGCGCTCGGCGAGCGCATGGGCGTCGTCGGCGCGTTCTCGCATCGAGGCGGCGGCGAACCATCTCAACACCCGCGATATCGACGGCGTCGTGCTCGGCGAAGGCTTTACGCCCCGCGTGGTGCATGCCTTCCTCACCGTGTTGTCGGAGGATGCGCGCTTCCGCAACCTGCCCGTCGTGCTGACATCTTCCGAACTCGCCCCGACCTACGACCTCGCCAATCTGGAAATCATTTCCGGCGGCCCCGCGCACGTCGCGGCCAACGCGCTGCCGCTGATCCGCCAACGGGCGTTCGAGGCGCAATTGAGCCGCACCCTGCGCGCGATCGATGCCGGCGGCCTGCTCGATCCGCAGACCGGCCTGCTCACGTGGGCCGCGTTCGACCGCAATTTCGCAACCGCGGTCCAGCAGACGCTGTCCCACGGCGGCGGATTGTCGCTTGCGCGCTTCGCGTTCGATCCCGCCCACCCGCGCGCACGGCTCGACGGCGCGCGCATCCTCTCCAAGCTGATGCGGCAGATGGATTTCGGCGCGGTCCAGCCCGACGGCTCCGCGGTCGTCGTGCTGACCGATACCGACCTGCGTGCAGCCCATGGAATCGCGCGGCGGCTTTCCAGCGTGATGCGCCAGACCTTGCACGGCAAGCGCCACGGACGCTCCGAGCCTGAGGTCAGCGTCGCAAACCTGCGGCCGGGCGACACGACGAAGTCGCTGCTGACGCGGCTTTATGCGGACACCCATCGCGCGGCGTCGTGATGTCGCCCCTGAACGCAATTACTTCACAGCTCACGCCGCCTTCTTGTTCTCCGCCAGATTGGCGAGCTGGCGCAAAATCTCGGTCGTCCCCATCAGCCTTTCCTCCGGCGTCTCCCAATCCTGGAAGAACACCACCTTCATGTCCGGGCGCACCCGCGCCGCCTGGCCGTGCTGCCTGATGAAATAGACCAGCCGATCGGGCTGCGCGAACTTGTTGTCGCGGAAGCTGATGACGGCGCCCTTCGGGCCGGCGTCGACCTTCTCGACATTGGCCCTGCGGCAATAGCCCTTGATCGTGGCGACCTTGAACAGATAGCGCACCTCGTCCGGCAGCACGCCGAACCGATCGCGCATCTCGGCGCCGAAATTCTCGATTTCTTCGCTCGCTCTCGAGATCGGCGAGCCGCCGGTACAGCGACAGCCGCACCGACAGGTCGGAGACGTAATCCTCCGGGATCAGCACCGGCATGCCGACGGTGATCTGCGGCGACCAGCGGTCGGCGGCCGGCTCGGCGATGCCGGCCTTGAGGTTGATGATCGCCTCCTCCAGCATCGACTGGTACAGCTCGAAGCCGACTTCCTTGATATGCCCGGACTGCTCCTCGCCGAGCAGATTGCCGGCGCCGCGGATATCGAGATCGTGGGAGGCAAGCTGGAACCCCGCGCCCAGCGTCTCCAGCGACTGCAGCACGGTGAGCCGGCGCTCGGCCTGCGCCGTGATCTTCTGCTGCGCCGGCAGCGTGAACAGCGCATAGGCGCGCAGCTTCGATCGCCCGACCCGGCCGCGCAGCTGATAAAGCTGGGCGAGGCCGAACATGTCGGCGCGGTGCACGATCAGCGTGTTGGCCGTGGGAATATCGAGGCCGGATTCGATGATGGTGGTCGACAGCAGGATGTCGTACTTGCCGTCGTAGAACGCCGACATGATGTCCTCGATCACGGTCGGCGGCATCTGGCCGTGCGCGACCGCGACCTTCATCTCCGGCACGTTCTTGTCGAGGAAGTCCTTCACCCCGGCGAGATCCTCGATGCGCGGCGCCACGTAGAAAGCCTGGCCGCCGCGGTAGCGCTCGCGCAGCAGCGCCTCGCGGATCATCAGCGGGTCGTGCGGGGCGACAAAGGTGCGCACCGCGAGGCGATCGACCGGGGGCGAGGCGATGATCGAGAGCTCGCGCACGCCGGTCAGTGCCAATTGCAGCGTGCGCGGGATCGGGGTCGCGGAGAGCGTCAGCACATGCACCTCGGCGCGCAACTGCTTCAGCCGCTCCTTGTGGCTGACGCCGAAATGCTGCTCCTCGTCGACGATCAACAGCCCGAGGTCGCGGAATTTGATGGCTTTGCCGAGCAGCGCATGGGTGCCGACGACGATGTCGATCGAGCCGTCGGTGAGGCCCTTCTTGACCTGGTTCAATTCCTTGGTCGCGACCAGCCGCGAGGCCTGCGCGACCTGCACCGGAAAACCTTTGAACCGCTCGGTGAAAGTTCTGGCGTGCTGGCGCGCCAGCAGCGTGGTCGGCACCACGACCGCGACCTGCTTGCCGTCGAGCGCCACCGCGAACGCCGCGCGCAGCGCCACCTCGGTCTTGCCGAAGCCGACGTCGCCGCAGATCAGCCGGTCCATCGGCCGGCCGGCTTCGAGGTCCTTCAAGGTCGCCTGGATCGCGCCGAGCTGGTCCTCGGTCTCGTCATAGGGGAAGCGCGCGCAGAACTCGTCGTAGAGGCCCGGCTGCACCGGCAGTTTCGGCGCTTCGTGCAGCATCCGCTCGGCGGCGATCTTGATCAGGTCGCCCGCGATCTCGCGGATGCGCTTCTTCAGTCGCGCTTTACGCGCCTGCCAGCCGCTGCCGCCGAGCCTGTCCAATTCGACATTGGCCTGCTCGGAGCCGAAGCGCGACAACAGCTCGATGTTCTCGACCGGCAGGAACAGTTTGGTGTCGGCGGCATAGTGCAGTTCGAGGCAGTCGTGCGGCGCGCCGGAGACGTCCAGCGTCTGCAGGCCGACGAAGCGGCCGATGCCGTGCTCGACATGGACGACGAGATCGCCGGCGGCGAGGCTGGTGATTTCCGAGATGAAATTGTCGAGCTTGCGGCTCGCCTTGCGCGGCCGCACCAGGCGGTCGCCCAGGATATCCTGCTCGCTGATGACGGCGACGTCGTCGGTCTCGAAGCCCGATTCCATGCCGAGCACGGCAAGCATCGCCTCGTTGCGCGGCGTCGCCAGCACCGTGCGCCAGGAATTGACGCTGGTGACGTTCGACAACTTGTGATCCCGCAGCATGCTCGCCATGCGGTCGCGCGAGCCTTCGCTCCACAGCGTGATCACGACCTTCTTGCGCTTGGCCTGCAAGCCATGGACATGGCCGACGACGGCTTCGAACACGTTCACAGCGCTGTCGTTGCGCTCCGGCGCAAAGTTGCGGCCTTGGCGCGCGCCGATATCGACCACGCTCGCCTCGTCGGGCACGGCGAACGGCGTGAAGCGCGCCAGCGCCGCTTCGCCGAGGCGCTTGGTCCACTCCGCGTTCGGTCAGATAGAGCCGCTCGGGCGGCAACGGCTTGTAGATCGCGCCGCCGCCCGGATGCTCCAGCGCCTCGCGCCGCGCCTCGTAATAATCGGCGATCTGCTTGAAGCGCTCGCGCACGGCATCCTCGCCCTGCGCTTCGATCGCGATCGGTGCGTCGCCGAGATAGTCGAACAGCGTGTCCATCTTGTCCTGGAACAGCGGCAGCCAATGTTCCATGCCGGGATGGCGGCGGCCCTCGCTGACGGCCTCGTAGAGCGGATCGTCGCGCTCGGGCGCGCCGAATTCCGCGACATAGCCCATCCGGAACCGGCGGATGGTCTCGGTGACCAACTGGAATTCCGAGATCGGCACCAGATCGAGCGAGCGCATGTCCAGTAGCGTGCGCTGGGTTTCGGCATCGAAGGAGCGGATCGATTCCAGCGAATCGCCGAAGAAATCGAACCGCACCGGCTGGTCGAGCCCGGCCGGAAACAGGTCGAGGATGCCGCCGCGCACGGCATATTCGCCGGGTTCGCGCACGGTCGAGGCGCGGTTATAGCCATTGTGCTCGAGCCAGGCGACGATGGAATCCATCGGCACCACGTGACCTGGTGCTACCGACAGCGCCTGTGCCGCGACGGTGTCGCGCGCGGGCACCCGTTGCACCATGGCATTCACCGTCGTCAGCACGATCAGCGGCTTCTCGCTGCCGGCAAGGCGCGCCAGCCGCGCCAGGGTGGTCAGCCGTTGCGCCAGGATCGCGCCATGCGGCGACACCCGGTCGTAGGGCTGGCAGTCCCAGGCCGGAAACTGCAGGACCGGCAGGTCGGCCGCGAAAAATTCCAGCGCCCGCGCCAGTTGCTGCATCCGGGGGCCGTCGCGGCAGACCACGGCCAGGCTGATCGCGGGCTTCTTCGGCCGCGCCGCGATGGCGCGCGCGAGATCGGAGACGACGAGCCCCTCGGCTCCCTCAGCGACATTGGCGAGCGTCAGCGCGCGGCCGGGCGCCAACAGTTGCGCGGGCGATTTTACCGGTTGCTTCATGCGCCGTGACCGGTGGCGCGAAACGCCTTGATACGGTCGAACAGCGGGCCGGCATATTCCGATGGCAGCGGCCTGCCGCCGCTCAGCGCAGCATAAAGATCGGGATCGGGCAGCTCGATCAGGCGTTCGAGCTCACCCAACTCGCCATCCCCAAGGCTCGCGATCTCGGCATCCGCGAAGCGGCCGAGGATCAGGTCCATCTCGCGGGTACCCCGATGCCAGCAACGAAACAATAGCCGCTTGCGGCGGTCATCGAGCCCACCGCTCGATCGGGTCGATCCAGTCATCACCAATCCAATTCAACGCCAAAAGCCCGGACGTGCCGGGCGCGGTTGATATAGCGAAGGGATCGGTGGATGTCAGCACCCGTATTCAGTAAATCATCGATTGCGTTGCAGGTTTCCAGCCAGATGCGGCTTCGCGATCTCGCCGTGCGTGCCACCAAGCCGTCATTGCCGGGCTTGACCCGGGCAATCCATCCGCTCCGAGAAAACTCGCTTATTGCGAAGATTGATGGATGCGCGGGTCAAGCCCGGGCATGACGAGTGTGCTTGTGTCGCGTTCGTTCGCAGCCACAACTTCGCGATCTCGCCGCAGGTTTGCGCGAGCTTTATCCGAATGGTTCGGCCCTCTAAAGATCAGAGGGCGCAGGGAATGCCGGGTGCCCAATGCACCCGCAGCCTCGTGTGCGCATGGTAGTTGGAGTATGCACACGAGTATTCACAGCGGAGGCACCGGAAACATCCGGCATTCCCCACGCAATGGTTTTACGGTAGAGTAGGAGTGTGGCGCAGTGAACGTTAGGCTTGGCGTATCTGTTTTCCGCCCCTTTCGTCTGGCGGTGCCTGAACGGCTTAGCCGTGATCCCTGTTTCCACACTCCCCTCATCGAACCGGACTGGCGCGTTTGGCGCATCCGGCTCTCGGGCAAGCGCTCATGCCTTCGCCCACGGCAGGTTACGCGTCAGCCCCGGCAGCCGGACCAGTTTCAGCGTCTCGTAGAGGTACTGGTTGGGGAAGCGTTTGAACCCTTGGCTTTGGACCCGGTGCTTGCTGCATAACCACTGGCGCAGCCGATGGTTGGTGTGGGCATCGACCACCTGATAGGCCTTGGAGACCGGTCCGAGGTGGAAGTAGTTCGCCCATCCGGTGAGTTTGGAGTTGAGTTTCTTCACCAGTTTCTCGGCTGATAGCGTCGTCGTGTGCTGCCCGGTCTCGTCCCGGATCGCGTCGCAGATTTGCTTGATGCTCTTCTTCGATGGCCTCGAGTTGAGATGGGCCTTCCCGGTTTTGCGGGAGTAACACCGTCCGAACGTATAACCCAGGAAGTCGAAGCTTTCTTCCGGTACACGGCAGATTTGGGTCTTGTCTTCGTTGACCTCCAGTTGCAGTTTCTTGATCACCTCTCGCATCGTCTGCATGGCGATCTCGGCCGTACCCTTGCAGCAGATCACCAGGTCGTCGGCGTAGTTGACGATGACGGCTCTCAGCCGTTGCCGCGTGCCCGATTGTTTCCACCACAACACCAGCCGTCGCATGTACAGGTTCGACAGTAGCGGGGAGATCGGGGAGCCCTGCGGTATGCCGCGATGCTCGTCCCGATTGCGCGTGGTTCGATATTTGCGTCCGCGATCGTCCGTCTCTTCCACCGGCGCCTCGATCCACACCTTGATCAGGTGCAGGATTTGCCGGTCGGTGATCCGGCGCGCCACCGATTTCATCAGTGGTCCGTGCGGAATCTCATCGAAGTAGCCACGCAGATCGGCGTCGACCACGGCCGTGTGCCCGAAGTTGATCAGGCGGTTGACGGCCTCCACCGCATCCAGCGCATTCTTGCCGGCGCGGTACGCGTATTGCTCGGGCTGCAGGTCGGCTTCGAAGATGGGCTCTAACACCAACATCGCCGCCGTCTGAACAACCCGGTCGCGTATCGTCGCGATCCCCAGAGGTCGCATTTTCTTGCTGTTCGGTTTCGGAATGTAGACCCGTCTGACCGCTTGCGGTCGATAAGTCTTGTCCCTGAGTTCTTGCGCCAGTTCCCCGAGCCATGGGTTCCAGTCGGTGTCGATGTCCGGGGTCTCGCGACCCTCGGAGTCCCGATCTTGGCTTCCATACGCTTCGATGTCGTCGAACGTCTGGCCGTCCACTCCAGCTGCGCCGCCATTGGCTTTGCATCTGGCATAGGCGAAGCTCAGAACATCCGCGCGGTACACCTTGTCATACAGAAGATAGAACCTGAACTCGGGTTCTGCCTTCGCTTTCGCATGTAATGAAGTCTGCAGCTTCCGGACACTTGGTGGAGTTTCCAGGTTTCCCAATCTCCCCTCCTTCACCACTTTCCACATCGACTTGAACGAGGGCTCCTTCCCTCTGCCGGCATTACCCGGCTTCCTCGGTACTACGAGCCCATCCGACTCCCCGCCGCGCCCGGTCTGACCTTCACAGGCCTCCGGTTGGTCCCTCGCTCAGGACCACGCGATGGGGTCTCCCGTGTTGCTACAGTTCTCGTTGTGTACGTGCCGTCGTCACTACCCCGGTGGAGCTGCTGGGTGCCTGTCGCTCTCTTCCCCAGCAATGCCAGCTTTCCCTGTATAAGCGCCAGGTCAGCCTCCACATCGAGCTTTTCGAGGCCTGCTCAACGTTTACTCGCGTTACAGCCCGCACACTCGCGGAGTCACTTAATGACCCTTTCCATCGGAGGCTTCAGCCGGCTCGTTACCTTCCCCACTGCTCCGATTGCTACCGGCCGGAGCGACCCTTGCCGGGAGGGACTTACACCCTCTCGAGAACCGTGCCTTTCCACGGCACACGCTTATTGCGCGCTCTCCCTGGGGACCGGGCTTTCTTGCCCCCATCGTCCGCGAGATGATCTCTCGCGACCTTAGCCTCAGCGTCGGGAGGCCAGGACCACACGCCTTCGCCGTCCGCTTCAGCGCCGCTCGCCTAGCGTCGCCAACGCGTCCACCGCATCCCGCGCTCAACGTCCGTGACGATCGCGAAACGCCCCTCTTGGTGAGGCGGGATGGCTGGAGTCAATACTGCTGTTTCTACCCGGCCGTCAAGCAAAATTTCTGAATTTCAGAAACTATTTCGACCGACGCCGGCGTGGCACCCATTCTTGACGCCAGCTCCATTCGGTGGAGAGCGGCCTTGTTGCCATTGAAGCCTGCGGTCTTAATCTACGCCCGCCATCTGACCACGAATGGGCTCTGCTGAAGGTCCGCGAGAAGGAATGAAAAGGAATGAAAAACAATGAAAGCGTATCTGGTGCTCGACCTGACGGTGAATGACTTCGCCGGTTTCAGAAAATACATCGCTGAAATCCCCGCCTTCATCGCCAAACATTCAGGAAAATACATCGTTCAAGGGGTTCAGCCAACGCCAATCGAGGGCGATTGGAAACCCGAACGCATGGTCATCATCGAATTTCCAGCACGCGCAAACGCAGAAGCATTTTTGAGCGATCCTGAAATTCAAGACCTGTTCAAGGTGCGCCACGCGACGACGACGAGCAAGCTGGTGCTTGCCGATGGGTGCACGTGACCGCCTGCTTTCCGAGTGAGATATGGAAATTGCGGTGCCGGTGCTGTAGGGCGGTTTGAAGCCCATCGGTTCGCGCAAAGCGCGCGGCCCGATGGGCGTAATCCTCCGGTACACGTGGCGGGATGGCGGGTTACGGCATCCGCCTTCGCTCTTCCTCCTTCGCTCTTCGAGCTTCGGAGGACAGGTCGAGTTACGGCGGACAAGTCGCCTCCAACCCGCGCTACGCGCTGATCCGGATGGTCCGCATTCAAGCTTCCTGTTCTTCGATTGGTTCGGCAACCAGCTTGACGCCGAACGATCCCATGACCTTGCGGACGGTCTCGAACTCAGGCCGCGCGTTTTCCTTGAAGGTCTTGTACAGGCTCTCTCGCGCGAGCCCCGTCGCCTTCGAGATGTCAGAAATTCCCTTGGCGCGTGCGACGGTGTCGAACGCCGTGAGAATGTAGACCGGGTCATTGGTCTCAAACGCTTCGGTCAGATAGGCGGCAATCGCGGCGGGCGTCTTGAGATAGTTGGCCGCGTCAAACCTTGAAACTTTTACCATTGTTCATCCCTCTCAGAGCTGAGCCGCTATTTCTTTGGCTCGCTTGATGTCTTTGGCTTGGGTCGATTTGTCGCCACCGCACAAGATCAGCAATACGGTCTTGCCGGTTCGCTTGTAGTAGAACTCGATACCCGGGGCCGTAATCGATCTTCATTTCGCTGATGCCGTCGCCGACCGGCTCGACATCACCCGGGTTGCCCATGCCGAGCCGCTCGATCCGGGACGCGATCTTTGCAATGGCTCGCTGATCCGCAAGGGCGGAAAGCCAGCTGTCAAATTCGTCGGTTCTTTGGATCTCATACACCTGTATCTTATAGGTTACAGAGTGAAAATTGTCAAGTTTTTCCCGACGGTTGGCGATCGCCAAATTCGGGCATCGAGATGGGACGGATGTGCCCCATTTGTCCGGCGTCGAGGCCGGGAGAAAAATTGTTGCGTCGCGTAACAGATTTCCCGCTCGAGATGTCGCCGATTACGGTGATCGACGTCGCAGTCTGACCGGCGCTTACGCCCGCGCGAAGCCCGCCTGATGGCCTGACGTCAAGACGAAATGGCGAACGATCAATGCAACACTTCAACTGCGTGCTATGGCCGCTGGTAGCGACGAGACGCGATGGGCTTATTGGATAGTCGAAAAGCGTATGTTCAGCCGCCAATTCGCTCAGCCTCGGCGCCTTGGAAAAACACGTGGATGTCGGCCAAAAAGCCGGGCATGACGGGGCGGAACGGCCTTAAATTCCAACAATGCGCCCTGCTGCTACTCAATCCCTTGTTTGCGTCGGTCACGACCCTGCCCGGCGTCGGGCCGAAGCAGGACAAGTTGTTGCGCTATTTGCTTGGCCGCGATGAGACGCCGCGGCTGGTCGATCTGCTGCTGCATCTGCCGTCCAGCGTGATCGACCGCCGGGTGCGACCAAAAATCCGCGACGCGGTGGCGGGAACCGTGGTGACGCTGGAAGTCACCGTCGACCGGCACCGGCCGCCGCGCAATTCGCGCGCGCCCTATCTGGTGTTCGCCAGCGACGACACCGGCGATGTCGTGCTGACTTTCTTCCGCGCCAAGCCTGGCTATGTCGAGAAGCTGCTGCCGATCGGCGAGAAGCGCTACGTCTCCGGCACCTTGCAGATGTATGACGGCGTGCCGCAGATCGTGCATCCGGACCGCGTGGTGGACGAGGCGGCGTTTGCAAAGCTCACCGGCATCGATCCGGTCTACCCGCTGACGGAGGGACTTGCACTCGGCTCGCTGCGGCGGGCGGTCGCGCAGGCGCTGCAGAAATTGCCAAAGCTGCCCGAATGGATCAGCCCGGAGGTGATCCGCCGCTGCAACTTTCCGCCTGTTGCCGAAGCCCTCACCCGCGTCCACGTGCCGGTCGAGCTGACCGACATTCTGCCCGAAGGCCCGTTCTGGTCGCGGCTTGCCTTCGACGAGCTGCTCGCCGGCCAACTGGCGCTGGCGCTGGTGCGCGCGCAGTTGCGCCGCCCCGCCGGCAATCGTCACGCCGGCGACGGCCGCTTACGCAACAGGATCATCGACGCGCTGCCTTACGCGCTGACGTCATCGCAGCGCGAGGCGGCGGCCGCGATCGCCGAGGATTTGCGCCAGCCGGTGCGCATGCTGCGGCTGTTGCAGGGCGATGTCGGTTCCGGCAAGACCGTGGTGGCGTTGCTCGCGGCGGCCGCCGTCGTCGAGGCCGGCAAGCAGGCGGCGCTGATGGCGCCGACGGAAATTCTGGCGCGGCAGCACATCAAGACCATCGCCCCGCTCGCCGAGCGCGCGGGCGTGCGCGTCGCGATCCTCACCGGCCGCGAAAAGGGCAAGGAGCGGCGCGATATCCTGGCGAGGCTCGCGGCCGGCGAGATCGATGTACTGGTCGGCACCCATGCGCTGATCCAGGACGACGTCGTCTTCAAGGCGCTCGCGCTCGCGGTGGTCGACGAGCAGCACCGTTTCGGCGTGCGCGAGCGGCTGGCGCTGACCTCCAAGGGCGAGGCGGTCGACGTGCTGGTGCTGAGCGCGACGCCGATTCCGCGCACCCTGGTGCTGACCTATTTCGGCGACATGGACGTCTCGGAACTGCGCGAGAAGCCGGCAGGGCGCCAGCCGATCGATACCCGAGCGGTGCCGGACAGCCGCCTCGAGGAGGTGATGGGCGCGGTCGGCCGCGCGCTGTCCGCCGGCAAGCTGGTGTACTGGATCTGCCCGCTGGTGGAAGAGTCCGAGGCCGAGGGCACCGATCACCTCACCAACGCCACCAAACGTTTCGAGAGTCTCGAGCGGCGCTTCGGCGACAAGGTCGGCCTCGTGCATGGCCAGATGAAGGGCGCGGAGAAAGATCGCGTGATGGCGGCGTTCGCCGCGCACGAGATCGGCCTGCTGGTCGCGACCACCGTGGTCGAGGTCGGCGTCGACGTGCCCGCCGCGACCATCATGGTGATCGAGAACGCCGAACGCTTCGGGCTTGCCCAACTGCACCAGTTGCGCGGCCGCATCGGCCGCGGCGCGGAGGCCTCGACCTGCCTGCTGCTGTATCACGAGCCGCTCAACGAAATGTCCAAGGCGCGGCTGCGCGTGATCCGGGAAACCACCGACGGTTTCCGGATCGCGGAAGAGGATCTGAAGCTGCGCGGCGAAGGCGACGTGCTCGGCGTGCGGCAAAGCGGCCTGCCCGGCTACCGCATCGCACGTTCCGACGTGCACGCCCAGCTCATCACCCAAGCCCGCGACGAAGCGCTACGCATCATGAAGGACAATCCGAAGCTCGCTGGCGAGCGCGGCGAAGCGCTGCGCTGCCTGCTCTATCTGTTCGAGCGCGACGAGGCCGTGCCGCTGATCGGCGCGGGGTGATGTCGGCAAGCTTTAGACTAACCGTACTGCGTCATAACCGGCTTTTTCCCCTCATCCTGAGGAGCATCGCGAAGCGATGCGTCTCGAAGGACGAGGCCGAGAAATGGACACCGCGGCCTCATGGTTCGAGACGGCGCAAGCGCGCCTCCTCACCATGAGGGTCTAATGACGGAGTAAGACTAGAACGAAATCTTGAGCCCACCCGTACCGTAGAAGTCATCGCCGCCCTGGCGGGCGAAGGTGCGCGAGAGGTTGGCGGTGAGCGAGACGTTGCTCCACACCGGGGCCACGACGCCGGTCGCCACGCGGCCGTAGACGTTCTGCGACATGCCGTTCGGGATCATCCAGTTGTTGACGATCAAGGGCGCCGAGGTCGCATCGAACTGGATGACGCGGCCATTGCCGATGAAATCGTCTTCCGCCGTCAGGTTGAGATAGGGGTTGATGATCCGCCCGTTGACCACGAACGGCGCCCGGAATTGCACGCCAACGCTGCCGATCAGCGCTTCCTCGGTCTGCCCGCCGACATTCAGCGTCAACACCGGATCGCCCGATTCCGTGTAGCCATTGACGGTGGCGCGGGCGTAAGTGAGGCCGCCGATCGGGCCGAGCTGGGTCTTGCCGGCGTCGAACAGATAGCCGGTCTTGCCGGCGACCACGAAGGTCGTTCCATCCGGGTTCGAGGTGATGGTGTCGACCACGCCGGGCCGGGTGTTGCGATAGTCCTGGTGGCCGACGGTCGCGAGCCCCTGCGCGAAGAAATGCGCGTTGGCCCAGGCACCATAGAGGCCGAACTGGTACGAATTGGCGTCGGTGCTGCCGGCGTTGTTGAACAGGTCGGCCCTGGGATTGGAATAGTCGAACGCCGTGCCTACGAACGCATTGGCGTTGATCCGGTACTCCACCCCGATGGTGCCGCCGACGCTGTCGAGATTGAAGCCGTCCTGGGCGACCGTCGCCTGCCGGTCGCTGACGCCGCCATTGCCCTGCATGAAGAAGGACCAGGGGCTGACGGCGGCAACGGGACGCGGCGGCGCCTTGGTATAGGGCGGGCGCATATCGGCTGCATAGGAGTTCATGGTCGAAGGCGCAAATCCATCGGTCTCGCGGAACGTATCGAGCCTGCCGAACAAGGTCGAAGCGAAGCCCATCGCCGAGATCGTGGCCAGATCGCCCTGCGGCGCAAAGGTGAGCGGCGCGTTGAGACGGTTGACGATGTACTCGCCCAGAATGGCAAAGCCAAGCGAGGTCAGATGGATGCCGTCGACGTAGAACAGGAACTGGTTTTGCAGCGCCGGATTGCCGATGCAGGCGACCGGGCATGCCCCCGCATTGCTGATGCCGTAGCGCGCGGGATTGGCCGCGATCAAGGTTCCGAGCAGCCCTTCGTCGACATATTCGACGCGCACGCCGGAGCGCGCGACGCCGGCCAGCGCGATCTGCATCAGATTGTTGTAGGTCTGGCTATAGGCCGAGCCGACAGGGGCATTGGGATTGCCAGTCGCTTCCGGCAATTTGCTGACGTCGCCGACCGTGAAGACGATGGTGCGGGCACCGTCGCCGACCAGCGCGTTGATGCCGTTGATCGCGTTGTTGGCGCTTGTCGCGGCCGCGGCGGGAACGCCGGCGAGCGATCCGCCGGTTTGGTAGTATTGGCGGGCATCGTTGCCGCCGATGCTGATCTCGACGAGATCGGACGGGGCAATGTTGACCGGCCCCAGCAGGCCCCCCACTTCCTGAAGAAAGCCGCCGGTCGGGCCGAGAATCGTGTTCCCGGTGGTCTTCGCGCCACCGATCGCGAAGTTCACTTGCGGAATTCCGAGCAAGGCGGAGGTCGTGTCGACGAAGTTGGTGCCGCCGCTAAAGCGTCCGGTCGGATACACCGGAAACTGTCCCACTCCGTGGGTAAGCTTGAAGAGATTGCCGATGTCCGCGTAGCTGTCGCCGAACGCCTGGATCCCCGTGAAGGCGACTTGCGCCCTCGCCTCGCCGCTCACGCCGGCGAGCATCGTCAACGCGCAAAGCAATCCCGCCCTGCTTGCAGGTCTCATCGTCGCCTCCCCAACCCATAAATACTTATGGTTGAGGCAATGCTTCCATACATTCCTACCGTCAGACAAGCCGAGTCGCGGGCTTGCTGGATTCATTTTAGGCAGTGTGCCGTTTCGGTATCAGTTTGCGCTGCGATAGCGACGGAGTCTGCCGCTGATTGGGGTAAGCGTAAGCTCCCTCCACGTCATTGCGAGCGAAGCGAAGCAATCCATGCCGCCGCGCAAAGAAAGAATGGATTGCTTCGCTTCGCTTGCAATGACGGAAGTGGATGGTGCCTGCGCCTCACTCCACCTTCGCCGGCTCCGGCTGCAGGGTCGAGCCATTGGCGACCCGGGCGGCATTCGCCACCTCGGCAAGGGCTGCGATCTTCTTCTGCGGATCGGATCCGGGCTGCACCACGCCGCAGGACATGATCAAGGTCGCAGCGTCTTCGGCGCTCATGTCGACCTCGACGATCTTGGCTTTAGGCACGTAGAAGAAGAAACCGGTGGTCGGGTTCGGCGCGCAGGGCAAGAACACCGAGATGTGCTCCTCCTGCCCGGGAAGGCTGCGGGCGACATCCGGGCTCGGCGATTGCGAGATCAGCACGATCGACCACATGCCCGGCGAGGGAAATTCGACCAGGCCGACCCGGCGCAGGCTGGAGCCCTTGCCCGAGAACAGCGTCTCGAACACCTGCTTCAGGCCCCGATAGATCGCACGCACCGCGGGGATACGCCCGAGAATTCGTTCGCCGAGATCAACCAGCGATCGTCCGATCAGATTCGCGGTCAGGAAGCCGAGCAGCGTCAGGGCGATGACAGCGACGATCAGCCCGGAGCCGGGAAGCCCGAATGGCAAATAGGTTTCCGGCCGGTAGGCGATCGGTACGAACGGGCGCACCAGGCCATCGACCCAGGTCACGAACCACCAGGTCAGATAAAAGGTGATGGCGATCGGTCCGGCAACGACGAGGCCGGTCAGGAAATAGTTCCGGAACCGGGCCACTATGCCGGTATGGGCCTCCGGCGCGGGTTCGGCCGGGGGCACGGTCGGCGGGGGCAGATCGTCGCGGGAGTTCATGGGGGTTCCAGGCCGGAGGGTCTCTTGTCAGCTAGGTCTTCTAGCAGATTTTTGAAGGCCAAGAAGCGAATGGAAGTCTCTTGTTTTGACGCGTTTTCTTTACGCGAACCGGGGCCCACTTCGCTTGAAAACGCTATGGGAACGCCCTTTTCGCCTATTCGACGGTGACCGATTTGGCGAGATTGCGCGGCTGGTCGACGTCGGTGCCCATGATGACGGCGGTGTGATAGGCCAGTAACTGCACCGGGATGGCGTAGACCATCGGCGCAAACGTCGCAGCCATGTCGGGCAGCACGATCGTCACCAGCGACTCCACGGTTGCCTCGGTCGCGCCCTTGGCGTCGGTCATCAGGATGATCTTGCCGCCGCGCGCGGCGACTTCCTGCATGTTCGAGACGGTCTTTTCGAAAACCCGGTCGAACGGCGCGATCACCACCACCGGCATGTTCTCGTCGATCAGCGCGATCGGCCCGTGCTTCAATTCGCCGGCAGCATAGCCTTCGGCGTGGATATAGGAGATTTCCTTCAGCTTCAGCGCGCCTTCCAGCGCCAGCGGAAACGAGGTGCCGCGGCCGAGATAGAGCACGTCCTTCGATTTCGCGATGTCGCGCGCGAGCTTCTCGATCTGCGGCTCGGTCGCAAGCGCGGCCGACATCAGGCGCGGAATTTCGACCAGCCCGTGCACGAGCTTGGCTTCGTCGGCGTCCGACAATTCGCCGCGCGCCTTGCCGGCCGCGACCGCGATTGCGGCGAGCACCATCAATTGACAGGTGAAGGCCTTGGTCGAGGCGACGCCGATCTCGGGGCCGGCCAGCGTCGGCAGCACGGTCTCGCTTTCGCGCGCGATCGTGGAAGTGGGCACGTTGACGACGGAGAGCGTGTGCACGCCCTGCCCCTTGGCGTAGCGCAGCGCCGCCAGCGTATCGGCGGTTTCGCCGGACTGCGAGATGAAGATCGCAAGATCGCCCTTGCGCAACGGGGCTTCGCGGTAACGGAATTCGGAGGCGACATCGAGCTCGACCGGCACGCGCGCCAGCCGCTCGAACCAGTATTTGGCGATATGGCCGGCATAGCTCGCGGTGCCGCAGGCCAACGATCGATATGCGCTGGATGTCCTTGAAGTCGAACGGCAGCCTGATCGGCAGCGCCACGCGCTCGGTAGACAGGTCGACATAGCGCGCCAGCGTATGGCCGACCACTTCGGGCTGCTCGTGGATTTCCTTGGCCATGAAGTGGCGGTAGTTGGCCTTGTCGACCAGCGACGTCGCGGCGGCGTGCTTGATCGCGTCGCGATGAACGATCGCGTTGTCTTTGTCGTAGATGGTCGCGCCTTTGCGCGTCAGCACGACCCAATCGCCATCCTCGAGATAACTGATCGTATCGGTGAACGGGCCGAGTGCGATGGCATCCGAGCCCAGATACATTTGGCCTTCACCGTAACCGATCGCGAGCGGCGGCCCGTTGCGCGCACCGATCATCAGATCGTCGTCGCCGGCGAAGATGAAGGCGAGCGCAAACGAGCCGCGAAGCTGCGACAACGCCGCCTTGACCGCCTCGACCGGTGTGAGACCGCGGCCGAGCAAATCATCGACGAGCTGCAACACGATCTCGGTGTCGGTCTCGGTCTTGAACACTGTCTCCTTTTTCTGCAGGGCTTCGCGCAATTCGTGGAAATTCTCGATGATGCCGTTGTGAACGACGGCGACGCGGGCGGTGGCGTGCGGGTGCGCGTTGTTCTCGGTCGGCTTGCCGTGAGTGGCCCAGCGGGTGTGGCCGATGCCGGTGTGACCTTCGAGCGGCTCGGCGCGCAGACGCGCTTCGAGATTTTTCAATTTGCCTTCGGCGCGACGACGATCGAGATGGCCGCCTTCGATGGTCGCGACGCCTGCGGAATCGTAGCCGCGATATTCCAGGCGCTTCAGCGAATCGACCAATTGCTCCGCGACGGGCCCGCGCCCCAGAATGCCGACAATGCCGCACATGCGGATCAATATCCCCAAATCGTCTTAGAAAGATCCTCAAAACCGCGGGATTCTCTTAACGAGAATCCATGCCCCGAAGGTACTCAATAATTATTGCGGATTGAAACAGCGTTAAGCCGAAACCTTAACGCGGCACACCAGCCGAAGCACGGCGTGGCAGGATCACCAGACGTAACGAAGCACACCCTTGCCGGCATAGCTACGGGTGATTTCCGAGAACTCGCCCTCGAAGGTAGCAGTGGCGGACCAGCCATTGATCCATTCATGCCTTCGGTTTCTTGCCGCGCGTCTTCATCTCGCGGATTCGCGCGGCACCGCCTTCGCGGTTGTTCTGCGGGCTGCGCTCGACGGCAAGCGCGTCGTCGGGCACGTCCTTGGTGATCACCGAACCCGAGCCAACATAGGCGCCGTTGCCGATGTTGACCGGCGCCACCAGCGAGGAATTGGTGCCGATGAAGGCACCCTTGCCGATCGTGGTCTTGTGCTTTGAGAAGCCGTCATAGTTGCAGGTGATGGTGCCGGCGCCGATGTTGGTACGGGCGCCGACATGGGTGTCGCCGATGTAGGAGAGATGGTTGACCTTGACACCGGCTTCCAGAATGGCGGCCTTGGTCTCGACGAAGTTGCCGATTTTAGCGCCGTCGCCGAGCGAGGTACCCGGCCGCAGCCGCGCATAGGGGCCGACCAAAGCGTTCCTGCCGATCGACGACTGCACGATGTGCGAGAAGGAATGGATCACCGCGCCGTCCGCGATCGAGACGCCTGGCCCGATCACCACGAACGGCTCGATGGTGACGTCCTTGCCGAAGGTGGTGTCGGCGGCGAGGAACACCGTCTCCGGCGCGATCAGGGTCACGCCGGCCTCGAGCGCGGCCTTGCGCAACCGCGCCTGCATCACGCCTTCGGCTTCCGCGAGTTGCGCCTTGTCGTTGATGCCGCGCACTTCATCTTCGCTGGTTTCAATCACTGCGGCCTCCAGACCCAAGTTCCTGACGATGCTGACGGCATCGACCAGATAGTATTCGCCCTTGCTGTTGGCGTTGCCAATCTGATCGATGATTTCGAGCGCCTTGCGGCCATCGAACGCCATCACGCCGGCGTTGCACAGCGTAATCTTGCGCTCCTCGGGGCTCGCATCGGCGTGCTCGCGGATCGCGACCAAGCGGTCGCCCTCCATCAAAAGCCTGCCATAGCCGGTCGGATCGGCGGCGCGAAAGCCGAGCACGGCCAGCGCCGCGCCGGTTTTCAACGGCGCGCGCATTCGCTCGAAGGTCTCGGCCGAAATCAGCGGCGTGTCGCCGAACGCAACCAGCAGGTCGTCGGCGCCGCGCGCGATCGCCTCCCGCGCCGCCAGCACGGCATGCGCGGTGCCGAGGCGGTCGCGCTGGACGAAGGTCGTGGCCTCGGGGCGTACCCGCCTCACCTCCTGCTCGACCGCCTCGTGGTTTGGCCCGACGACCACGGCAAGTGCTGCGCCATCTCCCTTGGGCGCGGCCTGCAGCACATGCGCGAGCAGCGGCTGGCCTGCCACGGGGTGCAGTACCTTCGGCACGCTGGAACGCATCCGCGTGCCCTCGCCGGCCGCGAGCACGACAGTCAGGCTGGATCGAGCGGTCATCCGAATCCTTGAAATCAGGGTACCGGCTTTCGGCCGGCGCCGTCTTAGATGCGTTTTCTTTCCCCTGCAAATCTCCGGGATTCAAGCCCGGGACGCAATTCCTGTTAATGTTGGAACATGATTCGTCGAGGCTTCACGTCGTATGGCAAAGGATTCCGACCAATTGGCCGGCGCCTTCGAGAAAGATAGAGCCGGCGTGCTGTCCGGACTTTTCGCCGAAGAGAACGACTTCGACCGCCGCTCGCTGTGGCGGATCGGCTCGTGGGGCGTCGGCGCAGTGGCGGCCGTGACGCTCGCGGTCATGGCCAACCAGACCTCGCTCGGATGGCGGCGCGAACAGGTCGCTGCCGCCGATCTCGCACGTCAGGCGCAGCAGATCCAGTCGGTCGCCAAGGAAAGTCAGGTCGAGACGCGGCGGCTCGCCTCCGCCATCGATACGCTGAACGGGGATCGCGACCGGCTGTATTCCCGCGTCACCGTGCTGGAGCAGGGGCTGGAGTCGGTGACCGGCGCGATCGCGCGGCAGAGCTCCGTGGGGCCCCCTGCCCCGATGCCGGCGGCTAACGCCAAGACACCTACAACCACACCTGCAACCACGCCTGCACCCACGCCTCCAACCGCTCCCGGCACCACCCCCGCGACCGGCCCTTCGGCAACCGCACCTTCGCCAACCGCGACCTCAACTACGGCGTCCTTGACACCGCCAGCCGATTCGCAACCGGCACCGAAAGCGCAGGCCGCGGCTCCGGTGGCTGCCCCCGTGGCGACCACGGCAGCCATCCTCCCGCCCGAAAAGCCGCGTCCTGCCGACACGCCAAAGCCCGAACCGGCCGTGGCCATCGGTCCGCCCCCACCCCAGGCACAGGCCGCGCCAAATCCGCCAGCCACGGTACCTTCGACGGCAACGCCGCTGGTCGCCGCAAAATCGATGATGGCGCCGCCGGACCCCGCCGCCTCCAAGCTGATCGAGCCGGCCAAAGTCGCCAATGCGGCTCTCCCCGCATTGCCGCCCTCGCCCGACGCAGCCGCGTCGAGCGCCGCCAAGGAGGAGGATTCGTCCAAATCTGCCGCCACTGAGTCTGCGGCTCCCGAGGCCGCCGTGCAGCGGACCGATTTTGCGGTCGACCTCGGCGGCGCCAATTCCATCGGCGGCCTGCGCGCGCTGTGGCGTGGCCTGTTGAAGTCGAACACGGAACTTTCTGACCTGCACCCGATCATCATGCTCAAGGAGAGCCATACCGGGCTCGGCATGCAGCTCAGGCTGGCCGCGGGTCCTTTGAAAGACGCGGCCGCCGCGGCAAAAATCTGCGCCGAGCTGACCGAAAGCGAGCGTTCTTGCGAAACCACCGTGTTCGACGGCCAGCGCCTCGCCATGAAGCCCGACGAGGCGCAAGGGTCGCATGGGTCGCAAGAGGTGCAGCCGGCGATCAAGTCGATGCCGGCCGCAAAGCGAGGATACTACAGGCGAGGCACATCCCACCAATCCAAGCAGGAGAATGCGCCGGCGCCGTCCAAGACGGAATCCTCGACCTTCTCTTCGCTGTTTGGCATCGGCAAGCACTGAGGGGATAAATCGCGGCTTTACAATGGCTTGAGGTGTATTCCTCAGCCAGATTCACAAACGACGCTGACGGGTTGTCCCGCCCGCGTTTCCCGACCATATTCGCCGCATGAAAAAGATCCCGTTCCGGCTGACGCCCTACCAGGTGCAATGGCTTCTGGTGGTGGGCTTCGTCACCCTGGGCTACGCGCTCTACTTGCGCTATCTCGCGATCGAGCTCTCGAGCGTGGCGCTACAATGCGACGCCGGCCTGCAGACCTTGCTCTGCAAGTCGCGCGTGCTCGCGACCTCGCTGTTCAAGAATTCCGTGTTCGGCATCGTCGCGCTGGTGATCGCAACCCTGCACGTGATCCGCCCCTCGATCGTCTTGTTGACGGGCGGGCTGATCGCCGCCTGCCTCGGGATCGTGCTTTATAATGTCGCGTTGTCGGGCCTTGCGATCGGACTGCTCATTCTGGGCTTTGCACGGCCCGCGCCCGCCACAGCGTAATCGCGAGCACGAAGTAGATCGCGCAAGTCCAGAGCGACTGCCAATTGTCCCTGCCCTCGTTGAAGGCGACGAAAATAGCGCACATCGCCAACAGGCCCGCGAAAACGGCCTCGGCGATCGGGCGGACGCCTGTCTTGGGGCGGTTCAGCATCAGGGTTGCGAACGGCACGACCGCCATGGTCAGCGATGCGAAGGGAAAATCGCGATAGCGCGGATCGAACACGAAGCCGAGCGCGGTCTCGCTGCCGATCAGCGCGGTGACGGCCAGCGATGCGCCCAACAGGTAGGTCAGGGTAGAGCCGCCGGCTTTGTCGTTGCGGGGTCCGAGCAGATCCAGAAACGTCGGTAGCGCGCGGCCCGACATCGCGGCGTTGGCGGACAGCAGCGGCGCGGCGATGCCGGCCGCCAGCAAGGCGCCCCATTGCAACCAGCCGCCGACGCCATAGCCCTCATAGAACATCTTGTCGCCGGCGACGCCGAGCAGGATGCCGGCCGCGGTCGCGGAAAGTGCAACCGCAAGCCATGACGACAAGCGCGGCGTCCACGGCCGGCGGCGCAGCGTCAGCGCGGCGGCGCCGAACACCAGCGCGCTCAAGCCCATGCCGCATCCCATCTGCAGCTTCCAAAACGGGAAATTGCTGATCATCTGGCCCGGCGGGTATTTCAGCGCGCGCTGCACGGAATCGAACAAACCCCAATAGCCGCCGACGGTGCCCTCGAGCTGGCGCTTCCAGGGCTGGTCATAGGCTTCGATCAGGTTGACGCGAAAATTCTCCTGCTTGGCGAGGAGAAGGATTTCCGAGACGACGCGGGCCTGGTTGGTCCGCGACGGCAGCGCGCCCTCGCGCATCCGCCCCTCGCTCGGCCAGCCGGTCTCCCCGATCAGGATCTCC
This sequence comes from uncultured Alphaproteobacteria bacterium, assembly GCA_963777475.1. GTDB lineage: Bacteria > Pseudomonadota > Alphaproteobacteria > Rhizobiales > Xanthobacteraceae > Bradyrhizobium. Next base: position 321,330 of record CAVZQX010000018.1, read on the forward strand.
TTGTCCGGAAACGCCACCGCCATCTGCTGGCGGATGGAATCGACGTGGGCGGCAGCGAATTTGGCGCGGATCGGAAAATCCTCCCAATAGGGAAGGATATGGATGGTGACGAAATCGACCGCGTCGTAGATTTCGCGGTTGCGCAGCCAGTATTCCCACACATCGGCATAGGTGATCGGGACCGTCACCTGGGCTTTCACCGAGCGGATCGTCGCGGCGAGGTCGTTGGTCGTCATCTCGCCGCGCAGCAACACCTCGTTGCCGACGACCAGTGCCGTGATGACGTTCGGATATAGCTTGGTGAGCCTGACCGCGGTCGAAATCTGGTTCAGGTTTCGCAGCCGGTTCGAGCCAAGCCAGATTCCCTGGATGACCTTCAGCCCCACTTTCTCGGCGATCCCCGGCACCTGGTCGAGGCCGTTCTCGATCGAATAGGTGCGCACGCAGTCGGTGATCTTGGCAAGCTGGGTCAGGTCCTGCTCGATCTGTTCCGGGCCGACATGCGTGTCCGGATCGAGCGGGGTCTGCGCGCCCCGAAACGGCGCATACGATACACATTGCAATTTGGCGTTGGGGTCGATCGGCGCGCGCGCAAGCACGATCGGCGTGGCCAGCCACCACCACACGGCCGCAATCGTACCTAGGGAGATGAGCAGAAGCGCCAGTGGTGTACGCAAAGAAATCGGTTCCGTCCTCCTCGCGAGGATCGTCGATTAGCCGGTCGCCGGGCGTCTGCCAAGAGCAAGCGCCAAAACATCCCAGGCAGCAACAACCCGAAAGCCCAGGGCCTATGCTGCGGCCACCTTAAGGGCTTGTCGCGCGGCGGGTTTTACCACGAAGCGATAAAGTTGTGACTTTGCTGGACAAAATCAGAAATACAAGTCATGGGATTTTTCTCATGGGATTTTTTGGAATTTTGCCAACCATCGCCGCCGCATTGGGGACCTATTTGACCGGCATCACCATTGCGTCCGTGGCGGGGCGGCATGCAGGCAAGAAATCGGGGAATTTTATGCGTCCAAGGGTGCTTAGAAGCGATGCTTGAACCTAAGAGCGTGTTCAAGGGTGCAGTGTTGCGCCATCTTGTTGTTCCCGGGCTGGTGCTGCTGCTCGGCCTAGGAAGCGCCTTCGCCCAAAGCGGCGACAACAACCATGCGCAGGATCAATCCGGCAAGCCCGCGGCCGCAACCCCCTCGGACGCCGCCAAGGAAAACCAACGCAAGGTCGACCAGTTCGGCGAGGCCGCGCAAGCCATCAACGGCCCGGCCGGGAATCCGGAATGCGTCTGGCTCGGCCGTCGCGTGGTGCAACTGGTCTGGGTCGACGACCTCGACACCGCCTTCCGCCACCTCGACCTCTACGACCGGTTCGGTTGCCCTGGCGGCCATATCCAGGCGGCGTTCCGTTGCCTGACCCGGTTTGGCGCCCAGATCGACGACAAGGTGCGTAACAGCCTGAGCGACCACGTTCACGCCTGCTGGATCAACCCCGCAGCCCAGCCGCAGCAGGCGGCGGCGCCAGCGGCCGCTCCGTCCCCTACCACGGCGGGATCGGCAGCACCCGCACCAGCGGCCCCGCAAGCCGCGCCGTCTCCTGCGCCCTCGCCACAACCGCCGGCGAAATAGCGGCCGAGCCGCGAAGGAACGATCCGGTATGTTCCGTCGTTACTGCCGGGTGCCCTGAAAACGCCATGCCGTCATACCAGTTGTGAAATTGCGTGGCAGGATTATTCTTGAAGCGCCGTCGTGTCGGTCGAATCTAGAGGGCAGGTTCGCTTTCACCCACTAAGCCCGGTTTGGTCTTCGCGATGCGTGCCATCGTTGCCGTTCTGCTGTTCGTGACCGCCGCCCACGCGGCGCTGTGGGGCGTCTTTCAGGAAAAGGCGCAGGCGCCTGATTTCACGGGCATGCTACCGAGCGTGTCCTACGATCCGCACATGGGAACGGGGCACCCCGACGCCGACACCGTGGCGACGCCCGAGCAGATTCGCGCCGACATGAAGAAGCTCGCGACGATTACGCGGGCGATCCGGCTTTACTCCTCGACCGGGGGCCTCGAACTGGTGCCGCCGATCGCCGCCGAGTTCGGGCTGAAGGTCATGGTGGGCGCCTGGATCGACAGGAACCCCGATCGCAACAAGCGCGAGATCGAGGCAGCTATCACCCTCGCCCGCCACAACAGCAATGTGATCGGCGTCGTGGTCGGCAACGAGACGGTCTACCGCGCCGATCAGAAGGTCGACGACTTGATCGAATTGATCAAGCAGGTCAAGAAATCCGTCAACGTGCCGGTCACGACGGGCGAAATCTGGAACATCTGGCGCGACAATCCGGCGCTCGCCTCCAACGTCGATTTCATCGCCGCCCACGTCCTGCCTTATTGGGAAAACTTCTCCGACAAGCAAGCGGTCGACCAGGCGGTCGATCGCTACCAGCTCTTGCGCGAAAAATTTCCCGGCAAGCGCATCATGATCGCCGAGTTCGGCTGGCCGAGCAACGGCTACAATCTCTTGAACGCCAATCCGGGGCCGTTCGAGCAGGCCACGGTGTTGCGTAACTTCGTCACCCGCGCCGAAGCGATCGGCATGGAATACAACATCGTCGAGGCGATCGATCAGCCCTGGAAATACAACGAGGGCGGCGTTGGCCCCTACTGGGGCATTCTCAACGCCGACCGCGAGCCGAAATTCTCCTGGACCGGACCGATCGTGAACCCGAACTACTGGAAGCTCGCCACCATCGCGCTTCTGATCGGCATCCTGGTGTCGCTGCCTATTCTGAGGCTGCCCGAGCCGACGATGCCGCAGACCCTGATGCTGTCGACGGCGGCAAACGCCGTCGGTGCCTGGTACTCGAACGTGTTCGCCTTTTGGGCCGGGCATTATTTCGTGTTCGGCTCGGCCTTTGCGCTGACCCTGGGCCTGATGCTGTTGGTGCCGCTGGTCCTGATCGCGATGGCGCGGATCGAGGAGATCGCAGCGGTCGCCTTCGGCCACCCCCCGCGCCGCCTGATCGTCAAGGGCGCGATGCTGGCCCCGGCGACCATCGGCGCGGACATTACATTCCCCAAAGTCTCGATCCATGTGCCGGCCTATTTCGAGCCGGTGGAGATGCTGAAGCAGACGCTGGATGCGGTTTCCCGGCTCGACTATCCGAATTTCGAGTGCGTGGTGATCATCAACAACACGCCGGATCCGGCGTTCTGGCAGCCGATCCAGGATCACTGCCGCGCGCTCGGCGAGCGCTTCAAGTTCATCAACGCCGAAAAGGTCCAGGGTTTCAAGGCCGGGGCCTTGCGCATTGCCATGGATCGCACCGCGGTCGACGCCGAGATCATCGGCATCATCGACGCCGACTATGTCGTCGACCCGGACTGGCTGAAGGATCTGGTGCCGGTGTTCGCCGATCCCAACGTCGGCCTGGTGCAGGCGCCGCAGGACCATCGCGACGGCGATCGCTCGCTGATGCACTACATGATGAACGGCGAATATGCCGGGTTCTTCGACATCGGCATGGTCCAGCGCAACGAGGAGAACGCCATCATCGTTCACGGCACCATGTGCCTGATCCGCCGCGCGGCGATGGACATGGCGGGCGGCTGGGCCGGCGATACCATCTGCGAGGACACCGACCTGGGGCTCGCGCTCATCGAGCATGGCTGGCTGACGCATTACACCAACCACCGCTACGGCCGCGGGCTGTTGCCCGACACCTACGAGGCCTTCAAGAAGCAGCGTCATCGCTGGGCCTATGGCGGCTTCCAGATCGTGAAAAAACACTGGCGGCGCTTCCTGCCCGGCGCGAGCCGGCTTTCGCCCGAGCAGAAGCGCGAGTTTGCGCTGGGCTGGCTGAACTGGCTCGGCGCCGAAAGCATCGGCGTGCTGGTGGCGATCCTCAATCTGATCTGGGTGCCGATCGTGGCCTTTGCCGACATCGCCATTCCCGACAAGATATTGACGCTGCCGATCATCGCCGCGTTCGTGGTGTCGCTCGGCCATTTCGTGGTGATGTACCGTCTGCGCGTGCCGGTGAAGACCGGACAGATGCTGGGCGCCATGATCGCGGCGATGTCGGTGCAATGGACGGTGTCGCGCGCGGTCGCCAACGGCCTGATCACCGAGCACCTGCCCTTCGCCCGCACCTCCAAGGGCGGCCTGTCGCGCATGTCGATCGAGTTCCAGGCGTTCTGGGAGGCGGTGATCGGCGTGTTGCTCCTCGTCGGCGCCGGCGTCCTGGTCGTCACCAACAACGCCAAGCAGATCCGCGAAATCTATATCTTCGCGGGCGTCCTGGTGCTGGAGAGCCTGCCCTTCATGTCGGCGGTCGCGATCGCCATTCTGGAGCGGTCGCGGATCAATTCCTTCGAGTTCTGGCGCACCACGGGCGTGCGGACCGCGGAGCTGATCGGGCTTCGCCCGGTGGCGATGCCCACGATCGGCGGGCCCTCGCAGCCGGCGGCGACCGAAGTTCATCGCGACGCCGGTTTGATCGGCGTGGATGAATAGCCGCTGCTCTGCTGCAAGAAGTGCCGCTAACGGTCTGCCCTATCGGCGAAATCCGTGACCAAGCGCGGCGTGGACAGGCCGCTTGCCGCTATTGACCGGCAACAGCGCGCCCCCTACTAAGCCGGTCGGAGCGAGCGCGTAGCTCAGACGGTAGAGCACGTGACTTTTAATCACGGGGTCCTGGGTTCGATCCCCAGCGCGCTCACCATTCAATATCAGTAAGTTAGCCATTATTTCGGTTCCAGCATCGGGCGAGCATACGTTGAGCACACCCGTACGCGCAATGACGTTGCGTTGCGGCCACCTCTTGGTTAGCGAAGCGAGCACAGAAAATCACTCCCGCCGAGATGTGCACCGCCTACGTCCGTAGGCTGCTTGCCTGCTTCAAAAATTACCAATGCAGCCATTGAATTTCGAACCGAACGCATTCCAAAGGTCTTCCCGGTTTATCCACGCATGCTCAAGGATATCCCGCGCTTTGCCGCCATCACGCTGGTTGCCCCGGGCGAACGCTTCAATGCCTTGGCGATTTTCTTGACGCCGCGTTTGTCCTTCGCCATTGTTTTCAATGTGCGAATGTCTTCCTTTGACCAGGCGCGACGAACTACTTTCTTCTTTTTCATTACTTTCTTCTTTTTCATCTTGGCTCCTTTTGTCGGAGCCGGGCTTTTATCACGGCAAATTTAGTTTGCAATGCGCCGTCGTTCGTCAACGGGTAAGGGACTGTCGAATCTTGATAAATTAGCTCGGGGATGATCGGCGCGGCTGCAGTTGGCGGCCCTTTTCGTCGCCGGCATGTTGCCACGCATGATACAAGCTACCGATCACCGCCCATTGTACCGCCTCTTGGCCCAAATGCGAGAAGCATCCCACAGCGCATCGATGTTTGCGTGGCGCGCCGGTATTGTGAGTCTCGCCGTCGTCATTTCAACTGACGCGCTGGCGCAGCAGTCATTTCAGGAATTAGAGAGCATCACCCAGTTTGAGCAAGCGCTGGCCGCGGTCGATGCGATCAAACATCGCAAGAAACTGCAATGCGTCATGTCCATCGCGAACGGATCACTTTGTCAGTGTCTTTCGCAGAAGCTCCCAGCAAGCACTTATGTTCGCAGCTACGCCGCGATCGCCAATCAAGGGCCGGAGTATGAAGAATTGTCGGCGGCCGATCAGAAAGTTGTGGACCAATGCGTAAGCGGCAGTCGATAACCACGCATTCAACGGAATTGGCGCGGTCTCACCGATCATCCGGATGCACCCGAAAGGCGAAGCCGAGATGAGCAGGCGTGCGCGCGATCATATAGCAGCAGGGGAATGACATGAACTGGTCGGGAGTTTTTGCGCGAATGGTCGCGCTGATCGGCGCCGCCGCAATCCTGTGGCGCCGGCTGCAGGGCACTGCGCATGAGCCGGCCTGGGGCAGTTCTCCCTTGGTGCCGGCGGCGAAGCCGCAAGGCGCCATCCCGACGCTCAAGATGCCGACGGCCAGAGGGTGGAGCGACGGGCAGACGCCGGTGGCGGCATCGGGGCTGAAGGTCAATGCGTTTGCGACCGGTCTCAAACATCCGCGCTGGATCCACGTGCTGCCCAATGGCAACGTCCTCGTTGCCGAGGCGACCCAGGTCGCGGGTCCCGTCAGGAATATGTTTGGCTACGCGATGCAGGCGACGATGCGACGTGCCGACGCCCTTGGCGTCAGCGCGAACCGCATCACGTTGTTGCGCGATGCCAACGGCGACGGCGTCGCCGAAAGGCGCGAAATTTTCATGGAGGGACTGAACCAGCCGTTCGGCATGGCGCTGGTGGGCGACACATTCTATGTCGGCAACACCGACGGCGTGATGGCGTTCCCCTATGCGGCGGGCGCGGAGCGCATTACCGCGACCGGGCGGAAACTCATCAGCTTCAAGCCCAGCGGGCATTGGACGCGGAGCTTGCTGCCGAGCCCCGATGGCCGAAAACTCTATGCTGGCGTCGGCTCGTTCAGCAATATCGCCGAGAGCGGCATGGCCGTCGAGGAAGGCCGAGCCGCCATCTATGAGCTCGATCTGGCCAGTGGCTCTAGCCGCATCTTCGCCAGCGGCCTGCGCAACCCGGTCGGCCTGGCATGGGAGCCACGGACCGGCGTGCTCTGGACGGTGGTCAACGAGCGCGACGGCCTGGGCGACGAGACACCTCCGGACTATCTGACCTCCGTCCGCGACGGCGGCTTCTACGGCTGGCCCTATTGCTACTGGGGGCAGACGGTGGACGATCGGGTACCGCAGGATGCGGCCGCCGTCGCCAAGGCCATCACGCCGGACTACGCGCTGGGCGGGCACACCGCGTCGCTGGGTCTATGCTGGCTGCCGGCCGGCACGCTTCCGGGCTTTCCGGACGGCATGGCCATCGGGCAGCACGGTTCCTGGAACCGCAGCACCCTGAGCGGCTACAAGGTCGTGTTCGTGCCGTTCGCAAACGGGCGCCCGGCCGGGCCGCCGCGGGATATCCTGACCGGGTTCCTCGCACCGGACGAGCGGTTTTCCTATGGACGACCGGTAGGGGTAACACTCGGTCCCGACGGCTCCGTTCTGGTGGCGGACGATGTCGGCGATGTGATCTGGCGCGTAACGGGCGAGCGGCAGGGCTGAGCGAGCCCGCGAAAACTCATGTCGGAACTACGTGCTTGTTTTTCCGCGAAATCTTGAGAATTCGATCAAAAGTCGCGCGGGTTCTGGCCAAACTTATCGGGAAGCGCTGATCCGAAGGTACTATTAAACCTCAATGCGCTGATATCCCCAAAGTTGCCATTCGAGCCCCGCGAAACCGTTATACCGGCCCGACGAAACGGCCATGAAACAAAAGGCGGCTATCAGACGTTCCCAACAGTACAATAAAGGGTACGTCAAATGATTGAAACGTTTACAGCAATTCTCGGCCTATTCAGCGCTGGCGTCTTTGTTGCTCACGCGGTCGACGCGTATCGCGCACCGTAGGGCGACCGCTCCGTTCACACGCTGGAACCAAACCTCCCCGCGCCGCCCGGGCGCGTAGCAGGCGGCTGAGACCGCACCGACGTCTTGCGCGGTCCGGGCGAAGCATCCGAATCGGCTATAAATTCCGGATGCACCTTCCCACTGCGCAGCCCCTGTTCGCGATCGCTTCCGTGATAGCCGGACTGTTTCTGTTGCTTGCCCCTCGCTTGGTGAGCGTCGCGGTGGCCGTCTATCTTATCTTCGTTGGCCTTGTCGGGTTGAACGGGATCTATCACGTCGTAAAATAGAACCGACAGCGCCCAAAGCGATCCGCCGCTTGGTCGCGGGGAGACAGCAGCAATCTGGTCGAAACCTGCAGCGACCGGTGAGCATCATCCACTGCGTCGGGGGCTTGGAATGATCCTCGATATCCTGACGGTGCTATTTTTCGTTGCGGGTCTCGTTCTTCTTTTCGGTTTGATCAAGCAAGGGCGGCGCGATCGCGGACCTGACGCGGCCAAGACGGGCAGAGCTGCCAACCTCACCCTGCGCACGATTGGGCGCAACGAGTATGCGGTGATTGAAGACGGAAATTCGGTTGGCCAGATCATGCTCGCGGGTGACCCGCAGGCGGAAGTCTGGCTGTGGAATTGCAGCCTTCCAGGACACGGCGTTTCCAGCGGCACAGCCGTCAGCCTTGAAGACGCGCAGGCGGATTTTCGACAAGAGTGGAAAAAAAGACGGATCGGACTGCAGCTCAAGGCGAAGGAAAGATGACAGGCCAGTCTTGAGCTCAAGGCTGCTGCTTGCCATCCGACCAGGCCATTAATCCTGCCGCTTCACCTTAACGCTTCACCTTAACGCCGGGTCTGTGTTGACGCTCAGATTGTTCGCGTGCAAATGATCTCGCGGACCTCCGTGGGGATCCTGAATGATCGCTTTCGCTTTTCTTTCGATTATTTTTTGCGCTGCAGGTTTCTTCATCGCCAAGCTTTATCAATGGCGCCAGGACGTTCTGTACGGCCCTTACATCATGAGTGATCAGCGCGGTCGCCGCAAGCGACCGAGCGATTCTCGCCGGTAAATTGGGTCGGTAAATGAAGCTCCTTGAACTCAATGCAACATCATCCTCTCCAGAGCCGACCACGCGAGACCGAATTGAACGCACCGTGCTGGAAGGTGCGATCACCGCGGCGGTGAAAAAATCGGGCGCCAGTTGCGCGCCCTTCGTCGGTGTCATTGTCGAGCGTTTGGCGGCTCGAAACGCATCGGACCAAGCGAACTGGGCGGTCAAAGGCGTCAAGTTTGGAAGGTCGGACCGCGAGCAGTGCAACTCCGCTTTATCCGTGATCGTCGAGAGGCTGAAACGGGAATTCGAAATTGCCGATTGATCGGCGGCCGCCTGCCGCTGCCCGGTGGCCGTCAGCTCGTCACGTTCGAGGACGCCGGCAGTCTAGCTAGATCACGAAGTTTCCGAAGACCGGGCACGATGAGCCGAATCCAGAACAGCGGTCTGGGTTGCGATCGCGCTGCCTCGTTGGTCCGGGCCTCAGCGCAATTTGGGCATACGGTAAGCATCTGCACGCCCGATAGCTTGAACTTCACCGAAACTATTTCGAGCCGCTCGCGGCAACTCGGGCAATCATCTTCGGGGGCCTTGCTCGCGTTCATTGATCAACTCCAAATCCACTACAAGAGGTCGCGACTAGATTGGGCATCAACCGATGTTCGCCGGTGATGCCGCTTGGTTCCCAAATGGGACTTCCAACGCTGGAGCAGCCTTCTGCTCCGCTCCTTCCAGGCTGCATCAGTTGGATTGGGGTGCTAGGCTTGGCCCGCTTTGATACCCTGCAATGGAGCGTCGGGTCTGTTAGCCATTTCACAAACAGCAAGGGCTCGCGGCGCACTCGTGCAATCGATCGTGGAAAGCCGCTTCTGCGGGGACCGCCAAGGCCAGCCCCCCAAAAACTTCAGTAGTTTAGGGCGGCTTCTTCATTTAGGTCGCGATGATAGAGGCGACATCGCCGCGGTCCACGGCGAACCGCCGCCATGAGCGGCGCTAGGGTTTGGTTAATTCTTTGTTGCTACCAAAACGTGGGGAATTTTCAATTTGCGGTATGATTTCTATGAAATTCTTTTCCGATAAGGCGCGTCACGATCGGGATAAGCTGATCTGGCAGGCGGTATTCGAGCGCAGTTGCGACGCCATCCTGGTTCTGGCCGGCGCGAAAATCATCGCCTGTAACGAGGCAGCCGTGCGATTTGGCGGCTACAAAGCCAAGACCGACCTGCTGGCGCACTCGCCAGCCGACATGGCGCCCGAGCTTCAGCCCGATGGTCGACGATCGGCGGATGTCGCCAAGGAGAAGGTCGCGCAGGCCGCAAGGGACGGACAGGCCTGCTTCGAGTGGATCACGCGGCGTGCCGATGGCGCGATGAAGACCGTGCAAGTTACCCTGGTGCCCGGTGATATCGATGGCCAGCCGGTGATCCTGAGTTACCGCCGGGATATCTCCGACCTCGTGGCCGCGCGCGAGGAGAAGAAGCGGGCCTTGACCAGGCTTGCCAACGAATTCGAGGAGATGGTCGGCACGATCGCCGGCGCCGTCTCAACTGCGGCGAAGGAAGTGGAGACGACGGCTGCCTCGCTCACCTCGACGGCGGACAGCGCCGCGCAAAGCGTGGCGGTCGTCGCGGCCGCCTCACAGGTAGCGTCCACCAACGTCCAGGCGGTGGCGGGCGCGACCGAGCAATTGTCGAGCTCCGTTTCCGAGATCAATCGCCAGGTCGCGACCTCATCCTCCATCGCCGGAGAGGCGGTCGACGCCTCCGCGCGCACCAACAGCCTCGTCAACAGTCTTGCCGATGCGGCGGCCAAGATCGGCGCCGTGACCGACATGATCAGCGCGATTGCCAGCCAGACCAACCTGCTCGCGCTCAACGCCACCATCGAAGCGGCGCGGGCCGGCGACGCCGGACGGGGGTTTGCGGTGGTCGCCTCCGAGGTCAAGAGCCTTTCCAGTCAGACGGCGAAAGCGACCGAAGAAATCAGCGCGCATATCAGCGCCATGCAACGCGCCACCGACGACACCGTGACGGCCATTCAGGGCATCGGCGGCACGATCGGACAGATCAGCGACATCGCCAAGACCATTGCAGTTGCCGTCGAGCAGCAGGGTCAGGCGACCAAAGAGATTGCGCGCTCCGTCAGCCAGGCGGCGGCGGGTACCACCGAGGTCGCCGGAAACATCAATGCCGTCACCCACACGATTGATCTGACAGGTGTTGCCGCCAAGGAAATGTTCGGCGCGGCCGGCCGGCTTTCGAAGCAGGCCGAAGCGTTGCGCGGCAAGGTTTCAGGTTTCCTGAATGCGGTGAAATCGGCGTAGCCTGGAAAAACTCGCTTTCCGCCGGGAACAGCGGCAACAACTTGGCCGAGAAGCGGCTCGACGCGCGGTGAGTGGTGGACGACACGCGCCGAGCCTTACCACTCCCCTTCGGCCCGCGAGGCTTGGCTCAATCGGACGTAAAGACGATTCGTGGCAAACTTCTGCTTGGGCGCAATCTGCCGCGAAAGGCAAAGAGAGACGGCATGCGCTGGCTAGACTAGCGCCGACGCCTGCTCGGACCTTGATCGGGGATTCCCACACAGGTGGTAAATCCATCGGTCTCTCGTGCCGCCACCCCGCAAGGCACAGCCTTGACCGTTCGTGTGGAAGCGCCATCCGGGCCAGCCGTGTTCAGTCCCGGACCCTCACTGGACTGCGGCAATGGACCCGTGGAATACGGGGTCGGCGGTGTACCGGCCGGCGTGTATGCCCCGGTGTAGCCCTTGGCAGCCGGTCCGCTTGCCTGAGGTGTGGGATTGGCCGGTGCGGGCTGCGCCGTTGATGATGGTTCGGAAAGCTGCGGTGGACCGGGAAGCGGCGGCGGATGACCGATGGTGTCGCCGGGGGTCCCGGGAGACTGCTGAGCTTGCGCGGCCGGCGACATGAATGCGAGAAAAATTGTGACTGAGAAAGAAACCAATCGCATTGCACCCTCCACTCGAAGGCCAACGACTTTATGCTCTCCCCACGGAACTCTCAACCTGAGCAACCGCTGATTGAGACCACCGCGATCACAATCGTTGGGTAACGGAGAACCTCGGGAACTTGAAACGGCGGCAATGTCGCCTTCGAAGAGCCTGAGGAGCTTCACGAACAGCCGGCGGCTTGATCCCGGCCTGGGTTCCCAGGCCAGCAGACAAGTTGTCACCAAGCTGCCAAATATTTATCAAATTCCAATTCCACGACTCAGCGGAAGGTGGTCATCTGGCCTGTGGGGTAGGTCAGAGCGAGTTCGAGTTAGCGATGACCCACAAAGTAATCACGTTAGAGTTTGTCGTTCCGACGGTGTTAGCCATCGTGTTGGGGATCTTGCTGTCGATCGGCGCCGTCTATCTGACCGACCGCTACCTCGGCCCGGCCGATCAACCGGTAGCCTATCGCTCCGCTGCCAGCAGTCACTGATTTCAGAAGACTGGATGCTTCGCCCCGGGGTAGACCCGGTCAGGCGCGTCGCCAAGCGATCGCGCGCGACTGTTTGATCTTCATCAAATTGAGAGGACCATACTTGCAATAAGCTGGAAAAAAAGGCCGAAACGCCGCCTGTGACGGTAGTCGCGGGTGCGGTGCGAGGGAGGAGCGGAGGTATGGCCGAGATCACTCACTTCGAAGTTGTGCCCTTCGATTACGTTGGTAACAGCATCGTCGCCGGTGCACCCATCAAATGCCCAACGCCGGCCGCCGCGATCGAGCGCGCGCAGGGGCTCTGGAAAACGTTCGGACACGCAGGCGCGATCGCATTCAGTCGCACCAGCGATTTCGAGATCGGCAAATTCGACGCCAAGCATATCCTTCGGCGATTTGGCCAAGTGCCGAGCGAATATTGATGCTCGACCCCGTGAGTTCATAAATTCTTCAGGAAACGCCGCTATCCTTGCTTTGATCGTCGTGGCCGGATGTACGCCGCGGCATCACGGGCCCCGGCTTCATGTCGGGGTTTTTCGTTTTGGGGCCGCGCTCTTGCGCTCGTGCGCCGCGCCCCGAGGCCGCTGCAAAGGCCAGCCAACACACGGCCGCATCCGCGCGTCCTCCAAGGCGGCGCCGGGTGGCAAGAGGGCCGCCCTGAGATTTGGCGTTGTTCGACCATTCATGCGGCCTGAAAGCGCCAAAATAAGCCCGCAAATGCGACCGTAAATGAAAGCACCGGCGCGAGGACAGATCATGCGAGTTAGTACCGAGTTCGCAACATGGAACGTGATGACCTCAAGTCGATGTCCGCGGAACTGCTGTTGTCCCTTCACCAGTTAGCCGCCACCGCTGGGACGGAACCGGCAACAACTGCGGAAAAATTTCGGGAACAGCAGCAGAAGATCGCGCGGCTGAATAAATATTTCGACCAGGCCGTCGCCGAAATCCGCGCTTCGCTCGCGCGGACTCATCGCGAAGGCAATTGACGCGGCCGACGCGATTGCCGCGGCCTCGGCAAGATCGCGCTCGGTGTCGGGAGGCGGTAGGCCGCTGGCGAACGGCTTCCCGGCTTCGATAGGGCCGAAGAATGGCTGTCCGCGTGGTGGAGGCGCGCCTTCCCGGTGTGGCTGTCCTCGTCCACCTGGGGTTGATCCGGCCCGCTTTTTTTGCAAGAATCACTGCCGCTTCCGTGCTTAGCTTCCCGACCACGGGAATCGCATCATGGACAGGCCGAGCCAATCCTACAGGAACCGCGTATTGCAGTTGCTGGATACGGCGAGTTTCGACCGCCTTCGGTCGCACCTCGAACCGGTGACGCTCGAATATCGCCAGTCCCTCTACGAAGCGGGCGAGGAAATCACCTTCGTCTATTTTCCGATCGAGGGCGTCGCCTCTCTCGTGAACACCATGGCAGACGGCTCGGCCACCGAGGTTGGCACCATTGGAAACGAAGGGATCGTTGGCCTTCCGGTCATTCTGGGCGATCATCATGCTCCGACCAGTGCATATATTCAGGTGCCCGGTTCAGGTTTGCGGTTGAGCGCGGATGTCCTACGCAGGGAATTGGAGCTCGACGGCAGAACGCGGACGGTCATGCTGCATTACGCGCATGCCTTCTTCAACCAAGTGGCACAATCAGCAGCATGCGCTCATTTCCATTCCATCGAGCAGCGATGCTGCCGCTGGCTCTTGATGACGCACGATCGCGCGCACTCGGATCAATTTCTGCTCACGCAGGAATTTCTCGGCATGATGCTCGGTGTTCGGCGCTCCAGCGTGACCGAAGTTGCTGCCAAATTGAAGCGTCGGAAACTGATCGACTATCGTCGCGGACGAGTGACGATCCTGGATCGGTCTGGCCTCGAAAGGCAAGCGTGCGAGTGCTACGCGGTCAGCAAGCGGGAGTTTGACCGCCTGCTCGGAGCTCCACTCGGGCTCAAAGCGTAGCTTGACGGGCGCTCGAGGTACGGTGCCAGAGCGGGCACAGGAGCTTCCAGGACCAGGGCAGCGGTGGGGCAGTTCGCGGCGGCGGGACGGCCTTATTTCTCCGCGTCTCCGAGGAGTTTGCCGGTCGAGCTGTGGACGAGATGCAGCTTGGTGCAAGCTTGGCAGACCACGGATGTGTAGGTGTCTTTTGCATCGTCTGGAGCGCACACCAGCCAGTGCTGAACGTTCATTCCTGTCCCGGGACATTTGAATACGATGTGGCGGCCCATGCCGGGCAGTATGAGGATGCCCGTTGGTCGTTAGAATCCGGATGTCTACTTAGGTCCGGAGGCATCACGGCTCAATCTGAGACACCAACGTTCGGACAGCGCCCGCCTACGCGATACGGAGCCAGCGAAAGGCAACAAGCTTCACCGCGTCGAGCACAAAGGCAAACACGAACGAGGCGGCGAAGATGCCGAGGATGATCGACGGCGCAAGCGGCGTCATCAGCGTACCGGTCACGGCCAGCACCGGGATGATTGCGAGATCGGCGGCCGAGCAGGCGATCACGATATTGCTCGGGCGGGACGACCACAAATGGCGGCGCTCCCGCACCACGTAGAACAGCGCCTGCCCGCTGGAAACCAGCGTGACCAGCGTCAGCGTCCGCAACGCCTCGACCGGAAGACCCAGGCGATATTTTCCGATCGCGAGTACGCCGGCGCAATAAGCGAGATCGACCACGCCCATGATGGCGCCGGCGATCGTCAGGCGGCCGATCCGCCAGCTGTTCGGCTTGTCCGATGGGCGGACATTGTCTGTTGTCGCCGACATCGCCAGGAAATCGCCGGTGACCATCGAAATCACCATCAGCATCGGCGTCAGGATGGCGTGCCCGGTCAGGACCAGGCCGAACGCCAGGAACAAGAGCTGGCGAACCTTGTGCACGATCGAGCGCAGCGTGTAGGTCAGGATGCGCTGAAAGGCGACGCGACCCGCCAAAACGGCGGTCACTACCCCGCCGAGCCCAGGCTCCGTCAGCACCATGCCGGCCGCCGCCTTTGCCACGTCGGTTGCGGTTGACACTGCAATCCCGATCTGAGCCTGGCGGAGTGCCGGCGCATCGTTGGCGCCATCGCCGCACATTCCGACCACATGCCCGGTCTGCTGAAAGGCTTTGACGAGGGCGTATTTGTCCTCCGGCAGCACGCCGGCAAACACCGCGAAATCCCTTGGGTGCATTTGCGCTGGTATCGACCCCGGCGGCGAAATCGCCCCTTCCAAGCCGATCGCCTTTGCCACCACGGCGGCGGTTGCAACCGCATCGCCCGTCACCATGACGACGTCGACGCCGAGCCGGCGCAGCTCGGCGATGCAGGGCGCGGCGTCCGCCCGTGGCGGATCGCTGAACGCAATCAGCCCCGCCAGCGTGAGCGGGGAACCGCTTCCGCTCGCCACTCCCAGGACCCGAAAGCCCTGCCGCTCGAGCTCGATCGTCTGGGCCTCGGCGACCGGCGAAGGCAGCGATACTTTCAGGATCGTCGAAAACGCGCCCTTGGCGATGTTGACGCGATTGTCTTTCACATCGGTGGCCACCGCCTCGGCCATCTTGGTGGCCGGGTCGAACGGGGTGAAAGCGACCCGTCGCCAGGAATCGTCCAAGCGATCGTCGAGCACTCGCCGGGATGACGCGGCCGCCCGCACCGCAGCATCGATCGGGTCCGGTCCGGCGTCGGCACTGGCCAGTCGCGCCAGCATCAAGAGGTGCGCCTCGTCGAAGCCTGGCATCGGCACGATGGCGGTCAGGGCCAGCTCGTTGCGGGTCAGCGTGCCGGTCTTGTCGGCACAGAGGATGTTCATCGTGGCCGCCTCATCCACCGCGGAGAGCCGGGTCGGCAGCACGCCCTGTTTGGCGAGCTTCTGGGCCCCGATCGCGGTGGCAAGGGTGAAGGTGGCGGGCAGCGCGACCGGCACCGTGCCGATGACGGCGATCAGCGCGAGTGGGATCAACTCGGCCACCGGCAACTGCAGTTGGACCGCATAGGCAAGCAGCGCCACCGCGACGAGCCCATTGATCCCGGCAAGGTAGGCGACGACCCGAAAAACCGCCTTTTGCTGCGAGCTCGTCACGTGGGCGGTGCGAACGAGTTCGGCGGTACGGCCGAACTTGGTCCGCGCCCCCGTCGCGGTCACCTCGGCGATCGCCTGCCCTCGCCGCACCAGCGCGCCGGCGAAACTGTCCTGTCCGGGACCAGCCTCGATCGGCAGGGACTCGCCGGTCAGCATCGAATGATCGAGCAGGACGCTGCCGTCCCGCAAATGAACGTCGGCCGGCACGACGGTGCCGAGCGCGAGGCTGACGATATCGCCTTGGACCAGTTCGCGGACCGGAACGGTCTTCCAGTTTCCGTCCCGGCGCACCGAAGCGTCGAGCGCGAGCCGCGATTTCAATGCGTCGATGGTCGCCTGCGCGCGCCCCTCCTGCAAAAGCCCCAACACGGCATTGAAAATCAGCAGTGCGCCGATCACGCTCGCCTCGACATATTCGCCAAGGAACAATTGCAGCGCGATCGCGAGCTCGAGCAGGCAGGGAACGGGAGCTACGAACTTCCCCAGGATCTGCCGCAACAAATGCCGGTGCGTGTCTGCCGTCGCGTTGGGGCCAAAGGCGTCAAGCCGGCGGCGAGCCTCCGCGTTGGACAGACCTTCAAGAGAATTCTCGAGAGAACTCTTGGGCAGTTCGCCCGCGCGAGCTGGGCTCTTGGCCGCATCGTGCATGTCTAAGCCACCGCCTGCGATCTTGTTGTCCGCAGCATATCCACAGGCTCCACTCACGCGAATCTGCGGCGCCAGTAAAGACTTGCTGCGCAGCAATTCACACCTGTGGATGGTCGCGACCGCGAAGACGTGACGGAGACGACCGCCGTGTCGCAGCGCCGCTCGCATGGCGTTTCGCGGGCAAAAGGGCTTCTATTTCGTCGCGAAATGGTGCCTTGTGCGGCTTGCGCGGCAAATAGCCGAGCGCACGTGCCCTGGGGTAGGTTTGACAGGCGCGGCGCCCGGCTATTCGGCCGCGCGGCGGTGCGGCCTTTCAATATAGTCATCAAACGCTTAAAGAACCGTCTTCGCTTGGATTGGAAGCTTACGGGTGGACGCCCTTGAAGTCGTGAGGCTTCTGGTATTTAGGGAAGGGTCGCCGCCGCCTGTCGATAACCGTTGTTGATAACCCTTGGCCGTTTGGGCCCCCGTGGCGCTGCGACGTGTTATCGACGCGCAGTATCTCCCGTGCGCGGAAGGAAGACCATGCGGATCACCCTCGTTGGCTCCCGTCATTTCGGCGTGACAGCACTTAACATGCTCAGGGAGCACGGGGTCGACATCGCCAGGGTGGTGGTGGCTGACGGCGAAGATCGCCTCGCCGCGGCTGCCCGCGCCGCCGGGATCGACGTCGTGGTGCAGGCCGATCCGAAACTGGTCGCGGCTTCCGAAATAGCTCCCGATACCGACCTCATCGTCACCGCCCACAGCCATGCCCGGATCAGCAAGCAGGCCGTTGCCGCCGCAAAACTCGGCGGCATCGGCTACCACCCCTCGCTATTGCCCCGGCACCGCGGCATCGCTGCGGTCGAATGGACCGTCAGGGAAGGCGACCCGATCGCCGGCGGCACGATCTACCATCTTGCCGATCGCATGGACGCCGGCGCGATCGCCGCGCAGGAATGGTGTTTCGTGAAAAAGGGCGAGACAGCGCGGGAGTTATGGGAACGCGCGCTTGCGCCGCTCGGGCTAAAACTGCTCGGCGAGGTGATCGACTACGCCAAGGCCCACAACGCACTGCCCGCCAGGCCCCAGGACGAGCAGTTCGCGACCAAAGCGCCGAGCCTGACGCCGCATTGAGAGAGAATCACCCTCCCGAGCACCGTTTCTCAGTCCAAGGGGTCATTTTCCGTTCCGGCAGCGGAACTATTCTCACGGCTATGTGTTTGGAACTAAAGGAACAATTTTTACTTTCGCGGCGCAGCAAATTTTGGTCACATTTGACCCGAATAAGCCAGCTCATCACACACAGCTTCAGGGACTCGATTCATGCGCCTCAATCGCATTGCTCCGGTTTTGTTTGCTTCCATTTTGACGGTCACCGCCGTGGCTCCCGCGCTGGCCCAGTCGCCCTATGACGGTCTTTGGCACGTGACCATCGTAACAAAGAGCGGCAGCTGCGAACCGACCGCAAGCTCGATGCTCACCGTGAGCGACGGCAGGATTTCCGCCTCAGGCGCTGACGTGTCCGGTACAATTGGACGTGAAGGCCTTGTCCGGGTCTCGATCAATGGTGCATATGCCAACGGACAACTCAGCGGCAATGCTGGATCGGGAAAGTGGAATGGTGCATCAGGCGGCATACCGTGCAGCGGACGATGGGAAGCTTCGCGGCAATAATTTCTTCGCAAGAAATAGCGCCCAAATCGTCATCCGGCGGCTGCTGATTGCAGCCGCCGTTTTGTTTGCGGCGGCCATTTCCCTTTCCCCCTCCTCAAGCCAGGCCCAATCCAGAGGTCCCTTTGCCGGCATCGCGGGCCGTTGGACAGGCGGTGGAACCGTCAGCCTCGACGACGGATCGACCGAGCGCATCCGCTGCCGCGCCTCCTATGCGGTCGAGGGCCCCAGCATGAACCTGACGCTGGTCTGCGCGAGCGATGCCTACCGGTTCTATCTTGAGGGCAGCGTGGTCGACCAAGGTGGCGCGATTTCCGGTAACTGGCGCGAGTCGAGTCGCAATATCAGCGGAACCTTGCAGGGTCGCGGCGGCAACGGCAGTTTCCAGGTGCTCGCCAGCGCACCCGGCTTCAACGCCGAGATTACGTTGACGACCCGTGGCAACCGGCAGTCGATCACGATGCGGGCCGACAGCCAGTTCCGCGGCGCCACGATCGCGCTGTCGCGCTAGCTGCGCCGTCTGGTTCGCTCGTCATCAATGTCAATTCCGATTTTGTTGGCGGAGTCCGAGCGGCTCTTCACGTGATCGATGAAGGCTCGCAGCTTCGGCATCATTTGCGCCCGGCTGGGATAATAGAGAAACACGCCCGGCGCCATTGGCGCGAACCTCTGCAGCACCTGCACGAGTTTCCCCGCTTTCACCGCGCCGGCAGCGATCGGCTCGGGCACCTGCGCAAGGCCCAATCCCGCGACGGCCGCGTCAAGTATGGTGGGCATGTCGTTGGCGATAAGAGGTCCTGAAACGATGACTTCGACGGCCTCGTTGCCGTTGACAAAGGACCACGGCGCGATCGACCCGTTGGAGCGGCGCATGCGCAGGCAGGCGTGCCGGCGCAGATCGTCGATGAGTTCCGGCCGCTGCCGCCGGCGCAGATAGCCGGGGCTACCGACCACAGTCAGCGGGTGCGACGGCGCCAGACGCACCGCGATCATATCGGCCTCGATGAACTGGCCTTGCCGGATGCCGGCGTCAAATCCTTCGGCCGCGATATCGACCAGATCCGCGCTTGCGGCGATCTCCAGCTCGACATCGGGATTGGCTTGGCAGAACGACGCGATCCGGTGCCGCT
The DNA here is from genome assembly GCA_963777475.1 of uncultured Alphaproteobacteria bacterium. Classification (GTDB taxonomy): domain Bacteria; phylum Pseudomonadota; class Alphaproteobacteria; order Rhizobiales; family Xanthobacteraceae; genus Bradyrhizobium. Next base: position 340,792 of record CAVZQX010000018.1, read on the forward strand.
CCAGCAGGATCGGCACCACCGCCCGCGGCACCGTGAGGCGCAACAGTCCGGCAGGCCGCTGCCCGAGGTCACGCGCGTCCTCGCTTGCGGCGACGAGTTCCTCGAAAGCCGGCTTTGCGCGCAAGAGAAATCGTTCGCCGGCTTCGGTCAACCCGACACTGCGCGTCGTGCGGATGAAGAGTGCTGCGCCGACGCGCGCCTCGAGTGCGCGTACGGCCTGGCTGATCGCCGACGGCGTAACCCCGAGTTCCGCGGCTGCTCTGCGAAAGCTGCGGTGCCGGGCAACGCTCAGGAACGCCTCCACGCCGTCGAGCGCGCCGTGCCTGACTGTGAAGTTCTGCTTCATAGCCCGTGCATATTATCACGAATAGTCGCTCGCGGGAAGCAGTCGCATATTCGACTTGCAAATCGGGAGTCACGCCAACGTCGCGGCCCCTGATGCGCGACAATCAAGGGAGCAACACCATGCGAGACGCGATGTTTTCCCGGCGCGACATGCTCTGGGCGGGAGGCGCGCTCGCCGTCGGCGCGGCTTTCGCGGGGCCGCTTGAGGCCGCTGCCGCCGAGCCCAGCGGGGCCGGCCGAGAGCCGGCATCCTGGGTGGATTCGGCGATGCCCGAGGTGACGCATCGGATGATCGAGACCAACGGCATCCGCTTGCATGTGGCCGAGCAGGGTGAAGGCCCGCTGGTCATCCTCTGCCACGGCTTTCCCGAATGCTGGTATTCCTGGCGCCATCAACTCCCGGCGCTGGCAAAGGCTGGGTTCCGTGCGGTGGCTCCCGACTTGCGTGGCTATGGGCGAAGCGATCGTCCGGAGGGCGTGGAGAAGTATACGATTCTCGATGACATCGGCGACATCGTGGGTCTCGTCGATGCTCTCGGTGCCAAGCAAGCGGTGATCGCCGGCCACGACATCGGCGCCGCGATAGCATGGCAGACCGCGCTTCTGCGCCCCGACCGCTTCCGCGCTGTCATCGCGCTCAGCCCGCCGTTCCGCTCGCGGGGATTTGGCGACGCGGGGCCGCCGACGACGCTCATGCCGCGGAGCGAGAATGCGGTGTTCTACCAGCTCTTCTTCCAGAATCCCGCGGCGGAGACGGGGCTCGGGCGCGACCTGCGTCTCACCTTCCGTTACCAATTCTATACGTTGTCGGGCGACAGACCCCCGTCCGTGGGCGTCGGCGGGCTTCCGCCCGGGATGATGCCTCGGAACGGCGGCTTCATGACCGATCCGCCGTCGTTGCCGGCCTGGGTCACGGAGTCCGACATCGATGTTTACGTCAAGGAATACGCGCGGAGCGGATTCCATGGTCCGCTCGCCTGGTGGCGCAACATCGATCGCGGCTGGGAGTTGATGGCTCCCTTCGCCGGAGCGGCGGTGAGCGTTCCCGCGCTGTACATCGCGGGCGACCGGGATTTTGTCGCCACCGTTTTCTCCCAGGACATCGCCAAGCAGTCGGCACTGGTCCCCAAGCTCCGGCCCCCGATCATGCTGCCGGGCTGTGGTCATTGGACCCAGCAGGAACGTGCTCCGGAGGTGAGCGCCGCCATGATCGACTTCATCAGGCAGTTGTAGGCTCGCGTCTGTCCTGATGCGACCCCCCGGCAACTGGCTTCGCCAGTTCGCTCCGTCATTTCAAGAGAACCACATGAACGATCAACCCGAGAACCTGACCAGACTGAACGAGGTGAGCCGATGAAATTCATGATCCCATTTCTCGTGGCCGCGCTTCCGGTAGCGGCCTTTGCGCAATCGCAGTCCGGGCAGGCCCCAGGCGCGCCCGGCGTGGCGCCTGCCTAAAATCACCGAAGTGATGGTCATTCTGACTCCTAAGCAGGCGGTCACCCGCCAGCAAATCATGGCCGTCATGCCATCCGAGATTCGGGAAACAGTGAAGCTCTATCTCGATGGAAAAATCCGCCAGTGGTATTCGCGGGGCGATGGCAAAGGCGTCATCTTTTTGATCGACGCCAAGACCCAGGACGAGGCGCGAGCGGTCATGGAAACCCTGCCGCTCTCAAAAGCGCATTTGGTGGATCACGAATATATTCCGGTCGGACCGCTGATGCCGCTACTGGGATTGTTGGGCCCGGGAGCGCAGCAGTGACTCTCCTCATGGTAGCTTAAGGTCACGAGGCGCCCGATGACCACGGCCAAAACGCGCAGATCGAAACGCTCGATATCCTGACGGGTCGTCGGCCTAAACCACGTCTAGCAGGGTGCTGAAAATCTCGATTATGAGATCGATTTTCGTGGTGTTTGCGGGGAAAAAACCGGAGTGATGGTTCGCGATTCGCGTTGCATGGGCGGTATGGGCTGCGGTTTTGCCTCATATTCGGCGCCCCAGACGAGACTCATCCCGTCGCGGCGAGCAGCTTGCGAACGCGAATGAGATTGTAGGCGGCAGCAGTGAGGACGAAGAACCATTCCACCAAGCCGCGGCCACGATGCCGGGTCTTGCGCAGACCGCCGACGGTCTTCATCCAGCCAAAGGGTTCCTCGATCCGCTTGCGCTTGATCGTGCTGATGCGATAGCCGGGATGGCGGGTCGTGCGCGCGTCGATCGCGGAGCGGCGGTTGGCATTGTTCTGCGAGACATGCGGCGTGCAGCCGCGTTCACGGCAGCCGGCGACAAAGTCGGCGGTGTCATAGTTCTTGTCGCCGCCCACGGTGCTGCCCGGCCTGGCATTGTCCTCGATCATGTCGAGCGCGGTCGAGCGCTCCGCTGTGCCGTTGGCCTCGGTCAGGCGCGCATCGACGATGAGGCCATTGCGGTTCTCCATCATCAGATGCCCCATGTGGCAGAGCTTGGCCTCCTTGCCGGCGCCTTTGCGGAACAAGCGGGCGTCGGGGTCGGTGGTCGAGAAATGCGTGTCATTCTTGCGTTTCTCGCCATGAAAGTCGCGCTCGGCGTTGCGCCCACCGCTGCCATGATCTTTTCCCGATGGCGGATCGCCGCCGTCCTTCGGCACAAAGCTCTTCATGCTCGCCCAGGCCTCGATCAGGGTGCCGTCGACCGAGAAGTGCTCGCCGGAGAGCAGCTTGCGGACTTGAGGCAGGTTCAACACGCTCGCAAAGAACTTGGCCGCGATATCGCCGTCGAGCAGCCGGTCCCGGTTCTTGCAGAAGACCGTCGCATTCCACACCTGATCATCCGCCGAGAGCCCGACGAACCACCGGAACAACAGATTGTAGTTGAGTTGCTCCATCAACTGCCGTTCCGAGCGCACCGTGTAGAACGCCTGCAGCAGCAGCGCCCGCAACAGCCGCTCTGGCGGGATCGACGGCCGTCCGTCTCGCGCGTAAAGTTTGTTGAAGTCTCGCGACAGTCCGTTCAGCGCCTCATCGATCAGCGTACGGATCGCGCGCAGCGGATGATCGGTCGGGATGCGGCTCTCCAAGCGGACGTAGCTGAAAAGAACTTCCGATCGCTGATCTTCACCGCGCATCGCGTCCCTCAAATCAAAGGAATCAGGCACATGCACAGAATCACACTCCAACCGCCTCGCAAAACGACTTTTTCAGCATCCTGCTAGCCTCGTGTAGCCTTTAACCGCTGCGATTAGACCGCCTCTATCGCACCGCCTTGGGCTTGGCGAGCCGGGCGGCGGTTTCCTTCATGGTCTTGGCGATCAGGAGCGCCTGCTCCTTGGTGATGGCAAAGTCCTGAACGCCTTTGTGCGTGGTCAGCGACAGCACCATGATGTCCGGCTGATGCTCGGGCCAGCCGGTCGCAAAGGCGGTGACGAAATCGGCGGAGGTGGATCGGTTGGTCGCGGTCATCGATCAGAAGACTTTCTCGGCTGCGGGCACAAACGCGGTGACTTCGATCTCGACCTTGGCCCGGACATCGACGAGGCCGTCGATGTAGAGCAGCGTCGAGGGCGGAAAATTCCGTCCCAGCGTCTCCTTCCAGGCGGCACCGATGCCGGCGCCGGCGGCTTCGTATTCGTCGCGGCTGGTGAGATACCAGGTCAGCCGCACGATATGCTCGGGCCCGGCGCCCGCTTCCGCGAGCAGCTTGATGATCCGCCGCAGCGCCGAGCCGACCTGCGCCGCCATGTCAGGGGAATAATCGCCCTTCTCGTCGCCGCCGGTCTGGCCCGCGAGTACGATCCATCGGCCTGGGCCATTGAACTCGATGCCGTGCGAAAAGCCGCGCGGCTTTGACCATTCGGCCGGTTGCAGGATGCGCATGACTGGTTTCCTCCGGGGATTTCGCGGATCCCCTTAGCATTGTTTGACCGCAGCGTCCCACAGCGAAGTTTCGGCGCGTCATTGCACCCCGGCCGATTTGCGCGTTGCAAATGGATGGAAGTGGCGCGATACCCGCCTGCCCTTCCATCCCTCCGCTTTTTTAGCTCCCCGATGCAGCAAACCCCTTCCAAACCGATGGCCGCCCTGTGGATGTCCGGCTGGCTCGCCTTGATGCTGGTGATGGCGGTTGCGGGCCGCGAGGCGCTGCGGCAACTGAATGTGTTCCAGCTCATGGAGGTGCGCTCGGCGCTCGGCTTCCTGCTGCTGTATCCGCTGATCCGTCACAACGGCGGACTTGCGATCGTGACGACGGCGCGGCTGCGGCTGCACGTCGCGCGCAACCTCGTTCACTATGCCTCCCAACTCGGCTGGTTTTTCGCGCTGACCCTGATTCCGATCGGACAGGTGGTTGCGATCGAGTTCACCATGCCGATCTGGACCGCGATCCTGGCCGCGACCTTCCTCGGCGAGCGGATGACGGTCTGGAAGATCGCCGCGATCGTGCTCGGCCTGATCGGCGTCCTCGTCATCGTCCGCCCCGCGACCGGTGCGGTCAATCCAGGCCAGCTGATTGCGCTCGCTGCAGCCGTCGGCTTCGGCATTTCCATCGCCGTGGTGAAGTCGCTGACCCGGACCGAAAATACCTTCGCGATCATCTTCTGGATGCTGGTGGTGCAGTCGGCGGCGGGATTTTTCCCAACCCTCTACGTCTGGATCTGGCCTTCCGCCTATACCTGGGTGTGGATCGTCGTGATCGCGTTCTGCGGCACGTTCTCCCACTTCTGCATGGCGCGTGCGATGCTGTATGCGGACGCCACCATCGTGGTGCCGATGGATTTCCTGCGGGTTCCGCTGACGGCGACCGCCGGATGGCTGCTCTATGCGGAGCGGCTGGACCTGTTCACGGTGCTGGGTGCAGGGCTGATCCTGGCCGGCAATTTGTTGAATCTCAAGCCGCATGCCCCCTTCCCGCGCGCATCGGAATCCGAAGCCGCCCGGACGCTGCAAGAATTGTGATCTAAATCACGCAAGCTCGAGCCGTGGTTGGATAACCTCTCACGCGGATGAGCCAACAAATCTTTTGTGGCGCGGAGCGCGGGTTTTTCGTGTAACCTTTCGACATCAGTTGCCGCTTCCGAAAATTTCGATTCTTCCAGGGGATTTCAGATGCGCTACATTACCGTCGTTCTTTCCCTGATCTGCATGGTATTTGCCGCCGACGCCGCGAAGGACTCCGCAAAGGCCGACAAGCGTGTCGCCTTCGTCGTCGGCAACGGCGCCTACAAGAACGTCGCGCAGCTTCCGAACCCGCCGGTCGACGCCAAGGCGATGGCGGCGACGCTGCGCAATGTCGGCTTCGACGTCGTCGAAGGCACCAACCTCACCCGCGACACGATGACCGAGAAACTGCTCGAGTTCGGCAAACGGGCGCAAGGCGCCGACATTGCCGTGTTCTTCTACGCCGGCCACGGCATCGCGATCAGCGGTACCAACTACCTGCTGCCGATCGATGCCGACATCAAGTCGGAGATGGACGTCAAGCTGGGGGCGGCGATCAATATCGACCTGACGCTCGACCAGACCATGGGCGACGCCAAGGTCAAGCTGGTGTTCCTCGATGCCTGCCGCGACAATCCGTTCGCCGCCAAGATCAAGTCGAACGCGACCCGTAGCGTTTCAGTGCAGCAAGGCCTCGCCGAAATGAAGTCCGGCGAAGGCACGCTGATCGCGTTTGCCACCGGCCCCGGGCAGACCGCACTCGACGGCCAGGAGGGCAACAACAGCCCGTTCACCCGCGCGCTGATCGACCACATCACCAAGCCTGGCATCGAGATCCAGCAGGCGATGACCGAGGTACGCGCCCAGGTCAACGAGGAGACCAACAAGGGCCAGCTTCCCTGGGGTCACACCAACCTGATCGGCTCAGTGTATCTCAATCCCGTTGCTGCGCCGGAGCCTGCACCCGCGACGGCTAACGCCGCCGCGCCCGCTTCGTCAGGCGCTGCCCCCGCAGCGGTGGCGTCGACCTCTCCCGGCACCGACGTGGAGCTGGAGTACTGGCGCTCCGTCAAGGAAACCAACAAGCCGGAAGAGCTGAACGCGTATCTGAGCACCTATCCGAACGGTCAGTTCCGGGCGTTGGCACTGGCCAGGCTGGCTGCGATCGAGAATGGTCCTTCAACCACGACCCGTAACCTGACCACCGCGGTCGATCCCGCCACCTTCACCGACGAAGCCACCCAGGTCACCGAGGACCAGATCGGACTGGAAAGGGGCCAGCGCAAGGACGTACAGCGGCGGCTGAACGGTCTTGGCTTCGACACCAAGGTGAACGGCAAGTTCGACGAAGATACCCGCGCGGTGATCAAGCGCTGGCAGGCCGCCCGCGGTTATCCGGTCAGCGGTTATCTGAACAAATTCCAGCACAAGGCGCTGCTCTCCGAGATCGTCGCCACCAACCAGACTTCCAGCGACGATTCCGACGATCGTCCGGCACGCCACAGCGGTGGCGGCGGCGGCCGTCACTATCGCAGCGGCGGCGGCGGCGGTGGTGGCGGCAACCCCGGCGCCTTCCTCGGCGGCGTCATGGGCGGCATGATGGGCGGCATGTTCCGCCACTGATCGCCCGGCAACTTCCAATCAGCAAAAAGCCCGGCGGCGTGCCGGGCTTTTTTCGTTGAGAGCATGATCCGGAAAAAGCCTGCCCCGCACGTGATGCGGGGTGGATACCGGTTTTCCCTTAGCTCGAGCATGATGAATTTTGGTTGAATCCGCCTATCGACGGGGCTCACTTCACCTCTCCCGCTTGCGGGGGAGGTCGCCGCGCTCGAAAGAGCGCGGCGGGTGCGGGAAGGTCTATCCTCTCGACCAGCGCGTTTTGCGGAAGCACCCCCACCCCGCCCTCCCCCGCAAGCGGGAGAGGGAGCACACTTTCGTCGCCGGTCCAGCTCGACCTAATGTCATCACGCGCTCTAACAAACGCGGAACGCGTTTGCGCGGAGATCATGCTCAAACAACAGAGCAGCTATTTCCCGGCCGCTTTTCGCAGCGCCTCGTTGATGCGGTCCTGCCAGCCGGGGCCACCTTCCCGGAAATACTCCAGAACATCCTGGTCGATCCGCAAGCTGACCTGCTCCTTCACCCCGGGAAGCGGCGCATTCTTCTTGACCGGCGCCTCCGCAGGTTTCGCGGTGACCTTCTTGAAGGCCGCCTCCGCCTCGGTGCGGGCGTCGTTGAGCGTCCTCGGCCTTCTCGGTGGTTCGGCCATCTCAGATTCCTTCGAACAGCGCAGTCGACAGATAGCGTTCCGCGAACGACGGCACAATGGCGAGAATGGTCTTGCCCGCCGCTTCCGGCCGTTGGCCGATCTTGAGCGCGGCCGCGATCGCCGCACCCGAGGAAATGCCGCCAGGAATACCCTCGTGGCGGGCCAATGCCCGCGAGGTCTCGATCGCGGTTGTGCTGTTGATCTTGATAATCTCGTCGATCACCGAACGGTCCAGGACGTCGGGAACGAAGCCGGCGCCGATGCCCTGGATCTTGTGTGGCGAGTGCTGCCCGCCCGACAGCACCGGGCTCTCCTCGGGCTCGACCGCGACCACGCGCAGCGACGGCTTGCGGGGTTTGAGCACTTGGCCAACGCCTGTGATGGTGCCGCCGGTGCCGACGCCGGCGACGAAAAAATCGATGTTGCCGCCGGTATCGTTCCAGATCTCTTCCGCCGTGGTGCGGCGGTGAACTTCGGGATTGGCGAGGTTCTTGAATTGCTGCGGCATCACCGAATTGGGTGTCGTCCGCAACAGCTCCTCGGCGGTTGCGATCGCCCCCTTCATGCCTTGGGCAGCCGGCGTCAGAACGATCTCGGCGCCGAGGAACGCCAGCATCTTGCGCCGCTCGATCGACATCGACTCCGGCATCACGAGCTTCAGCCGATAACCGCGCGAGGCCGCGACGAAGGCGAGCGCGATGCCGGTATTGCCCGATGTCGGCTCGATCAGCACGGTGTCGGCATTGATCAGCCCGGCCTTTTCCATCGCCATCACCATCGCGGCGCCGATGCGGTCCTTCACGCTGGCCGCCGGATTGAAATATTCGAGCTTGGCGAGGACGGTCGCGTTGACGCCGTTCTGCTGCGGCAATCTGCGCAGGCGCACGATCGGCGTGTCGCCGAACGCATCGACGATGGAATTGAAAACGCGGCCGCGGCCGGGGCGCTGCACTGCACTCTTGGCTGACGATGCATCCATGGAAGACTCCTGTGCGCTGCGATGTGCTGGAGCGCGATGACTTGAGAATGAATCCTCATCGCGCTCTACACTATTGTTTGAGCATGATCTTTTCGGAAAGCCGGCACCCGAATTTTGCGTACCATTCTGCAAGTTCGTGGCTTGGTTACAAGTTAGGAGCAGCTCATGCCGCGGCGCAAGGTCGAAAGGAACTCGCTGCATTGCAAAATTTTAACAAAATCAAATAACGCAAAACCAACGCAATTATGTTGCGGCATCGTCAAACAATTTGGTGTATGGTGTAAGTTTAAGGGTTGTAACGCAAGGAGGTCATGATGACAGCAGTGGCGGAGGTTTTGTCGGCCGTCGCGCTCAAGGCCGACCCGCGCGGAAGTGAGTTGCCGACCTGCCCCGTTTGCGCGGACTCGATGGTCGCCGCGGAAGCGTCTGCGTATCTCTCTGACAATATCGTGAGCTACCTCTGGACCTGCGATACCTGCGGTTACGGCTTCGTGACCAAGCATGCGCTGAAGCGGTTTGCGTGCAACTAGGTATCTAGCGGGGCGCGATGTCGCCCTGTTCCCACCCGATCCGCGTTCTCTCATAAAATTTATCGAAAGTGCGTTGCGAAATCGCGTCCCTGATGTCGTGCATCAGGCGCTGGTAATAAGCGACGTTGATCTCCGATAGCAGCATCGCCCCCAGCGTCTCACCCGACCTCACGAGGTGATGCAGGTAGGCGCGCGAATAGGTGCGGGCCGATGCCCAGCCGCTTTCTTCATCGAGCGGCCGCGGGTCGTCGGCGTGGCGTGCGTTGCGCAGGTTGATCTGACCGAAGCGGGTGAAGGCCATGCCGTGGCGGCCGTTGCGCGTCGGCATGACGCAATCGAACATGTCGATGCCGCGCTTGACCGCCTCGAGCAGATCTTCCGGCGTGCCTACGCCCATCAAATAGCGCGGCCGGCCCTCGGGCAAGATCGGCGCCACCTCCTCGATCATCGCAAGCATCACCGCCTGCGGCTCGCCGACCGCGAGCCCGCCGATGGCGTAGCCGTGGAAGCCGATGTCGACCAGGCCACGGGCGCTGGCCTGGCGCAGCGCGGGCACATCGCCGCCCTGCGCGATGCCGAACAGCATGTAGCCTTCGGGCGCAGTCTCGAACGCGCGCTTCGACCGCTCCGCCCAGCGCAACGACAGCTGCATCGCCCGTTCGATGTCGCTGTGCTCGGCCGGCAGCCGCACGCATTCGTCGAGCTGCATGGCGATGTCGGAGCCGAGCAGCCGCTGCACTTCGATCGCGCGTTCCGGCGACAGCTCGACCTTGATGCCGTCGATATGCGAGCGGAAGGTCACCGCGTTCTCGCTGACCTTGCGCAGCTCGGCCAGCGACATCACCTGGAAGCCGCCGGAGTCCGTCAGCATCGGACCGTTCCAGCCGGTAAAGTTCTGCAGGCCGCCGAGCGCTGCAATCCGCTCGGCGCCCGGACGCAGCATCAGATGATAGGTATTGCCGAGCACGATGTCGGTGCCGGCATCGCGCACCTCGCGCCAATGCATGCCCTTCATCGCGCCTGCGGTACCGACCGGCATGAAGGCCGGAGTCCGCACCACGCCATGCGGCGTGGCCAGTCGGCCGGCGCGGGCGTTGCCGTCGGTCGCGAGCAGTTCGAAATGATTGGCAAGGCTGTTATCTGGAAGGCTCATGCGGCAGCTTATCGCGCAACAAGCGCCTCCGCTTCAACCTCGTTGAGCCGGCCCGGACGCTTATCGCGAAGCTTTTCAGCGGTTGACGCCGCTCCGCCCTATCAATATGTTGCCGCTCCCATGATGACGACCGCGAAAACCACCACGAAAACCGGCAAGCCCTCGCGGGCTTCGGGAGTCGTGCGCGCATAGAGCTGGCGATCGCATCATCTGAACCCGAAGCCCCGCCTGAAAAGGTCCGGGGCTTTTTTATTGGCTTGTTGTTTTGACGCGTTTTCTTGGACAGCGAACCGGTACCCCACTTCGCTAGGAAAACGCTCTGATGGAGACCAAAGTGACGAACGATCCGAAATTGCTGTCGCCGATGCGGCCCGGCGTCAGCACTGCGGGCGATCGGCCCAGAACCGTTTCCCGACACCCGATTCGATGCCTCAGGCCAGGATGACGTCCTGGTCGGCCGCATCCGCAAGGATCTCAGCGACCCATCCGGCCACTCGATCTCGATGTTCGTCGCCGCAGACCAGCTGTTGAAGGGCGCCGCGTTGAATGCAAACCAGATCGCCGAATTGCTGCCGGAGCATGTGATGGCGTGACGCGGCACGCGCTTCCACGCGCATGAACCAAAAGGACATCATAAAACGACGGCCGCCAGCAAGTACACCGCTTTCGACCGCGCCGCTGGCGGCTTCGAAATGTCGCAATCTAGTATTATAAGATACTATCCGACAATGTCGCAAAATACATAACAACACCGGGGAGCCGACCGCCGTGATCTTTCAATCCAGATGCGCCCGAACCCGTAGGCTGACCGGACCACTGCCCGAAACCGTTAAGAGGCCGCCGCACTGGCGGCCTCTTGCATTTGGCGTGTCGCGTCGTTGCGCTGCTACGCAATCTAATCGCGGGCGCGAAACAACAGGCAGGCGTCGCCATAGGAATAGAACCGGTAGCCGCTAGCGATGGCATGGGCATAGGCGTGCTTCATGGTCTCGAGGCCGGAGAACGCCGACACCAGCATGAACAGCGTCGAGCGCGGCAGGTGGAAATTGGTCAGGAGGATATCGACGGCGCGGAAACGATAGCCGGGCGTGATGAAGATCGCGGTCTCGCCCTCGAAGGGCTTGATCGTGCCGTCCTCGGCCGCGGCGCTTTCCAGGAGCCGCAGCGAGGTGGTGCCGACCGCGACGATGCGGCCGCCGCCGGCGCGCGCGGCATTCAGCCGCGCGCGGTCTCGGCGGAGATGCTGCCCCATTCGGCGTGCATCCTGTGGCGAGCCGTGTCTTCCGCCTTCACCGGCAGGAAGGTCCCTGCCCCGACATGCAGCGTGATCCGGTGGATGTCGACGCCGCGCGCCTTCAACGCCGCTTCCAGCGCGGGCGTGAAATGCAGCCCGCCGTCGGCGCCGCGACCGCGCCCTCGTTGTCGCGAACATGGTCTGGTAGTCGGCCGCATCGCGCTCGTCCGGCGCGCGTTTCGAGGCGATATAGGGCGGCAGCGGCGGGCGGCCGAGATCGGCGATCGCCTGGTCGAGCACCGGCCCGTGAAACGAAAACGACAGCGTGACCTCGCCTTCCTCACTGCTTTTGCTCGACCTCGGCATCGAGATGGCCGAGCAAACAAACCTTGCCTTCATTGCCGAAGCGGACCTGTCGCCCGGCGCGAGCTTCTTGGCCGGCTTGACCAGCGCCTGCCAGCGCGAACCGTCGAGCCGTTTGATCAGCGTCGCCTCGATCTTCGGCTCGGTCGTCACGGCCGATGCGGCGGCCGACAGCTGGGCCGCGATCGCCTTGGTGTCGTTGACGACGAGCTGGTCGCCGGGCTCGAGCCAATGCGGCAGATCGGAGATGACGCGGTCGCGCAGCACGCCGTCGCCCTGCACCACCAGCATCCGCGCGGCATCGCGCGGACTAGCCGGGCGCAGCGCGATGATGTTAGGCGGGAAGGTCGAAGTCGAAGAGGTCGGTGCGCATGGTCAGGCTCGACAGCTGCGCCTCATCCTGAGGAGCCGCGACTTCGGACGTCTGGAAGGATGAGATCCGGCTGGGTGTCACGGTAAACACCCCTTCGATTTCGGATCGTGACGGATACCGCAGACCCGCTGGCAGGATCCTGACCATGAGGGATGGATACTATCCGCGTCGGCGGCCATATGCGCCTTGACGATCTTGTCCGGATTCTTCACCGGCTCGCCGCGCTTGATCTTGTCGACGTTCTCCATGCCCTCCGTCACCTTGCCCCAGACCGTGTACTGGCCATTGAGGAAGGAGGCGTCGTCGAAGCAGATGAAGAACTGGCTGTCGGCGAAATCCGGGCTCGCCGCGCGCGCCATCGAGGCGGTGCCGCGCACATGCGGCTCCTTGTTGAATTCGGCCTTGAGCTTCTTGCCGGAACCGCCGGTGCCGGTGCCCTGCGGACAGCCGGTCTGCGCCATGAAGCCCTCGATCACGCGATGGAACACGATGCCGTCGTAAAAGCCCTCGCGCACCAGTTCCTTGATCCGCGCCACGTGGCCTGGCGCGAGATCGGGCCGCATCTCGATGGTGACCGGTCCCTGGGTGGTCTCGAGGATCAAGGTATTTTCGGTGTCAGCCATGCTGTTTTCTCTATCGGTTGGGGTGGAGGTTTTCGGTTACGGAACTGGAACGCAAAGGTACGGCCGGCGACTACGCCGCCATGATTTCGGTAAATGGCATCGGCGGGCAGCGTTGCAATGCCTCTCTTACGTCATGCGGTATAATAGCCGGTCATTATCGGTGGCCTGGTCGAATTCATAGGTAATTTTCGGGCGACCGAAGATTTGCCGTTGCGGTCGAAACTGAAGATCACCGTGATGTCGACCGGATTGGCGCGCGACGCCGGCGGCGGCTGCCAGCAGCTTTTGAGCCTGGCAAACATATCCGGAGATTATCGACGCGGTCCGGTTCGGACTGCGCCGACGGATCGTGGATGACCGCCCAACAGCAGCGCCACCGCAAACCAGACCGGACGGGTTGCGGCGCAGCCCATCGCTTAATTTCATGTCGGATGCGACTTGCACTTTCACCATCTTGTCGGGATCGGTGACGGCACCACCCGCCGAGCCCGGCGGGGCTTTCTTGAGCTTGTCCACCACGTCCATGCCCTGCACCACTTCGCCGATCACGGTGTACTGGCCGTCGAGGCTGGGGCCGTCGGCGAACATGATGAAGAACTGCGAGTTGGCGGAATCGACGCTGTCGCCGCGCCGCGCCATGCCGACAATGCCGCGCTTGAAGTGCACGTTCGAAAATTCCTGTTTCAGGTTCGGATATTTCGATCCGCCGGTGCCATCGAAATTCTTGCCGTCGCCGGTCTGCGCCATGAAGCCGTCCATCACGCGGTGGAACGGCACGTTGTTGTAGAAGCCGTCGCGCGCTAGTTGCTTGATGCGCTCGGCATGGTGCGGGGCGATTCGGTGCCGGAGCTTGATCACGATGCGGCCCTTGGTGGTGTCGATGACGACCGCATTGGCCTTGTCGAGATCGGCGGGAAGCGGCTGGGCGAGCGCAGGCGCCGCGCAGACCAGCACGACGAGGAAGGCGAGAATTCGAATCATGAAAACTCCGGACGGGTGAAGGTCGAGAGTTTTAGGTGGCGCAAACCTGTTGCCAGACCGCTATTGCGAAAGTTCGAAGTATGGCGAATTTGGTTTTGAGGCTGGCCACCACCGACGGCGGCACGAAGGCCGACACATCGCCGCCCATCGCCGGCGATTTGGCGCACCAGTGTGGCGGTGATCGGGCGGACCGCGGACCGAAGCCGGAACGAACACCGTGTGCACTTCGGCCGCCATGGCTTCGTTCATTCCCGCGATTTGCATTTCGTAGTCGAGGTCGGTGCCGTCGCGCAGGCCTCGGATCATGATGGTGGCGCCGGTTTGTTGCGCCGCCGTGACGGTCAAATCGTCGTAGGTGGTGCAGTCGAAGCCGCAGCCGGCCGTGGCGGCGATCGGGGCGAACGCCGCCCGGACCATGTTCAGCCGTTCCTCGGTCGTAAACAGCGGCTTTTTGCCGGGATGGACCCCGATCGCGACGATCAGCCGGTCGCACAGGTCGACGGCGCGCCGGACCACGTCCAGATGGCCATTGGTGACGGGATCGAAGGAACCTGGATACAGGGCGATGCGCGGCATAAACCGCTCTACCGCGCCCCGGGCGGCCCCGCAAGCGGGCCGGTTCCGGACCCGCCAAAACCCGGAATCTTTATTTCCACTGGGCCTTTGAACCAGTTCGGGGCTCGCCGCGTCTTCAAGGCGAAAGCCGACCCTGTTTCATCAGCGGTAGGCGGTGACGAAACAAAACTCCGGCGATGAAGAAACCATTTCTCGGCCTTGGCGAAGAAGTCCGGAAACGCGGGCATGGGTATCTAGTCCGACAACGAAACACGGGCCGAAAAGGCCCAATGACAGGGGACCGTCATGATCAAGGCCCTATCCGCCGTCGCCATGGCCGCGTGTATCGCCGCCGCTCTAACCATTCTGCCCGGATTCGCCCCGAAGGTCGAAGCCAGCGTGCCGCAGCCGCTTGCCAAGGCAGATCGTCTCGACTTTCACCCGGTCGGCCGTGACTGCTCGCAGCAGGCCTGGCCGGAGAATTTTGAAGCTTCCTGCCTGCGCCACGTGGGCACCCGGACCCTGGTCCGGCAAGCCCGCCTGGTGACCGCTGACCGCACGCCGTAGCGCCGGCCGACGCCGAGTTTTGGGTATTTTTGGCCATTTTTGACTGGAATGGAGGCTGGGCGGGCGCTCTTATCTGCCCATTCCCATTTTCCGAGTTCCGTCTCACGCCAGTTCCCAGTACTGCCGGCCAAGGGTCGGCCCAGGCGGGAACGCGCATGAGTTCGTCGATCCAGCACACGATGTTTGAAAATCTCTCGATCGGCATCCTTGCCTCGCGCCAGTCGGTCGCCATCGAGGCCAATTGGAAATCAGCGATCGTGAGCCGCCCGCACGCTGCAAAGTTCGTCCCGCCAGATGTCCGTCGAGCACCGCCGCAAACTTCATTAGATCTGCGACCTTCGGCTTGAGCGACTCGCGGTCCGGCTCTCCCATTCCGAACGTCGCCTTGACGATGTGCTCGAAGTAGAACGGCGCAACCGCAAGCGACCAGTGACAATCGTTCCAAGAGAGCCAGCGCAATACCTCGACCTGCTGGGCCGGATCGATGCCGGCCACATGTCGGATCCCTGTTTGATGCACAGATGGGCCATGATCGCCGAGGCCTCCCACAGCACGAGGTCGCCGTTGACCAGAGTCGGCGCCTTCATACTGGGATTGAGCGCGACGTAGTCCGGCATCTTGAAGCCGCCGGCCATCATGTCCACTTCCACGAACTCCGCTTTCACACCAAGATACTTCACCAGCGCCAGCACGCGCCGCGGCGCTTGCGCCTTGATCCAGTAAATCCGCATGCCGGTCCTCCATCGTGTCTATTGGCCGTGACTAATGTCGGCGTCGCTAATTCCGCGGCCTTGCCGCGCGGGGGGCGTTCAGGTAATCGGTCCTTGCGGGCCTTGCGACCCGGCCGGTTTCGCAAGCAACAGCTGGAAATAGCGACGCAGATGGTCGAGGCTCTCGGCCGCGACGGCGGCGCTGCCTTTTGCCTTGGCGAGGATGAAGGCGCCCTGGATCACGGACTTGCGTATGGAGCGCGAGAGTCTCTGCGGTCCAATCGCCGCGCACATCGGTACTTCCGCATCGCCTCGCGGATATCGGCTCCCAGCGGTCCTCGCATGTCCGCTGATCGTTTCTTTCGCACGCGGCCCGGATCTCCGGATGCGTGCCGTAAACCTCCTGGACGATAGTCCCGGCGAAGCAGGTGAATTCGGGCAGTTCACCTTCAGGATGGGCCTTGCGGAAGTCGACGTAGGCACAAGCAGCCGGTCCCGTGGATCGTCCGGATCATGATAAGGCGCGGCGGCGAACTCCCCGGTCGAGGCGGGGGCGTTTGCAGTCGCTGGTTTCCGCGAGCGCCAAATCCTCCTTGCTTTTGAAATGGTGAAAGAAGCTTCCCTTGGTCATGCCCGGCTTCGGTGCAGACGTCTTCGATCCGCGTGGCGTTGTAGCCCTTGGCACGGGCAACCGGAGTGTTGCCTCCAGGAGCTTCGTCTTCGATTCATGCTGCGGCTCCATGCGCGCTCCATACCGACTAGTTGGTTCATATCATACCGACTAGTTGGTATTCATCAAGAGGGCACCGAGCCGGCCGCGCGGTAAAAACCCCGCGATCAGCGGCTCGAGCCGAGCAGTCAAATGCCCGCATATTCCTGCATATCGGAGGCTCGATCGCGGCCTCGGCCTCGTTACCGAACGGCACGGCCATGGAACTCCGGTACGAACGGCCGAGCTATCCAGCCATGACGGTATTGCTGCTGAAGGCCCATTCGCGAAGGGCTAGGCCCTGCTCTTCCGCTTCTTGGTCTTCTTCGTCGCAGCGCTCTTCTTTCGCGCGGTCGTCTTTTTTCCCTCGTTGTCTCCCTTGTTCTTTTTAACCGCGGTCTTCCTGGCCTTCTTGCGGACGGCGATTTCCGGGTTTTCTTCGCTACCGGCTTTTTGGCTGCTGCCTTCTTGACGGGGGACTTCTTGGGAGCGGGCTTAGTCGGTGCGGCTTTCTTGGTGGAAGGCTTCTTGGCAGCTGTTTTTCTCGCAGCTGTCTTCTTGGCAGGCGTCTTCTTGGCTCCGCCGGACGGGGCTGGCTTGGCGTTTTTCTTGGGCGGTGGCGGCGGCGTCGATCGCCGACCAGTCGACATTCTTGGTCGCGGCCAGGCCGGCCGGCAGCGGCAGCGCGGCGAACAGATAGCGATCGCGCATCTGGATTCGTTGGGTCGTAATACGGCTTCCACCAGCGGCGCTTCGGTTTGCCCGGGGACCACAGGGTCAGCGGCGCTCCTCGTCGTCACCGTCTGCATGACCTTGCGGAAGTGGTAATGGTCGAACATCGCGACCGCCTCGATCGCGAACATGTTCGCGATGGCGGCGTCCTCGATCATCGCCAGGCTGTCGCCGTTATCCTCCTCGCCGCCGGCCGCGAGGTTGGACGAGCCAGTGAACACCGTCGGATTGGCCCCGTTGAAATCGACCACGACGAACTTGTCGTGGATGTGCATGCCGGCGCCGCCATTGAACTCCTCTTGAACGGCTCGGGCACATTCTTGGTGAGCG
Organism: uncultured Alphaproteobacteria bacterium; assembly: GCA_963777475.1. Taxonomy (GTDB): domain Bacteria; phylum Pseudomonadota; class Alphaproteobacteria; order Rhizobiales; family Xanthobacteraceae; genus Bradyrhizobium. The sequence goes on from CAVZQX010000018.1 coordinate 358,159, forward strand.
CGGCGAAGCTGGTCATGATCGCCCATCTCGCCGTCCGGGCTTTGCACCGCCAGACCCTTGTCGGTCTCGACCGTGCCATAGGAGAACACCGTTGGCTTCGCCGCGATCTTGCGCAGCGAGGTAAGCACCGGACCCCAGCCGGTGGGCTCCATCACGGCGAAGAGCACCGAACTGGTGGCCTTGCGCATGCGGTGCGACATCGGGCCGAGCGAAATCGACGGAATCCGTGTGGGGCGACAAGAGCCAGCGAGAATTTTGGCAGGTCTGCGGTATCCGTCGCCGAACAGACCATGTAGCCCTTGGCGATGGCTCTGTGCGGAAGGGCGGCGCCTTCACATCGTTCTTGAATGCATCGTCGAATGCCTGGGCGAACATGCCGGCGACTTTGGGATCGTCGACAACGATGACGTTGTTCGCCTGCACGTAGATGCCGCGCACGGAAAAATTCATCGAGCCGAAGATCACCTTCTGCGCGTTTCCGGCTTGAGTCGCGCTTGATGAAGACCTTGTTGTGCTGGTAGCGCGCGAATTTGCCCTGCCTCACGTTCGCCGTGCCGGCTGCGGCGATGATCATCTTCGCCGCGGTCGACCTCGCGGCGCGCGCCCGACTTGTCGGGTTTAATGCGATCGCGTTGTCCAGGATCGCGCGCAGCCGGCCCTGCTTGCCCATGCGGCAGATCGCCGCGATGATATCGGGCTCGTCGAGGTCGTAGGCGAAGACGTTGACCTGGGCGCTGGTGTCATTTTCGCAATCGGCGATGAAGTCGAACAACTGCATGCCGCGCGTCGGCGCCAAGCCAGGATATTGCGGCTGGAACGGCTTGGTGTTGAAATCCGGCGTATTCGGGCCGGCGGCCGGATGTCCTTGTTCTGGAATTTGTCGGTATAGGCCTGCGAGGCGATGTAGCCGCGGGTAAACGCCGGCTGGAATTTGCGTGCAAATCTGCTTGCACCGGTTCGACGGCGACGGTACCTCGGGGCCGGCCTTGGTCGCGAGCCCTGGCCGGTGAAATACAGCGCCTGGACCCGGTAGGTGATGGGGCTGTTGAAACCGTCGGGCGGCACATCGATCCAGCGGAATTTCTGGAACGGCGCCTTGTCTGAGTCGGTCCATTCGCGGGTTCGGCGGTGGTCTGTTGTTGACGCCGACGGTGAAGCCGATCCGGTTCTGCAGGATCTGTTCCGGCTTGCCGTCGTATTTGCGCCAGATCGCGAAGCCCGCGAGATTCTTGTCGGCATCGTTGATGCTGTTGTCTTCCAGCGACATCGCGATCAAAATCTTGTTGTCGCCGGGATAGATGACGACGCGCAGACCACTATTATTTGCAGAAAATTTGGTTGCTTCCATAAAAGCCTCCCTAATGCCGTGGGTCAATTTCGATCAGCCCAAAAGCGAATGCAATCACGAATTGAATGCATACGTGTGACCTGAGTGGCGTCTGACCCAGGCCGCGAACTCATCGGCGTGAATAACTCGCATCCTTGCGCACCCTGGTACGGCTGGGTCGATATCCGCCATGTCCCGATGAGACGAGTTGTGCTTTGCAGAAAAATTTCGCGATGTGCCATGAGGCAAAAAAAAAAAAAAAAAAAAAAAAAAAAAAAAAAAAAAAAAATACATGCGTGTGACCTAGATCATAACATATGACCAGGACGCGAACTTATTCGGCACGCATCGACGCATGCGGCTGAGCTTTTGGCGACCGCACAGCGATACGCCTTCTAATGTCCTTCTGCAGGGCCTCTTGCGAGGAAATATCTTCAAAAAAAAAAAAAAAAAAAAAAAAAAAAAAAAAAAAAAAAAAAAAAAAAAAAAAAAAAAAAAAAAAAAAAAAAAAAAAAAAAAAAAAAAAAAAAAAATCGTTCCGACAGGATGCATTTTAACGCTCTAAAGCGACCCCTCATGTAGGATTTGCCTTAAGATCGACTTAGCCAAGCATCCTGTAAGCTGGCGGCAGGATTCAGCCTGCAGGGGCACCCCAAGAATGCGTCGTATGGTTTCCGCCGATCAAGTTTGTTGGAAAAAAAAAAAAAAAAAAAAAACAGCCGACGGCTGGGCGGTTTGATACCCGCAGCTCCAATTCTGCTTGAGTGCTCAAGCCGGGCTGAAGTGATCCGTGCGAATGCGCTCGGGAAAGACAGCACGGCGAACCATGCTGTTCGACATCAGGACGGATTCGGCGTCTCGGTCGTTGCGGCGGTGTCCGTGCACCGTAGGGAAAGAATGGCATGCGGCCTGTCGTCACGACTCCTCGCCAGCGATGCGGCGACGGCCGCGGTCCTCGAAATGTGCCAAATGGAGATGGCGGCGCCGGTCGCGGAGGCCAAGCGCGCCGAGGGCGGCGACACGGTGCGCAACGAGGCGAATTCGTCGCCACCTCCGTGCTTGCGCTCTTCGCGTCAGCCGATTGCGAGCTGCTTCTGATTTTCGTGACATGTTGCTCGCACGCCGAGACCATCCCGGCCGCGGGTCTCGTAAGGGACTGGCCGGCCATCTGCGCGACCGTGGCATTCGGCTCTTGATGGTCGACCACACACGACAAGACATCGGAGTTGCGGTCGCAAGAGCCGTGTCACTGGCCCTTCAGCCTTTTCAACAGCTGTTTCAACGAAACGCTTGGCTCAATCACGCCGCGACAATGAGGGCTCGGATAAAGCAGGAGGACGAGACCCCATTGTTTTAGAGTGAAAGATATCACTGGACGCCAATTGGCTGCATTGTAGGTTTACGCGGGCATGTTGACCATGGGGCGCGCAATTGAGTGGAGCGTCAGAGGTGGCAAGAGGCGACATTCATGAAGCGCCGGCAAGTGGGCAGCAGACTCTCCGTCTGCTGGGAAAATCGCCGCCGAAATCGACGGGCGTGAGATTTCGCTTGCGACGCGCAAGGCCAAAGCCCTGACGGCCTATCTCGCTCTCTCCGATAATATCCAGGACACGCGCGAGCGTCTCGTCGGCCTTTTATGGAGCGAGAGCGACGAAGAGCACGGGCGGGCTTCGTTGCACCAGACTGTGCATGACACAAGCTGAGCCCGATAGTGCGTATGGTTTTGCAGGCTTCCGCCGTCTGACAAGCGAAATCGGGCGCTCGTGCGATGAGCGGCGCAGCTGCGACGTTGACAAGGTGCTCGCTGCCGCCGCGAAAGGCGCGGTGCATCCGCGGCTACTTCGACAGCCAGCGCATTACCGACACTCTGCTTTCCGGTCTCGACAATGTCGATCCAGCCTTTCAGGTCTGGCTTCTGACCAAGCGCCAACTGCTTCTCGACCGGCTGACACTCGCGCTCGAACGTTTGCTGCCGGTGGAAGAGCGACTCGCGTGACGCCAGTCCCGCCTTGGCCCTGCTCAACCTCGACCCAACGCACGAGATTGCGTGTCGGCACCTCATTCGCGCGCGCGCATCGCGAGGCGACATCGGCGGAGCCTTGAAGATCTAAAACATACACTCTGGGATCTCCTGGAAGCAGACTACGACAGCGAGCCGTCCGTGGGAAACACAAGCCTTGGTCGTCGGTATCAAGCAGATGCCAGTCTGAGGGAACACCTGCAAGCGCCATCACTTGCCCAACCTTGCAGGCCGCAGCATGCGAAGCATCGGCTCCAAAGCGACTGTTGATATCTGTCTGCACATTCGGCGCGAGCGGCTTGCCCGAGGACATGCGCAACGTCGTCAACGCGATCCCGTCACGAGTTTGACGCTTGTCTTGCACGTTCCGCAGAATGGGAGATCCGAAGGCTGACGCCCCTCTGGGAACCAGAGCCGAGAACCTGGTCGTCCCCGGAAGGGTATATCGGCGAGGGCAGCATGTATCGAGGCTTTTGAACGGTACGGTTCGGCTCATTGTCACTCTACGAGACGCATCGACTTCCGTATGCATCTGGAGCGAACGCTATTCCATCACGCTGGCCGAGTGGTTCGACGCAGGAGCGTATCGTTCGCCAGATCGCCATGGCCTTGAACATCCATGTCTCCGCCGAGCGGCTGCGCCGTCTTGCAGCCGGAACAGAGGTGACCCTCGAAATCGACGACCGATGACTGCGCGGGCAGGCTCTGCTGTTGCAAATGGCCGTCAAAGGATTGGCCGGCGGCCGCGGCGTTGGTCGAGAGCCTGCTCGCCGATGCGCCTGATTTCTCTCCCGCATTGAGCAGCCTGGTTCAGTACCGCAACATCGCGCACATCGCGCTTCCGGCCAATTCCGGGATATCGCCAAGCATTTGGAGACACTGCAAATAGCGCAGCGTGCGGTTCGGCTCGATCCACTCAATTCGCGCGCGCAGCTCAGCCTCGCATGGACCTATCAACTGCTCGGCCACGTGGACCAGTCGACGCTGTACGCAGCGCTTGCGGTCGATTTGAATGAAAACGATCCCTGGACCTTGATGGCATCAGGCCAGATTTTCGCCTATTGCGGTGACTACAAGCGCGCAACGAGCCTTTCAACTGCCTCGCTCGGGATCACGCCGATGCCCCCGCCGTTGCAGGTAGTGTATACGCGCGCGATCAAGTTTCTATGCTCCGACTATACCGGGTGCATCGACGCATCTCGCGAGGATCTCGATATCTCTCCAGCCTTCATGATATGGAGCTGCGCGGCCAAGGCCCACGTCGGCCACCACAATGAAGCAAAGATCGAGCTCGAAAGGACGCTGGAAAGGGTCGCCGCCAACTGGCATGGCCAGCAGGCACCGAGTGGCTACGACATGGCGCGCTGGCTGCTGCACGTCTTTCCGATTGCGATCCGCAGCGACTGGGAGCGTCTGGCCGCGGGACTTGCCGCGGCCAGCGCTCCCTCGAGGGTATCGAATTCGGCGTGTGGTGAACGCGGATACGGTCTCAGGCGCAGGTATTGATCGTGTATTCCCCGACGCGTTCGACGTGGAGCACCGCCTTCTGGGTCGGAGAGCTGGTTTGCTCGGGCTTCGGGGGGCGTCTCGAAAATGCGCTCGTAGAAGCCCGGCAAGGGGTAAGAGGCGAATTTGTTCAACAGGCGATCCTCGGACGCCTTGATCTTCAGGCTTTCCGGAAGGCGCACGAACGCCGTGTCCGCGGGGATCTGGATCATCTGAAAGCCCATCGCTTCGTTGCCTGTGACATCCCGGTCATCGATGCCGTCATCGAAAAAAAGCTGAATTTCGGCAACTTGGCATTGGGCAACGAACTCGCGGAAAGATGTCGGCCTGGGAAATTCGGGGGGATTCTGGACCGTCGTGGGAAATGGAGCAGCATCGGAGATCGGGTGCCTGACGTAGTTCATGCCCGTCGCCAGGTCTTGACCAGTTTTCCCCACTTCTCGTGATTGTGCGGCTCATTTCTGACGTTGATGCGCGGGAAAGTCATAGCTCTTCTCCTCCTGCCGATCGTGATTGTCATGCCGAGTTGATGTACCGTCGACTGTCGGCTATTTCTGGTCGAGAAACCGCCGCACGGACGCGATGCTAATCCCCGGTCGGGTATTCGATGTCTGACAGAAACGCGAAGATGTTCCCGCGGCCCACCTTGTCGCCGAGCATTGTCGCAGATAGACGCGCAAGTTCACTCTGTAGGCCGTCAACGCGATCCTTTGCCAACAACCGATCGTGCTCCAGCACACCGTAGATTACGTCGGCAACGACGATCGAGCCCAAGATACCGAGGCGCTCGCCACCTTCGCCGAACTCGAGGCCAGCCTCGAAGCGCACGAAAAATGGTATGGGAGGATCGTTCGCGAGCGCTTGGATTTCCATGCTAGAGAGTTTGAAAGTCCGAGCCGTAGGTCTCGTCCGATCGCTTGCTCAACCATTCAGCGATGCGTGGGGCCCACGGCCGTGAAAAACCCGAGTTGGACGGTCCGCTGAGAAATTCGGACCTGTCGAGCAAGGATCCGTGGCTTTCCCTGAGGCGATCGATCAGATGTCCCACCGACCAGGGTCGGATCGCGATGGGAACTCAGCAGAATAGCGGACGATCGAGATCCCCCTCGCCTGGGACCTCCTCCCCGATGCCGACCTGAGACCAGGGGCCGATGCGGGTGCTGACGTTTCCAATTGCGGGATCGTCGTTGAAAAACAACTCCCAGTCCACCAGCCATATGGCCTCCAAAGGAACGTCGGATGGTGAATTTTCGGAGGTTCAATTCAATATCCCGTCGATGGCAAACGCTTCCGGCGCGTCCCGGTTAAACCGATAGGCCGCGCGTATCATGGAATGGGCGAAGCGGAAGAAGCCATTGGTGAAATTGAAGAGGAGCCCGCCATTGGCCGCCGACCAGCGACGGGAACAGGCCACTGACGCGGATAACTCGTAAGCCTCCCACACGTCTCTGTGCAAAATGCGCTGAAGCAAGTCGTGGCGGATGAGGTTTCGGTAGATCAGAATACATGCCGTTCGCGCGGCCACGAATAGTCGCTGCGCGTCCGCAAATGAATTATCCGTCGGATCGAAACTGCCACTTCGCGCCAATTCGTCCACGATATAGTTGTGAAGCTCGTGAAACAGAACCAGCATCTGCGAGATGATCGCGTGAGAGTCATTGCGTGGATCGGCGATCAGAGCCTCGGCATAGCCGTCATTTTCGGAAAGCTCCCTGACTGTGCTCGTTGTGGCGCGCGCGATGTCTTTTCTGGGGCCTTGATGATCCTGATCCGCCGCATCGATCCTCGAATTGCCGAGCCGAAGCTTGTTACGGAAGTCGACCTGACTTGCCTCATAGGCATACGGGCATTGCATTGGTCCCCCGCCATAAACTGTCTCAAGACGCAACGGAAGGTGTCGCACATTGCTAAGTCCGAACGTTAGTCCATCCCGAGCGAGGTCGATATCGAACTATGCACAAGGTCATGCGCAACCATTTGCAGAAAATAGGTGTAACCGCTGGGGAGATTACGATTTGGCTCGGCTTTACGCGGATCGGGATTGAACCTTATCAGGTGCCCCAGCTTCGACATTAACGTCTCGGCCCGTTGCCAATGATCGGGGTCCGCCGGGTCAAATCGGACGCCGTCGACGGTAAAACACTGTGCATCCGTTGGGCTTGAAATGAAGTGACAGAAGCCGCGGGAGACCTCTGAACGAGTTCTCGAAGACGTTTGTAAATTTGCCGTGTTGCGAAATCTTGCGGAAGAAATGGCCCCATGTGATGCCATGGCTCGCTCCCTTTGGCTTGCCCGATTGTAGCGACACCCTCCGTTATCCCAGCGTGAAAAGCCCTTCGGCACCCTCAAGTGGGCCCTTGACGCTGCCCTAACGCGCCCTGCCCATACTCCTGCTTGTACGATGCCGCCGCAATGGGGAAAGCGTGTGGTCCGCTATCTTCAGAATGAAGTATTTGGGCGCCAGGGCATTGCCCGCGCCTCCGCTGGCGACCTCGGCGCGCCCTCCCCTGCGCTGGTGGACGCCTTCTCTCCCAGGAGTTCCGCATTGTACCGATCGCCGGCGCGAGACAGGCCATACCCGCGCACCGGCTTGCTTCGAACAGTAATGTTCGCTCATCCGCCACCGCTGGAGACGGCCGACCCCATCAATCATTCAATCTAAGCCGATCAGCCCGGGGGACGACGGATGGCCGACTTCTCGATCCGCATGAAGAACAAACTCCAATTCTCGAACTGCAAAGCCCCGCACATTCCGACAAGCAAGCAGCATCGGGAGACCCTTATTGTCGAGCTGCGCGGTGATCTTCTGACGATTACCGAGAGCCGCGCGGATGGCCGTCTCGGCAGCCGCATCTACGCACAGCGCGCGATCGATCTTCCGGAGGCCTTCATCTTCACAATCCTCCCTGAACTGCCGTCCCACGTTCGGGACGGCTTCTTTTTCCGCTCTCGGCACCGTCGCGATTCTGGCGGTAAATCCCGGCCAGCAGCGCCGGTTGCGCGCGGTCGGAACTGACAAGAACAGCGGCCAATGTCACGGATGGATCTTTAATGCGATCGAGGCGAATGGGTCCGCTGCGCAGCCGCCGAGTTGCTAGCGCAGCTACGGCCGGTTACCGCGCTCCAGCAGAAACTCGAACGCCTGCGGGCGCGTGGCATTGTCGTGTACGCGTTTGATCTGACGCGGCCCAAGTTCGACATCCCCGTGGTTCGGGTTCTGGCGCCGGCACTGCGGCCTGAGCCCTGTCAGATCGTAGGACTGCAGCTGGCTCGAATGATCCGCGAGAAGGGCTTCAGCTCCTTTGGTAGCTGCGCCCTAACCTCCATTGCCGTTCTCGGCGTCCTCGCCGATATGCTCGACCGAGACGACGTGCTCGTCCTCGGCGGTATCGAACACGATGACGCCCTGGGTCGAACGGCCGGCGATGCGGATGTCCTCGACCGGGCAGCGGATCAGCTGGCCCTTGTCGGTCACCAGCATGATCTGGTCAGCTATCCTCGACCGGGAACGACGCCACCAGCTTGCCGTTGCGCTCGTTCACCGACATCGCGACGATGCCTTTGCCGCCGCGGCCGGTGGTGCGGTATTCGAACGAGGACGAGCGCTTGCCATAGCCGTTCTCGCTGATGGTCAGCACGAACTGCTCGGCCGCCGACATCTCCACATAGCGCTGCTCGCCGAGTTCGATCGAGCCGGACGCATCCTCGGTGTCGGTGCCCGCCTCCTCCTCGGCGCCGCCGCGCCGCACCGCGTTGGCCCGGCGCAGGTAGGCGGCCCGCTCCTCGAAATCGGCATCCATGTGGCGCAGGATGGTCAGCGAGATCACCTTGTCGTCCTTCGCCAGCGCAATGCCGCGCACGCCCATCGAGGTGCGGCCGGTAAAGACCCGGACGTCGGTGACAGGGAAACGGATGCACTGCCCGCCGGCGCCGGTCAGCAGCACGTCGTCGCGTTCGGTGCAGATCTGGACGTCGACGATCGCCTCGTCGTCGTCGAGCTTCATGGCGATGATGCCGGAGCGGCGCACGTCGACGAAATCCGACAGCTTGTTGCGGCGGACGTTGCCGCCGGTGGTCGCGAACATCACGTCGAGGTTGGCCCAGGAGGATTCATCCTCCGGCAGCGGCATGATGGTGGTGATGCGCTCGCCCTGCTCCAGCGGCAGGATGTTGATCAGCGCCTTGCCGCGGCCATTGGGCGCCGCCACCGGCAGCCGCCAGACTTTTTCCTTGTAGACCTGGCCGCGCGAGGAGAAGAACAACACCGGCGTGTGGGTCGAGGCCACGAACAGGCGGCTGACGAAATCCTCTTCCCGCGTCTGCATGCCGGCGCGGCCCTTGCCGCCGCGGCGCTGGGCGCGATAGGCCGACAGCGGCACCCGCTTGGCGTAGCCGGCGTGCGAGACGGTGACCACCATGTCCTCGCGCTGGATCAGGTCTTCGTCCTCGACCTCGCCCTCCTGCTCGATGATGACGGTTTTGCGCGGGGTGGCGAACTCGCTCTTGATCTCGGCAAGCTCGGTCTTGATGATGGCCTGCACCCGGGCGCGCGAGCGCAGGATGTCGAGGTAATCGGCGATTTCGAGCGCGAGCTTGTCGAGCTCTTCCGAGATTTCTTCGCGCCCGAGCGCGGTCAGCCGCTGCAGCCGCAACTCGAGGATGGCCTTGGCCTGCTCCATCGACAGCCGCGTGGTGCCGTCGGGATTGATCTTGTGCCGGAGATCGTCGATCAGCGTGATCATGGCCTCGACGTCCCGCGCCGGCCAGTCGCGCGACATCAGGGTGTCGCGCGCGGTGGTGGGATCGGGCGAGGTGCGGATGACGCGGATGATCTCGTCGATATTGGCGACCGCGATCGCAAGGCCCACCAGGATGTGGGCGCGGTCGCGCGCCTTGTTGAGCAGATACTTGGTCCGCCGCGTCACCACGGTCTCGCGGAAGGCGATGAACAACGTCAAGAAGTCCTTGAGGTTCATCGTCTGCGGCCGGCGGCCGTCGAGCGCGACCATGTTGGCGCCGAAATTGGTCTGCAGCGGGGTGAACCGGTAAAGCTGGTTCAGCACCACGTCCGCCATCGCATCGCGCTTCAATTCGACGACCACGCGAAAACCGTCGCGGTCGGATTCGTCGCGCAGATCGGAAATGCCCTCGATCTTCTTTTCGCGCACCAGTTCGGCGATGCGCTCGACCATGGTCGCCTTGTTGACCTGGTAGGGTATCTCGGTGACGATGATCGCCTCGCGATCCTTGCGGAAGGTCTCGATCGAGACCTTGCCGCGCATCACGATCGAGCCGCGGCCGAGATGGTAGGCGGAGCGGATGCCCTGGCGGCCGAGGATGATGCCGCCGGTCGGGAAATCCGGCCCCGGAATGATGTTGATGAGTTCGTCGATCGACAGCGCGGGATTTTCGATCAGCGCCACGCAGGCGTCGATGACCTCGCCGAGGTTGTGCGGCGGGATATTGGTCGCCATGCCGACCGCGATGCCGCCGGCGCCATTGACCAGCAGGTTGGGAAACTTCGCCGGCAGCACCGACGGTTCTCTTTCCTGGCCGTCATAGTTGGGCTCGAAGTCGACGGTGTCCTTGTCGAGGTCGTCGAGCAGGGACTGCGCGACCTTGGTCAGCCGGGATTCGGTGTACCGCATGGCGGCCGGCATATCGCCGTCAACCGAACCGAAATTGCCCTGGCCGTCGATCAAGGGCACGCGCATGGAGAAATCCTGCGCCATGCGCACCAGCGCGTCGTAGACCGACTGGTCGCCGTGCGGATGATATTTACCGATGACGTCGCCGACGGTGCGGGCCGACTTGCGATACGGCTTGTTCCACTCGAAGCCGTTCTCGTACATGCCGTAGAGGATGCGGCGATGCACCGGCTTCAATCCGTCGCGCGCGTCCGGCAGCGCGCGGGCCACGATCACGCTCATGGCGTAATCGAGGTAGGAGCGTTTCATCTCGTCGAGAATGGAAACGGGGCGAATATCGGAAGGACCCGGCGGCTCGCCGGGGTCGTTGTTATCGGTGTCAGACAAAGGGAAATCCGGTCAGATTCTAGGTCAGAATCATATAGCGCACGGGCGTCGTCAAAACCACCCCTAACCGTCGGCCGGAACCGGATTTTCTCTTCGTTTTTCCAGAGACTTAACCGACAGTTCAGAGCCTCGATCGGCGCCCCGACGAGGCCCTCGCTAAGGGCCGAAAACAACCGCGTGCATGATGCGCCCCGGCAGCAGCGTGAACAGGCCCGCGATGACAAGCGCGCCGGAGAACAGTCCGATCATGGCGCGGCGATGTGCGACCACTTGATGGGTGTGCGCCCTCCAGACCGCGAGCGGCAGCATCACGAGCGTGAAGATGGACAGCAGGTGGATCGGGCTCCAGGGACCGAGCAGGCGAATCTGGTGGATCCAGAACGAGGAGAGCGCGACCAGCGCCATCAGGCCGACCCAGATCCACCCCAAGGTCCGGTGCGGCAAGGTCCCCTTCGGCGCGGCGAGCTGGACCAGCCCGAGCGCGAAGGCCGTCATCGCCGCGAATGCGTGAAGCGGGATGGCGGGTGCGGCATCCAAGAGCGGAGCAAGCGACATATGAAACATCTCTTGTCCAACCCTCTCTTGCAACGTCGTTTGCAACCTCGCTTGGGCGGCAGCGACGTCAATGTAATTAGTATTTACATCAATCTTTCCATTGTCAAGTTTCTCCTGCCGGGCGAACGCGGAAGCGCGTGCGGAGGAACATGCAAGATAAATCCCAACTGCTTTAAGCGAAGGGTGTCGTATTCGTGGTAAGCGCGGACTGAGACGCCGCCGCGGCTAGAACGCAATGCGGCTAGAACGGAATATCGTCATCCATGTCGCCGTTGCGGCCGCCGCCGCCGCCAGCCGCGACCGCGCGACGCGGCGCGCTGGAGGGACCGGCCGAGCCGAAGTCGGCTCCGGAGTCTTCACCGGCAAAATTGCCACCGCCGCCACCGCTGCGGCCATCGAGCATCGTCAGGTTCGAGTTGAACCCCTGCAGCACCACCTCGGTGGAGTACTTCTCGACGCCGCTCTGGTCGGTCCATTTGCGCGTCTGCAACTGGCCTTCGATGTAAACCTTGGCGCCCTTCTTCAGATATTGCTCGGCGACCTTGCAGAGTGCCTTCGTTGAAGATCACGACCCGGTGCCACTCGGTCTTTTCCTTGCGTTCGCCGGTCGCCTTGTCGCGCCAGGTTTCCGAGGTCGCCACGCTCAGATTGGCGATCGGCCTGCCGTCCTGGGTCCGCCGGATCTCCGGATCCTTGCCGAGGTTTCCGACCAGAATTACCTTGTTCACGCTTCCCGCCATCGCCGCTCTCCACGCTGGAAAATTACCCAAGCCGCCACTGTGGCTCGAAGCCCGCCCGGCAGCTTTCATTGCAGCCGACCCTATACGCTAGCCGGACCCTTAAGCCCGGCCGTGCCACGGTTATCCACATATAGCATCGATAGCCCCGATGTTCCAGTTTCGTTCACGCTCAAAAGGGCGGAAATCCAGGAAATCGTGGGATCATCAACGGTATTGCGATGCCATCGGAGCGAAGGCTCACGGAGAGAAAACTTCGATCGCAACTTTCGTTGAAAAACACCCTGCGATCTCATGAAAAGGCATGGACATTCATTAACTTATCGACACCCGCAGTTCTCCGGGGAGTGTTGCATTTCGGAGACGGCTTTGCGCACTAAAGTCGCTATATTGCGGGCGGATTTTGGATCGATTGGGCGGTCGCGTAAAGCGCTTCTGGGGACCAACGGAAGCGACAGAGCGGATATGAATGCTGCGAATGGGGTCGGGGACGACAATGAAAAAAATGTTGCTGGGCGTGGTTGGACTGGTTGCCATAGGTGCTGCGGCTCCCGCCGTTGCGGCGGATCTTGCGCCGCGAACCTACACCAAGGCGCCGCCTCCGATGATGGCTGCGATCTACGACTGGAGCGGCTTCTATGTCGGTCTCAACGGCGGCGGCGCATCGAGCCGCGAGTGCTGGACCGCCACCAGCGTCGCGGGTCGCGCTGCCGAACTGCGCGAGGGTTGTCACACCGCGACGGGCGGCTTGGTCGGCGGTCAGATCGGCTATCGTTGGCAGGCCGCCAGTTGGGTGTTCGGCGTCGAGGCCCAGGGCGACTGGGCGGACCTGAAGGGATCCAATGCCGAGCTTGACGGCGTAATTCCCTACACCAACCAGACCAAGGTCGATGCCATCGGCCTGTTCACCGGCCAAGTCGGCTATGCCTGGGACAGCGTTCTCCTGTACGTGAAGGGCGGCGCTGCGGTCACCGACAACAAATACAGCAGCTTCTTCCCCGTGGGCAACGTCGCTGCAGCCGGTGTCCGTTCAATCGGCGAGCGACACCCGCTGGGGTGGCACGGTCGGAACCGGACTCGAAGTCAGCTTTGCGCCGAACTGGTCCGTTGGCGTTGAATACGACCACCTGTTCATGGGCAACCCCAACATTACCTTCCCGGCATCGGCCATTGCGGTCGGCGCACCGACAACATCGGTCAGGGCGTCGACATGGGAACGGTCCACGTGAACTATCGCTGGGGCGGCCCGGTGATCGCGAAGTACTGATCTTCGCGCCAACCGATTGCTTCGAAAAAAGGCCGGCCTCACGCCGGCCTTTTTGCTGCTTAGACGAGTCCGCGCTGCTGCCAGCTGCTGCCATCGACACCAACAAGCCGTTGATGATTTGCACAGGACACTGGAAATCGCTTCCCGTTCTTCCTATGTTCTGAACTCACCCATTGGCGTCCGATCCCGGTTTCCGGCGAGGCGCGCCTGAACGTGCGCGGTTCGCAATCGCGCCTGGAAATGCCGATATGGATGAAGTGATCAGGGCAAAGCGCCAACACAGTGCCTCCAGCCAGCGCGCGATCATCATTCGCGGCGCGCGCGAGCACAATCTGAAAAACATCGACGTCGAGATCCCGCGCGACAGGCTCGCGGTGTTCACGGGACTGTCGGGCTCGGGCAAGTCCTCGCTCGCCTTCGACACCATCTATGCCGAGGGGCAGCGGCGCTACGTCGAGTCGCTCTCGGCCTATGCGCGCCAGTTCCTGGAGATGATGCAGAAGCCGGACGTCGACCAGATCGACGGCCTGTCGCCGGCGATCTCGATCGAGCAGAAGACCACCTCGAAGAACCCGCGCTCCACCGTCGGCACCGTCACCGAGATCTACGATTACATGCGGCTGCTGTGGGCGCGCGTCGGCGTGCCCTACTCGCCCGCCACGGGCCTGCCGATCGAAAGCCAGACCGTGTCGCAGATGGTCGACCGCGTGCTGGCGCTGCCCGAGGGCACGCGGCTTTATCTGCTGGCGCCGGTGGTGCGCGGCCGCAAGGGCGAATACCGCAAGGAACTCGCCGAGTATCTCAAGAAGGGATTCCAGCGGGTCAAGATCGACGGCACCTTCTACGAGCTGGCGGAAGCGCCGACGCTCGACAAGAAATTCCCGCACGACATCGACGTCGTCGTCGACCGCATCGTGGTGCGCCCCGACATCGGCCAGCGGCTGTCGGAGAGTTTTGAGACGGCGCTGAAACTCGCCGAGGGGCTCGCGGTGATTGAATATGCCGATGCGCCGGCGGCCCTTGCCACCTCCCCCCTTGAGGGGGAGGTCGACCGGCCGAAGGCTGGTCGGGTGGGGGGTAAGCCACGCGCGCCGGCGCCCGGGGCTACCCCCCTCCCCCGACCCTCCCCCTCAAGGGGGGAGGGAGCAGACCGAGCAAGCCGCGAAAGACCAACCCGCGACAAAAAAAGTTGCAAAAATCCACGACAAGAGCGGGCCGGAACGCATCCTGTTCTCCGAAAAGTTCGCCTGTCCCGTCTCCGGCTTCACCATTCCCGAGATCGAGCCGCGGCTGTTCTCCTTCAACAATCCCTATGGCGCGTGCCCGGCCTGCGGCGGGCTCGGCGTCGAGCAGCATGTCGACGAGGATCTCGTCATTCCCGACAAGGAAGCGACCTTGCGCAAGGGCGCAATCGCGCCGTGGGCGAAATCGTCGTCGCCCTATTACATCCAGACCCTGACGGCGCTGGCGAAATTCTACAAGTTCACGCTCGACACCAAGTGGAAGGACCTGCCGAAGAAGACGCAAAACGCGCTGCTGCACGGCTCCGGCGAGGACGAGATCAAATTCTCCTACGAAGACGGCGTGCGCTCCTACGACACCAAGAAGCCGTTCGAGGGCGTCATCACCAATATCGAGCGGCGCTACCGCGAGACCGAAAGCGAATGGGCGCGCGAGGAGCTGGCGAAATATTTTGCCGACGTGCCCTGCGCCGGCTGCAACGGCTATCGCCTCAAGCCGGAGGCGCTGTGCGTCAAGATCGGCGGCAAGCACATCGGCGAAATCTCGGAATTGTCGGTGAGGCGCGCCGGCGAATGGTTCGAGAGCGTGCCGCAATCGCTGAACGCGCAGCAGAACGAGATCGCCGCGCGGGTGTTGAAGGAGATCCGCGAGCGGCTGTCGTTCCTGCTCGATGTCGGCCTGAACTACCTGACCTTGGCGCGCGCCTCCGGCACGCTCTCCGGCGGCGAAAGCCAGCGCATCCGGCTGGCCTCGCAGATCGGCTCCGGGCTGACCGGCGTGCTCTATGTGCTGGACGAACCCTCGATCGGCCTGCACCAGCGCGACAACGCGCGGCTCTTGGAAACGCTGAAGCGGCTGCGCGACCTCGGCAACACCGTGATCGTGGTCGAGCACGACGAGGACGCGATTCGCCTGGCCGACTATGTGCTCGACATCGGCCCCGGCGCCGGCATGCATGGCGGCCATATCGTGGCCCAGGGCACGCCGGCCGAGATCATGCGCAATCCCGCTTCGCTGACGGGAAAATATCTCACCGGCGAATTGTCGGTCGCGATCCCCGAACGGCGGCCGCCGAACCATCGCCGCACCATCAAGGTGGTGAATGCGCGCGGCAATAACCTGAAGAACGTCACCGCGGAGATCCCGCTGGGGCTGTTCACCTGCGTCACCGGCGTGTCCGGCGGCGGCAAGTCGACGCTGCTGATCGACACGCTCTATCGCGCCATCGCGCGCAAGCTCAACAACGCCAGCGAGGGCGCAGCACCGCACGACCGCATCGAGGGACTGGAGCATATCGACAAGATCATCGACATCGACCAGTCGCCGATCGGCCGCACCCCGCGCTCCAATCCCGCGACCTATACCGGCGCGTTCACGCCGATCCGCGAATGGTTCGCGGGGCTACCGGAAGCGAAAGCGCGCGGCTACGAGCCCGGGCGGTTCTCCTTCAACGTCAAGGGCGGCCGCTGCGAGGCCTGCCAGGGCGACGGCGTCATCAAGATCGAGATGCACTTTCTGCCCGACGTCTACGTCACCTGCGACGTCTGCAAGGGCAAACGCTACAACCGCGAGACGCTCGAAGTGCTGTTCAAGGGCAAGTCGATCGCCGACGTGCTCGACATGACCGTGGAAGAGGCCGCCGAGTTCTTCAAGGCGGTGCCGCGCGTGCGCGAGACGTTCCAGACCCTGCACCGCGTCGGCCTCGACTACATCCATGTCGGCCAGCAGGCCACCACGCTGTCCGGCGGCGAGGCCCAGCGCGTCAAGCTCGCCAAGGAATTGTCGAAGCGCGCGACGGGGCGCACGCTCTATATCCTGGACGAGCCGACCACCGGCCTGCACTTCCACGACGTGAAGAAATTGCTGGAGGTGCTGCACGAGCTGGTGTCGCAGGGCAACACGGTGGTGGTGATCGAGCACAATCTCGAGGTGATCAAGACCGCCGACTGGGTGATCGACCTCGGCCCCGAAGGCGGCGACGGCGGCGGCGAAATCGTCGCCTGGGGCCCGCCGGAAGATATCGCCAAAGCGCCGCGGAGCTATACGGGGAAGTTTCTGGCGCCGGTGCTGAAGAAGGCGGGGAAGCCGGGGAAGAGCGGCGGGGGTGCGAGCGAGGCGGCGGAGTAGGTGGAATCAACTCTAGCCATCAGGCCGCTCTCGTGGTCCTCGAGGCTCGGGGTCTTTCCAAGGTTCGGTGGGCTGAATGCTCGGCTCAATACGCCTCGATGGCAGATCGTGTCCCGGTTGATTTTCGGGCTTTTTCCAATCGGGGAACGGCGGCTGTTCTTGAGGCTTAGGATGAGATGCCTGCTGAGTTGATATAACAGCCATGGCTTCATGACTCCTTTTGGCGTTCACTTGACCTGTTCAATCTGGCCTTGGGCGGATTTCCCCGGGTCCTTTCCCGCAGGGATTTCCGGCATCCAAAGTGAAGCAACAGGGATTTCAGCATTAACTTCGCCTTCGAGACGCTTAATGAAGGTCACGTCCGGACGTGGATCGTCGTCAGGAGCAAGGTCAACTAGCTGACTGCGAAGTTGCTTGAACTTTTCGAGGTGGGCATCAGTTAAGCCGCCTTCATCAAACTCCTGTTCCATGACACGGAACGATTCGTAGATCTTTGAATAGGCCCCAGACAACTTACTGTAACGCTCAATTTGCTTCGGCAAATCAATAATAGGTTTAAGCGTAGACAGCACGATTGAGGCTCCTGAAATAGTTCCCCAAACAATAGCTCCCGCACCGCTTTTCCAAAACGCGAATCCCGCAATGCCGCTGCCGGTCGCACCGAGCGCAATAAGAATTTCATACCACCAATTGGCGGTTTGATACCAAGACAATCGCGAGGCATAGTATTTTTTGTTCAGGAGAGCTGTGCGAAACTCGCGATGAATATTCTTCAGTTGTCCAATGGCAGTGGCAATTTTCGGATCGACGCTAGTCATGGCCTATCCTGCTAGTGTCTAAATGAAAAACAACCTTTAGTTTATTACTAATTTAAACGATTGGCAAGGAGCCCATAGAGCGGAATAGCGGAGCGTATTCCGCCCCTTCCCTTACCGCGAGGCGGCTCAATAGCTAAGGGCTAACTTCCGACGAATTCGATCACGCCCTCACCGCGATCGACGGCGCCGATAATCGCGGGCAACGCTCGCAAGATTTGCGCGATCAGCGTCCGATTGTCCTTATTGCCGAACTCGAATCCACAAAATCGTGGGACCGTCCGCCATCGCCGCGCGCAATTGCAAGAAATCGCGATCCTTGGTCACGAGGATGGCTGAGCGGATGGCTGCCTCATTCCAAATCTCCTCATCGGACGCCGTGAGTAGGCCAATGTCGGCCACGTGGATCGCAGAAGAGCCCGCCTGGCGCAAAGCTTCCGCCAGCACGGGCGGAAGTTGGGCATCGATCAGAAAGAGCACGTCTATTCCGCAGGGATGACGGGATGATCAGCCTGGCGCGCGGCAAAGGCTAGAACAGCGTCAATATCTGCGCTTTCAAGATAAGGGTATTCTTCAAGGATTGTCTCTCGCGACTGGCCGGCCGCCAGTAGACCCAGAACATCGGCAACGGTGATGCGCAGGTCGCGAATGCACGGACGGCCGTGCATGCGATTTGGGTCGATCGTTATTCTCGCCAAAAGCTCGTTCATCTCACACAGTATACCAGACAAAGGCGCGCGTGTCAGCGTCAATGCCATCTCCCGCCGTGCCCACGTAGCCGTTCACTCCGCGATCGCCGCCTCCACGAACCCCTTCGGATCGTCGCAGAACTCGCGCATGACCTTATAGTGATCCGTCTGTTCGACGGTCACCGGCTCCAGGCCGTATTTCGACAGCCGCAGCAGCCGCGCGTTGGGATAGGCCATCAGCATGGGCGAATGCGTAGCCATGACGACCTGGCAGATCGTGGATTCTTCCATCCGCCGCAGCAGTTTCAAAAACTCCATCTGGCGCGCGGGCGACAGCGCCGATTCCGGCTCGTCGAAGATGAAGATGCCCTGGCGCTGGCAGCGCTCCTCGAAGAAGCGCAAGAAACCTTCGCCGTGGGAATGCGACAGGAAGTCCGGCGGAGGGCCACCGAATGGGTCGTCGCGGGCCGCATCATCCAGGTATCTCGCGATCGAGAAAAAACTTTCGGCGCGGAAGAACCAGCCATTGGTGATCTTCGGCAGCCAGCTCGCGCGCAGCGCTTTCGATAGCTCACCGCCCATCTTCTCGAGCGCGTGGGAGTGATCGACCGGCCGATAGCCCTTGCCGCCGCCGGCTTCGTCATAGCCGGCGAGCACCGCGATGCCTTCGAGCAAGGTGGATTTGCCGGTGCCGTTTTCGCCGACGATGATGGTGATGGCGGCATCGAAGCTCAGCTCGAAATCGTCGCCGAGAAACGGCAGGCAAAACGGATAGGCCTTGCGGTCGGCGATGCGCGACGGATCGAGCCAGAGTCGTCGGAGGTAAGGCGCTGGAAGATTGATTTCGCGTTTGCGTCTTGAGCTCATCTGTCGCTCGTTCACTCCGCAATCGCCGCTTCCACAAACCCCCTGGGATCGTGGCAGAACTCGCGCAGGACCTTGTAGTGGTCGGTCTGCTCGACGGTCACCGGCTCCAGGCCGTATTTCGAGAGCCGCAGCAGCCGCGCATTGGGATAGGCCATCAGGACAGGCGAATGCGTGGCCATGATGATCTGGCAGATCGTGGATTGCTCCATCCGCTGCAGCAGTTTCAAGAATTCCATCTGGCGCGCCGGCGACAGCGCCAATTCCGGCTCATCGAAGATGTAGATGCCCTGCCGTTGGCAGCGCTCCTCGAAGAAACGCAAAAAACCTTCGCCGTGGGAATGTGAGAGGAAGTCAGGGCCGCTCCCAACCTCATCGAGATATCGCGCGACGGAAAAGAAGGTCTCGGCCCGGAAGAACCAACCCTTCGTGATCCTCGGCAGCCAGCTCGCGCGCAGCGCCGTCGAGAGCTCGCCGCCCATCACCTCGAGCGCATTGGAGTGATCGACCGTCCGATAACCCTTGCCGCCGCCGGCCTCGTCATAGCCGGCGAGCACCGCGATGCCTTCGAGCAGCGTGGATTTGCCGGTGCCATTCTCGCCGACGATGATGGTGATCGGGGCATCGAAGCTCAGCTCGAAATCGTCGCCGAGAAAAGGCAGGCAAAACGGATAGGCCTTGCGGTCGGCAATGCGCGATGGCTCCAGCCATATGCGCCGGAGATACGGCGCGGGCATCCGGATGTCGCGTTTCTTTCTCGAACTCATGGACGAGGACCAGATCACGGAGTGGCTTAAGCGCCCGGTCCCATTTGTGGCACACCTTTCGGAACGTAACAAGAACATTCACGCAGGGATTGCGTCTTGCGCGAGGGTCGTGAAGCCTCCTCCGCGCGGCTCGCTCGAAGCCCGAGCTAGAATGCGTCCACGCGCCACTACCCCGGCCGGCCAAATGCCCAGCACCACCTACACCCTCTTCCGCAATGCCATTCTCGGCGAGCAGCAAGTGGTCTGCAGCTATGACGGCCGCACTCGCGAACTGTGTCCGCACATCATCGGCACCAACCGGAAAGGCGAAGAGGTCGCTCTCGCCTGGCAATTCGCCGGAGAGAGTTCAGGCAAGCTGCCGCAATGGCGTTGCTTGCGGCTTGCAAATGTAAGAGACGCCCGTGCACGCGTGGGAGACTGGCACGAGGGCGGCTCGCATCGCACCGAGCAAACCTGCGTCAGCGACATCGACCTCGACATCAACGTTCACGTGCGCAAGCGGCGGTGATGCATCACCCGCGAATAGAGGCCAGCGCGGCAGGTTCATGCCGCATCCGCTGGCCTGACGCGCTTGGCGATCTCGGCGCCCTTCTCCTGTTCGACCACGCCGATGTCGTATTGCCCCTGCAGATCGAGCCAGAACCGCGCGCTATTGCCGAAGTAGCGGCCGAGCCGTACCGCGGTGTCGGCCGTGATCCCGCGGCAGCCATTGAGAATGTCGGTGATGCGGCCGGAGGGAACGCCTATATCGAGCGAAAGTCGGTTTGCACTGAGCTTTCGCGCGGCCAATTCGCGCTTCAGCAAACGGCCGGGATGTACGACGTGCGGCATTGTTTTCAACTTCTGTGGACGGCAAGCGAGCCTTGGCTGCGCCAAGCCAAGCCAACCATCGCGCGTGAACATGATGAATATCCCGAATAATAGTACAATAGTACGACTATTGATTTGCCCGACGAGCCGTTTTGCGAATTCTCGGTCCAGCCCCGTTCGCAAAAATATTCTTGTTTTGTTCCACCCCAAATCAGTTGTAGATCCATCGCCATCCCGCCTCGCCAAGAGGGGCGTTTCGCGATCGTCACGGACGTGAGGCGGGTTGCGGTGGACGCTGATGGCGACGCAAGACGAGCGCGCCTGAAGCGGACGGCGAAATCGTGTGGTCCTGGCGCCCCGACGCTGGCGCTAAGGTTTCGCGAAGACAATTCGCGGAAGTGACGGGGGCAAGAGAGCCCGGTCCCCGAGGAGAGCGCGACATAAGCCGTAAAACCATCGCGTGGGGAATGCCGGATGTTTCCGGTGCCTCCGCTGTGAATACTCGTGTGCATACTAAAACTACAAAGCGCACACGAGGCTGCGGGTGCATTGGGCACCCGGCATTCCCCGCGCCCTCTGATCTTCAGATGGCGGGAAATTCAAGATCAACCTCGCGCAATCCTGCGGCGAGATCGCGAAGCTGTGTTCTCCGTCATTGCGAGGAGCGAAAGCGACGAAGCAATCCATTCTTTCTTTATGCGGCACGATGGATTGCTTCGCTTCGCTCGCAATGACGCGGAGCTAGCGAGTTAGCTGTTTGAAAAATCGAATTTGTGGCTGCTCGTTATTTGCGAACGCGCACCAAACACACCAACCGTCATCATCCGCGAAAGCGGATGATCCAGTATCCCAGAGGCGTCAGTGATGGAATCGAGAAGCCTCGGCGTACTGGATACTCCGCTTTCGCGGAGTATGACGACTTCCTATGTGGTCGCATTGGCGCGATCCCTTACCTCAGCGCAGCGCCTCCAGCACCAGCTCCATCGTCATCAGCACCGGATTGTCGCCGCGGATCAGGCGTCCCTCTGCGAGGCCGCCGGTGTAATCGACCAGCGCGACGTCGAGCGTCGGACTTCCAGTGCGCCGCCGATGCCGGGCGCGATGCTGCCCGACGTGATCGCGAGTTCAGTCGCAAAGGGCTCGACAATCTTTCCATCGGTGAAGCGCGCGCCGATGGTCGAGCCGACGCCGCCGTGAATTTTGGCGCTGATGATTCCGCGGTCGCGACAGAAGCCCTCCAGGCTATCTGCAAAATCCTGGTTCGGTCGCAGCCGCAGCGCAAAGGCGCGGCTGGTTGCGTTCGCGC
This sequence comes from uncultured Alphaproteobacteria bacterium, assembly GCA_963777475.1. Taxonomy (GTDB): domain Bacteria; phylum Pseudomonadota; class Alphaproteobacteria; order Rhizobiales; family Xanthobacteraceae; genus Bradyrhizobium. Next base: position 380,226 of record CAVZQX010000018.1, read on the forward strand.
CAGAGGGCGCGGAACGCACGGGTCCGAACAGCTTGAAGTTGGTCTCGGGATCGGGCTCCGCCGCGAAGACGGCGCCATCGATGCCGAAGGCTTCGACAGCGAAAGGCTCGGCGACAAAGGTTTCTTCCGGCAGCATGTGGCCGCCGCCCGCGCGGCCGTCGGCTTCGGTCCACAGCCCGTGGCAGTGAAAGAACGGCGCGCCGTCGCGCGCGCCAAGCGTCATGCTCGCGAGCTTCAGCCGGGTGATGCCAAGGGGGCGAAACGTATCGCTATAGAACGCCGCGTTCTCTTTGGTCTTCGACAGCGCCGGCATCACATAGGCGAATGGGCCGAGCGCGCCGCCCTGCATGTTCAGCACGCCGCCCGCAAAACCCTCCGCCGCAAAGCCGCGGCGTGCGGCTTCCAGCAGCGGCAGGCCTGCTTCCAGCGTGAAAGAGAACGCGCGGCCGCGCGCTTCCACCCATTGGATGCGTTCGGATGCGGGCGGCCCCGGCTGCTCGATGCGGCGCATCGCCGCTTATCCGGTTTTGGTGGTGTTGAGATCGAGCAGCCCGCGCGCTTCCAGCTCATCGCGCACCAAGCGCTTCGGGATCTTGCCATAGCCCGACTTCGGCAGCGCGTCCCAGAAGAAGAAGCGTTTTGGCATCTTGTAGCGCGGCACTTTTGGCGAAAGGAACGCGGCCATCTCGGACTCGCTCACGGGCGTTGCGCCCTCGCGCGGAACGCAGACGGCGACCCCGACCTCGCCCCAGAACGGATCGGGCACGCCGAGCACCGCGACCTCGCCGATCGCGGGATGGGTCAGGATCTTCTCCTCGACCTCGCGCGGATAGATGTTGGAGCCGCCGGAGATGTACATGTCGGAGGCGCGGCCGGTGATGTAGACAAATCCCTCGGCGTCCATGTGGCCGAGATCGCCGGTGCGGAACCAGCCGTCGCGAAACGCTTTGGCGTTGGCCTCGGGGTTGTCGTAATAGCCGGCGAATACCGCCGGGCCAATGACGCAGATCTCGCCGGTCTCGAACGGTTTCAGCTCGCGCCCGTCATCGCCCTGGATCTGGACCTGCATGCCGGTGCGCTCGAAGCCGCAGCTGCCGATCCGCGCGCTCGGCCCGTCCTCCTCCTCGTGCAGCTCGGCCGGCATCACCGTGATGTTGCCGGTGACTTCGCCGAGGCCGAAATATTGCACCAGCACCTTGCCGAGCTTCTTCAGCGCCGCCTTCTGGTCCTCCCGATACATCGGCGCGCCGGCATAGATGACATAGCGCAGCGAGGAATGATCGAACTTATCGACGGCGGGGTGCTCGACCATCATCTTCAGGATGGTCGGCACCGTGAACAGATTGCTGACGCGATGGGTCTCGATCAGGCGGAACGCCTCGGTGATGTCGAACTTCTCGGTCGGCAACAAAATCGTCTTCACCCCGCGCGCGGCCTGCATCAACTGGTGCACGCCCGCGCCATGCGAGAGCGGCGCGACCACCAGCGAGGCATCGCGCTCCGTGGTGGCGGGCGTGAGGTCGGCGAGATGGTTGGTGACGACGAAAGCCATCTGACCGTGGGTCAGCACCGCGGCCTTGGAGCGGCCGGTGGTGCCCGAGGTGAAGAAGAACCAGCAGGGATCGTCATGCTCGACCGCGGCGTTTTCGATTCTCACATCGGCGTAGGCCGCGATCGCCTCGCGCACGGAACGCTCGCCGAACGTCCCCTCCTCGCCGATCCGCCAGATGAAGTCGGGGCCAGTGACTATTCTGGCGTGCTCGGGAAAATCGCCGTGGCAGAGAAACGCTTTCGCGCCGGAAGCGGTGGCGAGATAGGCGACCTCGTCGGGCATCAGGCGGAAATTGGTCGGCACCCAGACCGCGCCGAGCCGGAACGCCGCGAACATCGACCAGAACATCTCCTCGCAATTCTTGGAATGGACCAGGATGCGATCGCCCCTGGAGATTCCGCGTTCGGCGAGCGCCGCCGCCAGCGCCGAAACCGCGCCATCGATCTCGCGCCAGGTCCAGGACTTCTCGCCCCAGACGAAGCCAGTGCGCTCGCCATGCCGGCGCGCGTTCTGGGTCAGCATATGCGCCAGATTCATCACCCGGCGCGACATCCGCAATGGCCCGCCGCGCGCCGCTGCCGCCTTGGTCGAGATCTCGCTCACCGCCGTCCCATCCAGATGCCGGCCGCGAGCAGCACGATACCGGCTACGCCCGAGACAATGCCGTGCTTCATGTGCACCCGCGTCACGCCGTCCTCATGGCCGGGGAAGAAACTTGGCAACTGGTCCGCCGGCACGAGAAAATAGACGGCGGCGATGATGAGCAGGACGACGCCGAGCAGGGACAGCACGAGCTTCATGGGGAGTTTCCTCTTGGGGGCACGACGATTGGTCCGGCTGTAAGCGAAGCCGGTTTCTTGCACTCTGTTTATCGCCATCCGGCGATATCCCGCAAGAGCCGCGGGCACCGCCGGCGCAATCCTTGCCCTTCGAACCTTGGCCTTCGAAACGCCATCGTTCTTGGTGCGCGCGATGCCAAACAAGGTTCGATCCTTGAGGCCTCAAATAAAAACATATTGCAGAAGAGGTCGAGCGCCTTCTGCTCTAGAAGATACGATGATATCAAGGGCGCACAGCGCCGGCCGCGCCTGCAGACTCCTCAAAGGCTAACTGACGGGAAGAATGAATGAACGACATCGTCAACAACAAGGCGCAACATCGTTTCGAGCTCGTGGTCGACGGCCATCTCGCCGCCGCCTATTACAGAATCGAAGGCGATGTCATCACGCTTCGTCCACACCGAGGTGCCGCCGGAACTCGGCGGCCGCGGCATCGGCTCGATCCTGGTGCAGGGCGCACTCGACCAGGTCCGCGCCGCGGGGTGGAAGGTGATCGCGGAATGCCCGTTCGTCAAAGCCTGGATCGGCAAGCATCCCGAATACAGGGATATCGTGAAGGCTTGAAGCCACTCGCCGAATTGCGTCGGCGGGCCGACCTGCCTAAATGTCGATGAGAAATCTTCATTGGGAAATCAGGGCATGGCCGCCGTCCGCGACAACAAGGCGCAAAGCCGTTTCGAGCTCGATGTCGAGGGCGCGCTCGCCTTTGCCAATTATCGCCTGACGCCATCAGCCGTGATCATCACCCACACCGAGACGCCACGCGCCTTGCGCGGCCGCGGCATCGCCTCCGAGCTGGTCGAGGGCGCGCTGAAGCTGATCCGCGCCGACGGGCACAAGGTCGTCGCCGGCTGCAGCTTCGTGGCGGACTACTTGCGCAAGCACCCGGAAGACGCTGACCTCGTGGGGTGACGCCTCACGCGATCCGGGATGGATCGGGCCGCCCGCACCTGGCGCGGCCGTCCGTAGCATTACGGGGCAGTGCCGGATTTGGCCGTAGCACAATGGTTCGTTAACGCGATCGATACGAGGTGGGAGCACCAATGATGACAGGTGCGTTCAGCGCATCATTCTTAGGGAACCCGCCATGTTGATTTCAGCCTTGTTCGGGGCGATCCAGCGCTACCTTCGCTATCGCTCGCTGCTTCTGACCATCGAAAATCTCGACGATCACCTCCTGAGCGACATCGGTCTTAACCGCGGCGAATTGAGCGCTGCGGCGTGGGATCAGGTCGAGCACGCCACGGCGCACTGAATAACCCGCAAGCGCGCAAATAAGGCCCGCGATACCGCGAGCCTTTTCCATGTCGCATTTGAAGCACTGCGCCTAATGCTTGATTTCCGGCGGCAGCTTGCCGCCATTGGCGGCGAGCTTCGACATCACCTGCTTGTGCAGCCAGACGTTCATGGTTGCGGAATCATTGGTGTCGCCGGTGTAGCCCAGTTCCTTGGCGAGTTCCTTGCGCGCGGCGAGGCTTGAATCGATATCGAGCGCCTTCATCAGGTCGACGATCGAGGTGCGCCATTCCAGCTTTTCCTTCTTGGCGGCGACCGCCTTGTCCACGATCGCCGCGATGTCGACGCTTTGCGGCGGCGCAACTGGTGCGGATGACGGCGCCGCAGCGGTTGCCGCGCCCGGCGCCGCGCCGGCGGTAGCGGTGCCCCCGCCCGCAGGTGTGGCACTGGCGTGGCTGCCAAAGATCGCGCCCATGATCTTCCCGAAAATACTCATCGTTCGCTCCCAATTGAAAATGGATTGTCTGAAGGCCGGAACGGCTCTTTTGTCGGCCCACGTCACCCGGCCCGGATCGCTCTCGAAACTTAGCCGCCCCGGCCCTGCTTGCCAATTGCGGACTGAAGCGTCCGATCGAGCCTAGCGGCGGCAAAATGACGGCGGAATGACGCATCGGAACGACGTAGGTGCGTTTGCGCTGCGGCATTTAAATATTCACCGAGGCGTGAGCTACACCAGCCTGCTTTGGGAGTATGGTATTTGGCTAAGTTCGCGATATTGCCGGCTCGGCTTTCGCGTCTGGCCAAAAATCGCGATCGTTCCATCGGCGGCCGCTTGCGCGTTGCGGGCTTATGGCTGCTGCGGCAAGGGAGATAACGACCATGGCCACGCCATACCAAGGCAATGTCACTCCACAGGTTCCGGCGGCGCAAGACGGCGCGGCCGTACCTGTGATTCGAACCATCGGCCTTTCCGATCTGCGTCGGGCCTTGCGGCTCGGCTGGGAAGATTTCAAGGCGGTGCCGAGCCATGCCATCATCCTCTGCGTGATCTATCCGGTGCTCGGACTGGTACTGGCGCGCGCGGTCTCCGGCTACGCGGTGTTGCCGCTGTTGTTTCCGCTTGCCGCGGGCTTTGCCCTGCTCGGCCCGTTCGCCGCGCTCGGTCTTTATGAACTGAGCCGGCGGCGGGAGCGCGGGGAGGAGGCGTCCGCCTGGGACGCGCTCGACGTGCTGCGTTCGCCTTCGTTCGGCGCGATGCTCGGGCTCGGCACGTTATTGCTGGCGCTGTTCGTGACCTGGGTCGCGACCGCCCAGGCGATCTACATTGCCGTGTTCGGATATCAAGGCGCGGCCGGCGTTTCCGATTTCGTCCAGCGCGTGCTGACGACGCCGCAAGGCTGGTGGCTGATCATCGTCGGCTGCGGCGTCGGCTTCCTGTTTGCGCTGGTGGCGCTCTGTATCAGCGTGGTGTCGTTTCCGATGATGCTCGACCGCCATGCCGGCGCAGGCGAAGCCATGGTCACCTCGCTTCGCGTGGTGGCAAAGAACCCGCTGACGATCGCGGTCTGGGGCTTGATCGTCGCCGCGCTTTTGGTGGCGGGATCGCTGCCGTTCTTCCTCGGGCTCGCCGTCGTCATCCCTCTGCTCGGCCACGCCACCTGGCATCTCTATCGCGAGGTGGTCGCGATCGATCCGAACGCGCGGCCGATTCCGCCGCGGCCTCCCCGTGAACGGAAGTCGGCGGTGGATTTTCCCGCCAACCTGTTTCCATGGCGGCGCCGGGACGACGCATAGCGTTTGCCGATCATCGCCCATGACAAACCGCCGGCGAATGGCTCGCCGGCGGTTTGACAATCGCCTCAGCATCGCACAATCAGGAGAGTGCGGCGTTTCGCGCAGAACTCGGCCGCACAAAGCCTTGCTTTGGCCGCGGTTCACGGGAACATCTTGCGCCGCCGGTGATTCTTCCTCGAATCGATTCAGCTGCCGATGTCCTCGATGACCCTTCGCACCCTCCTCAAAACAATCGCCGTCGGCGCCGCCCTGATCCTGCCGGGAACCGCCGCGCTCGGAGCTACCTGCGGCGCCGGCAGCTTCGACGCCTGGGTCAGCGACTTCAAGACCGAGGCCGCCGCGAAGGGCATTTCGCAAGCAGCCATCACCACGGCCTTCGCCGGGGTAGCGCTCGACCAAAGCGTGCTGGCGCGCGATCGCTCGCAAAAGGTCTTCAGCCAGAGTTTTGAGGAGTTTTCAGGTCGGATGGTGCCGCCCCGGATGCTGCGCGGCGCCAATATGATGAAGCAATATGGCTCGGTGCTCGGCCGCATTGAAGAGACCTACGGCGTTCCCGGCGAGGTGCTGGTGGCGATCTGGGGGTTGGAGACCGATTTCGGCGTCAACATCGGAAAGTTCCCGACACTGCGCGCGCTCGCGACGCTGGCCTATGACTGCCGCCGCTCCGAGGAGTTCCGCGGCGAACTAATGGACGCGTTGCGCATCGTCGATCGCGGCGATCTCACGCCATCGGAGATGCGCGGCGCCTGGGCCGGCGAGATCGGCCAGACCCAGTTCATGCCGTCGTCCTGGATCAAATTCGCCGTCGACTTCGACGGCAATGGCCGCCGCGACCTCATGCACAACCCACCGGACGTCTTGGCCTCGACCGCGAACTTTCTCGCCGGTCACGGCTGGCAACGCGGCAAGGACTGGGAGCCGGGCAGCCCCAATTTCGCGGTGATCGAGCAGTGGAACAAGAGCGAGGTCTACGCGAGGACGATCGCCTATTTCGCGACCCAGCTCTCGCATGCGCCCTGAGTTTCGCCCGAAAAAAAGAACAATGAAAGGGCCGACCGCGTTGCGACCGGCCCCCTGCCCCAAATGACCTGAGCTTCCTTACTCGGGCTTCCTCACTTGGCCATGCCGGCGTGCATCGCCTTGCTGAGATGCATGCCGCAGGCACCCATCTTGCCGCTAAGCAAGGCTTCCTGCGCCATCGCCATTTCCTTCTGCGCCATGATCTTGCCGTCGCCGTCGGGCATCGAATCGACCATGGATTCGGCCTTCATCTGATTGTCGCCGCTGCAGCCGACGGCACCCATCTTGGCGGCATGTGCGGGGACGACGACGAGAGCGACGGCAGCCATTGCGGTTGCTCCGAGCAATTTGTTGAGCATGTTACTTTCCATTTTCTATTTTTGAACAGCTCCGACCTTATTGCCGGATTCTGCGCCGCGATTTTTCTCCGATCGGACGAAAGTTTAGGAGTGAATTTCGCGCGAGAGAAATGTGATCGGCGCGCGCCGCAGAGCCTTATGCGCCGCTTACTACCCGGGATCGAATATGCCAGCTCAGCGAGGCGTAGCGATCGCATGCGGAGCATGTCCGTAGGTTGCGGCAACCGAAATGCGCGGACAGTCCTTCGGGCTTCGTCGTCGCTTGATGCATGCGCATTTCGCCAACGCAACGGATTGCTTGCGCTTGCAAGCGCACAGCGCGTTCGGCAGGCCCCGGCGTGGGACGCCGACCCCCGACTCGCGCGTGGTCGCGGGTCGGGCGTGAAGCGGCCGAGCCGTTTTGAGTTAGCTAGCTCTGCGGCGGCACGGAGCCCGAACTCAGCCTTCGGGAAAAGTGCACTGCATCATAAGAATTGATCAAATAATCATTCTTATGATTGAACTGCATGCGAATCATGCATGAGTTGCTGCAATGCGGAGCAAGGCTAACTTAGAGGCAGAATGGGTGGAATTACCCTTGAATTTCTCCCATCCCCGTCCCATTTTGTTCCGTAGAAACCCTGATATTCTCTTGATAATTCCGTGTTTTAAGGGAGTTAACGTTGGCTTGCGGCCGCGACGGCCAAGGCCGTTGGGGAGGCGGCGAATGCTTAACCGGCCCTTACTAAAGTTATGCATTTTGGGATTAGCTGCACCGCAACATCTGAACTTCTGATTGAACGAATCTTGGTTTATATTCATTTCAACGATGAGGCTTAGCCACCAAGAGCTGAATCGAAGAAACTAAGGAGACTACCATGTTGCTCTCGCTCATCCGCATGATCCAGGCATTCCGGGACTATCAGCGCAATGTCGCCGAGCTGTCCCAGCTGAGCGATCGCGAGCTGGCCGATATTGGCCTTGATCGCTCGGATATCCCGCGCGTGGCAGCCGGCACCTATAACGGCTGATGCGTCGTCAGCCGACTGACTGATCCACGGATAACGCCCGCTTCGCCGCGGGCGTTATCGTATCGGGACGCTATTCTCTCCGATGCAGGGTGCGCTTGGCGTGAAAACGCGCTAACCCTGCGCCCCATGACTGGGACCAAATCCACTTCCGAAACCGTGCATATCATCGGCGCGGGCCTCGCCGGCTCCGAAGCCGCTTGGCAGGTCGCCGAGGCTGGCTTAGCTGTGGTCCTGCACGAAATGCGCCCCGACCGGATGACCGAAGCCCACCGCACCGAGGGTTTTGCGGAGCTTGTCTGCTCCAATTCGTTCAGGTCGGATGACGCCGCCAACAACGCTGTTGGCCTTCTGCATGCCGAAATGCGCCGGCTCGGCTCGCTGATCATGCGCGCGGCCGACGCCAACCAGGTGCCTGCCGGGGGAGCGCTCGCGGTCGACCGCGACGGGTTTTCCGCAGCCGTCACCAAGGCGCTCAACGAGCATCCGAGAATCGAGATTTGCCGCGGCGAGATCGCCGGCCTGCCGCCGGCGGACTGGGGCAACGTCATCGTTGCGACGGGGCCGCTCACCTCGGTTGCCCTCGCCGGCGCCATCCGCGAACTGACGGACGAGAATGCGCTGGCCTTCTTCGACGCGATCGCGCCGATCGTGCACAAGGAAACCATCGACATGTCGGTGGCCTGGTTTCAGTCGCGCTATGACAAGGCCGGGCCTGGCGGCACCGGCGCCGACTACATCAATTGCCCCATGACCAAGGAGCAATATGACGGCTTTGTCGATGCGCTGCTGGCAGGCGAGAAAACCGACTTCAAGGACTGGGAAACCGGCACGCCCTATTTCGACGGCTGCCTGCCGATCGAGGTGATGGCCGAGCGCGGCCGCGAGACGTTGCGGCATGGACCGATGAAGCCGGTCGGGCTGACCAATCCCCACGATCCGACCGTGAAGCCCTATGCGATCGTGCAACTGCGCCAGGACAACAAGCTCGGCACGCTCTACAACATGGTCGGATTCCAGACCAAGTTGAAATATGGCGCCCAGCAGCGCATCTTCCGGACCATCCCGGGGCTGGAGAAGGCTGAATTCGCCCGGCTCGGCGGCTTGCACCGCAACACCTTTCTCAACTCGCCAAAGCTTCTCGATGGCCAATTGCGGCTGCGCGCGGCGCCGCGGCTGCGCTTTGCCGGCCAGATGACCGGCTGCGAAGGCTATGTCGAATCCGCCAGCATCGGCTTGATCGCCGGCCTCTATGCCGCCGCCGATGCGCGCGGCCGGGCGCTGTTGCCGCCGCCGCCAACCACGGCGCTGGGCTCGCTGCTCGGCCACATCACCGGCGGCCATATCGAGACCATCGAGCCGGGCAGCCGATCGTTCCAGCCGATGAACGTCAATTTCGGCCTGTTCCCGCCGCTCGCTCACCCACCGACGAAAAAACCCGACGGCACGCGGCTGCGCGGCAACGAAAAGACGGTCGCGAAGAAACAGGCAATCAGCGCGCGGGCGCTGGCCGACCTGGACCGCTGGATCGGCGACCAGCTGCGCGTCCCGGCGGCGGCGTGAGTTTTCCATGAATTTGCCGAAAGACGACGCCGCGGTGCTGTCGGCGCGCTGGATCGAAGGCGTGCTGCTCAAGCGCGACGTATTTTCGACCGTCGAACGGGGCCGGTTTCGCAGCGAAAGCGGTGAGGTCGATGCGGTGTTGCGGCGGCTCGATCAAGTGCCGTGGTGGTCGTTCGCTCCCGCGCGACATTTGTTTGCGCGCGAGCGCCGCGCTCTAACGCTGGCCGGGGATCTGCAAGTCGGACCTCGGTTGTTGTGGGCCGGCCGCCGCGCGCTGGTGCGCGGCTTCATCGACGGCGTCGCGCTGCATTTGGCAAAACCGCACGGGGATGCCGCCTACTTCCGTTCCGCCAAGAAGTCGCTGCATCGGTTACATCGCGCGCGCATCTGCCACAACGACCTCGCCAAGGAACAGAACTGGCTCGTGGGCCGCGACGGCCGCGCCTACCTGACCGACTTCCAGCTCGCCGCCTGCTTCAAGCGGCGCAGCCGGCTGTTTCGCATCGCAGCCTACGAGGATATCCGTCATCTGTTGAAGCACAAGCGCAGCTACGCACCGGAGGCGCTGACGGCGAAAGAACGGCAAATCCTTTCCCGCAAATCGCTCATCGCCAGCATCTGGCTTGCCACCGGCAAGAAGGTCTACCGCGCCATCACCCGCGGGCTGTTCAATTTCACCGACCGCGAAGGCGGTGGGCGAAGGCTCGTCAATGACGCGCCGGTGCTGGTCGATCTGATCCGCAAAAACCCCGAAGTCCGCGACACCGCGATCGTTGCCTTTGCCGATCGCCGCTCGGGCGTCGGGCTCTATGCCTTTGTCGAGGCCGACCGTGCCGCGCTGGAGGCGCAACTGCGCGACCAACTCGCGGCCGCCAAGGGCCCCAAGCCGCCCGAACATATCCAGGTGGTGCAGGCCTTGCCGCGCGACGCCAACGGCAAGCCGCGCACCGAAATCCTGCAGCTCGTCGCCATGAACCAGCTCGACCTGATCGAGCCGATGATGGCCAGCGACACCGACCGCGCGTTCCTGAAGGACATTCTGGAGCAGCGCAAGAATTTCCGCGACCGGTTCAATTTCGAGGCCGGCGATCTGAAGCTGCCGTCGACCTAAGTAGCCGTTTCCAGAGATCAGAGCGCGCCGCCGAGATAGAGTCGCTTGACGATATCGTTGGCTTTCAGTTCGTCGACGGAGGCGGCTGAGACCGCGATTTCGCCATGGACGATGATGTAGCCGCGGTCGGCGATGCGGATCGCCTGGTTGAAATTCTGTTCCGCCATCAGCACCGTCAGGCCAAACATTTTCTTGAGCTCGCCGATCTTCGCGATCGTTTGCGACACCAGAAGCGGCGACAGCCCCACTGAGGGTTCATCAATCAGAAGCAGGCGCGGCGATGACATCAGCGCGCGCGCGATAGCCAACATCTGCTGCTGTCCGCCGGATAACGTGCCGGCGAGCTGGTTCTTGCGCGCCGTCAGCGCGGGAAACGTCTCGAAGGCCTGTGCCAGGTTGTGACGGATAGCGCTGCGGGCGGCTTTGCGGAAAGCACCAAGCATCAGATTTTCCGCAACCGTCAGCTTGGGAAACAAGCGCCGTCCCTCGGGAACCAGCGCCACGCCGAGATCGACGATTGCCTCCGTCGGCAGCCGGGTCAGATCGTGCTCGTTTCCATCGACCATAAGCCGCACGCTTCCGCGCTCCGGGCGGACCAGGCCCATGATGCACTTCATCAACGTACTCTTGCCGTTGCCGTTGGTGCCAAGCAGAGCAACGGTCTCGCCCGCCTCCACTTGCAGCGTAACCCCGCGCAGCGCTCTCACCGAGCCGTAGCCTGCATCGAGTCCGTCGATTGCGAGGCTAAGTGCCAAGATAGGCCTCCTGGACGCGCGCGTTTGCCATCACGTCCTTAGGATTACCGATGGCGATGATCTTGCCGGCGTCGAGGCACATCACGCGGTCCGAAAAGCGCATCACCGCCTGCATGATATGCTCGATCATGATGATCGCGATGTCCTCACTGGCAAGGCTTATCAGGAGGTCGAGCACCTCGTCGACCTCGGACGTGGACAAGCCCGCCATCGCCTCGTCGGAGATCAGGAGTTTCGGGCCGGTCGCCATGGCGCGCGCGAGCTCCATCTTGCGCAATTCCACCTGGGTCAGCGTTGTCGTCGCCTGATACGCTTTGGACGCAAGCCCCATCCGCGTCAGGATCGACATCACCGCATCGCGCCGATGCGAGACCGATTCCAGGAGACGATGACCGGGGGCAAAGTCCAGCGCCACCATCAGGTTTTCTATCACCGTCATGCTCTTGAACGGCCGCGGAATCTGAAAGCTCCGAGCAATGCCGCGGTGAGCGCGCTGATTTGGCGGCAGCGGCGTGACGTCCTCATCGCGAAACAGCACGGCGCCCGAGTTCGGACGCAACACGCCGGAAATGCAGTTGACCAGCGTGGTCTTGCCCGAACCGTTCGGTCCGATCAGGCCAAAGCGCTCCCCTTTGCGAACCGCAACGCTGATGTTGTCGAGCGCGACAAAGCCGCCGAAGCTCTTCGCCAAGCCATCGATCCGCAGCAACGCTCCTTCGGGAACGATGGTTGGCGTCATTTGCGATCTCCCCTCCGCACGGCAGACCGGCGCACGAGACCGATCAGCCCGTTCGGGGCCGCTACCACGAATAGCACGAGCATGACGCCAAGCACGAGCACGTTTACTTCCGAGGAAATCGTCACCGCCAGAACCTGCTGCGTCACACCCAGCAGGATTGCGCCAAGCACCGGGCCGATCCAATGCGAAGTGCCGCCGATCAGCGACATTGCCAGCACCGAGACCGAGTAGTTGAGATTGAAGGCCGACGATGGATCGGCATATTGCAGGTACATCGCGGCCGGAGCGCCGCCAGCGGAAATCAGCGCGCCCGATATCGCGCAGGCCAACAGTTTCAGCCGCAAGGTCGGCACGCCCGTGCATTCGGCGGCGAGTTCATCATCCCGGAGCGCCTGCAGCCCGCGGCCGATGCGGGAGTTTTGGATGGCGCGCGTCGTTGCGACCGCTGTGACAACCAGCAGCGCCTGCACGAAGAACAGCATTTTGACGTAGCTGTCGAACGGCGGCATCACCGGTGGCCGCTGCAGCTGGATGCCGGCCGCGCCGCCGACAAACCGCCAATTGGTCACTGATGTCTCGATGATGATCGCAAGTGCAATCGTCGCGATCGAGAAGAAGATACCGCGCATCCGCATGGTCAAGAGGCCCACGCCGAGGCCGAGCAAGCTGCCGACCACGGCGGCCACCGCGATCTGCACCCCGAGCGGCGCGCCAAAAGCCTCAACCAGCAGAACGGCCGTGTAGACGCCAACGCCGAAAAACGCATTGGTGCCGAAATTGACGTAGCCGGCATAGCCGCCAAGGATGCTCCAGGCCACCGCAAGCACGATGAATTGCAGGATCACATAACCCGCGAAGAACGGATATTCGTTGCCGATCGTCTGTGTCAGCAATAGCACCGCGGCCAGGAAGATACCCGCGCCAGACCAGAATGCGATGGTGTTACGATGCATGCGTCACCTGCCGAGCAGGCCTTGCGGCCGCACGGCAAGCACGCCGAGGAGCAACGCAAACGAGATCGCCGGCGCCCAGGAAGCACCGAACGTGCTCAGAACGATCGACTCGGCGACGCCAAGAATGATGGCGGCCATCAGGGTGCCGGTGATGCTGCCGAGCCCGGCCATGACCACGACGCAGAAGGTCCGCCCGATATAGACGCGGTCGAGCGTAGGCTCGACCGGTGAGACAATGATCAGGAGAGCCCCGGCAACGGCTACCACCGCGGTAGCGATGCCGAACGCGAATTGCTTGATCCGGGTCGGGTTCGCGCCCATCAGGCGCAGCCCCTCTTCGTCCTGCGCTACCGCCCGGATCGCGCGCCCCATGAAGGTTTTCGATAGATACGCCGCCAGCGAAACCGTCAACAGCAGCGCCATCGCGAACGCAACCAGCTGCCGGATCGGGATCCGCATGTCGCCGATCTGCCACGCCTTGCCGATATAGGACGCGGAGACTGATTGCTGATCGACGCCGAATTGAAGGATGATCAACACCTCGACGATAAAGGCGATCCCGAAGAAAAAGGCGATGCCACGCACGCCGGCATCGCTGCCGCGTTTCTCGAAGGCCTCGTAGTAGAACCGGTAGGTCACGAGACCGAGCAGGAAAAACAGCGGGGTGATCAGAACCCCGGCGAGCAATGGATCGATATTGTAGCGGTCATTGCACAGGAATACGCAGTAGGACGCCAGCACCAGGAATGCCGGATGCGCGACCTGTGGCACGTCGAGCAGCCCGAACGAAATCGACAGCCCGACGCTGACGGCCGCGTAGAAGCAGCCGAGCAGCACGCCGGACACCACTGCGTCGCGCAGCAAGTCCCAAGAAAACACCTATCCGTCCTCCTCAACCCCTCGCAAAGCCAGTCGCACCCGCGGGCTTGCGCGGCTATTTGCGAGCGGCCTCGAAGGGAGATATGAGGTCACCGGTCTTCAATCGGTCGGGGAACAGGATCACCTGCTTGCCCGAGGAGCGGAACTGATCGATGTTCTTGTCGACGACACCGCGGAATTGAGCTTCCAGCGTTGCGCTTTCCTTCCATTCCCCGTCCGCCGCATACGCGATCGGGCCAACGATGGTCTGGTGCACGTTCTCGTGCAGGTATTTTGCCAGGGTTCTCTGGTCCAGCGATTTCGTCGCCGTGACGGCCTCTTCGATCATCTGGCCCATGGCATAACCGAACGGCGCCAGATAATAGCCGAGCGGGTCGACCTTCGCTTCAACGGCCCGCTTCGAATAGGTGTCGAAGAACGCCTTGGTACCGTCGTGATACATGCTCGGTTCTGGAAGCCAGGTGTTGTAGTTGACCACGCCATTGAGCAGCGAGCCCAGGTTTTCCATCACGCCGGCAAATTGCAGGCCGACCATGGCGCCGCCGAAAATCTTGACGTTGTCGCCCACCCCGATCTCGTTGACCGCCCGCAGAAGGGCCGCCGAATCCGGCGGATAGGACGCGACAAAGACGATGTCGGGCTTGGCGGCGTCAAGCGCGCGAATGATGCTCGAGAACTCGACGGTGTTTGGCGGATAGGCCTGGTCGAATACGACGGACAGGTCGCGCTGTTTGCAGACATCTCTCGCCGTCTTGACGATATTCTGGGCAAATTCCTGGTCCGCGGAAAGCAGCGCAACGGTCTTGCCGCCGGCCTTCTGGCCGAGGCCGAGGAACCCGGACGCCCAACTGTCGGCCGGCCCCCAGGGGGCATTGTTGAACCACATGTCGTGGCCAACCTTGCTGTTCACCTGGAAGGAAAAATTCCCCATCAGCAGCATGCCGCGCTGCTTGACGAGCGGCATGATCGGCGCCGTCGGCACCGTCGCATAGGGCGCAAACAGCAGATCGACCTTGTCGACGTCCAGCAACTTGGCGTAGATCGCCGGCGTCTCGGAGGCGCTCGACTTGTCGTCATAGACGACCAGTTCGACCTTGCGGCCAAGCAAGCCGCCTTTGGCGTTGACATCGTCACGCCAGATATCGATTCCGAGCAACGAGGCCTTGCCGCCGGCCGCAAGTCCGCCGGTTTGCGGCATCGACATGCCGATCTTGATCGGCGGCTCTTCCGCACTGGCGCGTGACGTCAGCCCGAACGTGACGGCGGCCGATGCCAGGCCAAACTCTCTACGATTCATCTGTCCCCCCTACGCTGATTGTTCATCATCGATACTCTCGCTACGCGACTTTCGAAACTCTACATCTCGCCCGCCAAGCTTAACTCGCCGCGGGCGCCGACGCCGCAATTTTTGCGCTTTGCTCCGTGGCAGCCCCTTTGAAGATCGCCGACGGGTCGGAGCCGACGCGCCCGGAGGTCTTATCGGCCTCGCCTTCGCGCGACAAGCGCATGTCAAACCGGATGCTCGGCACCCGCTTGATCGGACAGTCCGGATCATCAGCCTCGACATCGACCGCGAGATCGTCCGAGGAACCGAAAACGACGTCGTCGGCAAGGTGCGGATCGTCGCGCAGATAAAGCGCCGTGACCAGTTCGCGATAGCCGGAGGCCCCGACCAGGAAATGAATATGGGCCGGCCGCATGCCGTGCCGGGCCTGCGCCTTCACCATATTGCCGACCGGCCCATCCATCGGGATGGAGTATCCGCGCGGCTTGACCGTGCGCACCACATAGACGCCATCCGCATCGGTCGCGAAAACGCCGCGATAGTCCACAGATTCGGCGTTTTCCTGGATGTCGTAGAGACCGTCGGCACTGGTCTGCCAGACCGAGACGGTCGCATTCGCAAGCGGCTTGCCATTGATATCGGTCACGCGGCCGTACAGGACGCACTCGGTACCCGGCTTGACGTGCTTGGCGATCTGGCTGCCGGCGGCCAATGTTGGTGACGCCTCGCGATAGAACGGGCCGAGCAAGCTCGTATGGGTCCCTTCCTCGACGGCCGTTTTGTCGTGCAGGCCATTGACGAGGGCCGAAAGGCCCAATGTATCCGAAAGTAGGATGAACTCCTGCCTAGCTGGTGTGCAGGTCTTGCCGACCATGGTCATGAATTCGATGCCCTTGATCCATTCTCCCGGGGTCAGATTTACGTCCCGGGCGAAAGCATGCAGGTGTTTGACCGCCGACGCCATGATCTCCCGCATGCGCGGGTCGGGCGTTGTCGCCATCTGGTCGAGGACGGCGGCGGTAATTGTTTCCGGCGTCAATTCTTGCATGTCTGCACCCTCCCTTGACCTGCCGGCTTGCGCGGCAGCAGCTCACACCAAGCCTACCGCTCTCTGCCCAACAACGTCCAGCGTGATGAGAGGTTTAAGGAAGTTCCGAGGGCGAGCGACGGAGCCCGCACGGGACCTACCCTGCGTTGAAAGCCCCGAACCTGAAAGCCTTGGACCGCGACGCCCGCCACATCGTCCACAGGGTCGAAAATCGCGACGTCACCTCCGGCACGAAGGGATCGGTGTCGGCCCGTCGACATCCGCGCGAGGTCGCGGCGTACCTCCGCCAGCGGCAGGAAGATCGGCCTGACTCCGGCAGGCACATCTGCAAGCAGCACGAAAGCGGCGTCGAGATGTTGCCGCGCCTCCGATATCAGCTGGTCGAGCGCAGCGCGGAGGTTTCGGCGTCTGCTTGCCGGCAAATACCTCTTCCATGCCGCTGCCATGTTTCTGCAAGAGTTGCAGCGGCACGAACAATTGCCGGCGCGAGGCGTCGCGCGGCAGCGAGCCGCGATCACCTGCGAAAAACCCTGCGCCAGTCCGGCGTGGCGCGCCAGGTGCTCGACCTCGCCCGATCGGGATCCTGCGATTCTTGCCGCCAGCGCAAACAGCGCCGACGAGGTTTCGGTGACGTAACCCTCGAGCGCCGCCAAGGTCGGCATCGGGTCGTTGTAGAGATCGAACTGATGTTCATCGATCAGCCGCGACAACGGCTCGGTGGGCAGGTTCCAATGACGGATCGCGAGCAATAATTCGGCCGCGACCGGATTGCCCTCGACGCCGCCATGGCCCTCACCGGCAAGCGTATCGGTCCACCATTGCAGGCGGACCTCGCCGGGCAGCGGCTGGCTGACCTGGTCGCGCACGCGGGCGATCTCGGTATTGAATGCGTAGAGCGCGAGCAGCCCGCGACGTTGATCCGGCGGCACGAACAGCGTCGCGGCGTAGCGCGCAAAATCATGGCTGCGCACGAGATCGGCGCAGAAGGCGGCGGCGTGCTTGTTGCCTTCGCCAGCGTTCATGGCACCGCGATCAGCGCCGCCGCGACCCGTCGCCGCTCGCCGATCATGACGTTGTAGGTGCGGATTGCCGGCCCCGTCTGCATGGTATCGAGCACCACCCTTACTGCGCGCAGCGCCTCGCGCAGCTGCCGCGGCGCCAGCCAGACTTCGGTACCGGTGCCGACAATCAAGGTGTCGATGCCGTTGGCGGCCGCAAAGACCCGTGCCAGCGAATATTTGTCGATCTGCTCCGGACGCGTCACATCCCAGGCCCAGACGGCGTCGGGCAGGCACAGCAGCGAGCCGCGATGCGACATGCCGCCAAAGGCGAAGCCGCCCTTGCCATAGGCATCGATCGGCGCCGACCTCGGAAGATGCGGCGCGTCCGAGGGATGAGCCATGACCTATTTCTTTTGTGACGCGTTCTTCTGCGGTGCGTTCTTCTGCGGCGTGCTCTCTTGCGGAATATTCTTTTGCGGAGTGCTCTTTTGCGGTGTGCTCTTTTGCGGCGTGTCCGGCTTATCCTGCGCCTCGGCCCGGTGGGTGCCGACGCCGAGATAGATCAGGATCGGCGCGGCGATGAAGATCGAGGTGTAGGTGCCGACCAGCACCACGCCGAACATCATGACCGCGGTGAAGCTGTGGATCGCGGGGCCGCCGAACAACAACAGCGCCAACAGCGCCAGCGTCACCGTGACGTGGGTGATGATCGATCGCGACAGCGTCGAATTGATGGATTCGTTGAGCAATTGCGGCATCGGCATTTTCTTGTAGCGCCGCAGCATTTCGCGGATGCGGTCATAGATCACGACCGTGTCGTTCAGCGAATAGCCGAGAATCGTCAACAGCGCCGCGATGCTGGTGAGGTCGAAATCGACCTGCGTAATCGACATGAAGCCGATCGTCAGCACGATGTCGTGGACGTTGGCGATCATGGCGCCGAGCGCGAACTGCCATTCGAACCGGAACCAGAGATAGATCAGGATCGCCAGAATCGCGAGCATCAGGCCGAGCATGCCGTAGGCCAGAAGCTCGCCGGACACCCGTGGTCCGACGACCTCGACGCGGCGGTAATCGACGGCGTCGCCCAGCGCGCCGCGAACCTTCTGCACCGCCTCCTGCTGCGCCGCGTCGCCGCCGGGCTGCTCGGCGACCCGGATCAGCACTTCGTCCGGTCCGCCGAATTGCTGCATCTGGATATCGCCGAGGCCGAGCGTGCTCAGAGTAGCGCGCATCCCGGCGATATTGGCATCGCCGGACTTGGCGCGGACTTCCAGCAGCGTGCCGCCCTTGAAGTCGATGCCGAAATTCAAGCCGTGGGTAAAGAACAGCGTGATCGCTATGATCGACAACGTCGCCGAAATCGGAAAAGAGATGCGGCGGAACTGGGTGAAGTCGAAATGCGTATTGTCCGGGACGATGCGCAGCGACGGCAGCATGCCGAGCGCGCTGACCACGGTCAGCACCGCAATGAGCACGCCGAGAGAGATGAGAACAATATGTGTCACGGCCGGCTCCGCATTAAATCGGCACGCTTTGCGGCCGCTTCCACCGCACCCATGTCGCCACGATCAGGCGGGTCAGGGTGAAGGCGGTGAAAACCGTGGTGATGATGCCGATGCCGAGCGTCACGGCGAAGCCGCGCACCGGCCCGGTGCCGATATAGAACAGCACCGCGGCGGCGATGAAGGTGGTGATGTTGGAATCGAGGATGGTCGACAGCGCGCGCTTGAAACCGGCGTCGATCGCCGAGATCGCGTTGCGGCCGCCGCGCAATTCCTCGCGGATGCGCTCGTAGATCAGGACGTTGGAATCGACCGCGATGCCGACGGTGAGCACGATGCCGGCGATACCTGGCAACGTCAGCGTGGCGTTCAGTAGCGACAACAGGCCGAAGATCATCGCCACGTTGATCGCGACCGCGATATTGGCGAACACGCCGAACAGGCGGTAGGTCAGCGAGCATGAACACGATGACCATGATGGCGCCGACATAGGCGGCGAGCTCGCCTTTTTCGATCGAGTCCTGGCCGAGGCCGGGACCGACGGTGCGCTCCTCGATCACGGTCAACGGCGCCGGCAGCGCGCCGGCGCGCAGCAGGATCGCCAGATCGTTGGCCGACTGCACCGTGAAGTTACCGGAAATCTGCCCCGAGCCGGCGGTGATCGGCTCGCGGATGACCGGCGCCGAAATCACCTCGTTGTCGAGCACGATCGCAAACGGCTGTCCGACATTTTCCGTTGTCGCCTGCGCAAATTTGCGGGCGCCCGAGGAGTTGAAACGGAAATTGACAATCGGTTCGTTGCTGCGTGGATCGAAGCCGGTCTGGGCATCGGTCAGGTCGCCGCCGGAGACCAGAATCTGCTTCTTGACGACATAAGGCACCTTCGGCGACTGCGCGCTCATCAGGACTTCGTCATCGGGAGGCAGCCCCCCCTTCTCGGCTTGATCGGGCGGCACGCTAGCTGTCGACCATGCGGAAGTCCATCTTCGCGGTCTTGCCCAGCAATTGTTTCAACCGGGTCGGGTCCTGCAGGCCCGGCACCTGCACCAGGATGCGGTCGGTGCCTTGGCGCTCGATCAAGGGCTCGACGGTGCCAAGCTGATTGACGCGGCGCTCGACGATCTGAATCGACTGCTCGATGGTCTGGCGGATGCGCTCGGTGATCGCAGCCTGCGGTACGGTCAACCGGATCGCCCCGGCGCCGGCATCGCCGACCTCGAGCGAACGCTGGCCGTTGGAGCCGAGCAGGCCGCCGAGCGGTTGCGACAGCTCGCGCAGCTTGGCGAGCGCGGTCTGCAGGTCCTGATCCTTGACGTGGAGTTCGACGGCGTCAGGGCGCGAAACCAGCCCGGTATAGCCGATCTTGGCCTCGCGCAGCGTGCGGCGCACGTCATCCCTGATCTGGTCGAGCTTTTCCTTCTTGACGTAGTTGGAATCGACTTCGAGCAGAAGGTAGGAGCCGCCCTGCAGGTCGAGGCCGAGCACGAGCCGCCGCTGCGCCCAGAGCGGCCAGCCCTTGACGGTGGATTCGGGGAAGAAATTCGGCACCGCGCAAAGGCACACCACCAGCGCCAAAAGAATGATGCCGAGCGCCTTCCACCGCGTGAAATACAACATCGAGTTGACCCGTCAGATCATTGAGGAGACGCGAGAAAAGCTTTAGCTCGCCGACGTCTCGTCCTTGGCGGGCTCGCTCTTCTCCTTGGCCGGCTCTCCCTTGGCGCGCACGCCCGAGATCATCTGGCGCATTTGCCGCACCCGGACGCCGTCGGAGATTTCGAATTCGATCTGGTCGTCGTCGACCACTTTTGTCACCTTGCCGACCAGACCGCCCGAGGTCACGACCGTGTCGCCGCGGCGGATGTTCTTCACCAGCTCAGTGTGATCCTTCACCTTCTTCTGCTGCGGCCGCAGGATCAGGAAATACATGATCACGAAGATCAGCGCGAACGGCAAAAGCGACATCAACATGCTGTTGGTATCGCCGCCTCCCGCGGCCTGGGCAAACGCAGGGGTAATCAGCATCAGGACAATCCTTCGTGGGACGGCAACGGACCGGCAACGCCTGCGAGAGGGGCCGGCCCCGGCAAATTCGCGCGGACTATAGCGGCCGCGGTCCCAATTGCAACGCCGCCAGCGCCCTCATTTGGGGCCGCTTGCGGCCGTTGGAAAGGCCCGATAAGGCTGCGCGGTCAGGAACTTCGCCGATGTCAAAAAAGCCTCATAAAGCCGCGCCTCGCACGACGCCCAAGGCGGCGTCGCGAAAGGGCGCCAAAGTCGGGCCAAAATACCCCTCGCCCAGGAGTCGTCCAGACGACACCGAAGGGCGGGTGGTCCGCGCGCTCGAGACGATTGCAGCGCACCTTTCCGCCAGCGCCCCCGCCGCTGCCGCGCCCGAATCCTTCCGCGACGCCGATGCCTTCGTCTGGCACCCGAACGGCCGGCTGACGCCGGTGCCGCGCGTCAGCCGGGTCGAGCTCGGGTTACTGAAGGGGATCGACCGGATGCGCGACATCCTGATCGAGAATACCGAGCGTTTCGCCGACGGCCTGCCGGCCAACAACGCGCTGTTATGGGGCGCCCGCGGCATGGGCAAGTCATCGCTGGTGAAAGCGGCGCACGCCGACATCAACGCCAATCGCAAAGCCACCGACCGCCTCAAGCTGATCGAGATTCACCGCGAGGACATCGAGAGCCTGCCGGCGCTGATGGACCTGTTACGCGCCATCCGAATTTCGTTTCATCGTGTTCTGCGACGATCTGTCGTTCGACGGCAACGACGCCTCCTACAAGTCGCTGAAGGCGGTGCTGGAGGGCGGTATCGAAGGCCGGCCCGACAACGTCATCCTCTACGCCACATCGAACCGCAGGCATCTCCTGGCGCGCGAGATGATCGAGAACGAACGCTCGACCGCGATCAATCCGGGCGAAGCGGTGGAAGAGAAAGTGTCGCTGTCGGACCGGTTCGGGTTGTGGCTCGGCTTCCACCGCTGCAGCCAGGACGAATATCTGGCGATGGTGAAGGGCTATTGCGGCCATTTCGGCATCAAGCTCGCCGAGGAAGAGCTCGAGCACGAGGCGCTGGAATGGTCGACCACGCGCGGCTCGCGCTCAGGGCGCGTCGCCTGGCAGTTCACGCAGGAGCTGGCGGGACGGCTCGGCGTGCGGTTAAGCGGGAAATAGCGGCAGCGCGACCAGGCCGGGCGACGGGCAGGTAAGCACCTTCACGCGGACGGTCAGGCGCCCGCCGTTGCGCTATGCGAAAGCATGCATCCGGAAAATTGGATGCCGGTTTTCGCGGAAGGATCATGCTCACACGAAAAGATAGAGCGGGATGACGATTTCAAGAGAAGTCATCACGCTATGCCGGTCACGCCCCGTTAAGGAATTGAAGCGGGTCAACCGGGGTGGATCCTTTGCGGATCTCGAAGTGGAGCTGCGGCGACGCCACTTCACCCGACTGCCCCGATTTGGCAATCACCTGACCGCGCTTGATGGCATCGCCGCGCTTTACCAACAGCTCACTCGCATGGGCATATGCGGTGACGTAGCCGTTGGCGTGCCGAATCAGGACCAGATTGCCGTAGCCCTTCAGTTCGTTTCCGGCATAGGCGACGACGCCGTCTTCGGCCGCCTTCACCGGCGTGCCCTCGGGCACCGCCAGGTTGATGCCGTCGTTGGCCTTGCCGTTGGTCTTGGCGCCGTAACTCGTGATCACCTTGCCGCGCACCGGCCAACGGAAGGTCGGCAGCGCGCCGGTTGCTTCGCTGGCCTTGACGGGGGATTGCGGAGCGTCGTCCTCGGCCGCGGGATTCGCCTGGGCCAGCCGCACGCTTTGCTGCGGCGCCGCGCCGGCCATTCTAGTACCGGGGGCCTGCACCGTCGCGACAGGTTGGGCCGCGGCAACAGTTGCCGGCACGGCAGTGGCCGCAACCTTGGAAGGCACGTTCAGCCGGGTGCCGAGCTTGAGCCTTGCCGCGGGGTCGAGATTGTTGGCCCTCGCGAGCTCCGCGACCGAAATGTGGTTATGATGAGCGATGCTGGCGAGCGTTTCGCCGGGATTGACGATATGGACGCTCGGCGCGGCGCTTGCGATCGCAACGGGTCTACCGACAGGCGCCGCCACCGCGACCGGCGGCGCCGCAGCGACGACGCGCGAATGCGGGATGATCAGTTGCTGGCCCGGCGACAGCGTGCGCGGACCTTTGTAGCCGTTGGCCTCCAGGATCGCAGCCGGCGCGACGTGATAACGCTGGGCCAAAATCTCGAGCGTGTCGCTGGTGCCGACGATGATCGTGGTGCCGCCAAGGGGACGGGTTGGGCGCGTTGCCGCGACCGAGCGCGGCGCCACGGTGCCCGTGGTCTCTAGCTTCGGCTTGGCCGGCGGCTCATAGGAGGCGATCCCCGGTCCTCCTCCGGAAACTCCGCTGCTCGCCAGCGGGATGGATTGCGGCACCGAAACGGCGGGCGGAGGCAGTGACGAGGACTGGTAGGGAGATTGCGGACGGGCATATTGCTGCGGTTCGCGGCGTTCGACCTGCGGGGCGGGCACGGCGCCAGTAGCTTCGGGCCGGTAACCAAAGGGATTGGAAAAAGGATCTTGCGAAAGACGGCTCGACATGTCGCCGCTGCAGCCGGCAACGCCGAACGAGATCAGCGCAAGCGCCGCGAGGTGCGGTAGGCGGCGCGAGCAAGGCAACGCGGCGACACGGAACATGGTTACTCACAGGTACGCAACAAACTAGGTCTTTGAGTAAACACGTCCCCAGTAAATAACCGCTTAACCCTCCGAATAAGACGTTGGCGGGACAACCGATCCGGAGTTTTACAGCTCGCTTACAATTCTTTGGCGATTCCCGGCAGCGCCGGCACAAAGCGCACGTCGACCAGTTCCTTCCGCTCGAATCCGCCCTCCGTCCTGGTGACGCGGACCAGGGTCTGCACGCCGTGTTGCGGCCCAACCGGCGCTATCAGGATACCGCTATCCTTCAGCCGCGACAGCAAGCTCTCGGGGATTTGCTGCATCGCAGCAGTGACGATGATGCGGTCGAATTGCCCGGCACCGGCCGGCACGTCGAAGCCGTCCCCCAACATGACCTCGACATTGTAGTAGCCGAGCATCTCGAGCCGCTGCCGCGCCGAATCGGCGAGCTTGCGGAAGCGCTCGATGGTCAGCACATCGGCTACAAGCCGCGACAGGATCGCGGCCTGATAGCCCGAGCCGGTGCCGATCTCGAGCACGCGATGCTGCTTCTGCAGATGCAACTGCTCGGTCATGTAGGCTACCACGAAGGGCTGGCTGATGGTCTGCCCGCAGGCAATGCCGAGCGCGCTGTCGCGGTAGGCGTCGGCGCGGTCGGCCTCCTGCACGAAGGCCTCGCGCGGCACTTCCTCCATGGCCCGCAATACCGCCTGGTCGCTGATCCCGCGTCGGCGCAGGATCAGCTGAAACATCATTTTTTCCGGAGGGTTTTGGGGGGGCATTTCGGTCTCGCGCGCCGGGCAACTCTAGCGGGTCAGGCCCGGTGAATTCACCTCATATTTGTTGCGGCTTTTAGCAACATTTTCCGCTTGAGCGGTGTTCCGGCCCGGAACTTACTACTACTATAGCTTGGCGTCTAAACTCCACCATAGCGGTCCGCGGCAAGGCTCGTTATGTTGGTGGGGTTCATTGCGAATTTCCAAAGAGCCGAGATCGGGCAAGGACTGACCTCATGACTGCGACGCGGCCGCCACGCGGCGCTGTTTTCCTCGTCGAAGACGAGGTGATGATCAGAATGATGGTCGCCGACATGCTGGAGGAGCTCGGCTATACGGTCGCGGCTGAAGCCGGCGAGATTGGCGAAGCGATGCGGCTTGCCCAGAGCACCTATTTCGATCTCGCCATTCTCGACGTCAACGTCAACGGCAAGGTGATTTCGCCGGTCGCCGACCTGATCAAGGCGCAGAACCGCCCCTTCATTTTTGCGACCGGCTACGGCTTCTCCGGCCTGCCCGAGCAATATCGCGACCGGCCCGCGCTGCAGAAGCCGTTCCAGCTCGAGACGCTGGGCAAGATGATCGAAACCGCACTGCGCGGCGCGCCGGTGTAGCCTGCAGCGCCCGTCCCGAATGCTGCATCCGCGTACGCCGATCCTATCGCAACATCTCGCCCAGCGCTGCCGAGAACGCCTCGTCGGTGCGATCCAGCTTCAGCGGCGTCACCGACACGTAGCGCGCCGCGAGCGCCGCGAGATCGGTGCCCTCCTCAGGCGTATCCATCGTCGCTGCGCGTTCGAAGCCGATCCAGAAATACGGATTGCCGCGGCCGTCGCGGCGCTGATCGACTTTCAGAAAGCCGAGATTGCGCTTGCCCTGTCGCGTGACGCGGATGCCCACGACATCCTCGGGCGCGCACGCCGGAAAATTGACGTTGATGACGGTGTTCTTCGGTACCCCGGCGGCGATCACCTTGCGCAGGATCGCGGGACCGAATTTCAGTGCCGTGTCCCATAACGGCTTCTCGCGCGTCTCGACCGAAAACTCCTGCGACAGCGCAAACGACGGCAGCCCCAGGATGCTGCCTTCGAGGGCGCCGGCGATGGTGCCGGAATAGACGACATCTTCGGCGACGTTGCGGCCCTTGTTGACGCCGGACAGCACCACGTCGGGCAGCTTCGCGCCCAGGATGTGACGCGCGCCCATGATGACGCAATCGGTCGGCGTGCCGCGCACGGCGAAGTGGCGCGGTCCGACCTCGCGCAACCGCAACGGATCGTTCAAGGACAGCGAATGCGAAACGCCGGACTGATCGAGCTCAGGTGCCACGATCCAGACGTCGTCGGACAAGAGCCGCAGCGATCTCCTCGACCACCTTCAGGCCGGGCGCATGGATGCCGTCATCGTTGGTGCAGAGAATTCGCATCCCGCCAAAGCCCTTTTCGACCGATTCCGTGCAATCTACGGACAGCCGTCTTAACCGTTGCTCGGCGTTCACGCAAATTCGCCAGATTCGCCTGAAATTACCAGCCTCGCCAACGAATTGATTAGCGGTCGCGCGCGCCTGTCGATCTTGCGAAGCCGCTCTCGCCCGGACTACTTTGCGCCTCATATTGAAGATGGCGACGGGGTTTACTGATGACCCGGCTTTTTGCTGCTGCCGCGATTTCGATTTGTTTTGCTTTTTTCATTCTGCCTTCCGCCGTTGCGCAATCGGATCGGGATTCCGCGCCCGACAACCAATGTTTTCCCTGGCAGGAATTGCGGGACGGTCACTGCGTCGCAAAACCTTCGCAAGCCGCACCACCGCCGACCGCGCCGGTAACGGCGCCGGTCATCTCCGACCCCTGCACGAAAGAAACGCGAAATCTCTCCACGCAATGCGCCTGCCCGGAAAACACCCACCGCGATGCGGCGAGTGGAGCTTGCCTCGCCGATATCCAACCGACACGCAAGGCCGACGATATCAACATGGTCTGCGATGGCGGCACGATTACCGGTGACGCCTGCGGCTGCCCGGCCGGATTCCATCTGATGGCGGCGGGCGGCAACCGCAGCGGCGGCACCTGCGTCAGGACCAACGCGGAAAATTGTCTCGGCGGCGAACTGACGGCTACCGGGACCTGTCTATGCAATGGTCAGGTCGTGATGTCCGGCGAGACCTACCTGCTCGAATATACCGGCGGCAAATGCGTGCCGAAACGCTGCCCGGTCCAGACCCTTCTGAAGGACGGCAGGTGCGTCGCGATGTCGGCCGCATCGCCAAGCCCCGAACCTGAAGAGAAGAGCAAGCCGGCTGCGCCAAAGGAAGCGTCCGAAGAAGACGAGCATCGCCATCATTGCGGACACGGCATGGTCCGCACCCGCGCGGGCTGCGTACCGGCGCGGCGGAGATATCCCGTCTTCTATGGCAACGGCATCGGCGGATATTATCGCATGTACCAATTCCCGGGCGCGGCAAGCACGCCGCCGAATTGATCGATCGTAACGTCGGACGCGCCACTGCGGCAAGAACCGCGCGGATGCGCGTTCGATCCGCCACGTCAAGGTCTGCCCCGCAGGTCCCGGCGGTTCGATCGACCCGGGCTCGGCGGGACTCGAGACTTGCGCTTCAGGCAGCCGAGCTTCGGCGGAGCTTCTGGCGAGGTTTTCGGTCTAGCGAGGTTTTTCCTGGCGGCGCCGGGTATCGCGCCCGCGCAATGGTCAGCGCCTTCTCGAAATCCTCGACATTGAGCCACGCATGCGCGCGCATGCGCTCGCAAATTCCGTCATCCCAAAGCCGTGCGATCTCGATATCGAATTCGCTTCTGCGTCGCTGATCGACCGCCTGGATTCCCGAACCGGTGACCGCCCATTGTTTGCCCACCCAGAAGATGTCGCGATGCAGGGCCATCTGTACTCGTTCTCGCCGCCGGCGCGCCGAAACGAGGATAGCGGGACGCCCCGCCTTCGGGAACCGTGCCAAGGGACCGTGCGCGACAAAAATCCTGCAAAAAACCTGAGTGCGCTATTTCTCGCCTTCGATCACTTTCAGCCCGCCCATATAGGGCTGCAGCACGTCGGGGACGGCGATCGAGCCGTCTTGCTGCTGGTAGGTCTCCATGACCGCGATCAGCGCGCGGCCGACCGCGGTGCCGGAGCCGTTCAGCGTGTGGACGAAACGCGGCTTGCCGTCGCTTGCACGATAACGCGCATCCATCCGCCGCGCCTGGAAATCGCCGCACACCGAGCAGCTCGAAATTTCACGGTAGGCACCGCCCTCGCCCTGCCCGGGCATCCAGACCTCGATGTCGTAGGTCTTTTGCGCCGAAAAACCCATGTCGCCGGCGCACAATGTCATGACGCGGTAGTGCAGATCGAGCTGCCGCAATACTTCCTCGGCGCAGGCCAGCATCCGCTCGTGCTCGTCCTTGCTGGTCTCGGGCGTCGTGATCGAGACCAGCTCGACCTTGATGAACTGGTGCTGCCGGATCATGCCGCGGGTGTCGCGGCCAGCCGCGCCTGCCTCCGCGCGAAAACATGGCGTCAGCGCGGTCAGCCGCATCGGCAGTTGCTTTTCGTCGACGATGGATTCGCGGACGAGGTTGGTCAGCGGGACTTCGGCGGTCGGAATGAGTCCGAGCGCGCTCAGCTTCATCAGAGCTCGGCCGCCGGACAGCGCGGCCAGCACACTCGCCTCTTGCATCCGGCCCAGAACTGATCGTCTTCGAATTTCGGCAACTGCCCCGTGCCGAACATCACCTCGTTGCGCACCAATAGCGGCGGATTGATCTCGGCATAGCCGTGCTCGTTGGTGTGAAGGTCGAGCATGAACTGCCCGATCGCGCGTTCGAGCCGCGCCAGTCCTTTCTTCAGCACGACGAAGCGCGCGCCGGAAAGTTTGGCGGCGGTTTCGAAATCCATGATAGCCGAGCGCGCCGCCGAGATCGTCATGCGGTTTCGGCGTGAACGCGTAGTTGCGGCGGTTGCCGAAGACGTGACGCTGCACATTGCCGTGCTCGTCGACGCCGTCGGGCACCTCATCGAGCGGCAGGTTCGGAATCGCGGCGAGCTCTTTTGCCAGTTCTTCGTCCGCCGCCTTCGCGGCAGCTTCGAGCTCCGGCATCGTGGTCTTGAGCTTGGCAACTTCCTCCATCAGGGCAGCAGCGCGCGCGTCGTCCTTGGCCTTCTTGGCCTCGCCGATCTCCTTCGAGGCCGCGTTGCGCCGCGCCTGCGCCTGCTCGGAGGCGAGGATCGCGGCGCGGCGCCTTTCATCGATCGCCAGGATCGAGGACGACAACGGCGCCAGGCCGCGCCGCGTCAGCGCGGCGTCAAAGGCGTTCGGGTTGTCGCGGATCGATTTGATGTCGTGCATGGCCGGTCCTAAAGGATCCGTCGAGTCACTTGCGCCCACGGAGGCGGGCATCCAGTACCCCGAATGGGCCCGATTGGGAACAGCGAAGGCGCGCCCACGGCGTTCATCTTCGGATGCTTGTTCGCCGTACCCTCGGATGGTAAGTGGCTGGACGCGGCCCTGACGACGCAAGCGTGGGCTTAACTGATCGTTCTGGAACCGTGCTGGTGGCCGCTCAGAATAACGCATACACCGTATCGCGCCGACATCGACGGCTTGCGCGCGCTCTCCATCGTGCTGGTGGTCGGATATCACGCCCAGCCCTGGTTGACCCCGGGCGGATTCATCGGCGTCGATATTTTCTTCGTGATTTCGGGCTTCCTCATCACCGGCATCATTCTGACGGAGTTGGAAGCCGGCAGCTTTTCGCCGCTGAAATTCTACGCCCGCCGGGTGCGGCGGATATTTCCGGCATTGATCGTCGTCTTGGTCGCGACCTATCTGATCGGCTGGTTCGTTCTTCTGCCCGACGGGTTTTCCCTGCTCGGCGAGAACATCGCGGCCGGCGTCGCATTCGTTTCCAACCTGTTTCAGCTCAGGCATGCCGGCTATTTCGCGCCCGACGCTGCGCGAAAATCCGCTGCTGCACCTCTGGTCGCTCGGCATCGAGGAGCAGTTTTATATTTTCTGGCCGCCGGCGCTGCTGCTGATGGCCAATTCGGAGCGGCGACGCCGCTGGATAGCGGGCCTCACCTTGGTCTCGTTCGGCATCAGTCTCCTGATTTTCTTCGGCTACAGGGAGTGGTCGTTCTACTCGCCGCTGCCAAGAGCATGGGAGTTGCTTGCCGGCGGCATCCTCGCCGATCGGCTTCGCGCCCACCCGGAAGGCTTGAAAACTGGCTTCGCGCGCTACCCGGATCTGCGGGCGCTCGCCGGCGTGGTCCTGATCGCCGGCGCCACGTTTGGGTTGAGCAGCGACAGTCTGTTCCCTGGCCTCGAAGCGTTGCTGCCGACGCTCGGCGCCATGATGATCATCGTCTCGCCGCTGTCATGGATCAACAGGATCGTGCTTTCGAGCCCGCCGATGGTTCTGCTCGGCCTGATCAGCTATCCGCTCTATCTCTGGCATTGGCCGCTCCTCGTCTACCTCTCCATTCTGCGCAACGGCGTGCCGAACTTTCTCGAGATTTGGCTCGCCGTGATCGTCGCGGTGATGCTGTCCTGGCTGACATTCCGCTTTGTCGAGACACCGCTTCGCCGAGCCAAGGACGTGGTGCCGAAGCTGGCATTCGGCCTGGTTGCGGTTGGCGTGGTCGGGATTGCAACGGCGGCCGGATCCGGTTTCGACTTTCGTTTTGCCCCGGAAATCCGCGCGATCGCGAAACTCGCGCCGCAGAACAACAGCGGTCTGCGCGACCTGTGCTTCATGGAAACGCCCGGTGCGAAGTTCAGTTCGGACTGCATCGAACAGGGCGACAAGCGGCTGCTGTTCTTGTGGGGAGATTCCACCGCGGCCACGCTCTATCCCGGCTTGAAGAAGGCCGAAGAGAAATTTCCGTTTCGCCTGGCCCGCTTCGCGGCTCCCGGCTGCGCGCCGATACTGGCGAACCGATCGAGACCTGCTTGCGACGCCAACAACGACCTCGCGTTCGGCTTTCTCAAGTCGTCTCATCCCGACATCGTCCTGTTGCATGGCGATGTGGGACCAAACCCCCGATCTCGACCATCTCGCCGACACGATCCTGAAGCTGAAAGCGCTCAATGTGCCGCGCATCGTCATTCTGGGACCGGTGCCGGTCTGGAAACGCACGCTGCCGCATTCGCTGGTGAATTATTACCGGTTTCGGCATGCGATCGCCGACAGGATCGCAACCGGTATGTCCGGACCGCAGGGCGACCAACGGATGGAGGCCATCGCGAAGGCCTCAGGCGTCGAATACATTTCCGCCCGGCAGGTGCTTTGCAACACGGAAGGCTGCTTGACGCGCGTCGGCCCCACCGCGGATGACGTGGTGGCGACCGACATCGTGCACCTGTCGGAGCAAGGCTCGATCTTTCTGATCGACGCGATCGCAGACCGCCTCATCGGGCCCGGTTCGGCTTCGCCTTCCCGCTGACTTCAAATTCTCCGCAATGCGCCGTTTTCTGCTGCGACAGGACGAGTGTGTGAGGCTCCAGGTTGCCTGTCGATGCAAGGTCATTTTCGCAGCGAGATAGCCGGGCTTCGTGCCGTGGCCGTCATCAGTGTCGTGCTGTTCCATCTGAAGGTCGACGGCTTTCAGGGCGGCTTTATCGGCGTCGATGTCTTCTTCGTGATCTCCGGCTATCTGATCACGCGAAATATCCTGCGCGACCTCGCGGCCGATCGATTTTCCCTCATCCAATTCTATGGCGGCAGAGCGCGCCGCATTCTCCCGGCGCTGATCTTCACCGTCGCATTCACCTACTTGCTCGGCGCGCTCTGGTGCTCGCCGCTGATGTTTCTCGATCTGGCGAAGGAATGCACGCACGCGCTGCTGTCGATCGCCAATGTTCAATATTGGCGGGAGTCTCACCAGTATTTTGCGCCCAATTCGGATGAGTTGGCGCTGCTGCATTGCTGGTCGCTGTCGCTGGAAGAGCAGTTCTATCTGATTTGGCCGCTTCTTATCGTCGTCGCGCAGCGGATGGGCCGGCCGTTCCAGGCGATTGCCGTCGCAGCCCTCGCGTCATGGCTCGGTTCGATGTTGGTGAGCACGAGCGATCCGCTTGCGGCCTTCTTCCTGATGCCGTTCCGCATCTCCGAGTTCGCCGTCGGCGCCCTCGTGCTGTGGCTTGAGAGGAATGTTCGGCTGCAAGATTCGATCGCCGAAGCGCTGTCCGCCGGCGGCATCCTCTGCATCGTGGCGAGCGTGGTGCTGTTCGATGCGAATATGCCGCATCTGGAAACCGCGGTCCTGGTGCCGTGCCTGGGCGCGGCCGCGACGATCTGGGCGGGCGACAAGACCCGCCTCTCCGGGATCATCACCCATCCCGCGATGCGCGCGATCGGGGCGATCTCCTACTCGCTCTATCTCTGCCACTGGCCGATCATCTTTTTCGCGCGATTCATCTTTGGAGAAGCGGCCAACACGACGCCAGGCATCGTCGCTCAATCGGCGGCGATGCTTGCGGTCGCGACGTTCATGTACGCGTTCATCGAGCGCCGGTTTATCCAACCTTCTTCGCTGAAGACGCCAGATATCTTGACGCCGAGTTTCCAAATGCCAGGCCTGCTGAAACCCGTCGCCGGCTTGTGGTCGGTCTTGTTCGTGTTCGCCGCGATCACCCACCTGACTTTCCTGTCGAAGGGTTTGCCATGGCGGCTGCCAGAGGCGGAGCTTACGCAGCTGCATTTGCAGGATTTCCCATCGAGCGCGGACGCCTACGACCCCGTGCAGCACGTCGGCGTTCAATTCATCGGCGATTCCCTGATGCTCGAATATGCCTATGGCCTTCGATCGACGCTGCGGCAACTGGATATCGGCTATCGATCGGCTGGCGGTCCGGGCTGTCCGATCCTTGATGGCGTAAGCCGCGCATCTTCAGTGCGGCGCGAGGAATGCCGGCAGGCGCGCGACCACGCGCTGGAGCAGATCGAGCGGACGGATGCGCCGATCATCTATGCGCAGCTTTGGCGGCTCTACGATGATGCGTCGATCAACGACGATTTCGATGGTGCGCAGTCGGTTCCGCCAACCAAAGGCTCTTTCGGAAAGCTGCAGCCTGCGCTTGAGCGGACCATTGGGAAACTCGTCGCGACAGGCCATCGCATCCTGCTTCTCGGCGCGCAGATAGACCCGGGTTGCTTCATCAACGTTCCGCGCCTGCAGCAGGGGCCGCTGCCTCACGCACCCCAACCGCCCTGTCCGGTCATAACAAGGGACGCCGCCGAACGGGCCGTCGGTCCGATCGATCGCGTGCTGGACAGCGTCGGCGCCAAATGGCCTGACAGGGTGAAGGTCTTGCGGCCGGTCGACTATTTCTGCGACAGCGAATGTCCCGTCGTGAGGGACGGAATCTGGCTCTACACCAGCCGCATTCATCTGAGTGTTGCCGGCTCGGACTATATGGTGAGCCGAAGCGCGAGCGTGTTTCGCAAGTTTCTTGGCGAGAGCACGGCCCTGCGATGAAGCTCATTCCGCCGGATTGGCTGCCGGCGGCGCACCGGTCGAGGCTTGGGCTGCGGCCGCCTTCTTCTCGACGATCCGCACCGCGATGATCGAACCTTCGTAGAGCGCGAGCAGCGGCAGCGCGAGCGAGGATTGGCTCAGCACGTCCGGCGGCGTCAGCACGGCAGCGATGATGAAGGCGACCACGATGAAATAGCGGCGTTTTTCGCGCAACATCTTGGACGAGACGATGCCGACCCGCCCCAGGAGCGTCAGAATGACCGGAAGCTGGAACGCGATGCCGAAGGCGAAGATCAAGGACATCATCAGCGACAGGTATTCGCCGACCTTCGGCAACAGATCGATCTCCGCGCTCGCCAAGCCGCTCGTCTGCTGCATGCCGAGCGAAAAGCGGACCAGCATCGGAAACACCACGAAATAGACCAGCATCGCCCCCATCACGAAGAAGACCGGGGTGGCGATCAGATAGGGCAGAAAGGCGCCGCGTTCGTGCTTGTAGAGGCCGGGCGCGACGAATTTGTAGATTTGCGTGGCCACGATCGGAAACGAGATGAAGCCCGCGCCGAACAACGCAAGCTTCAGCTGGGTGATGAAATATTCCAACAGCGCGGTGTAGATGAATTTGGAGTTTGCCGCCCCCGCCACCCAGACGTACGGCCACACCAGCACGTTGAAGATCTGCTTGGCGAAAAAGAAGCAAAAGATGAAGGCGATGCCGAACCCGAGCAGCGCCTTGATCAGGCGGGAGCGCAGCTCGATCAGATGATCCATCAGCGGCGCCTTGCTGGCCTCGATGTCTTCGATGGTCATGACGCTTTGGCGTCCTTCAACTCTTCCTTCAATTCTTCGGAGGAGGCCTGCGGGGTGTCCTGCGGCGCGGCGGCCGGCTGAACCTCGGGCGTGATCGCAAGCGGCTCGGCGGCCGCGTGGGCGTCAGCCAGGTGGGTATCGGCTTCGGCAAAGGTTTCCGCCGTCGGCGCTTCCGGCGTGGTGGGCGTAACACCGGCGGCTCGATCGCTGCCAGCGGCTCGGTCGGCTTGTCGACGTCCTCGATATCCAGCGCGCGCGACACATCCTTCTGCAGCGAGGTCATGATGTTGCCACTGGCGAAGCCGGAGGCGGCTTCCTTCACCTCGTCAAAGCTCTTCTTGAGGTCGGCCATTTCGGCCTCGCGCATCGCCTCTTGAAACTGGCCCTGAAATTCGGCGGCCATCTTGCGCGCCTTGCCCATCCATTGCCCGACCATGCGCAGCACGGCGGGCAGCTCCTTCGGGCCAATGACGACCAGCGCGACAACCGCGATGAGGACGAATTCACTCCACCCGATGTCGAACATCAAAAATTCCGCTCACGCGAATCCGTTCCCCGCAAAGCACAGCCCGTAACGCACAGGATTGAGGCGGCTAGCATCCCTCCCGAGCCTACGTGCCCAGGCGTATTTGTTGCTCAGAGAGCCTTGCTGCCGACATCCGACCGCGCCGCCGTGGACGGCGCAGTGCCATGATCGATCGACTTCACCGGGTCGGTCTTCTCAGCGGGCTTGTCGTCGTCCTGCATGCCCTTCTTGAAGGCCTTGATGCCCTGCGCGACGTCGCCCATCAGATCGGAAATCTTGCCGCGACCGAACAGCAGCAGGACCACTGCGATCACCACGATCCAGTGCCAAATGCTAAGCGAACCCATCCTGCAACCCTCCAAACACCAGAGGCCGGCGACCCGGCCCGATCTTGAAGCGAAAGTAGGCTCGGGAGATGTCAAAAACAAGCACTTAGGCCGCATCAAATCGCCGTTGATGCGACCTATTACCGCTACCGTTAACTGCCGCAGCAGCCGCCGTCCTCGGCCCGCGAAAGCCGTTACTCGCCGCCCTCGTCTTCCGGCTCAACCGCCGGTGCCAGCGCCAGTTCCAGGTCGCCGACATCCAGCGGATCCTCGTCCTCGCGCAAGGTTGGGTCGTCAGAAGGCGTGGGAACGCTGAAACCGGTCGGCAGACGCGAATCCAATAGCCCCGTGCCCTTCAGTTCCTCCAGGCCCGGCAAGTCGGCAAGCGCCTCCAGGCTGAACTGCGACAGGAAGGCTTCCGTGGTTCCAAAGGTCAGCGGCCGCCCCGGTGTTTTCCGACGGCCGCGCGGCCTGATCCAGCCGGTCTCCAGCAGCACGTCGAGCGTGCCCTTGGAAGTGATCACGCCGCGAATCTCCTCGATCTCGGCGCGCGTCACCGGCTGGTGATAGGCGATGATCGCGAGCACTTCGATCGCGGCGCGCGACAGCCGCCGCGTTTCCGTGCTTTCCCGCGTCATCAGCCAGGACAGATCGCCCGCGGTGCGGAAGGTCCACTTGTTGGCGATGCGAACCAGATTGACGCCGCGCGAGGCGTAGTCGGCCTGCAGTTGCGCCAGCGCAGCCTTGATGTCGACGCCATCCGGCATCCGCTTGGCGAGCATTGCCTGATCGAGCGGCTCGGTCGAGGCAAACAGCAACGCTTCCAGAAGCCGTAGCTCCTCCGGCCGCGCTTGCGGATCGACGGGCGCGTCTTCGGCGTCGTCCATGCGTTTCTCCGCCAGGCTTGCCATGACACGGTCTCCTTGTTGCACTTACAGATCCGGCGCCGTCACCGCGCCGGGGGCCTGCGGCGGACGCTTTCGGAAATAGAGCGGCGCGAACGCCTCTTTCTGGTTCAATTCAATCTCGCCTTCGCGGACCAGCTCAAGTGCCGCGGCAAAGCTCGAGGCGAACACCGTCGCCCGTTGCGAGGGATCGACGAGGTAGCTCAGCAGATATTCGTCGAGGCAGCTCCAGTCCTCGGCGATGCCGACCAGCCGCTCCAGTGACGCCCTCGCCTCCGCGAGCGACCACACCGTGCGCCTCGCCAGATGCACCGACGCCAGCACCCGCTGCTGGCGCTGCGCGGCATAGGCGGTCAAGAGGTCGAACAGGGTCGCGGTATATTTGGGGTGGCGAATTTCGGCGATGGCCTCGGGATTGCCTCGCGGAAAGATATCGCGCTGCAATTGCGGCCGGTTCATCAGTCGGTTGGCGGCCTCGCGGATCGCCTCCAGCCGGCGCAACCGGTTGGCCAGCGCGGTCGCCATTTCTTCGGCGCTCGGTCCCTCGGCAGTCGGCGGCTCGGGCAACAACAGCCGCGATTTCAGGAACGCCAGCCAAGCCGCCATCACGAGATAGTCGGCAGCAAGCTCGAGCCGGATTTTGCGCGCCGCCTCGATGAAGCGCAGGTACTGGTCGGCCAGCGCGAGAATGGAAATCTTGGCGAGGTCGACCTTCTGCTGCCGGGCCAACGCCAAGAGCAGGTCGAGCGGGCCCTCATAGCCCTCGACATCGACGACCAGCGCCGGCTCGCTGTCGTCGGCAAGTTCCGCCGGCCGACCGGTCTCAAAGGACAAAATCTCCGCCGTCATGCGCCCGCCGTCCCCGCTCGCTCGATCAACGCATCCAGTTCAGCCCGCGCCGCCGACCGATCAAACGCCAGCGGGGCCCTGCGGGCCGCCATCGCCCGATCGGCACGCAGCAACGCCCTGCCCGACAATTCGGGCGTCTCACGAGCAACTACGCGCATTTCTTCGAGCTTGCCGTTGCAGTGGAGGACCATATCGCAGCCGGCGGCGAAGATGGCCCCCGTGCGCTCGGCGACCGATCCCGCCAATGCGTTCATGGAGACATCATCACTCATCAACAGACCCTGGAACCCGATCAAGCCGCGAATCACTGCCTCAATCATTGTCGCAGAAGTCGTCGCAGGATGGGCGGGGTCGAACGCGCTAAACACAACATGTGCAGTCATCGCCATCGGCAAGTCCGCGAGCGGCCGAAACGCGGCGAAATCAGTCGCTTCAAGCTCGGCTTTGCGCGTATCGACCACGGGCAGCCTGAAATGGGTGTCAGCGGTCGCCCTGCCATGCCCCGGGATGTGCTTCAGCACCGGTAAAATGCCACCTTGCTCCAATCCATCCGTCACCGCGCGGGCGATCGCCGCGACCTTGTCGGGCGTGGTGCCATAGGCCCGATCGCCGATCACAGCGTCAGCGCCGGCGACGGGCACATCCGCAAGTGGCAGGCAATCGACCGTTACGCCTAATGCTAGAAGATCGTCCGCGATCAGCCGCGCGCTGAGGCGGGCAGCAGAAAGCCCGAGTGCGGGATCGATGTCGTAAA
Source organism: uncultured Alphaproteobacteria bacterium (assembly GCA_963777475.1). Lineage (GTDB taxonomy): Bacteria > Pseudomonadota > Alphaproteobacteria > Rhizobiales > Xanthobacteraceae > Bradyrhizobium. The sequence continues at coordinate 417,004 of CAVZQX010000018.1, forward strand.
GCCGCCCGAATGCCGCACCCGGCGGATAGTACGGCCAATGCGGCGGGCCAAGGCGCTGCACCCGGCCACCCTCCTGGTCGATCAAGATCGGGGCGTCCGCAGCCCCTACCGCATCACGCAATTGTCCAACGAGTGAAATAACTTGTGCCGGTGTTCCGATGTTTCGCTTGAACAGGATGAAGCCCCACGGGCGCTCGGACGCGATGAACTGGCGCTCTTCCGCGGTGAGTTCGGTTCCGGAGACGCCGGTAATGAAAGCTTTCATGGTCATCCCGAGCCGGTCAAAGCGCTTTTCCAGCAAAAGCCTGCCTCGCACTGGATAGCGAGGTCGGACCCGGTTGGCGCAAAGAAAACGCGTGAAAATACAAAGCTAGAACGTCCGTTCCGATTCAATCGGAACGGAAAAGGCTCTAGCCCCGGGGCGCGCGAAGGGTCAAGGAAACGGCCGTTAATTCCTTGGGACGAAGCACTGTCCGCCGGCCGATTTGAGGCTGGTACACATTTGCAACGCTTCCTCTCGCGAGCCGAACGGACCGACCATGGCGCGGTAAACGATCTTGTCGCCCAGTTCGGCCCGCTTGATCACAGCATCGTGCCCTCCCAGGACCGCCGGGAACTTGGTCTGCAGCGTTCGATAGGACGCCTGGGCGACGCCTTCGCTCGGTTGCGAGGATACCTGGACCATAAATCCGCCGCTTGATCCGCTGCTCGCGGCGCCGCTGTCGGGCTCGGTCTGCACCGGATTGGAAGTCGCAGCGATCCGAGCCCGTGGCGCAGCGGTGGGCGGCGGAGCGGAATCAGCCGACTGCGGCGACAGCGACAGCGGCCCATTGGCGCTGGCATTGGCGGAACTCGGCGAGTTGCGTGGCGTTCTCGCCGCCGACCTTGGCGGCGCGGGCGGCGGCGACGGCGGCGCGCTCACCGGCGCGGCCGCATTGTCGATCTGATCGCCCCGAACCGGAACGGTCTTGACCCTGCGCGGCTCGCTGCTCGGCATGGTGCCGCTGCTGCTCGGAAGAACGACAACGGGGCTCGTGGCGGACAACGAGCCCGGCGAATCGTTCGTCGGCGGCAGCGGATTGCTGTTCTGGTTCAGCGGCGGGAACACCACCCGCGGACCGACGGCCCTGGTATTGATATCGACCGGTGCCTCCTCGCGCGGCACGATCTTCTCGCTGCCATCGCTACTCGCCAAACGATCGGGAACCTTGGCGCTGCCGTCCGTGGGCGGCACGACCTTGGTCGGGCTGTTGTCGGCCCGGATGATCGGCGGCTCGCCGCTACGAGATGACCCGAAATAGGCGCGATAGCCAAGCGCCGCACCCCCTCCCAAGACCGCGAGCAGGAGCACCGCGGCAACTGTCTTCAACCCGCCGCGCCGCCGCCCGCCCTGCTCTTCTTCCTCTTCTTCGTAGTCGTCCTGATAGCCGAAGGGATCGTCTGAATAGCCCTGCTGCTGACGCTGGTAGTTCTGCACGCCGGATCCGATCTGGCCATAGAGCGCGTCGTCATACCGCGACGGATCGGGTTCGCCTTCCGCCTCGTCAAAAGGCGGCTCCTGCTGATAGTCCTGGTGGTCCTGTGCGGGCTCGGGATGCTGCGCCCCGTAGCGATTCATCAGGTGTGCCGGAGCCGGATAGTCTTCGGCTTCGGCCTGCCGCGGAACCTGCCTTTGCACTTCCCTCACAGCTTCACTTGAAGGTTCAATTCCGGCTTCCCTCGATGCTTCCCTCGGGACCTCCCTAGGCAATTCCCTTGGTGTTTCCCTTTGCATTTCCCTCGGCACTTCCTGCCGGTTGGCGCGCTGGATCCAAGGCGGCCGAGCGGGGCCAGACGCGTCATCGGACGCTTCGGGCGGCTGGTACTGATTGCGCGGCGGCGCCGTGCGTGGCGGTACCTGGGGATTGCCGCGGCCCACGTTGCCGAACGGGTCGGTCTGACCGATCAGGCGCGCGAGTTCGGCCAGCGGGTCGCCCTCGCTGCGTCCTGAACCGCGCGGATCGCCGCCGCGAGCCTCGTCGGGAAAAGGTCTGTCCTGGTATCGATCAGCCATCGTGATGATGCGTCCCCTACGGGAAAGCCGCCAACCCGCATGATATACGAACCGGCCCCCGCCGTATGCCCCAAGGGCCCCGCCTGAAGGCGCGCGTGCCCAAACTTACCGCATCTCGTCCGGAGCGTGGACGCCCAAAATAGCCAACCCCGATGCCAGAACCGAGACGACGCCCTGGACCATCGCCAGTCGCGCCTTGGTAATCTCTGCATCATTATCGATAATGAAGCGTAAATAGGGCAATTCCCTTGCCTTTGTCCAGAGCGCATGAAATTCGCTCGCCAAATCATAGAGGTAAAACGCGATTCGGTGCGGCTCATGGGCCGCCGCCGCGCTTTCGATCATGCGAGGGTAGAGCGCCAGCCGCCTGAGCAGGTCGAGGTCGGCCGGGTGGGTCAGCCGCTCGACCTGGGCGGTAGCCAGATAGGCCAGCCGCGCGCGGTTCTCCTGCGGCAGGTCGGGGAGCACCTCTTTCCTGGCGTTGCGGAATATCGAATGGCCCCTCGCATGGCCGTATTGCACATAGTAGACGGGGTTCTCGCTCGACTGGTCGATCACCTTGGCAAGGTCGAAATCCAGCACCGCGTCGTTCTTGCGGTAGAGCATCATGAAGCGGACGGCATCCTTGCCGACCTCGTCAACCACCTCGCGCAAGGTGACGAAATCGCCGGAGCGTTTCGACATCTTGACGGGCTCGCCCTTGCGCAAGAGCCTGACGAGCTGGACGATCTTCACATCGAGCGTGGCCTGGCCCGCGGTGACGGCCTTCACCGCCGCCTGCATGCGCTTGACGTAGCCGCCGTGATCGGCGCCGAACACGTCGATCAGATCGGCGAAGCCGCGGTCGAACTTGTTTTTATGGTTCGCGATATCGGAGGCGAAATAGGTGTAGGAGCCGTCCGACTTGATCAAGGGACGGTCGACATCGTCGCCATAGGCAGTGGCGCGGAACAGCGTCTGGATCCGGTCTTCGTAATCCTCCACCGGCCCGCCCTTTGGCGGCGGCAGGCGGCCCTCATAGATGTCGCCGCGGGAGCGCAGGAAATCGATCGTCTCGGCAACCTTATTGTTGCCGCCCTCGATCAGGGATCGCTCGGAAAAGAATACGTCGTGGCGGATGTCGAGGGCTGCAAGATCGCCCTTGATCTCCTCCATCATCATCGCGATCGCTTTGGCGCGAACGATCGGCAGCCATTGGGCCTCGCTCATCGCGCGCAAGGCGTCGCCGTGTTCGGCCGCGAGCGCCTGCCCCACCGGTTTCAGATAGTCGCCGGGATAAAACCCTTCAGGGATCGCGCCGATATCCTCGCCGAGCGCCTCGCGATACCTGAGGTACGCGGAGCGCGCGAGCACGTCGACCTGGGCGCCGGCGTCGTTGATGTAATATTCGCGCGTGACGTCGCGGCCTGCGAACTGCAGCAGGCTGCACAGCGCGTCGCCGAATACCGCGCCACGGCAATGGCCGACGTGCATCGGCCCGGTCGGGTTGGCCGAGACGTATTCGACATTCACCCTGGCGGTATCGGGCGCGGTCGTGCGCCCATAGGCCGCACCCTCTCGCAGTACGGTGCGCAGCGCCTCGGCCCAGGCTTGCGGCTTCAAAGTGAGGTTGATGAAGCCGGGTCCGGCGACGTCGACCTTTTCGATCAGCGCGTCGGCGCGCAAACGGGCCGCGATAGCGTCCGCAAGCTCGCGCGGCTTCAACGTCGCATCCTTGGCGAGCACCATCGCGGCGTTGGTCGCCATGTCGCCGTGGCTGGCATCGCGCGGCGGTTCCACCACCACGCGCGACAAATCGGCGCCGGCGGGCCAATTGCCGTCGGTGGCCAACCCAGCACAAATCGCACGCACGCGCGCCAGGACGTCGGCAAACAGATGCAAGGATTGAGCTTTCTCGACCATGGGCCGCCGCCTAACGCAAATCCGGGGTCGAGTCAAAAAGCCTTTGATGCTCCATCAGCGCGAAACGGTCGGTCATCCCGGCGATGAAATTGCCGATCCGCCGGGCTCCCTCGGCTTCGGTTTCCCTGCCTTCCGCGCCCAGCCATTCGGCCGGCAGATCGTGCGGGTTGCGCAGATAGCGCGCAAACAGATCGGCGACGATCTGCTCGGCCTCGCGCATCACGCGCATCACCCGCTCGTGGCGATACATATGCTGCTTCAGGAACGCCTTGATACCGGCCTCCTGCTGCGCCACCGCAGGCGGAAACGCGATCAGCGACCGATGGTGATGGCGGACGTCGGATGCGGATTGCGGTCGGGCGGCCTCCAGCCGCTGTTGCGCTTCGGAAAAGACGGCGCCGATGAGGTAGGAGATCAGCTCGCGCACCAGTTCCGCGCTGCGCCTGACCTCGTCGAGACCGGGATAGTGCCGGTCGATCTCCGCGATCATCTCGGCGGTCAGCGGCATCACCTTGAGATCGTTGAGCCGGAACAGTCCCGCGCGCAGGCCGTCGTCGATGTCATGGGCATCGTAGGCGATATCGTCGGCGATCGCCGCGACCTGCGCCTCAAGCGAGGCAAAGCTCCAAAGCTCGAGGTCGAAAGCCCTGACGAAGTCGGCGATGCCCGTGGGGATGCCGCGGTCGCAATAATGCCCGAGCGGTGCCCCGCCGCGCTCGGTCAGAGGGCCGTTGTGCTTGACAATGCCCTCCAGCGATTCCCATGTCAGGTTGAGCCCGTCGAATTCGGGATAGCGGTGTTCCAGTGAGGTGACGACACGCAGTGCCTGTGCATTGTGATCGAAGCCGCCATGGGCCTTCAGGCAGGCATCCAGCGCCCGCTCGCCGGCATGACCGAATGGCGGATGGCCGACGTCGTGCGCCAACGCCAGCGTCTCCGTGAGATCCTCATCGAGCCCAAGCTGGCGGGCGAGCGCGCGCGCGATCTGCGCCACTTCCAGCGAATGGGTCAGGCGGGTGCGGTAATGATCGCCCTCGTGGAACACGAAGACCTGGGTTTTATGCTTCAGGCGGCGGAAGGCCGTGGAATGGATGACCCGGTCGCAATCCCGGCGAAACGGGCTGCGGGTCTTGCTCGGCGGTTCCGCAAACAGCCGCCCGCGGCTGAGGTCGGGGTCGCAGGCATAAAGCGCGCGGGGAGCAGCCATTCCGACCGACACGGTAGATTGACCCCTTTAAGGTTTGATTCCGGTGCCGGGCGCACTTAACTATGACGGGCGCCGGATACCAAATGAATTGGGCCAGTGAACAGGGTATGACGGCCGCGACCGGAGATAGACCAGCGATGAGCCATGACGTCACCATCAGCGAGCGGGCCGCCCGCCGCATCGGCGAAATCCTCGCCAGCGAAGGGGACGGCGCCATGCTGCGCATCTCGGTCGAAGGCGGCGGCTGCTCGGGCTTTCAGTACAAATTCGACGTCGAACATGCCAGGGCCGAAGACGACTTGGTGATCGCGCGCGATCATGCGGTGGTGCTGGTCGATCCAGCCTCGGTGCCGTTTCTGGCCGGCTCGGAAGTTGATTACGTCGACGACCTGATTGGCGCCTCATTCCGCGTGAACAATCCCAACGCCACGGCGTCGTGCGGCTGCGGCACCAGTTTCTCGGTCTGAGAACGCCAAATCCACTTCTCAGACCGCCTCGGTTAGCCGCGCCAGTCGCGCCCGATTCCGTGCTCCGCAAGTGACGCAGAACCAAGCTTAACCGAGTAGTCTGGGGGTTTTCATGTCCGACATCGTGTCGTCCGATAATCTAGTGAATGCACTCAATTCCGTCCGCGATGACTATCACGAGCATCTCAAATCCATCCCGCAATACGAAGCTTTCCTGTTGATCGAAAGCTCGACCCACAGAGTTTTCGAGACCCTCAATGGTCTCGTTGAATTTCCCGCCCCTGCCATGGCCGGGGAAGTCATTTCATCTCTTGAAGTAGCCAAGGCAAAATTCAAGCAGCATCTGACGAGCGTTCCCGAATACCGCGCTCTATTGGCGATCGAGAAGCTGATCCGCGATGTGTCGATCGATTTGGGCGTAGCAGCAGCCTACCCCCGCACAGATCATGCCTGCGACGGCCGAGCACGAAATGCCGCCAGAGGCGGTCCCAATACAACCCGAACCCGATTCTGCCGAAGTCCACCTCGGAGGAAGCGGCCCCGGAACCGGAGGAGGCGGAGATTGCCTCAACCGCGCAGGCGGCTGAAACGCAGGCCGAGCCCGATCTTGCCGTATCCGCGTCCGAGCATTCGCTCTTGGAGCCGGACTACCGGTGGTCACCCGGGTCAAGAGATCGTTGCAGCTCAAGCCGAACCGGATCTTGCCGTCTCCGTGTCCGAGGATGCGCTTGTGCACCCGGAGGCTCCGGCGGACGCCTCGGATCAACAGATCGTTGCAACTCAGGCCGAACCTGATCCTGCCGTCCCCGCGTTCGAGCATACGCTCGCGCTGGCCGCGGAAATCGCTTCAAACCACGCGATGGCTCAGCCCGAACTCGATCTTTCCGCGTTGGAACACGCGATCACACGATCAGCGCTCGCGGATATCCCCTTTGCGGGGCCCGCCGCGCAAAGCGAGCATTCACGCGACCCGATGCCGGCCAGGCAAGGCACCGCCACCGACGAACCGACCTGGGACAAAGCTCCGGCCGCCATGGAGGATTTGTACGATTTCGACGAACCTCCGGCCGCACCGCGCCGAGGGGGGTCAGAACGAGCCGCCTGAGTTTGTTGTCCACACGACTTGATGAGATGCCGCACTCGCGCGAGTTGCGGCGTTTCTCGCTTTCGTTTCACTAGCTACGAGCCGGTGAGTTTGTCGAGTTTGCAACCCGTCAGCAGACTGCTATTCAACGTGCAATGAATCCGCGCCGCAGATTTGCGCCGATCCACCTGGACTGTTGATATTCATGCGCATCGCCACCTGGAACGTCAATTCGGTCAGGCAGCGGATCGAGCTTCTGTTGGCCTGGCTGAAGGAGTGTTCGCCGGACATCGTCTGCCTGCAGGAAATCAAATGCACCGACGAGGCTTTCCCGCGGCTTGAGATCGAGGCGCTCGGCTACAATGTGGTCACCCACGGCCAGAAGACCTTCAACGGTGTGGCGCTGTTGTCCAAGCTTCCGTTCGACGAGACCAAATCGGGGCTGGCCGGCGACGACGAAGACGGCCACGCCCGGTTCCTGGAAGGCGTGGTGACGCTGAAGCGTGGCGTACTGCGGATCGCCTGCCTCTATCTGCCCAACGGCAATCCGCCGGACACCGACAAATATCCCTACAAACTCAAATGGATGTCGCGGCTTCTTGAGTATTCGAGGGAACGGCTTAAGGCGGAGGAGCCGCTGATCCTGGCCGGCGACTTCAACGTCATCCCGGCGGCCGAGGATGTCTACAATCCCTCAGCCTGGGTTGGCGACGCCCTGTTCCGCCCGACCACCCGCGAAAGCTTCCAGTCGTTGCTCGGGCTCGGGCTGACCGACGCCTTGCGCGCGGTGACCGACACGCCCGGGCAGTACACGTTCTGGGACTATCAGGCCGGCGCCTGGCAGAAGAACTGGGGACTGCGCATCGATCATCTGTTGCTGTCGCCGCAGGCGAGCGACCGGCTGGTCGATGTCGGGATCGACAGCTATGTGCGCGCCTGGGAGAAGCCGTCGGACCACGTCCCGGTGTGGGCGGATCTGGATCTGGAAATGGCGTGAGGCGATTTCGCCGGGCAGGCAGAACCTGCTATCGGCCAAGCGTTCGCGCGAACGTCGGCTTTGCCACCCTTTTCCGCCAATGACGCCGAATCAGTCCCGCTTGCCCTGCACCCAGTGCTCGAGCATCTGCAGCGCCATGGCGCGGTCGTCGTCGGAGGCTTTGGCGATCGCGCGGTTGTAGTTTTCCTTGATCCAGATTTCGTCCGGGCCGGCGCTGTCGCGCGCCAGGGTCAGCCACATCAGGCCGCGCGCGGCCTGGCGCGGCAGCCGGTCGCCGTTGAACAGCATCTGACCCAGAAGCGCCTGCGCCTCATGCTGGCCCTTCTGCGCGGCAAGGCCCAGCCAGCGCGCGCCGTAGCGGAAGTCGTCGCGCGAGGCATCGGCCGTCTTCAGGTAGAGCCGCGCCAAGTCATATTGCGCATCCGCATTGCCGAAATAGGATGCGGCATAGGAGAACATTTCCCGCGCGCGATCGGGATCCGCCTTGACCTTGGAATTGGGGATGCCGTTCAGATAGTAACGCCCCAGCGCGACAAAGGCATTGGCGATGATCTGAGCCTGCGGCTCCGACGGGCTGTCCTCGGCATGCGCATCGGCGATCCGCCTGAAATATTCGAACGCGCGCACGTCGTCCTGGGCAACACCGTCGCCGCTGGCATACATCCGCCCCAGCTTCCACTGCGCAATCGGATGACCGCCCTCGGCGGCGTATTGCAGCGCAGTAAGCGATGAGTTCGGGCGTCGCTGGCGCCACCTTCTTGAGGGCGGCGGCGGAGCCGGGCTGGGCCGAAAGCACGGGAATGGCGGCGTCCTGGTTGACCGGCGCGCCGTCGAATCCAAACGCCGGGCCCGCCAGCGGCGCGGCCCCCAACATCAACGCGAAAATAATACGATCAAATGTCCGCATAGCACTTCTTCTCGTGCGCACCGCCCGGATGGGTAACGGCCCCAGCCACCGCCGGCCCAACCTGCTGGGCATATTTCCAGAGCGCGCCCGACGTATGGTCAGTCGCGCGCGGCTTCCATTTGGTTTTACGTTCGGCGAGCTCGGCCTCGGTCAATTTTACGTTAAGTGTCCCGGCGACCGCGTCGATCTCGATGATGTCGCCGTCATTCAACAGCCCGATCGGGCCGCCGACGGCCGCTTCCGGCCCGACATGGCCGATGCAGAAGCCGCGGGTGGCGCCTGAAAACCGGCCGTCCGTGATGAGCGCGATCTTGCCGCCCATGCCCTGCCCGGTGAGGGCCGCTGTGGTCGAGAGCATTTCCCGCATGCCGGGGCCGCCGCGGGGCCCCTCGTAGCGGATCACGATAACCTCGCCCTCTTTGTAGGTGCGCTTCTGCACCGCCTCGAAGGCGTCCTCTTCGCGGTCGAAGCAACGGGCCGGTCCGGTAAATCTCAAGTTCGACATGCCCGCGACTTTCACGATCGCGCCTTCTGGCGCGAGATTGCCCTTCAACCCGACCACACCGCCGGTGACGGTGATCGGATTATCGGCAGGCCGCACCACGTCCTGGTGCGGGTTCCATTTCACGCTTTTGAGGTTTTCGGAGATCGTTCGGCCCGTCACGGTCAGGCAATCGCCGTGCAGGTAACCATTATCGAGCAGCGTTTTCATCAGAAGCGGTATTCCGCCAACTTCGAACATGTCTTTGGCGACATAACGGCCGCCCGGCTTCAAATCCGCGACATAGGGTGTTTTTTTGAAGATTTCGGCCACGTCGAACAGGTCGAACTTGATCCCGGCCTCATGGGCAATCGCCGGCAGGTGCAACCCTGCATTGGTCGACCCGCCGGAGGCCGCAACCACCGCCGCGGCATTCTCCAGCGCTTTGCGGGTGACGATGTCGCGCGGCCGGATATTGGCGGCGATGAGTTCCATCACCTTTTCGCCCGCGGTCATGCAGAAGGCATCGCGGATTTCATAAGGCGCCGGCGCCCCTGCCGAATAGGGCAGCGCGAGACCGATCGCCTCCGATACGGTCGCCATGGTATTGGCGGTGAATTGTGCGCCGCACGCGCCGGCCGACGGGCAGGCCACCCGCTCGATCTCATCGAGATCGGCGTCCGACATCTCGCCCACGGAATGCTTGCCGACCGCCTCGAACATATCCTGAACCGTGACCTGCTGGCCGCGGAAATTGCCGGGAAGGATCGAGCCGCCATAGATGAAGATCGAGGGCACGTTGAGCCGGATCATCGCCATCATCATGCCCGGCAACGACTTGTCGCAACCGGCGAGCCCGACCAGGGCATCGTAGGCGTGGCCGCGCATGGTCAATTCGACCGAATCGGCGATGCATTCGCGCGACGGCAGCGACGAGCGCATGCCGTCATGCCCCATGGCGATACCGTCGGTGACGGTGATGGTGCAGAATTCGCGCGGCGTGCCGCCGGCATGCGCAACACCCTTCTTGACTGCCTGGGCCTGGCGCATCAGCGAGATGTTGCAGGGCGCGGCCTCGTTCCAGCAGGACGCCACGCCGACGAAGGGTTGGTGGATCTGTTCGGTGGTCAACCCCATGGCATAGAGGTACGACCGATGCGGCGCCCGCTCGGGACCCTCCGTCACGTGACGGCTCGGCAGTCTCTTCTTGATGCTGGTCTTGGCGTCCATCGCGAACCTGTTCTCTCCGACCTACTAACGCTTGTGGGACCCGGAAAATCCGCCCCTGAGCCGGATTTTCTTTCGCCTTCGTCTGCGTCGCAGCCGTCGACTTACGAAGGAATTATGTCGTCGAGGGGTGTGGCTAAAAAGCGGCGCAGGCAAGGGCCTACCTGCATGTCTGCCAAATGTTCGCCAACTGTTGCGACGGCGCAACAATCGTGGCGCCGCAGCAACCATTTTAATAAATTTTGAGGGTCTACTCGACCGCGATATGGGCGGCTTTGATCATCGGCCACCATTTCGCAATCTCGGCTTTCTGCCAGTCGCCGAGCGCCTGCGGGGTCAACTGATTCTGGGGCGGCATCTGCAACCCCAGGTTTTTGAATTGCTTCTGCACCGCCGGATCGTTCAAGGCGTCGACGGCCGCGGCATTGAGCTTGGCCACGATCTCCTTCGGCGTGCCCTTCGGCGCCCACAGGCCCGACCACAGGGTCATGTGAAATCCGGGCAGGCCCGCCTCGTCGGTGGTCGGAATGTTCGGCGCCGACTCCACCCGCTTGTCGTCGGTGACGGCATAGGCGCGGATGGTCCCGGCGCGCACCTGGTTGATGGAGTTGGAGGTCTGATCGATGATGAGATCGATCTGTCCGGCAACCAGATCATTCATCGCGGGCGCCGTGCCGCGATACGGGACAAACTGCAGCTTGATACCGGTGGCATTCTCGAAGTAGAGGCCGGCGATGTGGCTGCCGGACCCCAAGCCGGCGGTTCCGGCCGTGACCGGCTCGGGCCGGGATTTTAGCCAGGCGAGGAGTTCGCTCAGCGTCTTCGCCGGCACATCGTTCTTGCTGACGATAATCATGGGATTGCTCGGCAACATCACGATCGGCTCGAGATCGGCGACGAGGTCATAGCCGAGCTTGTAGACCGCGCCATTTGCAACGTGGGTGCCGAGGTGACCGAAGCCGATCGTGTAGCCATCGGCGGGCGCGCGCACCACCCGGCCGACGCCGATCGAGCCGCCCGCCCCCGTGACGTTCTCGATCACCAGGGGTTGGCCGAGTACCGTCTTCATGCGGTCGCCCAGGATGCGCGCCATTGCATCCGACGGACCGCCCGCGGCGAACGGCACCATGATGGTGATGGGGTGCGAAGGGAAGTTGTCCGCGCGTGCGCTCACACCAAATACGAGCGTTGCGACCAAGGCCGCCAAAACTGTTCTTCGCATCACCCTCTCCCAACAACGCCGGGTCGCAAGTCCCCTACAACTTGGCGTAGTCGATCGGCTTGTGGCGATCGAGCGTGCGCGTGACCGGCGGCAACGGATATTTAAGCCCTGTGGCGCAGTTGAACAGCATCACGCGATCACTTTTGCTGACGCGGCCGTCGGCGAGGCTTTGCTGGTAGGCGGCATAAGTCGCCGCCCCCTCCGGACACAGCAGCAGGCCCTCCTCGCGCGCCACTTCGTTGAGCGCGGAAGAAATCTTCTCGTCTTCCACCGCGATGGCAAAACCTTTGCTCTCGCGCACCGCGCGCAGGATGAGAAAATCCCCGACCGCCTGCGGCACGCGGATGCCGGAGGCGATGGTGTGGGCGTCCTCCCAGCGCGGCGCGTGCTCGGTACCGTTCTCGAATGCCCGCACCATCGGCGCGCAGCCAGCCGCCTGCACCGCTACCATGCGCGGCCGCTTCGAGCCGATGAAGCCGATCGCCTCCAGTTCGGCGAAGGCCTTCCACATGCCGATCAGCCCGGTGCCGCCGCCGGTCGGATAGAAGATCACGTCGGGCACATCCCAGCCGAGCTGTTCGGCGAGCTCCAGACCCATCGTCTTCTTGCCCTCGATCCGGTAGGGCTCCTTCAGGGTCGAGGTGTCGAACCAGCCCGCCTTGGCCTTGCCCTCGCCGACGATCTTGCCGCAATCGTCGATCAGACCGTTGACGCGGTAGACGGTCGCGCCCTGCAGCTCGATCTCGCTGACATTTACTTCGGGCGTATCGGCCGGGCAGAAGATCGTGGTCTTGATGCCGCAGCTCGTCGCATAGGCAGCGAGCGCAGCGCCGGCATTGCCGTTGGTCGGCATCGCCATATACTTGATGCCGAGCGCCTTGCCCATCGACACCGCCATGACGAGGCCGCGCGCCTTGAACGAGCCGGTCGGCAGACGGCCTTCGTCCTTGACGATGATCTCTCCGCCGCCGAGTTTCTTGGCGAGCCTGGGCAGGCGGATCAGCGGCGTCGTGACTTCGCCGAGGCTGACGATGTCGGCGCATTTGCGCACCGGCAACATCTCGCGGTAGCGCCACATGTCGGCCGGGCGCTCAGCCAGCGCGTCCTTGGTCAGCGCCTTCTTGACGCCCGCGAGGTCGTAGCGCACCAACAGCGGCTTGCCGGCCTTCGAGAGATTGTGGATCTGGTCGGCGGGGTAGCGATCGCCTTCCATGGCGCATTCGAGATGGGTCACGAACGTCGGGCGTTCGATGGTCAGATTGTCGTTGTCTTTCACGGAGCAGACTTTCCAGGTTTAGCAGACTTGCCAGGTTTAGCAGATTTGCCAGGTTTAGCAGATTTGCCAGGTTCAGATGTTCAACACACGCCCATAGGCATCGAGCACCGCTTCCTTCATCATCTCCGACAGGGTCGGATGCGGGAAGACCGTGTGCATCAACTCTTCCTCCGTCGTCTCCAGATTTATGGCCACGACGTAGCCCTGGATCAGTTCAGTTACCTCGGCGCCGATCATATGCGCGCCCAGGAGTTGCCCGGTCTTCTTGTCGAACACCACCTTCACAAGCCCCTGGTCCTCGCCGAGCGCGATCGCCTTGCCGTTGCCGACGAAGGGGAAGCGGCCGACGCGGATTTCGCGGCCGCCTTCCTTGGCCTTGGCTTCGGTCAGCCCGACGGAAGCGATCTGCGGGTTGCAATAGGTGCATCCGGGAATGAGGTTCTTGTCCATCGGATGCGGATTTAGCCCCTTGATGGCCTCGACGCAGACCACGCCTTCATGCTCGGCCTTGTGCGCGAGCATCGGCGGTCCCGCGACGTCGCCGATCGCATAGATGCCGGGCACGTTGGTCTTGCAATGGCCGTCGATCACGACCACGCCGCGGTCGGTCTTGACCCCGAGCTTTTCCAACCCGAGGTTTTCGATATTGCCGACCACGCCGACCGCGGAAATCACCCGCTCGAATTCGCTCGTTTGCGGCGCGCCCTTGCCGTCGTCGATGGTCGCGACCACGCTGTCGCTCTTCTTCTCCAGTTTCGTCACTTTGGTGCTGGTGAGGATCTTGATTCCCTGTTTCTCGAACCGCTTGCGCGCCAGCCCCGCGATCTCGGCGTCCTCCACGGGTAGAATTTGCGGCAACACCTCGACCACGGTGACTTCCGACCCCATGGTGTGGAAGAAGGAGGCGAACTCGATGCCGATCGCGCCGGAGCCGACGACCAGCAGCGATTTCGGCATCCGCTCCGGCACCATCGCCTCGAAATAGGTCCAGACCAGTTTCTTGTCGGGTTCGAGCCCCGGCAGCACGCGCGGTCGCGCGCCGGTGGCCAGGATGATGTGCTTGGCCTGATAGGCGCCCTCGCCCAGCGCGCCCTTAGGCCCCTCCACCGGCGATTTCTTTACGGTGATCTTGCCGGGCGCGTCGATCACCGCCTCGCCCCAGATGATTGGGACCTTGTTCTTCTTCATCAGGAAGCCGACGCCGTCATTGAGGCGTTTGGAGACGCCGCGCGAACGCTGCACCACGGCCTTGGCGTCGTAGCCGACGTTATCCGCCGACAAGCCGTAATCCTTGGCGTGCTGCATGTAATGATAGATTTCGGCCGAACGCAGCAGCGCCTTGGTCGGGATGCAGCCCCAGTTCAGGCAGATGCCGCCGAGATAGGCTTTTTCGACGATCGCGGTCTTGAAGCCGAGCTGGGCCGAGCGGATCGCGGTGACGTAGCCGCCGGGCCCGGAGCCAATGATGATGACGTCGAAGGATGTGTCGGCCATGAAGGTTCCCGTTAGCTCAGCCAGGCGTTGTGCCGCGCGCACGACGATTGATGATAAACATTCTTGTCCCCCATTCCAGCAGGACAATCAAAGCCATGATCGCCATGCCGCTCAGCGCGATCGATCCCCAGATGTTTCGCGAGAGGGCTTCGTCGGAAAAGAACGCAGCGTGGATCACGTCGAGGCCAAGCGGATTGAGCGCAAGGATGGCCGCGAGCAGCAAAGATATCCAAGGCCAACGCGTCCGCACATTCAACGTTGCCCCCTTGAGCCGGTGCCCTCGCCTTACACCATCATCATGACCGGGTTCTCGATCAGCATCTTGAACGCGCCGATCAGCTCGGCGCCGAGCGCGCCGTCGATCGCGCGGTGATCGCAGGACAAGGTCACGCTCATGATGTGCGCGATTTCGATCTTGCCGCCTCGCACCACCGGCCGCTCCTCGCTGGCGCCCACCGCCAGGATCGAGGCATGCGGCGGATTGATCACGGCGGTGAAGTGATTGATCCCGTACATGCCGAGGTTGGACACGGCTGTGGTGCCGCCCAGATATTCTTCCGGCTTGAGTTTGCGCGCGCGGGCGCGCGCCGCGTAGTCCTTCATCTCGCCGGAGATGGTCGAGAGCGACTTGGTCTCGGCGTTGCGGATGATCGGCGTGATCAGGCCGCCCGGCATCGCGACCGCGACGCCGACATCGGAATGCTTGTGCTTCAGCATCCCGCTTTCGGTCCAGCTCACATTGCAATCGGGAATCCGCTGCAGCGCCACCGCCATCGCCTTGATGACGAAGTCGTTGACCGAGAGCTTGTAGAGCGGCTTCTTCTCCTTGTCCTTCGGTGCGGTGGCATTGATCTCCTCGCGCGCCGCGAGCAGTTTGCCGATGTCGCAGTCGATGGTGAGGTAGAAGTGCGGAATGGTCTGCACCGATTGGGTCAGGCGCTGCGCGATGGTGCGCCGCATGCCGTCATGCGGCACGATTTCGTAGCTTCCCGGCTCGAACAGCGCGAGGATCTGCTTGTCGGACATTGACGGGGCGATCGCGGGCGTGGGCGCAGGCGCCGCGGCCGGAGCTTTCAGCCCCTTGCCGGACTTCGCCTCTTCGACGTCACGGGCGATGATACGGCCGTGCGGCCCGGAACCTGCGATGCGTCCGATTTCGATACCGGCTTCCTTGGCCAGGCGTCGCGCCAGCGGCGAAGAAAAGATGCGGCCGTGGCCGTTGGCTTGCAGCGCAGGAGCCGCTGCAAGCGGCGCAGACGCCGCAACGGGCTTCGGAGCCGGGGCTGCCGCAGCAGGAGCAGGTCCCGCAGCCGTCGCGACGACAGGTTTTGGCGCCGGCGCATCGACAGGCTTGGCTGCGGGCTTCGCGGCCGCGGCACCCGCCGACTTCACGTCCTCGCCGTCGCCGGCGAGCACTGCGATCACGTCGTTGACGGGCACGTCCTGCGTGCCCTCGGGCACCAGAATCTTGGCGATGGTGCCCTCGTCGACCGCCTCGACCTCCATGGTCGCCTTGTCGGTCTCGATTTCCGCGATCACGTCGCCGGACTTGACCTTGTCGCCTTCCTTCTTGAGCCACTTGGCAAGGTTGCCCTTTTCCATCGTCGGCGACAGCGCGGGCATCAGAATGTTGATCGGCATACTGACCTCACAAAAGCTCTTGTTGCGGGCCGTCTTCCACCCTCGGGAAGCCAACCGCGACCGTTTGGGCGTTATCCGCGCCCGATGAAAGACCGTTCCGCATCAATTGCCGATATCGCCCTGCCACAGGCGCTCGTTGGCGGGATCGGAACGCCACGACTTCATCATGTTGATCGAGCGCTCGTCGGCAAGATCGATGTAGGGAATGCCGAATTGCGTCAGGATGTCCTTGCTTCCCGGAAACGTCACGGACTCGCCGATCACCAGAAGCGAAAGCTTGAACAGCCCGACCGCGCCCGCGCACATCGAGCAGGGCGACAGCGTCGTGTACATGACGGTGTCGTGGAACGACATCAGCCCGGCATCGCGCAGGCAGGACATCTCGCCATGCAGGATGACGTTCTTCTCCTGCATCCGGCGATTGTGACCTCGCGCGACGATCTTGTTGTCGCGCGTCAGCACCGCGCCGATCGGCAAGCCTCCCTGGGAGATGCTGAGTTCGGCTTCGCGAATGGCCTCGGCCATGAAGTCGTAGTGATATTGTTCAATTGCCAATGTCAGTGACCTTTTTGCGACCGGGGCGTGGTGGTGCCCAGATCGGTTGGGCGGGCGATTTCGGCTTCGAACATATCGATGATGCGCCCTAGCGCTTCGTCCTCGGTGTAGTCGCTCTCGCGCGCATAGGCCCGCGCGGCATGACGCGCAATATCGACGAGCAGGAGGCCCCACATATCCGGCTCCTCGAACGCGCGCATGAAGGCGATGGAAAGTCCGCCGTCCAGCACGAAGGCCCGCAACACTTCCGTCGCATCATCCTGGCCGATGACGTCCGGAGGCAATGGCTGCTCCTTGGGACCCGCCATGGATCACCGGTAACAAACAGTCTTGGCGGCCTCGACCACCTCGGCCGCCGAGGGTAGCGCGAGCTTTTCGAGATTTGCCGCATAAGGCATCGGCACGTCCTTGCCCGAGACGCGCAGGACCGGCGCATCCAGATAGTCAAACGCGTGCTCCATGATACGGGCGGCGATTTCCGCGCCGACGCCGTTCTGCTGCCAGCCTTCCTCGACCGTCACCGCGCGGCCGGTCTTCTTCACGGATGCCACGATGGTGTCGGTGTCGAGCGGGCGCAGGGTGCGCAGGTCGATTACCTCGGCCTCGATGCCTTCCTTGGCGAGTTCATCGGCCGCCTTCAACGCGTAGGTCATGCCGTTCGACCAGGAGATGATCGTGACATGGCTGCCGGCGCGCGCCAGGCGCGCCTTGCCGATCGGGATCACGTAGTCATCAAGCTTCGGCACTTCGCCGGTGTGGCCGTACAGCATCTCGTTTTCGAGGAAGATCACCGGATTGGGGTCGCGGATCGCGGCCTTCAACAGCCCCTTGTAGTCGGCGGCCGAGAACGGCGCGATCACCTTCAGCCCCGGAATTTGCGAATACCAGGCGGAATAATCCTGGCTGTGCTGGGCGGCGACGCGGGCGGCGGCGCCGTTCGGCCCGCGGAATACAATCGAACAGCCCATCTGTCCGCCGGACATATAGAGCGTCTTGGCCGCGGAATTGATGATCTGGTCTATCGCCTGCATGGCGAAGTTGAAGGTCATGAACTCGACGATCGGCTTGAGGCCCGCCATCGCGGCACCGACGCCGATGCCGGCAAAGCCATGCTCGGTGATCGGCGTGTCGATCACGCGCGTGGCGCCGAACTCCTGCAACAGGCCCTGCGTTACCTTGTAGGCGCCCTGATATTCCGCGACTTCCTCGCCCATGACGAAGACGTCCGGGTCGCGGCGCATCTCTTCGGCCATCGCGTCGCGCAACGCTTCGCGGATGGTCATGGTCACCATTTCCGTGCCTTCCGGCACTTCCGGATCCGGCGCCATTACGGCTGCAGAAGGCGCCGCGGGTGCGGCAGGAGCCTCGGCCTTCGCTTCCGCGGACGGAGCGGACTCCGCGGCTTTCGGCGGTTTTGCCGGTGCTGGTGCCTTCGCCAAATCGGCGGCGCTTTCGCCGTCCGCGAGAATGGTCGCGATCGGCGTGTTGACCGCGACGTCGGCGGTGCCTTCCGGGATCAGGATCTTGCCGAGCGTGCCTTCATCGGTTGCCTCGACTTCCATAGTCGCCTTGTCGGTCTCGATCTCGGCGATGACGTCGCCGGACTTGATCGTCTCGCCTTCCTTTTTCAGCCATTTGGCGAGGTTGCCCTTTTCCATGGTCGGCGACAGCGCAGGCATCAGCACTTGAATTGGCATAGGAACTCCGAATTAAGCTTGCGCCTGCTCAGCGGTAGACATCGGTGTAAAGTTCGGACGCATCCGGCTCGGGATCGTGCTGGGCGAAATCCGCCGCCGCATTGACGATCTCGCGCACCTCGGCGTCGATTGTCTTCAATTCCTGCTCGCTGACTTTTGAAGCCAGAAGCCGGTTGCGGACCTGCTCGATCGGGTCCTGGTCGTGGCGAACCTTGTCAACCTCCTCGCGGGTGCGATATTTCGCCGGATCCGACATCGAATGGCCGCGGTAGCGGTAGGTCTGCATCTCCAGGATGTAGGGCCCGCTGCCGGCGCGGCACCAGGCGACCGCCTTGTCGCCGGCGGCTTTGACCGCGCGCACGTCCATGCCGTCGACCTGCTCGCCCGGGATATTGAAGGAGGCGCCGCGCTTGGAAAAATCGGTCTGCGCCGAGGAACGGGTCACCGAGGTGCCCATCGCGTAGCGATTGTTCTCGATGACATAGACAACCGGGAGCTTCCACAGCTCCGCCATGTTGAAGCTTTCATAGACCTGGCCCTGGTTCGCCGCGCCGTCGCCAAAATAGGTCACGCTGACGAAATCGTTACCGCGATAGCGGTTGGCGAACGCCAAGCCGGTGCCGAGCGAGACCTGCGCGCCGACGATGCCGTGGCCGCCGAAAAAGTTCTTCTCCTTGCTGAACATGTGCATGGAGCCGCCCTTGCCCCTGGAATAGCCGTTGTGGCGGCCGGTCAGTTCGGCCATCACGCCCTTGGCCTCCATCCCGCAGGCGAGCATATGCCCGTGATCGCGGTAGCCGGTTATGACCTCATCGCCCTTTTTCAGGGCCATCTGCATGCCGACCACGACGGCTTCCTGGCCGATATAGAGGTGACAGAAGCCGCCGATCGCACCCATGCCGTAGAGCTGGCCGGCCTTTTCCTCGAACCGCCGGATCAACAGCATGTCGCGTAGCGCTGCCAGTTCCTGGTCTTTTGAGAACTCCGGCGGGGAGCCGCTTTCGTTATCCTGCCCTGCTTCTTTCGCTGCGCTTTTCTTGGGTGCGGCCATGGCAATTCCGGGTGAGAGAATGAACAGGCCCTCTCTATCCCAACTCAAACCGCCGTGAAAGGACTGCTTGACGCGCCGAAAGGTTTGCTATGCCGCAGTGCAACGCGGCTGAAAGTTTTGGAAAAATTGTACCCGGCGCGGGATATTCAATTGCGTTGGTCGACCGGACAAAGCAGCGACCGCGTGAGAAACCGCAGCTCCCGCCCGTTGTCCAGCGAGAACATCCCGCCGCGCCCGGGGACCACGTCGATGATCAAGTCGGTATGCTTCCAAGCCTCGAACTGGGCCGCCCCGATATAGAACGGCATCCCGCCGATGTGCCCAAGCAGCACGTCGCGATCGCCTATGACAAAATCACCTACCGGATAGCACATTGGCGACGACCCGTCGCAACACCCGCCGGATTGATGGAACAGCACCGGACCATGATCGGCGCAGATATCGGCGAGCAGCTTGAGCGCCGCCGGCGTCGCAGTAACCTTGTCGTGCATGGCCGGGCTCACCCCAAAAGCAAAGACGGCGGCGCGGCGTGGAAGTCGCCGGCCGCCGTGGTCGCAGCCTAGAAGAATCCGAGCTTTTTCGCGCTATAGCTGACCAGGAGGTTCTTGGTCTGCTGGTAGTGGTCGAGCATCATCTTGTGCGTTTCACGTCCGATGCCCGATTGCTTGTAACCGCCAAACGCCGCGTGCGCCGGATAGGCGTGGTAGCAGTTGGTCCAGACCCTGCCCGCCTGGATTGCGCGTCCGAACCGGTAGCAGCGATTGGCATCGCGGCTCCATATGCCGGCGCCGAGGCCGTAGAGCGTATCATTGGCGATCGCAAGCGCTTCCTCGTCGGACTTGAACGTGGTGACCGACACCACCGGGCCGAAGATCTCCTCCTGGAAGATGCGCATCTTGTTGTTGCCCTGGAATACGGTGGGCTGGACGTAGTAGCCGCCCGCAAGATCGCCGGGCAGCGTAGCGCGGGAGCCGCCGGCGAGCAGTTTTGCGCCTTCCTGCTTGCCGATGTCGATATAGGAGAGGATCTTCTCGAGCTGTTCGCTGGAGGCCTGCGCGCCGATCATGGTCGCGGGATTGCGCGGATCGCCCTGCGTGATGGCGGCGACGCGAGCAAGCGCGCGCTCCATGAAGCGGTCGTAGATCGCCTCGTGAATCAATGCCCGGCTCGGACAGGTGCACACCTCGCCCTGATTCAGCGCGAACATCACAAAGCCTTCGATTGCCTTGTCGAAGAAGTCGTCGTCTTCGACGGCGACGTCCTTGAAGAACACATTGGGCGACTTGCCACCCAGTTCGAGCGTCACCGGAATCAGATTCTGGCTGGCATATTGCATGATCAGCCGTCCGGTCGTGGTCTCCCCGGTGAACGCGATCTTGGCGATCCGGGGGCTGGAGGCGAGAGGCTTGCCGGCCTCGAGACCGAAGCCGTTGACGATGTTGAGGACGCCGGGCGGCAGGAGGTCGCCGACCAGTTCGGCCCACACCATGATCGAGGCCGGCGTCTGCTCGGCAGGCTTGAGCACGACGCAATTTCCGGCGGCCAGTGCCGGCGCAAGCTTCCAGCAGGCCATCAGCAGCGGGAAATTCCAGGGGATGATCTGCCCGACTACACCCAGCGGTTCGTGGAAGTGATAGGCGACCGTGTCATGATCGATATCGGAAAGGCCGCCCTCCTGGGCACGCACCGCGCCGGCGAAATAGCGGAAGTGATCGATCGCCAGCGGCAGGTCGGCAGCGCGGGTCTCGCGGATCGGCTTGCCGTTGTCCCAGGTCTCGGCAACCGCGAGCTTTTCGAGATTGGCTTCCATGCGGTCGGCAATGCGGTTGAGGATGAGGGCGCGTTCGGTCACGCTGGTGCGCCCCCAGGCGTCCTTTGCGGCATGCGCCGCGTCGAGCGCGGCCTCGACGTCCTGTGCGTCCGAGCGCGCGATCTTGCAGACCACTTGGCCGGTCACGGGCGAAATGTTGTCGAAGTATTTGCCCGATCGCGGCGCGACCCACTTGCCGCCGATGAAATTGTCATAGAGTTCGGCGAAGGGATTCTTGGTTGTCGTCACAAATTCTGGTTTGTTCATAGTTCACTCCCGCTGATGTTTTCATCGTTTGATCGCTGCGCATTGTCCGGCAAAGCGGCATCGTTTGGCGGTTTGCCGGGATACTGTTCGCGTCTTTGCGACTTGACGCGACCATGTCGCGGACGGGCGCGGTTGTCAGCCCGGAGGTAGCAGGTCGCCCGATCGATCTGTCGCAGATTTGCGACAGTTGCCGCCGCGATCAAATCCTCAGCCGCGGTCGAGCAAAACGGCAGGTTGGTTGATTAATGCGGCCTGAGTTCGAACCGCTTCAGCTTGCGATGAAGCGTGGCGCGGCTCACCCCCAGTGCCTTGGCCGCGGCCGTTACATTGCCGTGGGCCCGCAACAGGGAGCGCTGCAACACGCCGCGCTCGACGTCGCCGAACTGCTCCTGCGCAGAACCGGGCCCGCCCAGCAGGTCCGTTGCGGGAACCGGCTGCAATTCGCGATCTGGCGCAATTCCCAGCATCAGGCGGGCAGATCGGGTGGCGCCGATCACGAGGTCATCGCCGTCAATGGCGAGCAGTCCTCCGCCATGGCCCTCCGTCGCTGGCATCAAGACAATTCTGGTCTTGGCAAAGGCGGCGCGAAAGATATCGGCTTCGATGCGTCGGGCCGCATCGCCGACGGCAAGCGCGATCAGGTTGGCGAAGCCGTCGGTGCGGTCAGCGCGGCATGAGGAAATGTCGAGCACACCCGCAAGCCTCGCATTCTGATCATAGATTGGGACGGCGGTGCAGCTCAGCGACGTATTGCGGGTGAAGAAATGTTGGTCACGGTCGATGGTCAAGGCACGCTGCTCGACCAGACAGGTGCCGATACCATTGGTACCTTCGTGCTCCTCGCTCCAGATTGCACCGGTCCACAGCCCCCAAGAATTGAAGGTAGCATCGTCAGCCGCATGGCCGCGGCGGTCGATCGGTACGCCGTCGCCATCGGCCAAGAGAACGCAACAACCGGCAGTGCCGACCGCCTGATAGAGCCGGTCCATGATCGGCCCGGCCGCGGGCAATAGTGCCCCGGCCTTCTCCCGCGTCTGCAGAAGTTCGAACTCACTCAGCCTTAGCGGTGGGCGGGTGCCGGCGGGATCGAGCCGGTACAATCGAGAAGAACGGCGCCATGAGGCCACCACGGCGGATTTGGCCGCCTGACCCGACACGATCGCGGCCTCGACCTCGGTCGCATGATGAGCGAGCTGACGCCCTGCCATCGCCTCTAGGTGCTCCTCCCTGTAAGGAAAGATTAAAGCACCCTGCCCCATCGCTTTTTGATGTAGGTCAAACCGCAGGCAGGTGGGGCAACATCACTTCGGATTGTTCATCCGTACCAGATCGTGCGGATTGACGTAGTCGAGCTGATAGCGTGCGCGCTCGTCCAGCATGTCCGGGTCGACCCGATCGGAGCGCAACAGCGACATGCGCTGCTCACCCTCGGCCCGCTCCTGCTTTAACCGCGCGAGTTCAGACGTCAGCGCGATGATCTCCTGATCGAGTTCCTGGCGCGCGTTCAACCCGTACCTGCCGGTATAGGCGTTGACGCCGAAATAGCCGACCAGGGCTGCGGCCATCGTGTAGAGGGCAAGCCCGGTGAGGAAGGATTTGAGGCGCGAACGGGTGACCATGGCCGCCAACATGCGACGGCCCGGTTAACGGATAATTAAGCCCCGGTGGCGTGCCCGCTATTTGCTCATTCGTTCGACAAAGGCGGCATAAGCCTCGAGATATTGCTGCAACACCTTCTGCAGCGCTTCCTTGGTGAGTTCGCCCTTGTCGTCGAAGGCGTCGCCGACGCCGTTCAGATAGATTTCGGGCTGTCCGAGGATCGGCCCGGAGATGCCCGGCAGGATGTTCTGCAGGTGTTTCGCCGCGCTGACGCCGCCCAGGGGTCCCGGCGAGTTAGCGATAATGCCCGTCGGCTTGCCGAGGAACGAGCTTTTGCCGTAGGGGCGCGACCCGACGTCGATGGCGTTTTTCAAGACGCCGGGGATCGAGCGGTTGTATTCCGGCGTGACAAACAGGATGCCGCTCGCCTTCTGCAACTTTTCCCGGAACGCCACCCAGTCGGCCGGAGGCGCGGCTTCCAGGTCCTGGTTGAAGAAGGAAATGCCCTGCAGCGTCGTGACCTCGAGCTTGAGCGTGGCGGGCGCGAGCTTGGCCAGCGCATTGGCGATCTTGAGTGAAAAGCTCTCTTTGCGAATGCTGCCGACGATCGTGACGATGTTGTGGGCCATTGGATCTCCCTCTTCTGGCGAATTGGCTGCGCTCACCTAGCCAGATCGTCCAGAAAGATGCAAGTGCATGAAATGACGTATGGGATTGTAGCTTCGCTGCGCGCCTTTACCCGCCGGGCACCGGGCGAACGGCGGCACACGGCCTCGACATTATGGCCATCCGGATCAAGCACAAAGGCACCATAATAATCCGGATGATAATGTGGTCGCAGGCCTGGCGCGCCATTGTCGCGCCCGCCGGCGGCAAGGGCTGCCGCATGGAACGCGTCGACGGTCGCACGGTCCGGCGCCGCAAAGGCCA
Organism: uncultured Alphaproteobacteria bacterium; assembly: GCA_963777475.1. Lineage (GTDB taxonomy): Bacteria > Pseudomonadota > Alphaproteobacteria > Rhizobiales > Xanthobacteraceae > Bradyrhizobium. The sequence continues at coordinate 440,871 of CAVZQX010000018.1, forward strand.
CGTGCGTCCCGGTCATCACCGCATCCCGCGTGCCAATCCAGAAGAACGCCTTGTTGCCCCGCCATATCCCGAAGCGGCCTCGCCATCCGCGTAAAGCCGCTCGATGCCGAGAGCGGCTTCAAGGCGCGGTCGTAAAACTCCGTCGCGCGGGCCAGATGGCTGGCTGCGATCGTCACATGGTCGAGCATGGTTGGCTCCGGCTGGGTTTTCGCACTTGAGTGCAAATGTTCGCCGCGTTGCCGGCAAAGCGCACCCGTATCGTCTTGCTCACGCGCGAGACGGTATAGGAAAGCCGCGCGGGTCATTGAGGCGGCGGGCGGACTGAACCCTACCCGCCTTTGTTCGGATTGATCAGATATTTCGTCCGGTCGCGCGCTTGGCGTAGACGGCGATATGGTCGAGCTGCAGCGCCTCCTGCAGCGACACCACCTGCGTGTAGTGACTGGCAAATGTCGTCTTGAGCTCGTCGACAACCCGTTGCCGCAGCCTTGCGCCTTCGGCCGGCCCGATCTTCATCAGGAACGGGAACAGCAGCCAGCCGCCGACGCCCCAGGCCATGCCGAACGCCCGGTTCAACTCGATCGGCCGCGGATCGAGGCTGCCATAGATGTAGACCTGCTTGTGCACGCTCGAGCCGTAGCGGCTATAGACCTTGGCCGTCTTGTTGAGCGCCGTCTCCATGCAGGTGAGGATTTGCCCGGCCAGCTTGCCGCCGCCGATGGCGTCGAACGCGAGGTCGCGCCGGTTTCGACCAGCGCGTTGGTCAGGTCGTCCATGAAGGCCGGCGAGGTCGAATCCACGACATGCTTGGCGCCGATCTTGTGCAGGATGTCGGCCTGCTCCTTGCTGCGGACGATATTGACGAGGCCGATGCCGTCCTTGAGGCAGATCTTGTTGAGCATCTGCCCGAGATTGGAGGCGGCGGCCGTATGCACCAGCGCCTTGTGACCCTCGCGCCGCATGGTTTCGGTCATGCCGAGCGCGGTGAGCGGATTGACGAAGCAGGAGGCACCCTCGGCGGCGGTCGTCCCCGCCGGCAAGCGGCATACATTCGCTGACGCGCAGGCAACGGTACTGCGCATACATCGCGCCGCCGATCATGGCGACCGTCTTGCCCATCAGCGCTTTCGCCGCATCCGACGACCCGGTCTTGATGACGACGCCGGCACCCTCATTGCCGACCGGCATCGATTCGTCGAGGCGAGCGGCCATCGCCTTCATGCCGGCTTCCGGCACTTTTGCGGTGATGACCGGCTGCTCCTGGTGCCGGAGGCTTTCGCCGTCGTCATGTCGGCGGCGCCGGTGAGCAATCCCGAGGTCTGACGGATTGATCGGCGTGGCCTCGACCCGGACCACGACTTCATCGGGCGCCGGCTCCGGCGTCGGAATGTTGACCAGCGATATTTCAAGCTCGCCACTTTTCTTGATCAGCGAGCGCAATTGCAGCCCGGTTTTACCTCGCTCATGCTGTCCCTCCCGTTTTTGTGTTCTTTGGATATCGACGCTCGTGAAGCTAAGCGTCTTCGCGGTCTGGTGGACTGGAAGCCGGTGCTGGCGCCGCCTGAGGACGACGAGTTCTATACCGCCCGCCCGAGCTGACGAGTTACTTATGCCAGCGCCTTCAGCGCCGCCCTGCCCGCATATTTCGCCTGCTTGCCGAGTTGCTGCTCGATCCGCAGCAACTGGTTGTATTTGGCGGTACGGTCGGAGCGCGCCAGCGAGCCGGTTTTGATCTGGCCGCAATTGGTGGCGACCGCGAGGTCGGCGATGGTGGAATCCTCGGTCTCGCCGGAGCGGTGCGACATGACGGCGGTGTAGCCGGCCTTGTAGGCCATCTCGACCGCGCCGAGCGTCTCCGTCAGCGTGCCGATCTGGTTGACCTTGATCAGGATCGAATTGGCGCGGCCGTTTTTGATGCCGTCGGCGAGCCGCTCCACATTGGTGACAAAGACATCGTCGCCGACGAGCTGGCACTTGGCGCCGATCAGGTCGGTCAGCTCCTTCCAGCCGTCCATGTCGTCTTCGGACATGCCGTCCTCGACCGAGACGATCGGATAGCGGGAGACGAGATCGGCGAGATATTTCGCCTGCTCGGAACGCGAGCGGGTCTTGTTCTCGCCGCCATAGACGTAATTGCCGTCCTTGAAGAATTCCGTCGCCGCGCAGTCCACGCGCCAGCATCACGTCGCCACCTGCCTTGTAGCCGGCCTTGCCGATCGCGCTCATGACGAATTCGAGGGCTGCGTCCGCCGACGGCAGGTTCGGCGCGAAGCCGCCCTCATCGCCAACATTGGTGTTGTGGCCGGCCTTCTTCAGTTCGCCGCGCAGGGTGTGGAAGATTTCCGAGCCACAGCGCAACGCCTCCGCAAAGGTCTTGGCGCCGACCGGCATGATCATGAATTCCTGGAAATCGATCGGGTTGTCGGCATGCACGCCGCCATTGACGATGTTCATCATCGGCACCGGCAGCGTTCGCGCCGAGGTGCCGCCGACATAACGATAGAGCGGCATGTCGAAGGATTCGGCCGCCGCCTTGGCGCAGGCGAGCGACACGCCGAGGATGGCGTTGGCCCCGAGCCGGCTCTTGTTCGGCGTACCGTCGAGATCGATCATGATCTGGTCGATCCGGACCTGCTCCTCGACCTCCATGTCGCTGAGCGCCTCGAAGATCTCGCCGTTGACCGCGGCAACCGCCTTCAGCACGCCCTTGCCGAGGTAGCGCGCCTTGTCGCCGTCGCGCAGTTCCACCGCTTCATGGGCCCCGGTCGAGGCGCCGGAGGGAACCGCGGCGCGGCCGACCGAGCCGTCTTCCAAAACGACGTCGACCTCGACGGTCGGATTGCCGCGGCTATCGAGAATTTCGCGGCCGATGATATCGACGATGGCGGTCATGGGAGGCCTCTTTGAAAAACGAAGGGGAATGAGACGGCTTGGCGCCGCTTCTACCGCAACGCATCGAGGCGGAAAAGGTCGCGTGACGGGGCTGGAATGATTGGCTAAGACCGCCGGAACGGAGGGGTCATGTCCAGAAAGCCCAATAAACCGGCAAATTCGCCGCCGCTGCAGCTTGGCCGCGCCGTGGAATGGCCGCGTACGCCCGAACAGGCGCAGATCGATTGCGTCCCCAATCCGCAAAAGGACACCGATTACCTGGTGCGCTTCACCGTGCCGGAGTTCACCTCGATCTGCCCGGTCACGGGACAGCCGGATTTTGCCCACCTCATGATCGACTATGTGCCGGGCCAATGGCTGCTGGAATCGAAATCGCTCAAACTCTATATCGCAAGCTTCCGCAATCACGGCGCCTTCCACGAGGACTGCACGGTCATGATCGGCAAGCGGATCGCATCCGCGATCAAGCCGAAATGGTTGCGGATCGGCGGCTACTGGTATCCGCGCGGCGGCATTCCGATCGACGTGTTCTGGCAGACCGGCAAACTGCCGAAGGGGATGTGGATTCCCGATCAGGGCGTCGCGCCCTATCGTGGGCGGGGCTGAACCTTCCCGCCAGAGCCTCAGGCCCGCTCGTTCCGGCGAAGCTGCAATTCCAGCAGCGGCACAAATTGCTGACCGCTATGCATGTCGCGCTCATGCACGCCACCTTGGGGCGTCGTCGCGCGGGTATGAGATCTTGACCATGTTCAGGGACTTGACCTCGAAGCGCTTCACATGGGCGGCATCGACACCATAGATCGCGGCAATGGTCGGAGCCGAGATCGCCGGATCGTCGTGATATTCGGCATAGGTCTCGGCGCTGTCGAAAAACAGATCCACCGTCACCCAGAACGGGCCGGCGTTCTTGGAGCGGACATAGCGGCAGACGTCCTTGAGCCTAGGCACTGGCGGCGTTTCCCGTGAGCGGCCGAAACATCGATCCAGCGGGTGCGCGCCAGTTCGAACGGCGAGGTGGTGTGGACCACGTGGTTCAGGTGAAACTCGAAGACCTGCCCCCGTTCGATTTCGGCGGGCGAGAACGGGAAGGCGTAGCTCGGCAATTCCCTTCCCTCGTGGGCAGGGAAGTGGAAAAAAAGCGGATTGCATACCCGGGCCGCTTCGGTCGCCATCGCTTGCGTCGGTGCGGTCGCCACAAACATCAAGCCGATCTCGCGCGGCGGCGGCGCGCCGGCGTCCACGGCGCGCCCGGACACGGCGTTCCAGCCGTAGGGTCGAAGCGAGAGGTCGATCATCCCGGCCTCGGCGCCGAGCGTGCGGGTGATCCGGTCGCGCAGGCCCCGTTCCATGCGCAGGACGAAGGAATCCACATCTTCCAGCACGACCGGATCCTCGATGCCCACCAGCATGACGGTCTGGAACGGGCCGCCGCCGGCGCCTTCCAGCTTCATGGTGTAGGGCCGCCTCTCCCACCTCGATCCGGTGACGCGGACGCGCTTGTCGTCAATGGCACTGTACTGTGCATCGGTAACATCCAGCACACCACCGGGCTCCGCCAACCGGAACGGATCGCTGTTCTCGTACAGCATATGCGCAGAGACGGTTTCAGGCGTGCAGCGATTTTGCGGCGACAGCGGTTCGATGGTGAAGCCAGAGCGATCGATGCTCATCATCACGCCCGGGCTGGTCGGATTGACGCTGCAAAGGCCGCCGCACTCGGCGATCTTGGCGGCATGCCAGGCTGCCGCCAGGTCGGCGCCGCGCATCAAGGGGACGGCGGCCAAGACCGCGGTATCTGTGGTGCGCCCGCCAAGAACGATGTCGGCGCCGGCGGCGATGGCGGCCACGTACGGCTCTGGTCCGAGAAGCGCGACAATATGGTTGCAGGCGTCCAGGCTGTCGTCGCGGAGTGCTCCGGCCGGCGCCAGCGGCGTCACCAGGCCGGCCGCGTTCCGGGCTTTGAGATCCTCGGCGCTCTGTTCGGAATAGATGACCGCAATCCTCAGAGCGCCGCCCTGCTCGCTGGCGACTTCCAAAGCAATCTCAAGAGTCTGATCGACCGCCATGTCGCAACCGGACGTCCCGCAGGAACCGATCAGCAGGGGAATGCCGGCGCGGCGTCTTGCGTCCATCAGAAGAGACAAGTCGCGTTTGACGGACTGACGTCCATATTTGGACCGGCCCGTGGCCAAGTAGGCCGGACCGCTGTCGGTGGATCCGGCGTCCAGCGCGATTGCCTGGGGCGCCTGCGCGAGCCCAGCCTCAATCTCATCGGCGCGGACGCCCCATCCCAGCACGCCTGCCGGCACCAGGACGCGAACGCATAGCTCGTCTTCAGCGGTCATGCCGATTGCACTTTGAGGCGATCCATTCCGGCTACCGCGAAATCTCCTCGAGCTCAAGGTCGAGCGTGCGCGGTCCCCAGCCGCCGATCGAGATGACCACGATCAGCATCGCGAAGGCGATCAGACCGAATACACCCTTGGTGCCCGCGGTCTGCAGGAAGAAGCCGATGATGAAGCTCGCGAATACCGCGCTGATGCGACTGAGCGAGTAAGTGAACCCGACGGCGCGGGCGCGAATTCGAGCGGGGAACAGTTCGCTCTGATAGTTGTGGAACGAGTAAGAGAGCACGTTGTTCGATAACGTGATCAGCACGCCGAACAGGATCAGCAGCGGCATCGTGTTCTGAAACGAGAACAGCATTCCGAAGATCCCGATGCAGCAGGCCGCACCGACCAACTGCCATTTCCGCTCGAACTTGTCGGCAAAGCTCATGGCGAGCAACGGACCGAAGGGATTGGCGATGGCGATGATGAACGAATAGAGCAGGCTCGCGCCGAGATTGATGCCGGTCTGCTGGGCGATCAGCGTCGGTACCCAGGCGGCGAAGCCGTAGAAGCCGAAGGTCTGGAAGAACTGGAAGATCATCAGCATGATTGTGCGGCTGCGATAGCGCGGCTCAAACACCTCGGACAAGCGCCCCCGGGGTTCGGCCTTCTCCACCGCGTGGCTTCCCGGCGCGGGCAACGGCGCGCCACCGAGGTCGGCCATCACCTTCGCCTCGATCGAAGCGGTCACCGCCTCGGCCTCATCGAGCCGCCCCTGGTTGATGAGCCAGCGCGGGCTCTCGGGTACGGCGCGGCGGATGAACCAGACGAACAGCGCCCCTGTCGAGCCAATCGCGACGACCCATCGCCAGCCGTCAATCCCGAACGGGCTGATCGGCACCAGCTGGTAAGCGATAAACGCCACCACGGGCACCACCGAAAACTGTACACCCTGGTTGAATGCGAATGCGCGACCGCGCATCGACTTGGGCACCAGTTCCGAGACGTAGGTGTCGATCGTGACCAATTCCACGCCGATGCCGATGCCTGCGATCAGTCGCCACAGGCTCACTCCAAAACCGGTGTCCTGGAAAGCCATCACCAGCGTTGCCGCGCTGTACCACAGCATCGAATAGGTGAAGATCGTTCGCCGCCCGTATCTGTCGGCGACATAACCAAAGAACAAAGTGCCGATGAACAGGCCGGTGAAGGTCGCTGCGACAAACAAGGCCGGGCCGGTGAATATGCTGAGCTTCACGTTTGTCAGCAGTCCTGCCTTCATTAGACCCGGAACGACGTAGGCAGTCATGAACAGATCGTAGAGTTCGAACATGCCGCCAAGCGAGAGCAGCGCAATCAGTCGCCACAGATGCCGCGTGCCTGGAAGTCGATCGAGGCGTGCCAGAATGGCCGCCGCGCGCGTCTCGCCGGATACGTCCGTGTCCATCTTCGTCCCCCCGTTATTTTTTGACCGTCGAACACAGGTCGACCGGCCTGTTATGTGGCAAGCATGCCCTGTTTTTTTTCCTCGTTGTAGGGGGCTGCCGGGATATTATCTTCGACCTAAGGCCTAGAGACGCGCTTCGTACCCGGGTGTTGTTGGCAAATCGAATACTGTTCCGGTTTGCTGCGCCGCACGAGCGTGATTCCGGTGCATCGCGACATGAGGTCCGGAAATGGGTGTTGCAGAGCCGCGCAGCCACCGCCAACTCGGCTGCGAGTAACCCCTAGGGCTCGACATCCAGCCTTGCCGCCGCATCCGCAGGCCGCCGCTGCCGCAACAGCCGCGCGCAGGCAAATCCGAGCAGGGCCATTGCCGCGGCGGCCGTCAGCAAGGTCGAAACCTTGCCGGCATGCTGGATGCCGAAGCCATAGGCGATCGGGCCGAGCGTCTGTCCCATGAAAAAGAAGAACGAATGCAGCGACAGCGCGGTGGCGCGCGCCTCGACCGAAAGCTCGCTGGCGAAGACCTGCAGGCAGCCGTGGATCATGTAGAAGCCCCAGCCCATCAACAGCATGTTGAGGAACTGAAGCTTCCAGCCGAGCCCGAACGCGACGACGGCGAGTTGCACCCCGACCAGCGCGGCGCCCGCGATCATCATGCCGCCTACCCCAAGCCGAGGCAGAAAGCGCGACACGGTCAACGTGTAGATTAAGCCGCCGACCGCGAAACCCGCGATCACCAGGCCGGCGATCGACAGCGAGGTTTCGCCGAGATCGAACAGGAACGCGGCGATGAACGGAAACAACCCGAGCACGCAGCAGCCTTCGACGAACACCGCCGAGTAGCAAACCCGCGCATTCGGATTGGTGAAAATCGTGTGGTAGCCGGCCTTGAGCGCCGACAGACTTGTCCTGGGTGGGTGCTTCAGCGCGGCTCCGCGAAAGCCGGCGGCGACAGCGACCGATGCCACCACGACCAGGGCGCCGAGCACCGCGAGCACGCCGCGCCAGCCCAGGAAATCGCCGATCAGGCCGGAGGCGGACGCGCCCAACAGATTGCCGGTCATGGAGCCGGCCAGCGTGCGCCCGATCGCGACCTGGCGCTTTTCGGGCGCGACCAGATCGCTGGTCAGCCCGAGCGCCACCGGGAAAATGCCGCCGGAGCCGATGCCGGCAAGGATGCGGCTCGCAAACAACAGCGGAAACGAGGTCGACATGGCGCCGAGGATGTTGGCAATTCCCAACAGCACCAGGCAGCCGATCATCAACCGCGCCTTGCCGAACAGGTCGGCGGCTGCCCCAACGACCGGCTGCACGATCGCGAAGGTGAAGGCGAAACCGGACGCGAAACCTGCAGCGGTCGCGATGCTCACGCCAAATTCGTCGGCAACATGCGGCAGCACCGGATCGAGCGCGCGCACCGACAGGCTTGCCGCAAATGTCGCGAGCGCGATGATGTTGAGCGCCGGCGGCAGGCGTTGATGTTGCGGCCGCGCGAGCGCTTGATGCATCAGGGCGCTTTGGCTCTTGGCGAGCGCGTCGAACGCCATCAATCTCCGCAGCAATGCCTCGAACTCGCCGAGCGGTACCATGTTGGGGCCGTCCGACGGCGCATGATCGGGATCGGGATGGGTTTCGATGAACACGCCGGCAACGCCGACCGCGACCGCGGCGCGCGCCAGCACGGGAACGAACTCCCGCTCGCCGCCGGAGGAAGTACCTTTGCCGCCCGGCTGTTGCACCGAATGGGTGGCATCGAAAATCACCGGCGCGCCGGTGGTGCGCGCAAGAATCGGCAGCGCGCGCATGTCGGAGACCAGCGTGTTGTAGCCGAAGGACGCGCCGCGCTCGGTCACCAGCACGTTGCGATTACCGCTGGCGGTGATCTTGGCAACGACATTGGCCATGTCCCACGGCGCCAGGAACTGCCCCTTCTTGACGTTGATCACCTTGCCGGTTTCGGCCGCCGCGACCAGGAGATCGGTCTGCCGGCACAGGAAGGCCGGGATCTGCAGCACGTCGACGGCTTCTGCCACATCGGCGCATTGCGAGGCCTCGTGGACATCGGTGAGCACGGGTAAGCCGAGCGAAGAGCGGATTTCGGCAAAGATCGGCAACGACTGTTTCAGCCCGATGCCGCGCGTGGCGGAGACGCTGGTGCGGTTGGCCTTGTCGAAGGAGGTTTTGTAGACGAGCCCGATCTTCAGGCGAGCAGCGATCTCCTTCAGCGCGGAGGCCACTTCAAGCGCATGCGCCCGGCTCTCGAGTTGGCACGGCCCGGCGATGATCGAGATCGGCAGGTCATTGCCGAATTTGACGGAACCTACGGTAACGACCGGCGCTGCTGAAGTGTTCGCGTTCAAAGGTTTTCCGTTCCTGCTGTCGCGCGGACCATGCCGGTCCGTTCTTGAGGGATCAACCTATTTCGTGGGCTCGAATATCAGGGTTGCGCCGTAGGCCAAATCCGGGGGCACCACCAGCCGCCCGACATGGCGCTCGGCCGCAATTCCGCTCGCCTTGAGCACGGCTTCGGCCCGGCCGATATCTGCCACTTCAAAGCGCACGGCGTTCAGCGTCATCCCGTCCCCGCTCACCTCGGGCGAGATGCCATACTGATCGCGAAACGCGACCGGCGCCACGATCTCGATATCGCCATTCTCGGTACGGGCGCGGACGCCGATCGAGCTCGAATGCAAGTCGCTGACGCCCGTGAATGCTTTCAGGAAGATGTGATGATCGGTCGGATTGTCCGCGACCATCACGACGCCAGGCACGCGCGTCGCGCCGTTGGCATGGATCTGAAACGCCGGGTCCCAGAAATTCTCCGGAAAGTGCTGCTGGCAAACCGCGAAGCGAAGGTTGGGCGAGATCGGATCGGCCGCGAACGCAAGCGAGAAGGCGAGCTTCACCGGCGTGCCGTCCGGCTTCTTTCCCTCGCGGGCGAAGTCGAGCACGTCGGAATTGGAGATGCCCGAGGCTTCGAACCAACGCCCGTCCGCAACCGCGTCGCGGCTACCCAGGATCAGCATCGAAAAGCCCTGGCGCTCCCTTAGAAAATCGCGATTGAAGGCGCCGAACGAAAACGAGCGCCCAGCATGCGGTGCGATCTTTTCGGGTTCGGCGACTTCAAGGATTTCGACGAAGCAGTCCTTCAACTGCACAATGCGGTTGTGGGTGCCCCAGGGATGACGGTTGCGCGCACCGACGGTAAAGCCGAGACGACGATAGAAGTCGCCGACCGCGTCGAGGTCGCGCACCGCATGCACGATGTGGTCGAGGCCGTGGGGCAAACGCCGCTCACTTCATCGCGGAGAACGATGTCGGCACCAGCAATTGGTTGACGATGTTGCCGACGATCTGGCCATCTTCCTCGGTCTTGGCGCGCGCGGCGATCCACTCGGGGTCGCTCTGGAACGCCGCCCATTTCTTCTCGCGATCGGCAAGCGATTCCCAGGCCAACAGGTAAGTCAGCTCCTGGTTGGATTCGCCGACCAGGGTGGTGAAGAAGCCGGCCTGCTTGATGCCGTGCTTCTCCCACAGTTTCAGCGTGATCGTGTCAAAGCGTTTCAACAGTGCCGGCAGCCGGCCCGGCAGGCAACGATAGACGCGGGTTTCGTAGATCATCGACAGCACTCCCATACTTGTTGTTCTTGCGGTAGTGGAAGCGTTTTGTCGCAACAATTCGCGCGTTCGTCAAAGGCCTCCGGAAATGCCGGCCTTAAACAAGCCGTGACTGCACCATCGCCGCCTGAATGAACGACGCAAACAAGGGATGCGGCTCAAAGGGGCGCGATTTCAGTTCGGGATGGAATTGCACGCCGATGAACCAGGGGTGGTCTTCGTATTCGACGATTTCAGGCAACACGCCGTCGGGCGACATCCCGGAGAATTTCAAGCCGTGCTGCTCCAGCCGGTCCTTATAGGCGGTGTTGACCTCGTAGCGGTGGCGGTGGCGCTCGGAAATCTCGGTTGAACCGCCATAGACTTGCGATACCCGGCTGCCGCGCTTGAGCACCGCGGGATAGGCGCCCAGCCGCATGGTGCCGCCGAGGTCGCCGGTCTTGGTGCGCTTTTCCAGTTCGTTGCCGCGCAGCCACTCCGTCATCAATCCGACCAACGGCTCAGGCGTTGGGCCGAACTCGGTGGAATTGGCCTCCTCGATGCCGACCAGATTGCGCGCGGCCTCGATCACCGCCATCTGCATGCCGAAGCAGATGCCGAAATACGGCACGTCGCGCTCGCGCGCGAACTGCGCCGCGCGGATTTTTCCTTCGGCGCCGCGCTGGCCGAAGCCGCCGGGCACCAGGATGCCGTTGACGTGCTCGAGGAACGGCGCGGGATCCTCGTTCTCGAATACCTCGCTCTCGATCCAGTCGAGATTGACCTTCACCTTGTTGGCGATGCCGCCATGCGACAGCGCCTCGATCAGCGATTTATAGGCATCCTTCATGCCGGTATATTTGCCGACGATGGCGATGGTGACGTTGCCTTCGGGATTGCGGATGCGCTCGTTGATGGTGTGCCAGCTCTGCAGCGCCGGCGGAATTTTGGGTTGAATTCCGAACGCCGCCAGCACCTCGTCATCGAGACCCGCGGCGTGGTAGGCCTCGGGCACCGCGTAGATGTTGTCGACGTCGCGCGCCTCGATCACGGCACTTTCGCGCACGTTGCAGAACAGCCCGAGCTTGCGCCGCTCCTCCTTCGGGATCGGCCGGTCGGTACGGCACAACAGGACATCGGGCTGAATGCCGATCGAGCGCAATTCCTTGACCGAATGCTGGGTCGGCTTGGTCTTCAATTCGCCGGCGCTCGGGATGAACGGCAACAGCGTCAGATGGATGTAGACGGCGTGTTCGCGCGGCAGCTCGTTCTTGAGCTGGCGGATCGCCTCGAAGAACGGCAGCCCCTCGATGTCGCCGACGGTGCCGCCGATCTCGACCAGCACGAAATCAAACTCGTCGTTGCCGGAAAGGACGAACTCCTTGATCGCGTTGGTGACGTGCGGAACGACCTGGATGGTGGCGCCGAGATAATCGCCGCGCCGCTCCTTGGTCAGGATGTCCTGATAGATGCGCCCCGTCGTGATGTTGTCGGCCCTGGTCGCAGGCCGTCCCGGTGAAACGCTCGTAATGGCCGAGATCGAGATCGGTCTCGGCGCCGTCGTCGGTCACAAACACTTCGCCGTGCTGATACGGCGACATCGTTCCGGGATCGAGGTTGAGATAGGGGTCGAGCTTGCGGAGCCGGACCTTGTAGCCGCGGGCCTGCAGCAGCGCACCGAGTGCCGCTGAAGCCAGACCCTTGCCGAGCGAAGAAACCACGCCGCCGGTGATGAAAATGTACCGCGCCATGGGACTTTACCTTTAAGGCCACCGCGCCGATTCGCCAAAACAAATCGTGGGCCGCCGCGAACATTTTGCGGGGCTGTGGGTGACTGCGAAAATGAGAGCGCTGTCAGTGCCTTGATGGGAATTCTGGATGCAGGACGCCAGCTGCTTTCCTGCATGGCCACCCTGCTTTATTGCGACTGCGGAGCCTGCGGCCCGCTCGGCGCCTGTTTCTGCTGCTCATCGGCCTTTTTCAGCGAATCCAGGATGCCGCCGCTGGTCGGCGGCGCCACCGGGGTCGCGCCCCCTGCCGGCACGCTCTGCGAAGCCGGGCCAATGAGCGTCGTCGGCTTGCGGTCTGCGCCTGCCATCCAGGACAGCAACAGGCTGGTGGCAAAGAAGCCGACCGCCAATATCGCCGTCGTACGCGTCAACAAGTTCGCGGTGCCGCGGCTCGACATGAAGCCGGCGCCGCCGCCCATGCCGAGTCCGCCGCCTTCGGACTTCTGCAGCAACACCGAGCCGATCAGTATGACGACGATCATGAGGTGAACGACAATAACGACAGTCTGCATCTTTGCCTTCCATCGCAAGCACGGCGCGGCCGGGTTTCGGCGTTGAACGTCTGGCGCTTGCGGGGTTCTTGGAGTCGCGCGGTGTTACACGATCAACCGGGTCATTGTCACCCCCACGAGCCGCTTCCGCGAGATAATCACTCCAAGCCTTGTTCGCAGCGGGGGCCCAAACCGCCGCTTCGATCAAATCAAATCTTGCCCGACGAGCGATCGTCTCATATAATAGACATATGTACCCTTTACTAGACGATCCCAGCCCTCGGATCGCCGCCCGCTTGCGGCTCGAACGCGACAGCCGCGGCTGGTCGCTCGCGGATCTCGCGGAGCGTTCTGGCGTGTCAAAGGCGATGATCAGCAAGATCGAGCGCGAAGAGGCGAGCCCAACGGCTGTGATCCTGGTCCGGCTGGCGAGTGCGTTCGACCTCACCCTCGCCGGCCTGCTGCTGCGGGCGGAGGGCCAGGGTCGGTTGACGCGGGCCGCGGAACAGCCGGTTTGGCGCGACCCCCAGACCGGCTATCTGCGCAAGCAGGTTTTCAGCCGCCCGGATCATCCATTGGAAATTGTCGAGGTCGAACTGCCGGCCAGACAGCAGGTCGTGCTCCCGGCTTCGTCCTACGCGCATATCCGTCAGGCCGTCTGGGTGCGCACGGGCAATCTCGTCATCATCGAAGCCGGCGAGCGGCACCCGCTCGCAGCCGGCGACTGCCTGGGATTCGGCCCGCCATCCGAAGTGACATTTGCCAACGAAGCCAGCGCGCCTTGCACCTATGTCGTCGTCCTTGCACGGAGCTAACGCGATGCCCGAAATCAAAATCGCACCCTTGAAAGCCTCGCCGCTGATCTCAGCTGCGCTGAGCGAAATCCTGATCGAGGCGGTGGCAAGCGGCGGCTCGGTCAGCTTCATGCATCCCCTGGCGCAGGAGACGGCGGACAGTTTCTGGCGGGATTCGCTGGCTGCGGCGGATCGGGGCGAGCGGATCGTTCTCGGTGCGTTTGACGGAGACTACCTGATCGGAACCGTCACGCTGCTGCTCAGCCTTCCGCCAAACCAGCCGCACCGCGCCGAGATCGCAAAAATGATGACCCGGATCAGTCACCGCGGCCGCGGGGTGGCGAGGGCACTGATGGGCGTGGCCGAACGGCTGGCGGTTGAGCGCGGACGCACGCTGCTGGTGCTCGACACCGCCGTCGAAGACGGGGCTTCCGGGCTTTACGAAGGTTTGGGATTCCAATTGAGCGGCATCATTCCGGACTACGCGTTAAAGCCGCACGGCGGGCTCACAGGCACCATGATCTACTGGAAGCGACATCCGGCGATCAGGCGGCCTGGCTAGGCCTTAGGGACAGCCGGCCGCGATCGCCAGAAAGTCAGCTGCCTTCAGGCTCGCGCCGCCGACCAGCGCGCCGTTGACGTTGGCGACCGCCATCAACTCCGCAGCGTTTGAGGGCTTGACCGAGCCGCCATAGAGGATGCGGATCCGAGCCCCCTCGCCGCTGAACCGTTGCATCAGGAAATCTCGTATAAACTTATGGATTTGCTCAACATCTTTGGTCGTCGGCGTCAACCCGGTGCCAATCGCCCAGACCGGCTCATAGGCCACTACCAGATTGTCGGCGCGGGAAAGATCCGGCAGCGAGAGATTGAGCTGGCCGTGGCAGATATCCAGTGTCTGTCCGGCGTCGCGCTGATGCTGGGTCTCGCCGATGCAGACGATGGCGGTCGCCCGCGCCCGCCAGACCGCTTCGGTCTTCTGGCGAACCAGAACATCGCTCTCGCCGTGGTCGGCGCGCCGCTCGGAATGGCCGACGATCACGGCCACGGCGCCTGCATCCGCCAGCATTTCCGCCGAAATATCGCCGGTATGGGCGCCGGATGCCTTGGGGTGGCAATCCTGCGCGCCGACGGCGAATGCCCCCACCCCCCGCGCCTTTTCCGCGAAGGCCGCGATCAGCGTGGCCGGTGGGCAAACCAGGAGATCTGCCTTGGCGGCAACGGCCGCGGCACCCGCAAGCATAGCCTCGAACTCGCCCAGGGAGCCCTTGAGGCCGTTCATTTTCCAATTACCGGCGATCAGCGGCCGGATGGCGTCGGTCATGGTGGATTTCCAGCGAAAGTTAATCCACCATGCGCTAGCAGAGCCGGCCCAACAGTTCCAGTAGCGCGGTTTGGCCGTACCGGTGGTTGCGACGGGGCGGTTGCCACTTTATGATGCGTTATCAATTCGGTTGCGCCCTCTTGCGATTTCGGCTTTGAGGCGTAAGCCGCTTCCCCTCCTGCAAAAACCAAGTTGGACCCATGCTTCGAGGATTACGCAAAGCCTCATCAAACTGGCTCGGCAAGACTATTATGGCCGTGGTGATGGGGGTACTGATCGTCAGTTTCGGCATCTGGGGGATTGCCGACATTTTCCGGGGTTTTGGGCAGTCGACGCTGGCGACCGTCGGCCACACCGAAATCGGCATCAACGAGTTCCGCCAGCTCTACACCGACAAGCTGCAGCAGATCGGCCGCCAGATCGGCCGCCCGCTGACGATGGATCAGGCGCGCACGTTCGGCTTCGACCGGCAGGTGCTGCAGCAAACGTTATCGGAAGCAGCGCTTGACGAGAACGCCCGGCAGCTCGGGCTCGGACAGTCGGATGCGGAGACGTTGCGGGTGATCTATTCCGATCCGAATTTCAAGGGCGTCGGCGGCGGGTTCGATCCGCAGCGCTTCCAGGCCATCATCCGCCAGTTCGGCTTGACCGAAGCGCGCTACATCGCCGATCAAAGGCGGGTCTCGCTCAGACGCCAGATCGCTGGCACCATCTCGGCCGGCCTCGAGCCGTCGAAAACCCTGTTGGAAGCGCTGAGCCGCTTCAAGAACGAGCAACGTTCCATCGAGTATGTCAGGCTGGACGCCGCGCAGGCCGGCCAGATCGATCCGCCTTCGCCTGAGACGCTTGCCGGCTATTTCGACGAGCACAAGGCCCAGTTCCGCGCGCCCGAATATCGCAAGATCGCCTTTGTCGTGATCACCCCGGAAGAAATCGGAAAATGGTCGCAGGTTTCCGACGAGGACGCCAAAAAACTGTTCGACCAGCGCCGCGACCGCTACGGTGCGCCGGAGAAACGCGAGGTATCGCAGATCGTCTTCCCGAACATGGAGGAAGCGCAATCGGCGCGCACGCGCATCAATTCAGGACTGTCGTTCGAGGACCTGGCGAAAGAGCGCAACCTCAAACCCGCCGACGTCGACCTCGGCATGGTCGCCAAATCCGGCATCCTCGATCCAGCGATCGCGGATGCTGCTTTCTCGCTTGCCTCCGGCGACGTCAGCCAGCCGGTGCAGGGCAGCTTCGGCGCGGCGCTGGTCAAGGTCGGCGTCATCCAGCCCGCGATCGAACCGAACTATGAGAGCGTGGCGACCGACCTGAAGAAAGAAATCGCAATCGAGCGTGCGCGTACCGAGGTCGCCAACCTGCGCGACAAGATGGAAGACGAACGCGGCGGCGGGGCGAGCGTGCTCGAAGCCGCAAAAAAACTGGGGGTTGCTTCCACCACCATCGAGGCCGTCGACCGCTCCGGCCATTTGCCCAACGGACAGCCGGCTAATATCGCGCCCGGCCTCGACGTCGTATCGCAGGCCTTCAACAGCGACGTCGGCGTCGACAACGACCCCATTTCCTATCGTGGCGGCAATGTCTGGTACGACGTGCTGGGCATCACCCCGCCGCGGGACCGCACCCTCGACGAAGTCAAGGACCAGGTCGAGGCGCACTGGCGCAACGACCAGATCGCCGAGCGTTTGCGCGCCAAGGCCGACGACATGGTGCAGAAACTGAACCAGGGCGGCAAGCTCGCGGACGAGGCGGCGAGCGCGGGAACAAAGGTCGATACCGCCAACGGGCTGCGGCGCGAAGGTTCGGTCCCCGGCGTACCCGCCGGCGTCATCACCGCGGCGTTCCGCACCGCCAAGGCCGGCGCCGGACAGACCCCCGGGAGTGCGGGCACGGAGTGGTTCGTCTTCCGCGTCACCGATATCACGGTGCCTCCGGTCGATCTCGCCTCCAAAGAAATGAAGGAGCTAAAGGAGACGCTCGCTCGCGGCCTGACCGACGAGGAGGTTGCGCAATACGTCACCAAGCTCGAAAAGGATATCGGCACGTCGGTCAACGAGGCGGCCTTCGCGCAGGTGACGGGCGCTAACAACAACTGAGCAATTTCCGAAAGCAGGCGATGGACGACCTCAAATCGATCATTGGCAAAGTCGCCACCGGCGCCACGCTGTCGCGCGAGGAAGCCGCATCCGCCTTCGACAGCATGATGTCCGGCGAGGCGACGCCCTCGCAGATGGGCGGCCTCTTGATGGCGCTCAGGGTGCGCGGCGAAACCGTCGACGAGATCACCGGCGCGGTCTCGGCGATGCGCGCCAAGATGCTGCGGGTCGAGGCCCCGCTCGACGCCATCGATATCGTCGGCACCGGCGGCGACGGCTCGGGCTCGGTCAATGTGTCGACCTGCGCCGCGTTCATCGTGGCCGGCGCCGGCGTCCCGGTCGCCAAGCACGGCAACCGCGCGCTTTCCTCGCGCTCGGGTGCGGCCGACGTGCTGGCCTCGCTCGGGGTCAAGATCGACATCAAGCCCGAACAGGTCGGCCGCTGCGTCAAGGAAGTCGGCATCGGCTTCATGTTCGCGCCATCGCACCACCCCGCGATGAAGAACGTCGGCCCGACCCGCGTCGAATTGGCCACGCGCACGATCTTCAATCTGTTGGGACCGCTGTCCAATCCGGCCGGCGTCAAGCGGCAGATGGTCGGCGTGTTCTCCCGGCAATGGGTGCAGCCCTTGGCGCAGGTGCTGAAGAACCTCGGCGCCGAAAAGATCTGGGTGGTGCACGGCTCCGACGGGCTCGATGAAATCACCCTCACCGGCCCGACCTTCGTAGCAAGCCTTGAGAACGGCAACATCCGCACCTTCGAGGTGACGCCGGAGGATGCGGGCCTTGCCTGCGTCGGCGGCGAGGCGTTGAAGGGCGGCGACGCCGATGCCAACGCGGTCGCGCTGCAAAGCGTGCTGGACGGCGTACCGAGCCCGTATCGGAATGTCGCGCTGTTGAACGCCGCGGCGGCGCTGGTGGTGTCGGGCCGCGCCGAGAGCCTGAAGGAAGGGGTCGCCATCGGCACCAAGTCGCTCGACAGCGGCGCGGCGGCGG
Organism: uncultured Alphaproteobacteria bacterium; assembly: GCA_963777475.1. Taxonomy (GTDB): domain Bacteria; phylum Pseudomonadota; class Alphaproteobacteria; order Rhizobiales; family Xanthobacteraceae; genus Bradyrhizobium. The sequence goes on from CAVZQX010000018.1 coordinate 458,633, forward strand.
CGCGGCTGAAGCATCTGATCGCGGTCTCCCATAACTGAAGGGACGAGCCGCGCGATGTCCGATATCCTGAAGCAGATCGAGACCTACAAGCGCGAGGAGATCGCGGCCGCCAAGCGCGCGCACCCGCTTCCCAGCATCGAGGCGCAGGCGAAAGCCGCCCCCGCGCCGCGCGGCTTCCTCGCGGCGATCCGCAACAAGCTCGCAAACGGCGAATATGCGCTGATCGCGGAAGTGAAGAAGGCCTCGCCATCGAAAGGGCTGATCCGCGCCGATTTCGATCCACCCGCGCTCGCCAAGGCCTACCAGGCCGGCGGCGCCGCCTGCCTGTCAGTGCTGACGGATACGCCGTCCTTTCAAGGCCACCTCGATTTCATGGTGGCGGCGCGCGCAGCGACCAGCCTCCCGGTGCTGCGCAAGGATTTCATGTTCGACCCCTATCAGGTGGTTGAGGCGCGCGCCTTCGGTGCCGACTGCATCCTGATCATCATGGCGGCGCTCGATGACGCCGCGGCCAGGGACATCGAGGACGCAAGCCTGGCTCATGGCATGGACGTGCTGATCGAAATCCACGACCGAACTGAGCTCGACCGCGCGCTCAAGCTCCGCTCGCCGATGATCGGCGTCAACAACCGCAACCTGCGCACCTTCGAGACCACGCTCGCGACCAGCGAGGCGCTGGCACCGCTGATCCCGAAAGATCGCTTGATGGTCGGCGAAAGCGGCATCTTTACATCAGCCGATCTGGCGCGGCTGGCGCGCGTCGGCATGTCCAGCTTCCTGGTCGGCGAGAGCCTGATGCGGCAAGCCGACGTAGCGGCCGCGACGAGGGCACTGCTCAAGCGCGATTCTGCGGCAAGCCAAGCGGACACGCGCTGATGGCGCGCACGTCTTCCAAAGCCGGCCCTGCGCTCACCCACATCGATGCCCGCGGCGAAGCGCGTATGGTCGACGTGTCGGCAAAGCCTTCAACCGAGCGTAGCGCGGTCGCCGAAGGCCGCGTCATCATGAGCAAGGCGACGCTCGAACTGATCCTGTCGGGCAACGCGAAAAAGGGCGACGTGCTCGGCACCGCGCGCATCGCCGGCATCATGGCGGCCAAGCGGACCCATGAGTTGATTCCGCTGTGCCATCCGCTGGCACTGTCCAAGGTCACGCTCGACATCGCACCCGAGACAAAGCTCCCCGGCTGCGTCGTCCGTGCCACCGTCAAGGTCACCGGCCCGACTGGCGTCGAAATGGAGGCGCTGACGGCGGTATCGGTCGCCTGCCTGACGATCTACGACATGATCAAGGCGGCCGAGCGCGGCGTGCGCATCGAGGGCATTCATCTCATCGAAAAAACGGGCGGCAAGTCCGGCCACTATCGCGCCTGAGGATGGATCGACCGCGACCTTCACGGCGGAGTGATTGGCAGGACATGGAAGCGCGCACGGGCTTCGGTGTTAATCTCTGCGTAGGCTTCCCGCATGCCCCCACGCGGAGAAATGCAGATGGCGAACTTCAGGACGGCAATCCCCAGCATTGTCGGCGCGGCGGCCGCTCTGATGGCCGTAGCGGCACCGGCATTGGCGCAGGCGGTCATTTCCGAGCCCGGCTACTGCGCCTTCTATTACCCCAATGCCAATTGCCAGAATGAGGGGCCGGGCAACCCCTACACCGATCCCAACTACCAGCGCAGCCGGAACGCCGCCGCCTGGCAAGGCGATCAGACGGTCCGCGTTGCGACGCGAAAGCGGGCGCGCAAGCACGCTGCCGTGACGCACATGTACTGATGATGATATCAGCTACTTCAGCGAGTTGTTGAGCGACGCGAATTTCGAATTGAGCTTGCCGCCCATACCGTTCACGGTGGAAATGATCACGAGCGAAATTCCGGCTGCGATCAGCCCGTATTCGATCGAGGTCGCGCCGGATTCATCAGCGAGAAATTTCTTCAGCATTTTCATAGTGGCGGCCTCTCTATTGCGCGGCGTGTAACGCCACGGCATTCGCAAATCGACGTCGCAAATCGCGTGCCAGACCACTGCTTAGCGGATTCAGTGTCTTAGATGGTAAAGCTTTGATTTAACTGGCAAGGAACGGCAACAAGCTCCGTGCCTCGGCGACGAGGCGGCAATTTCTGCCGCATCCTTGGAGCATGATCCGGAAAAGTGGGTACCGGTTTTCCCTCGCGACAAACGCGAGGCGTTTGCGCGGAGATCATGCTCAAACAATAAGCTAGAGCTCGATCGCGATTCAACCTAATCCCATTGCGCTCTTGAAGCGTGACCGGTGATCAGCCGTGGCCGCGTTGACGTTCGCGATAGGCTCTTGTCTTGACGCGATTGCCGCACAACGTCGACATGCACCAGCGTCGCGTTGCCGGCTTCGAGCGGTCAAAGAACACCCGGCGGCACTCTTCGGACGCGCACATCTTCAGCCGATCCAGGACCCCGATCCTGGAACCGTCGTACAGTTCCGCCACGATGGCCGACAGACCCGCGAGCGGGTCGCTGCGGACCGGAATGAGAGTCGGGCTGTCCCCGTATGCCGTTTTCACGACAAGCGGAAACCGCGTCAGCGCCGCGTCCAGTGACCGAATGACATGCTTGTTTTTGCGTCGCTCATCCGGATTGCATTGAAGGTAGGCGCGAACCGCTGAGCGCAGTTCAAATGCTTCGTCGAACATCGCCGACGTGAGCTTGCCACGGTCGGCAAGCATTCCGCGCTGCGCCATCCAGGCTCCAAGTTCCTGCGGGCCAGTGAACTCGTCACTCTGCGGATGCTGCACGCCATGGTGCGTGAAACGCCTGACATCCAGCGAATTGGCGAAATCATAGAGATTTGCCAGTTCGTCCGGAACCTCGAACTTTCGCGACAGTTTGGACATCTCAACACCAGTAAACAACTTTTACAGGTTGACTGCAATAGACACCTGTATATATTATTTACTGGTGTCGAACCAACAAGCCCGAGAGAGACCGCCATGACGAGCAAGACAGCAACGTCCCATCCTCGCATCTTCCATGGCTGGTTCGTCGTCGCGGCCGCATTCGCCGTAACCTTCGTCGGCTTCGGTTGCGCCTATACCTTCAGCGCTTTCGTCGAATCGCTGCAGCACGATTTCGGCGCATCGCGCGGTTCGGTGTCGCTGGTATTCTCGCTCGCCGGATTTCTCTATTTCGGCCTTGGCATCGTCAGCGGCCCGCTGGCCGATCGCGTGGGCTCGCGCGGTCTCGCGGTCACCGGCATGATCCTGACCGGCCTTGGTCTGGCCGCCGCAAGCGTGGCGCGCAGCCTGCCGGAGGTCTACGCGGCCTACGGATTGGGTGTCGGGCTTGGCGTCGGTTGCGCCTACGTGCCCGCGATCGGCGCGGTGCAGCGCTGGTTCGTCCGGCGCCGCGGCTTTGCGTCCGGAATAGCCGTGAGCGGTATAGGCGTCGGCACGCTGGCGATGCCGCCGCTGGCCTCGCTACTGATCGAAATGCTGGGCTGGCGCGGCGCCTATCTCGCACTCGGCGCGCTCGCTGCTATTCTCGGCGGGGGAATGGCACTGCTGATCGAGAACGATCCCCGCGACCGTGGCCTCTCGCCCGACGGCGATCCGCCGCAATCTCGCACACAACCGACGAAACCCGAAGGCGCTGCCGTTAGCGACGCCGTCCGCTCGGCCCGTTTCGTGAGCCTGTATGCAGCTTGCTTGATCTGCTCGTTCGGAGTCTTCGTGCCGTTCGTCCATCTCGTACCTTATGCCAGGGATCATGGTGTTGAGGCGTCGATGGCGGTGTTGCTGCTGGGCGTGATCGGCGTCGGCAGCACCGCGGGGCGTTTCTTCCTCGGTGGCCTTGCCGACCGCTTGGGGCGCGAGCTTTCCCTGCTGTTGATGTTTATCGGCATGGCGCTGGCCCTGGCGATTTGGGCGATCTCGACGACCATCTGGTCGCTGGCCGCTTTCGCATTCGTCTACGGCGTGTTCTACGGCGGATGGGTCGCGGTACTTCCGGCCGTGATCATGGACTATTTCGGCGGCCGCAATGTCAGCGGCCTCATCGGCATTCTCTACACCAGTGTCGCATTCGGTACGCTGATCGGTCCGAGCGCGGCAGGCTTCGCCTACGACCTCAGCCACAGTTACACGTTGCCGATCCTGGCCAGCGCCGCCGCCAATATCATCGCCGCCATCATCGTTGTCGCCACATCGCAGTTGGCGGCATCGGCGAGCGGGCCAGTGCGTCAGTATTAGGCAACATCATTGGCCTTCGATCGTTCGGCTTAAACCCTTATTAACCCAAATTCCTAACGTCACCTCCATATCGGCATCGTACCTATGCACGGCCGAGCCAGCGCGCCGGCCTATCGCCTGTGAAGCCATCAAGGTCACGATGACAAAAGGCCCTGCCCCCATCGACGTAAAGACGTCTGTTCGAGGCGGTCCGATCCGCTGGCTCGTCGTCGGCGGCCTGTTGTTGATCGCCGCGATCACGATCGGCACGACGATGATGGCCGGCAATTTCCGTGAGCGCGCCCTCAAAGGCAGCGAACGCGAGCTGGAAAACACCGTTCTGTTGCTGGCCCGCCACTTCGATCAACAACTTGAGGATTTCACGGGGATCGAGAGAGACATTGTCGCGCAACTCGAGGCTTCCGGGCTCGCCTCGCCGGACGTCTTCAGAGCCCAAATGTCGACGCCTGCGTGGCACGAGGTCCTGAACTTGAAGCTGCAGGCAAAGACCGACGTCGCCGGAATAAATATCTTCGATTCCACCGGCGCGCTGGTCAATTCGTCGGAACACTGGCCGGTACCCGACATCAGCATCGCGGATCGAGACTTCTTCAAGGAATTGAAATCCGCTCCCGCAACCGAATCATTCGCGATGCAGGTCGTGCAGGGTCGTTTCTCGCAGGGTTGGGCGACGGTGTTTGCGCGGAAGGTAACGGGACCGCGTGGCGAGTTCCTCGGCGTTGTCACGCGCGCGATTACGCCCGCGAGTTTCGAGAAGTTTTTCGCATCCGTGGCGCTCGCGCCGGGCGCTTCGATCTCGATGCATCAGCGTGACGGTACGCTGCTCGCCCGCTACCCGCATGTCGAAGGTATGATCGGACGACATCTCGTGACCGGCACTGCGGACCAGCAGAGGGCGTTCGAACTTGACCACTTCGCCACCCGATTGATCAGCGTGATCGACGGCCAGGATCGGCTGATTGCCTCGCACACGCTGGTCAATTTTCCGATCGTGATCATGGCGACGACAACCGTGTCGGCGGCGCTGGCCGATTGGCGCGAGCAGATGAACTTTCTGATCGGCGCCGGGGTCGCCTCGGTGCTCGTGATCAGCGCCATGCTGTTTCTGATCGTGCGCCGGTTGTCGCAGGAACACCGCCTGTCCGAGCTGCGGCTGACGCTGGAAAAACTGCGCCTGGACCGGGCCGTCAACAACATGACGCAAGGGTTGTTGCTGTTCGATGCGTCGCAGCGACTGGTGGTCTGCAACCATCGTTACATCGAAATGTACGGTCTCTCCGAGAACATTGTGAAACCCGGCTGCAGCTTCCGCGACATCATCGCCCATCGCAGGGCGACGGGCTCATTCGTCGGCGACGAAAACGAGTACATCGCTTCCGTCCTGCGCGACATCGGGCGACCGAAGGTCATCGTCATCGAGACCCCCGACGGACGCGCGGTGCAGATCGTCAACGAGCCGCTGGCGGACGGCGGATGGGTCGCAACCCACGAAGACATCACCGAACGCCGGCGCGCCGAGCAGCAGATCACGCACCTTGCCCACTACGACGCCCTGACCGATCTGCCGAACCGCGCCCTGTTTCGCGAGCGGCTAAAGCAGGAACTCGCACGCATCGCGCCGGGCGAGCAGCTTGCCGTGCACTATATCGACATCGACGAATTCAAGAGCGTCAACGATTCGCTCGGTCACATGGTCGGCGACGAACTGCTCAAATCGATCGCCGCGAGCTTGAGCCTATGCGTCGGCGCCGACGGATTCGTGGCGAGGCTGGGCGGCGACGAGTTCGCAATCGTTCAGACCGCGATCAAATCCGTCGAGGACATCACCGATCTCGTCACGGCCGTCTTCGGCGCGATCCGGCTTCCTTTCGATTGTCTCGGCCACCAGTTGAGCACCGACGCCAGCATTGGCATCGCGCTCGCGCCGGACCATGGCCTCGACCTCGATCGGATTCTCAAGAACGCCGATCTTGCGATGTATGCCGCAAAATCCGCAGGGCGGCGAACCTTCCGGTTCTTCGAGCCGGCGATGGAGGCCGAGGTACAGGCACGCCACAATCTGGAAGTGGATCTGCGCCAGGCGATCGTCGCCGGCCGCTTGGAGGTCCACTACCAGCCGGTCGTCAGCCTGGGGAATGATGCGATCACGGGCTGCGAGGCGCTGGTTCGCTGGCGGCATCCCGAGCGCGGCGCGATTTCGCCGGCCGAGTTCATTCCGATCGCGGAAGATACCGGCCTCATCAACCAGCTCGGCGAGTGGGTCCTGAACAGGGCTTGCGCGGATGCCGCAACCTGGCCGGACGACATCAAGCTTGCGGTCAACGTTTCGCCGGTCCAGTTCAAGAGCGGCACGCTGGCACTGAAAATCGCAGCCGCCCTCGCCGCATCTGGCCTTGCGGCCGGTCGGCTGGAACTGGAAATCACCGAAGCGGTCCTGATCCGCGACGACGAGGCGGCGCTTGCCATCCTGCATCAGCTTCGCGCCATCGGCGTGCGCATCGCCCTCGACGATTTCGGCACCGGCTATTCGTCGCTGAGCTATCTGCAGCGCTTTCCGTTCGACAAGATCAAGATCGACCGCTGTTTCGTCAACGACATTGCCGAACCGGATGGATCATCCAGCATCGTGCAGGCGGTGGTGAATATCGCGGCCGCGCGCCACATGACGACGACGGCGGAAGGCGTCGAGACCGAGGCGCAGCGGCAACTGCTGCGCGCCCTCGGCTGCTCGGAAATGCAAGGCTATCTGTTCAGCGCCGCCAAGCCTGCCGCCCAGATCAAGGAACTGCTTTCCTCCCACCGCATGCGTCCGGCCGACCCGCCACGCAGACGCTTGCCGGCGGCCAGGACCGCGTAAACGGAGCGATCCATCAAGGGAATGAGCTGAAGCACGATGCCGTCCCATTCGGGGCCATCGCTTGGGAACTATTTGCCCAATCCGCCATCCAGGTGCGGGACAGGTTTTTTCCGGATCACGCTCCAGCTAACGCATCGGGGCGGCCCTATGGCCGCCCCGATTTACGCTTGATGATCCGCCGGCTTAGTTCGGTACGGTCGTCGTCTTCGGAGCTGGGTGGACATCCGCATTCACGGTGATGCCACGCAACAGGTTGTAGGCGGCGCCCAACGCCTTGTCGTCTTTCTCGTCCGGCGGCACGTATGACTGCGAGCCGGTTTGCTCGGCGCCTTCCGCGGAGAGATGGCCGCGCATCGAGGCCTCGCCCTTGATATCGGCGCGGCCCTTCAGCTCATCCGGCACGCTCTGCAACACCTCGATGTCGGGCGTGATGCCCTGCGCCTGGATCGATCGCCCCGACGGCGTGAAGTAACGCGCCGTGGTGAGCGCCAGCGCGCCATTGCCGGCGCCGAGCGGGATGATGGTCTGCACCGAGCCCTTGCCGAACGAGCGTGTCCCGATCAGGGTCGCGCGCTTGTGGTCGTGCAGCGCGCCGGCGACGATCTCGGAAGCGGACGCCGATCCGCCGTTGATCAACACGACCAGCGGCTTGCCCTTGGTGAGGTCGCCACCCCGCGCGGTAAAGCGCTGGGTCTCCTCGGGATTGCGGCCCCGCGTCGAGACCACCTCGCCCCGGGCCAAGAACGTGCTCGACACCGAGACCGCCTGGTCGAGCAATCCACCCGGATTGTTGCGCAGGTCGACGACGTAGCCCGCGAGCTTATCCTGCGGAATCTCCTTGCTGATCTCGGCGATCGCCTTGTGCAGCCCCTCGGTGGTCTGCTCGTTGAACGAGGTGATCCGGATGTAACCGATGTCGCCACCCTCGGCGTGGAAGCGAACCGGGCGGACACGGATGATCTCGCGCGTCAGCGAGACGTCAAACGGGCTGTCCTTGCCCTTGCGGATGATCGTCAGCTTGGTCTTGGTGTCGACCGCGCCCTTCATCTTGTTGACGGCCTGCTCTAGGGTGAGGCCCTGAACCGCCTCGCCGTCGATCTGGGCGATCAAATCGCCGGACAGGATGCCGGCTTTCGCCGCCGGGGTGTCGTCGATGGGCGCCACGACCTTGACCAGGCCGTCTTCCATCGTGACTTCGATGCCGAGCCCGCCGAACTCCCCGGAGGTCGTCTCCTGCATCTCATGCCAGGCTTTGTCGTTCATGTAGCGCGAATGCGGATCGAGCGAAGTCACCATGCCGGTGATCGCGCCCTCGATCAGCTGGGGGTCGTTGGGTTTCTCGACATAGTCGGAGCGGACCCGCTCGAACACCTCGCCGAAAAGATTGAGCTGCGAATAGGTATCCGCCCCCGCCTTGGCCTTGGCGATCAGTTGCCCGCCCTGAGGCCCGGTCACGAGCAGCGTCAGGCAGACGCCAGTCACGGAGCCCAGTAAAAATAGGAAATTCTTCCGCATGAATCCGCCGCCTTCCTAAGCTTGTCCGTGACCAAGGTATGATTGAAATAGATTCTCACAATACCTTTCTGGTTTCTTCAAGGCCGACTTCCAGGCCAGCCTGCCAAGTTGACGGTTTTGTGCCAAAACCGCGTTTGGCGCGGGTCCCGAGCCAATAACCGAACTGCGGCGGGACGTTACGAAACGGACCTTCTACTCCCAATTTCAGGGCCGCATCCATCGGCCAGTTCGGATTATTGAGGATTTCTCGTCCGACTGCGATCAAATCGGCGTGCCCATCCCTCAAGATCTGTTCCGCCTGGTCGCCGTGGATGATCAGTCCGACCGCCATGGTCATGATAACGGCGTGGCGGCGGATATATTCCGACAGCGGCACCTGGTAGTTAAATTTAATCTCCTTGCCCAGAATCGGCGCGAAATCGGTGATGCCCCCGGAGGAACAGTCGATCACGTCGACCCCGCGGGTTTTGAGGATTTTGGCCAGCCGCGCGCTTTGTTCCGGTCCCCAACCGGCATTGTCCTCTACCGACAGGCGGACGAACAATGGCTTGTTGTTCGGCCAATGCGCGCGCGCGGCCTCCGCAATCTCGATAATGAAGCGCATCCGGTTCGATTCGGAGCCGCCATATTCGTCCGCGCGCTGGTTGGACCGTTCGGACAGGAATTGGTGTACGAGATAGCCGTGGGCGCCGTGCAGCTCCAGCATGTCGAAGCCTGCCTCATGGGCGCGGCGGGCGGCGTTGCCCCAGGCCTGGACCAAGTCCTTGACTTCGCGGCGTTCCAGCGCCTTCGGCACCGGCCATTTCTCGCTGTGGGCAATCGCGCTCGGGGCCACCGGCGCCCACGCCTCCCAATCGTCGACCTCAGCCGTCCGCGCCAGCGGGCCGTCGCCTTCCCAGGGGCGATTTGCGCGTGCCTTGCGGCCGGAATGGCCGAGCTGGATGCCCGCGACCGCGCCCTGCCCCTTGATGAAATTCACCAACCGCTTCAAGGGCTCGACGAAGGCGTCATCCCAGATGCCGAGATCGCCGACCGTGCCGCAGCCGCGCCGCTCGACCTTGGTCGATTCGACCACAACGAGGCCCGCGCCGCCGGCCGCGAACTTGCCGGCGTTCATCAGGTGCCAATCGGTCGGGAACCCCTTCACCGCCGAATATTGGTGCATTGGCGGCACCACGATCCGGTTGCGCAATTCGACGCCCCGGATCGAAATCGGCGTAAACAGCAGTTTCCCGGACATTGCGATTTCCTCGTTCGGCGTCGGACATGGTTGTTCAGGCATCGGTGGCGGACCTGCGCCCGCCCCCGCGCGACCAACGCTCAGCGACCGTACAGGCCGGTCAATGTCGCCTTCCCCAGCGTATGGAATTTCAGATCGAATCCGACCAGCGCCGCCGACGCCGCGTCATTCTTGGCATCCGGCAACTTGTCGACATCGACGGCAAAAACCGTGAACTGGTAGTGATGCGGCTTGTCGCCCGCCGGCGGGCACGGGCCGCCATAGCCGTCGGTACCGAAATCGGTCCGGCTCTGGATCGCACCTTTGGGCATCAGTTTCTTCTTCACATCGCCGGCGCCCTTCGGCAATGACGTCGTGCCGGCGGGGAGATTGAACACGACCCAATGCCACCAGCCGCTCCCGGTCGGCGCGTCCGGATCATAGACGCTGACGGCAAAGCTCTTGGTCCCGCTCGGCGCTCCGCTCCAGCTCAACGCAGGAGAGATGTTTCCGCCAGTGCAGCCAAATCCCTTGAACACCTGCTCGTTGGCGATGTTGGCGCCGTCCTTGATGTCGGTGCTGGTTAAGGTCATTTCTTCCGCGACGGCCGCGCTGGCGCCGAACAGGCTCAGACCGAGCGCCGCCAAGACCACCCGTCCCTTCATGGTTTGCTCCCCCTTTGGTTGAAGGCGGGGCTTTTTGCTTTGCTCCCGCTGATACCAGCCATAGCAATTTTCGGGATGGCGCGGAAGCGCGGGACGGGTTAGGCGAAAGGACAAGGCGAGCGATAACGCATTCATTGGGAGCAGATCATGAACGAGGCGACCCCGGTCCGCCCGGCACGGAACGTGGAACTCGGCGCGAGCAACGAGCCGTTTCAGAACCTTCACGAACTCGTCCGCAAGGCGCGCGCCAACCTCAACCAGAACGCCTGGGATTATGTCGTGGGCGCCGCCGAGACCGAAACCACGATGCGGCGCAACCGCATGGCGCTCGACGAGATCGCCTTCCGGCCGCGCGTGCTGCGCAATGTCAGGAACGTCGATGCCTCGGTCGAGCGGTTCGGCCGCAAGCTGCGGCTGCCGGTGATGCTGGCGCCGGTCGGCGCGCTCGAGATCTTCGATCCCCATGGCGCGGCGTCGGTGGTGCGCGCCACCGGCAAATTCGGCGCGGCGCACATGCTGAGCTCGGTGTCGGAGCCCGGGCTCGAGAAGGTCGCCGAAGCCGCGCCCGACGCGTTGCGCATCTTTCAGCTCTATGTCCGCGGCGACGACGCCTTTGTCGAGGACTTCGTCAGCCGCGCCGTGGCCAACCGCTATGCCGCGTTCTGCCTGACGGTCGACACCGCCCATTACAGCCGCCGCGAACGCGATATCGCCAAGCGCTATGTCCGCGAGAGCCGGGCTCGCTCGAGCGGCGGCGACTACCAGAAGGGGCTGGAGTGGCGCACGGTGAAGCTGATCAAGGACAAGTTCAGGATTCCGCTGATCCTCAAGGGCATTGCCACCGCCGAGGACGCCTTGATCGCGCTCGATCATGGCGTGGAGTGGATCTATGTGTCCAACCACGGCGGACGCCAGCTCGACCACGGCCGCGGCGCCATGCACGTGCTGCCTGAGATCGTCGATGCCGTGAAGGGCCGCGCCAAGATCATGGTCGATGGCGGGTTCTGCCGCGGCTCGGACGTGGTGAAGGCGATCGCCTCCGGCGCCGATATCGTCGGGATCGGGCGCATGCAGTGCTGGGCGCTGGCGGCGGCCGGCGAGACCGGCGTCGGACGGATGCTCGAACTTCTCGAGGACGAAGTGATCCGGACGCTGGGGCTGCTCGGCGTCACCTCGTTCGCAGAACTGGGCAAGTCCATGCTGCATCCGGCGACGCCGACCAACATGCCGAGCGTGTTCAGCGCATTTCCGCTGCTGGATATCGAGCCGTACCGGTATTGAGGGCGCCTGCCAGATCACGACTTCACGAAACATTCGGCCAGCCCTGCCCGAGACTGTTGCGCATGACGACCTATCGAGCCGGCCGCGATTTCTTCGAAGTTCCGCATACCGCGGTATATCTGCTACTCACCGCCAATATCGTCATCGCCGGCATCTGCTTCAGCCAATCCGGCACAGCGGCGGCGCCGTCCGCACTGCTGTATCACTACGGCGCGATGTACTCGTCGGCGCTGCAGCGGCACGAATACTGGCGGCTTGCTCGCGTACGGCTTCCTGCACATCAACCTCGTTCATCTTACGACCAACATGCTTTGTCTGGCGCTGTGGGGCGGTCATCTCGAGAAGCGCGTCGGCTCGCTCTACTTTCTCATCATCTACGCCAGCGCACTGGTTTTCGGCGCCGTTATCGGCAACGCCATCCACTCGACCCCCTATCTGACGGTCGGCGCATCCGGCGCGACGTCGGGCATTCTGGGCGCCCTGCTGTGCCTGTGGATACTCGGCAGGAGCGATCTTCAGGCCAATTTCTTCGCGATCAATATCGGATTGAACATCGCGTTCGCGCTCAGCAATTCGCGGATCGACTGGGGCGTCCATCTCGGCGGCTTCGCGGCCGGCCTGATCGCCTGCGCGATCCTCGACCTCGTCGAGAAGATCAATGCGCACGTGCTGCGCAGCAAGTTTCCCGAATTCGTCAAGACCAATATTTTTGCGCTGGCGTGCGCATGCGGACTGCTGCTGTGGAGCAACGCGCCGGCGGCGGCTGCCGGTTCGGAAGCCTGGCTGCCGGCGGCAGCCTTCATCGTCATATGGCTTCTCGTCGTCAAGATGGTCGATATCGTGCTGTCGCTGAAGAAGGGACTCGCCGTCATTGTCATCGCGCTCGCGCATCGCCAATGCCGCTATCGTCCTGTTTGGATCAGCCCTGTCCGCATCGTTGTTGTCGCCGGCCTGCGCCTCGCATCGCTCGCTCGGGCCGATCCCGCTCGACGGCTTCATTGCTGCGGCCTGCTCGAATGCGGTATTGACCACCGCAATTGCCGCAGGCTTGGCACTGACGTTGACGCTTCTGCTCTACTCCCACGAGCTTTCGCGCGGCCTCGGGGACATCGGATTTGTCGGCGCTTCGCTGCAAGCCGAACGCAAGCGCCGCCAGGGACTTTGATCTGACATGACATCAATCTCGCTCTCCCCGGGTGACGCCGACGCGCTGCTGTTCGATATCGGCCGCGTCGTGCTCGATATCGATTTCGACAAGGCGGTTGAGTGCTGGGCCGCCCATGCCGGCCGCACGCCGTCCGACATCGCCGCGCGCTTTGTCCGCGGCGAGACCTACCGGCATCACGAGGCCGGCAAGATCAGCGATGCCGACTACTTCGACAGCCTGCGCACCGCCCTCGGCGTTCAGCTGACGGACGAGCAATTCCTGGAAGGCTGGAACGCGATCTTCGCCGGCGAAATGCCCGACATCGCCCGCCTGTTGCGGCGCGCGGCCGAGAAGATGCCGCTCTACGCCTTCTCCAACACCAACCGGGCGCATGTCGAATATTTCTCGAAGACCTATGCCGGCCTGCTCGGCCATTTCCGCGAACTGTACCTGTCCTCCACGATCGGGCTTCGGAAACCGGACGCGGCGGCCTATGACCATGTCGTAGCCGCGATCGGCGTGCCCGCTCGCGCATCGTGTTCTTCGACGATCTCGCCGAGAATATCGAGGGCGCCCGGGCCTATGGCCTCAAGGCCGTTCACGTCCGATCGTCCGACGATATCGCCGACGCGCTTGCAGCGCTTGGAATCTAGGGCGAGGTCCTAGGCAAGCCGAGCGAAGTCGATTGCTGCGGGCATCCGCGCGGGTATCTGTTCGATTTTCGAACAGCCTGCGCAGACGTCGCCGCCAGGCTTAACCGGGCGATCCAGTATTCCAGAGACGGCAGTGCTTGCACGAGACGTCACGGTTTACTGGATGCCCACGTGGAAAGCGGGGCATGACGAGCTGGGAATGTAACTGCCACGTTCCCGCGGCGCGGAGCGCGCCCGAGTTGTTGTCCGAACCACCCTCGAAGAAAGAGGGCGCGGGGAATGCCGGGTGCCCAATGCACCCGCAGCCTCGTGTGCGCTTTGTAGTTGCAGTATGCACACGAGTATTCACAGCGGAGGCACCGGATACATCCGGCATTCCCCACGCAATGGTTTTAACAGCTTATACGTGATCTCCCCGGGGACCGGGCTCTTTTGCCCCCGTCACCGGCAATGATGCGAAGCATCATCGCCAACTTAGCGCCAGCGTCGGGGCGCCAGGACCACACGACTTCGCCGTCCGCTTCGAGCGCCGCCCGTCTTGCGTCGCCAAAGCGTCCACCGCATCCCACCCCGCGTCCGTGACGTTCTCGAGCCGCCCCTCTGAGGGGTGGGACAGCGGGAAGAGAGCACAATTTCCGATTTTCAGAAAGAAAAATATTTTTCGCGGTACATCTGGACAACTAGAATCGCTTTGAATCGGTTCAGGAAATTAGATTTTAGGCGCACGCGATTTCTTGAAGCCAGCGACCCGACCAACGAAGCGGCATCGAGAAGAATTGAACTGATTTGCCCGTCGGGCAAATCACCCGGGGCGGATCGCGATCCGCAGTTTTCGCCGCCGACCACGTCGGCGCGGGATCAACACTATCAATTAAGTGCACTGTCACCGTAATTCCGCCCCGCGTTCTCCGCCCCGCGTTCGTGACGACGCGTCCGCCCCTCTTGCCGAGGCGGGACAACGCCGAGGATGCTTCTGATTTGGGGTTTCGAGCAATACCGACGGCCTGCGGCACAATGGCACGACGGGCAATTTACGCATGGCGCGTATGCGCGATTTGCCCGTCGGGCAAATCACCCGGGGCGGATCGCGATCCGCCGTTTTCGCCGCCGACCACGTCGGCGCGGGATCAACACTATCAATTAAGTGCACTGTCACTGTAATTCTATGGCGCATCGGGGCCTGTCAACCAGTCTCCGACGATCCCTCCGACTATGCCGACTGCAACACCCAAAGGCACATCTTGAGAACCAGTAATTATCTCCCCGATCACAACGCCGACCACGTGTCCGGCGAACTTTCCGGAATTAAGGTGACAGTGCACTTAATCCAGAAGCGCACGGCTCGGCGATCGTGCGTGTCAACGGCCTTCCGCTCCCTGCGGCTTCGGCCCACGCTTGCCCGGCTTCAGGACGCGCCCGGTTCGTCGCTCGATGCGGGCGAGAAAGCGATCATCGCCGAGCGGCCGGCCGATGCTCTCGGCGGCGCGCAGGCGATCGAACAGGTCCGCCTCAGGCTCGCTGGCAAGCAGATCGGCGAAGCGGGGAAGCGGTCCTTGATCGGCGCCAGCGCGGTGAGTCCATCGTCCTTGCCGCGCAAATGCGCTGATGTGCTCGACCACCGCCAGCCTGCGCCCGTTGCACCAGCCTCGCCTGCACGTTGACACACATAGCGTAAGCCCGAGATGCGCCTCGTCCATCCGACCGCGCCGAACCGGCCTTGCCAGCAATGACCGCTGCGTATGCGCTGCGCCTGGATCAGCGCCGGCATACTATGCACCCGCGGCAGCGCCCGGTGCGCCCATCGGGATCGACGGCACATGTCACGTCAGGTTCGGCAACGGCCCGGCCACATTTCGGCTATCGGGCGCGGCAATTCT
Organism: uncultured Alphaproteobacteria bacterium; assembly: GCA_963777475.1. Classification (GTDB taxonomy): domain Bacteria; phylum Pseudomonadota; class Alphaproteobacteria; order Rhizobiales; family Xanthobacteraceae; genus Bradyrhizobium. The sequence continues at coordinate 474,069 of CAVZQX010000018.1, forward strand.
CGGCGAGCAGGCGAGGTCAAGCGCATAGTCGGCGTCGCCAAAGAAGGTACGTGCGCGGCCATTGCCGCGCTGGGTGACATGGTGCGGATGACCGGGGATGACGACACGGGCGAGACGGGCCATGCGGCATCATGCCTGTGAAGATGCAGCAAGTCAATTAAGTGCACTGTCACCGTAATTGCTGGTCACCGTAATTGGTAATTATCTCCGTAATTCAAAATTCTTTGCTGACGCGGCAAATTCGATCATCAAGGTCGCACAATTACTAGCTAAGCTATCAAAATCCGCGAATGTAAACTCTTCAAATCCATTTTCTTGCTGCTCTCCATCGCTTGTTTGCCTCCCAACGTTACTCTGAAACTTCCCGACGTTCCTCTGAAACTTCCAACCGTGCGACATCAAAGTAATGTCCAGCGACCAACAGAATATCTCTCCCGTATGGGTCTTGGCTTCCACGGATGCTTCAAAGCAGTGGACTTCTTCGTCTATCATTGAGCGTTGATAGCGTCTGATGTCACAATCTCTTGTTGCTGCAACTACTGCGGGATTTGACGCCAAGTTGTTCCGGATCGCCATCATGTCGTCGTTGATCTTTGCAAGCATGACGAACAGGTGCCTTTCCTGCACATCCGCTTTATCGTCGCTACCTGATTTCATCTGGGAAATTCCCTTTGTCTATGATTGCACCGTTAACGACATCGAGTGGTTGAACCGTTACATGCCCTGCCGAGACATTATCAGCGGGATCACATGGTCGCTATCGGCTTTTCTCCGCGCGTTCTCTCCGCTAGAAGGCGAGCCACGATCCGCTTCGCCAAACCCGGCGGATCGATCCTGGAGTGTTGCCCGTGGCCCTGATGCCGGTTGCCGACGCCCTTGCCGCGATCCTTGCCGGGGCCGAACCGCTTCCCGAAGAGATGGTTGCGCTGGACGCGGCGTATCACCGGGTGCTGGCGCGCGATGTCGCGGCGCTGCGCACCCAGCCGCCGCAGGCGATGTCGGCGATGGACGGCTACGCGGTGCGCGCGGCCGACGCCGCCCATGTCCATGCGCGGCTAAAGGTGATCGGCGAGGTCGCGGCCGGCCGGCCGTTCGACCGCGCGCTCGCAGCCGGCGAAGCCGCCCGCATCTTCACCGGCGGCGTCATCCCCGATGGAGCCGATGCGGTCGTGATCCAGGAGGACACCGTCGTTGACGGCAGCCACGTCAGCATCACCGAAGCCGCGGTCGCGGGCCGTCATATCCGCCCCGCCGGCGTCGATTTCCGCAAGGGCGACGTGCTGCTCAAGGCAGGAAGCCGCCTCACCGACCGCGACCTCTCGCTCGCCGCCAGCATGAATTATCCGGAACTGCCGGTGCGGCGCCGGCCGAAAGTCGCGCTGCTCGCAACCGGCGACGAATTGGTGATGCCCGGCAAAACCCCCGGCCCCGGCCAGATCGTCTATTCCAACGGCTATGCGCTCACGGCGCTGGCGCGCGCCGAGGGCGCCGACACCGCCGATCTCGGGATTGCCACTGATACCCTGGAATCGACCACCGCCGGGATCCGCCGCGCCCGCGACCTCGGCGCCGACATCCTGGTGACCACCGGCGGCGCCTCGGTCGGCGACCATGACCTGGTCCAGCAGTCGCTGCAGGCCGAGGGCGTCACAATCGCGTTCTGGAAGATCGCGATGCGGCCGGGCAAGCCGATGATGCACGGGCGGCTCGGCGCGATGCGCGTGATCGGCGTGCCCGGCAATCCGGTGTCGTCCTATGTCTGCATGCTGCTGTTCGTGGTGCCGCTGATTCGCGCGCTGTTGGGCCGCAAGGCCATCCAGCACGCGCGCGAGCGCGCGTTGCTCGGGCGCGATGTCGGCGCCAACGACGTGCGCGAGGACTATCTCCGCGCTGGCATCGAGGTGCGCGCGGATGGGACCCTGATCGCGACGCCGGTCGATCATCAGGATAGTTCCCTGCTGGGGAATTTGTCGGCCGCGCGGGCGCTTGTCATCCGCGCGCCGTTTGCGCCCGCGGCAAAAGCCGGCTCGCCTTGCGAGATTTTGCGGCTGCCCGAATAGTACTACTGCGTCATAACCGGCTTTTTCCCCTCATCCTGAGGAGCTTGCGCGAGCAAGCGTCTCGAAGGACGAGGCCCGGACGTACAGTGGGGCCTCATGGTTCGAGACGGCGCAAGGGCGCCTCCTCACCATGAGGATTTGATGACGCAGTAGGAATAGGCCAAAGCGCGTTCGCCGCTCGTAGCGCCGGTTTGAAACTTAGTTTCAAACGCCACTGCGAGCGTCATGCGTAAGCGGAATCCTTCGGTTCGCCGGCAATCGGCGTCAGCGCGCGGCCGCGCCGTATCGCGTGCAACAACCGATCAGTTCCGTGTGACGGGATCAGCGACCTCATTTGCTGTTTGACGTCAGGCCCGATCCCGTAGAAAGTTGAGCAACAGATAAAAAAATATCGGGAGGGACGCGATGCGCTCGAGCGCAGCCTCGTTGATCAATCCGGATGCGCCGCAACTCGTCGTGGGGGCGCGTCATGGCCGTTGATTCTCCGCTGGCGCCGGCTGGCAGCCCCCGCTTCCGCTTGAGCCTGGCCAAACCCAACCAGGAGCAGATCGTCCTCTTGATCACGATCGCGCTGTTGATCGCCTTCGGCCTGACGCTGAACGGCTTCGCAACCGTGAACAACCTGCTCAACCTGCTGCGCAGCATTTCGATCCTCGGCATTCTCGGCCTCGGCATGGGGCTGATCGTGATCAGCCGCGGCATCGATCTTTCCGAGGTGGCGATCATGGCGGGCTCGTGGTCGATCGGGCTGATCGAGATTCAGAAGGGCATGCCGGCGGGATGGGCCTGCCTCGTCGCGCTCGCTCTCGCGCTCATGATCGGCGTCATGAACGGCGTCATGGTGGCCTTCGTCGAAGCCCCTGCCCTGTTCGTCACGCTGGCCGCGGGCTTCGTGATCTACGGGCTGGCGTTCTGGTTCGCTCCCGCCTGGGTCGTCTATGCCCCGAAGGACGCTCCTCGCCTGCTGTTCCTCGGTGCCGGCCACCTGTTCGGCGTGCCGGTGCCGATCTTCGTGTTCGCCGGCTGCGCCATCGTCATGCACCTGTTCCTGTCGCGGACGTCGATCGGTCGCTTCATCTACGCGCAGGGCGACAATCCGGAAGCCGCAAGGCTGGCGGGCGTCCCGATCCGGCCGCTGATCGTGCTCGAGCATGTGCTGGTGGCGCTGCTTGCCTGGATCGCCGGCCTGGTCTGGATCGGCACCACCGGCAGCATGCAGATGGCGATCACCCAAGGCACCATGATCTTCGACGTGGTGCTGGTCGTGGTGATCGGCGGCATCAGCCTGATCGGCGGCCGCGGCGGGGTGTTCAGCGTCGTGGTCGGCTGCGTTCTGATCGGCACCCTGCTCAACGCGTTCACGATCATGGACGTCAACAGCGAGGTGCAGAACATCATCAAGGGGATCGTGCTGTTGGCGGCCATCGTGCTCGATAACTGGCTGCACCCGCGCGACGAGGAGACCGCGCGCCAAGGAGACTGACAAGGATAAAGCGAGTGATCGAAGAACCATCAAAAAATTCACGTCAATAAAACCGGGAGGAGCTCATGAAATTGGTATCGAACACGTGGACGGCCGTGGTGGCGGGCGTTGCGCTGGCCGCGCTGCCGCTATTGGCCGCGGCCCAGGAAGAAGGCGGCACCAAGACCGCGCGCGAACTGCGCACCGACTACGACAAGTCCTTGCAGGGCAAGACCATCGCCTACCTGCCGATCGCGCTCGGCGTGCCCTTGTCCGACGAATGGGGCCGCGTGGTGCAGGAAGAGGCCGAATGGCGCGGCATGAAATACGTGGTGCGGGACCCCAATAACAACCCGTCGGCGATGCAGCAGGCTCTGACCGCGCTGGTCGACCAAAAGCCCGACGTGCTGATCGTGCAGAATCCCAGCGTCACGCTGTTGATGAAGGATCTGAAGCGGGCGGAAAGCCAGGGCACCCACGTCATCCAGATCAACATGTCGTCGAACTACAAGTCCGGCGCCTTCGTCGGCGCCGACTGGCACGAGATCGGCAAGATGCTCGCAACCGACGTCGTCAAGCAATGCGGCACCGGCTCGGGCAAATCCGGCAAGGTGCAGATCGTCCAGGGTGAACTCACCGCCGCCGCCAGCGTCGATCAGGTCGGCGGCATCATGGAGGTGTTCAACAAGGATCCGGCGATCAAGGTGGTTTCCAACCAGGCGGCGAACTGGGATGCCAACACCGCGCTCAACACCACCGCGACCGTGATCCAGCAGCACCCGGACCTTTGCGCCAGCGTCGGCTTCTGGGGCATCATGGAATCCGGCGCCGCGCAGGCGATCCGCAACGCCGGCAAGATCGACGACGTCAAGGTCTACGCCTCGGGCGAAGGTTCGCAGCTCGATTGCGACCAGGTCAACCAGGGCAACTTCTACAAGTTCCTGAGCTACAAGGCGACCGAGCAGGGCCACGACCTGATGTTCGCCGCCGAAACGCTGCTGGAGTCCGGCGACAAGCCCGGGACCAGGCATCTCGAATATTACACCCGCCCGGTCTGGCTCGACAAAGCCAACGCCAACGGCGCCAACTGCTTCGCGCTGCCCAAGAAGTAGCTGCACGTCACCCAAGTCCCGGCCCGCGGCCTCGCGGGCCGGCAACTTTCGCTTAGTCTTACTGCGTCATAAGCGACTTTATCCCCTCATCCTGAGGAGCTTGCGCAAGCAAGCGTCTCGAAGGACGAGGCCACCAGCGGGCCCTCATGGTTCGAGACGGCGCAAGCGCGCCTCCTCACCATGAGGGTTTAGCGACGCAGTAGGTCTAGCGCACGATCGGGCAATGAATGCCCTTTGGAACAATAGGCTCTCGAAGGTTTCTTGGATGTCGATGACGATGGATACAGGTTTCCGCTTCGGTCAGGCGCTTCTCGCCGCGCCTGCTGCTGTCGGAATTGTTGCTGAAGCAGTGGTTCGAGCCGGTCATCCCCTTCACCGTGATGGTCGGGCTCTGGCTCTATTTCGCGCTGACCATCCCCGACTACGCCACGGTGCAGAACACGGTGTCGCTGCTGCGCCTGTTCGCGGAGTTCGGCTTCGTGGCGCTGGCGATGGGATTCTGCCTCATCAGCGGCGGCATCGACTTGAGCGTCGGAGCGATCTTTGCGTTCTGCAATTTCTCGGCGCTTTATTTCCTGTACGTAGCGGAGCTGCCGGTCTCCCTCGTGATCGCGGCCACGCTTGGCGTCGGCGCCGCGCTCGGCAGCATCAATGGTTTCCTGATCGGCTTCCTGAAGACCCGGCCGTTCCTGACCACGCTGGTGACGCTGATCATCCTGCGCGCCTCGGTCAATCTGCTCAACACCAGCTACGCCCAGGTGTTTGCGACCAATTCAGTCGACAGCGATGCCTGGGATTTCCTCGGCGTCGGCAGCGTGCTCGGGATTCCCATCAATGCCGCGACCTTGTTCGTCATTCTCCTGATCTGCCACATCTTCCTGTCGCGCTCGCGCTATGGCTGGCATCTCACCGCGATCGGCGCCAATCGCAAGGCGGCGCGGCACGCCGGCATCCGGGTCCGGCTGATCCTGTTCTTCACCTATGTTCTGTCGGGCACGCTGTGCGCGGCCAGCGGCATCTTCTACGCGGCGCGGCAATCGAGCACGGATTCGACGACCGGCGTGGGCTGGGAATTCCAGGCGCTGACCGCGGTCGTGCTCGGCGGCGTATCGCTCGCCGGCGGCAAGGGCACGGTGTGGCGCGCCATGATCGGCGCGCTTGATCATCTTCCTCTTGATCAACGGCCTGGTGCGGATGGGAATCCCCGGCTACGTGACCTCCGCCGTGATCGGCATCATTCTGCTGCTCGCCGTCGGCATCGACGTCAAATGGTCGAAGAACCGCGGCAAGGCGATCCAGAAGATCTACGTCAATCCGGCCTTCGTTGCGTTCTCGCCGGCGCCTTCGGTGCAGCCCGGCTCCGCCTCGCCCTACGCGCAGAATGACCGCCTGATCAACGCAGAGGCCATCGGCCTCAACCAGGTCGAGGGGCCGGAGGATGTCATCCTCGATCGCCACGACCGCGTCTACGGCTCGACCCGCGACGGCAACATCATCCGCTTCTCGGGTCCGAACTTCGACCAGCGCGAGGTCTTCGCGCATATCGGCGGCCGGCCGCTCGGCATGCAGTTCGACCGGGACGAGAACCTGATCGTCGCGGTCGCGGGCATGGGCGTCTATGGCGTCAGGCCGGATGGCGAGGTGTTCAAGGTCACCGACGAGACCAACCGCACCTGGTACAAGCTCAACGACAATTCCCGGCTGCGCATGGCCGACGATCTCGATATCGCGCCCGACGGCAAGATCTATTTCAGCGACTGCACCACGCGCTACGAGATGACGACCAACACGCTCGACATCCTCGAGGCGCGTCCGAACGGCCGCATGGTCTGCTACGATCCCGCGACCAAGACCACGCGCACCATCATCAATCACTTCTATTTCCCGAACGGCGTCTGCGTCTCGCATGACGGAAAGTCGCTGCTGATCGCCTCTACCTCGCTGTGCAAGGTCTTCCGTTATTGGCTCGCCGGCGAAAAGCAAGGCCGGACCGAGGTCCTGATCGACCAGCTGCCGGGCAATCCCGACAACATCAACCGCGCCTCCGACGGCAATTACTGGCTGGCGCTGGTCGGCATCCGCACGCCGACCTTCGACCTCGCCGCGCGAAAACCCGGCTTCCGGCTGCGCATGGTCAAGCAGGTGCCGACCGACGAGTGGCTGGCGCCGGCGCTCAATCATGGCTGCGTGCTCAAGTTCAACGAGCAGCGGCGAGGCGCTGGAATCCTGGTGGGACCCGACCGGCATTTCGCATTCCACGCTGACCTCGATGCGCGAGCACAAGGGCTATCTCTATCTGGGCGGGCTCGAGAACAATCGCATCGGGCGGATCAAGCTCGATGCCGTCGACGAGAGCTGGACCGGGTATGACGCCTATTGGGGCGCCAAGAGCAGATTGGGCGGGTAGAGCCGTGGGAATGTTCGACCATCTCTTGCGCGACATCCGCAATGTCATCGATCGCGACAGCGAGCAGAACGCGATTCCCCCGCTGGATGGCGCGCTCAGCCCCAACGACCGCCTCGATGACTGCACGCCGATCGGCGATCCCTTGCCCGGCCTCGACGACGTTGTTGCAGATCACGACGGCTCGCTGTTCGTGTCCGCCGCAAAGCGCGTCCTGAAGCTGTCGGGGACAGGCTTTGCGACGCGTACGCTGGTCGCGGAGTTCGATGGCGATGCCGGCGGTCTTGCGCTGCATCCCGACGGGCGCCTGCTGGTCTGTGTCTGCCGGGCGCGGGCTGGCCGCGATCGATCCGGCAAGACCTGAACCTCACTGGCTCGAGGCCGTCGACGGCCGCGCGCTTGCCGGACTTCTGTCGGTCGCCGCAGGGCCGGACGGCCGCATCTTCGCCGTGGAAGGAAGCACGGCGAGGCCACCTGACGCGTGGCGCCGTGACCTGATGGAGAAACGCCACAACGGCCGGCTGATCGCCTGCGACGCGGCGCTCAAGTCCGCAACCACGCTGCTCAGCGACCTCGCTTATCCCTACGGGTTGGCGCTTGCGCCCGATACCGGCCAGCTCTGGTTCAGCGAGAGCTGGGCCCACCGCGTCAGCCGCATGCCGCTGCCGGGCAATGGGCCGGCAAGTGCGGAAATCGTGCTGCGCAACCTGCCCGGCTATCCCGCGCGTCTCCACGCCGACGGGCGCGGCGGCTTCTATCTCGCGCTGTTCGCGCGGCGCACCCATCTGATCGAATTCGTCCTGAAGGAAGACGATTTTCGCCAGGAGATGATCGCGACCATGCCGCCGGACTACTGGATCGCCCCGGCCTATGCCGGCGGCAGCGATTGTCTCGAACCGATGCAGATCGGCGCCGTCAAGGCGCTCGGCATCCAGAAGCCCTGGGCGCCGCCGCGCTCCTACGGCCTGCTCGTGCATCTCGATGCCGATGGCGAGGCGACCTCCAGCATCCATAGCCGCGCCGGCGGCCGGTTCCACGGCATCACCGCCGCCTGCGCGACGCCGCAAGGCACCGTGATCGCCGCGCGCGGCGCCGGCCGCCTGCTCTTGAGCCGGGAGATCTGAGATGGACGAATTGGCCTCGGCGCCGAAAACGACAAGCGAAACCGCAGCGAAAAGCCGCGAGGCCGTGCTGCAGGTCGTGGGCGGCAGCAAGATCTATGGTGGCGTGCACGCCATCGAGGGCGTGGACTTCGACCTGTTTGCGGGCGAGGTCCATGCCCTCGTTGGCGAAAACGGCGCCGGCAAATCGACGCTTTGCAAGGCGATCGCCGGCGCGATCCGGCTGACCTCCGGCGACATCCATGTCGACGGCAAGCTGGTCGATTTCGAGCAGCCGCGCGATGCGCTCTCAGCCGGCATCTGCATGGTCTACCAGGAGACCAGCCTGGTGCCGACGATGACGGCGGCGCAGAACATCGAGCTCGGCAACGAGAAGCTCCTGACGCGCTTCCGCACGTTGAACATCCAGGCGCAGCAGCTGCTGCAATCCCTGAATTTCCACGTCGACCCGGCAACGCCGGTGGCGCTGCTCGGCACCGCCAAGAAGCAGATGGTCGAGATCGCGCGCGCGATCTACAACAAGGCGCGCATCATCATCTTCGACGAGCCGACCGCCAGCCTGACGCCGGAGGAGATCGTCCACTTCTTTCATCTGGTGCGCGACCTGCGCGCCCGCGGGGTCGCGATCATTTACATCTCGCATGCGCTGGAAGAATCCTTGCAGATCGCCGACCGCATCACGGTCCTGCGCGACGGACGCCTGGTGATCACGGCGCCGGCGAAAAGCTTGAACCGCGACGCGCTGGTGCAGCACATGGTCGGACGCCAGATCGCGCAGTCGGTCTACGGACGCAGCGGCAAAAAGCCGAACCATCGCCGCGACAGGGTGCTCACCGTCGAGAACGTCACCATGGGCATGGTGGTGAAGAACATGTCGTTCTCGGTCTATGCCGGCGAGGTAGTCGGCATCGCCGGCCTGATCGGCTCCGGCCGCACCGAGATCGCCAAGATCATCTTCGGCGCGTTGAAGCGCAACCTCATCAATGGCGGCACGATCCGGCTGCGCGGCAAGTCGATCCGCTATCGCGTGCCGCGGCAGGCGATCGACGACGGCATCGCCTACATCACCGAGGACCGCAAGGCCAACGGCTTCTTCGAAACCATGATCGTCGACGACAATGTCTATATCGGCAAGCTCGCGACCCGGAGCGGTTTCAGCTACCTGCTCTCGCGGGCGCGACGTGCCAAGCTTGCGAACTATTGGGTCGAGCGCCTCAAGATCAACGCGTTGCAGCGCAAGGCGCGGATCGTCGAGCTCTCGGGCGGCAACCAGCAGAAGGTCGTGCTGGCCAAATCCCTGGTCCAGGAGCCCTCGATCGTGATCTTCGACGAGCCCACGCGGGGCGTCGATGTCGGGACTATCCCGCACATTCATGCGGAAATCCGCCGACTGGCCGACGAAGGCAAGGCGGTCGTGGTGATCTCATCCTACTTGCCCGAGATTCTCGCCGTCTCGGACCGCATCCTGGTCGCCCGCACCGGGCGAATCGTCGCCGAATTCGACGCGGCCAACGCGACCCAGGACAAGATTCTCTACGCCGCCGTCCATTGAGTGCGGCCAAGCCGCCGGATCTGGGTTTCCGCCGATTCGCAATCGCCGCGACCGAAGCGCCGGTCATGACGCCCCGCGAAACCTTGGCCGCGGGCGACGCGGAAGCGAATGCGCGCACGGAAACATTGGTCCCGCAGTTTGCCGGACGCGGTCGTTCGCCACGCCAGACCGAGAGCGCGCGGTTGCGAAATACCGCTGCGACACAGGCACTTCTGATACGTGCCGGATCTTGCACCTGTAGCCGGCGCCGGCGCGCCTCGCGCGTTCCACGCTAGCCGGATGAGACGCCCACGCGCTTCGGAACGGGCCAACAAATTGCATTCACCGGAAATTAAGGTGTTGCGGAACACATATCGAACATATAGTGTCCGTTCATGATTTGTTTCGAGGGGTAGTATGGGAGTGACTGCTCCCGTGGTCTCGGAATTGAACGCCACTGCAAACCGGGGGACTGCTCGAGATGCTCACGCGCAAGCAATACGAACTTCTGCGTTTCATCAATGAACGGCTGAAGGAAGCCGGCGTACCGCCTTCCTTCGACGAGATGAAGGATGCCCTGGATCTGCGTTCGAAGTCCGGCATCCACCGTCTCATTACAGCGCTGGAAGAGCGCGGCTTCATTCGCCGCCTCCCCAACCGCGCCCGCGCCATCGAGGTCATCAAGCTGCCCGAGATTTCCGGTGGCGGCGGCGGCAGCAGTGGCCGGCGCGGTTTCACGCCCAGTGTCATCGAGGGCAATCTCGGCAAGGGACGCAGCGCGAGCGGCGGGGCTGACGACGGCGAGCGTCCGGTTGCCGTGCCGGTGATGGGGCGGATCGCCGCAGGCACGCCGATCGAGGCGCTGCAGACCCGCAGCCACACCGTCAGTGTGCCGCCGGACATGCTCGGCTCGGGCGAACATTATGCGCTCGAGGTGCGCGGCGACTCCATGGTGGATGCCGGTATCCTCGACGGCGACCTGGCGCTGATCCAGCGCAACGATACGGCTGAGACTGGCGACATCGTGGTGGCGCTGATCGACGATGAAGAAGCAACGCTAAAGCGATTCCGCCGCCGCGGCGCGTCGATTGCGCTGGAACCGGCCAACACCTCGTACGAAGTCCGCATCCTGCCGCCAAACCGGGTCAAGATTCAGGGCAAGCTGATCGGACTGTACCGGAAGTACTAGAGCGTTTTCGAGCGAAGTGGGCCCCGGTTCGCGTAAAGAAAACGCTCAAAACAAAAAACTGCCTCCGTTCCGATTCTCGGAAGGAAAGCCGTCAACCTTTCTCACCAGCACGCACGCCGTCGCGCGCTGGCGTCGACTTTCACGAGGATCCGCCGGACCCGTTTCGGCGGTGAGGTGGTGTTTGTTGCGCGTGGGCGGGCTTTTCTTGCACCTCGATGAGGAACCAAACGCCGTCTACGGATTTGTGATCAGGCTTCGCCGCTGCGGGCCGCAGAATTGCCCATAACCGGGCAAAGGCTCACAGCCTACTGTCCACGCTGATAGGGGCCTGGCCTCCTTTGAGCATGGTCCGGACCCGGAGGGCTGCGTTAGCGCAAAGTGGCTATCGGTCTCTTCGACAAAGATCGTGCTCAATCAATGATGTGGGGGCGCGGGTTGGCTATCTCTAACGAGGAGCAATCCGATGTGTGACTATAGTCTGCACGCTGTCGCAACGCGGCCCGCCAAAGTTGGCGAGACGCTGGTTACCACGACGTTCCGCGGCACTTCGACCCGCGGCTTCGCATCAGAGAGCGATCCTGGCGTCGCCGTTTGCATGCTGCCTGGAACCGAACTCGCCTTCACCCATGACGTCAAATACGACAACCGGTGGATCTGGACGCGAACCATCAATTCGCGGGTCGGAAAATTCGGCAAGGTCGATCCGCATATTCCGGATCGCCACCATGACGCGGTCGAATTTCCCGATGGAAACTACGTGCTGGTGACGCAGCTTTGCGAAGGCCAGCGCGCCGTGGTGCTGCAGTTGCCGGTGACGGCGCAGCCCGTCAGCGCGCCCCCGCAGGCGACGGCTGCGCCGCGGCCTGTGGTCATAAGGTCGCTCCGCGTCGACTGAGCCGAGCCCGTCGTGAATGGTCCCGCCGGTTGCGGCCGGCGGCGCCTTCGCGGGCGTGTTCTGCCAGGCAGATCGCTGCTATAAGCGATCCGTGGTCAACAAGATTACATGGCAAAAGGCTGGCAAGGTGACGGAGCCGGGCCGGTATATGTTCACGTTCGGCTGGCTCACCGTGACGGCAGACGATCTGGCGGTCTGGAAATTGTATCCGGACGCGGCATTCACGCTTGTCAAGCTGCCGGGCGACAAGGCCGCCGTGCTCGATGCCGATGCCGCGGAGGAATTTCATTTGGGCGCATTCGAATTGCCAACCCACGGCGACGACGAGTCGTGAGCTGATGCGGAACCCGCGTGCGCAAGGGGTAGATCGTACACTCTGAGTTGACGGTCTTTTGCTCTTTGCGTCGATTATCAAAGCCACCTCCCGGCAATAGACCCTCGCCACGCAAGACGTGGGGCACGAGCGCCCCGGCAACGTCCCGTAAGAGGAGACAACCATGCAAAAGACCATTCTCACCGCGTTGGCCGCGACCTTGATCGCCGCATCGACCGCTCAAATCGCTTCGGCCAGCGAACGTCATCGCGCCCACAGGGTGACCCATCCAGTGGCCGAGAAATTCCGCAACGCCAATAACGCGATCGCCCAGCCCGCACAGCCGTACTGGCCCTACAGCGGTTGGTCGGCGCCCGCCGGTCGATAGTCGCTTCGGATCGTCAAAGAGCTCCGGCCCATGCCGGGGCTTTTTTACGCGACTTCGCTCCGCTTCAATCCTCGGATTGCAGATCGGCTTCCGACGGCGTGGCGTCCTGCGAGTGCGGGACGGCGGGGCGCGAGATGAAGCTGGCATCGGCTGCCGCGTCGCCGGAGAGCGCCGGTGACCAGGGCCGGTCGACGCCTTTCGGCCTCACCGCTTCGACCGCAAAGCCCTGACGGTTTCGCCGCAGCGCCAGTGCGCCCTGCCGCCGCGAGCGGTCCTGGTCGATCACCGCCGCGCCGCAGGCCGGCGGCGGCTGCCGCGACGTCACGATCAGCGCCGCGCGCTCGCAATCGTCCGTCAGCGCGTCAGGCCGCAGCGCATGGGCGACAAGGCCACCGCCTCCCATCTGCACCACGCAGCCAACATCGTCGCAGGAGACGCCGTCGGCGAGCGAGGGATCGCCGGGCAATCTTGGATCGGCGTCGGCGGCGAGCCATTCCTTCACCAAAAACGCATCCTTGGCGCTGTGCATCAGGTGCAGGCGTCCGTCCTTGCCGCGGACCGCGACATTGTGTCCGTCGCCGGAGATCAGGATATCCGGTTGCGGCACCATCACCGCCCACACCACCGCAAGCACCAAGACAGCCGCGCCCGACCAGCGCAGCGGCGTGCGGAGCAGCCCCATCAGCACGATCCCGATGGAAGCCGCGATCAGCGGTCCAACGCCGAACGCCGCCATCCGACCGATCGCGCCGGGAAGGTCGGCGACCCACCGCGTCACCGCGATCATCCAGTCGATCCCGATCCCCATCAGCCACCAGAACAAGCCGTCGAGGCCGAACGGCATCGCCAACAGCCCGAGCAGGCCGGCCGGCATGACCAGAGCGGACACCACCGGCATCGCCGCGAGATTGGCGAGCACGCCATAGGGCGTGACGCGATGGAAATGGAAGGCGGCGTAGGGCGTGGTCGCAAGCCCCGCAACGAACGAGGCAAGCACCAGCGTCATGATCTCCCGCCCGCCCCACATGGCGACTTTGGCGGTCGCGGAACTGTCCGGCTTGGCAAACAAGCGCGGCATGCCGATCTGCACCAGCGCCACCAGCCCGAGCGTCGCTGCGAACGACATCTGGAAGCTCGGATGCACCAGCGCTTCCGGCGCGATCGCCAGCACGATCATCGCCGAGACCGCCAGGGTGCGGAAGGTGATGGCGCGGCGGTCGACAATGACAGCGATCAGGACCACGGCCGTCATGAAGAAGGAGCGCTGGGTCGCGACGTCCGAACCCGACAGCAAAAGGTAAAAGGCCGCGGCGAAAAGTGCCGCGGCCGCCGCCCATTTCTTGATCGGAAAGCTGACCGTCAAACCCGGGATCAGCGCCAACAGCGCGCGCACGACAAAGAATACGACGCCGGCGACAACCGCCATGTGATAGCCCGAGATCGACAGCACGTGGCCCAGGCCGGATATGAACATCGCGTCGTTCACGGGCTGGGTGATCGCGTCGCGGCGCCCGGTCAGCAGCGCGGTAGCGATGACGCGCTCATCGCCGTCAAGCCGGGCGTGGATGCGCGCGTCGATCGCATCGCGCAGGTCCTGCATGAACGCGGCGTAGCGCAGCGCCAGCCCGCCGCTTGCAGGCGGGGCAACGGTCTTGATCGCGCCCATCGCGAAACCGGAAGCGCCGATGCCCTGAAAGAACAGGTCGCGGGAAAAATTGTAGCTGCCCGGCCGCAACGGCGCGAGCGGCGGCTGCAACCGCGCCTTCAACTCGACAAAACTGCCGACATCGGGCGCGGTGCCCTTGCGCACCGACAGCCGCACGCGTTCCAGACTGATCTGAGCGCGCGGGCTTTCCATGGTCGCAACCCGCAGCACGAAGCGATCGGTGCGCTCGCGGATGTCGCGGGTTTCGACAAAGCCCGACAGCGACACCGAATAAAGCGGTCTTGTCAGTACCGTGTGCGCGAGGCGCGCGGTCCTCCAGGTCGCGGTCGCAAAGCCCGCGGCAACGGCGGCGACCATGACCGCGGCGGCAAAGAATTTGTGCCGCCGCAGTAGAAAGGCCGCCGCGCACAGCGCAACGGCCGTGATGACGGCGACGGCAAGAACTGGCTCGCGATCGGCGGTGAAATAGAGCGCAATCCCGGTGCTGAACGCCACCGGCACCCACGGCAGCAACCGCCCGGCCCCGGCCTCGGCGCGAATCCATTCGCGCAGCTTGGCAACGAACGAGGACCAGATGTCGAAACCCGCGGGCGCAAAGCCTCCGGCCTGCGCCGCCCCGCGCGGCGGCCAGGTACCCGCTACTCCCCCCGCAACTCCCTGTGCCCGACGTGGCGGCCCGCCCCGCTCTGCCATGCGGCTACACCTTGCAACTACCGTACGGTCGCAAGGCTACCGGAAGCTGTTACCGGTGGGCTAGAAGAACAGAAGCAGAATATGTGGATAGCTGCGGCGCTAATTCAGGCCTAAGTCTCGCCTTGCGCAAGATCTATCCGCCAATCCCCGCGAGACGAGCTGTGAGCCGCTCATAGATGAGTAGGCCGGCCTTTTGGCACACCGGAAATCTGGGAATCGTTCATCGCAAGCTACCCGAACAGCCTTTCTACCGACCTCGCCAAGGCCTAGCGCCGGAAATTGGCGGCCGCGGAACGGCTCGGGAATTCTTCAGGGGCGAGGAATTGTCCGACCGCCCGTTCACCGATCTCATCGCGCTCAAAAGGACACAAGCAACGGAGAGCGCAATGCCGCCATGTCATCAGCTGTCAGTGTCCCCCTATTGGGCGAGCGCGCCGTGTTGCTCCGATGGTCCCGGATTGAGAACCGCGCCGTTGACTTTGCCGGCTGCGTCTCGAACGAAGGCGATCCGCGTATGATCGCCACTCTCGACGTAGAATTCATCCTTCGAGAGAACCGCCACGGGTGTGGGCTGTCCCTTGTCAAAATCAAGGATCGACCAGCCGCCCGTTGCTTCAACGACAAGCTTGCCATCCGCGACATGGACTTGAAGCGCGACACTGTGCGAGGGGACCGCCTCCCGGGCAAAGGCGATAACGAGCGGCTCGGTCTGCTTCTGGCGGATGATTTTTAACTTGATCGTGGCGTTGACCGGACCTGAAATCCGGCGAAATGCCGCTATCCAGGGGCAGGCCTTCGATCGACCCGTCGCCGATAGCTGTGATGAGGTCTTCCGCAATGACGCCCGCCTTCGCGGCGGGGCCTGCGTCGGCCGGTTTGATCACCCCAGGTTATCTGTTTCAGCGACAATGGACTAAGCCCGGTCCAGCCTTCACCGACGACGAACAAAACCTGTCGATCCCGCGAAATTGACAGACCCGCCGAAATCGGCGCGTCCAACATATTCGGTGAGGGTGTCGGCATTTCCTTGCCCCGACGCGACGGGGGCGCGGGGCTTCGGGAACCTTCAACGCCGTGTACGGCAGACGTCGGATGGCATTGAAATAGAAACCGTTTTCACTGTACTGTCGCCGCTGCATCATCATGACAAGAATCAGCTTCTGAACCGGGTCCACCGAGAAAAATGTGCCCCAACTTCCCTGCCAGTTATAGCTGCCGACCGAGCCTGGGATAAAACTGAAATCCGGGTTGGTGCGAATGGCGAAGCCGAGCCCCCAACCCGTCCCAAAGCCGGACCGGCTTCGTGTCCCGCGAGGTGCATGTCGGGCGGCAGCGAATTTGTCATCATCAGCTGGACCGTTTCAGGCTTCAGAATACGCACGCCATCGAGTTCGCCACCGTTGAGCAGCATCTGGCAGAAGCGCAGGAAGTCGGGGACCGTGGAAACGATCCCCCGACCCCCTGAAAAGAACGTTTGCGGCTTCGCGACGTCCCCATCCGAAAGAGGTGCGGGCTGCGCGCCCGGCACGGCGACGAGACGGTCAAGTTTATCCTCCGGCACTGAGAAGCCGGTATCGACCATACGGAGCGGCGCGAACAGGCGGCTTTGCAGAAACTGTTCGAATGTCTGACCCGACGCGACTTCAATGACACGCCCGAGGACATCGTAACCTATGGAATATTCCCAGACTTCGCCCGGTTGGTGCAGAAGCGGGAGGGCGCCAAGGCTCGCAACGAAGTCGGCGAGGGGCTTGTCGCGCCGAAGCGGGGCCTTTACGCCGTAAAGCAAATGTACCGCCGCATTTCCAAATCCGGGGTAGGCGTAATCCCCCATGCCATAAACGAGACCGGACGTATTGCGCAGAAGGTCCGGATAGTCATCGCGCGCTTCGCCGGTTCAAAAACCTTCTGCGCAAGATCCAGGAGGATCGGATCCCCGGTGGCCGGATCCTTCCTGACGACCGGCATGTCCTTGAGCTCCGGCAGATATTGCGCCACGGGGGCGTCAAGGTCGAGCTTGCGTTCATCGACGAGCATCATGGTAGCGACGCTGGTGATCTGCTTGGACATCGAGCCGATGCGAAAGATCAAATCCGGCCGCATCGGAATTTTCTTATCGCCATCCTCAAAGCCGGTGGGCTGCAGATAGGCGAGCTTGCCGCCCCGTGCGATTCCCACGACAAAACCGGAGGGATCGCCCTTTTTGGTCTGCGCCTCAAACCACGAGGTCATGCGCGCCAATCGCCGCGCCGAAAAACCGAGACTGTCGGGATCGCCGACGGTCTGCAAATCGTCGGCAAGCGCTACACGCGCCAGACAGAGCGTCGAGCGCCGCCATGCATGATGCCTGGATGATTTTCATTGGGGAGCCCTCTCCGTCGAGTTGTCGCCGTGAACATGGCGAGGACCAAATAGGGTTTGATCTCTATCCGATAATCTCGACGCGCTCTCGCCGTTTCCCGAAATCGGCTGGCCAATTCTTCAACCCGACTTGCCGATTTTTGAACTCGCGTCTTGCTTCAGCATGTGAGATGCGTTGTTCGCCACCGCAAGACGCCGGAATTCGGTTGGTGTCACGTCAGTAGCGGCCTTGAAGGCCCGGTTGAATGGCCCGGTCGACTGGAAACCGGCATCCATGGCGAACGCCAGCAGCGGCACGTCCTTTTGTTCGGGATCGGCCAAGGCCGCCTTGGCTTCCTCAATTCGATAGCGATTGAGGAACGCATTGAAATAGGGTGACCCAAACCCCTTGCTGCCACAATACAGCGAAGGGTTCGATCCGAAGAAGAACGCGTTCTTCGAGTAGAGCCCGGCGAGCGCGTTGGCATCGAGCCTGTTGAAGAAAGCCGACCATTTATCGATGATGCCGGACACGGTGTCGGCGGCGCTTCGCATCGGATGATCCAATCAATAAAATGCTGGGTTTCGCACCGGGCGCATATGGCGAAGGCCGCCCTTCATCCCTTGCCGCCGACTTCCTTGGCAAACGTGTCGCGCAGGCCGATGGTGCGGTTGAACACCACGCGGTCGGGCGCGGAGTCCTTGTCGCGCACGAAATAGCCCTGGCGCTCGAACTGCATCACCTCGTTCGAATTGGTTTCCGCGATCGCGGCCTCGATCCGCGCGTCCTTGAGAATTTCCAGCGACTGCGGATTGAGATCGCCGGCAAAATTGCCGGCATCCGGATTGGGTTTGGCGAACAGCTGATTGTAGATGCGGATTTCCGCTGGCAGCGACTGCGCTGCCGGCAACCAGTGCATGGTTGCCTTCACCTTGCGGCCGTCGGGGGCATTGCCGCCTTTGGTTGCGGGATCGTAGGTGCAGCGCAGCTCGACCACCTCGCCGGCGGCGTTCTTGATCGCCTCGCGGCACTTGATGAAATAGGCGTAGCGCAGCCGCACCTCGTTGCCGGGTGAGAGGCGGAAGAATTTCTTCGGCGGATTTTCCATGAAGTCGTCGCGCTCGATGTAGAGTTCGCGACCGAACGAAATGCGGCGCGTGCCGGCGGAGGGGTCGTCGGGATGGTTGACCGCCTCGAGCTCCTCGACCTGGCCTTGCCGGATAATTCTCGATCACGACCTTGAGCGGCCGCAGCACCGCCATGCGCCGCAATGCCGTGCGGTTGAGTTCCTCGCGGATGCAGAACTCGAGCATGCCGACATCGACCACGCTGTTCGCCTTGGCGACCCCGATGCGCTTGACGAATTCGCGGATCGCCGCCGGCGGCACGCCGCGCCGCTTCAATCCAGCGATGGTCGGCATGCGCGGGTCGTCCCAGCCCAGGACATGGCCGTCGCGCACGAGCTGGGTCAGCACGCGCTTCGACAACAGCGTATAGGTCAGATTGAGGCGCGCGAATTCATACTGATGCGGCTTCGACGGCACCGGCAGCTTCTCGAGCAGCCAGTCATAGAGCGGCCGGTGATCCTCGAATTCCAGCGTGCAGATCGAGTGCGTGATGCCCTCGATCGCGTCCGACTGGCCGTGCGCGTAGTCGTAGCTCGGATAGATCGACCATTTGTCGCCGGTACGCGGGTGGGTCGCATGCAGGATGCGGTAGAGCACGGGATCGCGCAGGTTGATGTTGCCCGAGGCCATGTCGATCTTGGCACGCAGCACGCGCGCGCCGTTTGGAAACTCGCCGGCCTTCATGCGGCGAAACAGATCGAGATTTTCCGCTACCGTCCGGTCGCGGAACGGGCTGTCCTTGCCGGGCTCGGTCAGCGTGCCGCGGGAGTTGCGAATTTCCTCCTGCGACTGGTCGTCGACATAAGCGAGACCGGCCTGAATGAGGCCCTCGGCCCATTCGTAGAGACGATCGAAATAGTCGGAGGCATAGAACAGGTTCTTGCCCCAGTCGAAGCCGAGCCAGTGCACGTCGGCCTGGATCGAAATCGATATATTCCTGCTCTTCCCGGGTCGGATTGGTGTCGTCGAAGCGCAGGTTGCAGTGGCCCGAAAACTCCAGCGCGATGCCGAAATTGAGCGCGATCGACTTGGCGTGGCCGATATGCAGATAGCCGTTCGGCTCCGGCGGGAACCGGGTTACGACCTCCTTGTGCCTGCCTGCGTCGAGATCGGCCTGGATGATGTCGCGAATGAAATCGCGCCCCGCCTCGGCCGCTGCCGTTTCTGTGGTCATTCCCTGTTCCTGTTCGGAAGTAAGCAGCCCTTCTGCCAAATTCGCTTCTTCCCGCCAAGCCTGCTTTGCCTTAACCGAGGCTTTAGTTATGTACCGTTCCTGCTATACACCACCGCCCTGACGGACACGACCCGCTCCCCTCATGACCAATTCCATCGTCACGCGCTTTGCGCCCTCGCCGACCGGCTTCCTCCACATCGGAGGCGCCCGTACCGCGCTGTTCAACTGGCTCTATGCGCGCAAGCATGGCGGCAAGATGCTGCTCAGAATCGAGGACACCGACCGGGAGCGCTCGACCAAGGAAGCCATTGACGCCATTCTGGATGGGCTGAAGTGGCTCGAGCTCGATTGGGACGGCGACGTCATCTACCAGTTCAGCCGCGCCGCGCGCCACCGCGAGATCGCCGAGCAACTGCTCGCGACAGGCCGAGCCTATCGTTGCTACGCGACGCCGGAGGAGCTCATCGCCATGCGCGAGAGGGCGCGCGCGGAAGGTCGCACCAGGCTCTATGACGGGATGTGGCGGGATCGTGACGCTTCCCAGGCGCCTGCCGGCATCAGGCCTACCATCCGCCTGCGGGCGCCCTTGACCGGCGAGACCGTGATCGAGGACCAGGTGCAGGGCCGCGTGGTCTGGCAGAACGAGAATCTCGACGACCTCGTGCTGTTGCGCGGCGACGGTAACCCGACCTACATGCTCGCGGTCGTGGTCGACGATCACGACATGGGCGTCACCCACATCATCCGCGGCGACGACCATCTGATCAACGCCGCGCGCCAGAAGCAGATCTACGATGCGCTGGAATGGTCCATTCCCAGCATGTCGCATATCCCGCTGATCCATGGGCCCGACGGCTCGAAACTGTCCAAGCGCCATGGCGCGCTCGGCGTCGACGCCTACCGCGCCATGGGATATTTGCCGGCAGCGCTGCGCAACTATCTGGTCCGGCTCGGCTGGAGCCATGGCGACCAGGAGATCTTTTCGACCGAAGAGATGATCGCGGCGTTCGATCTGTCGGGCGTCGGCCGCTCCGCCGCCCGTTTCGATTTCGCCAAGCTGGAAAGCCTCAACGGCCACTATATCCGCCATGCCGACGATCAATCCCTCGTGACGATGTTCGAGGGCGTGCTGGACTATGTGCCTGATGGCTTGGAGCTGAAGGCCAAGCTCAACGACGCCACCCGCGCCCAGTTGCTTGCCGCGATGCCGAGCCTGAAAGAGCGCGCCAAGACCCTGATCGAGCTGATCGATGGCTCCTATTTCATCTTCGCCGACCGGCCGCTTCAGATCGACGCGAAGGCTTTGGCGCTGCTGACGCCGGAAAATCGCGAATTGATCGGCCGGCTTCGCGCAGCGCTGGAGGCGGTCTCGCCATGGAGTGCCGCGACCACGGAGGCCGCGATGCGGGCATTTGCGGAAACGAGCAGCCTCAAGCTCGGCGCGGTGGCCCAGCCGCTGCGCGTCGCGCTGACCGGGCGGACCACCTCACCCGGGATTTTCGAGGTTCTGGCGGTGCTGGGACGCCAGGAATCCCTGGCGCGGCTCGCCGATCAAGCCGCCGCCTAGGCGGCAATAGAGCATTTTCCAGCGAAGTGGACGCCGGTTCGCTGTCCGAGAAAACGCGTCAAAGCAAAAAACCGGAGCCTCCGTACCGATCCAATCGGAACGGAGGCTCTAGCCCTATCCGAGTGGCCATCTTGCAGCGCACATAGCAATAAGATAACCGTTTAAGAACGGCTCCTGGAATACCCGGCTCCCGACGCCATCTATCCCTTCAGGCGCTTGTAGCCGCCGGTTTTTCGCAACGATTTCATCGGGGAATTCACGATGGACGCACCATCCAACACAAAAAACGCGACGCTGACGGTCGGCAACAAGACCTATGATTTTCCGATTTTGAGCGGCACCGTCGGGCCCGATGTCATCGACATCGCCAAGCTCTACGCCCAGTCCGGGATGTTCACCTACGATCCGGGCTTCACTTCCACCGGCAGCTGCCAGTCCAAGATCACCTATATCGACGGCGACGCCGGCGTCCTCGAATACCGCGGCTACCCGATCGAACAGCTCGCCGAGCGCGGCGACTTCCTCGAGACCTGCTATCTCCTGCTCTACGGAGAGCTGCCGACCAAGGCCCAGAAGCAGGATTTCGACTTCCGCGTGATCCATCACACCATGGTGCACGAGCAGATGGCCCGCTTCTTCCAGGGTTTTCGCCGCGACGCCCATCCGATGGCGATCATGGTGGCTGCCGTCGGCGCGCTGGCCGCGTTCTATCACGACTCCACCGACATCAACGATCCGCAGCAGCGCATGATCGCCTCGATGCGGATGATCGCCAAGATCCCGACGCTGGCGGCGATGGCCTACAAGTACACCATCGGTCAGCCCTTCGTCTATCCGAAGAACTCGCTGGGGTTCGCGGAGAACTTCCTGCACATGTGCTTCGCGGTGCCGTGCGAGGAATACAAGGTCAATCCGGTGCTGTCCGACGCGCTCGAGAAGATCTTCATCCTGCACGCCGACCATGAGCAGAACGCCTCGACCTCGACGGTGCGGATCGCCGGCTCTTCCGGCGCCAACCCGTTCGCCTGCATCGCCGCCGGCATCGCCTGCCTGTGGGGCCCGGCGCATGGCGGCGCCAACGAAGCCGCGCTGAACATGCTCTATGGCATCGGCTCGGCCGATAACATTCCGGACTTCATCAAGCGGGTGAAGGACAAGAACAGCGAAGTCCGCCTGATGGGCTTTGGCCATCGGGTCTACAAGAACTACGATCCGCGCGCCAAGATCATGCAGAAGATGTGTCACGCCGTGCTGGCGGAGACCGGCCATGGCGACGATCCGATGCTGAAGGTCGCGTTGGAGCTGGAGAAGATCGCGCTGAACGATCAGTACTTCATCGACCGCAAGCTCTATCCGAACGTCGACTTCTATTCGGGCATCACGCTGAAGGCGATGGGCTTCCCGACCTCGATGTTCACCGTGCTGTTCGCGGTCGCGCGCACCGTCGGCTGGATCAGCCAGTGGAGCGAGATGATCGAGGACCCGCAGCAGAAGATCGGCCGCCCGCGCCAGCTCTATACCGGCGTCACCCGGCGCGACTACGTCGATATCGACCAGCGGAAGTAAGTCTGCTCTTCCGACAGTGGATGCGTTTATCTGTACTACCTGATCACAATCGCGCTCCCTGTCGCGGCCGTCCGGCTACGAGGTCGGGCGGTTGCCTGATCGCGATCGCGTCGGCCGCGCGCAAGCGTTCACGGCCTATCTAAATTCGACGCTGGAGCTTGCGCATCGTCGCCAGCACGATGTCGGCGGCGCGCACGCTCGGCGATACGCCGCCGGTCGACATGATCGCCTCGATCTTCGCGAAGGCATCGAGCTGCCGCCGCCGCATTTCCGAATCCACGAGCACTTCGCGCAAGGCGCTTGAGAGCTTGTCCGGCGTGCAATCGTTCTGCAGGAATTCCGGCACCACGTTCTCGCCGATCACGAGGTTGGCGAGGATGACGGTGGGCACGTTGATGGCCCGCTGCAGGATAAAGGCCTCGGCGCGGCCCGCCCGATAGGCCGCGACCATCGGCACGCAGGACAACGCAAGCTCCAGCGTCACGGTGCCGGATTTGGCCAGCGCGGCACGTGCGATCCGAAATGCCGCCCGCTTCTCCTGCTCGCCGACCACGATCCGCGGCTCGATTTGCCAATCCGTTTGCCAGCGCTTGACGCCCTCGCGCACAGCCTCCAGCAAATGCGGCATGGTGGGAAGGATGAGCTCGAACGCCACGCTCCCGGCACGCAGGCGGCCCAGCGCCTCGCCGAATACCGCCATGTGATGCGCCGATCTCGCTGCGGCGACTGCCGGGCAGCACCAGAAGCACCGGCGGCTCTGCGTCCCGTCGCGCTTGTTCCTCTTTATTGGGCCGGAGCGAGCCGAGCTGCTCGATCAAGGGATGACCGACATAGCTGCAGGGCGGCCCGCGCAGCCTGCGATAGGCCTCGGGCTCGAACGGCAGCAGCGCCAGCACGTGGTCGATATAGCTGCGCATCGCGCGCGCCCGGCCCGGCCGCCATGCCCATACCGACGGCGAGACGTAATCGACGATCGGGATCGAGGGATCGCGGGCGCGGACGCGCCTTGCCACCCGATGGGTGAAGTCCGGGCTGTCGATGATGACGAGAACGTCGGTCGCGGCGTCGGTCACAGCAGTGGCGGTGTCCCTGATCAGGCGCAAAATCTTCGGCAGCTGCTTGACGACCGCCGCCAGTCCCACGATCGACAATTCCTCGATCGGAAACAGCGACGTCAGTCCTTCGCGCGCCATGGCGCGGCCACCGACGCCTTCAAACTGCACGGCGTCGCCAAGGCGCTGGCGCAGCACCTTCATCAAGCCGGCGCCGAGCCGGTCGCCGGATTCTTCAGTCGCGATCAGGAAAATCTTTCGGCCGACGCTTGAGGTTGGTGAGCGCGCCGCCGTCACGCAGGCAGCCCGGTCACGAACGCTCCGGCTGCGTCGGCTGCTTGGATCACCGCTTGCGGCTCGGCGACGAGAGTGTTGCCGGCGACCACGGCAATCCCGGCAAGCCTCGCATTGACCGCACCCTCGACGGTTCGCGGGCCCACGGTCGGCAGGTCGTAGCGCAAATCCTGTCCGCTCTTGGGCGCCTTCACCAGCACGCCGCGTTGGCCTTCCGCCCGAATGCGGCCCTGCTCGCGCAACCGCGCAATCCGCGCCAACAGCCCGTCGGTGCCCTCGATGTCCTCGACCCCCACCACGTTGCCGTCGATCACGACCACAGCCTGCCCGATATCGAAGGGGCTGAGCGCGGCCAGCACCTCCCGCCCCCTGGCGATATCTGCCGCCGCATGTTCATCCGGCATCGACCGGGTCAGGCAGCCCTCCGGCATCAACAGGTCCGGGGCAACCTCCTTCAGGCCCACCATCCGGAAACCGTCTTGCTCCAGAATCCGGCCGATCCCGGACAACAGATGGTCGTCGCCGCCGCGGAACGCCGCCCACACATGGCCGATGACGCGAAGCGTGCCCCAGTCGAGGCGAATTTCCGAAACCGCGGGGCGCACCAGGTTGCCGATGAAAACCAGGTCGCGGCAGCCCTCGGCACGAAACAGTCTTGTCGCGCGCCCCAACTGACCGACCGAGATCCAGTGATGACGGAAACGCTCGACCTCCTTCGGGTCGCAGATTCCCCTGAGCGCGAACAGGACGGAATCGACGCCGCGCTGGCGAAGCGAATCCGCGACTGCGAAGGGCATCACGCCGCCGGCTGCGATCAGGCCGACGGGCGAGGAAAGCTCGAGCTGTCGCGCTGGCGAGGCCATCGTCACCGCCGGCTAGAGCCAATTCCGTTCCGATTGAATCGGAACGGCGGCCCTGGTTTCTTGTCTTGACGCGTTTTCTTGATGCGAACCGCTGCCCACCCCGGATCGAGTCCGGGGCAGGCTTTCGCTGGAAAACGCTCTCGTGTCGTCAGCCGGGAGGCAGAGCGGCCGATGCTTGCCGTCGTCGATGAAGGCCAGGATTTCGGCAATCGCGGGATCTTCGCTTGCAAGCGGCTTCACTCTGGCGAGCCTTTCGGCGAACACGCCGGGACCATGAAACAGCTTTTGATAGAACGCGCGGACGGCGGCGAGCCGTTCCCGGGTGAATTTGCGCCGCTTCATGCCGATGATGTTGAGGCCTTCGAGGGCGGCATATTGGCCGTTGACGAGCCCGAACGGGATGACGTCGCCGCGCACGCCGCAGACGCCGCCGACCATCACCTGCGGCCCGATCCGCGTGAACTGGTGCACCGCCGACAGCCCGCCGATGTAGACGAAGTCGGCTATCTCGCAGTGACCGCCCAGCGTTGCCGAGGTCGCGAAGATCACGTCGTTGCCAACTGTGCAATCGTGGCCGACATGGCTGTTGTTCATGAAAAACCCGCGGTCGCCGACGCGGGTCAGGCCCCCGCCCTTGACGGTGCCGATATTCATCGTCACGCCCTCGCGGATCGTGCACCCTTCGCCGATTTCAAGACGCGTTGGCTCGCCGCGATAGCTGAGATCCTGCGGTGGCCCTCCGAGTGCCGCAAATGGCGAAATCACGCAGTCGGCCCCGACCCTGGTGTGGCCGCTGACAGTGACATGCGCGATCAGCCTGCAATTCTGGCCGATCACGACGTCGGGGCCGATGATGCAGTAGGGACCAACCTGCGCGCCCTCGCCGATCACGGCGCCGTCCGCAACGCGTGCGGTGGGATCGATCATGCTCATCGGATGGACTGGTGCCCCGCCTTCATTGTTACGAATATACTTGATTTTTCAGTGGTTAGCGCGACGTACCCACGCTGTCTAGTGACGTATGGTTACCCGGTATTTCGGCTGGCACGGGGCCGGAAAACAACGATCCCTGCGGCTCCTCGTCGCATGCGACGAGTTGAGCTTGTCATCGAGAGGTTGGAGCATGATCCGGAAAAGTGGATACCGGTTTTCCCTCGCGACAAGCGCGGAACGCGTTTGCGCGGAGATCACGCTCAATCAAGAACCTTGAGCGTGTTCCAGTGAAGCCTGCCCGCACGTTGATAGCGATGGGCTTCCGGTTCGCGTCAAGGAAACGCGTCAAACAAAAAAGCGAGCGGAATCAGTCGGTCAGCATCGCCCCGACATCGGCTTCCGCAACCGTTGCGCCGTTGACCTTGGCATCGCCGTGAAACCACCACATGGTCTTGCGGCGGCCGATCGAGCGCATGTGATATTCGATGGTGTCGCCGGGCATCACGGGTTTTCGAAACTTGCACTTGTCGATGGTGAGGAAATAGACCGCGCGCGGCCTCTCGGTGCCTTCGACCGACTTGATGCCGATCACGCCGGCGGTCTGCGCCATGGCTTCGATCATCATAACG
Source organism: uncultured Alphaproteobacteria bacterium (assembly GCA_963777475.1). Lineage (GTDB taxonomy): Bacteria > Pseudomonadota > Alphaproteobacteria > Rhizobiales > Xanthobacteraceae > Bradyrhizobium. Next base: position 500,449 of record CAVZQX010000018.1, read on the forward strand.
CCGGGATAGACCGGGCGCTCCGGAAAGTGCCCCTGGAAGGGCGGCTCGTTGAAAGTGACGTTCTTGATCCCGATCCCGCTGTAATCGGCGCGGATGTTGATCACCCGGTCTATCAAAAGCATCGGATAGCGGTGCGGCAGCGTCTTGAGGATGGCGTCGATATCCACGAGCGCAAACCTGACCGGTGATTCCTCCATCACTCCTTCCCTTCGCCCTTCGGATCGGCCGTGCCATCGCGCACCAGACGCTCCACCGCGACGATTTCCCTGAACCACTGCTTGGTCGGTTTTGCGAAATGACCACCCCAGCGGCCGTTGGGGGGGATATCATCCTTGACGGCGCTCATGGCGGTCACCTGGGCTCCATCGCCGATCTTGAGGTGGTTGTTGATGCCGACCTTGGCTCCCAGCGCCACGTTGTCGCCGATCGTCAGGCTGCCCGCGAGCCCGATCTGGGCCGCAAGCAGGCAATGCCTGCCGATGGTGACATTGTGGCCGATCTGGACCTGATTGTCGATTTTGGTGCCCTCGCCGATGACGGTATCGCGCAGACTGCCGCGGTCGATCGTGGTTCCGGCTCCGATCTCGACGTCGTTCTGGATCAGGACCCGGCCGGTTTGCGGCACTTTCAGATGGCCGTCGGGACCGAAGAACACGAATCCATAGCCGTCCTGCCCGATATGGCAGCCGGGATGGATCAGCACATTGTTGCCAATCAGCGTGCATTGGATAGACGTGTGCGCTCCGACGTTGCAATCCCGGCCGATCTTGACATGGGCGCCGATCACAGCGCCCGCCCCGATCACGGTTCCCGCGCCGATCTCGACATGCGGCCCGATCACGGCCAAGGGATCGATCACCACGCCGTCTTCCAAATGCGCGCTCGGGTCGATGATCGCGGACGGCGCGATGCCGGCGCAGCCGAACCAGGATTGCGGCCGCAGCGCGTCGCGGTGCAATTCGCGCGCGACCAGCACGAAGGCGCGGAACGGCTGGGCCGTGCGCAACACCGCGACATGGGCCGGAACGTTGGCCTCGAAGCGCGGGCTGACCAGACAGGCGCCCGCCTTGGTCGAGGCCAGTTGGTCGGCATATTTCAGATTGTCGAAGAAGCTGAGGTGCATCGGGCCCGCTTCGTCGAGCGATGCCAGTCCTCTGACCTCCTGGCCCGCCAAGGACGCGTCGAACAGATGCGCCCCAGTCAACGCGGCGATATCGGCCAGCGTCGACAAAGGGGGTCGTTCGAAAAAGGTCGGCTGCGCCATTCCACCCGTCGCGGTCCGGCCGGTGATTGTGCCGGAGCTTTGGTGCTGATCAATCAGAACCGAAGCTCCGTATCCTTGTTTTGACGCGCTTCCCTCACGCGTACCACTACCCATTTCGCTCAAGAGAGCCTTAGAACGTTGTTCCGCCGCCAAACTTGAATTGCTGCACCCGGTCAAACTGACCCTTGGTCAGCGGGATCGCGTAGTCGAAACGCAGCGGACCGAACGGCGAGGCCCAGATCAGGCCCACGCCCACCGAGGTGCGCACGACGTTGCTGGTATCGTAAACCAATCCGGTACAGGTTCCAGTCGTCGGCGGACTGACGGTCGGCTTGATACAATTGGAATTGAACGGCGTGGTCAATTCGCTCGTCGCGGCCCAGGTCGTCGGCCCCTGGTAGTCGTACAGGCCGCCGGCGTCGGCATAGACCGCGCCCTTCAGGCCCACTTCCTTCGGCAGAAACCAGAACGGCATCTGCAGTTCGTACGATGCGCCCCAGTATTTGGTGCCGCCGAGCGCGTCCATCGTGCCGAAAGGATTGATGTCGCGCGGGCCGATACCGTTCGGCGCGAAGCCGCGGACCAGGTTCGGACCCATCTGGAACTGGTCGAGCATGCGCAGCTCGTTGTTGCCGACGTGGTTCAGGATACCGGCCTGCAGGTGGATCAATCCGACGACGTCGCCGACCAGCGGGGAGAAGTATTTGCCGTCGATCGTCGACTTCAGGTAGCTGACGTCGCCGCCGACGCCGGCGAAGTCCTGCTTGAAGTCGATCAGCAGGCCGTCGGTCGGGTTCTTGTTGTTGTCGAGCGTGTTGTAGTCCAGCGAATAGCCCACCGCCGAGGTGATGGCGGCGCCACCCGCCAGTTCCTTGCGGACCGGCAGTGAGGCTTCGCCGTCGCTGAAGCAGAACAGGCCCATGCCCGAAGCGTCGACTGCGCCCATCGCGTTCCCGCCATTCGCGGCCACAAACGCCGGCGTCGGGTTGAAGGGAAGGAAATTATTCCCGACGAGGGAGCCGCCAAACGTGTTGTTACAGTTGGCGAGATTGGCGGGCAGATTGATCTGCTGCTCATAGAGCGAATAACGCAGCTGCAACGAGAGATCTTCGCGCAACTGGAAGCCCAGGCGCGGACTGAAGCCTACTGTCTTGGTGCCGTAGGCGATAAAGTTGTTGGCGAGCTGCTCTCGGTAGAACACATCGAGCCCCAGCGCGACGCGGTAATCCAGGAGATAGGGCTCGACGAACGACAGCGAAACGCCACGGGCAAACTGGCCGTAAGTCACCGCGGCCTTCGCAAACAGGCCGCGACCGAGGAAGTTGCGTTCGGAAATGCTGACTTCGGCAAGCGCACCGTCGGTGGTCGAATAACCGCCCGATACCGAGAAGTCGCCGGTGGATTTCTCCTCGAGATTGACGTCGAGGATCACGCGGTCGCTCGATGAGCCAGGCTCGGTCGTAATCTTCACGTCCTTGAAGAAGTCGAGATTCTTCAACCGCCGCTCGGCGCGATCCACCAGGGCGCGGTTGTAGGCGTCGCCTTCCGAAATATCGAACTCGCGGCGGATCACGTAGTCGCGCGTACGGGTGTTGCCGTGGATGTTGATGCGCTCGATATAGGTGCGCGGTCCCTCATCGATGGCAAACACGACCGAGACGGTGTGGTTGTCGAAGTTACGGTCGCCGCGCGGATGCACGACCGCGAAGGCATAGCCCCGCCGCGAGGCCTCGATCTGCATTTCCTCGACAGATTTTTCCAACGCCTCGACGTTGTAGACCATGCCGACGTTGACGCGCGAGAAACTCGCAAGCGTATTGCCGTCAAGGCTCGGAATGCTCGATTCGAATTTGACGGTCCCCACCCGGTATTGCTGACCTTCCTCGATCTTGAAGGTCACAAGGAATCCCTTCTGGGCAGGGTCGTATTCCGTCAGCGCGGCCACCACCTGCACGTCGGCATAGCCGTGCTTGAGATAAAAGCGGCGAATCAGGTCGCGATCGGCCTCGACCCGGTCGGGATCATAGATGTCGGCGTTACCGAGGAAGCTCAACAGGTTCAATTCGCGGGTCTTGATGATGTCCTTGAGCCGGTAGGACGAAAAGGCGACGTTGCCGACGAAATTGATCGACTTCACGCCCGTCTTCGAACCTTCGACGATCGTGAAGACCAGGTCGACGCGGTTGTTCGGCTGCTCGATGATTTCGGGGGTGACGTGCACGTCATAGCGGCCGGTTCGGCGATAGATCTCGGCGATTCGCTGGGCATCCGACTGCACCATCGGGCGCGACAGGGTTCCGCGCGCCTTGGACTGGATTTCAGCCGTCAACTGCTCGTCCTTGACCTTCTTGTTGCCCTCGAAGGCGACACGGTTGATCACGGGGCTTTCAACCACGGTGACCACGAGGTGGCCGCCGGCATGGCTGATCTTCACATCTTGGAACAGGCCGGTTTCGATCAGGGCTTTCAGGCCGTCATCAATTGACGCCGCGTCGAGGGTGCCCCCGGGTCCGGGCTTGAAATAAGAACGGATGGTCTCAACCTCGACGCGGCGGTTCCCCACCACCTCGATCGACGAAACGGTCTCGACAGCATTCGCAGGCGACGCAATAGACAGCACTGCCAGCGAGGCAAACACCGGCGCGGCAAACATGATCAGGGCGGCGAGCAAGCCCCCCCGCACTCGCATTCCAAACTTCATGCGCCACGCGCCCTTTTATTCCAGTGCCGGTCCGCACCCCACGAACCGACAAATTCTCTTTTATGCTGCCCCGCTTGTAGCCAATTTCGTCGGGGTGGCAAACGCCCGACGGCGGTACGTTTCCATTTTCATTCCAACACGTTGCCCATTGGCAACGTCACAAAAAAGCCCGCTTTACGATGCCGCCAAATGCAAAATGTCGTTATACGTCGCAAACACCATCAACATCAGCACCAAACCCAGCCCGATCCGGAATCCCATTTCCTGCGCCCTCTCCGATAAGGGGCGGCCCCGCGCTGCTTCCACCGCATAGAACAAAAGGTGGCCACCATCGAGCAGCGGAACCGGAAACAGGTTCAACAGCCCGATCGAAATCGACAATACCGCGGAAAGGCGAATCAACGCGGCAATCCCCAAGGTCGCGACCTGGCCCGAAATCTGGGCGATCCGGAGCGGCCCGCCGAACTGGTCGGCCGCTTCGCGCCCGGTAAACACCCCTCCGATATAGGTCAGCGTCCGCTCCACCCAGAACCAGGTTTCCTTCACGCCGAGCCACAACGCTGTCGCCGGATCGACGCGCTCGGTCACGACATCGCCGGCCTCGGTCTGGCGCGTAAGCCCGAGCACTCCCAGTCGTTGAACGTTCCCAAATGGGTCTTTAACTTCCCTTAACTGCGGCGTGCCGTGCAGTTGCACAGTGCCGTCTCCGCGCTTGACCACGAAGGTCAGGTCATCCCCGGCGTGGGTGCTGACGACCCGCTGCATATCCGAAAAACTGTCGATCTTGGTGCCGTCGATCGACAGCACGACGTCGCCGACCTCAAAACCGGCGGCGGCCGCGGCGCTGTTGGCCTCGATCTTGTCGACCCGCGCTGTCATGCTCGGCTTGCCGAAGAGCGCGAACGAGCAGGCGAAGATCACGATCGCCAACAGGAAATTCGCGACCGGACCGGCGACGACGATCGCCGCGCGCGGCCCGACCTTTTTGTGGTGGAAGCTGCCCGCACGCTCCTCTTCCGTCATGGTGGCGAGCGCTTCGGCCGACGGCGTCGAGGCTTCGCTGTCGTCGCCGAAAAACTTCACATAACCGCCGAGCGGCACGGCCGAAATCTTCCAGCGCGTGCCATGGCGGTCGTTAAAGCCGATGAGTTCCGGGCCAAAGCCGAGCGAGAACGTCAGCACTTTCACGCCGGCCCAGCGGGCGACCAAGAAGTGACCGAGCTCGTGAAAGAAAACAACGATGGTGAGGACGAACAAAAAGGGGACTAGGTAGCCGATGAGCCCGTGGCCCAACGTATTGAAACTATGCAGAAAAAGCTCGGACATCCGACTCCCCTTAAGTTCGACCCGGAGGCCTTATCCTAACCTTCTAGGTTGCCTTTAAGGCAATTTGAGGCAATAAGGTGGCAGCTCTATTTCGGGCATTATGGTCAACGGCGATGGCGTCATCGGCAGAGGTCAAGGGCGCCAGATTCCCCGAACGAATCCAAGCCTCGATGGTTGCTTCCACGAGCCTGGCGATGGCGCCAAATTTGATCTTGCCGGCGATGAAGGCTGCAACCGCGACCTCGTTCGCCGCGTTGAACACCGTTGTCGCACCGCGCCCGGTGCGCAGTGCCTCATAAGCCAGACGCAGCGCCGGGAACCGTTCGAAATCGGGCGCCTCGAAGGTGAGTTGGCCGATCTTGGCAAGGTCGAGCTTGGCCGCGGGCCCCTTGATGCGGTCGGGCCATCCCAGGCAATGCGCGATCGGGATACGCATGTCGGGTGCGCCGAGTTGGGCGATGACCGAGCGGTCGGAGAATTCGACCATGCCGTGGACGATCGATTGAGGATGCACGAGAACGTCGATCTCCTCCGGCGCCAGTGCAAACAGATAGGCGGCTTCGATGATCTCGAGGCCCTTGTTCATCATCGAGGCGGAATTGATGGTGATCTTCTGCCCCATGCTCCAGTTCGGATGTTTGAGCGCCTGAGCTAGTGTCGCCTGCTCGATGTCGGCGGCGGCCCAGGTCCGGAACGGGCCGCCCGACGCGGTGATGATGACGCGGACGAGTTCCTCGCGATTTCCCGAGCTGAGCGCCTGGAACAGCGCATTATGTTCGGAATCCGCCGGCAGGATACAGGCGCCGGCCTTCGAGGCGCGCTGCATGAAGAAATCGCCGGCGCAAACCAGGCATTCCTTGTTGGCGAGAGCGACCGTCGCGCCCCGATCGACCGCGGCAAGCGCGGGCTTCAGCCCGGCAGCGCCGGAGACCGCGGCCATCACCCAATCCGCCGGCCGGGCTGCGGCTTCGATGATGGCACTTTCGCCCGCACCGCATTCGGTCCGCGTGCCGGCCAGAGCTTCCTTCAGCTCGGAAAGCCTGTTCGGATCGGCGACCGCCGCAAAGCGCGCGCCGAATTCCCTGGCGAGCTTGGCCAGTCCCTGCACGTTGCTGTTGCCGGTCAGCGCCTCGACCCGGTAGCGCTCGGGCGAAGCGCGCAGCAAATCCATCGTGCTGTCGCCGATCGAGCCGGTGGCGCCGAGCACGGTAACGCTTCGTACCGCAAATACCGCGGCTTTGTTGTTACGCAAGGGAACTGCGCTCATCTGATCACCAAACCATAAGACCGCGGCCGACGCCATCCACGCCGCCCCGCAAAAGTCCGAAAATCGAAGCCAGCACGATCGCGGCGACATAGCCGTCGAGGCGGTCCATCAGGCCGCCGTGGCCGGGGATGATGTGGCTGGAATCCTTCACCCCGAAGCGGCGTTTTACCGCAGATTCGAACAGATCGCCGAGCTGCGCGACCACCGAGAGCACCGCAGCGAGCATCAGCAGCGGCCAGGCCCTGCCAAGGCCAAGGAAGGCGAATCCCAGGGCTATGACAAGGCTTGCGCCAAACCCGCCGATGGCGCCAGCCCAGGTCTTGTTCGGACTGACGCGCGGCCAGAGTTTCACTCCGCCGATGCCGCGCCCGGCGAAATATCCGCCGATATCGGTGACCCAGACAATCAGCAAGACAAAGACCAGCGCGACAAACCCAGTCGCCGGATCGAGCCGCACGAGCACCGACGCGATTTGCGCTGCGCCAGCGTAGAGAAATCCAGCCGAGCTCCAGCGACGCTGCCGCACCGAGAGCAAGGCTATGGCAGCAACGCCCAAAGCCAGTGCCGCAAGCGCGAGCTCGACCCGCGCGAAGCCGAGACACAGTCCGGCAACAGCGAACGCCACCACGCCCGCCGCAACGACGCGCTTCTCGCGGGCCGAGCCCACGACCGTGAGCCATTCGACGAAAAGGCCGATCGCTCCCAGCGTCACCGGCGCGATCCACCACCAAGTGCCGGCATAGGCAGCAGCGATCACAAGCGGTGCCAGCACCAGAGCCGCCGCGACGCGGATCCAGAGGTTACGCGACCCCTGCCCGGCCACTGCCGCCGGCACGGCTTTGCCCTCGCTCACGATCCGGTTTTCGCCACCAGACCGCCGAACCGGCGCTCGCGTCTGGCATACTCTGCAATCGCGCTTTCCAGCGTCGCCTTATCGAAATCGGGCCAGTGGGTCGGCACGAACACCAATTCGCTATAGGCTGCCTGCCACATCAGGAAATTGGACAGCCGCTGCTCTCCGCTGGTGCGAATGATCAGGTCGGGATCGGGAATATCGGGCGCATCGAGATACTGCCCAAGCGTATCGGCGTCGATCGATGCGGGATCGCGCTTGCCGTCCAGGGCCTCGCGAGCAAGGCGTTGTGCGGCGCGCGCGATCTCCTGCCGCGATCCGTAGTTGAAGGCCACCACGAGATTGAGGCGGCTATTGTCGCGCGTCAGTTCCTCGGCCTCGTTCAGAAGCGCGCAGATATCCGCCTCGAGCCCGGTGCGCTCGCCGATCACGCGCACCCTCACCCCATCGCGGTGCAGTGTCGCGAGATCGTTGCGGATGAACCGGCGCAGCAATCCGAACAGGTCGCCGATCTCGGTTGCCGGGCGCGACCAGTTTTCCGAGCTGAAGGAAAAAATCGTCAGGTAAAGAATGCCAAGTTCGTTCGCCGCGCGAACCACCCGACGGAGCGCCTCGACGCCGCGGCGATGGCCTTCGGCGCGCGGCAAGCCGCGTGCGGCCGCCCAACGTCCATTGCCGTCCATGATAACAGCCACATGCAAGGGCGCGTCGGACCGATCGGGTCCTTCGCCGGCTGGCGCGACGGCGTTCGACATCGGTCGATCCCTTCAGACGGTGAGGATTTCTTTTTCCTTGGCCGCGAGCAATTGATCGACTTCCGAGATCGTCGCGTCGGTCGCCTTTTGCACGTCGGCGGCCAGACGCTCCTGATCGTCCTCGGAAATCTCGTGGTTCTTTTCGAGCTTCTTGACGGTGTCGAGCCCATCGCGCCGGACGTGTCGGACCGCGACGCGCGCGGCTTCGGCATATTTGTGCGCGACCTTGACGAGCTCCTTGCGGCGCTCCTCGTTGAGTTCGGGAATTCGCAGGCGCAGTACCTGGCCTTCGGTCGCGGGCGACAGGCCGAGATTGGAATCGATGATGGCTTTTTCGACCGCCTTGACCATCGACTTGTCCCAGACCTGCACCGAAATCAGTCGCGGCTCCGGAACGCTGATGGTGGCGAGCTGATTTAGCGGCATGTGCGAGCCATAGGCTTCGACCTGGACCGGCTCCAGCATTGACGCCGAGGCACGGCCGGTGCGCAAACCGCCCAGTTCGTGCTTGAGCGTCTGGGTCGCGCCCTGCATGCGGCGCTTCAACTCGTTGATGTCGAACTTACCCGTGGGCATAACGCACTCTCCCTTCTGCAACATTCTCGTCGAGGCCGGCGCGGCCGCCGCCGCTGTTGCCGCTTAGCCGGCAACCACGGTTCCACGGCCGGTTCCGCGCAGGATCGCGCCGATTGAACCGGGCTCGGCGATCGCGAACACGATGATAGGCAGCGACGTCTCGCGGGCAAGCGCGAATGCGGTCGCATCCATGACCTTGTAGCCGCCCTCGATGGCCTGGGAGTGGGTTAGACGGTCGAACCGCTTGGCGGAAGGGTCTTTTTTGGGGTCGGCGCTGTAGATACCGTCGACATTGGTGGCCTTCAGCACCGCTTGCGCGTCGATTTCGGCGGCGCGCAGCACGGCCGTGGTGTCGGTGGTGAAGAACGGATTGCCGGTACCGCCGCCGAGCAGGACGATCCGGCCCTCGCCGAGATATTTGTGCGCCGCACCACGGGTGAACAGCTCGCATATCTCCGGCATGACGAAGGCCGAGAGCGAGCGGGCGGATGCGCCATTTCGTTCGATCGCGGCCTCCAGCGCCAGGCAGTTCATGACGGTCGCCAGCATGCCCATGGTGTCGCCGGTGGTACGGGACACGCCGCGGGAGGACACCTGCACGCCGCGGACCATGTTGCCGCCGCCGACCACGACCGCGATCTCGGCGCCAAGCTTTTGGGCCGCGATCAACTCGCCGGCAATGCGGTCGACGGTGGGCTGGTCGATACCGGCGGATTGGCTGCCGGCGAGGTACTCGCCCGACAGTTTGATCACCACCCGACGATAGACCGGCTCAGCCATGGATACCGCTTCCTTATCCCGCGCGGACCGCCTCCGGCGCGCGCCGCGCCGGAAGCCCTTTCGACCGGCGGTTACTTCTTGCCGCTGGCGGCCGCGACCTCGGCGGCAAAATCGGTTTCCTGCCGATCGATTCCCTCGCCCAGAGCATAGCGCACAAATCCGTTGATCTTCACCGGCGCGCCGATTTTGCCCTCAGCTTCCTTGATAGCCTGGGCGACCGATTTACCGTTGTCATGGACGAAGGCCTGCTCCAGGAGGCAGACTTCCTTGTAGTAGGTCTTCAGGCCGGACTCGACGATCTTCTCGATCACGTTCTCCGGCTTGCCCTGCTGGCGGTATTTATCGGCGAGCACGTCCTTCTCGCGCTTGACGACGGCGGGATCGAGGCCTGCCGGATCCAGCGCCTGCGGATTGGCGGCCGCGACATGCATCGCAAGCTGCTTGCCGAGGACCGCGAGTTCATCGGCTTTCCCTGCGGATTCCAGCGCCACGATCACGCCCATCTTGCCGGCGCCTTCGATCACGGCGTTGTGGACATAGCTCGACACCACGCCCTTGCCGACCTCGAGCGAAGCCGCGCGGCGCAGCGTCATGTTCTCGCCGATGGTGGCGATCGCATCCGCAATCGCGGTCTCCACCGTCACGCTGCCGACCTTCGCCGCCTTGATCTTCTCGACGTCGGCACCGACCTCGAGCGCGACCTGCGCGATCATCTTGACGAGACCCTGGAACTGCTCGTTGCGCGCGACGAAGTCGGTCTCGGAATTGACCTCGACCACGACTCCCTTGGTGGCGGCGGTGACGACGCCGATCAGGCCTTCGGCTGCGACGCGGCCGGCCTTCTTCGCGGCCTTCGACAGCCCCTTCTTGCGCAGCCAATCCTGCGCGGCCTGCATGTCACCGCCCGATTCGGTGAGGGCGGCCTTGCAATCCATCATCCCTGCGCCGGTCGACTCGCGCAGGTCCTTGACCATCGCTGCGGTGATAGTAGCCATTGTTGAACGTCCTCTTGCCTGCCGGTTGGCCTGCCGCGGCGCGGGCGCCACTCGCGCCCTGCCGCCGTCCGCCATCAGGAACTTTGCGTCGATTTATTTGCGTCGATTTAGGCGTGATGGCCGGAACTCGCTCCGGCCAACGCGTCAGTTATTCCGCTTCCGCGGTCAGCGCCTTGGCCTGGGTGACCCAGGCATCTGCGCGGCTCGGCAATCCGACTTCTTCGCCGATCTTGTGCGCGGTGTCGTGATTGAGTTCGGCCAGCTGCCAGTAATGGAAGATGCCGAGATCGTTGAACTTCTTCTCGATCGCACCGGACACGCCCGTCAGCTTCTTGAGGTCGTCGGCCGCACCCCGCGGGCCCGCCAGACCCTGGAAACCAGTGGGCTGGGCCACCGGAATCTCCTCGCGCACGGGCTGCGCCGAAGCGCCAATATCGATGCCGGATTCGCCTTGCGCGCGCGAAATGCCGTCGATCGCCGCGCGGGCAATCAGGTCGCAATAGAGCGAAATGGCGCGGCCGGCGTCGTCGTTGCCGGGCACCACATAGGTGATGCCCTTGGGGTCCGAATTGGTATCAACGATGGCGGCGACGGGAATGTTGAGCCGCTGCGCTTCGGCGATTGCGATGTCTTCCTTGTTGGTGTCGATCACGAAGATCATGTCGGGCAGGCCGCCCATTTCCTTGATGCCGCCGAGCGAACGGTCGAGCTTGTCGCGCTCGCGCTGCAGCGTCAGCCGCTCCTTCTTGGTGTAGGAGTTGGCTTCGCCGGACGACAGCACCTCATCGAGATGCCGCAGCCGCTTGATCGACGCGGAAATGGTCTTCCAATTGGTCAGCGTGCCGCCGAGCCAGCGCGAATTGACGAAATACTGCGCCGAGCGCTTGGCCGCCTCGGCGACGCCGTCCTGCGCCTGCCGCTTGGTGCCGACGAACAGGATGCGGCCGCCGCGGGCGACGGTATCGCTGACCGCCTGCAGCGCGCGATGCAGCAACGGCACGGTCTGCGCGAGGTCGATGATGTGGATGTTGTTGCGGGCGCCGAAAATGTAATCCGCCATTTTCGGATTCCAGCGGTGCGATTGGTGGCCAAAGTGCACGCCAGCTTCAAGCAGCTGACGCATAGAGAAATCGGGTAGCGACATTGGTTTAAGTTCTCCGGTTGGTTCCTCCGGAAACGTGTGAGCAAACGAGCCTGACTGGCCCGGCTGCCACCGGACGGCCTTTTAAGCCATGTTTCCGTGTGAGATGGCGCGGTATATAGCGGGATTTTCACCGGAAGCAAGGAAATAAGCCCGGTTTCGGCGGGTAGCGCCGGCCAAATTACCGTCTTCGGCCCCGCGATTTTGCGCCGGGGCTTCCCCGCACGCTATTCATTCCGCGAGTTGCAGCCCGGCGAGGGTCGTTCTCGCGGTAGCCTCATCCCGATCATGCCGTACTTCAGCTGGTAGAAGGCTTTGCGGTTTTCAACCGAGCTCCGTTACTTCCACCAACCCGAGATACCGGGCCATCGGTCGAAAGTCGCTGTCATCATGCAAGAGGGCTTTTCGGTTCTCGATGCACCAGGTTCCGATCAGGAGGTCGATGGTTTTGCGGACGGTAATGCCTCGTTTCCGCAGAGAACGGAAATTTCGGGCGGCCGCGACCGCAATCGCCTCTCCCGCCATGGCTACGATGTCGAAGCGCCTGAGAAGCGCCTCGACCTGTCGTGCGGCACGCTCGCTTGCGAGGCCCTGCAATACCTCGCAAAGCATCAGGTCACCCACGATGATCTCATCCATGCCGAGGGACGCCCGCAGAGTAGCCACGTGGGGCGCGTTGCGTCCGTTCAGGAAATCGATCCAGACACTGCTGTCGACGACGATCAACCGGTCCCGCGCCCCTTGCGGCTTCGCGCCAAATTCCCGCGCCAGCGGAATTTGCCGAACGCAGCGCCTACCTCCTGTTGCCGGCGCAACCTGACCAGCAGGCGCAGCGCTTCTTCCACGGTCTGCTTCTTGGTGGCTTGACCTGAGACCTTCTGGGCTTCGGCCATCAGCCCGTCGTCGATTTCAATGTTCGTGCGCATGGGCAAATCCTGCAGGCATGTGTATGAAATCTCGCTGAAATACACACATCCACAACAGCTCCTCGCCGGCGCCTCCACGGCTCAACGTCCCCTTCAAGCCACCATCTCGACCTTGCCGTCCTTCAGCCGGTAGATACCGCCGACAACCTTCAGTTTGTTCTGCTCGACCGCGGCGCTCAGAATCGGGGTTGCGGATCTGAGGTGGGCTGCGTTGTCGATCACGTTCTGGCGGATGGCATTGGGCAGCGCTTCGCCGGATTTCTGCGACACCGCCTTCACCGCGGGCGCAATGGCAGTGACCAGCGAGGGCAAGTGTCCCGGCAGCGTGGTGCCGTCCTTGAGCGATTTGATCGCCGCATCGACCGCGCCGCAGCGGTCGTGCCCGAGCACGAGGATCAAGGGCGTCGCGAGCACGGCGACCGCATATTCCAGGCTGGCGATGACCTCGTCGGAGGCGAAGTTGCCGGCGACGCGGCAAACGAAGAGATCGCCGCGGCCGCTATCGAAGGCAAATTCGGGGGCGATGCGGGAGTCCGCGCAGCTTAATATGGCGGCGTACGGATTTTGGCCTGCCGCCAGGGCTTCCCGCTCATGCCTGAAATCGTGACGGCGCGAGTAGCCCTCGACGTAGCGTTGGTTGCCTTTCAGCAGGCGCTTGAGCGCCGCATCCGGCGACAGCACGTTCTCGGGCTTGGGCGGTTTTTTGTCTTCCTTGGCAAGCGCCGCTCCACTCACAAGCACCGCGGAGGCGGCGAGCAGGAATGTGCGCCGCGACGGCGCGAACGGTCGACGCCAATTCTCCACGCACTTCTCGCACATCGGCAACCTCCCTCTCGTTCCGACTTGTCGCGCAAGACCCCGACCTCGCAAGGCCGTGCCGATTTTCAGCGGCGCGGCCATGACGTGGCCCGGGGAGTTTCATTTCACCATTGGCGCTGCCTCAGGGCAAACGGTTCGTCAGCACTTCGGTCGCGTTCGGCGGGCACTTCTTCGCCGGCGGCCTTGGCGGCGGAGCCGGACGCGGCGGCGGTGCCGGTCGAGGTGGCGGCGCCGGTCGGGCCGCTGGCCTTGGCGGTGGCGCGGGCCTGGGCGGCGGCGCGGGCCTGGGCGGCGGCGCGGGCCTCGGCGGTGGCGCGGGCCTGGGCGGTGGCGGCGCAGCGCGTTCGATGCGCGGCTTGGCCGCCGGCTTCGGTGGCGGCGGAGGGGGTGGCGGTGGCTTCGCGAGCTTGGCGGCGGGTTTGGCAGGCGGGGGTGGAGGCGGCGGCGGCTCCTTCTTCTCCCGTACCTCCGGCCTGGCGGGCTCGGTTTGAGCCACCGGCGGTTTCGACGGAACGGCAGCCGGATTGGTTCCCCTTGGTAGCCTTTCGCCCGGCGGCGTCGGCGTAAACGCGGGCATTGACGGCGCTTGCTTGGCGTTCGGATTTACGGCGCCGGGCGTTCCGGGAGGCGCCGGCGGCGCCCCCTTGGCCCCGGGAACGGGCAGCGCGTTACTCCTCGGCAAGGTCGACTGTTCCGGCAAACCGGTCGGCCTCACATTGGCCGGCATCGCGCCGGGCGTCCCCGGCTTGGCCGTCGGGTTGATCGAGGCACTCGGCGGCACCGGCAACTTGCCTTGCTGGATCAGCGAGGCGCGCTGCGTGACCGCGGCCGGCAAAGCCGGTCCGGCTCCAGGCGCCTGTCCGGCGGCGCCGCCGCTGCGCTGGATTGCCGGGCGGGGCCGGAAGCGGCGGCCGGTTGATCACGGTGTTGATGACGGTCGTGTTGTGGATGTTGTTGTAGATGATGTTGTTCGGCGGCGGCGCGACATACACAGGCGGCCGCACGAACGCCGGGATCGGCACGAAGTACGGTCGCGGCAGGATGAACAGCCCGACCGCCACAATAGGCGGCGCCAGCACGACGAAATCCGGCGGCGGCGGCGGCAGGAAGAATACCGGCGGCGGCGGTGGCGGGATGAAGCCGAAATCGGGATCGCCGAAATACAGCACCGGGCGATCGACATAGACGTCCTCGTCGGGCGGCGGCGGCGGCACGTCATAATCGAGCATGGCGAACGACGGCGGCGGGTCCAGCTGCGCGGTCAGGATGGTCAGACGGCGGCGGGCGTCCCACGCATGCGGCCCGCGCGGGTAGCGCCGCAGATAGGACCAATAGGCGTCCGGCGTGTCGGCCCGATAGGTGCGACGCCATGTGATCGCCTCGCGCCGCGCGGCGACGATCGCCCTCACCCGATTGGCCAAGGGATCGTTGGGAAAGGCTACGAGAAAATCCTCATAACCCTGCAGCGTGTCGCGCTCGAGCGCCGCGGTATAGGCATCCTGCACCGAAAGATCGCGGATCGGCCGGTCGCGGATCGCCGCGACCTGATCCGCCGCACCTTGCGTCGGCGGCGCATCGCTCGCGCGGTCGAAGAAGGTGAACTGCGCCTGGATCTTCTGCGCATCCCACGGCACCTGCGCGCCCTTGCTGGCCTCGTTGACGCGCAGGCGGACGCGATCGAACACGTCCGGAAGCGACAGGCCGCCGGTGCGGATCATTTCCGCGAGCGACTGCGCATAGATGCCGTAGGGGCCTGCCTCGCTCGGCGCGACCGTGCCGGGTGCGGCATTGAACGCGATCAGCATGTTGTTTTCAGCTTCGACCAACCCAAGGCCGCTGGCGATCGGCTGGCCGCCTTCGATGAAGGGCTGCTGCCGCGCCGCATCCAGCACGATCACGCTGGCCTTCAAGGGAAGTGCTGCGAGCTGGCGGGTGTAGTCGCTGATCCGCATGCCCTCGATCGGGATATCGGTGTCGTGCTCGATCGTGGAATCGACCGGTATGAAATAGTTCTCGCCGGCAAGCTGCACGCCGTAGCCCGCGAGATACACCATCGCGACCGTATCCGGGCCGGAAGCTTCCGCCTTCTGGATGAAGTCGCGAAAACTCTTGCGCAGCGTATCGCCGTCGAGGTCGCGGGCGCCGATCACATCGAAGCCTGCGGCCTGCAAGGTCTGGGCGATCAGGCCGGCATCGTTGGCCGCGGTGGCAAGCGGCACCTTGGCGTAGGCGGAATTGCCGACCACGAGCGCAATGCGCTTTTCCTGTTGCTGTGCAGCGGCGGGAACGACCAATCCCGGAAGGCTGACGATCAGCAGCAGGCAAATGGCGAAAAAGGAGAAGTTCCTGGCGGCTCGCATGGCTTGTCCCGACTTGTTGTGGTTGGAACAGGGTTCCACGCATTCAGCATGGCGCTGGCTGAATGTCGCTTGAACAAAAACGCTGGCAATAGGGAATGACGATTGACCAGCCTTCTTCTGGGCCGCGGATCGAGCCGGCTGCTTGGTTAGCGGAAGCAACCCCCTCACCTTGGCCCAAGGTTCTTTGCGGATCTTGCCGGACGCCGCATTGCAATCCCTCGCAATGGTCAAGCCTACCGGCTGGCCTCATTGGACCTCGCTCGCGCACGATCGCCGTCGAGCTTCGCTTTGAGGTTCGCGATCTCGCCGAAGAAGGCGGCTTCGTCGCGGAACGGCACGGCGCGCAGTTCCGGCGGCATCAACACATGCGCCGTGTTTTGCCGACCCGAGTCGGAAAACGCTTCCGAGCGCTGCAGCGTCTGTACCGCAACCGCGACTGCCAGCAGCGTGACGACGAGAGCGCCCTTTAACCGCAGCCTTGTCTGTCCAACCTCGCGAAGATGAAGGAAGCACACGACCGCCAGGATCGACCAGTCCACGACGTATTCGAAGCTCGCGGGGATCGACCAGGTCCATGCGAAGGCCAAATACTGCGCAAGCTCGTTGTAGAGCGAAAAGACGAAGACGCCCGCAAGCGCGATCAGCAGGTTGCGGAAGAAATGGGAGCGGCCGGAGAACACCCGCGACAGCAGCGCCCAAATCCCGATCCAGATAACGATCATGGCGACGACCAACAGCAGCGGGGTCAGAAAGTTCAAAGCCCGGGTCTCGGTTATCTGGGTGAGCCATATCCTGAGCGCATCCATGCCCAGTATCGCCGCTCCCAGTGCGATGGCCAGGACGAGCGGCAGGATTCGCCACTGCGGCCGCGCCAGGCGTTCCGGCTCGACCGCGTGGTTCAGCTCGCGAAGGCGCAGATAGGTTTGACCGATCCGGATCGGCTGCTTGCCGTCAACGATCACGCGCGCAAGCCGGCTCTTGCTGCCATCCACGAAGGTGCCATTGGCGCTCCCCAAGTCCTCGGCAACCAATTGGCCGGCCCCGTCGCGAAAGACGCGCAGGTGCTGCGCGGCGACATAGGGGTCGTCGATGATGACGTCGTTGTCGTAGCCGCGACCGATCCGCACTTCCGGACCGGGAAATCGAAAACGAGCCGCGATGTCGCGGTGGCGTGACAGGATCTCGACCCAGATCATTTGGAGACTTTCACCGCTTCGAGAAAGCGTCCACCGAGCGCGATCGCATCGTCATAACCCACGGCCTGCAGGCCCAGTCGCGAGACCAGGGCTTCGCTGCCGTGGTCCTGGGTGACGGCGACCAGGACCACGTCATAAAGGCCTTCGAACTCGCGGTAGGCCCGCGCGCACCAAATAGCCCTGAGTGGCGGGTGGTCCGGCGCGGCGGCGCTCACGAAGTCTTCGTGGCAGCGTTCCGGCGTATACCACTTGCGGAACGGGCCTCCGCCGACAAGACGCGGCTGGCTCAGCTGGGTCAGCACGGTCGCAAACTGGAACTGATTTAGATCGTTGGTTTTGGCATAGGAATGATCGATCCGAATGGTTCCGACGTTCAGATCAGTGGCCACGAACAGGCCGGTGTCGCTGGTGCAATTGGTCGAATTGATGCTGGCGCGCGGCACCGGCGTCTCGCCGGCATTGGTGCTGGCCCAGCAATTGAACCACGGCGCCATCGTCTCTGGCGCCGAATAGGGTCCGAGCGCGGTGGAACGAAAGCCCGCGTCCCCAAGCGCCTTGTAGAGCTCCGACCGCCAATTGGTGAGCTGTCGCGCAATCTCGTCGTGCAGGTCCGGCGCGGATTTCTGCTCGCGCACGCGCTGCAGCAGCGCCGCAGCAAATCGCACCGGCACCAGGAAGCTTATCAGTTGTCCGCCCCTGCGCGTGGCGACGTTGATGCCGACGACGCGACCTTCGGGGGTGACCGTCGGGCCGCCGCTCATGCCGGGGTTGAGAGCCCCGGTAAAGTGAATGCGTTCGCTGTAGCTGTGCTCCACCAGACCGTTGTAGGTGCCTTCGATGATGGTGAAGCCGAGGTCGAGCGGATTACCCATCGAGTAGAGACGCTCGCCTTTGGGCAAATCACCCGCCAACGCCGTCTCATCGAAGGTGAAGAACGGCGCGTCGTGCTTGTCGAGGCGGATGATCGCGAGATCGTTCGGCAGGTCGACGCCCAACACCGTGACGTCGCCATGGCTGCCGTCGGCCGCCGTGTATTCAAGCCGATAAGTCTTTGGCTCGAGCGCGACCTGCGAAACCACATGATAGTTGGTAATCGCCAGCCCATCGGAGGTCACGAGGAATCCCGAGCCGGTCGACGTCTGCCGCCCGGCGTCGGCGACCAGCGTGCGAATCTGCAGAAGCCGCGGCGGCGCCGCGGCGTAGATGGTTTCAGCGGCGGAGGGTTCTACCTGCGCCGCCTGCATCGCGCCGCCATCCGTCGCGGCTATCACCAGAGCCAATAAGAGCGCACGCGCGACGCCGGCAATCGAAAAAGTCAAGAAGTCCCCCGATCGACATCACGCCTCACCGCCCAACAGGCTTCGTTGACGGCTATCGATTTTGTATTCATCAAATCGAACGTCGGCAAGCCTCCGCGCCGCTTCGCCAAATCACGGGCCGGTTGCAGCACGAACCCCATTCGTTCGTCGTGGGAGTTAAACCTCGCCGGCGGGCAAGGTCTCGGGCTTCAGCCGTTGACGTAATCCGGCACAGTCGCACGCCAGCTACAGCGTCTGCACATCGACCACGCCCGAGACCGCCTTGATGGCGCCGGCGATCTGCGGCGAGACCTTGAAGCGTCCCGGCAGCTTCATCTCCACCTCGGTGTCGAGGTCGAGCATCAAGACCAGCGAGACGTCGCCATCGGCGCCGCCTGCCGGCTTCGAGGCAACGCTTGGTGCCGCCGCTTCCGGCATCTGCAACCGCTTGGCGATCGATTCCAGGGGCCGGGTGTCGCGCAGAAAAATGCGCAGGCCCTTCTGGGTCTTGGCGGCGGCATCATCCAGCGGCTCGGCATGCAGAATCCGTGCGCGAACGTCCTCGCCCTGCAATTCGGCGCCCAACTGCAGCAGCACGGCGGCACCGGGTTCCAGCACGTCGCGATATTGCGCCAACCCTTCCGAAAACAGCACCGCCTCGAAATGACCGGTCGGGTCGGACAGGCCCATGATGCCCATCTTGTTGCCGGTCTTGGTGCGCCGCTCCATGCGCGACACGACGGTGGCGGCGACCTTGCCGGCGGTCGCGCCGGTCTTCACCGCGCGGGAAAATTCCGCCCAGGATTGCACCCGCAGGCGTTTCAGCACGGTCGCGTAATCGTCGAGCGGATGACCGGAGAGGAAGAATCCGATCGCGTCATATTCGCGCCTGAGCCGCTCGGCCGGCAGCCACGGCTCGATCTGCGGCAGCATGATGGTCGGCGCGTCGGCCGCATTGCCGAACATGTCGTTCTGGCCGATGGTCGCCGCTTCATGGCTGCGCTGGCAGGCGGCGAGGATCGCCTCCGCGCCGGCAAACACCCGCGCGCGGTTGGCATCGAGCGTATCGAAGGCGCCGGCGGCGGCGAGACTTTCGATGACGCGCTTGTTGATCGCGCGCGGGCTTGCCCGGCTCGCGAAATCCGCAAGCGAGGTGAAAAGGCCGCTTCTGCGCGCCTCGACGATCAGCTCGACCGCTTGCGGTCCAACCCCTTTCAACGCCGCGAGCGCGTAGTAGATGGTGCCGTCGGCAACCTCAAAACTTGCACCGGAGCGGTTGATCGAGGGCGCCTCGACCTTGATGCCGAGCCGCTGCGCCTCGCTGCGAAACTCCGACAGCTTATCGGTGTTGTTGAGGTCGAGCGTCATCGACGCTGCGAGAAACTCGACCGGATAATGCGCCTTCATATAGGCGGTCTGATAGGACACCAGCGCATAGGCCGCGGCGTGGCTCTTGTTGAAGCCGTAGTCGGCGAATTTCGCGAGCAGCTCGAAGATGGTGTCCGCCTGCCCTTTCGGCACGCCGCTCTTCACCGAGCCGGCGACGAAGCGCTCGCGCTGCTTCTCCATTTCGGAACGGATCTTCTTGCCCATGGCGCGGCGCAGCAGGTCGGCTTCGCCGAGCGAGTAGCCCGCCATCACCTGCGCGATCTGCATCACCTGTTCCTGGTAGATGATGACGCCGAAGGTCTCCTTGAGGATCGGCTCGAGCAAAGGGTGCAGATATTCCGGCTCTTCGTCGCCATGCTTGCGCGCGCAATAGGTCGGGATGTTCGCCATCGGGCCCGGCCGGTACAGCGCGACCAGCGCGATGATGTCTTCGAAACGGTCCGGCCGCATGTCGACAAGCGCGCGCCGCATGCCCTGGCTTTCCACCTGGAACACGCCGACGACATCGCCGCGGGCCAGCATCTGATAGCTCGGCGCATCGTCGAGCGGCAAGGTCGCGAGATTGATATCGATGCCGCGCTTCTTCAACAGTTTTACGGCGACGTCGAGCACGGTCAGCGTCTTCAGGCCGAGGAAGTCGAACTTCACCAGTCCTGCGGGCTCGACCCATTTCATGTTGAACTGGGTCACCGGCATGTCGGATTTCGGATCGCGGTAGAGCGGCACGAGCTCGCTCAACGGACGATCGCCGATCACGATGCCGGCGGCGTGGGTGGAGGCGTGCCGCGTCAGGCCCTCGAGACGCTGGGCGATATCGAAGGCGCGCGCCACCACCGGGTCTTCGTCGCGAAACGCCTGCAGCTTCGGCTCGCTCGCGATCGCGGCCGCGAGCGTCACCGGCGCGGCCGGATTCTGCGGCACCAATTTGGTGAGCTTGTCGACCTGCCCGTACGGCATCTGCAGCACGCGCCCGACGTCGCGCAGCACGCCGCGCGCCTGCAAGGTGCCGAAGGTGATGATCTGCGCGACCTGGTCGCGGCCGTATCGCTTCTGCACATAGTCGATCACCTCGCCGCGGCGATCCTGGCAGAAGTCGATGTCGAAGTCGGGCATCGACACGCGCTCCGGGTTGAGGAAGCGCTCGAACAGGAGCCCGAAGCGGATCGGATCGAGATCGGTGATGGTCAAAGCATAGGCGACCAGCGAGCCCGCGCCGGAGCCGCGGCCCGGGCCGACCGGAATGCCTTGCGCCTTCGACCATTTGATGAAGTCCGACACGATCAGGAAGTAGCCCGCGTAATTCATGCGGGTGATGACGTCGATCTCGAAGGCAAGGCGCTTGCTATAGTCCTCTTCGGTGGTGCCTTGCGAAAGCCCGTGGACCCTGAGACGGTTGGAGAGCCCCTCCTCCGCCTGCCGGCGCAACTCCGCGGCTTCTTCGCTGACCGCATCCACGCCCGCACCCACCGTGAACCGCGGCAGGATCGGCTTGCGCGTGACGGGGCGGAACGAGCAGCGCTCGGCGATCTCGACGGTGGAAGCGAGCGCTTCCGGAATGTCGGCGAACAACACCGCCATTTCGGCGCGCGTCTTGAAGCGGTGATCGGGGGTCAATTGCTCGCGCTCGGTCTCGGCGATCAACCTGCCGCCGGCGATGCAGAGCAGCGCATCGTGGGCTTCATAGTCGTCCGACGTCGCAAAATAAGGCTCGTTGGTCGCAACCAGCGGCAGCCCCTTGGAATAAGCGAGATCGATCAGGTGGGCCTCGACGTGGCGTTCCCGCTCGATGCCGTGGCGCTGCAACTCGATATAGAGCCGGTCGCCGAACAGGCACGCCAGGCTGTCGCAGCGCGACTGGGCCAGCGCCAAATGATTGCCCTCGATCGCGAGCGAAATAGGCCCGTCGGGGCCGCCCGTGAGCGCGATCAAATCCTCGGCATCATCCTTCAGCCACTCGAACTTGATGTGCGGGGCCTGGTGCACCGGCGTCTCCAGGAAGGCGCGGGAGTTTAATCGCATCAGGCTGCGATAGCCGCGCTCGCGTGCCGCCAACAGCACGATCCGCGCAGGCGTTGTCGCTTGCGCGTTGCGCGCATTGGGGTCCTGGTCGGCGAAATCGACCGCGAGCTCGCAGCCGATGATCGGCTGGATGCCGTAACCGGCCATCTTGTCCGAGAACTCCAGCGCCCCGAACATGTTGTCGGTATCGGTCAGCGCCAGCGCCGGTTGGCGATCGGCTTTGGCGAGTTCGCCGAGCTTTGCGATCTTGATCGAGCCCTTCAGCAGCGAATAGGCCGAATGGACGTGAAGATGGACAAAGCCGGCGCTGGACATGCTGGACATGGGTTGGTCTAGGGGTTTTTCGCTGCGCGCTTGATGGGCGCGATCGTCGGCCTTCGGGAAACCCACGAGAGCCGATTCGCGCGTCCGATGGTGCGGTCTCGCCTTCAAAGAGTCCACGCACCGGCCGCCGTTTGCGGCCGCCATCCGGCTTTTCCCCAAGGAGGCTCACAAGCCGGCGCTTTGGGTCATGATCCGGAAAACATGGCGGCGGGCGACGACCCGATGGGTGGGTACCGGATTTCCCTAGCCAACAAGCGCCGAACGCGTTTTGCGCGGAAGATCACGCTCAAACAAGAATTATAGCTGCGGAATGAGCTGCGCCCAGACCGCGATCATCCCGACAAACAGCGTGATCGACGCCAGCGCCGCCGCTTCTTCCACGAAAACCTTCAACATCGCCGCCTCCTGACCATATAGAACATAACGGGAACGATGTTCCATTTTTGTTCAGGGGTCAAGGGGTCGGTAGTGGGTTAATTTGAAGGCCGGCCCTCAAAAATATCCTTTGGTTAATGGGATCGCTTTGCTCGCGAGCGCAGCCAAGATCCCGATTCGGGTTTACGCCCTTGTCGCCCTATCCCCATGTCCCAATCGACTGGCAATGCTGATTGAGGCGCTTACCTCGTTCGCGGAGGGTGATAGATCCTGCCCGTGGTCATCAGCAGCAGGAACAGCGCGCGGTCGCCCTGGTATTTGGCTTCAGCTCGAGTTTTTTCCGACCCGCTCATGACGACCGTGCCGATGGGGTCGTGGACCCGCCACTCCCATCTCGATCTGCCGCGCTTGGTGAGAACCATTTCGAACATCAAGAATAGGTACGAGTTCAGACAGAATGGTTTCCGAAAAAAAGCGCTATTTCTCCACAATCGAGCTGACCCGGTTCTCGGAGGCTGCGGAGACCGCCGTTCTTGGCTGTGTCGCCCCTATCGCGCCTTCGGCGGGGCTTCGCTTTGGCGCGGCGCCGACAACAACAGGAACAAGGCGCGCTCGCCCTGGTATTTCGCAGCCGGGCGGCTGTCCTCCAATCCATGCATTATTATTCGGCCGGCACGGTCGCAGACCTGCCACTCCCAGCGCGACCGGCCGCGCTTTGTCAGAACCACTTCGAACATTGCGTCAGAACCACCTCGACATTGCTTTAATTATTCACGTCAACGTGACAACGCACTCCGGGAAAGTACGGGTTTCAAGAAAAAAGCCTTTGAAAAAAACTTGGCCGATGCAGGCGAACCAAACAATGCCTCGAGATCATTCACGCCAACATCACGTGATTGTGAGATCGATCGAGAAAACACTGGCGGGATTTGCGATTGCTCCAAGAAAAATTGCTCCAAAAAAAAAGCCCCGGCCGATGCCGAGGCTCTTCTCCGATCCGCCGCGAAACTGGGGGCAGATCAGTAGCGCGCGACCACCGGGCCGCCGAACTTGTAGTTGATGCGGGCCGTGAACAGATCCACGTCCTGCTTGATGTTGTCGGCGCCTGCGGCCAGGCCGGCTGGCGTGGTGAAGTTGATGTTCGAAGAGCCCATGAACATGTGGTCGTACTCGACGCCGACCGACCAGTTCGGGGTGAAGCCATATTCGAGGCCGACGCCGACCACGCCGCCCCAGCGGGTCTCGGTGGCGGAAGCCAGCAACGCGCCCGGAAGCGTGTTGATGTTGTACTTGTCGTCGGTAACCGCCGCGCCGCCCTTCACGTAGAGCAACGCGTTGTTGAAGGCATAGCCGACCTGGCCGGTAAACAGTCCGAATGCATCGATTTTGGTTTGATTACGAGTGGCGAAAAGCAGGCTCGCATTGTCGCCTTTGAAATCGGCCCAGTTGCCCTGCGCTTCCACGCCGAACACCACCGGACCCGTTTGCCAGCGATAGCCGATCTGTCCGCCGACAGTGCCGCCGGTGGCATCGTGGCAACCTTCGCTCGCGCCGCCGAACGTCCAGCAATTATGGCTGGTGCCGCCGCCGCCGTTGAGGCCGATGTAGAAACCGCTCCAATCGTAGGCGGCCATCATCATCGGCGGAGCCTTGGTATAGGGACGTGCGGCGAGATCTGCGGCGAACGCGGGCGCCGTCGCGCTCAACGCGACAACGCTCGCCGTGATAAACCATATTTTCTTCATCTTGATTCCTTCAATTGGCCCCCTGGCCGCCCGCCTCTTAGCCAGCCTCGGCGTTAATTGCTGTAACTCGACCGCAACACTCGGCGCCAAAGCAACACTTGGCCTTAACGTAAATTAATGTTGTGCCGCAGGCACTTTTGGAACTTTTTCGTTTGCACGAATTCCAATGTCGTCTACACATCGATAGCAATCGCCGCGCGCGCCTCGAATGAGTTGAAACTATGGCAACCGCGGCGTTTAGCAGTCACAAGGAAGGCACCATGCGTAACGTCGTTTTGATCGCGCTCGCTGCAAGCGGACTGGCGCTATTCGCTACGCTTCCCGCGCAGGCGGTCGGCACGCGATATCCCTTCTGCATTCAGGGCAATGAATTTCCGGGACTGAGCAACTGCACCTTTATTAGCTACGCTCAGTGCATGGCGACTGCTTCGGGGAGGTTTCTGACCTGCGTCGCCAATCCCTACTTTGCCGGCGAGACCGACGATCCCTACGCCTACCGCAACCGCAATCGTCGGTTTCCGCCGGACTACTATCCCGTCCCGCCCGGTTATTATCCGCGTTACTCCCCGCGCTATTATTGAGCCGCGGCGCGAGCGGCACGCCGCTCGATCACGCACGCGCGAACGTGAGTTGACTGTCATTTGCGGGCCTGATCCTCTTGCTTGAACGAAGCACGTGAGGGCGGAGGAAGCGGTGCATCGGGTTGTTCTCGCGACCATTCTTGCGCTGTTGACGGTGGCGACCGTTGGCACACTGGATTCATTCGCAATCGCGGCACAGCAATATCCCTTTTGTATCAGGGGCTGCGACTTTGGGCGCGGCGATTGCAGTTTTGTCAGCCTTCAGCAATGTCAGGCGACGGCATCAGGACGCGATGCCTGGTGCGATGCTAATCCCTATTTCCGTGGCGATGCGCAGCCCAGCCGTCACAATTACTCTCGAAGGAGACTCTGATGCGCGTTCTGGCGCTTGCGATTGTTGCGATCGGAACGCTTTCAGCGGCGGCGCCGGCGCGCGCGCAGACCTATGATCCGGATTATCCGGTTTGCCTGCACCTCGTCGGCCCCATCTCGTACTATGAGTGCCGATATACGTCGCTTGCGCAATGCAACGCGACCGCCTCGGGCCGTCCCGCGCAATGCGACTTCAATCCCTACTTCGCCGCCGCCGGCTACCCGCGCTATCCGGCGCCGGTCGGGCGTTATCGGCGACATCATCGACGCGTTTACTGAGATCACGCGCACGAAAATCCCGGTGCTGGCCGGCTCGGTCCATCTCGCACCACGACCGCGTCTGACAGTGTTTGGCTAACGCCGTGCGTCCGCCGCGGCCGCCCGGCGCGACGCCTATGTTCGGCTTTGATCGTGTTGCAGCGACGGGCAGATCCAGCCCGCCAACACCTGGTGCGCGTCCCCGACAACAGCCCCGACCGCGGCCTTCCGTCAGTCAGTGACCCGGAAAGCCCATCATGAATGACGGACCGAACTTGTAGTCCACGCGGACGAGCCCGATGTCGGCATCCTGGCTGATGTTGTGCACCATGGTTGTGGCGCCGGCCGGGGTGACGAAATTGAGATTCTTCTTGCCCAAGAACAGATGGTCGTATTCGACGCCGACCGACCAGTTCGGAGCAAAGCCATACTCGACACCCGCACCGACGGTGCCGCCCCAGCGCGTGGTGTTCGCGGAATCGACAAGCACGTTCGTCGCGAAGTTCATTGTATTGTACTTGTCACCGACGACCGCGGCGCCGCCCTTGAGATAGCCCAGCACGTTGTTGAAGGCATAGCCGACCTGACCGGTGAACAGACCGAATCCGTCGACGCGCGAACGATCGGTGAGCGTCGGCAACAGCAAGTTCCGGTTGGTGCCGCTGAAGCCTGCCCAATCGCCCTGGGCTTCGACGCCGAACACCCAATTCGCCATCTGGTAGCGATAACCGATCTGGCCGCCTGCTGCGGCACCGCCGGCGCTGTTGCAGCCTTCGCGATTAGCCGCCGGATTTACCGCAACACCGGCGTTCGAGATCAGGTTCCAGCAATTGCGGCTCGAGCCTCCGCCGGCGTTGATACCGCCGTAGAACCCGCCCCAATCGTAGATCGTCGCGGCCACCATCGGAGGAGCCTTGGTATATGGCCTAGCCGCAAGATCGGCCGCGAACGCAGGAGCCGATACGGCGACCGCACTCAGCCCCGTCAACGCGAGGAGAAGCTTCTTCATTATTGAACCCCATAACCTTTCTGAGCCCAAGCGAGGGTCGGTGTTTGCCACCGATGAACTCACGGGCCTAACCCAAGCGCGCAACGTCAACGAGGTTAACCCGTCATTTCAGGCGTTTC
Organism: uncultured Alphaproteobacteria bacterium; assembly: GCA_963777475.1. GTDB lineage: Bacteria > Pseudomonadota > Alphaproteobacteria > Rhizobiales > Xanthobacteraceae > Bradyrhizobium. The sequence goes on from CAVZQX010000018.1 coordinate 526,897, forward strand.
TGCGATTTAAAGGAATCCAGCAATTGCAGGCGTTACCGACGATCGCGGAACCCGGATTTGCCGATTGGATGGACAAATCATGGCCTGCCGCCGACCCGCCACATTGCAACAGGATTTTTGACGCGCGTTGCGCTTGTTGCGCTACGCGTCGCGTCTTTGGCCGATGTGTCGCCCAATTCACTTTGGCGAGATCGAGGACAAGAACAATTGCTAATTGTTGCAATTGCAACGGTATGCGTCGCGCATTGTTGGACGCGCCTCGACGTTCTCCGATTTCTTTCCGCCGAAAACGCGGCCGACTTCGCGCCGGCAGGCTCTCTCCAACTAGATATCCTCTAAATTGGGCGCCGGCTTTGCTTGGCACGACGTGTTCAGAGGCGCATCAGGAACACCTCGGTCCGATCGCACGGGGCGCAATGGTAGGTAAGCAGATCAAGTCTCTTTTTGTGCGGCTCGAGGAGTACGAGCCTCATATCCCCGCCGCACAAGGCGCAAGCGATTTCGGCAGAGACAAAATGCGCGCATGTTGGGGTAGGCGGCACAATCTGCATGGTACTTCTCCCGGCAAGGAAAACCTCGACGCGATGCACGCCAACGAGAAAACTTATTATAGGACAATGGGTTCCATGCCAAGGCGAGAAATCATTAGATCACTCGTTTTTGTATGCGGGAATCGTCCAACCAGCGATCGGTCGTGCGGCCGATAGCTTCGCGGGCGGCCATCCGGCAGGTTTCCGGGTCGCGCCCTAGGATGTCGAGCACGCAATCGATCGGACCGGGGGCGGCGCGCTTCGTCCGTTCGCGGTCGTCGTCCTCGTTGCCGGTGAGTCTCACGATGCGGACGCGATCGCCGAAACGGCGCTTCAGGTCCTCGAGCACGTTCTCGTTGCGGCCCGGCGCCACGACCGAGGCCACTCCCATCGCAAGCGCAACCGCGACCGCGCAACTGCCGAAATTTCCGGTGGCGCCGCTGACCAGGACCGTCTCGCCTGCTTGCAGGTTCGCCGGGAGGAATCCGCCATAGGGCACCAGCAGCGTGCCGAGCGCGCACCATTGCGCGGCATCACGCTCGTCGATGGGGCCCACGCGTTTGACGTTCTCGGTCGGGACCATCATCTGCTCGGCAAAGGAGCCGTGCCTGAAATGCTGTTGCAGCTTGAGGCCGCCTGGGTCGCGCGCGCTCCAGGCCTGCAGCGTGATGTCGGGCGACAAGACGTCGTCGCGCGAGCGCACCGTCGGGTCGCAGGATACCCAGTCGCCGATGGCGAGATCGGTCGCGTCCGGCCCGATCGCGCGCACGCGGCCTATACTGCCGGGACCGGGGATCACCGGCAAGTCAAACAGATATTTTCACGCGACTCGAGCGAAGGGAGGGATCGTACGATCCTAGGATAATACCAGCTTCCAGCCGCTGGCGCGTGGGCACCCCCGAACGATCACCGTGGTTCGCCAGAGAATGGCTGTCGCAGTGCTGACAGCCGGTCGAGCGCAGCTTGCGGTAGTGGGCCCTTTTGGACCGCGGCGAACGCGTCCTCGAACTGTTGCGGCGTCGCCAGGCCAACCAGGATGGTGCCCATCGCCGGGTGCGACAGCGCAAACCGCGTGGCGGCTTCGGTCAGGCTGGTGGCGAACCCCTCCCTGACCAGCGGGATCAGGCGGCGCGCGCGATCGACATCGGCATCGTAGCTCATGGCCGATCCGATCGGCTCAGGCGCCGGACCGGCAATCGGGTGACGCTCGGCCGAGCCCGACAGTGCGCCACCGGCCAGCACGCGGATGCCCACGACACCAACGCCGGCCGCCGTGGTGCGATCGAATAATCGTCCATAATCCTGTGCCGGATAGTTCGTCGGCAATTCCTCGGCGGCCGACGGATTGAGCATGTTGTAGACGACCTGAGCGCTGTCGAAGGCGCGTGCATCGATCACTTGCTGGAGTGCCGGCGTGTCGCCGACCGCCGTAATCCCGAGGAAGCGAATCTTCCCCTGCCGACGCAGGTGCTCGAACGCTGGCACCACGTCATCGAGCACCTGTCGGACGCTCAACGCCGATCCGCCTCCCGTCTCGGTAATCGCATTGTGGAGGTGGAAGATGTCGACGCGGTCAAGATGTAGTCGCGCCAAACTGCCTTCGAGCGACAACGTGACGGCGTCGGCGATGCGGCCAAACTCGCTGGGCGGCAACCGGACCTTGGTGCCGACGGCCACGTTGGCCGGTCTCAGTTTTTGCAAGACGCGGCCAAGGTTCTTTTCCGATTCGCCATTGCCGTACTGCACCGCGGTGTCGAAATAGTTCACGCCAGCTTCGATCGCCCGCGCAACGGTACGCTCCTGGTCGCCAGCATCGCCGCGCACCATAAATCCGCCGACTGCGCCGCAGCCGAAGCCCAGCACCGAGAGCTGCATTCCCGTGCGCCCAAAACTACGCAATTGCATCGCTGTTCCTCCGACCGCATGCACAATACTCTAGATTACCGGCCGCTTGCTTGCGGTCTACCCCAATCGGCGGAAATTCTGGGGTCGGCAGGTTTGCGTTGGAATTCTTCCCGACCGGACGACGGGCGAACGCCGAAATGGTCGCGGGACCCTTGGCACGCCAGACAGCAGTCCGGCACCGACCGCCCTCAATTCACCAGCGCGGTCCGAATCATCTGCGCGAGGTCGGAGCCGAGATAGGGCTTCGGCAGCAGCAGCACGCCGGCGTCGAGCCGGCCATGATGCACGATGGCGTTTTCGGTATAGCCCGACGTGTAGAGGATCTTGAGCCCCGGGCGCAGCGTCTGCGCCTCGATCGCGAGCTGACGGCCGTTCATGCCCCCGGGCATGATGACGTCGGTGAACAAGAGATCGATGCGTTCGGGGCCACCGATGATCGCCAGCGCCTCGGCGGCATTGCTGGCGGCCAGCGTGTGGTAGCCGAGACGGCTGATCTGCGTCACGACGTATTCGCGGACCAGCGCGTCGTCCTCGACGATCAGGATGGATTCGTCGCCGCGTTCGAATTCGGAGAGGCCAGCCTTGGCGGGCACAGCGTCCGCGACGCCCGCGGCCTGCGGCAGGTAGAGCTTCACGGTGGTGCCATGGCCCTCTTCGCTGTAGATCCTGATATGTCCGTTCGACTGTTTGACGAAGCCGTAGACCATGCTGAGGCCGAGCCCCGATCCCTTTCCGACGTCCTTGGTGGTGTAGAACGGTTCAAACACCTTTTCGAGCTGGCTGGCGGGGATTCCCGCGCCGGAGTCGCTCACCGCGATCATGACGTAGTTGCCCGGCTTAACGTCGTTGCTCATGGCGGCGTAATTCTCGTCGAGCACGACATTCCTGGTTTCCAGCGTCAGCTTGCCGCCGTTCGGCATGGCGTCCCGCGCATTCAAAGCGAGGTTCAGGATCGCGGTCGCGAGCTGACTGGGATCGATCAGGGCCGGCGCGCAATCGTGCGCCAGCATCGATTCGATTTCGATCTGTTCGCCGAGGGTCGGTCGTAGCAACCGCGCTGCTTCGATGACCAGGGCATTGACGTCAACGCTGTGCGGCTGCAGCGGCTGACGGCGGGCGAAGGCCAAAAGATGCTGGGTGAGGTCGGCGCCCCGCGCTGCCGCGGCGCTAATCATGTTGGTGATCTGGGCCAGATGCGGACTGTCCTTGACCGCCTCGCCGAGGATTTCGATGGTTCCGGTGATCACGGTGAGGATGTTGTTGAAGTCGTGGGCGACGCCACCGGTGAGCTGACCGATCGCTTCCATCTTCTGCGCCTGGCGGACCTGGGACTCGGTGGCCTCGATCTCCCGAAAACGTTGGACCATGGCCTCGGCGCTGCGGCGCAGCCTGACTTCCTCCTCGAGCGCCGCATAGGCGCGCTGAAGTTGAATGCGTGTCGGCAACACCAGGATCCGGGGCAGCAGCACCAGCAGCGCCGCCGTGATCCCCACCGAGATCAGCGCCAGGAAGCCTTTGGCAAGACCATCGATGTCGTAAGCCGGCACCCACAACGTGAGGATCGACAATAGGCGGGTCACTCCACATGCCGTCATGAAGGTCGCGAATGCCCAGAATATGCTGCGGAACATCACATCGCGGCGACGCCGCCACAGGAAGACAATGAGGACGAACGCGGCGGCGAAGAAGGCGCCGGCGACCATGCGCGTCGGAAATGGCATTGAGCCAGATCAATTCCGGCTTCCACTCAAGGCACACGCCATGCGGGAGTAGCGTCGACATGTCCATCAGATCTCCAATAAGGGTCGCCACCGGGCCTCACCGCGGGCTCAAATCATTTAGGTTTCCGCAAGCCGCGCAAGCGCACCGCCGCGCCGCGAGCGTTTGCTCGGCGATCGAACGCAGGACGGTCCGGCACGTACGTTCCAAAAGTCCATTATGTCTATAATGTGGATGGCGTTGACCGGGATGGAAGCGTCATCCGGGTTGGTCGGGAAAATCGCGGCTGTTCGCTCGAACGACAGACTCGCGAGGTCCTCGCCAGGCGTTCAGTCGGTCCAAAAGTACCAGCGCGATATAACCCGCCGAACCCAGCAAAAGCGGCCGCGCTTGTGCGTCCACGCCCTGAATGGAAAAGACCGCTTCACGAGCATCCGGTTGAGGTTTTGAGACGGATCGAGATCACGGTCTTGACGTAAAGCATCTGCTTACGCCTCGCCGCCGAGGATCCAATCGGCGACCCGAGGAACGATTACCCTCCCCCGCCCGTGCGTCTCTTGCGCGCCGCCGAGCATTTCCGGCGCATCAACGTCGTACGCCGATATCGCGTCATGAGCTCAGCATGAACGATGCAGCGATGGCAGCTCCGGCGATCGGATCTGTCACTCGGCAGCCGATGCTTCGGCGGACGAAAGCGACGTCGAGGCGGCTTGCTGCTTGGTCTCGCGAGGCGGATCGGCCTTCGACACCGCGACATCGGTGTCAAAACGGGCGCGGTAGACCAGCAGATTTTCCATGACCCGTTGGACATAGTTGCGGGTTTCGGCAAGCGGGATGCGTTCCACCCAATCAACAGGATCCACGTTGGGATCGCGGGGGTCGCCGTGCTGCTTCACCCATTCCCGGACGCGCCCCCGGCCGGCATTGTAGCCGGCGAAGGTCATGATGTGACAGCCGTGATATTCACTCAATAGCGCGCTGAGTTCGGCGGCACCCATCTGGGTGTTGTAGACGGGATCGGATACCATCCGGTCCCAATCGTAGGGGACGCCGAACCTCTTGGCGGTATCGCGCCCCGCCTCCGGCGTGACCTGCATCAAGCCGACCGCGTTTGCCGACGACTTGTCGCGCTGGTCGAACGCACTCTCGGTGCGTGCCACCGAAAAGATGACGCTGCGGGCGATGGCGGGGCCGACCGGGCTGTGCTGCGGGATGCCGATGGTCGGGAAGGCATACAGGTCTAACGCCAGGCCGCGGGCCAGCGCGGTCTTGCCGATCTCCAGCGTGGCATGCGCATCACCCTTTCGCACGGTTAGCTCGCCGAGCGCGGACAGCACGGCGGCGTCGGCGCTCTCATCGGCGAGATCAGCTGCAAAACTCCTGACCGAGTCACGCTCCCCGAGCGTATAGAGCATGTCGGCGGCGCGCACCCGTTCGTCGGAAAGCGCAGGACTGCTGTCCGGATCGGGCTCCGGCGGTTTTCGCAATTCGATATTCTCAAGGCCGAGCTTGGCGCGCGCCAACTGTCCGTAATAGGCGGTGCTATAGCGCGCGGCGGCTTCGTATTGGGCGCGCATCGCCTCGCTGTCGCCCTCCGCCTCGGCGGCGCGGCCCCGCCAGTAATGCGCTCTCGCGATCACGATCGGATTGGCTGAGCCATCGTCGATGTGGACGAAATGGGTGCGCGCGGTCGCGGGATCGTTGAGATAGCGCAGTGCGATCCAGCCCGGCATGAAGTGGAACTCCGCCCGGTAATACTCATTGGCCGGCAGCGCGGCGTCGCGCACGACCTGATATGCATCCTGAAACTTGCCGAGATCGAGCAGCTTGCGCGAGAGAATGCGCCGTTCGCGCCACCATTCGTCGGTGTCCTGACGCGGCATGGTCGCCGGTGCGGCCGCCAGCATCAGACGCGCGGCGTCGTCAATCCGATCGTGACGCAGCATCCAGTGAATGCGGCATAGCGTATAGCCGAGGTCCTTGCGGGCCTCCGCCGCGACGTCATCCAGCAGGTCGAGCGCCTTGTCGTCATTGCCCGCGACCGCGGCACAGGCCTTCACGATCGATATTTCGTCACTGCCAAGACGATGCGCCGCGCGCATCGCGCCTGAAAAATCCTTGGCGCCGATGCGCTTGTCCATGCGGGCGCGATGGTCGTCGCGGTCGAGCAGGTCGTGGAATGCATCGAACGCCTCGCTCTCGGCGGCCTCTGACAATTCCTCCGACCGCCAGGTATTGCGAACCCAGCCCGCCGCGCCGTCGCGGTCGCCCTCGGCAAGCAGGGCGCGCGCGAGCGCGAAGCGGCCCTTGGCGCTGAGCGGCTGATCGCCGGTAAAGCGATGAACGGTCGCGGCATCGCTTCGCTCCTGCCACAGGCGTGCTTCGGCGCGCCGGCGCATCAGGCCCATGCTCGGCCAGCCCGGATTATCCGCGATGAAGGCCGCGTAGCGGTTGAAATTCGCATCCAACTCGGGGTGACGCAGCAGGAACCATTCGACCAGCTTTTTCCCCGCGGGATCGCCGATCGTCTTCTCGAGCGCACTCGCGTCGCTAAATTTGGACTCGCGCGCCAGATCGATCGCCTGCCTGACAACCGCGAGATCGCCGGTCAGTTGAGGCGCCGCCTGAGAGGATTCATCGCCCGACGCTGCCGGCCTATGCCGCGCCTCCGCCGCATGCTTGACCTTCTCATGCTTGTCCTTCTTGAGAACGGCGGCGTGGCGCTGATGGCCCCCGCCCGGCTTGCTCGCCGCAGCCGCTTTCTCGGTATGTTTGGTCTGCTTATGACGGGCGTTCGCCGTGGCCTCGCTTGAAAACGCGGCGAGGATAACCAGGGCAGACAGACAAGTCCGCGGCCAGTAACGCTGGTTCATTTCCGTGGCCCCCTCGCGAACCCGGAGGCCAGAAGGCCATTTGGGGTCGCACGTTCCGTGCGGCTAGAACAGCTGGGAGGTTATCACAACGCCCAATCGCAACTGTCACGTTTTGGCAACAGGGCAAGGGAAACCGCGGTACGATGGAACCCACTGGATGCTCTGAGGAATGGTTCGAACTCCACACCGCTGGCCCGTCGTCTTGTTGTTTCGCGGGCTGAATCGGCAATTCCCTTCAGCCCCCGTCCATTCTGTGCTGGGCGTCTGTCGGACATCGGATAAACTCCCGGGCCAATTGATTAAATCCATAGCGGACCGCCAAATCAATTTCAGGAAGCGATGCGAGAGGCTGACAACTACGTTCTCAGCGGAATGACCACCATCACCGCGATCTTGATGACCACACATGGCGCATTCGCGGAGGCAATTATCGATCGCGGCGCCAAGCCTTATTTTATCGCGGGCGGAGTGATAGCCACCGTCTTCTTCATTTCTGTTGGTGCGATCCTGATTCAAAAAGGCAATCGCTACCTGCGTATTGCCGCAGCCGCCGCGCAATGGCCGATCGTCACGGGCAAGGTGATATCGACCGGCGTCGTCAAGCGGATCGATCGAACGCAGGACGGTCCGAGCACGGTTTTCGTTCCGCAAGTCCATTACGTCTATCATGCGGATGGCGTTAGCCGGGATGGAAGCGTCATCCGGCTTGGTTTGGAAGATCGCGGCTATTCGCGCGAACAACAGGCCGGCGAATTGCTCGCCAGGTATTCAGTCGATTCGAAAGTCGAGGTGCGATATGATCCGCAGAATCCCGACATGGCGGTGCTTGAACTTGGGCAGGTCGGAGGCGGCAGCAACCTCCTTGCCGGCGTCCTTCTGACGCTTGTCGGCATCGCGGGCATCGTCTTTACGGTGTTTTCGATCGTCACGCCGAGCGAATGAGCGTTGGATTCGTCATCGGACGCGAACGTCGGCAACAGCTGAGTTTGAAAACGCGCGCAGCACGAACTTTTGCCCGACGACGAGCGACTGAGATCAAAGCGTTTGTAATTTCGCCATTGTACACACTCCGTCGTCCTGCCGGTACTGATGGGGACCGCGATGAAGATCATGAAACTCTTCTGGCAGCGACGGCAAGACGGCATCTATGCCATTGTGGATATGAAAGGCCTGGACCTTTTGGGTCTGGAAAGATCTTCATCAATTTCTGAATTTCAGAATTAAACTTGACAACTCGGTAGAAACAGGAGTAGAGAGAATCATCCCGCCTCACCAAGAGGGGCGTTTCGCGATCGTCACGGACGTGAGGCGGGTTGCGGTGGACGCTGAAGGCACGTGAGACGAGCGCGCTGGAAGCGGACGGTGAAGTCGTGTGGTCCTGGCGCCCCGACGCTGGCGCTAAGGTTTCGCGAAGACAATTCGCGGAAGTGACGGGGGCAAAAGAGCCCGGTCCCCGAGGAGAGCGCGAAATAAGCCGTAAACCATTGCGCGGGGAATGCCGGGTGTTTCCGGTGTGACCGTGACGACTTGCGTGCGTGCTACTCTCACTTCTGCACGCAAGGCTGCGGGCGCATCGGGCGCCCGGCATTCCCTGCGCCCTCTGATTTTCGGATGGCGGGAAGTTGATAGCAAAAGCTCGAGCAAACGTGCTGCGAGATAGCGAAGTTGCGTCTGCAAACGATGCTGTTTGAAATCGAAACCGTAGGGTGGGCAAAGGCGCCCTTGCGCCGTGCCCACCAGCCATCGGCAGCCTCATCCGGAACGGAGGGCACGCGCGCGCCTTCGCTCTCCGAGCTACGGCGGTCGCTTTTGCCCACCCTACGCACTGTGCTCTTGGAGAGAGCACCTCACCCGTCACGCTTCGCTGTTTGAAATTTTACAGCATGATCCGGGCCCACCACGGCCTGCGATCAATCCAATTCGACGACCTGGCCGTCGACCAGCGACACCCGCCGGTCCATGCGGCCCGCCAATTCCATGTTGTGAGTCGCGATCAGCATGGCGACCCGTGTCGCCTTGACCAGTTGCATCAGCGCCCGGAACACGTGATCTGCCGTATTCGGGTCGAGGTTGCCGGTCGGCTCGTCCGCGAGCAGCACCCGCGGCGCGTTGGCAACCGCGCGCGCGATCGCCACCCGCTGCTGCTCGCCACCCGAAAGTTCGGCCGGCCGGTGCTTGATGCGCTCGCCGAGGCCGAGATAGCTCAGAATTTCGGTCGAACGCTTGATGGTTTCGGAGCGTTTGAGGCCGCAGATCATCTGCGGCAGCATGACGTTTTCTAGCGCGGAAAACTCCGGCAACAGCCGGTGCGACTGGTAGACGAAGCCGATCTCGGTGCGGCGGATCTTGGTTCGCTCCATGTCGGAGAGTTGCGAGGTCGGCGCACCCGCGATATAGACCTCGCCCTCGTCCGGGCTCTCGAGCAGGCCCGCGATATGCAACAGCGTCGACTTGCCGGCGCCCGACGGCGCCACCAGCGCCACCGATTGCCCCGCCCACAGCGCGAGCTTCGCGCCGTTGAGGATGATCAGCGCCTCTTCGCCCTGCATGTACTGGCGTTTTATCTCGTGGAGATAAATGACCGGTACATCTTCCGCCCCCTGCCCCATCAGCCCCTCACTCGTAGCGCAGCGCTTCGACGGGATCGAGCCGCGCGGCGCGCCACGACGGATAGAGCGTGGCGAGGAAGGAGAGCGTCAGGGACATGATCACGACCGCGCTGGTCTCGCCGAAATCGACATCGGCCGGCAGCTTGGACAGGAAATAGAGCTCCGGGGAAAATATTTCGGTGCTGGTGAGCCAGGACAAGAACTGCCGGATCGATTCGATATTGAGACAGATGATCAGTCCGACGAGAAAGCCAACCAGCGTGCCGACCACGCCGATCGCGGCGCCCGTGATCAGGAATATCCGCATGATCGAGCCTTGCGAGGCGCCCATGGTGCGCAGGATCGCAATGTCGCTGCCCTTGTCCTTTACCAGCATGATCAGGCCGGAGACGATGTTCAGTGCCGCGACCAGCACGATCATGGTCAGGATCAGGAACATCACGTTGCGCTCGACCTGCAGCGCGTTGAAGAATGTCGAGTTGCGCTGCCGCCAGTCGACCAGAAACACCGGCCGGCCGGCTGCTTCCGTCACGGTTTTGCGGAAGACGTCGATCCGGTCGGGGTTATCGGTGAAGACCTCGATCGCGGTAACGTCGTTGTTGCGGTTGAAATAGGCCTGCGCTTCGGTGAGCGGCATGAACACCATGCCGGCGTCATATTCCGACATGCCGATCTCGAACACGGCCGTCACCCTGTAGGGCTTGATCCGCGGCGTCGTCCCCATCGGGGTCACGGCGCCCTTCGGCGAAACCAGCGTGATCATGTCGCCGGCGTGCAGCGACAGCGTATCGGCGAGCCTGCGGCCGATGGCGACGCCCTGCCCCTCGTCAAAGCCTTCGAGCGAGCCCTGCTTGATGTTCTTGGCGATCGACGTGAGATTATTCAGATCGTCGGCGCGCATGCCCCGAATGAGCACGCCAGCCGCATTGAACGGCGACGAAGCCAGCCCCTGGCCGTCGACGACCGGCGCGGCAAGGCGAATGCCCGGCACCTGACTGATGCGCTCGGCAACATCCTTCCAGTCGGTAAGCGGCGATTCCAGCGGCTGCACCAACAGATGGCCGTTGAGGCCGAGGATCTTGTCCAACAGTTCCTTGCGGAAGCCGTTCATCACGGCCATCACGATGATCAGGGTTGCGACGCCCAGCATGATGCCGAGAAAGGAAAAGCCGGCGATGACGGAGATGAAGCCTTCGCGGCGGCGCGCGCGCAAGTAACGACCCGACAGCATCCATTCGAAGGGTGAGAACGGGGCGGTTTGGATTGTTTCGTTCATGGTTTCATCCTTTGTTCGATAATCCCATGATTCGGGGTCAATTGTGGCCGGATTGGCCACCTCTCACGAACCGTTCGGTGGATAATCTTATCCGGCAAGCCTTATCCGGTAAGCCTTGCGACGGCGTCGGCAGTGCTCAGGTTCTCGCGCGCGCCGTCGCTACGCCGCTTGATTTCGATCTTACCCTCGGCGAGGCCCTTAGGTCCCACCATGATCTGCCAGGGAATGCCGATCAGGTCGGCGGCGGCGAACTTGGCGCCAGCACGCTGATCAGTATCGTCGTAGAGCACATCGACGCCCCTGGCGATCAGGTCGCGATAGAGCGTTTCGCAGGCGGCGTCGGTATCGCTCGCGCCCTGCTTGAGGTTCAGGATGGTCGCCTTGAAGGGAGCGACCGCTTCCGGCCATTTGATGCCGGCATCATCGTGGCAGGCCTCGATAATGGCGCCGACCAGCCTGGAGACGCCGACGCCGTAGGAGCCGCCATGGATCGGCACGTCAGCACCGTCGGGGCCCGCGACCAGGGCTTTCATCGCATCGGAATATTTGGTGCCGAAGTAGAAGATCTGGCCAACCTCGATACCCCTTGTGTGCACCCTCTTGTTGTCAGGCACCTCGCGCTCGAAGCGCGCGACGTCGTGCACGTCTTCGGTCGCGGCATAGACCGAGGTCCATTGCCTGATGATCGGCGTCAGATCGCCGTCATAGTCGACCTCCTCGCCTGGGATCGGCAGGTCGAGCACGTCGCTGTTGCAGTAGACGCCGGACTCGCCGGTCTCCGCGAGCACGATGAACTCGTGGCTGAGGTCGCCGCCGATCGGCCCCGTCTCGGCGCGCATCGGGATCGCCTTCAGGCCCATGCGCGCGAACGTGCGCAAGTAGGCGACGAACATCCTGTTGTAGGAACGCCGCGCCGCCGCCTCGTCGAGATCGAAGGAATAGGCGTCCTTCATCAGGAATTCGCGGCCGCGCATCACGCCGAAGCGCGGGCGCTGCTCGTCGCGGAATTTCCACTGGATGTGGTAGAGGTTGAGCGGCAGGTTGCGGTAGGACTTGACGTAGGCGCGGAAGATCTCGGTGATCATTTCCTCGTTGGTCGGCCCGTACAAGAGCTCGCGCTTGTGCCGGTCGGCGATGCGCAGCATTTCCGGGCCATAGGCGTCGTAGCGGCCGCTCTCGCGCCAGAGATCGGCGAGCTGCAGGGTCGGCATCAACAGTTCCAGCGCGCCGGCGCGGTCCTGTTCCTCGCGCACGATCTGCTCGATCTTCTTCAAGACCTTAAAACCAAGCGGCAGCCAGGCATAGATCCCGGCCGCTTCCTGCCGCATCATGCCGGCGCGCAGCATCAGCCGATGCGACACGATCTCCGCCTCTTTGGGATTCTCTTTCAGGATGGGCAGGAAGAACCGCGTTAGTCGCATGGAACAGGCCCTTGAGGGAATCGGACGGAAACGGTGCGGGAGCAGTGAAACCGGATCGGCTGCGAAAACACAAGGGAGGGTCTTAGAAAAAGCCGCTAAGTCACGGATTTTCTGCCATTTTCCGAATGAGCTTGATAGTCCGATTAAGGCACAAACGCGTCAGGTTCGACTCCGGAACCAAAAAACCGGGATGGCCTATTGACCCGGCACGTCGAAATCGTCCTCCAGCGTGATGGTACGGAACGGCGTTACGGCGTCGATCCGCATATGCCAGCGGCCGGCCGACGGTATTTGCACGTCATCGACATGCCAATAGCCGTCCGCGCCCAAGCTCGCCTTGCGCTCGAGCGGCGCCATGCCCTGCCCGGGCGGACTCAACACCAGCGTTGCTTCCCTCACGGTGAGCAGAGTGCCTTCGCCGGACATCAGTTGCAGCACAAAACTGTCACCGCCGACCGTGCCCGGCGAGATCAGCACCTGGAACATCGCCTTGTCGGAATGAATATGCACCGCAAGCGGCACAGTCGCGGCCAGCGGCGAGCCGACAAGCGCGAGCACGGCAAACAACGCGTGCGAGGGCCTTCGCACGCGAAGCCTCACATCTTCGTGCCGGAAGGATTGGGCATCTCACGCACCTCCATTTGCAAAGGCTGCGACGGGTTTCGATCATGCAGTTGTTGCAAGCCAAGGCAACCATGAAATGCAAGAAATCACCAACCCTCGCTCTCGTTGTCACAGCCATGACAGCGGCATGACGCGCTTCGCCTCTCGCGCAAACACCCTTCGACCAAACCGGGATGGGCAGGAATAAAACCGCAACGGCCCAAATCCTGTCTTGCGACCGCGCAAGCAGGAGAAGATCAGACCAATGGAAGACCGATCAATTAATCGTGGCGGCAGGCGGCCGCGCCCCATTTTCGTCGCCGTCCTGACCGTCACGGTGTTCGCCGCCGGCACCGCAAACGCCGCCGGAGACGCAGCCCGCGGTGAAACGCTCTACAAAGACTGTCAGATTTGCCATTCGATCGAGACGAACGGCGTCGGCCCGATGCATAAGGGCGTCGTTGGTCGTGCCGCCGGTTCGGTGCCGGGCTATGACTACTCCGCCGCGTTAAGGAACGCGAAGATCGTATGGACCGAAGAAAATCTCGACAAATGGCTGACTGACCCGGAAAGCGTCGTCCCCGGGACAAAAATGTTCTTCGCGGTCGACAACCCACAAGATCGGGCAGACCTGATCGCCTTCCTCAAGGAACGCGCCCGGTGACACTCGTCCGCTACATCTTCATGCCCGGTCGATCCGGCATCTTCTTCATGTCCTTGCCGCCGCCGGCCGGCCCCTGGGCGCCAACGCCAGCGACCTCGAAGAAGACCTGCACCTTGCCGGCTTTTTCGAACTCGAGCGTGATCGGCAGCTTGTCACCCTGTTTCAACGGGCTCTTCAGGTCCGTCATCATCAGATGATAGCCGCCCGGCGCAAGCTTGACGGTCTTGCCGGGCTCGATCGCGAGCCCCTTGTCCAGCGGGCGCATCTTCATCACGCCGTCGTCCAGCGACATTTCGTGGACCTGCACGCTGCCGGCGATGTCGGCCGAGCCGCCGATCAGCCGGTCCGGCGCGGTTCCCTTGTTCTCGATGGTGAGATAGCCGCCGCCGGTTTTTGCCCCCTTCGGCGTGGCGCGGGTCCAGGCCTGCGTGATCACGAGATCGCCGGCCTTGACCTCCTCGCGCGCGCGCAGGCGTTCCGAGCAGAGAGGCAAGCACGGCGGCGCAGGTGGTCGCTGCGAAAGTGAGTTTCCTGATTTGCATGTTGGCTCCTGTTTTCGTCGTCTTATTGCACGAGATGAGCGGCCGGATGCAGCGTGCCGAGCACCCCGACCATGGCGAAGATCGAGAGCCCCAGGGCCAACTCAATCCATGTGTTGCGCAACAACTGGCGCAGCGCATCTTGCTGCGCCTCGTCGGACGGCAAGGCGAGTTGCGGCGTCAGGGCGAAGCGGTTGGACGCGGCGAACGCCAGCATCACGGCGAAGGCGGCTAGCTTCAGCATCAAGAGCTGCCCATAGCCGGTCACAACCAGTCCGCGGAACGAGCCGACCAGGATCCAGGCGTTGACGACCCCGGACAGGATCAGTGTCCCGACACTGGCAATGCCAAGGGTTGAAAACCGCTGGACCGCGTCAAGTTCCAGCGAGGCCCAGCGCCGATGGCACCTGATGTACCGAGCAGGAGCGCGAGTGGCACCAGGCCGCCGATCCAGGCCGATGCCGCAGTAAGATGCAACGCATCGCTGGCGAGATGCAGATACCCCAATGTGTAGGGCGTGGAGGAGGCATGTCCGGTCCAGGCGATGGAAGCAACCAGGCACACCGCCGCCGCCAGCGCAAGCCGGCGCCACAACGCCGAGCGTTCGAAGACCAGACAAACCGCCAGCAAAATCGCGAGCGCAAACCGGACCTTCGACACCAATCCAAATTGCGTCAAGTTGAGTACGTCGCGCAGCGCCCCCGAGATCACCGCTTCGCCAAGGCCCTCGTCGCTCAACGACATCGTCAACAGCAGCACCCAGACCAGCCCGGAGACCGCGACGACGGCGAGCCCGATTACTGCCGCCGCGCGGATTTTCTTGCGGACGAGCGCGGCCGCCGTCGGCGCCGCGCGCAACGCCGGTTCCGCGACAAGCCAGCGGAAAATCAGGGCGCCCGCCGTGATCGCGGAGGCAGCGAAATGGACCGTCCGCGTCACGACCATCGGGCCATCGATCTCGGCCCCGAACCAGCTCATTGCTCTTTGCCGACGTGAAAGGTGAAGCTGCCTTCGGTTCTATGGGTATCGACCGACAGGACGTGCCAACGGACCCTGTACGTTCCCGGTGATAGGGGTTTCAGTCCGACACGCATGACGGTCGCACTGAATGACGGCTTGCCCAGATCGACCCGCGCGCCGTTAGCATCGGTCACTTCAACTGCGCTGAATGCCGGTTCTAGGTTCTGAGTATAGGTAAGAGAAAGTTCTCGGGGCGCGGTCGGTACAGTGCTTCCGACGCGGGGCTCCGCATGGTCGAGAAAGGCGTGAGCCTCGGCGGCGGTACCCGCGATCACGCTGAGCAGGGCTGCTGTAGCAAAAGTTAGCATGCGCATGGTGCTGCCTCAAAAGGTCAACTTGCGGGGAGCCGCCGACGTGCCGCCGAAGAGCGGTTGTCCTACGGTCGTCGGGAACATGTCGTCGAGATACAGATGCAACTGTCCGAGAACTCCTACTCCGCTGCCGCTTTCGCGGTTGATCGGTATGACGGCCTCCAAGCCGACCTGGAAATATGACCCAACCCAAATCACGCCAGGGTTGACAAATCCGGTCGTGGTGTAGGGATTGCCGAAATTGTTCGCGACCGGCGTCGTAAATCTCGCTTCGACGATTGGAATGAGATGATTGAAAAAATCCGGCAGCTGAAGATCGATGACTTCTGACTTCAGGTACGGCAGGCTGTACTGCAATGATGCTCCGTAGACCAGTTGTTGCGGAATGAAGACGCTCTGGGTGAAGTCGAAGTTGCTCGTAGGAATTTGATAGCCGACCTGTCCAGTCACCGCGAACGGGCGCACCCAAGACAACGTATCGGGAAGATCGCCCAGCCCTTTTCCGAAATAGAAAGTCGGCGTGACCTGGCTGTATGAAGTGCCTAATCCCGAATTCGTGGCTCCGGTGTTGCCCCAATCGACGATAACCCCCGCCAACAGGGCAAGCTCACGCGAAGGATCCTTCAGCAACTGGTACTGGAACGTCGTCTCGAGGTCCTGAAATCCGGCCGTGACCGTACCGTCCGGTTGGCGGATTTGCGTCCAGGTTTCGCCGATCGATACGCCAAAATTGTCCGTGATCCGCTTTGAAATCTCGCCAGAAATATCCCATTCCGTGGCCGGTGGCATATCCGGGGTCTTGGACCACGTCACGGTGGGTAGCGACATCTCATCGGCGACGCAAGGATCGTCGGTCGCCAATGTTGCGGGAAGAAACCGAGCACCGACAAAACAATGAGCGAACACATCGGTCGTGAAAGCCAGCGCAATAAAACTAGCGAGCGCAAACGAAAGCCCTAGGGATCGTGACATCCGGATTTCTCCGGTCAGGAAACGTGAAAGCCGTTGAAAGCAGCTTGAGACGATTTCGTGGGCGATGCTTTCCATAAGAGGAACGAGCGCGATGACGAGTCCCGACAAACTCGCGCGCCATAGACGGGTAGACATGGAAATCTCCGCAACTGCCAAACTGTGAATGGATAAGCGGCCGATGGCCGCGCGTTTCACATCGACAAGGGCGGAGCGCGGGCCTGCGCGTTGGAACCAGCACGGGAAGCCGGAAGGTCGAGGGCCGCATCGCGCCAGACCACGCGTGCGCCCTGGCGGTAGGGTGTCGCGAGCGCCGGCACCTGCGGCGTATCGATGGATGCGCCAGCATGCAGAACGCAACAGATCGCGCAGGCGCCGTCATGCGTGCGATGCTCGCCACCCTGATCGCCCTGCTGTCCGGAAGCGGCTGCGCTGTCGTGACAGATTTCAGCCAACGCAAGCGGGTCCGAAGCGGCGATCGCGGCAGCCCAGCACGCGCCGATCGGTGCCAGGACTTGCACCACCAGCGCGATCAGGACGATCGGAAGGAATTTTTGTAACCGCCGCCGCATTGGAAAGCCGCATTTTTGTGGCGAGTCGCAACTAAACATCGAAGATCGATCGTGTCGAGGTTACGCGGTCTCCCGAGCTGACGTTTCTCTGGCCTGTGGCACAAAAAAGGCACAGACGTGCTGCGCAAACCATGACAGAGAGCGTCCCCGGCCGCATTTCCCAACGAGGCGCGAAACTGCATCGAGCGACACATTATCACGGTATCAAAATACCATCAATGCGATTGGTGCATACCAGTACAGTCGGGATGAATATTTTCCAATCATTTCGAAAATTGCCTGAAGTTTGAACAATCGTTGCCGAAATTGATGACAAGACGATCGGGATGGTCTACCAATATTGGCTCAGGCTAGCCGCAGTTTTGTGGTCCAAGTCTGGTGGTCCAAGTCTCGGGAGGAACCCCTGGCGCGCATAAGCAGCGTCGCCCCGCCAATCAAGATCAAATCAGAATTGCGGGAAAATAGGGTCGACACAATTTCTCGAGCAGGGCTGATCGCCCTGCTCTTTTTTTCGCGCTAGCTCTTCGTTCGCGCCCGGCATGACCAATCCCATCGAGCACAGCTTCGAACTTGCGGCCAAGCGCTGCCCGGACCTGACGCCGCTGGTCTACCAGCGGCTGCATCGCGCGCACCCGGTGACGCAGACCATGTTTCGCAGCGAAGGCTCAGAGCTCGTCAAGGGTTCAATGCTGGCGCTGACGATCGAGGCAATCCTGGATTTTGCCGGCGAGAGAAGCGGAAAATTCCGCATGATCGAATGCGAACTGGCCTCGCACGACGCCTACGGCACGCCGCGCCAATTGTTCGTCGCATTCTTCGGCGTGATCGCAGAGACCCTGCGCGAGGTGCTCGGGGCGGATTGGTCGCCGGAAATCGAGGACGCATGGCAAACACTGCTTTGCGACATCGACGGCGTCGTCGCTGCAAACGACGCCTGATCGCCGTGGCTTCGGATCGGACCGACGCTGTTGTTTCAAAACATTATCCCGCACTGCGAGCGCGGTAGCGGGAACGACCCGTTTGTGAGACACTGACCTTCCACCGCGGCGCGTGAAACGCGCCTGTCGGCAAAGAAAAGCAGTGTCAACATAGGGAGCGAGCGATGTCCGGGAATGACAAATCCTCAACGACCAGGCGCGATCTTCTTGCTGTGGCGACCGTCGGCGCAGCCACCGGGTTGCTGGGCGGATTGGGCGTGAGCCCAGCCATGGCGGCGGAAGTGGGACGTTCGGAGAAGCCGCTGAAAGCTGCATTCTCCAATGCGGGCCTGCAGGCGACCTGGTGCGCGCAAGGCAAGCAGGCCGCCGAATGGTGGGGCAAGCTGTTCAATGTCGAGGTCACCTGGTTCGACGGTCAGCTCGACGCCGTCAAGCAGCGCGCCGCCATCGACAACATGGCCTCGCAGAAATGGGACTTCGTCGCGATCCAGGCATTCGGCATCGGTACCCTGACCCAGCCCGTGCAGAAGATGATCGATGCCGGCATTCCCGTCATCGACATGGATACGCTGATCGCGCCGCTCGACCAGATCAACGTTCACTCGTTCCTCGCGCCCGACAACGAGTTCATGGGGGCTTCGGTGACGCAGGCGCTGGCCAACGCCATCGGCGGCAAGGGCAAGGTGATCATGACCCAGGGCGCGCTCGGTCATACCGGCGCCCAAGGCCGTGCCAAGGGTTTTAACTCGGTCATCAAGCAATATCCGAACATCGAGGTGCTCGACACCCAGCCGGCGGATTGGGACGTGTCGAAGACGGCGCGGCTGTGGGAGACCTATCTCACCAAATATCCGCAGATCGACGCGGCCTTCTTCCACAATGACGACATGGCGCTCGCCGCCTATAACATCATGAAGGCGCACAACCGCACGGGCATCCTGATCGGCGGGGTCGATGCCATGCCGCCAGCGATCCAGGCGGTGAGCGAAGGCCGGATGTTCGCAACCGTCCGCAATCCGTCCTGTCGCATCCATGGCGGCGCCATCGTCGCCGGCGTCGCTGCACTCGCCACGGGCGAAAAGAGCGGAAAGGAAATCCCGAAGAGCGTCGTGACGGATGGCCCGGTCGTCACCAAATCCAACGCCGCCGGCATGCAGTGGATGGAGAACCATTTCCTGATCTGATCCTTCGATGCCGCAAGGCCACTTGCCCATCCTGGAGCTGAAAGAGATCACGAAGGCCTTCGGCGGTGTCGAAGCCCTGCGTGGGGTCGACTTCGCGCTCTCCGCCGGCGAGATCCATGGTCTCGTCGGCGAGAACGGCGCGGGGAAGAGCACGCTGATGAAGATCATCGCCGGCGTGCATGCCGAGTTCTCGGGCGGGTTCATGCTGGACGGGAAAGAGACGCGTTTCCGGTCGACGCGCGACGCGCATGCGGCCGGCATCGCGATGGTCCATCAGGAGCTCAGCGTCGCGCCCGATCTGTCGGTCGCCGAAAATGTGTTTCTAGGCAGCCAGCCCACCAACCGGTTCGGCCTGGTGCAATGGCGGCGCATGGCGCGCGAAGCCGGTGAGCAGCTCGCCAGGTTCGGTATAGATGTCGATCCGTTGTCGCGGCTCGGCGACCTCCCGATCGGGCTGCAGCAGCTGATCGAGATCGCCCGCGTCCTGTTCTCGGGCGCCCGCATCATCATTCTGGACGAGCCGACGTCGGCGCTATCGCCGCCGGAGGTCGAACGCCTATTTGCGACCTTGCGACGGCTGCGCGAGGCGGGCACCGCTATCGTATTCATCTCCCATTTCATCGAAGACATCCTGCGCGTCTCCGACCAGGTGACCGTCTTCCGCAACGGCAGGAAAGTCATGGAGACGCAGGCCACGGCCACCAACAAGGCTGCCTTGATCGAGGCCATGATCGGCAAAGGCCGCGAGGCGCTGGAGGAAACCTACGCGCACGACATCGCCCTGCCGGCGCGAAGCGACCAGCCGGTGGTGCTGGAGGCAAGCGAGCTATCGCTCGCCCGCAGCCTTAGCGACGTCTCGTTCAAGGCGCGCGCCGGCGAGGTGCTCGGCATCTACGGCTTCATGGGCTGCGGTCAGCTTGAGTTGGCGCGGATCCTGTTCGGCAAGCTCAGGCCCGACCGTGGCTCGCTCGTGGTGGCCGGCGACGAAAAGGTTTTTCGCAGCACGGCCGATGCGCGGCACGCCGGTATCGCCTTTGTTCCGGAAAGCCGCCGCGCCATGCTCTTCCACCAGGAGCCGATCTATAAGAACATCTCGATCAGCATCCTCGATCGGATTTCACCGCTGTTTCTCAAGCCGTCGCGCGAACGCTCCATTGCCGAGAGGCAGGTCGAGCAATTGCAGATCAGGCCGGCGGCGGTCGAGCTCGACCTCGGCATGCTGTCCGGCGGCAACCAGCAGAAGGTCGCGCTGGCGAAGTGGCTCAGCTACCCGCCGCGCCTGCTGGTATTATGCGAGCCGACCCGCGGCATGGACGTCGGCGCAAAGAACGACGTCATCCACATCATCCGCGATCTGCGCGAGCGCGGGCTTGCGATTATCGTGCTTTCGACCGAGCCCGAGACCGTTCTGTCGCTCGCCGACCGCATCATCGTGCTGAAGCGCGGCGTCGTGGTGCGCGAGTTCGTCGGCGAGACCATCAGCAAGGACCGGCTCTTGGAAGCGGCATGAGGAGATCGACATGGCGTCCGGTGAAGGCGTAACGGTTTCCGCAGCGGGCCCGAAGCGGCAGCCGCGAAAGCTCGCCGCCATGCTGCGCTCCCAGATGCGCAACATCGCCCCGTTCCTGACGCTGATCTGCCTCGCCGCCTTCTTCACGGTCGCGAGCCCCTCCTTTGCGACGCTCGACAATGTCGGCAATATCCTGACCCAGGTTTCGGTCACCGGCATCATCGCCGTCGGGCTCACCTTCGTGATTCTGTGCGCCGAGATCGACCTTTCGATCGCAAGCATCGCCAACGTCACCGGCATCGCGGTTGCCTATTTCACCCAGCAGGAATCCTACGTCAACATCGCCAATATCCCGATGCCCGGTTGGGCTGCGATCCTGATGGCGCTGTTGCTCTGTGCATTGCTCGGCCTTGTCAACGCGTTCGGGCTCACCATCATCGGCATCCCCTCCTTCATCATGACGCTTGCGATGATGCAGATCGCGGCCGGCATATCGGCGTTGTTGGTGCGCGGACAGATCGCCTACAAGGTGCCCGATCTCATCACCACGCTTGGCTCGTCGTCGATCGGCGGCATTCCGTGGATCGTGATCGTCGCCGCCTTGATGCTGCTCGCCGGCCACCTAGTGCTCACCTACACGCGGTTCGGCCGCTACGTTTACATGGTCGGGGGAAACCGCGAGGCGGCGGAATATTCCGGTCTCAATGTCAGATTGATCCTCGGCGGCGTCATGGTCATCGCGGCGGTTTGCTCGGGGATCGGCGGCATGCTCGGTGTCGCCCATTTCGGCAGCGCCCAGCAGAACGAGTTCGACACCTACCTGCTCGATTCGATTGCCGCCGTCGTGGTCGGCGGCACCAGCCTGTTCGGCGGCCGCGGCGGCATCGGCAACACCATTATCGGCCTGTTCGTGCTCGGCGTACTCAACAATGGGCTCGATCACGTCAACATCGACAGCTTCCTGAAGATATTGATCCGCGGTCTCATTCTGCTCGCCGCGCTCGTGATCAACGTCTATGCGCAGAGATTGCGGGCCAGGGCGGTTGAATAGCGCTTTGCCTCACAAAAAGTCCGGCTGCCAATCGCGCAACTCCCGCGCCGCGTTCGTTACGGCACGAATCGTCGCGAACGACGGTGCATCCACCAGCATCGCGCGGGCAAGCCGCAGGCTTCGCGCCTCGCAGGTCGCTCGAAGGCGCGCGTCCTCGATCCACTCGAAATCGATATTGTGGGCAAGGCCGAGGATGCGGCGGATGATCTTCGCTGCGGCAAACCCGACCGTGTCCTGGAACAAGCGCGCCATATAGGCCTGCCGTTCGGCCTCGAGCCGCCCCGCGCCGCCCTCGCCGGTGAACAGCGTTGCGGGATAGGCGTCGCCCCGCGCCTCCGCCCGCCAGAGCGCGACGAATTTGCGCGAAAATTCGGCCCACACCCTCTCGATCGTCTCCCCCACCCATGCCTCGAACGCACGCCGCTCGCCGGACGAACGCTCATGTCCAGCGGAGGCCAGATAGGCCATGATCAGGTTGCCGATGACGGCGCCGAGATCGAATCCCATCGGTCCGTAAAACGCGAACTCGGGATCGATCACCCGCGTCTCGCTCTCGGTCACCATGATCGATCCGGTGTGGAGATCGCCATGGATCAGCGCTTCCGGACGAGCTTAAGAATTTGAGCTTGAGCCGCGAGATCGCGACGTGCGCGTCCATGTCCTCGCGGAAGCGGGCGGCCGTGGCGTCGAGCCAGGGCGAGGTCCAGCGGTTCTGCTCGGCTTCGCGATAGGGGTCGGTGAAAATCAGATCCTCGGTGATCTTGCACAGTGCGTGATTGCCGGCGAATGCGGCGATGCCTTCCTTCTTCTCCGCGGCCGGGACTGCAAGGTCGGACGTGAAGAACAGCGTCCGCGCCAGATATGTCGTGATGTCTTCGACGAAGCGCGGATATCGCATCCCGGAAATCGAGCCCCTTGCGCATGATGATGTGCGGCTCGAGCAGCTCCATGGCGATCACCGCGAGCGCCTCATCGTGATGAAGCACGGCCGGCACCAGGCCGGGCGCCAGCCGGGCCTGAAGCGTCAGCGCCTGATGTTCGTAATGCGAGCGCGACAGCGGCAGCGGCCAGCTCTCGCCGACAAGGCGCACATAAGGCAGCGCCTGCTTGACGGCAATCCCGCCGCTCGTCCCCCTGACGATGAACACAAGATTGAGGTTGCCGTCACCGACCTCGCCGATCGACCAGGCCGCGGGCGATCCTCCGAGTTGCGCCGAGACCACGGGAAGCTGCGCGAGATAGTCGCGCAAATCCGCCTCTCGCAGAATCCGGTATTGGTCCTGCCTGGGCACATCCAATGGTTGCTGCTGTGAGGTCATTGGTTGGTTGCCTCCCTTGCAGTCGAGCGGTGACGGCTCAATCCCGCTCCAGGAAATTCGATCCGATGTCGGCCTTCTTCTTGATCGGGTCGTAGTCGCAATAGACGCCGTCGGCGACGAGCGTATAGCTTGCGACCACCGTGTATTTGTCGAGCTTGACCGAGTTCAATCCGACGATCGAGGTGCTCTTGCCGTCATTCCATTTGAACGGCGTCGAGCTCGGCGCCTTTTCGCAGGCCGCAACCGCTTCCGCGAAGACATAGCCTTCGATGAAGGCCTTCATGGTGCGGACCTGGACGGATAATTTCCAGTCGATGTAGAACGCCGCCCCGAGGCCCGCGATCAGCAGAAACGAACAGCGCAATCGCTACTCCTCTGAAATGTCATTTCTCCCCAGCTCCGTTTTTCAAACGCTAGAACTGCATCCCCATCAGCTTCGACAGCCGATCGACGGAGAGGTAGCCGGCATCATAGGCGAACAGGGAAACGGCGAAGATTGACCGCCGAAATGACCGTGGTCCAGATCAGCTTGCGGCCCATCCCGGTCACGATCGGCGCCCCCGGATCGGTGCCCGGCGGGCCGCCGCCATCTTCGTGCTGGCTGCGCACGCCGAACGGCAAGGTCAGGAACAACGTGATCCACCAGATGACGAAGTAGATCGCGAACCATGTCGAGATGATATAGACCATCTAGCTCTGCTCGATTTCGACCAGCGCGCCGGAAAAATCCTTCGGATGCAGGAACAGGACCGGCTTGCCATGCGCGCCGAGTTTCGGATTGCCGTCGCCGAGCACGCGCGCGCCTTGCTTGATCAGGATGTCGCGCGAGGCAATGATGTCGGACACCTCATAGCAGACGTGATGAATGCCGCCGTCGGCGTTTCGCTCGAGAAACTTGGCGATCGGGGACGCCTCGCCGAGCGGCTGGATGAACTCGATCTTGGTGTTGGGCAGCGTCACGAACACGGTGATGACGCCGTGCTCGGGCAGCGGCACCGCCTTCGAAATCTCGGCGCCGAACGCCGCGCCATAGATCTTGGCGGCCTTCTCGGCGTCCTTGACCGCAATCGCGACATGATTGAGCCGGCCCAGCATCCTCGCCTCCTCCTTGACTTTTCGCGGCACCGATCGCAAAGCCGGCCCGCGTTTCAGGCACGCGCTAGACCTGCAGAACATGAACCATGCAGAGCGGCTTCTTGCCCCAATGCTCGTTCAAGGTCGACCGCACCGCCCGGCGCACCGATTCCGCGAGCGCATCCGGATCGCGCCGCCGCGCCCGCGGCAGGCCTTCGACCGTGGAGACCACCACATCGAACACGATGTCGTCGAACTCCTCGCCGGCCCTATTCTTCTCGGGGATGCCGACAAGATCAACCTCGGGATCGTCGGCCAATTCGCCCTTTTCGGTCATGGCGATCGCCACGAAGACGCAGCCGGCAAACGCCATCCGCCGCCGTTCCACCACCGCGCGCGACTTGGCGTCCTCCAGGATGGTGCCGTCCTTGTAGAGCCTTCCTGAGGGCAGTTCGCCGATGATGCCGGGGTCGCCGGGCGCGAGCTTGACCAGGTCGCCGTTACGGCAGGTCAAGACTTTCGGCACGCCGGCGGCGCGGGCCAGCCGCGCATGCTCGAACAGGTGCAGCGCCTCGCCGTGAACCGGGATCAGAAGTTGCGGCCGGGTCCAGGCGATCATGTCGCGCAGCTCGTCGCGGCGCGGATGGCCGGACACATGCACCAGATGGGTGCGGTCGGTGATGACCTCGACGCCCTGCGTCACCAGGCCATTGATGATGGCGCCGACCGCCTTCTCGTTGCCGGGGATGGTGCGCGAGGAAAAGATCACGCAGTCGCCCTTGTTCAGCGTCACCTGCGGATGGTCGTTATTGGCGATCCGCGACAGCGCCGCGCGCGGCTCGCCCTGGCTGCCGGTGCACAGCGCCAGCACCTTGTCCGGCGGGAAATGGCCGTAGAGATCGGCGCCGCGAAAATTCTGCACGCCGTCGAGATAGCCGGTCTCGCGCGCCACCTGCACCACGCGTTCCATGGCGCGCCCGACCACGACGACTTCGCGGTCGGCGGCCCTGGCGGCGTCCGCAACTGCTTTCAGCCGCGCGACATTGGAAGCGAAGGTCGTTACCGCGACCCGGCCTCTTGCGCCTTTCACGAGCTCAACGATCGTCTTGGCGACTTCGGCTTCCGAGGGCGAGCGCCCTTCGCGCACGGCGTTGGTGGAATCGCCGATCAGCGCCAACAGGCCGGCATCACCCAATTCGCGCAGCCGCCGCTCGTCGGTTGGTTTGCCGATGATCGGCGTCGGATCGATCTTCCAGTCCCCGGTGTGCAGCACGGTGCCGGCCTCGGTATGGATCGCCAGCGCATGCAATTCCGGAATCGAATGCGCGACCGGGATGAACTCGACATTGAACGGCCCGACAACGATGCGGCCGCCGGACGGCACCACGGTGACCGGGATTTTCGGCGGGTTGCGCTCGGACTCGCATTTGGCCTCGAACAACGCGGCGCTGAACTTGGTCGCATAGACCGGGCACTTCAGCTTGGGCCAGAGATCGATGATGGCGCCGAAATGATCTTCGTGCGCGTGCGTCAGCACGAGCCCAAGCAGGTTTTTCCGCTCCTTTTCCAGGAAGCGGATGTCCGGCATGATCAGGTCGATACCGGGCAGGTGCTCCTCATCGCCGAAGGAGACGCCGAGATCGACCGCAAGCCAGGATCGCTGGTGACGGTTGCCAAGACCGTAGATCGACAGGTTCATGCCGATCTCGCCGACGCCGCCGAGCGGCGCAAAGGTCAGTTCGTCCGTCCGCGCCATCAGGTAGCCCCTATCGAAGCCGCCGAGCCGAAATAGACGTCGCCCGCGGTAACCGGCACGAGTTTGCCTCCAGTCGTCCGGACGATCATGCAGCCCTGCTCGTCGATGGTGTCAAACGTGCCCTCGATCGGCGCGCCGCCGGACTTGATCGCAACCATTTGTCCGAGCCCTGCCGCCCGCTCAAGCCATAACTTGCGGATTCCGGCAAAGCCACGGCCGTCATCCCAGATATGGCGGAACTCGGCCCAGCCGTCCGAGAGAGCCGCGAACAAGTCCTCCGCGCTCGCATCGATCCCCAGCGCCTTCAGCGAGGTCGCCGGCGTCGGCGTGCCCTGCGGTGCGGCGACGACGTTGGTGCCGATCCCGACCACGACCGCGAGGCGACCGCCGACCGCCTCGGCTTCCAGCAGGATGCCGGCCAGCTTTTTCCGGCCGGCAAGCACATCGTTGGGCCACTTCAGCGAGAAGTTCAGGTCATCCGAACCTGCCGACCGCAGCGCGGCCTCGACGCTGAGCTTGCGCAACGCCGCCTCCAGCGCCAGCCCCGCGGCAAAGCCAAGGGTCGCGGCGACCGCCGGTGTGGCGTCCATGACTTCAAGGATGCTGCTGGCAAGATTGCCGCGCGGCGCGATCCAGGGCCGGTGTCGCCGCCCGCGCCCGGCGGTCTGCTCCGAGGTCACGAACCACGTCGGACCACGCTCGCCGTTGCGGGCGCGCGCCATAGCCTCCGCGTTGGTCGAGCCGATTTGGTCGAAGGCAACTAAGCGGTAACCTGCTGACGTGGCGCGCGGTCCGAGCGTGAATGGCATCTAAAACAGCGACTTCGCCGCTGTACTGGCCATGCTGACCAGCGGGCCGGGATAGGCGAAGAAAAACATGTTGAAGAGCCCGGCGATCGCCAGCACGCCACGCAGTTCAAAGCGCACGGGATCGAGCTTGGCGAGCGGCTCGTCGAAATACATCACCTTGACGATGAGGAGATAATAATAGGCGCCGACTACGCTCGTGAGCACGCCGATCACCGAGAGGGTGAACAGCCCGGCCTTGATCGCGGCGACGAACACGTAGAATTTGGCGAAGAAGCCCGCCAGCGGCGGAATGCCGGCGAGCGAGAACAGCAACATCGCAAAGAAGAAGGCGAGCAGCGGGTTGGTGCGGGAGAGCCCGGCGAAATCGCTGATCAATTCAAAATTCTGGCCGTTGCGCTTGATGGCCAGGATGACCGCGAAGGAACCGAGCGTCATCGCAACATAGATCGAGATATAGACCAAGACGCCCTGCGCGCCTTCGGCCGTGCCCGCCGCGAGGCCGACCAGTGCAAAGCCCATGTGGCCGATCGAGGAATAGGCCATCAGCCGCTTGATGTTCTTCTGTCCGATCGCCGCGAATGATCCGAGCGCCATCGAGGCGATCGACACGAACACGACGATCTGCTGCCACTGGGTGACGATGCCCGGAAACGCGGTGAGCGTGACCCGGGTAAACACCGCAAGCGCTGCGACCTTGGGCGCGGAGGCAAAAAAGGCGGTCACCGGCGTCGGCGCACCCTCATAGACGTCGGGCGTCCACATGTGGAACGGCACCGCGGAAACCTTGAAGCAGAGCCCGGCCAGCAGGAAAACGATGCCGAACACGATGCCGATGCTGCCGGTCTTCACGGCGGCGGCGATGCCGGCGAAACTGACGGTGCCGGTGAAACCGTAGATCAGGGACGCGCCATACAGCAGCATGCCCGAGGACAGCGCGCCCAGCACGAAATATTTCAGGCCGGCTTCGGTCGATTTCGCATTGTCGCGGTTGGAGGCGGCGACGACGTAGAGCGCGAGCGACATCAGCTCAAGCCCGAGATACAGCGCGATCAGGTCGCCCGCCGAGATCAGCACCATCATGCCGAGGGTGGAGAGCAACACCAGGATCGAATACTCGAAGATGCGACGCGACGGATCGGACAGAAACTCCGTCGACAGCACCAGCGTCGCGATCGAGCCGATCAACGCCAGGATTTTCAGGAAGCGAGCGAAATCGTCGACGATGAAGCCGCCGCCGAAGGTGACGAGCTTGCCGCCCGGCAGCAGTAATTCCAGCACGCCGGTCAGGATCAACAGGCACACCGCCGCCGCGTTGACCAGCCGCGTCGTCCCCTCCCCGCGAAAGGCGCCCAGCATCAACAGCGCCATGGCACCGACGGCAAGCACCAGTTCCGGCACTACCGGCTGCAGTTGATAACCCGCGGTCTCAAAGCCCATGGCGCGTTTCCTAACCTGCCGGGATCTCGATTCTGATCTTAATCAGAACCGAGATCCCAATCTCTTCGTGACGCGATTTCTTCACGCGAACCGGTCCCCACTTCGCTTGAAAACGCCCTGTCATGGCATCAGCGCGGCGGCCTTCACGGCCGTTACCGCGGTGGTGTAATTGGTGACGAGTTGCTGCACCGACGCCGCCGACATGTCGAGCACCGGCTTCGGATAAACGCCGAACAGGATGGTCAGCGCCACCATCGGAAACAGGATCACGCACTCGCGCAGCGTCAGATCCTTGATGCTCATCAGCGACGGTTTCACCAGCGCCCCGAAGATCACCTTGCGATAGAGCCAAAGCGCATAGGCCGCCGACAGGATCACGCCCGACGTGGCGAAGAAGGCGGTCGGAATCGAGACCTTGAAGGTGCCGATCAACGTCATGAACTCGCCGACGAAGCCGCTGGTGCCGGGCAGCCCGACATTGGCCATGGTGAAGACCATGAACGCGAGCGCGTAGAGGGGCATCCGGTTGACCAACCCGCCATAAGCGGCGATCTCGCGGGTGTGCATGCGGTCGTAGACGACGCCGACGCAGAGGAACAGCGCGCCGGAGACGATGCCGTGCGAGATCATCTGGAACACGCCGCCGGCAACGCCCTGGATAGTGCCGGCAAAGATCCCCATGGTGACGAAGCCCATGTGGGCGACGGAGGAATAGGCAATCAGCTTCTTCATGTCCTCCTGCATCAGCGCCACCAGCGAGGTGTAGATGATGGCGATCACCGACAGCGAGTAGATCAGCGGCGCGAAGTCATGCGACGCCAGTGGGAACATCGGCAGCGAGAAGCGCAGAAAGCCGTAACCGCCCATCTTCAACAGGATCGCGGCCAGGATCACCGAGCCCGCGGTTGGCGCTTCCACATGGGCATCCGGCAGCCAGGTATGCACCGGCCACATCGGCATCTTCACCGCAAAGGAGGCGAAGAACGCCAGCCACGCCCAGGTCTGCAGGGACCGCGGCACGGCGGTGTGCATCAAGCTCGGGATGTCGGTGGTGCCGCCGTTCCAGTACAGCGCCATGATCGCGAGCAGCATCAGGACCGAGCCGAGCAGCGTGTAGAGGAAGAACTTGAAGGAGGCGTAGACCCGGCGCGGACCGCCCCACACCCCGATGATCAGGAACATCGGGATCAGACCGCCCTCGAAGAACAGGTAGAACAGCACGAGATCGAGCGCGCAAAAGGTGCCGACCATCAGCGTTTCCAGGATCAAAAACGCCATCATGTATTCGCCCACGCGCACCGTGACCGATTTCCAGCTCGCGATGATGCAAAACGGCAGCAGCGCGGTGGTCAGGATGACGAACGGCAGCGAAACGCCGTCAACGCCCATGTGGTAGGTAATGCCGCTGGCGAGCCACGACGTCTTCTCGACGAACTGGAAGTCGGGCTGCGAAGCGTCGAAGCGCGCCACCAGGATCAGCGACACCGCGAAGGTGATCAGCGTTGTCCACAGCGCGATCCAGCGCGCGTTGCGATTGGCGGCCTCGTCGCTGCCCCGCGCCAACAAATACACCAACAGTGCGCCAACCGTGGGCAGGAAGGTTACGACCGAGAGAATGGGCCAGCTTGTCATTTACTGGCCTCCCATGCCGAACATGAACCAGGTGATCAAACCCGCAACCCCGATCAGCATCGCGAATGCGTAGTGATAGAGATAGCCGGTCTGGATTTTCACGGCGTTGCGCGTGATGTCGAGCACGCGCGCCGACACGCCGTCGGGGCCGAAGCCGTCGATGATGTAGCCGTCGCCGAACTTCCACAGGAAGCGTCCGATCCATTTCGTCGGACGCACGAAAATGAGGTCGTAGAGCTCGTCGAAATACCATTTGTTGAGCAGGAATTCGTAGAGCATCGGCTGCTGGTTGGCGAGATCCTCCGGCAGATACGGCCGCCGGATATAGAACAGGTAGGAAACCGCAAGGCCCAGCACCATCATCACGAACGGCAAATAACCCAAGAGGGCCGGCATGTGCTCCATGTCCTCGAGGATGTGCGGGTTCATCTTGACCGAATCGCGGAAGAACTCCTCGACGCCATGACCGACGAACACTTCCCGGAACGGCAGGCCTGAAAAGATCGATCCCGCAGCGAGCACGCCGATCGGAACCAGCATCCATAGCGGGCTCTCATGCGCCGCGTCGTAGTGCTCCTGATTGTGCGGTTCGCCGAAGAAGGTCTTGAAAATCAGGCGCCAGGAATAGAACGACGTGAGGCCGGCGGCTCCGACCGTCAGGACATAGGCATAGGTGGAAACCGGATTTTGCGACGCGTAGGCGGATTCGATGATCGCGTCCTTCGAGAAGTAGCCGGCGAACAGCGGAAATCCGGTCAGCGCCAATGTTCCGATGCACATCACCGCGAAGGTGTAGGGAATCTTCCGCCACAGCCCGCCCATGTTGCGAATGTCCTGCTCGTGATGCATCGCATAGATCACCGAGCCCGAGCCCAGGAACAACAGCGCCTTGAAGAAGGCATGGGTGAAGAGGTGGTACATGCCCACCGAATAGGCTCCCGCTCCCATCGCCACGAACATGTAGCCGAGCTGCGAGCAGGTCGAATAGGCGACGATGCGCTTGATGTCGTTCTGCACCAGGCCCACGGTCGCCGCGAAGAACGCCGTGGTCGCGCCGATGAACATCACCACGGCCTGCGCGTTCGGCGCCAGCTCGAACAAGGGCGACAACCGCGCCACCATGAAGACGCCCGCGGTCACCATGGTCGCGGCGTGGATCAGGGCCGAGACCGGAGTCGGGCCTTCCATGGCGTCCGGCAACCAGGTGTGCAGCAGGAACTGGGCCGATTTGCCCATCGCGCCCATGAACAGCAGAAGGCAGGTCAGCGTCAGCGCGTCGGCCTGCCAGCCGAAGAAATCGATGGTCTTGCCGACGAGTTTTGGCGCGGCCCCGAAAATCGTGTCGAAATCGGTCGAGCCGATCAGCGCGAAGATTGCGAAAATGCCAAGCGCGAAGCCGAAATCGCCGATCCGGTTGACGATGAAGGCCTTGATCGCCGCGGCATTCGCCGACGGCTTCTGGTACCAGAACCCGATCAGCAGATAGCTCATAAGACCGACGCCCTCCCAGCCGAAGAACATCTGCACCAGGTTGTCCGCCGTCACCAGCATCAGCATCGCGAAGGTAAACAGCGAGAGATAGCTGAAGAACCGCGGCCGGTACGGATCCTCGTCCATGTAGCCGATCGAATAGAGGTGGACGAGCGAAGAGATGGTGTTGACCACGACCAGCATGACCGCGGTCAGCGTGTCCACCCGCAGCGACCACGAAACCTGCAGATCGCCGGAGGTGATCCACGGAAACAGCTCGATCCGCGCATCGTGGTGCATGAAGCCGACATCGACCAGCACGAACCAGGACAGCGCGGCGCATACAAACAACAGGCCGGTCGTGATCAGTTCGGCCGCGCGCGAGCCCGCCGCCGGCGGTTCGGCGGCATGATGATCGTCGTGACCGTGATCGTCTGCATGATCGTCATGGGCATCCGACGCATGGGCATCAGCACCGTGCGCATCGTCATGATGCTCGACGGTGTCGCCGCTCGGGTTGCGCGCATGCGCCCCGAAAATGGAAATCAGGCCGGCGAGAACAGCGCCCAGCAGCGGCAGAAAAACGATTGCCTGGATCATAGCTGGGTCAGCCCTTCATCAGATTGACGTCATCAACCTCGATCGACCCGCGGTTGCGGTAGTACACCACGAGCACGGCAAGGCCGATCGCGGCTTCGGCGGCCGCGACCGTCAGCACCAGAAGCGCGAACACCTGGCCGACGATGTCGCCCAGGAAGCTCGAGAACGCCACCAGGTTGATGTTGACCGCGAGCAGGATCAGCTCGATCGACATCAGGATGACGATGATATTCTTGCGGTTGAGGAAGATGCCGAGAATGCCGAGCGTGAACAGGATCGCGCCGACCGCCAGATAGTGTCCGAGGCCGATCGTCATTGCACCCACTCCGCAGCGTCCGCGTCCTGCAGCCCCTGGCCCACCGCCACCTTGCGCACGGTCATCGCAAGCTCGGGCGTGCGCGCATTCTGCACGTTGATGTCCTGCCGCTTGACGCTCGCCTTGTGGCGCAGCGTCAGCACGATGGCGCCGATCATCGCGACCAGCAGCACCATGCCCGCGAGCTGGAAGTATTGGATGTATTTGGTGTAGAGCACGAGGCCGAGCGCCTCGGTGTTGCTGACATTGGTGGGGATCGCGGCCGTGATCGATTTCGCCGTGCCGGGGTTGATGACCCAGACGCCGACCGTGAGCAGCAGCTCGAACAGAAAGATGCCGCCGATCACGACACCGATCGGCAGATATTCCAGAAAGCCCTCGCGCAACTCGGCGAAGTCGACGTCCAGCATCATGATCACGAACAGGAACAGCACCGCGACCGCGCCGACATAGACCACGACCAGGATCATCGCCAGGAATTCGGCGCCCAGCAGCACGAACAGGCCGGAGGCGTTGACGAAGGCCAGGATCAGAAACAGCACCGAGTGCACGGGATTGCGCGACACGATCACCATCACCGCGGATGCGACGCAGACAGCCGCGAACAGGTAGAAGAACAGCGCGGGAAGGATCATGCCATCACCTCACCGGTACGGCGCGTCGAGTTCGATGGATTTTGCAAGCTCGCGCTCCCAGCGGTCGCCATTGGCGAGAAGTTTCGCCTTGTCATAGTACAGTTCCTCGCGCGTCTCGGTCGCGAATTCGAAATTCGGGCCCTCGACGATGGCGTCGACCGGGCAGGCCTCCTGGCACAGGCCGCAATAGATGCACTTCACCATGTCGATGTCGTAGCGCACGGTGCGGCGGGTGCCGTCGTTGCGGCGCGGGCCGGCCTCGATGGTGATGGCCTGCGCCGGGCAGATCGCCTCGCACAGCTTGCAGGCGATGCAGCGCTCTTCGCCGTTGGGGTAGCGGCGTAGCGCGTGCTCGCCGCGGAAGCGCGGCGAGATCGGCCCCTTCTCGAACGGATAATTCAGCGTCGGCTTCGGCTGGAAGAAATAGCGCATGGCGAGAAAGAACGCCGACACGAATTCCGACAGCAGCAGCGAACGGGCGGTGGCTTTGATATTGACACTCATGGCGACCTCATTTCGGCGCGATGTCGGCGAAATGCAGCACGCCGGCGACGATGACCACCATCGCCAGCGACATCGGCAGGAACACCTTCCAGCCGAGCCGCATCAACTGGTCGTAGCGGTAGCGCGGCACGATCGCTTTCGCCATCGCGAACATGAAGAACATGAAGAATACTTTCAGCGAGAACCAGATCACCCCGGGGATCCAGGTGAACGGCGGCAGCGCGACCGGCGGCAGCCAGCCGCCCAAGAACAGGATCGTCGCCATCGCGCACATCGTGGTGATCGCGACATATTCGCCGAGCATGAAAAGCAGGTAGGGCGTGGAACCGTATTCGACCATGAAGCCGGCGACCAGTTCGGACTCCGCTTCCACCAGGTCGAAGGGCGGCCGGTTGGTTTCCGCCAGCGCCGAGACGTAGAACACCACGAACATCGGAAATAGCGGCCACACATACCAGTTCAGGATCGTGAGCTGCGGCAGGCCGATCAGGCTGGCGAAGCCGCGGGTGTTCTGCGCCTCCACCACCGCGGAGAGGTTGAGCGAGCCCGCGCACAACAACACCGTGATGATGACGAAGCCGATCGAGACCTCGTAGGAAACCATCTGCGCCGCCGAGCGCAGCGCGGCCAGGAACGGGTATTTCGAGTTCGACGACCAGCCGGCCATGATGATGCCGTAGATCGACAGCGAGGAGATCGCGAAGATGTAGAGGATACCGACGTTGATGTCGGAGATCACCCAGCCGAAAGCGGTCGGGATCACCGCCCAGGCCGCAAGCGACAGCACGCAGGAAACCAAAGGCGCGAGCAGGAACACACCCTTGTTGGCGCCGGCGGGGATGATCGGCTCTTTCAGCACGAACTTGAAGAAATCCGCGAACGACTGAAACAGTCCCCAGGGGCCGACCACGTTCGGGCCGCGCCGGATCTGCGCCGCCGCCCAGATCTTGCGGTCGGCCAACAAGATGTAAGCGATCGCGATCAGCAGCACGACGAGCATTAGCACACACTCCGCGACCATGATGATCAGCGGCCACAGAAAGCCGGTCCAGAAGTCGCTTGCGAAGAATCCAGCCATCAGGTCACGCTCATTCCGCTGCCGTCAGCATGCGCCCGTTGGCCAGGCGGGAACATTCCGCCATCACGGCCGAGGCGCGCGCGATCGGGTTGGTCAGATAGAAATCCTCGATCAGGGCCTTGAACGGCGTCTTCTCGAGGCTGCCGCCCTTGCCGGCAAGTGTCTTGATGTCGGCGGCGCTGCCGGCTTCGATCTGATCGACGCGCATCAAATGCGGCACCGCCTTGAAGACCGCCTGCCGCAATGCGGGGAGCGAGTTATAGGGCAGCTTCTTGCCGAGTACGTCGGACAGCGCGCGGATGATCGCCCAGTCCTCGCGCGCTTCGCCGGGCGGAAATGCCGCGCGGCCCGCGATCTGCACCCTGCCCTCGGTATTGACGAAGATGCCGGACTTTTCGGTATAGGCGGCAGCCGGCAGGATCACGTCGGCGCGGTGCGCGCCAAGGTCGCCATGGGTGCCGATATAGACCACGAAAGTCCCATCCGGCACCTTGGTCTCGTCGGCACCGAGCAGGAACAGCACGTCGAGCGTGCCGAATGTCGTCATCTGCGCCGCGTTCAGGCCGCCGGCGCCCGCGCCAAATCCGATATCGAGCGCGCCGACCCGCGACGCCGCCTCGTGCAGGACGGCAAAACCGTTCCAGCCGTCCTTGATCGCGCCGAAATCGACCGCGAGCTTGGCTGCGAGCGAAAGAACCGCCGCGCCGTCATGGCGCGCGGCCGCACCGGCTCCGACCAGCACGATCGGGTTCTTCGCGGCCTTGAATGCATCGGCGAACGAGCCTTTGCCGCCAGCGAGTTCGCTTAAGGAATCCGTGCCGGCCCCGAGATAGTCGTAGGAATAGTTGAGATCGGCCTTGGCGCCGATCAGCCCGACCTTGAGCTGGCCCGAGCGCCAGCGCTTGCGGATGCGCGCATTGAGGACGGCGGCTTCCTTGCGCGGGTTGGATCCGATGATCAGCAGCGCGTCCGCCTGATCGATACCGGCGATCGTCGGATTGAAAATATAGCCGGCGCGGCCTGCCTTGGGGTCAAAGGCGTCACCGCCCTGCACCGCCAGATTGGCGGAGCCGCATTTGGCGAGCAATTCCTTCAGCGCGAACATCTCCTCGACCGCGGCGAGATCGCCGGCAATGGCCCCGATCCGCTTGCCGTCGAGGCGGCTGGCCTTGGCCGCGATCGCGGCGAAGGCTTCGGTCCACGAGGCCGCGCGCAGCTTGCCGTTGTCGCGGATATAGGGGCGGTCGAGCCGCTGCGTACGCAGGCCGTCGACGATGTGACGGGTCTTGTCGGAAATCCACTCCTCGTTCACGGCCTCGTTGACGCGCGGCAGCACCCGCATCACCTCGCGGCCGCGGGTGTCGACCCGGATCGCCGAGCCCACGCCGTCCATCACGTCGATCGACTGGGTCTTGACGAGCTCCCAGGGCCGCGCCGCGAAAGCGTAGGGCTTCGAGGTCAGCGCGCCCACCGGACAGATGTCGACGAGGTTGCCCTGCAGCTCCGAGCTCAGCGCCTGCTCGAGGTAGGTCGTGATCTCCATGTCCTCGCCGCGGCCGATCGCACCCATTTCCGGCGTGCCGGCGACCTCCGCCGAGAAGCGGACGCAGCGCGTGCACTGGATGCAGCGGTTCATCGAGGTCTTGACCAGCGCGCCCAGATATTTGTCCTCGACCGCGCGCTTGTTCTCGGCGTAGCGGCTGGTATCGACGCCGTAGCCCATCGCCTGATCCTGCAGGTCGCACTCCCCGCCCTGGTCGCAGATCGGGCAGTCCAGCGGATGGTTGATCAGCAGAAACTCCATCACGCCTTCGCGCGCCTTCTTCACCATCGGCGAACGCGTCAGGATCTCCGGCGGCTCGCCCTTCGGCCCGGGACGGCAATCGCGCACACCCCAGGCGCAGCTTGCGACCGGCTTCGGCCCGCCCTTGACCTCGACCAGGCACATCCGGCAGTTGCCGGCGATCGACAGCCGCTCGTGGTAACAGAAGCGCGGAATTTCGGCGCCCGCAGCCTCGCACGCCTGCAGCAGCGTGAATTCCGCGGGGACATCGATCTCTTTGCCGTCGACGATCAGTTTGGTCATTGCTGCTACTCCGCCGCAACCATGTGGACGGGGTCGCGGATGCCGACGTCATCGATGTCGGCCTTGTGCGAATATTGGTCGATCCGCGCTTCGATCTCGTGACGGAAATGCGCGATCAGGCCCTGGATCGGCCAGGCCGCGGCATCGCCGAGCGCGCAGATGGTGTGGCCCTCGACCTGTTTTGTCACTTCCAGCAGCATGTCGATCTCGCGCTTGTGGGCGCGGCCATCGGCCATGCGGGTCAACACCCGCCACATCCATCCCGTACCTTCGCGGCATGGCGTGCACTGGCCACAGCTCTCGTGCTTGTAGAAATAGGCGATGCGCGCGATCGCCCGGATCAGGTCGGTCGACTTGTCCATGACGATGACGGCGGCGGTACCTAGGCCGGAACGCAGCTTGCCGAGGCTGTCGAAATCCATCGGCGTATCGATGATCTGCTCCGCCGGCACCATGCGCACCGAGGAGCCGCCGGGGATGACGGCCTTGAGGTTATCCCAGCCGCCGCGGATGCCGCCGCAGTGCCGCTCGATCAGTTCGCGGAACGGAATCCCCATCGCCTCTTCGACATTGCAGGGGCGCTCGACATGGCCGGAGATGCAGAACAGTTTGGTGCCGACATTGTTGGGCCGGCCGATCGCGGCGAACCAGGCCGCACCGCGCCTGAGGATGTCGGGCGCGACCGCAATCGACTCGACATTGTTGACGGTCGTGGGGCAGCCGTAGAGACCCACATTGGCCGGGAACGGCGGCTTCAGCCGCGGCTGGCCCTTCTTGCCTTCGAGACTTTCCAGCAAAGCCGTCTCTTCGCCGCAGATATAGGCGCCGGCGCCGTGCGCAACGTAGACATCGA
The DNA here is from genome assembly GCA_963777475.1 of uncultured Alphaproteobacteria bacterium. Classification (GTDB taxonomy): domain Bacteria; phylum Pseudomonadota; class Alphaproteobacteria; order Rhizobiales; family Xanthobacteraceae; genus Bradyrhizobium. Next base: position 564,160 of record CAVZQX010000018.1, read on the forward strand.
ACGGCCAGCCGTTGACGTTGTCCTTGCCGATCAGCTTGGCCTCATAGGCCTGATCGACCGCGGCCTGCAGGTGCTCGCGCTCGCGGATGAACTCGCCGCGCACATAGATGTAGCAGGCATGGGCGCCCATCGCGAAGCTCGCGAGCAGGCAGCCCTCGACCAGAAGATGCGGGTCGTGCCGCATGATCTCGCGGTCCTTGCAGGTGCCCGGCTCGGATTCGTCGGCATTGACCACGAGGTAGCTCGGGCGGCCGTCGGTCGATTCCTTCGGCATGAACGACCACTTCAAGCCGGTCGGAAAACCCGCCCCGCCGCGTCCGCGCAGGCCGGAAGCCTTCATCTCGTTGATGATCCAGTCGCGACCCTTGTCGATGATCGCCTTGGTGCCATCCCAGGCGCCGCGGCGGCGTGCTCCCTCCAGACCCCAGTCCTGCAGGCCGTAGAGATTCTTGAAAATGCGGTCCTTGTCGTCGAGCATGATAAAAGTGCTTTCCGATCAGCGGTTGGACTGCGAATAGGCAAGACCCGCGGCGCAAGCGCCAAGCGTCATTGCCCACAACAGGCTGGTTTCAAGCGATGCGTTCAGCGCGTAGCGCTGCAGCAGGAAGATGAAGCAGGCGGCGAGAGCGGTATGCAACGCTATGTAGCGCCAGTTCTTCATCAGGATGGGATCACGCCTCATGTCGTCTCCTTCAGCGTGGTCGGCCCGGTAATCGGCGCGGAGAATTGCCGGCCGTTCTGAGGCCCGGGTTTTGGCGCGTCACCGGAGGCAAAGCCGTCAAGCACCTTGCCAAAACTCTCCTTGGTGAGGTCTTCGTAGGTATCCTTCCAGATCAGCACCATCGGCGCGTTCACGCAGGCGCCCAGGCACTCCACCTCTTCCCAACTGAAATTGCCGTCCTTCGAGAGGTGGAACGGATCGTGATGGATACGGCTCTGGCACACCTCGATGAGATCGGCGGCGCCGCGCAGCCGGCATGGCGTGGTGCCGCAGACCTGGACATGGGCCTTCTTGCCGACCGGGGAGAGCTGAAACATGGTGTAGAAGGTCGCGATCTCCAGCACGCGGATATAGGGCATCTCGAGCAGATCGGCGACCGCGCGGATGGCGGCTTCCGAAACCCATCCCTCGTGCTCCTCCTGCACCCGCCACAGGATCGCGATCGCCGCTGACGCTTGGCGTCCCGGCGGGTATTTGGCGATCTCGTTCTTGGCAAAAGCGAGGTTTTCCTCCGAGAGCGTGAAGCTCGCGGGCTGCAATTCCTTCGGGGCGAGACGGCGGACGGACATCGTGCTCTAGACTTTCATTGCATGCGACGCGCGGCATTCGCGTTCAGCGCGTTGATCCGGTTTTGCCAGAACGCGCTTGCGGTGCCGAACACATTGTAACCGACGTGGGATGAAACCTTGATGCGGTCGAGGATCGAAAGCTCGGTCACCGTTTCCAGGCGATTGGACTGGGGATCATAGTACCATCAACTTGAGCGGCGTCTGCTCGAGGATATAGCGCGATACGGTGTGGCCGGGATCGTTGCCATGCTCCTCGCACAGGATCACGCTGTCGCCCTGCAACAGCCGCGTGCCGCCCTTGATGGCCTCGATCTCGACGCCCTCGACGTCGAGCTTGACCAGGAATTTTCCGCTCTGAGAGACCTTGCCGTCATCGATGAGATTGTCGAGCGCGATCACCGGCACCTGCTCGCCTCCGCTGTTCGTTCCGCCGGCAATGCTGAAGGCTTCATGCTTGGTGCCGGTGAGATGCGCAGTGCCGCGAACGGCTCCGATCGCGCATTTCATCAGTTCGAAGCGGTTGCCGTTGGCGCGAGCATTATTGGCGAGCTTCGGAAAATTCTGCGATGAAGGCTCGATGGCGATCGCCTTGTGCGCGCCGAACGGCGCGCTCGATACCAAAATCGACCAGTAGCCGTAATTGGCCCCGCAATCGATCAGCGTGTAGTCGACATCGGCGGAATCGCGAAACAGCAGCTCCAGTTCGTCCTCATAATGGTAGGTGCGATTGAGCAGCTTGCTCCAGTAGCCGTCGCCATAGGGAAACTCGAAAACGGCATCGGCATTGAGCTTGATCGCGATGTTGCGCTCCGGCAGCGTCTTGCGCAGAAGATTGGCGCAGCCGTTGTAGCCGCGGTGCGAGAAGTGCGACGAAATCTTCGAGCCGGTTACCAGCGCCAGCGCAGCCGTCCGCTCCCACAGGTTGGCCCCCTCGAGAGCCCCTGACGCGCGGTCAAACTGGATCGGCGCTAGCGCCATCACCGATCGACCTCTCCGAACACGATGTCGAGCGAGCCGAGAATGGCGGAGACGTCCGCCAACAGATGGCCGCGGCAGATGAAGTCCATCGCCTGCAGATGCGCAAAGCCGGGTGAGCGTATCTTGCACTTGTAGGGCTTGTTGCTGCCGTCGGAGACGAGATAGACGCCGAACTCGCCCTTCGGCGCCTCGACCGCGGCGTAGATTTCGCCGGCCGGCACGTGGACGCCCTCGGTATAGAGCTTGAAGTGGTGGATCAGCGCCTCCATCGAGCGCTTCATCTCGCCCCGGCGCGGCGGCGCGATCTTGTTGTCGGCGACGACGACCGGCCCCTGGCCGTCCGGCGCGCGCAGCTTTTCGATGCACTGCCTCATGATTCGCACCGATTGGCGCATTTCCTCCATCCGAATACAGTAGCGGTCGTAGCAATCGCCGTTCTTGCCGATCGGAATGTCGAAATCCATCTCGGCGTAGCATTCGTAAGGCTGGGCTTTGCGCAAATCCCACGCCGCGCCCGAGCCCCGCACCATCACGCCGGAGAACCCCCATTCCCAGGCCTGCTTCAGGCTCACCACGCCGATATCGACGTTGCGCTGCTTGAAGATGCGGTTGCCGGTGAGCAGCCGGTCGAGATCGTCGACCACTTTCAGGAACGGGTCGCAGAACGCCTCGATATCGTCGATCAGCTGCGGCGGCAGGTCCTGATGCACGCCGCCGAGCCGGAAATAGGCGGCATGCATGCGCGAGCCGGAGGCACGCTCATAGAACACCATCAGCTTTTCGCGCTCTTCGAAGCCCCATAGCGGCGGGGTCAGCGCGCCGACGTCCAACGCCTGCGTGGTGATGTTGAGCAGATGCGAGAGCAGGCGCCCGATCTCGCAGTAGAGCACCCGGATCAACTGGCCTCGGCGCGGCACCTCGATACCGAGCAGCCTTTCTGCCGCAAGACAAAACGCGTGCTCCTGGTTCATCGGCGCGACATAGTCGAGCCGGTCGAAATAGGGGATCGCCTGCAGATAGGTCTTCTGCTCGATCAGCTTTTCGGTGCCGCGATGCAAGAGACCGATATGTGGATCGACGCGGGCGATGACTTCGCCGTCGAGCTCCAGCACCAACCGCAGCACGCCGTGCGCGGCTGGATGCTGCGGACCGAAATTGATCGTGAAATTGCGGAGGTCCTGGCTCTGTTCGTTCATGGTCAGACTTTCGGCCCCGCCTTCTCATCACCAGGTAGCGGATAGTCCGCGCCCTCCCACGGCGAGAGAAAATCGAATTTGCGGAATTCCTGGTTGAGCCGGACGGGCTCGTACAGCACCCGCTTTTCCTGGTCGTCGTAACGCACCTCGACGAAGCCGGTCAGCGGAAAATCCTTGCGCAGCGGATGGCCGTCGAAGCCGTAGTCGGTCAAGAGGCGCCGCATGTCGGGGTGACCGGTGAAGATCACGCCATAGAGGTCGTAAGCCTCCCGCTCGAACCAGTCGGCGCCGGGAAACACGTCGATGATCGACGGCACCTGAGTGATCTCGTCGGCCTCGGCGCGCAGGCGGATGCGCGCATTCATGATCGGCGACAGCAGATGATAGACCACGTCGAACCGCTTCTCGCGTCCAGGATAGTCGACCGCGGTGATGTCGGTGATGTTGACGAAGCGGCAGGCGGGGTCGTCGCGCAGATATTTGACGACATCGACGACTCTTTTCGCCTCAACCGTCACCGTGAGCTGGTTGAAAGCGACCGAATGGCCGGTCGCCGCGCCCGGAAGCGCGCTAACGATCGTCTGCCCCAAGGCGTCGAGCTTGCCGTCGTCCATACAAAAACCTTCAGCGTTCGATGGTGCCGGTGCGGCGGATCTTCTTCTGCAGCAGCAGCACGCCGTAGAGCAGCGCCTCCGCCGTCGGCGGACAGCCGGGCACGTAGATATCGACGGGCACGATGCGGTCGCAGCCGCGCACCACCGAGTAGGAATAGTGATAGTAGCCGCCGCCATTGGCGCACGACCCCATCGAGATCACGTAACGCGGCTCCGGCATCTGGTCGTAGACCTTGCGCAGCGCCGGCGCCATCTTGTTGGTCAGTGTACCTGCGACGATCATCACGTCGGACTGGCGGGGCGAGGCGCGCGGCGCAAACCCGAAACGCTCGACGTCATAGCGCGGCATCGACACCTGCATCATCTCGACCGCGCAGCATGCGAGCCCGAAGGTCATCCACATCAGCGATCCCGTGCGCGCCCAGATGATCAGGTCGTCGGCCGCGGCGACGAAGAAGCCCTTGTCGGACAGCTCGTGGTTGACTTCGAGGAAGTACGGGTCTTGGGCGCCGACCGGTTTGCCGGTCGCGGGATCAAGAATGCCGGTCGCGGCCTTCGCGACGGTCGGGCCTGAGGTTTGGGTTGCTGCGTTGGGGCTCAATCCCATTCGAGCGCGCCTTTCTTCCATTCATAGGCAAAGCCGACCGTGAGGACGGCCAGAAACACCACCATCGACCAGAAGCCGGTTGCACCGAGCTTGCCGAACGCCACCGCCCACGGGAACAGGAACGCCACTTCGAGGTCGAAGATGATGAAGAGGATCGCCACCAGATAGAACCGGACGTCGAACTTCATCCGGGCGTCGTCGAATGCATTGAATCCGCATTCATACGCCGACAGCTTTTCCGGATCAGGCTGCTGGAACGCGACCAGGAACGGCGCGACCAGGAGCGCCAGACCAATCAGGCCCGCTACCGCTATGAACACCACGAGTGGCAGATAATTCTGCAGGATGCCGGTCATCGGCGCCACCTTTCCCGCGGTTTTGGGACCGCCGCAGATTCGTAGATTTGGATTAGCGCTGGAGGCTTAGCGCAGCGCACCAAGGGGCGCAAGACAAGCTATTTTGACGCCGTCTGCAGGCCGGAAGATGGAAAAGCGGCCGTCCGCCGATCGCCGCCCCGCGGCAGCCGATGCATTCGGCGCATGCATTCCCGGCGGCGGGCTTTCAGAATCAGCCGATCTGCTTTTCCGCTTCCAGCATCGCTTCGGCCTTGCGGGTCAGGCGGTCGATATACCCCAGGAGCATCGCCACCTCGTCCCTGTCCAGTTGCTCCAGCAAGCGCCGATTGCGTTCCAGCGCGCCCGCTACGATTGCGTCATGGGCGACAAGCCCGGTCCGGGTCAGACCGACCAGAACTTCCCGATTGTCCATTGGGTTGACGGCCTTGGAGACCAGCTTGCGCGAGACCAGCCCGGCCAGCGCCCGGCTGATCTGCCCCTTGTCCATGCCGACTGCCTCCGCAAGCGTAACCACGCTCATCGGCGGACGGCGCCCTAGCGACGCCACCAGGCCGAATTCCACCGAGGAGAGCCCCGCCAGGCGCTTGTAGCGCAGGATCGCTCCCCGCTTGAGCAAGTTGGCCAGCACCATCAGTCGCGACGACATCATCGCCGTGATCGGCGCGAGCTCGTCGCCGGTCGCGGCCGGCTTGGTGGCGGAAATGGCCTTGTTCGGTCTCCTTGTCATCGCCAAGCTCTGCCAACAAAGGGAGACGGTGCCAAGCCGTAAATCGTTGACATTGTCATCGATCTACCCTTCACTTTGCAAAGAATTCGCATTCGCAATCAACACGGCGGCAAGGCCGGAACGGAGGAAACAGCCATGACCATCAGCGAGTGGGACCTCGATCTCGGCACCGCCTATGCCATGAAGCCGCCCACCATCCGGACCGAACTGACCTCGGTCGGCCGCGGCACTCCGATGGGCGAACTGCTCCGCCGCTACTGGCACCCTGTCGGCCTCGTTGCCGACGCCACCGATATCCCCAGAAAAGTGCGTCTGCTCGGGGAGGACCTCATCTTGTTTCGCGACAGGCACGGCCGCGCCGGCCTGTTGCATGCGCGCTGCTGCCACCGCGGCACCACGCTCTATTACGGCAAGGTCGAGGACGACGGTATCCGCTGCTGCTATCACGGCTGGAAGTTCGACACCGAGGGTCGCTGCCTCGAGCAGCCCTGCGAGCCCGAAGGCGGCCTGTTCAAGGACAAGGTGCGCCAGCCCTGGTATCCGCTCGAGGAGCGCTACGGGCTGATCTTCGCCTATATGGGGCCGGTCGAGAAAAAGCCGGTGCTGCCGGCTTATGAATGCCTGGAGAGAATGGACGACGGCGAGTTCGTGGAGGCCGACGATTCCTCGATCGGCGGTGGCGGACCTGCGATCATCCCCTGCAACTGGCTGCAGCATTTCGAGAACGTGGTCGATCCCTACCACGTGCCGGTGCTGCACGGCTCCTTCAGCGGCCCCCAATTCACCAACATGATGGCCTCGATGCCTGAGGTGACGTTCGAGATGTCGCCGCGCGGCGTTACCGTGCGCTCGATCCGCAACCAGGACGACGGCAAGATCTTCTACCGGGTGACGGAAGCCGCCCTCCCCACGCTGCGTGTCGTGCCCAACCCGCGGGTGGCGCAATTCGCGCGCGTGGAGTCGATCGGCTGGACCTTGCCAATCGATGACAGCTCGTTCCGCATCTATGTCGCCGGCCGCGTCAAAAGGTCGGGTGACATCGGCCGCATGCGCTCAAAGTTCAACGGAAAATTCTGGTGGGACATGACCGAACAGGAGCACCAGCAATTCCCCGGCGACTATGAAGCCCAGGTCGGCCAGGGCGCGGTGACTTTCCATTCGGAGGAGCATTTCGGGCAAAGCGACCGCGGTATCCTCATGATCCGTCGGATGCTGAGCGATCAGCTCGAAGCCATTGCGGCGGGACGCGATCCGATCGGGGTCTCGTTCGACCGGGCTGCGCCACCGGTCGCTTTCGAAGCCGGCAACTATATCCGCGAAGCCTGAACGGTAAGCGAAATGCGCTATTCCCGCCATTGGCGGTCACGGTGCGCCGTTGTTTCCGTTTGCAGCGCGGTTCAAGCGACCGGCTAAGTGAGCTTGCCAGTATACCGTTCGAGCCCTTTCCAGGCCTCCGCGCCATAGCTGTTCTGCCACTGGGTGTAGAAGCCGGCCTTTACCAGCGCGGCGCGGAACTGCACGGGATCGGGCTTGTTGAAGACCATGCCCTTGGCCGAAAGCTCAGCCTGCAGCGAGCGGTCCATCTCCAACAGATCGGCGCGCTCCTTGGTGGCGGCTGCGTCCAAACTCTCGTTGACTAGTCTGAGCAGGTCGGCCGGCAGGCTCGCTAGCGCACGGCGGTTGGCGACGACCCAGTAGCCGCTCCAGCAATGGTTCGACTGCGCGCAGTATTTCTGCACCTCATAGAGCTTGCCGCTCGATACCTGCGCCAGCGGGTTTTCCTGGCCCTCCACGATATGGGTCTGCAGCGCCGAATAGAGCTCGCTGTAGCTGATGCTGGACGGGAGCGCGCCGAGGCCGGAAAACAGCGACGTCAACAGCGCGGTGACGGGAACGGAGCTTGAAACCCCTGAGATCCTCGACGCTGTTCAGCTGCCGGCTGGAAGACGAGGTGATCTGGCGAAATCCGTTGTCCCACATTTTCTATCGGCACGATGCCGGCCTTGCCGATGGCGTCGCGGACGATATCGCCGACCCCGCCATCCATGGCGGCCAAGACCTGGTCATAGGACTGGAAGGCGAAGCCGACGCTCGGCAGTCCCGACAGCGGCACCAGCGTCGATAGTGTCATCGAGGGCGCCGCCAACAGCTCGATGCCGCCGGCACGAAGCTGCGACAGCATCTCGGGATCGCCGCCGAGCTGGCTGTTGGAAAAACCGTGACATTGAGCCGCCCGGACGACTGTTCCCCGATTGCGTGGGCGGTCTCGATCAGCCGGACCGTCAGGGGGTGGGTGTCCGGCGTGTTGACACCCAGCTTGAACTCGAATTCAGCCGCCGCGCCGGCCGGTTTGCCGAGGATAGTGCTGGCCAAGGTGGCCGACGCTGCGCCAAGTAAGGTCCCTACGGTCATGTTCTTCATTTTTCTTAACTCCCCGGCGGGTTTGCTCCTGCCCAAGGCGCAGTTTCGGCCCCACCACCGGCCTCCGCAAGGTGGCCGTGAAACCGGCTTTTCGGGGCGATGAAACCATTTTGGGAAAGGCACGAAACAGCCCTGAAACAGACCGGTGTTAGCAATGGAGGCAACAAAGAGGCGCTTCAGGCGCCAGGGGGCTCACATGAACCACTCAATTCATTCAGCCGATCGTGCGACCCATCTGAAGATCGTGGTGGTGGCGCTGGTAGCGGGTATCGCGGTGGCGGCTTTTGGCGTGGCGACCCGTTCCAACGTGGATTACACCCAGACCGCCCGCGTCATCAAAGCCGGCGCGCCGGTTGCAATCACCAGTTCAGAAACCGCGACGGTTCGCTGAAGCGGCTATTTCTCCCTCGCAAAGACGAAAACGGCCGCCCTCGGGCGGCCTTTTTGTTGCGCGCGGTCAGGCAGCTTCCGGGAAATCAATCGGCGCCAAACCATTGAAACTGCTGGCGCGAGAGACGGGGCTCGAACCCGCGACCTCCGCCGTGACAGGGCGGCGCTCTAACCAACTGAGCTACTCCCGCGGATGCAGTCAGATCCGCATTGGAACGAGGGCTTAAAGGCGCCACCTTTCCAAGTCAAGCAGGTTGCGAATCCCCCCGTCAGGCAGGCCTTTTTGCGATGCCGATGCAAATAATAGGCTGTTTTCAGGCAGAACAGCGTAGTCAGCCGCACCCCAAATCGTTTAAGGCCTGATACGTCTTAGGTTCCTAAGCAGTGTTAACAACGAGGAGGGCCAAACATGGCGAAGAAAGCAGCGACCCCGACGACCGTCACGCTCAAGCATCTTGCAGCCGCGATCGCCGAGGACCAGGAATTGTCCAAGAAGCAGGCCGAGTCGATTCTGAACGACATGGTGAGCCGGATCACCAAGCACCTGAAGAAGGGCGAGCGGATCCGCATCGTCGGCCTCGGCATTCTGCAGGTGCGCAAGCGCGCCGCCCGCATGGGCCGCAACCCCGCCACCGGCGAGGCAATCCACATCAAAGCCAGCAAGAAGGTTGCCTTCCGCGCAGCCAAGGAATTGAAGGAAGCCGTCTGACAAAGACGTGTTTTGCCGTGACTTTAGCGTCATTCCGGCTGGTTTACGCGGCCCCGGAATGACGCTTTCAGTTATAGTGCTTTGCTAGAGTTTCCTTCCCAGCCGCGGCATTCACAGTGATTTCACCTTCAGCCTTCAAGCACAGCGTGACCGAACGCTTCCTGCGCTATGTGGTCATCGACACCCAGTCGGACCCCTCGTCTCCGACCTGCCCGTCCACCCAAAAGCAAAAAGACTTGGGCCGCGTGCTCGCCGCCGAACTGAAGGAAATCGGCGTCGCCGACGCCCATCTCGACGGACACGGCTATGTCTACGCGACCATCCCGGCGAACACGACGAAGAAGGTGCCGATCATCTGCTTCTGTTCGCACATGGACACTTCGCCCGACTGCACGGGCAGGAACGTCAAGCCGCAGATCGTCAGGAATTATCGCGGCGGCGACATCGTGTTGCCGGCCGATCCCGCCCAGGTGATTCGCGCCGCGGAGCACCCCGATCTCGCAAACCAGATCGGCAACGACATCATCACGACCGACGGCACCACGCTTTTAGGTGCGGACAACAAGGCCGGCATCGCGGAGATCATGGATGCGGCGCAGTTTTTCCTCCAGAATCCGCACGTAAAGCACGGCACGATCAAGATCCTGTTCACCCCCGACGAGGAAATCGGTCGCGGCGTCGACAAGGTCGACCTCAAGAAACTCGGCGCCGAGTTCGCCTACACGATCGACGGCGAAACCGCGGGCCATATCGAGGACGAGACCTTTTCCGCCGACGGCGCCACCATCGCCATCGAGGGCGTCTCTACCCATCCCGGTTTTGCCAAGGGCAAGATGGAGCACGCGATCAAGATCGCGGCCGCCATCGTCGACCGCCTGCCGAAGGATACCTGCTCGCCGGAGACCACCGAGGCCAAGCAGGGATTTCTGCATCCGATCGCGATCTCCGGCGCGCTGGAACAGGCGACGCTCGGCTTCATCGTGCGCGATTTCACCGACGACGGGCTCAAGCAGAAAGAGGAGTTGCTCGAAAGCATCGTCAAGGACGTGATGAAGGACTATCCGCGCTCGACCTACCGGATGGAGATCAAGGAGCAATACCGCAACATGAAGCAGGTGATCGACCGCCACCCGGAGACCGTCGACTACGCGGTCGAGGCGATCCGCCGCGCAGGACTTGAACCGGTGCGAGGCTCGATCCGCGGCGGCACCGACGGCTCGCGGCTGTCGTTCATGGGATTGCCCTGCCCCAACGTCTTCGCCGGCGAGCACGCCTTCCATTCCCGGCTGGAATGGGTGAGCGTGCAGGACATGGAAAAGGCCGTGCAGACCATCGTGCATCTCGCGACGATCTGGGAAGAGCGGGCTTAGGCAAGTCCCGCAAGATCGCCAGCGCCATGGCAGCGAAGTCCGGCGCCACATTTATGACGGTCTCGGGTCTCGGCGATCCCGAACAAGGCGAGTAATTGCTGCGCGCGTCGGCAACGCGCCGTTACCGCAAAAGGTGGGCCAGGCCCCCACGGCCACATCGATGGCGCCATCGCCCATGAAGCGCCATTCACCGGACAACCAAAGACCATATGCCCATCGCAAGACTCCTTGCGATGACCTCCTCATGTTTATCCACTCGCGTCCAGAACCTGCTCCGCTCGGCGGGAATCCACCTGCTGATCACGATAGCGACGCTCGCGGCCACCGAGATCCTGCTGCGTGTCGCCGACTTCCGGGTCTTGCGCCAGGACGCCTCGGAGAGATCGCTCGCCTATGGCTATGACGCAGAGCTCGGCTGGGTGCCAACACCCAATTCGACCTCGATCGTCACGACTGCCAGGACGATCCATGCGCACCACAACAGCCTCGGCTTTCGCGACATCGAATTCAAACCGGACGGTCGACCGGTGATGCTGTTCATTGGCGACTCCTTCGTCTGGGGTGTCGATGCCGAAGCAAGCGAACGATTTACCGACATCTTGCGGGGCAAGCTGCCGGGGTTTCAAACCGTCAACGCCGGCGTTTCCGGCTATGGGACGGACCAGGAATATCTGTGGCTGCAGAGAATCTGGGCCAGCGTCCGTCCCTCGGTCGTCGTGTTGTTCTTCTGCACCGACAATGACCGCCTGGATAACACCTCGAACGTCCGCTACGATCGCTATCGCAAGCCCTATTTCGTGACCGGCGCGGACGGCTCGCTCGTCGTGAAGGGCCAGCCCGTTCCTAAATCGCTTCAGCTCATGATCAAGGATACCTGGTTGGTGCGCCATGTCTGGCTCGCACGGGTCGCAGCGCTCGCTTACGCCGAGATTTCGTCACCCGGCTTCAGCCTCCCCGACCCCACCGAGCGCCTGATCTCAAAGATCCATGATTTCGTTAGCGCGCATGACGCTAAGCTGCTCGTCGCGATGCAATCCACGGACAACCGGCTGATCTCGCACCTTCAGGCCGAGCGAATTCCTTTCGTCGCGTTGGACGGCGCTGCCGCCTATGGCAGTCAGTACGGCAGTCATTTCACGCCGGAGGGTCACAAATTTGCCGCGCGCCGACTGCTCGAGCTGCTGGACGCGACGGTTCGTGTCGCGCAAAATCCAAGCGCCACGAATTGATTGCCGCACGGTCACCACGTTGGATGACCGATCATGAAACAATCCCGCTGTGCTACGACGCGCGCGCGGTCACGATCCAGATCGAGGCCGGCAGCGGCACGGACTGGCCGCGCAGAAACGGCATCAGCGCTTCCCGGATCGATTGGGTGGCAGCACCCCGCACGTCCTCCGGATGCCCGTCCAATGCCCGGCTTGCCGGGCCTATTTCCAACGCGGTTTGAACGGCAGCGTCGAGCCCGCGCCCGATCGCGATGTCGAGCGACAGATCGCGCGGCTGCATCGCGACGGCGGAAAATCCGGCTTCGCCCAGAATCCGGTTCACGCGTTCTTCCGACGCAAACGAGAATGGTCCGGGGTCATCCGGCCCAAGCTGCGGCAGTTTGGGGACGTGCTTGTAGACCGCCTGCAGCGGCGCCATGAAAAACGGATTTTCGCGCGGCTCGCGCCAGCAGGCGAATACGACACGGCCCTTCGGCCGCAACGCTTTGCGCAAGTTGGCAAAGGAGACCGCGGGCTCGGCGAAGAACATCACGCCGAAGCGCGAGGCCAGGAGATCGAAGCTTGCGGGATCGAAGGGATGGATCGTGGCGTCCGCCAGCACGAAATCGAGCGGCAGGTTGTTGGGCGCGAGTTGCCGCGCCCGCGACAGCATCGGAACGGAAATGTCGACGCCGAGCACGAAACCCGCCGGCGCGACCCGTTCCGCCAGCGCAATCGAGGTCGAGCCGCAGCCGCAGCCGACGTCAAGGACCCGCTCGCCCGCCCTTGCCGCCGCGCGATCGATCAAGGCTTCCAATACCGGCGCCAGCACGATGTCCTGGGCAGGCTGGCGGTCACTCCAGTGCTGACCGGCCAGCCCGTTCCAGAATGCGATCTGATCGGCGTTCCGATCGTGGCCTGTCGGCGTTTCCATGGGCGATTGGCTGGTTTCTCGGTGGGACGCGGCAGTGTCGGTGAAATCAGCCGCCGTTGCAATTGCCGCCTCGCCTCTGACCTCCGGTCTCACGAACATCTGACGCGCAGGTTCGCGGCGCGATCCGTCGGCAGGCCCACGCTCCCGGCGCAAGTCAATCTTCTGGACTGGCCCGACCTCGCCCTGGGAGGCGACGCCATGGTTAAGGGAAAATTAAGGATGCGATCGAATGATCAAAATCGATCAACGGGATAAACCACATCGCAGCCAGACATGAGGAAAATGATTCCACCGGCTAAGACCCGAGACGCCATTTGCCGAAGTGTGAGGTAGGACTCCAGTCATGCGGCATCCCCGACTATACGCACGCCTGCGGCCGGAGGGTCGGATCTCCGGCAAGGCCAAGATATTCGTCGGGCCGAAAGCGCCCGCGATCGAATGCATCCTCATCGATTACTCGGCGGGCGGCGCATGCCTGCACCTGGAGAAATTAGTCTCGCTCCCGGAACGGTTCGAGGTGCTCTACGGCACGACCAAGAAGCGCTGCAGAATTGTCTGGAAGCGTGGAATGCGGATCGGCGTGACATTTTAGCCGGTCGCGCGTCACCACGGCTCGGTAAAGCTCGCGCAGCCCTTCGCGCTTGCCGGCTCGCCGAGCCGAAGCCCGTCTTCGCCCTGCGGGCTACGACGCGGCAGCCTTCGCTACGATAGGCTTGCCGAGCCGAAGCAGGCGCAGCTCGCGAAGGCTGGTAGGCGGTGACGGATTCGAACCGCCGACCCTCTCGGTGTAAACGAGATGCTCTAACCAGCTGAGCTAACCGCCCGTCCGCGCCTGTTTAGCCTCCGGACCCCCTTGCCGCAAGCTCAGTGGCATGATCCGGACATGCGTCGGCACGCTCCAAACGAAACGGCGCCCGAAGGCGCCGTTCCCTGGCATATTCGACTTCGCCTAGTGCGCCGTCAAGCCGCCGGCGGCTTCGTCGCCGGCGTCCGGCGCGACCGGTACCTTGGTGTCCTCTTCCCAGACGATCGGCACCGGCTTGCGCACCAGCGCGCGCGCGACGACGTCGTCGAGGCGTGCGACCGGAATGATGTCCATCCCGCCCTTGATCGCATCGGATATCTCCGTGAGATCCTTGGCGTTGTCCTCGGGGATCAGCACCGTCTTGATGCCGCCGCGCGCCGCCGCCAACAGCTTCTCCTTCAACCCGCCGATCGGCAGCACGCGTCCGCGCAGCGTGATCTCGCCGGTCATGGCGACATCGTGCCGGACCGGAATGCCGGTCATGACCGAGATGATGGCGGTCGCCATCGCGACACCGGCCGACGGCCCGTCCTTCGGGGTCGCCCCCTCCGGCACGTGGACGTGGATGTCCCGCCGGTCGAACAGTGGCGGCTCGATGCCGTAGATGATCGCGCGGGAGCGCACGTAGGACGCCGCCGCCGAGATCGATTCCTTCATCACGTCGCGCAGATTGCCGGTGACGGTCATTTTGCCCTTGCCGGGCATCATGACGCCTTCGATGGTGAGCAGCTCGCCGCCGACATCGGTCCAGGCAAGGCCGGTAACGATGCCGACCTGGTCGTCGCTCTCGATCTCGCCGAAACGATATTTCGGCACGCCCAAGAACTCTTCCAGCGTCTTCTCGGTGACCTTGACCGACTTCTTCTTGGAGATCATCAGCTCCTTCACCGCCTTGCGGGCGAGTGTCGAAAGCTCACGCTCCAGGTTGCGCACGCCCGCTTCGCGGGTGTAGCGGCGGATCATCAGCAGCAGCGCGTCGTCGTCGATCGACCATTCCTTGGCATCCAGGCCATGCTTGGAGACCGCGTTCGGGATCAGGTGCTTGCGCGCGATCTCGACCTTCTCGTTCTCGGTGTAGCCGGCGATCCGGATGATCTCCATGCGGTCCATCAGCGGCCCCGGAATATTCAGCGTATTCGCGGTGGTGATGAACATCACGTTGGAGAGATCGTAATCGACCTCGAGATAGTGGTCGTTGAAGGTCGAGTTCTGCTCGGGATCCAACACCTCAAGCAGCGCCGAGGACGGATCGCCGCGGAAATCGGCGCCCATCTTGTCGATCTCGTCCAAGAGGAACAGCGGATTGGAGGTCTTCGCCTTTCGCATCGACTGGATGACCTTGCCGGGCATCGAGCCGATATAGGTGCGGCGATGACCGCGGATCTCCGCCTCGTCGCGCACGCCGCCGAGCGAGACGCGCACGAATTCGCGCCCCGTCGCCCTCGCGATCGACTTGCCGAGCGAAGTCTTGCCGACGCCGGGAGGTCCGACCAGGCACAGGATCGGCCCGGTCAGCTTGTTGGCGCGCGTCTGCACCGCAAGATACTCGACGATACGGTCCTTGACCTTCTCAAGCCCGTAGTGGTCGGCATCCAGCACCGCTTGCGCGGCCGCCAGATCCTTCTTGACCTTCGACTTCTTGTTCCACGGGATCGACAACAGCCAGTCGAGATAGTTGCGCACCACGGTCGCTTCCGCGGACATCGGCGACATCTGGCGCAGCTTCTTCAACTCGTGTTGCGCCTTCTCCCGCGCTTCCTTGGAAAGCTTGGTCTTGGCGATCTTCTCCTCGATATCGGCGAGCTCGTCCCGGCCTTCTTCGTCGCCGAGCTCCTTCTGGATCGCCTTCATCTGCTCGTTGAGGTAGTACTCGCGCTGGGTCTTCTCCATCTGGCGCTTGACGCGCGAGCGGATGCGCTTCTCGACCTGCAGCACCGAGATCTCGCTCTCCATCAGCCCGAGCACCTTCTCGAGGCGCGCGGTGACCGACAGCGTCTCCAGGATGCCCTGGCGGTCGGCGATCTTGACGGCAAGGTGCGAGGCGACGGTATCGCCGAGCTTGGCGAAATCGGTGATCGCCTGAACCACGCCGACGACTTCGGCGGAGATCTTCTTGTTCAGCTTCACATAGCTCTCGAAGTCGGACACGACCGAGCGCGCCAAGGCTTCCGCCTCGACCGATTTGGCATCGGTGTCGGCGAGCGCGATCGCGGTCGCCTCGTAATATTCGGCGCGGTCGGAATATTTCTGCACGCGCGCGCGCTCAAGCCCTTCCACCAGCACCTTGACGGTGCCGTCGGGCAATTTCAGAAGCTGCAGCACGCTTGCAAGCGTCCCGGTCTCGTAGATCGCATCCGGCGCCGGATCGTCATCGGACGCGTTCTTCTGCGTCGCCAGCATGATCAGCGCGTCGTTCTTCATGACTTCTTCGAGGGCGCGGATCGATTTCTCGCGGCCGACGAACAGCGGCACGATCATGTGCGGGAAAACCACGATGTCGCGCAGCGGCAGCACCGGATAAGAGTGGCTTTCGCCATGGACGATAGATGGCCGGGGTTTTGGGGTGGACATGGCCTGTTCCTTTTGTTGTGCCCCCTTGCACGCAGTCCGCAATCTTGCGCAACCGCCACAAGGTGCCGAGTTGATCCGAACGCAGCTCGACCCTTGAGTTCTGGCCTGCTCATCCCGATCGTTGTTGAGGCGAATCTAGAGAGTAAATTTTATCGCCGATAAGCTTAAGGTGGCTATCGGACGAGGGGGTGTCAAGTGTTGGAAAACGCCCGTCAATTGCGGCTTAACGCAAAAAAATAGCTACGCAACTGCGGCTGCGGAAACACCCCCGCGAGCCGACTTTCTCGAACGCTCGCTCGCAAAGAGCGAGCCGGCGCGATCAGGCGCTGGCGCTGCTTTCCACCGCGCGGTCGGAGCGATCCGCGTAGATGTAGAGCGGGCGCGCCGTGCCCTCGACCACTTCGCGCGAGATCACGACCTCTTCGACGCCTTCGAGCCCCGGCAGGTCGAACATGGTCTCGAGCAAAATGCTCTCGAGGATCGACCGCAGGCCGCGGGCGCCGGTCTTGCGCTCGATCGCCCTGCGAGCGACCGCGCCGAGCGCTTCGTCGGCAAACGTCAGTTCGATGTTTTCCATTTCGAACAGCCGCTGGTACTGCTTCACCAGCGCGTTCTTCGGATCGGTCAGGATCTTCTTCAGTGAGGCTTCGTCGAGATCCTCCAGCGTCGCGACCACCGGCAGGCGGCCGACGAATTCCGGGATCAGGCCGTACTTCAAAAGATCTTCCGGCTCGACATGGCGGAAGATCTCGCCGGTGCGGCGGTCTTCCGGCGCCAGCACCTGGGCGGCGAAGCCGATCGAGGTCGAACGCCCGCGCGCCGAAATGATCTTCTCAAGGCCCGAGAACGCGCCACCGCAGATGAACAGGATGTTGGTGGTGTCGACCTGCAGGAATTCCTGCTGCGGATGCTTGCGACCGCCCTGCGGGGGCACCGAGGCCACCGTGCCTTCCATGATCTTCAGCAGAGCCTGCTGCACGCCCTCGCCCGAGACGTCGCGAGTGATCGAGGGGTTGTCGGACTTGCGGCTGATCTTGTCGATTTCGTCGATATAGACGATGCCGCGCTGCGCGCGCTCGACATTGTAGTCGGCCGACTGCAACAGCTTCAGGATGATGTTCTCGACGTCCTCGCCGACGTAACCGGCCTCGGTCAGCGTGGTGGCGTCCGCCATGGTGAAAGGCACGTCCAGGATGCGCGCCAACGTCTGCGCCAGCAGCGTCTTGCCCGAGCCGGTCGGGCCGATCAGCAGGATGTTCGACTTCGCAAGCTCGACGTCGTTGTGCTTGGTCTGGTGGTTGAGCCGCTTGTAGTGATTGTGCACGGCGACCGAGAGCACCTTCTTGGCGTGGCTCTGGCCGATCACGTAGTCGTCGAGGACCTTGCAGATTTCCTTCGGCGTCGGGATACCGTCGCGCGACTTCACCAGCGAGGACTTGTTCTCCTCGCGGATGATATCCATGCACAGTTCGACGCATTCGTCGCAGATGAAGACGGTTGGTCCCGCGATCAACTTGCGGACTTCGTGCTGGCTCTTGCCGCAGAACGAGCAATACAGCGTGTTCTTGGAGTCGCTCGTGCCGACCTTACTCATTCTCGTCTCCGTCCGCCGTTCGACTTCGTCCGCTCAATCGCTCCATTTGAGGATTCCCGTCATGGAGATCTAGATAGAGCAAATTCCGTACCAAAAAAGACCCTACGCCCTACATGCCGTGAGAATCACGGTTTATTCGAAATCTCCCGCGATCATATCCGATCAGCCGTAGCCAACCATGCTGACACCCGACTATCAAGAATTCGCTAACCGGGAGGCATGCCTCAATCCGTGACAATACCGTGATTTGCGGCTTTGGCACGAGGTAAAGCTGCCGAAATCAGCCAAGCGTTGCGCGATTGCCACGCCCGGACCAGCACGAAAGCGGAACTTTTCTTCCGACGCCGGGGCGTCTGCACGCAGCCGGGCGCTTAAGCCCCGCAGCACAACCCCGGCCCCCCGTACTGTTACTGGGTTTTCGTCGCGGGCGGCTCCTCCGCGCGCTTTTCGATCACCTTGTCGACAATACCGAAATCGCGCGCCATTTCCGCGGTGAGGAATTTGTCGCGTTCCAACGCATCCTCGATCGCCTTGTAGGTCTGGCCGGTGTGTTTGACGTAGATTTCGTTGAGCCGCTTCTTCAGATTCAAGATTTCCTGCGCATGCAGCATGATGTCGGTGGCCTGGCCCTGGAAGCCGCCGGAGGGCTGGTGCACCATGATCCGCGAATTCGGCAGCGAGAAGCGCATATCCTTCTCGCCGGCGGCCAACAGCAGCGAGCCCATCGAGGCCGCCTGCCCCGTGCAAAGCGTCGATACCGGCGGACGGATGAATTGCATGGTGTCGTAGATGGCCAGCCCCGATGTGACCACGCCGCCGGGCGAGTTGATGTACATCGAGATTTCCTTCTTCGGGTTTTCCGCTTCCAGGAACAAGAGCTGCGCGACGGTCAGCGTCGCCATGCCGTCCTCGACCGGCCCGGTCACGAAGATGATGCGCTCTTTCAGCAGGCGCGAAAAAATATCGTAGGCGCGCTCGCCGCGGTTGGTCTGCTCGACCACCATCGGCACGAGGTTCATGTAGGTTTCGACGGGATCGCGCATTAGTCACCCAAGGGTTGGCAGAAAGGTCGTTGGCAGACAGGTTGTTGGCAGACACGTGCATGCAGCGGCAGACAGAACGGGCTGGATTTTGCCGGACGGAAACGCGCGTCCCGATGACTCGGGAGTTAGACCGAGTTCACAGATATGGGCCAATTGCCGGGCGACAAGACCGGGCAATTGGCCAGGGAATTGCGGCCTGTTGAAGCCAATTCGCAGGCATCCGCCTAGCGAGGCAGCGCCCTCGCCAGGCTGCTTCGCCGTTCATCGTTAACGCCGAGCGGCCCCGGTCAAGCCACGCTCTTCTCTTCCTCTTCGTCTTTGTAGAGCTCTTCGCGGCTGACCTTCTTTTCCGTCACGTGGGCAAGCTCGAGGATGAAGTCCACGACCTTGTCCTCATAGATCGGTGCACGAATCTGCGCGAGCGCATTGACATTGTTGCGATAAAAGTCCCAGACTTCCTTCTCGCGTCCGGGCATCTGGCGGGCACGCTCGATCACCGCGCGACTGACTTCGTCGTCGGTCACCGTGATCTTGTTCTTCTCCCCGATCTCCGACAGGACGAGGCCGAGCCGGACCCTGCGGTCGGCGATCTTGTGGTACTCTTCCTTCGCGGCTTCTTCGGTAGTGTTCTCGTCGGCAAAGGTCTTGCCGTTCAATTCCATCTCGGCCTTGACCGAGTTCCACATCAGGTTGAACTCTTCCTCGACCAGCGACGGCGGAGCCTCGAATTTGTGGCTCTCGTCAAGGTGGTCGAGCAGCGTGCGCTTGACGCGCTGCCGCGTGGCGCCGGCATATTCGGCCGTCAGGCGCTCGCGCGCCGCCTGCTTCAGCTTGTCGAGCAACTCAAGCCCGAGCGTCTTGGCGAACTCGTCGTTGATATCGACCGCCTGCGGCGCCTCGATCAGGGTCGCGGTCGTCTCGAATTCGGCCGGTTGGCCGGCGAGCTTTTCGCTCATGTAGTTCTTCGGGAAAGAAACCTTGAGGTTGCGGGTTTCGCCGGCGGCGATGTCGATCAACTGCTCCTCAAAGCCCGGAATGAACTGGCCGGCGCCAATCACGACCTGGATGTTCTCGCCGGCGCCGCCGTCGAACGGGGTGCCGTTGATGGTGCCCTTGAAGCTGATGGTGACGCGGTCGCCGGATTCGGCCTTGGCGCCCTCGCCCTTCGCGGCAAAGCTACGGCTCTGGTCGGCGATCCGCTTGATGGCCTCTTCGACGTCGGTGTCGGTCACCTCGGCGACCGGCTTTTCGAGCGTGAAGCTCTTGAAGTCGGCAAGCGCAATCGCCGGCACCACCTCGATTGCGACGGTGTAGGTCAGGTCGGATTTGCCGGCCAGAATCTGTTCGACCTCTTTTTCCTCGGTCGGCATGGTGATCTTGGGCTCGGTGGCCAGCCGAAAGCCGCGCTCGGTAAATATCTGTGTATTGGTGTCGCGGATGGTCTGGTCGATGGTCTCCGCCATGACCGAACGGCCGTAGACCTTCTTCAGGTGGCTTACCGGCACCTTGCCGGGACGGAAGCCGTTCAGGCGGACCTTGTCCTTCATATCGACCAGCCGTGCGCCGGCCTTGGCGTCAAGGTCCGATGCAGGAACGTTGATCTGGAACTCGTGCTTCAATCCCTGCGAGAGGGTTTCGGTGACCTGCATGGCGTCCAATCTTCTTCTGCTTTGGTCGGACCTTGCGGCCGCGACACTGACAATGTGATCAACGCGCGGCTATACGCCTTGCGCCGGTGTTCGGCGAACCCGATCCCGAGAAAATCGGTCAAGGGGTTCTCCAGTAATCCCTGATGCAAACGCTGCAAGCGCTTGGTGCGGGCGGAGGGACTCGAACCCCCACAACTTTCGTCACTGGAACCTAAATCCAGCGCGTCTACCAATTCCGCCACGCCCGCGTGAAGAGCATCTAACCCGGCCGCGATGCCGCGGGCGGCGGGCTTATATCATGAGCCTATCGGTTCGCAGCAAAAAAATGGCCCTTTTTCCTGCCTCGGCCGGTCGGGCTTGCGGCAACTGGACATCGCAGACGAAAAATGGTCCGCATCGGTCTCATGCCCAAGCGGATTTTCCACTTTCACCGACGAAAATTCCTGGCTGAACTGGGCGTCGCCGTCCTTGTTCCAGCCCTGCCCCGGATTGCCGCTGCCCAGACGCCCCAACCTTGGTTGCTGGAGGCCAAGTCCGGAACAATCGCGCTTCGGCCGGGTCAGGCTACACCCGTATGGTCGCTCCAGAGCCCGAGCCAGGCGCTCCGCTTCAAGCGCGGCAGCCAGATCGAGGTAATTCTCCAAAATAACCTTCCCGTGCCTGCGGTGCTCGACTTTCGGGGGCTGGACGGCGCGCTGGCCGCCGAGCCACTGACCTCGCTCCTGCCCGTTGCCCCCGGGGCGAAAGCGGGTTTCGCCGTTCCGTTGCGCCACGCCGGGACCTTTTTCGGCAGCCTGCGGCTTCTGGGTGACAGCACGGCGCTGCCGGCGCGGCCGCTCCCGTTCGTGGTTGACGAGAACGAGCCGGTCAGTGTGGACCGCGACGAGGTGTTTTTGGTCGAGGATTGGCGGCTGCGCGCGGACGCAACCGCGGTCGCGCCCGGCCTCGACCCGAAGGACGCAGGTCTGGTCTATACCGTCAATGGACGAATAAGCCCCGATATTACCGTTCGTTCCCAGCAACGCCTGAGGTTTCGCTTCATCAATGGCTGTCAACGACAGGTGATTGCACTGAAAATCGAAACTCCCGAGGTTCGGGTCATGGCGCTCGACGGCGCGCCGTCGGAACCCTTTCTCGCCCGCAACGGGGCACTGGTGCTGGCGCCGGGAGGCAGAGCGGACGCCTTCATCGATGCCGCAGCCCAGCCGGGTTCGGCCGCGGAAATCCTGCTGCATGACGGTAGCGCCGCTCACCCGATCGCTCGGCTGGTGACCTCGGCCGAGCCACCGCTCCGGCCGGCGCCGCAGCCACCTTCGCCGGCGCTGCCATCCGACGGCCTGCCGGCGCAGCTCGACCTCAAGGGCGCCTTGCGGGTCGACCTCGCGCTGGCCGGCCCGGAATGGGTGCCGCCTGCAAACTTCGCGATATCGGCGGGTCCCGTTTTCCAGGCCAAGACAGGCCGCACCGTGGTGCTGGCGCTGGTCAACCGCGCCGACAGTGCCACCGTGTTCCACCTGCACGGACATCATTTCCGGCTGCTCGACCGGCTCGACGACGGCTGGAAGCCGTTCTGGCTGGACACGCTGGCGGTGGAGCCCGGACAGACCCAGCGGATCGCCTTCGCCGCCGAGTATGCCGGCCGCTGGCTGGTCGAATCGGTAGGCACCGGCTGGACTGCACCGCGGCTCGTGCGATGGTACGGCATCAGTTAAGGAAACACTCAAGCGGCCTCGTCCATGTCCGCAAGTTCGAGTTGCCGGAGCATCTCAATAGTCGATGCCGAATTCGTCGTAGAGATGCCGGTGCACCGCCGGGAGCACTTCCGGCAGGTCTTCCGCGATCAGCCCCGGACCGGCCTCGCGCGCCGCTTCGCCGTGCATCCACACCCCGATGCTGGCGGCTTCGAACGCCGGCGTGCCCTGCGCCATAAGGCCGGCGATGATTCCGGCCAGCACATCGCCGGCGCCGGCGGTCGCCAGCCAGGGCGGTGCGTTGGCGGCGATGGTCGCCCGGCCGTCCGGGGCGGCCACCGTGGTGTCCGGCCCCTTGAGCAGAACCACGGCGCCGCAGCGCTCGGCCGCGGCACGCACCCGTTCGAGCTTGGAGCGGCCGGGATGCTTGTTGCTGATGTCGCTGAACAGCCGTGGAAACTCGCCCTCGTGCGGGGTGAGAACGACCTGCGGGTCGGGCGACGCCTTGATGGATTCGAACAGTCGGCTGGGGTCGTCGGCAAAACTCGTCAGCGCGTCCGCGTCGAGCACGAGACGCCGCTGCGCGGATAGCGCGGTGTGAACGAAGTCACGCGTCCGTTCACCGACACCGGCGCCGGGTCCGATCACGACGGTGTTGAAACGCTTGTCGGAGAGCTGCTCGGCAAATTCGACCGGCGTGTCGACGGCGCGGACCATCACCGCGGTGAGCGCGGTGGCATTGACGGCGAGCGCGTCGCGCGGCGAGGCCATCGTGACCAGCCCCGCCCCTGCCCGCAAGCTGCCACGCGCCGACATTCGTGCCGCGCCGGTCGCGTCAATGCCGCCGGAGACGACGAGGACATGGCCGCGCGCGTATTTGTGGCCGTCGATCCGCGGCACCGGGAAAGACTTGCGCCAGTATTGCGGGGTGTTTTCGAAGGCCTGCGGGCGGATTTCGTCAAGAACCTTGGCGTCGATGCCGATATCGGCGACGCGGACGCGGCCGCAATGAATGCGGCCCGGTAACAATACATGCGCGGGCTTCTTGCGAAAGAAGGTCACGGTCTCCGTGGCGCGCACCGCGATCCCCATGACGGCTGCGGAGGTTCCGTTGACCCCGCTCGGCAGGTCGACCGCCAGCACCGGCGCACTATTGGCATTGATCGCCTCGATCATGTCGCGCGGCTCGCCGGTCACGCTCCGGCTCAGGCCAGCACCGAACAGCGCATCGATGATCAGGGCGGGCCTGTTGATCGCCTGCGGGTTGAACGGCAGCACCGGAAATTTCCATCCCCTTGCCGCGGACGCCGCGTCGCCCTTCAGGGCGTCGCGCTCACACATCAGGATCACCGAAACCTCGCGGCCCTGCGCCGCCAGTTCGGCCGCAGCCACAAAACCGTCGCCGCCGTTATTACCGGGCCCGGCAACCACCAGGATCGGGCCCTCCTCAACCAGGTCGTGGGCTGCTTTCGCGACGGCTTGGCCGGCGCTCAGCATCAGCGCAAATCCGGGAGTGCCGGCGGCGATGGTGAGCCGGTCGGCGCGCTCCATCTCAGCGGTGGTCAGAACTTCCATGCTAAATCCCTGGTGAAACCGCCTCATCGTGAGGCATTCCCATTGCTGTCCGAAGCCAAGCCGCCGATGGTTGCATAGGTTTTGATCTGTTTGCCTATTTGGAAAGCTTCGCTATTCTGTGCCTTCGTCGCAACAGCCCGCGAGTGCCAGTTAAAAGTCTGATAACGTTCTAAAATCAGACCTCCTAACAACTTGGCATAGACCCTGCTTTTGAGGAAGCCGCTTCGATCCGTCGCCCTCGCTGGCTGAGGAGGCGATGCCCGGCCACCGTCCGAGCGGTCAGACGTGGGGCCGAAACATGACGTTCGCGCGACCTGCGCATGATGCGCAAGCCGCGGACAAAGTTCTAATTTTGAATCGGAAATGCCGGGGAGGCGCTCAGTGAAGAAGATCGAAGCCATCATCAAGCCGTTCAAGCTGGACGAGGTGAAGGAAGCGCTCCAGGAGGTGGGACTTCAGGGCATCACCGTGACCGAGGCCAAGGGTTTCGGACGACAGAAGGGACATGCCGAACTCTACCGCGGTGCCGAATACATCGTCGACTTTCTTCCCAAGGTCAAAATCGAGATCGTGATCGGCGACGACCTGGTCGAGCGGGCGATCGAAGCAATCCGGCGCGCCGCCCAGACCGGGCGGATCGGCGACGGCAAGATTTTCGTATCCAACATCGAGGAGGCCA
Organism: uncultured Alphaproteobacteria bacterium; assembly: GCA_963777475.1. GTDB lineage: Bacteria > Pseudomonadota > Alphaproteobacteria > Rhizobiales > Xanthobacteraceae > Bradyrhizobium. The sequence goes on from CAVZQX010000018.1 coordinate 588,567, forward strand.
TTCGCATCCGCACCGGCGAATCCGGACTGGACGCCATCTAGGCGGGCATTACCGGCGCTTCTTCTGGTGCTTCCTATATTGTGTTGAACCCCACCCGAGGTTAATGAGCATTGCCCGCGGTCGCCTGCCCGCGGCTGGGTTGTGACGACTGTTAGACAAAAGGGGTATCCATGAAAACCGCCAAAGACGTCCTGAAATCGATCAAGGACAACGACGTCAAATACGTCGATCTGCGCTTCACCGATCCGCGTGGCAAGTGGCAGCACGTGACCTTCGACGTCAGCATGATCGAGGAAGATACGTTCGCCGAAGGGTTGATGTTCGACGGTTCGTCGATCGCCGGCTGGAAGGCGATCAACGAGTCCGACATGTGCCTGATGCCGGATCCGGTCACCGCGACGATCGATCCGTTCTTCGCCGAAACCACCATGATCCTGACCTGCGACGTGCTCGAGCCGACCACCGGCGAGCCGTACAACCGCGATCCCCGCGGCATAGCCAAGAAGGCCGAAGCGATGGTCAAGTCGATGGGCGTCGGCGACACCGTCATGTTCGGACCCGAGGCGGAGTTCTTCGTGTTCGACGACGTCCGCTACCAGACCACCCCCTACAACACCGGCTTCAGGCTCAACTCCTCGGAACTGCCGACCAACTCGGACACGGAATATGAGGGCGGCAATCTCGGTCACCGCATCCGCACCAAGGCCGGCTACTTCCCGGTCCCGCCGCAGGATTCGGTGCAGGACATGCGCTCGGAAATGCTGGGCGCGATGGCCAAGATGGGCGTCAAGGTCGAGAAGCATCACCACGAGGTCGCGTCCGCCCAGCACGAACTCGGCATGAAGTTCGACACGCTGACCCTGATGGCCGACCAGTTGCAGATCTACAAATACTGCATCCATCAGGTCGCCCACATCTACGGCAAGACCGCCACCTTCATGCCGAAGCCGGTCTACGGCGACAACGGCTCCGGCATGCACTGCCACCAGTCGATCTGGAAGGACGGCAAGCCGGTGTTCGCCGGCAACAAGTATTCCGACCTCTCGGAAACCTGCCTGTCCTACATCGCCGGCATCATCAAGCACGCCAAGGCGATCAACGCCTTCACCAATCCCGCCACCAACTCCTACAAGCGCCTGGTCCCCGGTTATGAGGCCCCGGTGCTGCTCGCCTACTCCGCGCGCAACCGCTCGGCCTCCTGCCGGATACCCTACACGTCCAATCCGAAGGCCAAGCGCGTCGAGGTGCGCTTCCCCGATCCGCTCGCCAACCCCTATCTCGGCTTTGCCGCGATGCTGATGGCCGGTCTCGACGGCGTCAAGAACAAGCTCGATCCGGGTCCGGCGATGGACAAGGATCTCTACGATCTGCCGAAGGAAGAGTTGAAGGCGATCCCGACGGTGTGCGGCAGCTTGCGCGAGGCGCTGGAAAATCTTGACAAGGACCGCGCCTTCCTGAAGGCCGGCGGCGTGTTCGATGACGACTTCATCGACAGCTACATCGATCTGAAGATGACCGAGGTCGAACGCTTCGAGATGACCCCGCACCCGGTCGAATTCGACATGTACTATTCGGGCTGATCGGTTTCGCGCGGGTTCGCCCGCGGAGGCCTTCGCCGGACCATTCGAAAGGCGCTTCCGATGGGAGCGCCTTTTGCTTTGCGCGCCTGCTTGGCGTCGCGCGGCTGGTTGCAAGGATTTCAAACAACGCTTTCATCGCCTACAGGGCGCACGTCCATGATCTCGCGGCGCAAGAGCGCCCGGGCTATGCTTGAACCTTGTCCCTCGAAAATAAGAGGGCGCGGGGAATGCCGGGTGCCCAATGCACCCGCAGCCTCGTGTGCGCTTTGTAGTTTTAGGGCCTGTCGTCATTTAGTGGATTCGCAAATCAGCTGAAGCGTGATTCATGAGAAGCCTCACTGAGGGAGGCTTTCGATGGAACGTCATGCATTGCGGGACGATCAATTTGCCCGGATCGAGCATCTGCTACCGGGCCGTCCCGGCACGGTCGGTCGCAACAGCGATCTGGGCAATCGTGTTTTCGTCGATGCGGTGATTTGGAAATTCCGTGTGGGGACACCGTGGCGCGATTTGCCGGAACGTTTTGGCGGCTGGTGCAACACGCACAAGCGTTTCTCCCGCTGGGCGGTGAGCGGCGTTTGGGAGAGTCTTTTCAAGGTCTTGGCGGACGATCCGGACAATGAATACGCCATGATTGATGCGACGATCGTGAGAGCCCACCAACATAGCGCCGGGGCGCATAAAAAGGGGGGCTCGATCAAGCCATCGGCCGCTCGCGTGGTGGGCTCACGACGAAAATCCACGTGATCGTCGATGCCCTGGGCAATCCGCTGGCGCTCAGCCTGACGGGTGGCCAAGTCCACGATATCACGCAAGCCGAGGCGCTGCTGGCGCTGATCGAGCCCGCGGCTTTGCTCGGAGACAAGGGGTATGACGCCGATCACTTCGTTGACCGCCTGACCGCCCGTGCGATCAAGGTCGTCATACCGCCGAAATCAAATCGGAAAGTCAAACGCGCTTGCGATTTCGCGCTCTACTGCGAACGCAATCTCGTCGAGCGATTCTTCTGCATAATCAAGCATTTTCGGGCGATCGCGACACGCTATGAGAAGACCGCGCGAAACTTCCTCGCCGGATTACATTTGGTCTGCGCGCTCGCTTGGCTTAAATGACGACAGGCCCTAGTATGCACACGAGTATTCACAGCGGAGGCACCGGAAACATCCGGCATTCCCCACGCAATGGTTTTAACAGCTTATACGTGCTCTCCCCGGGGACCGGGCTCTTTTGCCCCCGTCACTTTCGCGAAAATTGCTTCCCGCGAAAACTTAGCGCCAGCGTCGGGGCGCCAGGACCACACGACTTCGCCGTCCGCTTCAGCGCCGCCCGTCTCGCGCCGCTGCCGCGTCCACCGCATCCCTGCCCAACGTCCGTGACGATCGCGATACGCCCCTTGTCGAGGCGGGACGGCGGCAACAATACACGATTTCCGATTTTCCGAAAGCGAAATATTTCGGCATGGAGAACTGACTACCCAAATCGGCTTAAATCCGCTCGCAAAATTAGATTTTACGCGCATCGAATTTCGGGCCTGCGCCGCCGGACGCGCGAGGCATATCCAGCAAAAAATGATTTGCCCGACTGCTCGACGGGCAAATCAGTGACGTCGGTCGGGCAAAAAATGCGGACGATCCGTTGCAATTAGGACGAACAGATCGCGTCAGCGTAGAGCCGCGGCGCGCGCGAAAACAAGAATATCGCGTGGCCCGGCGGTAAGTGCCGGGACATCCATCAGCGATAAGCCTTCGCCGCAATCAGCTATGGCGGGACGTCAGCCGGTACGCTGCTCATCTGCATCTGCCTGCCGCGGTTCCGGCGGCGCACTCACGTGAATTGTGGCCCTCAGCATTTGTTGCTGATAAGCCTTGCCATCCTCGGCAAGCAGTTCCATCGCCCGCGCTAGCCAGTTCTGATATTCCCGGAATACATCGGAGGGCGTCGCGGCATCACCGATATGTTTGGCCGCTTCAAGCGCCGCTTGCGTGCTCTTATGACGCCGGGCAAACCAACCGTCGGCAAATTCCTTCAAGCCTTCGAGTGCGGTTTCTTGGTTCTGCCAGAACTTGACGCCCATCGGCGCGTAGGTCTTCAAGGCCGTCGCAGGTTCCAGAACGTTTGGAAATAACGTCACGCTCATGACCTTCTCCTCTTGTGTTGGCTGCCCCATTGTGTTGGCTGCCCGATTGCGAAATATAAGCGTCCGCGATCGGGACCGGCGTTGGATCAGTCGGCGTTGCGGCCGTAGCTCTTCATCAGCCGATAGTGGCCTCCGGTAGAAACAGAATTCGACGCGAAGGCAAATATCTCCCGTGCAAAATGCAGTCTGCCTGTCACAGTGCAGATGTTCGAAGTGCAACTTGATCAAATCTGAGTTATCGAAATAGTCGCGAAATAGTGACCGATTCTACATGCCCTGCATGTATCGAACGGGGTTTTCAGGATCCGATCTGAATATGCTGTCGGCCTCGGCAAAGAGTGACGCCAAGGCTGGGGATCTCAAATCGTCAAATCTCACGAAACTGAAGTTGTTGCCGCCCATTCTCAGCTCGCCCAGCTTGCCTTCATATGCCGGCACCAGCGGCGCGCCGGCCTTCGTCACCGACACGTAGACGCTGATGTAGTTCTTCTGGAGGGCGACACCGATGACCGGCCACCCCGTCGTTTTCCCCGACTTGATTGCATATCGGAATTTTCCATACCCGATCATCTTCATACGCATACCCGCCTCGCCGGCGGGTGTTCCCTGATGGAAATAGCGCTTGAGGGCCGGCGCCGTCTTAGCCATCAGCTTGTGAAGCTTGACGAGATCGGGCTTCCGCTCCGGATCGAAGTCGAGATAGGCCGCCAAACTGTCTGCCGTGACCCGAAACATCAGGCCTCGATTATCTCACCGGCATCCAAACCTCGATGGTGCCGGTGCGTTTTCGATGAACCAGAGTGCCCTCTCGACTGGATGCATCCCTTCTCCACCCCTAGCTCATGCAGGATGTCACCACGCAGCGCGGCTTGCTTGATCGGGATTGATCATTTCGTGGCCATATCCCGGACGCCGCAACCTGGACGCCGGTCGGAACAACGGAAACATCCACGCTCAAAGCTCGGCTTGGCGGTCGCGTCATTCTGGATGAGCGCCCCCACGACTTCCGGTCTTCCGCCACAAGAACCGCATTTATGGAGCGCGACTACGACTGTTCAGCTTCCGCTTGGGGTGCCCGCGGTTCAGGGACAATCTCTCGTCCGAGAAAGTAGCTCTGCAGAGCCGGCACGATCACCAGCAACATGACGGGTCCGATCAGCATTCCGCCCACGATCACCGTGGCGAGCGGCCGCTGCACCTGGCTGCCGATTCCGGTAGAGAGCGCGGCCGGCAGCAGGCCGATGCAGGCCGACAAGGTCATCATCAGGATCGGCCGCATCTGCTGGTCGACGGCATGGAACATGGCGTCGGCCGGGGCCACGCCGCTACCGGCAACTCGATAATAACCGTGGATGATGAGGATGCCGCTCATCACCGACACGCCGAACAGCGAGATGAATCCAATCGCGGCCGAGATGCTGAAATTCAATCCGAAGGCGTAGAGTCCCAAAATGCCGCCGCTGATCGCGAATGGAAGTCCGAGCAGCGCCAAAAGGCTGTCGCGGAACGAATTGAACAGCCCATAGAGCAGCACCATGATGAGGACGAAAGTAATCGGTAGAATGATGGCGAGCCGCTGCTTGGCTTGTTGCAGCCATTCGAACTCTCCGGCCCAATCGATGCGATAGCCGGTCGGCAGCTTCACATTGCGGGCGATACGCTGCTGGGCTTCCTCCACCGCGCCAGCGAGGTCGCGGCCGCGAACGCTGAATTTGATCGGCACGAAACGCTGGTTGCGCTCGCGAAAGATGTAAGAGGCGCCGGTATCGAGCGTGATGGAGGCGAAGTCGCTCAAAGGAATGTACGCGGGGCCCGTGGGAGTTCTGAACCCCGACCTTGATATTGCGCACATTATCGATGTCGCTCCGATATTGGGGGGCCAGCCGCACCACCACGCCGAATTGGCGGTCCGCCTCCAAGAGCGTGGTCGCCAAGGTTCCGCCCAAAGCGGCTTGAACGACGGCATTGGCGTCGCCGACATTCAGGCCGTAGCGTGCGGCCTTTTCGCGATCGGCCCTGATATTCAGATTGGGCTGTCCGAGGACCCAGAACGCGCCAAGATCGGTAATTCCCGGCACCTTGACCATTTCGGCCATGGCCTCTCTGGCGATCCGCTCGAGAGTCGCGAGATCGGGACCCACAATCTTGATGGAGTTGGCGCCTTTGACGCCCGACAATCCTTCCTCGACGTTGTCCTGGATGTACTGCGAAAAATTGAAGTCGATGCCGACGAATTTCTCCGAAAATTCGGCCTGCAGTTCCTCGACAAGCTTCTCCTTGGTAAATCCTGCCGGCCATTCGTCGAAAGGTTTCAGCGGCACGAAGAACTCCGCATTGAAGAACCCCGCCGCATCGCTGCCGTCGTCGGGGCGGCCATGCTGCGAGACCACCGTGATGACTTCAGGGTGGCGCAGCAGAATTTCCCGGATCTCGTTCACGATCGGCATGCCCGCTTCGAGCGATAGGGTCGGCGGCATCGACGCGCGAATCCACAGGTTGCCTTCTTCCAGCGTCGGCAGGAACTCGCTGCCCAGACGCGAGCCGAGGACGCCGCTGACGGCCAGGAAAACAAGTCCGATCGCGATCGTCACCGGCCTGTTCTTCAGCGACCAGCGCAGCACGGGCGTATAGATCCGGCGCAAACCGCGCACCAGGATCGTCTCGACCTCGCTAATGTGCGCCGGGAGAAGCAGCGAAGCAAGACACGGCGTCACGGTGAATGTCGCCAGCAGCGCTCCGACCAGCGCGTAGGCATAGGTGCGCGCCATCGGACCGAAGATTTGGCCCTCGACCCCCTGCATGGTGAACAGCGGGATGAAGGCCGCGACGATGATCGCGGTGGAGAAGAACACCGCTCTGTCGATTTGCAACGCGCTGATCAGGATGAACCGCAGCCGATCGGTCCATAGCGGGTCACTCGATGGAAGTCCGGTGCCTGTGGGATCGGTCGCCCCACCGCTTTTCGGCAAGATGCTGCAACAGTCGTTGTTTTCCTTCAGGCCCTGCCTGGAAGTTGCGATAGACATTCTCGACCAGGATAACAGCGGAATCGACGATGATGCCGAAATCGACGGCGCCGACGGACAGCAGGTTTGCGTCTTCGCCGCGCAGGACGAGGATGATGACGCTGAAGAACAGTGCGAACGGGACATTGGCTCCCACGATGATGGCGCTGCGCAGGTCGCCGAGGAAGAGCCATTGCACCAAGAAAATCAGCAAACAGCCGAACAAGAGGTTGTGCAGGACAGTGCTGGTGGTGACGGCGACGAGCGTGCTGCGGTCATAGAACGGGACCAGTTTCACGCCGGGAGGAAGACTGCCGTCAGTGTTGATCTTCTGGATCTCCGCCCGGACGCGTTTGATGACGTCATTGGTATGCAGCGTGCGATTCATGATGACGATCGCCGCAACCACGTCGTCGTCGTGGTCGCGACCGGCCTTTCCGAGCCGCGGCACATAACCCACCGAAACCTTTGCGATATCTTTCACGAATATCGGCAGGCCGTTTGGCACCGAAAGCATGACGTTCTCGATGTCCTGGACCTTGTAGCCCTGGGTCAAATCCGTAGCGCCGCCGCTGTCCATGAGTCCAACGCCGCGAACATTCACGGACTGCTGTCCCACGTTGATGGTGCGGCCGCCCACGTTGATATTGGCGTTGCCGAGTGCGCTGATCAGCTGCGGCAGCGTCACGCCATAGGCTTCAAGCTTCTGCAAATCGACGTTGACGTCGTATTCCTTGGTCGTGCCGCCCCAGGTGTTGACCTGCACGACGCCAGGAACGGAAAGGAGCCGCCGCTGCAGGATCCAGTCCTGTACCGTGCGCAGATTGCTCAACCCGAAATGCGGCGGTCCAACCACCTCATAGCGGTAGATTTCGCCGACCAGACTGGTTGCCTGGATTTGCGCCGTGACTCCGCCGGGGAGGCTGACGTTCTGCTGCAGGTTGATGGCTGTCTGCGTGAGCGCGAAATAATAGTCGATACCGTATTGGAACACGACGCGAACGAAGGACAGCCCATAGAATGACGTCGAGCGAATGACATCGACGCCTGGTGTCGCGGCAAGGCCGACCTCTATCGGGATCGTGTAGTAGCGCTCCATCTCCTCCGCGGACAGCCCGGCGGATTGCGCCGTGATTTCCAGAATCACCGGCGCCGGATTGGGGTAAGCCTCGATGTTGAGCTTGAAAAATGCGAACGAGCCCGCGGCAATAAAGGCGAGCAACCCCAAGAGCACAAGCGGCCGTCGGGTTAAACTGAATGCGAGAAGCCCCTTGAGCAGAGATTGCCTCCGGATCCGTGCCTTGCGCAGCTACTCAACGAAGGACGCGTGAAACCGGATGCCCCCGACGCCGCCCAGTTCAATCGAGGATAGACGGTTTTCGAGTTGGCTTGAAGTCCAAATTGTCCGCGAATCGCTAACTCTATCGTTTATGCTGCAACGCAAGCGCGGGGCCGCGCTGTCTCGTTCCGCCATCGCTCATGCGGCGAAGCTCGCAGGGCCTTCTGTCCTTGACCAAGGGTAGGAGGTCTTGCGCGCCCGACGCCGCCGCGTCCCGCCTCGCGACGAACGCGCATCCACGAATCCTGACAAGGCGCGAATATGCCCACGTCGGCGCCAAGGTTGGCGGTATCGTTCGCGCCGGTTGCCGTCAGCTCGCGTCAGGCCGCCTCGAGCCGCTTGCCGGACCCATCGAGCAGACCTGCGGCCACCAGTGCCTCGCGAATGCGCGCGATCTCCGGATTCCTGATCTTGACCAGCGGCGGCCGCACGACGGCGCGCGGCAGGCGACCGAGAATGACGAGCGCTTCCTTCATGCGGTTGTGCATGTCGACGAAGGGATCGGCGTAGAACGCGCTCGCCAGCGGATGGATCCGGTCGTTCAGCCGACGCGCCTCGGCGAGGTCGTTAGCCTCGACCGCCCGGAACAGCCGGGCCTGCAGATCGGCGATCACGCTGCCACTTCCGGACAGCAAGCCGTTGCAGCCGAGCACGAGCGAGCTCAGCAGCCAGGCACTGTTGGTGGTGAGCACGTTGACGGGTGGCTTGCGCGATTGCAGCGCCCTCACCTGGGTCTCGTGCTGAGCAACGCTGGGCGTCCAGTCCTTGACGGCGCGGATGGCGGGGATTTCGTCGAGCATGCGGGTCAGCGTCGCCGCGGGGTAACCCTGCCCGGTCGCGAGCGGATACTGGAAAACGATCAGCGGCAAATCGGAGGCCGAGGCGATTGCCTTGAAGTGCGCAAGCGCCATCTCCGCGGTCTGGCCGAGCGCGAAGGGCGCCGGCGGAAACACCAGAAGCGCCGAAGCGCCGCCCGCTTGCGCCCGCCTTGCGATCCGGGCTGCCTCGAGGCTGCCGTCGGCCCAGATCCCGTGGATCAGCGGCAGCCGGTCGCCGACCTCCTCGCCGGCCAACTCAAGCACGCGGCTCTGCTCATCGGCCGTGCACGAGGCCACCTCGGTCGAATGCGCATTGATCGTGAGCGCCGACAAGCCCTCGACCGCCCCGACATCCCGCAAATGGCTGCGGAAGCTCGGCTCGTCGATTGACAGATCGTCGTGGAACGGCAGCAGCACCGCCGGGATCACCCCGCGGGGAACAAAGTCTTTGAAGCGAGCCATCGGCGATCTCCCATCATGTCATTCGTCGGTCAGGCCGTCTTTGCAGCCGCTTGGACGTAGCCTCATCGTGCGGCCACAAGAGGCAAAGGCGGGATGCATGGTGGACAATTTTTCAAGCCGGCTCAAGCGCGTGACAAATTCCGCGTTCGAATTGCCGATAGGCCCTGACAGCCTGCCGGTCCGCAAAGGGGAGGATCTGCATCATGATCACGCCGGCGATCCGCATCGTCGGGTCGATCCAGTAATAGGTATTGAGCAGACCGGCCCATGTGAGGCTGCCTGCCCTGCGGCCGCCGGGGACGGGATCGATGTTGATCATGTGCCCAAGACCCCAGCGCAGCCGAACCCCCGGAAACAAATCCACATCGTTCGACAGCGCCGGATTTGTCGTCTTGAGGATTCCCGCTTCGAGGTTGCCGATCTGGTTTACCGACATCGAGGCAACAGTCTCCGGCCGAAGGATGCCGGTCTCGCGGAGGGTTCCGCCATTCAACAGCGCCTGCAGCAGGGTCAGATAGTCCGGCGCTGTGGAATAGATGCCGCCTCCGCCGGAAAACACTTTCGGAACAATCGGCGTTTCCAGCGGCTTCGGAACCAGCTTTCCATTCGCGTCCCTCACATGCAGGCTGGCCTGGCGCGCGCGCTGGCCAGCGCTAAGCGAGAAGCCGGTGTCGTTCATGCCCAACGGTCCGGTGATGTGATCGCTGAAATAGCGATCGAGCGTCTTTCCGCTGGCGATTTCCACCATCCGACCGACCCGGTCCAGACCGCCGCCATAGGCCCACCTCGAACCAGGCTCGAACATCAGCGGCATGCGCGGCAGGTCGGGATCGCCGCGGGCAGCCGCGAGATAGCGAACGACATTCGGATCCCAGAGCAGATAGCTGAACCCGGACGTGTGCGTCAGCAGGTTGCGCAGCGTGATCGGTTTCTGCGCCGGGCGCAGTTGCGGAGCCCCTTTCGCATCGAAACCGGTGAGAACCTGGGCCGAGCCGAGCGTCGGATCGATATTCTCGGCCGGCTCGTCCAGCTTCAGCTTGCCGCGCTCCACGAGTTGCAGGGCCGCAACCGACGTCAGCAGCTTGACCATCGAGGCGATGCGGAAGACCGTGTCGGTCGACATGCGTGACGCCGCGGCCATGTCGCGGAAGCCGAACGCGCCCGCATAGACCACCGACCGTTCGTTGGCGGCCATCGCGACAACGCCGGGTATTTCCCTGGCGCGGACTCTCGCCTGCAAGGCTCTGTCGATTTCCTCAATTCGGGCCGGCTTGGTGGGAGACGCGGCGATGCCGGTCGAAGGTGCGGCCGCAATGATGCTCGCGGATGCAAGCGCCGCCGTCCGCAACAGTGCATCGCGTCGGGTGATCGGCCCGGTCATTTGGGTCTTGAAAATGGGCTTGCCTGCCGCACCAATGCTAGCACTGGAAGCCAGCATCGATCAACCGCATGACGGACGATGGTTCGGGTGCTTGCCTGCATGCCCGATCGTCGGGACAGGTGCGAACTGCCGCTTGGTGCGCGGCCGGTGACTATCCAAACCGCGGGTCGGCACGCCAGCCCATTTCCCAGAAGTCAGCCTCGAGCCGGGTGGCTTCCTTGAAGATCGCGATCAGCTCGGCCTCGCGGGCCGGCGTGGCGTAGAGATCGGCGAGCCCTTCCAGGTGCGCCTGCGCTTTCGCCGCGATCTCCTGGTACGGTGCACCGGCATACTCCGCGATCCAGACGCGATAGGGGTTCGTTGCCGCGAGCGCATCGGGGCGCAAGGCGAGCCGCGTCGCGATCTCCGCGTAGCCGATCACGCATGGGGCAAGCGCCACCTTGAGTGCCAACAGATCGCCGCGCATTCCCGCGTCGAGTACATAGCGCGTATAGGCAAGCATCTCGACCGCGGGAGGGGTTTGTTCGAGATCGCACGCCGACAGGCCCCAGCCGGCGCAGAGCTTCACATGCAGGTTCATCTCGACATCGAGAATGGCCGAGAGGCCGGCCGCCGCTTCGCGCATGTCGGCGAGCTTGGGCGACTTATAGACGGCGAGCGCGTAGGCGCGGGCGAATTCGATGAGGAACAGGTAGTCCTGAACCAGGTAGTGACGAAACGCTGCTTCGGCGAGCGAGCCGTCCGCCAAGGCGTTCGTGAAGGCGTGCTCGGTGTAGGCCCGCCATTCGGCGGATGCTGCTGTCTTCAGACGTTCGAAGAAACTCATGATCTTCCGCAGGGTTTGCTTCTCAATGGGTGCCTTTGGCTCGCTACCGGGTCGCCGTCGCCGACAACGCCGTCCAAGTTTATTGCTTTTTCGGCGGATTCTCGCGCAGGAATTGCTCAAGGTCCGGCAGCACCGAGTAAGGCAGCGGTATCGGGTCGCCCACCGGGTCCAGCGCCTGATCGAGGCAGTGGCGCAACATGCGTGCGAGTTCCTCCCTCCGATAAGGCTTTTTCAGAAGCGGGATGTTACGTTCCGGGGAGCCTTGCAAGGGAATCGCCCCATAGGTGTTTCCAGAAGTGAAAAGCACCCTCAGGGACGGCAGCCGTTCGGCAAGCTTGTCGACCAGCTGCCTGCCATTCAGATTTCCGGGCATGACGATGTCGGTGAAAAGGAGATCGAAACGGGTCCCGGCTTCGACGATCGCCAGCGCGTCGGCCGCGTTCGAAGCCGATATGACGTTGTACCCCAGGCTCTTGAGCTGGCCTGTGACGTAGGCTCGCACCTCGTTGTCGTCCTCGACGCACAGGATCGTCTCGGACCCGCCACGTAATTGCTCAGGGGCCGCCCGCTGTACCTGCCGGGGTCCGGAATGGGCCTTTGGAAGGAATATCCGGAAACTGGTCCCATTTCCTTCCTCGCTGTGCACCTCGATGTTGCCGCCCGACTGCTTTGCAAAACCGAACACCATGCTGAGCCCGAGGCCGGTTCCGGTGCCGACTTGCTTGGTCGAAAAGAACGGGTCGAAAATCCTGTCGCGGATGGCTTTGGGAATGCCGACGCCAGTGTCGACAACCGCGATCACGACGTAGTCGCCCACACTGACCCCGCTTGCCGCCGCCTCTTGCTCGCCCAGATTGATATTGCCGGTCGAGAACGTGAGATTTCCGCCTGATGGCATCGCATCCCGGGCGTTGATCGCGAGGTTGACAAGCGCCGAACTAAGCTGGGCGGGATCGACCAGCGCCGACCATAGGTGATCGCACAGACTGGTTTGGATGTTGATCTGTCTACCCAGGGTCGGCGACAACAGTTCGACGACCTCGTTGACCAGCGCATTGACGTCGATCTCCGTCGGGCGCAGCGGTTGCTTCCTGGCAAAGGCCAGCAGGTTTGCCGTGAGCTTGGTCGCCCGATCGGCGGCGTCGCTGATCAACTTGGCGATGGTCGAGAGAGCGGGATTATCCTTGACGGCGTCGGCAAGGATTTCAATCGTGCCGGTTATCACCGTGAGCATATTGTTGAAGTCGTGGGCTATGCCGCCGGTCAGTTGCCCAACCGATTCCATCTTTTGCGCCTGGATCAATTGCTCCTCGGCCAAGCGCTTTTGGGTGATGTCGCGGACAAACGCGTTGATGATCCAGCCGTCCCCACGGCGCAGCGCCGTCAGCGATACTTCCACCAGAAATTCATGGCCGTCCTTGTGCAGCGCGGGCGTTTCATAGCGCATGCCGCTGATGCCGCCGGACGCCTCGACCAGGAATCGATTGATCCGCTGCCGGTGCGCAACGCGAAGCGATTGCGGAAAAACCAGATCCACGAGCTTCGCGCCAAGCGCCTCCGCCCGGAGCCATCCGGTCAAGGCTTCTGCATGCGGGCTCCAGTCCAGGACGACGCCGGTTTCATCGGTCTGGACAAAGGCGTCGAGCGCGGTCCGGACGATGGCCTGCGCCAATTGCTCGCTTTCGACCAGAGCCTGATGCGCCTGCTCTTGCAATTTTTGCTTGGTGGCGATCTGGGTCGACATTTCGGCGAATGCGCCGGCAAGAATCGCGATCTCCCGGCCGCCATTCGAGGGCAGTTCAACCGGCTCGCCGCGCGACAGGCCCTGCACGGCGCGCGTCATCTGGGTCAACGGGCTCGACAGCGACCTAGCAATCGCCACGGCGAGAAGCAGAGCAAGAAGAACGGCGATCCCACCTCCAGCCAGAGCCGAGCGGCTGACGTCGGAAAACCCATGGTTCAGCGCTTCGTACGGGGCAGCTACAAGTATGGTTATGCCGGAACCGCCGGCCATGCGCACGGTATGCCATCCGACACCGCTTCGCATTCCCTTGCGATCGCGCCAAACTCCGCCACCGCTATCCGCGCCTGCCAGTAGCTGGCTGAATTCCGGAAAATCTTCCTGAATCCTTGTCGGTACCCAGCCGCCTGTTCCCGTATCGGTTCTGAGCGCGGAATCGAGCAGATAATCGCCAGTGGAATTGACGGCGGTCATCCGGTTGTCCTTGGCAATTTCCGCCTTGATGCTATCGAACTTCGGTCCGAGGTCGAAATCGATCACGACCAATCCGAAAGGCTGGCCGTCGGGCGCCGGCAGCGGCACGCCGATTTGAAGCATCGGCGTGACGGGATGGCCGGGGCCGCCCTCGATGAGCACGACCGGAGAGACGTAAACGTCAGAGGGCGACAGCGACATGGTCCGCCGGACGTAGTCGCGTTCCCCTTGCTGCGTCAGCTCACGATCGGGAACGACGCGAACCGCGCCACCTGGTCCGCCCCGATCTGCGCGGACCAATTCCCGTCCGCCGTCTTCCGCGCCGATGATGCGCAACTGGGTGTATTCGGGCTTTACTTTGAGGAGCGACAGAAATCGTGCCGCTATGTCCCCACGGATTTCAGCATCGGCTTGCAACGTGACCGGACCCTTGGAGCGCCTTGCCACCATTTCACTCACCGAGACGCCGCTTTGGATCACCAACAGATCCTGGCGGGCACCGTTCAGGGCCGCCTCGATCTTGGTCGCGCCCAAGGCGGCCTTCGGTAGCAAGGCGGTCCAGCGCGCGCGGGATCACCGCCTCCGTCACGAAGTGATATGTGATCAAGCTGAGCGCAACGGTCGTCGCCACGACCAGGAACACCATCGCGAGTGCGAAACGGGCCGATAGGGTCATGGCTTCCAGCCGTCCGGGGGGATGGACGCGGAGCCGGATTCACGCCTCAAATCGGCGACGGCGTACATTTTCTCGACGCTTCCCGGTACTCTGGAATGGTTAGCCGAGTCCCATCTCGCAATCCCTAATATTCGCCCCCGTAGAATTACGGGCCGCGACGAGCCGTTACGCGCGACTGCCCGCCGTCAGTGCCTCGCCGAACGCCTGAAACAGTTTGCGGTTGATCGGATTGCGCTGCGGATCGTATTCGGCATGCCACTGCACGCCGAGCGCAAATCCCGGCGCATCCGCAATGCGGATGGCCTCGATGGTGCCGTCTTCCGCGATACCCTCGACGACGACGCGCTTGCCGGGCTTGAGAATGCCCTGCCCGTGCAGCGAATTGACGCGGATTTTCTCGCAGCCGAGGATTTTCGAAAACGCCCCGCCCGGCGTCAGACTGACTTCGTGACGATCGGCGAAAATGACCTTGGGGTCGGGATGGATTTCGCCGTTCTCCAGCCGCGGCATCCGATGGTTCATGCGCCCCGGCAGCTCGCGAATCTCCGGATGCAGCGAGCCGCCGAAGGCGACGTTCATTTCCTGCAAGCCGCGGCAAATTCCAAACAGCGGCACGCCGCGGGCGACACAGGCTTCCGACAGCGCCAGCGCGACCTCGTCGCGCGGAATGTCATAGGGTTCGTGCTTGACGTCCGGCTCGGTATTGAAGCGGGTAGGATGGACGTTGGCGCGCGCCCCGGTCAGCACAATGCCGTCGACCACGTCCAGAAGCGCGTCGATGTCAGTGATCTCGGGAGTGCCCGCGAACATCAGCGGCAACGCACCCGCGACTTCGGCCACCGCGCGCAGGTTCTTCTCGCCCACCATTTGCGTGGCGAATCTGTTCTCGATGCGATAGGCGTTCCCGATTACGCCGACGACCGGCTTCCTCCTCATGCCTGTTCCAACCTCGCAACCTCGGTGATGCCTTGCTAGCATCGTATCATGCCTGCAGGCTTGCGCCGGATCAACATGCGAGGCCCTCGTCCCGCACGTCGCAGCCCTGCAAGAACCTCGGGCGACACCCCCTTGCAGATGAAACCCCGTGCCGAATCGTCCGGCGGCACCTCCGTCGCGGCTTAAGGGATCGCCGGGGTCGGAAAACGTCACGAGAAGCGCAATCAGCGCGCCGGCCACCGGCACGACGCCGGTCACCCGGTTCAACTCGTTGAACGAGACGCTGCTGTGCCCTTCACCATCCCTTCGCACGATGAAGGCGACAGCGTCAAACCGGCGCGCCCTCTCATGCTTGATCCCGGGCGCGTTTGACGAAAGAGTGGGGTTCGAAACCGGTGCAAGAAGGAATCAACGTGGCAGTCTCGGCTGGGGATCGTCAACAGACCCGTAGCGACCTGGCGTGGGCCATATCGGTCGGCGGCATCGGCGTGGTGCTGTTCGCGGCACTGGTCGTATTCACCTGGTATTACGCCGCGACCCTGTTCTTGATTTTTGCCGGAATGCTGCTCGGCACCGCGCTCAATGCGATGACCAACCGGCTCGGCCAATTGGTCCGGCTGCCGCATCCGCTGCGGCTTGCCATCGTCTGCCTGGTGCTCGCTGCGCTATTCTCGGGTGTGGTGTTTCTCGGCGGCACCACGATCAGGCAGCAAGCCACCGCCTTGAGCGACACCATCAAATCGCAACTGGTCAACGTCAAATCATTCCTCGATCGCAACGGTATCGACACCAGCTATTTCGATCTCGGCAATTCCCAGCACTCGGCAAACGCGCCTGCGTCGGGCAGTACGACGCCGGGCGCCCCGGTGACGCATAA
This sequence comes from uncultured Alphaproteobacteria bacterium, assembly GCA_963777475.1. Lineage (GTDB taxonomy): Bacteria > Pseudomonadota > Alphaproteobacteria > Rhizobiales > Xanthobacteraceae > Bradyrhizobium. Next base: position 604,819 of record CAVZQX010000018.1, read on the forward strand.
CCTGCCGAGCGCCGGCGCGCTTGCCTCCTCGGGCGGCGCGATCGTGAGCCAAACCTTGAAGTTGCTATTGGGCACGCTGGCCGCGGTCGGCAACTTCTTCATCGTGCTGTTTCTCGGGCTTGCTTTCGCGGCGCAGCCGGGCGTCTACCGCACCGGCCTTTTGTTCATGGCGCCGGCCAGGCATCGCGTCCACGCCACCGTCATCGTCGACCGTATCGGCGAGACGCTGGAGCGCTGGCTGATCGCGCAGCTCGTCACCATGTTCGTGGTCTTTCTCGTTACCTGGATCGGGCTTGCGCTGATCGGCATCCAGAGCTCGTTCATCCTGGGGATTCAGGCCGGCGTGCTCACCTTCATCCCGACCGTCGGCGCGCTGCTCGGCGGTCTGATCGTCGTGCTGGCCAGTCTCGCCTCGGGATGGATCGCGGCGCTGAGCGCGTTCATCCTGTTCCTCGGCGTGCACGCGCTGGAAAGCTACATCCTGACGCCGCTGCTGCAGCGCCAGGCGCTCGACATTCCGCCCGCCACGCTGTTTGCGTTCCAGATCCTGCTCGGCGTCGTCTTCGGAATCTGGGGACTGGCGCTGGCGCTGCCGCTGATGGCGGTCGTCAAGGTGATGATCGACTATTTCAAGTCGGATGAACCGCCGCCGGAGGCTGCGGCCTGAAGCGAGAGAACCCAGTTCAGCGAATGACTGAGGACACGACTTTCTGGGTGTGCTCGACCTCGGGCGGCGAGGCAAAATACTGCCCGACCAGCCCGCGCCATTCGGCAAAATTCTCCGAGCCGCGGAAGTCGACGGTGTGGTTTTCCAAGGTCTCCCACTTGACCATCAGCCGATAACGCTGCGGTTTTTCGATCGAGCGATGCAGCTCAAATCCGTGAAAACCCTTGGCGCGGCCGAAGGCTGCGCGCGCCTTCTCGACGGCGGCTTCAAAATCCTTCTCCGAGCCGGGCTTGATTTCAATCTGGGCGATTTCGGTGATCATGACGTTGCAGCCTCCCTTTGCGGTCCGCGTATCTAGCGCAGCCGGACCCAAAAGAAAAAGGCGCCTTGCGGCGCCTCCGTGGGTTGATGTCCTAACTCAATAGAAGAGCAGCACCGCACCGACCATCATCAGCGTGCAGCCGATGAACATCATCATCGGCCATGGGCCGTGCGGCCGGCCATAGCGGCCTTGCGCGCGGCGCTCCGTGATCAGCGCGCGCTCGTATTCGTCCGAGTTGGAGAATAGGCAGGCAAATCCGCCGCGCGCGGATGCCGCGTCTCTTTCGAGCGACATCAGGATGGCCTGGGGCGCGCGATTCCGGATCGGTCTCATGCGACGACTATGACGGGGCGATGGTAAACGGCAGGTTACGATTGCCTGTTCGTCACGCGACCGCCGGCCCCGGGCGCGCCGGCGCGGCGAGCCCTGAGGTCTTGCGCCGCCAGTTATCCAGCGACAGCGGCAATTCCACCGCCGCCTCGACGCGGTTGCGGCCGCCGCGCTTGGCCTGGTAAAGCGCGGTATCGGCGGCCGCCAGCAGCACCTCGAGCTCGGTACCGGCCGGGCCGCCCGCAACCCCGACGCTGACGGTGGTCTCGACCGGCCCGTCCTCGCACGTGATTCCGGACGTGGCAAAGGCCTCGCGCACCCGGTCGGCCACGAACACGCCCTCTTCCAGCGCGCACGGCAACAGCGCAGCGAATTCCTCGCCGCCGATGCGCCCGGAGAGATCGCTGATGCGCAGATTGCTGATGACGATGGCGGCGAACAGTTTGAGGATCTCGTCGCCGGCCGGATGGCCGAAGCGGTCGTTGATCCGCTTGAAATGGTCGATGTCGAAGATCAACACGGTAACGGGACGGCCGGCCTTGGCCTCGCGCTCGATCACGCGCGAGCAGGCTTCGGCAAAACCGCGGCGGTTGAACATGGCTGTCAGCGGATCCATCGCGGCCGCCGTCCTGTGCGCGCTCACCGTGCGCTCCGACACCAGCATGAAGATGACGAACACGGTGCCGACCGCATAAAGCACGAGCTCGATCGAAAATATCGTGACCCAGATGCTGGAAGAGAACTTGTCATCGTCGGGACGCAGCAAGTCGCCGAGCACGATCGGCAGCATCAGGACGAAGCCGTGCAGCACCGGCACGGCGATCGCAGGCCAGCGGCGCTTCAAGGATTTGCGGCGTTCCGACCATAGTTCGTTGGCGGTCAGCGCGGCGTAAATCGCAACAATGCCGGCGCCGATCGTCATGCGCATCGCGTTGCCGTGCGGATCGAGCGCCATGACGGCGGCGATCCAGGCGATCGCGCCCAGCACCAGACCCGGCAGGTTGGGCTTGCGGCCGTGGAACACGCGCGAGGCATTCCAGACCATGCCGCAAGCCACGAAGCCTGCGGCATTGAGCGCCAGCGAGAGCGTTTCGCCAAGCGAATTGCTGGCAAGCGTCCACAGCGCCACCGAGGCCGCGCCGAGCAGATAGGCGGTGCCCCACCATTTCAGCGCCGGGTTGCTCTCCTGCCTGCCGAAAAACAGCAGCATGGCCCCGAGCAGTGCCGCGACCATGGTGGCAACGAAATAAAGCGTCATGCTGTCGAGCGACATTGCTCATACCTCGCATCTTGATGCAGCGGCGTGCCCGCCGAAACACGCGCGCCCTTTATCGAACTGAACTTTAGGGAGAGCCGCGTTCGAAATCCGTTCGTGCGATCGGGCAAGTTTTCGGGAAAAAGCACCGCAACTCTTCGGAAAAACTCCCAACAAAAAGGGCGCTCGAAGGCGCCCTTTGTTTACGTTGATGGATGCCGCCCTCGCGGCAAATTTTAACGACGCGGTTAGCGCTTCGAGAACTGGAACGACTTGCGCGCCTTCGCCCGGCCGTACTTCTTGCGCTCGACCACGCGCGAGTCGCGGGTAAGGAAACCGCCCTTCTTCAAGATGCCGCGCAGCTCCGGCTCGAAATTGGTCAGCGCCTTGGACAGGCCATGACGCACCGCACCCGCCTGCCCCGACAGGCCGCCGCCGGCGACCGTGCAGATCACGTCATACTGGCCGTTGCGGGCGGCCGCGACCAGGGGCTGCTGGATCATCATGCGCAGCACCGGGCGGGCAAAATAGACTTCGACCTCGCGGGTGTTGACCATGATCTTGCCGGCGCCGGGCTTGATCCAGACGCGCGCGACGGCGTCCTTGCGCTTGCCGGTGGCATAGGCACGGCCGTATTTGTCGACCTTCTTGACGTATTTCGGCGCTTCCGGCGTCGCCGGCTTGAGCTGTGACAATTGATCGAGCGACTGCATGCTTTCGGCCATGTTATGCGGCCCTCATGTTCTTGCGGTTCATCTTGGCGATATCGATCTTCTCGGGGGTCTGGGCCTCGTGCGGATGCTCGGCGCCGGGATAGACGCGCAGGTTTCCGAGCTGCACGCGGCCGAGCGGTCCGCGCGGAATCATGCGCTCGATGGCCTTTTCCACCACGCGCTCGGGATAAGGGCCCTCGAAGATCGACTTCGCGGTGCGCTCCTTGATGTGGCCGACATAGCCGGTGTGCTTGTAGTAGACCTTCTGCTCACGCTTGCGGCCGGTCAGCACCGCATGCGCGGCGTTGATGATGATGACGTTGTCGCCGCAATCGACATGGGGCGTATAGGTCGGGAGGTGTTTGCCGCGCAGCCGCATGGCAACGAGCGAAGCGAGGCGACCGACCACCAGACCCTTGGCGTCGATCAGCACCCACTTCTTCGTTACCTCGGCAGGCTTTGCCGAATAGGTTTTCATGTGAGGAATCCGTGAAAGGGGAAACGGCCGCGCGTCGCGCGCCGAACTGCGCGGGTTTCTAAAGCCAGCCGCCGCGCGCGTCAACGCCACACGACGAAAATTAAACCAGCAAAAACAATGGCTTGTAAATATGGTGTTATAATACCTTCAAAAAGCCTATGTATTTGGAATGGAGTAGGTCGCTGTCACATGGGCGATCGGGTCGGGTGACGTCCCCGACAGCAGGTTGACCTCGCCGACCGCGAGCCGCTTGCCGAGCTTGAGAAGCCGCGCTGCCGCCAGCAAATCCCGCCCCGGCGCGCCCTTGCGCAGGAAATTGATGCTGAGGTTGGTGGTGACGGCGAGCGCGACCGGGCCGATCGCCGACAACAGCACGACATACATCGCACAATCCGCCAGTGCCATCAGCGTCGGCCCCGACACCGTTCCGCCCGGGCGCAGCATCTTCTCGCTGTAGCGCTGGCGCAGCAGGCAGGTTTCGCCGTCGGCGCTTTCGATGGCGAGATCGCCGCCCCTGAACGCTTGAGGAAATTCGTCGTGGAGGAACCTTTCCAGCTCGGCCACGCTCATTTTCGCAACTGCCATACCGTGCCCTGCTCTCGCTTCCAAGGCTCTGTTACATTAGGTTGACGCCAACGCCCATACGGAAATTCCGATGCCCGCCCAGACCGCCCGCGCTGCAGCGCCAGATGCCCCGATTTTGCTGAGGGAAACCATCGGCAGCGTCGCCGTGCTCACGCTCAACCGGCCCGCGGCACGCAACAGCCTGTCGGAAGCGATGATTGCAGCGCTGCATGCGGCGCTGAATGAGATCGGCGAGGACAAGGCTATCCGCGCGCTGGTCATTGCCGCCAACGGACCTGCGTTCTGCGCCGGCCACGACCTGAAAGAGCTGACGGCGCACCGGACCGGTCCGGACCGCGGCCGGGCTTATTTCGCCGCGATCATGACCGCCTGCAGCGCGATGATGCAGGCGATCGTGCATTTGCCCCAGCCCGTGGTCGCCGCCGTGCAGGGGATCGCGACCGCCGCCGGCTGCCAGCTGGTCGCAAGCTGCGACCTCGCGATCGCCTCGGAGGCCGCGGGCTTTGCCACGCCGGGCGTCGACATCGGACTGTTCTGCTCGACGCCGATGGTCGCGCTGTCGCGCAACGTGCCGCGCAAGCAGGCGATGGAAATGCTGCTCACGGGCGAGCCGATTTCGGCCGCGACCGCGCAAACCATCGGCCTCGTCAACCGCGTCGTCGCCGCCGGCACCGAACGCAACGCGGGAATCGCGCTGGCTGAGAAGGTCGCGCGCAAATCCGCCCATACCGTCAAGCTCGGCAAGACGGCGTTTTACCGTCAGGCCGAGATGAACCTTGCGGACGCCTATCGCTACGCGGCAGAGGTGATGACGGAAAACATGATGGCGCGCGACGCCGAGGAAGGCATCGGCGCCTTCATCGAAAAGCGCGAGCCGAAATGGCAGGATGAGTAGCTTGCTCCGTCATTGCGAGCGAAGCGAAGCAATCCACCCACGCTAAGGAAGAATGGATTGCTTCGTCGCTTCGCTCCTCGCAATGACGCAACGGATATTTCACGAATAAATCACGACGCCTACCCCGACCAATACATCCGCGAGATTCTCAACGGCGTGAAATCGATCGCGATGGTCGGCGCTTCGCCGGTCAACGTGCGCCCAAGCTATTTCGCGTTCAAATATCTGCTGCAGCGCGGCTATGACATGATCCCGGTCAATCCCGGACACGTCGGAAAGAGCCTGCTCGGCAGGCCCTTCGTCGCCTCGCTCGCCGAGATCGGCCGTCCCGTCGACATGATCGATATCTTCCGCAATTCGAGCCACATCATGCCGGTGGTCGATGAGGCGCTGAAACTAGACCCCTTGCCGAAGGTGATCTGGATGCAACTCGGCGCCCGCGATGATCAGGCCGCCGCGAAAGCGGAAGCCTCTGGCCTCAAGGTCGTGATGAACCGCTGCCCGAAGATCGAATATGGCAGGCTGTCGTCGGAGATTTCGTGGATGGGCGTCAATTCGCGCACGCTCAGTTCCAAGCGCGCGCCAATTCCCACACAAGGCATGCGGCTTTCGCTGAACCGGACCAGCGTCGGCGGCGGCTCGACCGCCGCATCCGACCGCGCTGCGAAGAACAAGAGCGATCCATGACGCAAATGCGAGACGATTGTTCCGCAAAGACGGCACCGAAAGCCACGATCGTTTCCAACGCGCGATAGCGCGGCAACTCGCCTTGACGGCGAAGCCGGCTGCGATCAGCATGCCGCGCGATTTCTCGCTCCAGCCATCAACAGGACATCAGGAATGACCGATCGTCTGCCGGGATTTTCCACCCTCGCCGTGCACGCCGGTGCACAGCCCGATCCCACCACTGGCGCGCGCGTGACGCCGATCTATCAAACCACGTCATTCGTGTTCAACGATGCCGATCATGCCGCCTCCCTGTTCGGGCTGCAGGCGTTCGGCAACATCTATACCCGCATCACCAATCCTACCACCGCCGTGCTCGAAGAGCGCGTCGCCGCGCTCGAAGGCGGCACCGCGGCGCTTGCGACCGCCTCCGGCCACGCCGCGCAGGTCGTGGTGCTGCAGCAACTGATGATGCCGGGCGACGAGTTCATCGCCGCGCGAAAGCTCTATGGCGGCTCGATCAACCAGTTCACCCACGCCTTCAAGAGTTTCGGCTGGAACGTGGTGTGGGCGGACACCGACGACATCGAAAGCTTCCAGCGCGCGGTGAGCCCGCGCACCAAGGCGATCTTCGTCGAATCGATCGCCAATCCCGGCGGCACCGTCACGGACATCGAGGCGGTCGCGGAAGTGGCGCACAAGGCCGGCGTACCGCTGATCGTCGACAACACGCTGGCGACGCCCTATCTGATCCGCCCCATCGACCACGGCGCCGACATCGTCGTGCACTCGCTGACCAAGTTTTTGGGCGGCCACGGCAACTCGCTCGGCGGCATCATCGTCGATGCCGGCACCTTCGACTGGTCGAAGGACAACAAATATCCGATGCTGAGCGAGCCGCGGCCGGAATATCACGGCATCAAGATCCAGGAGACCTTTGGCAATTTTGCCTTTGCGATCGCCTGCCGCGTGCTCGGATTGCGCGATCTCGGCCCCGCGCTGTCGCCGTTCAACGCGTTCCTGATCCTCACCGGCATCGAGACGCTGCCGTTGCGGATGCAGAAGCATTGCGAGAACGCCAAAGCCATCGCGGAGTATCTCGCGGGCCATTCCGCGGTAGCATCGGTGAGCTATGCCGGGCTTCCCGGCGACAAGTACAACAACCTCGCCCGCAAATATGCGCCAAAGGGCGCCGGCGCGGTGTTCACCTTCAGCCTGAAGGACGGCTATCAGGCCGGCGTCAATCTGGTATCGAACCTGAAACTGTTCTCGCATCTCGCCAATGTCGGCGACACCCGTTCGCTGGTGATCCACCCGGCTTCCACCACGCACAGCCAGCTCGACGATGCCGCCAAGATCAAGTCGGGCGCGGGTCCCGACGTGGTGCGGCTGTCGATCGGGATCGAGGACAAGGAAGATTTGATCGCGGATCTGGAACAGGCGCTGAACGCTTGAACTCTCGTTAACGATTGCTGCGACATAGAGTGCTATCGATCAGGCTTGACGATTCGGAGCACGACGATGTTACGCCAGGCGACGCTGATCCTGCTCACGGTCACTGCCAGCGGCGCGGCCTTCGGCGCCGACCAGATGGCGACGCCAGCTGCGAAACGTCATATCGCCAGCCAATTGCCCGCCGGCCTGCCCCGTCCGCACTACAATCATACAACGACGGTCGTTTATGGCGCACGCCGCCGCCGCCCGTCGACCATGTCGATCAGGACTTCCGAACTCGCTGCTCTGACCACGCCGATCCTGCCGGGCTCCTCGACGCTGCCGGGCAATTATGGACGGGCCTTCGATTACGACTATCAGGGCGCGTATTACGGCGGCGGCCCGTATCCCAGCTATTTCTTCCGCCTGCCCTACGCCTGCGGCGTTTACGGCTACTGCTAGCTTGTCTGCCCTATGGGTGCGGCGAGCGGCTGCGGTAAGGCCTCCAGATGCCGTGCGGCGAGCCGCTCGGCTTGCATGACCGCAAGCGTCAGCACCACGATCGCCACCGCCTGATGCGCCAGCGCCAGCGCAATCGGAACCTGGTGCAACAGAGTCAAAATCCCGAGCGTCGCCTGCAGCGTGACCGCCCCGACCAACCATAGCGCGCCATCGACAACGGCCGTGCCGGCACGCGCACGCACCGCGTCGAGCGCATGCAAGGCCGCCAGCACCAACAGCGCATAGGCGGTCATGCGGTGCTCGAACTGCACCGTCAGCGCGTTGTCGAACAGGTTCTGCCACCACGGTTCTTCGAACCAAAGCCGCGCCGCGGCCGGGATGAACGCGCCGTCGATCTCGGGCCAGGTGTTGTAGACGAGGCCGGCGCGCAGACCCGCGACCAATGCGCCGAAATAAAGCTGCAGGAAGGTCAGCCCCACTAGCGCCGCGCCCGCGATCTTCAGCCGCGCGGAAACCCCAAACGATGATGGCCGTTCGGTCAGCCGGGTCAGCGTCCACACGATCGAGGCGAAAATCAGCAGCGCCAGCACCAGATGCGTCGCCAGGCGATATTGCGAAACCTCGACCCGCCCGGAAAGGCCGGAGGCGACCATCCACCAGCCGACCGCGCCCTGCAGGCTGCCCAGACCGAAAATCAGCCACAAGCGCCGCTTCAAGTCGGCGCCAAGCGCGCCCCGCCACATGAACCACAGGAACGGCAGAAGATAGACCATTCCGATCACACGGCCGAGCAACCGGTGACCCCATTCCCACCAATAGATCGTCTTGAACTCGTCAAGCGTCATGGTGGCGTTGAGCGCCTGGTATTGCGGGATGGTCTTGTAGGCCGCGAAGGCTTGCGTCCATTGCTTCGCGTCGAGCGGCGGCAGCACGCCGCTGATCGGTTTCCACTCGACGATCGAAAGCCCGGCCTCGGTCAGCCGCGTGGCGCCGCCGACCAGAACCATCAGCGCGATCAGGGCGGCGACCGACAACAGCCAAAGGCGGACGGCACGGTGTGGCGATGCTTCTTGGACGGATGGAGCGGACATCGAGGCCGAGCTTGAACGGATTTGCGCGCCCCTTATAGTCCCCCTCTTCCCGCGCGCAAGCCGCACGACTGCGCCAAACCCTGACTTTTCCGTCATGACCATACGCACCCGCAAACTGCTCGGAACCATCGCGCTGCTGCTGCTAGCGGCGGTGTGGTCGCTGACGGGAATGACGGTGGCGCAGGCGCCGTGGCTCGCCAGTTCCGGCCTGTTGCAGGCGATCTTCTATGTCGTGGCCGGAATGGGCTGGGTACTGCCGGCGATGCCGATCGTAAGCTGGATGCAGCGGCCGGATAGAGCTTGATCCGAAAGATTGGACGTGCAATCGCGATCGCGCTTCAGATCGTCGGCTTGTTCCGCGTCGCCTGCACCGGCGCGAACGTGACGCCAGAGAGCAGCGCGCGCATTGCGCGCAGCGAGCGCAGCCGTCCGTCCCAGGAGATGCGCGGAAGCGCGTGGAGATTGGTGCGGCCCTCCGCTTCCACGACCCCAGGTATGGTCGAGACCGCGCTCACGAAACCCGCCTCCTCCGCCATCACGACATGGGCGCGGCGAAAGGCTGCGCGATCGCCGAACGGGAAGGCGAAATGGCGGATGTTGCGATGGAACGCGGTCTCCGCGACCGCCTTTCCCATTGTCACTTCGCGCAACGCTACGGGGTCCTTCAGGTTCGACAGCACCGGATAGTTCACCGTCGCGCTGCCGATCGTCACCAAGGGATCGGCGGCAAGTCTTGCGAGGTCGGCCCAGTCCATCGCAGCCTCGCGCGACAGGCGCGCGAGATCGACCGAGTATCGCATGCAGAGATCGTTGATCGCGACCGACAGATCCGGCGGCGCCAGCGAGCGCATCCAGCTTTCGAGATATTCGTAGAGCTCGTATTTCTCGGACACTCCCCTGATCGTGAAATGCCGCTCGAACTCGATCGATCATCAGGCTGACGCGATCTTCCCGCGCGATGATCGCTTCGAGCGCCAGCCACCAGGCTTCGCCGACGCCGTCGGGAAACGCGGTCGGCACATAGATGGTGAACGGCACGCCGTGGCGCGACAGCACCGGATAAGCCGATGTGATCAGATCCTTATAGGTGCCATCGAAGGTCAGGCAGACGAAGCGCCGTCGCTCCGGCATGACGACCGCGCGCCGGCACACCTCGTCCATGCCGACGATATCGTATTTCCAGCGCCTGAGCGCCCGGATGGCGCGGTCGAGAAATCTTGGCGTGATCTCGCAGGATTTGAGCGGCTGAAATCGCCCCGCGCGGCGCGGGCGGACGCGCTCGAACCGCAGGATCGCGCCGGCGCCCCCGACTTCGCGTCCAACAAACCAGGCGCGGCCGCTGAAATAGGCGAATTCGAGCTCAAGGCTGGTCAGAAATCGGTTGCCTGATGGCAATTCTTGCCCCTCAAAACGGTCAGCGCGGGGCGCCGCGCCGACATTGTCATTACTTTTTGTTGACACTTCTTTGCAAAGGTCCGTTGACGCCGAAAAGCCTAATTCTTTCCCCTTTAACAGGTTTCGCGATGACCATGGCTGCCGCGATGGAAAGCCGGACGGCAGAGGCGCCAGCGCGGTTGGCGGCAAGCCGCATCGCCAGCGTCGACATCGTCGCCGAGATCGGCCGCGCGGAAGCGATCTGGCGGGCGCTCGGGAGCCGCGACCGGCTTTCGACGCCCTATCAGCGCTTCGATCTGCTTTCGATCTGGCAACTCGAGGTCGGCAGCCGCGAAGACGTCTCGCCCTTCATCGTGATCGCCTACGACGCCGAGCGCCGGCCGCTGTTGCTGCTGCCGCTTGCGCTCAGGAGCAGCCACGGCGTCCGTACCGCATCCTTCATGGGCGGCAAGCATACGACCTTCAACATGGCCTTGTGGGACACGGATTTTGCCCGAGAGGCAAGCGCGGAAGACCTCGCCGTGCTGCTGTCGAAGCTGCGCCAGCGCTCCGCCGCCGATATGCTCGAGTTGACGCAGCAGCCGAGAAGCTGGCGGGATTTGCCGAACCCGTTTGCCATGCTGCCGCATCAGGCTTCGGTCAACGGCTGCCCGGTGCTGATCATGCCGCGGGGCGCAACGCCCGCCGCCCTGATCAGCAACTCGCTGCGGCGGCGGCTCAAGGCCAAGGAACGCAGGCTCAAGACGCTACCGGGCTATCGCCACCACGTCGCAGGCACTGATGCCGAGATCGGGCGGCTGCTCGACTGGTTTTTCCGCACCAAACCGCTGCGGATGGCGGAACAGAAATTGCCCAACGTGTTCGCCGAACCCGGCGTGGAGGATTTCGTCCGCGGCGCCTGCATGACAAAGCTCCCGGATGGCGGCCGCACCATAGAGATCCACGCGCTCGAATGCGACGAGGAGGTGATCGCGCTGTTCGCCGGCGTCGCCGACGGCCATCGCTTTTCGATGATGTTCAATACTTACACAATGTCGGAGCATTCGCGTTTCAGCCCCGGCCTGATTCTGGTGCGCGGTATCGTCGATTACTATGCCGGGCGCGGTTACGGCGCGCTCGACCTCGGGATCGGCTCGGACGATTACAAGCGGATGTTCTGCAAGAGCGACGAGCCGCTCTTCGACAGCTTCATCCCGCTCAGCCCGCGCGGCAGGCTGGCGGCAGGTGCGATGTCAGCCCTCAACCGCGGCAAGCGGCTAGTGAAGCATAACCAGACGCTGTTCCGCCTCGCACAAAAGCTGCGCGGCGCTTTTCGCTAGAGCATGATCCGGAAAAGTGGGAACCGGTTTTCCCTCGCGACAAACGCGGAACGCGTTTGCGCGGAGATCATGCTCAAAACAATATATTTCAGGCCGCGACCACGCGCGGGCCGGGCTCGACCTCGTTCGACGCCGCTGCCGGCTTGCTCAGCATCGTCACCTCGGAAAAGCCGACCGCCTTGAGCTGCTCGCACATCAGCGTGCGGGCGTCCTCTTCCATCGAGGACTCCGGCACCACGACGGCGCGCGCGTTCGTCGTCAGCAGTTCGGCCGGCAGGTCGGACGCGGTGCCGGCTTCGAGCAGCACGTGGTCATAAACCCGCAGCAAGGCATCGATCGCGAGCGCCACCCGAGGCGATTGCAGCAGCGTGCGCTCAAATCCCGGACGGCCGGCATTGACCAGATGAACCCGCGACAGCCGGTCCCTGGTGATGATTTGCGAAAACGTCGCTTCGCCCTGCATCAATTCCGCAATACCCCCCGCGTTCGCGTCGACGGAAACCGCCGCAATCGTCGGCGACGACGCCGCGAGATCGACCAGCACCACGCGGGCGTCGCGCGCCATCCGGCGGGCCAGAGTGAGCGCGGTCAGCGCAATGGCCTCGCCGGACGCGGTGCCCAGGATCGTGACCTTGCGCGCCGACGCGCCCGCACCGCGCAGGTCGTCGCCGAGCCGTTCGATCTCGCTGAGCGCCGACGCGCCAGTGGGACGCGGCTCGCTCGATTTCGGCGCGCGCTCGATGACTGGGGCAGGCTCGACCTTCCGCGCACGCGGCGCGGCCGGCGCGGCGACGAACGCCGCAACAGCGCGGGGCGCGGTCAATCGCAGCAGTTCGCCAGTCACGATCACACCGGTCGAGAGCAACAGCGTCGCCAGCGTCGCGATCAGCACGATCGGCAGCTTCTTCGGATAGGCCGGCGTGTTGGAAACGATGGCACGGGAAATGATGCGGCCGTCGGCCGGCGCCGCGTCGATAGTCTCACGGGTATTGGCCTCGCGATATTTCGCGAGATAGGATTCCAGCAGGTCGCGCTGCGCCTTGGCTTCGCGCTCCAGCGCCCGGAGCTGCACGTCCTCGCCATTGCTGGACGTGGCCTGCTTCTTCAGCTGATCGAGGCTTGCGGAAAGGCTTTCGACCCGGCCTGCGGCGATGCGCGCGTCATTGTCGAGCGAACGCGAAATCTTGGCGGCTTCATCGCGGATCTGATGATCGAGGTCGGCGAGCTGCGCCTTCAATTCCTTGATGCGGGGATGGTTGTCGAGCAAGGTCGACGACTGCTCGGCGAGTTGCGCGCGCAGCGTCACGCGCTGCTCGGACAGGCGGCGCGTCAATTCGGAATTGAGGACTTCGGAAGCCTCGATCGGCTTGCCGCTCTGCAGCATCTCGCGGATCAGCCGCGCTTTCGATTCGGCATCCGACTTCAGCGCTCGGGCGTTGTTCAATTGCGTATTGAGCTCGCCCATCTGCTGGTTGGACAGCGTGGTGTTGTTGGTGCCGACGAACAGGCTCGACTTCGAGCGGAAATCCTCGACGCGCGATTCCGCCTCAGCGACCTTCTTGCGCAGATTGTCGATCTCGCCCGACAACCACAGGCTCGCGGACTTCGCCTGCTCCTGCCGCGCGTTCTGCTGCAGCACCAGGTAGCCGTCAACGATCGAATTGGCGACGCGCGCGGCGAGATCCGGATCCTGCGACTGGAACTCGACAACGATGACGCGCGATTTGTCGACCGCGTAGGCGGTCAGGCGGTCGAAATAGGCGTCGAGCACCCGCTCTTCCGGCGTCATCGAAAATGGGTCGCGGCCGATCCCGAGCAGCGCCAGCAGCGATTTCAGCGGCGACAGGCCGCGCAGCACCGGATCGAATTCCGGCAAGTCGGCGAGCTTGTTGTTCTTGATGATCTCGCGGGCGAGATCGCGCGAGAGCACGAGCTGAACCTGGCTGGTGACGGCTTCCGCATCGAGTGCTGTGCGCTCCTCGTTGCGCTCGCCGTTCGGCCGCAGGAATACGTTCTCGTGCCCGTCGATCAGGATACGCGCTTCGGATTTGTATCGGGGAGTGACAAGATTGACGGCGGTGATCGAGAGCACGGCGGCGAGTACCGTCGGAACGATGATCCAGCCGCGCTTGCGCTTCAGCGCTTCGCCGAGCGCGCGCAAATCCAGATCGCCTGTGGTTGCCGCCGCCGTCGGCTTGACCGGCGCTGGCGCGGGCCTTGCGACGGGCTCTTCAGCTTGCGCGCTCTCCTTGTCCTTACGCCAGAACGATAAACGCATCGCACTCCCCCGCGGACGCTACAACCCGACCCGTGCCCAGCTTCCGGCGGCACGGAGCGATTACACTCCATTAAGGTTGCTGCTGGGTTAATCGGACTGGTTTGCCGCGCGAAATCGGGGTTTCAAGCGATCGCCGGTCATGTTTTGTTAACCACGAAAGTCCTTAATCGGAATCAAGATTTCCTTGAATGGGCCGCCCAATGCGAGGCGTTCGCGCCGCTACCTGCTGCCTGCTTGCCGCGCTCGCGCTGCCGGGCTGCATCCGCACGGCCTCGCCGGAACGCTGGTTCTGACCATGACGCCCCCTCAAGACCAGCCGCTTCGTATCCTGCACGCGGTTCGTACACCGGTCGGCGGAATCTTCCGCCATATCCTCGACCTCGCCAACGGTCAGGTCGATCGCGGTCATCATGTCGGTATCGTCGCGGACACCCTCACCGGCGGCGAACGTGCCAACGAGGCGCTGGCGCAGATTGGCCCCCGCCTCAAGCTTGGCGTTCATCGTCTTGCCATTCGCCGCGAGCCTTCGCTCGCGGATGCCCTGGTTTGGGTACGTTTCCAGCGGCTGATCCGTCAGTTGAAGCCGCAGGTCGTGCACGGCCATGGCGCCAAGGCCGGTGCCTTCATCCGTCTGAAGACCGCTCCCAAAGGCACTATTCGGGTCTATACGCCGCATGGCGGTTCGTTGCACTACCCGCTGAACACGCTGAAGGGCGCTTTCTACAGCCGCCTCGAGCGCGCGCTGATGAACAGCACCGACCTGTTCCTGTTCGAAAGCGCGTTTGCGCGGGACACCTATCAGCGCACCATCGGCACTCCGAAGGGGCTGGTGCGCTGCGTGTTCAACGGCGTCACCGCGAACGAGTTCGATCCTATCGTAAAGGCCGCCGATGCGACCGACATCGTCTATGTCGGCGAGTTCCGGCACATCAAGGGCGCCGACCTCGTGATCGACGCGCTGGCGCGCCTGCACGCCGACGGCAAGCCGCTGACGCTGACGTTGGCCGGTGACGGCGAGGAAATGGCCGCCCTGACGGCGCAGGTCGAAAGACTGGGGCTGACCCACTCGGTGCGTTTCATCGGCCACGTCCAGGCGCGCTACGGGTTTTCGCAAGGCAAGCTCCTGGTCGTGCCCTCACGCGGGGATTCCATGCCCTATGTCGTGATCGAGGCGGGTGCGGCGGGAATGCCGATGGTTGCGGCCAGGGTCGGTGGCATCCCGGAAATCTTCGGACCTCACACCGAGGCGCTGTTCGCCCCCGACACCGTGGGCGCCATGGCGGACGCGATCGAGACGGCGTTCGACGATTCGGACGCGGCGCAGGCCCGCGCCAGATCCTTGCGCGAACGGATCTTCGTGCATTTCTCGCAGAAAGCGATGGTCGAAGGCGTGCTGGCCGGCTACCGCGACGCGTTTGCCAATCGTTAACCGTCATTTACCAAGCTAACAGTTTCTTCCGAATTGTCCGCTAAGCCCAAGGTCGGGGAATACCGCATTGGCTCCTGCTCGCATAGATTGTGGAGCGTCGGTGCAGAATGGGCCGGGGCGACAGTGGAACAGATCAACGCACGTGCGATGCTGGATGCCGCGGCTTCCGCCGCAGCCGTGACCGCGGACGGCCCGCGGATCGAGCGGCGGCGCCGGCTGTCGCAGGCAGCCCTTGCGGTTGCCAGCCAGAAGGTTCGCCGCGCCTATTCGCCGATCGTGATCGCGGGCGCGGTGCGCGTCGCCGATTTCCTGCTGCTGAGCCTGGTCGGCGTCGCGATCTATCTGGGTTACGTGGTGCCCCGTTCCGGCTTCCGCTGGGAATACATCGCCGCGATCCTCGGCATGTCCGCAACTGCAGTGGTCTGCTTCCAGGCCGCAGATATCTACCAGGTACAGGTGTTCCGCGGCCAGCTACGCCAGATGACGCGCATGATCTCGTCCTGGGCATTCGTGTTCCTGCTGTTCATCGGGGCCTCGTTCTTCGCCAAGCTCGGCGGCGAGATTTCGCGGCTGTGGCTGTCGACATTCTTCTTCGCGGGGCTTGCGGCGCTGATCGCCGAACGGCTGTTCCTGCGCGCGATGGTGCGCGACTGGGCGCGCGAGGGCCGCCTCGACCGCCGCACCGTCATCGTCGGCGCCGACCAGAGCGGCGAGCAACTCGTGGACGCCCTCAAGCACCAGGATGACTCCGACATCGACGTGCTCGGCGTGTTCGACGACCGCAACGACAGCCGCGCGCTCGAGACCTGCGCCGGCAGTCCCAAGCTCGGCAAGGTCGACGACATCGTCGAATTTGCCCGCCGCACCCGCGTCGACCTCGTGCTGTTCGCGCTGCCGATCTCGGCGGAGACGCGGATCCTCGAAATGCTGAAGAAATTGTGGGTGCTGCCGGTCGACATCCGGCTTTCCGCCCACACCAACAAGCTGCGCTTCCGTCCCCGCTCCTATTCCTATCTCGGCAAGGTGCCGACGCTGGACGTGTTCGAGGCGCCGATCACCGATTGGGACCTGGTGATGAAGTGGCTGTTCGACCACATGGTCGGCGCGATCATCTTGTTGATGGCCTTGCCCGTGATGGCGCTGGTTGCGCTGGCGATCAAGCTCGACAGCCCCGGCCCGGTGGTGTTCCGCCAGAAGCGCTTCGGCTTCAACAACGAGCGCATCGACGTCTTCAAGTTCCGCTCGCTCTTCCACGATCAGGCCGATCCGACCGCCGCCAAGGTCGTGACCAAGGCCGATCCGCGCGTCACCCGCGTCGGCCGCTTCATCCGCAAGACCAGCCTCGACGAGCTGCCGCAGCTCTTCAACGTGGTGTTCAAGAGCAACCTTTCGCTGGTTGGACCGCGGCCGCATGCCGTGCAGGGCAAATTGCAGAGCCGCCTGTTCGACGAAGCGGTCGACGGCTATTTCGCGCGGCATCGCGTCAAGCCGGGCATCACCGGCTGGGCGCAGATCAACGGCTGGCGCGGCGAGATCGACAACGAGGAAAAGATCCAGAAGCGCGTCGAGTTCGACCTCTACTACATCGAGAACTGGTCGGTGCTGTTCGATCTGTTCATTCTTATGAAGACGCCGCTGGCGCTGATGACCAAGAACGAGAACGCTTATTGATCACAAAGATTGTCGTCGCCCGGCTTGCCGCCTTCGCTAAAGCTTCGGCGGCCCCAAGACCGCAAGCCCGTCGAAGCCTCTCGACCCGCCGAAGTCCGCCTTCGGACGAAGGCGGTTGGCGTAGACGGGACCGGGCGATCCAGTAATCCGAGGCAGCGGAAACCGGCAAGCCACGTCTCGCACTACTGGATGCCCCGCATTCGCGGGGCATGACGAAAAGGGTTTGGTCGCCTACGCGTTCCGTATTGTTGAGTTGCGTAAGTCTGTGAGTGTGTAATGGCGTATGCGGCGACAGCCGGGGAATTTCCCGCTTCAGGTGCGGCCGCGCCGGGCGTGCTCGCCTTGCAGCGCGCATTGGTGTGGCTGGTCGGTGCCTCCGGGGCCATCGTCTTCATCGAGCCGAGCCCCTACGAGTTCGTGACGCTGATCGCCACCGTGCTGTTCTTTGCCACCGGGTTGCGGCTCAAGCTGGTGTTCATCCCGCTGTTGTTGCTGCTGGTGCTGGTCAATGTCGGCTACAGCATCGGCGCCATTGCGCTGTTTGACGACCCCGACGTCTTCAGCTGGATCGCAACCTCCTGGTACATGGCGGTGACCGTGTTCTTCTTCGCGACCGTCCTGTCCGAGGATACGGCCGCCCGCCTCGATATGCTGCGCAGCGGCCTGATCGTCGGCGCGATGATCGCCTCGCTTGCCGCGATCGCCGGCTACTTCAACCTCATTCCCGGCGGACACGACCTCTTGACGCTGTACGACCGCGCGCGCGGCACCTTCAAGGACCCGAACGTGCTCGGCGCGTTCCTGATCCTGCCCGCGCTGTTCGCACTGCAGAACGTCGTCACCGCGCGCTTCGGCAAGGCGCTGCGCAGCGCGATCGCCTTCGCCATCATGGCGCTCGCGATCCTCTTGGCGTTTTCGCGCGCGGCCTGGGGCGGATTGATCCTGACCTCGGCCTTCATGCTGGCGCTGATGGTCCTGACCAGCCGCTCGCGCGGCGAACGCTCGCGCATCGTGGTGATCACGGTTGTGGCGGTCGTCCTCGTTGTGGTCCTGATCGCCGTGCTCTTGTCATTCGACCAGGTGGCGGAGATGTTTCGCCAGCGCGCAAGCTTCGATCAGAGCTATGACGAGGGCCGCTTCGGCCGGTTCGGCCGGCACATCCTCGGCGCCCAGATGGCACTCGATCTGCCATTCGGTATCGGCCCGCTGCAGTTCCACCATTATTTCCCCGAAGACACCCACAACTCCTATCTCAACGCCTTCATGTCGGGCGGATGGATTTCCGGCGTTTGCTATCCCGCGCTGGTGTTTCTCACGGTCATCCTGGGATTTCGCCACAGCTTCGTACGCGTGCCCTGGCAGCGCGCCTATCTCGCGATCTTCGCTGCCTTTCTCGGCACGGTCGGCGAGAGCTTTATCATCGATACCGACCATTGGCGGCATTTCTGGATGATGCTGGGGGCGATGTGGGGCCTGTTCGCCGCCGCGCAGCCCTACAAGGCGCCGGCAGCTGAGCCTATCGCCAGTGAGCCCATCGCGGCTTCCTAGCACCATGATCGTGAGCGGCTGTGTCCCCGGCGGCAAATAGGCCACCTCCGCCACTTGACTTTTTGGAACAAATCAAGAACATTTATCGGTGCGACTGCCCGGCGTTCAAGGAGGCCGCGATGCGGATTGTGCTGGCTGTGATTTTCGGACTGGCGGTGGCGGCGCGAGCCGAGGCTTCCTGCCAGTGCCGCTGCGTCGACGGCGAGATGCAGCCGCTTTGCAGCAGTTCGATCGACATTCCGCCGATTTGCCCGGCAACGATCTGCATCCTTCCGCCCCCCTCGATCGCGCCGATCCAGCCAGCGCGCATTCCGCCACTCGGCACCTCGCAATGTTCGCAACAGCAAGTCCTCAATCCTCATACCCGCCAATACGAGTGGCGTAGCATCTGCGAGTGATGGGTGAGGACCTGCTCCGCCTCAACGTGCTCGCCGAGCTTCGTGGCCGGCACGCGGCTGTCCTGTGGTTTCCTTCGATCTCTCCTTCGGCGGTTCGATCATCGCCTTGAGGTTCGCGGTCGCTTCCAGCATCGTCTGATAGCTCTGGTTGGCGAAGCGCAACAACAGCTTCAACTCGGCATCCGAATACGCCTCCCACTCCTTCTTGACCGCGCGCTGCATCGGCTCGTAGAGCCGGCCGATCCTGGCGACGTTCTCGGGGACGATGGCGATGAACACCTTGCGGCGGTCCTCGCTGTCGCGTTCGCGGCGCACCAGCCCGGCTTGCTCGAGGCGGTCGACCACGCCGGTGATGGCGCCCGTGGTCAGGCCGGTCACCTCGGCGAGCCTTCCCGCCGTGACGCGGCCCTCTAAATTGAGGAAATCGAGGCAATCCATGTCGGAACTCGAGATGCCGGCGCGGTCGGCAACGGTCTGCGAGTAGATCGCGCCCTGCCCGGACGACCGCCGCAGCGCGTGTTCCAGTTCCTGCATCAGCGCGGCGCGCGATTTTAGCCTTGACAAGCTTAGGCCTCATATCTTATCTAGATTATATCTTAGATGCTAAGATAATTAGCATCCGTAGAACCTCTAGCACCCGGGCCGCCTCAGGAGCAAGCCAAGGAGAACGTCATGACCCAACGATCCCGCAAAGCGCTCATCGTCGGCGCCGGCATCGCCGGCCCCATCACCGCCATCCTGCTCAAGCGGGCCGGCATCGACGCGGAAATCTTCGAGGCCTGGCCGCGTTCGACCGGCATCGGCGGCGGATTGCAGATTGCGCCGAACGGCATGCACGTGCTCGCCGAAGCGGGCCTGGCTTCCGACATGATCCGCCGCGGCCAGGTTGCGGAAGCGATCGAGTTTTACGCGCAGTCGGGCGCCAAGCTCGGGGCGGTCAACCGTAACATGAGAGAACGGTTCGGCCAGCCGGCGGTGAACATGCGCCGCTCCGTCCTCAACGAGGCGGTGCTGGCCAAGGCGGACGCCGCGGACATCGAGGTCGCCTTCGAGAAGCGGCTGGTTCGCATCGAGGATCGCGCCGACCAGCCGATCGTCGCCTATTTCGCCGATGGCTCCAGCGCCGAAGGCGACTTCCTGATCGGCGCCGACGGCGTGCATTCCGCCGTCCGCAACCATGTCGTGACCGACGCGCCGAAACCGTTCGACCTTGATCTCGTCAGCTTCGGGGGTTTTGTCCCGCGATCGCTGCTGGAATCCGCACATACCCCGCCAAGCCTGATCATGACCGTGGGCCAAAACGGCTTCTTCGGTTATGGCTTTTGCAGTTCCGATCCCGCCACGGGCGCGATGTGCTGGAGCACCATGCCCACGCACGGCATCGACGCGGCGACCTTCCGTGCCATGGATCAGGAAGCGCTGCGGCGGCATCTTCGTCGCTATCACGCCGGCTGGCACGCGCCGATCCCGCAACTGATCGACGCGTTGCAGGAGATCGTCGTGTCCGCAAGCCTCGATCTCGCGACCTTGCCGAATTGGTCGCGCGGCCGCGCGCTTCTGATCGGCGACGCCGCGCATGCGACCAGTCCGCATGCCGGCCAAGGCGCATCGGTCGCGCTGGAAGACGCGCTGCGGCTCGCGCGCCTGCTGCACCAGGAAGCGGAAACCGACGCGGCCTTTGCGAAATTCGAAAGCGAGCGCCGCGCCCGCGTCGAACGGATCGTTGCGCTGGCCCGCCGCAACGGCAACCAGAAGCGCGAGTTCAGCCGCACCGGCGCCTGGTTCCGCGACCAGATGCTGAAGCTCGTGCTTCCGCTCAATGCGCGCCGCCAGGACTGGATCTACGGCTACGATCCGCGCGCCGTCACGCCTCGACCTCAAACGAAATCCCGGCATGATCGACTAGCCGCTTGATCAGGCGGTCGCCCATCGCGGCGCCGGGAGTCCAGATGCCGGCCTTGAGTTCCGGCGTGTCGCGCAACAGGCAGATCGCGCATTCGGCGATCATCTTCGAGGTCGAGCCGTATCCGGGATCGCGATCTCCCTTGACCGCCACGCGAACCTGGCGCCCGTCCGGCGCCAGTGCGACGAACAGCAGATCGTAGGAGCCGTTCTCGCGTTCTTCCCTGGAAGGCCCCTCGCCCGGCTTCGGGCCGCCGGAGCCCATCCTCTCGGCATTGACGGCCGCGACGATCCGCTTGGCGTTGGCCTCGCCCTGCTCGCCGGGGCCGGTGAGCATCATTTCATCGTAGACGAAGTCCCTTCCATACGGGAATCCCATCAGCATGTTCGAGCGGTGAACACTACGGGTATTGATGGTCGACATCGACGAACGGCGCCGTCCACGACTTGAGATCCTCATCGAGAACAGGCCTGTTGCCCGGCGGCTGTTTTGGCCCTTCAAATCCCGGCGTCAGGACGAACGGGTCTCTTAGCATCGCGACCAGGCTGGGGTCCTTAGTTGCTGCCACAAAGTTCGCCTTGATGCTTGCATAGGTCCCGCCCGAGAACGTGCCCTTCATGCCGCGGACGCGGCCTTTGACGCGGCTAGCGGGTGCGCCCCAGGCTTTTTTCGCATTCTCCTGACAGAAGAACACGCCGAGCTCGAACGGCAGCGAATCGAAGCCGCAGGAGAACACGATGCGGGCTCGGGAAGATTGCGCGGCCGCCTGATGGGCGTCGATCATCTGCCGCATCCAGACCGGCTCGCCGCAGAGATCGAGATAGTCGGTGCCCGACGCCGCACAGGCCGCGACCAGATCGGAACCGTAGAGCTGATACGGCCCGACGGTCGAGATCACCGATTTCGTTTGGTCGATCATCGCTTGCAGCGAGGCGACATCGCTCGAATCGGCCGCAATCAGCGGCGTGTCGGCCGAAGCTCCGATCGCATCGCGAACCGATGCCAGCTTTTCCAGGCTGCGTCCCGCCATCGCCCATTTCAATTGCTTGTCGTTTCTGTAGTGCGAGGCGAGATATTCGGCGACGAGCTGGCCGGTAAATCCGGTCGCGCCATAGACGACGATGTCGAACTTCGAGGTAGAACCCATATTCAATTCCCCAGTTTGTCTCCGTCATCGCGAGCGAAGCGAACTTCGTAGGGTGGGCAAAGCGCCAGCGTGCCCACCATTCACGAATCATGCCGTCGATGAATGGTGGGCACGGCGCAAAGGCGCCTTTGCCCACCCTACGGGCTTGTTCCTCGCAATGACGACAATCACTTCTTTCCGTAGGAGACGCCCATGCCGGCGCGCACGTCGCTCTGGATACCATAGGGCGCGATCGGATAGCGCAAGCCGTTTTTCGCAAGCTGCTTCATGCCTGATATCGCCTTGGCGAGATAGGACGGCGGCAGCGCCATCAGCATCTCCTCGTCCGGCACGCCGCCATAGCGCCGCTCGGCGAAACACGGCAGCGACAAAGACGGCTCGCCGGTCTTCAGCGCCCGCCCCCACGAATCGGCGCAAGCGGTCTCGCCGACCACGCCCCATTCGAATTTCTTGTAGCCGGTATATTGCAGCCCGTTGATCAGGATGATCATCTGCCCCGGCGTCGCGTAGACGAGACAGATGTCCGGCGGGTTGAGCCGGCCGCTGGCAAGCGGGCTGACCGCCAACGCCTGGTATTTGCCGAAGGGAACGACGTCCAGCGCCTCCTGGCGCTTGCGCGCGTCTTCTGCCGTGCCATGCCAGACCCCGACATAATTTTGGCCGGCGAGCCACTGCTCGTCCTGCGGCGCGAGCCCGATTACCGCGCGGCATTGCGCGCCGACGAGATCGTCGCCGGTGATGCCCACGGTCCAGCCGAGCCGCGAAGCCATGCTGACGATCTGGTCGGTGGTATGGATCGCATTCGGCCGGCGGATTTTTGCGATCGCCTCCATGTCCTCGACGCGCGCGAACAGCTTCATGCCGATGACGGTGGTCTTCAGGCGCAGCAGGTTGTTGAGATCGGCCGCCATGGCGGCCAGATCGAGCTGTTCCGGTAGTGTCTGCTGCATGGTGTCAACTCCCAAAATGGTGCGGCCCGATCGGCATGTCCCAGGTTGCTCGACCGGGATATCGGCCGGTTTCGTTGCACGCAAGCGCCGTTTCAAGTCGCCCGGTGCACATAGCTCGCATTGAGCTCGCCAATCGAGCGCACGCCGCATTGCTGCATGGCGGCCCGCGTCTCCGTGCGCAAAAGCTCCAGCACGCGCGCGACGCCTTCCTCGCCGAAGGCGCCGAGCCCCCACAGACTTGCCGCGAGATATTGCAGAAAGCGGCGGCGGTTGGTTGCACGAACGCTTCGTGACGTCATTCGATTCCTCCGCGAAATTCTTCTTTGTTGTCGAGGGTGAGAGCGTAGCACTTCCCCGGCGCAACGAGGAACGCCGCAAGGCGATTATTCCTTGGTCGGCCCCGGAAAAAGCTCGCTGGTCCTGCCCGCTAGCCGATAGGCGAGCAGCCCGATCCATTCGCGCAACGCGACATCGGTTCGCCCCAGCCCATCGACGGCGATGTTGGAAAACGACAGGATGTCGGCGGCATCGCGACCGACGCGCCAGTCCACGGGATAGGGCTC
The DNA here is from genome assembly GCA_963777475.1 of uncultured Alphaproteobacteria bacterium. Lineage (GTDB taxonomy): Bacteria > Pseudomonadota > Alphaproteobacteria > Rhizobiales > Xanthobacteraceae > Bradyrhizobium. The sequence goes on from CAVZQX010000018.1 coordinate 628,318, forward strand.
GACCGGAAATCCAGCTTTGCGAAACAGGCCGACGGCGCGCGGCATATGATAGGCCGAGGTAACCAGCAGCCAGCGTTCGCCCTGTTTCGGCGATGCGACCTGCTTGGAGAACACCGCGTTCTCATAGGTGTTGCGGGAGCGCCGTTCCATGATCAAGCGGTCCTTGGGAATGCCGAGGCTTTCAAGGATCTCGCCGGCATAATCGGCTTCCCGCGCATCGTTTGCGATCAAATCCGCGCTGCCGCCCGAGAAAATGATGCGGGCATTCGGATAGCGGCGGGCGAGCGCCGCGCCTGCAACGATACGGTCGGCTGCGCTGCGGATCACCGGCGCATGGTGCGCAACCGAGAGATCCGCATCGATCGGCCCGCCCAGGATGACGATGCCATCCGGCGCGCCGCGCGCCGCATCCCACGGCGAAAACCTGCTCTCCAACGGATAGAGAATGAGATTGCCGAGCGGCGAAAATGCGCAAACGGCGAGCAGCACGATCGACGCGATCACAATCTTGCGGCCGGCCGAAGCAAATCGTGTCGCCAGAAGCAGCGCGCCGGCCAAGCCGAGCCCAATGAGAAGATTCGTCGGCAAGGCCATGACGCCGAGCGTTTTCGACAGCACGAAAAACAAGCCAATCCCCGCGCAAAATCTGATACAGCGTCATACGTTGCATCAGCCCAAACGCAAAGCCCTTCCCATGACGCACCATCATCTGCATTCAAGCCCGGAAACCTGCCACTGGGGCTTTTTCGAAGCCAAGCTGAAGCCGGTCCTCGCCATCGAGAGCGGCGATGAAGTTACCGTCGACACCATCAGCGGCGGGCCGGACGTGATCCCGGATCGCGACAAGTTTCACATCCCGCCCGAATTGTTCGAGGTGCACGCGAAAAACGAGCGGATGGTGCCGGGTCACATCCTGACCGGCCCGATCGCGGTCAAAGGCGCCGAGCCCGGCGACGTGCTCGAAATCGACATCCTCGACGTCAGGCTCCGGCAGGACTGGGGCTATAACGTGATCCGCCCGCTGGCCGGCACCCTGCCCGACGATTTCCACGAAACGCGGCTGCTGCATATTCCGCTCGACCGTGAGCGGATGGTCGGCCGCCTGCCCTGGGGGCTCGACCTGCCGCTGGCGCCATTCTTCGGCGTGATGGGCGTGGCGCCGCCGCCGGCCTGGGGCCGCATCACCTCGCTGATCCCGCGCGCGATGGGCGGCAATCTCGACAACAAGGAGTTGGGCGCCGGGGCCAAGCTTTATCTGCCGGTGTTCGTGCCGGGCGCGCTGTTTTCCTGCGGCGACGGCCACGGCGTGCAGGGCGATGGCGAGGTCTGCGTCACCGCGATCGAGACCGCGCTGCAGGGCCGTTTCCGCCTGACGCTGCGCAAGGACATCCGGCTCGACTATCCCCGCGCCGAGACGACGACCCACTACTTGACGATGGCGATGGACCCTGACCTCGACCAATGCGTGGTGCGGGCGCTGCGCGACATGATCGTGCTGCTCGGCGAGAAGCGCAACCTGTCGCGCGAGGACGCCTACACCCTCTGCAGTCTCGCCGCCGATCTCAGGGTGACGCAGACCGTGAACGGCTCCAAGGGCATTCACTGCATGATCGCGAAGAACGTCGTTCACGGTTAGCGGTTGCGTTCCGGTTTCGGCGCCTGTGCCTGCAATGCAATCGCCAGCCCAAACCAGGCAGCTGTCCGGCAACCTTGTCACATCTCCGTCAAGAGCCACGGGAATTTTAGCGGGGCATGACCAACCGAGGACGCAAGATGACCGGACCGGAAACAACCAGCGACAAGGCTCTGCGCGAGCGCATCGATGCCGACCTACGCGACAGTTTTGACGAGGAACTCGAACTGGAGCTCGGCGAAAGCCAGCTCGAGCAGTTCAGGGATACGCAATCCGCCCATGGAACGCTGGAGACGATCGACCGGTCCGTCTACTTCAAGGAGCTGTTTCGGCTGCAGGGCGAGCTGGTCAAGCTGCAGGACTGGGTCCAGCACGACAAGCTCAAGGTGGTCGTCATCTTCGAGGGGCGCGACTCCGCCGGCAAGGGCGGCGTCATCAAGCGCATCACCCAGCGCCTCAATCCGCGCGTCTGCCGCGTCGCGGCGCTACCCGCTCCGAACGAGCGCGAGCGCACGCAATGGTACTTCCAGCGTTACGCGACGCACCTGCCCGCGGGCGGCGAAATCGTCCTGTTCGACCGCTCCTGGTACAACCGAGCCGGCGTCGAGCGCGTCATGGGTTTTTGCACCGAGGCGCAATGCGAGGAGTTCTTTCGCTCGGTGCCCGAGTTCGAGCGCATGCTGGTGCGCTCGGGCATCATCCTGATCAAGTACTGGTTCTCGATCACCGACGAAGAGCAGCAGTTCCGCTTCCTGATGCGCATTCACGATCCGCTCAAGCAATGGAAGCTGAGCCCGATGGACGTGCAGTCGCGCGCCCGATGGGAGCTGTACACCAAGGCCAAGGAAGAGATGCTCCATCGCACCCACATTGCCGAGGCGCCGTGGTGGGTGGTCGAAGCCGTCGACAAGAAGCGGGCGCGGCTCAACTGCATTTCCCATTTGCTGACGCAGATTCCCTACGGCGAGATTCGCCACGAGCCCGTCGTCCTGCCCGAACGCATGCACGATCCCTCCTATCATCGCGATCAGATCCCGCCCGAAATGTACGTGCCCGCCGTCTTCTGAACCGGTCGCAAGCGAATTCGAAAGTCGCCCATCTGAGCTTTGACAGGCCGCGCGCGAGAGCCTCGCGGCCGAAGCGGCGTTCCGAATCTTTACCCGGCGAGACCACTCCGCGATTCCGGCCACCACGGGCGGCCGAACAGTGCTGTTCTCTCCCTGAGACAACGGTGGTCTCATCGCATTTGAAAATTTCTTTAGTTGTTTCAATTGATTGTGAATGGTGCTGTACAAACGTCATAAAACTAAATAGACTCTTAAAAGTTACTTTTATGTACCCGCGTTAGAGCATAGTTTTTGCCATGGCCACGGAAAAAGCCGAGACCGACCGCATTCCCGTAACCTTGGCGCTCTCGACCATTGGATATCTCGAAAAATTAGTGAAGCAGGGCACCCACGGTACCAGCGTTCCAGGCGTCGCAAGGACATTGATCGAGGAAGGCATCCGCCTCGCCATCAAGGACGGGCTGCTTTCGATCCGCGACAATGGCAGGACGTAACGGAGGACTAACGGGATGTCAGCGCATACGAGGTTGATTTCCGCTTGGCCAAGACGATCCGCAGAAAGCGATCAAGCTTGGAACCGAGAACATGCCCTTCTACCAGCCGACCTGGACGACCGAACGCGTTGAACTCCTCAAAGCCCACTTCGCGGCCGGGCTGTCCTGCCGCGAAATCGCCGATCGAATTGGGGTCAGCCGCAACGCCGTGATCGGCAAAATCTCGCGCCTCAATTTGAAGCGCGAGAAAACCCGCGCCGCGCGTCCGGCGCGGAACGAAGCCGCGAGCACACCTCGCTCACGCGCGATCGCGGGGTTACGGCTTCGCTTGGCTGAAACCCAAGCCCGACGAACCGCCGCCGCCGGTGGCCGACGACGAGCCGATCCACAACGGACACTGCTGCTCGTTGTTTGAATTGAACCAGGAAACCTGCCGCTGGCCGATCAGCACGCCGGGTGCGCCGGACTTCTGCTTCTGCGGCAACCCGCCGATCGAGGGCCTGCCCTATTGCGCGGGCCACAGCCGGCTCGCCTACCGCATCGGCTCGCGCTAGAGCCTGATCCGGAAAGTTGGGTACTGGCTTTCCGAAAATCATGCTTGAATCATGGAGCGCCAGTCCCGTTATCACCCCAGCCGCCAGCCGACTTCTTCCGAAAAGCTCTTGAGAAACTCCGGCGTGTAGGCACTTTCCGGCGCCTGCCGCACGCGCTCATCCAGCTTGTGCGCGTCTTCGCCGACCAGGATGCGCCATTGGCCGGCCTTGACGCCGTCGAGGATGATCTTCGCCGCCGCAGCCGCAGTGGTCGGCGCCTCGTCGCGGAACGTGCGGGCGCGGTCGAGCGCGATCTGTTGAATCTCCTCGTCCGACATGGCGGCGGTATCCATGCCCATGCCCTTAAGGCGCTGGCGCGCCTGGGTGATCTCGGTGGGACTGAGCCGGTCGGATTCGGTGCCGCTTTGAACCTTGCGGGTGTTCGACACGATCGAGGTGCCGATATGGCCGGGCATCACCACGGAGCATTTGATATGCGGCGCGTTCAGCCGCAGATCGTTCATCAGCGCCTCGCTAAATCCCTTCACCGCGAATTTGGCGGCGCTGTAGGCAGTGTGGGAGACGCCCATGCCGACGGAGGCCCAGAAGCCGTTGACGCTGGAGGTGTTGACGATGTGGCCTTCGGGGGCCTTCATCAGCATCGGCAGGAAGGTGCGGACGCCGAGATAGACGCCGCCCCAGCAGATGTTGAACGTGCGCTCCCACTGCTCGCGCGTGTTGGTGAACAGGCTGCCGCCGCCGCCGATGCCGGCATTGTTGAACAGAAGATGGATCTTGTCGGTCGCATGCTGCTCGGCGAGCTCGTCGCGGAAGCGCTTGAGCTGATCCTCGATCGAGACGTCGGCCAAATGCGTCGAGACGCGCAGGCCCTGCGGCAGCTTTTCGGCTTCGCACAGCCCCTTGGTTTCGGCCATCGCATCCGCTGAGACGTCGCACATCGCGACATTGCAGCCCTCGGCGACCAACTGGCGCGCCAGCTCGCGGCCCATCCCCGTGCCGCCTCCGGTGATGACGGCGATCTTTCCGGCAAAATCCTTCATGGGACCCGCGGCTCCTTCCCTCTTTTTTTGATCTTATCGGCGCGAGAGCATTTGAGCTTATTCACCCGAGCAAGCAAAGACCGTCGGAAACGGCGCCCCGCTCACCGATATTTCTTCTGATGCGCCGCCTTCAATGTCAATGGCGGTCGGGCGATGTCGTTCGTTTTATGGTTGTTCTGGAATAGCTTGCGCCCCAAAGACGAGATCTGACTTTCGATCGCGTGGCCCACCCGGAAAAGTTGCCGCCACATTTTTTGAACTTTTAGGCCGCGTCGGCGTCTTATTCACAAGAGGCAGGCTGACAGGAGGCTCTGATGCCCCATTGGCACGACAGCATGGTCGACAGACCGCAATCCGACGGCGCGCTCTACGTCACGGGCTGGACAATCAGTGGATTGGCCGTGCTCGGCACCATCGTCGCGGTCTGGCTTCTCGGGATTTAGGCCATTTGGATTTAGGGGGTCTCTCGCCCGCCGTGAGGGCTGCGGAGCCCGTCCCCGCGGCTTCTGCTTGGTCTTTCCCCCTGTGGCAGCCGTCTGATGAAGCAGAAAAAGCCCAGAAAATACTGGCTTTTATTGGTCGGAGCGAGAGGATTTGAACCTCCGACCCCTAGTCTCCCAGACTAGTGCGCTAACCGGGCTGCGCCACGCTCCGATGCCGTTCCCTTAGCTTCGATCCCGCCTTCACGCAAGCCGCCTCCCCCCGCCGCCAAGCCCGCCACACGCAAAATGCCGCCTTCGCTGACCCCAGGCCAATCGCGGCTGGAGCGCTTTCCGCGGCCATGCGCAGTCGGCAACGCCGTCTGTTGCGCCCACGCTACATAGGCTGGCGAATCAACCGGAGGATGCGACCCGCGAGTTGACTGGCCATCGCCCGGGTTCATGGTCGCCATCTCGCCATAATTGAGCTGGGGCCCACCGCCATGAAAGCCATTCGATCGCTCGCGATTTACACCGTTTCTTTCCTGGTCCTGTCGCCGTTTGCGGTGCCGTCCGGCGCGCGAGCGGATGACGGCGATTTGCAGCAGGTCCTCAAGGCGCTGAAAACACTGGAGTCGCGGGTTGCGACGCTGGAGTCGGAAAACCAGCACTACAAGCGCGACGCGGCCTCGGCCCGCGCCGAGGCACAGGCGCTGAAGCAGAAGCTCGGCCGGCAGGCGGAGCCAAGGCCCGGCGTGCAAGCCGTAGCCAGCATTCCCGAGCAACACTCGCCGTCGTCGAGCTACGCAATGGTGACAAAGGCGCCGCTGCCGCCCGCGGTCCCGAGTTGGGGAGGATTCTATGCCGGTGCGTCATTCGGCATCGCATCCCAGCACGCGCACAAGGACGAAACCGACCCCTTCACCTCCACGACAACCGACGTGCAGGGCACCACGACCGATACGTTCGTCAATTCGAGTAACTTCACCGACAGCCTCGGCGGCCGCGGCCCCGGGGCGATGGTCAATCTCTACCTCGGCTACGATCGCATGGTGACGGACAGATTTCTCCTCGGCGCGCAGATCGAAGGCGGCGTATCCAACATGCGGACCAGGCTGACCGGGCCGGATTCCACTTTGCAGAGCTCGGTCTCGACCTTCAACAATGCCGGCGTCATCAACACTCAGACCAGTACGAGCCTGAACACCGGAAACACGGCCGATCATCTGGACAATCGCTGGTCGATGTCGGCGCTGCTGCGGGGCGGCGTATTGGCCGATCCGAAGGACCTGCTCTATCTCATCGGCGGCCTCAGCTATGCGCGCTTCGAATTCGCCGATCAGACGGTCGGCGCGTTCGGTGGAACGGTCGGCGCCGGCTGGGAGCGCAAGATCACGCCGTCATGGACGCTCAAGGCCGAGTACCGCTATACGCGATTCCAGGACCGGACCGTGGCGACGGCTTTCAACTCCTCCAGTGCGGGATCGAGCACAACGACCTTCGGAGGCGGGCCATCCACCTCAACAGGCTCCACCACCGAACTGCTTACCGATAAGGTTTCCGGGCTGGACTGGCAGACCGTGATGGTCGGGGTGTCGCACTATTTCGATGCCGATTGAGAGCTGTTGCGGCGCCATCGCGGCCTTGCGCCGGGACAAGGCCGCGGGCCCTGGTCGGCCGTCGCATGAACGACCACGACGGCGATTGCGGGTAACAATTCCGCCGTCACCGATCGATTGATTTTGCGGTTCCGCGCGACCAGGCGCCTAGCCGTCCTTCAAGGCCCGGTCGAGCAATTGCCGGCAGTCGATCAGGTCCCGCAGCACGCCTTCCAGGCGCTCGCGGTCGAGCGGGTTCCGCTCGGCCGTCGGGACGGAAACCCTGTTGCCCCGGAACGTCGCCAGGATGTCGTCTTCGGTGTCGACGAAACGGAAATCGATTCCCTCGCCCGCCGTGCCCTCATGCTCCTCCTCCTCGCCATCGAGGTCGACGCTCAAATCCTCCTTGTCGTCCTCCATGAGGCTTTGCCCGATCGCCTCCTCGATCGCGCCGAACGAGACGGCCGTCGAAGTGTCGGCGAGGCCCTGCACCGACTTGATGCCATGCTCCTTCAGGATGCGCTGCACCCCGCGGATGGTGTAGCCCTCGCTATAGAGCAGCCGGCGGATCCCCTTGAGCAGATCGACGTCGTCGGGACGGTAGTAGCGCCGGCCCCCGCTCCGCTTCATCGGCTTGATCTGGGCAAAGCGCGTTTCCCAGAACCGCAGCACGTGCTGGGGAATGTCGAGATCGCCGGCGACCTCACTGATGGTACGGAACGCATCCGGCGCCTTATCCAAATGCTCGCTCCTCTCTGCGGTCGTTCTGCCGAATCGACCCAGGTCAATCCGACATGTTGAGCTGATTAATCCGATTTGTCTTCGCCGTTGGTCGCGCCTTCGGCGTGGCCGTTGATCCGCTGCTTCAGGATCGCGGACGGCTTGAACACCATCACGCGGCGCGGAGAAATGGGTACCTCCGTGCCGGTCTTCGGGTTACGGCCGATGCGCTGGCCTTTCTTGCGCACCATGAACGAGCCGAACGACGACAGCTTCACCGTCTCGCCCTTTTCCAGGCAATCCGTGATCTCCTTCAGCACCAGCTCCACGAAGGCCGATGATTCAGTGCGCGACAGACCTACCTTCTGGTAGACCGCTTCGCACAGATCAACCCGTGTGACTGTTTTTCCAGTTCCGGTCATCGCCTAGCCCCAACTCACGGCGAACAATTTGTATCTGAAATTAAGAGCTTACCATACGACGGTCAACAGCGCTCATCAATGCAGGCGCATTTAAAACACAGCTATATCGATACAAACTTTATCGGAGCGCTCACCACCGGAGCAGCGCCGATCCCCATGTGAAGCCGCCGCCCATGGCTTCCAGCAGCACCAGATCGCCTTTCTTCACGCGCCCATCCCTGACCGCGACCGCAAGCGCCAGCGGTATCGACGCCGCGGAGGTATTGCCGTGCAGATCCACCGTCAGCACCACCTTCGGCGGCGCAATATGAAGTTTGTGGGCGGAAGCGTCGATGATTCGCTTGTTGGCCTGATGCGGAACAAACCAGTCGATGTCTTCCGCCGAGAGCCCGGTGGCGTTGAAGGCGTCGACGATCACGTCGGTGATCATGCCCACCGCATGCTTGAAGACCTCGCGGCCTTCCATCCGCAGGTGACCGACGGTTTGCGTCGAGGACGGGCCGCCGTCGACATAGAGCTTCGACTTGTGCCGCCCGTCGGAGCGCAGATGTGTCGTCAGCACGCCGCGGTCGGCGGATTTGCCCGGCTGCTCTTGCGCCTCGAGCACGATCGCGCCGGCGCCGTCGCCGAACAGCACGCAGGTACCGCGATCGTTCCAGTCGAGAATGCGCGAGAACGTTTCGGCGCCGATCACCAGCGCACGCTTGTAAGCGCCGCAGCGCAGGAAATTGTCGGCGGTGGCGAGCGCGAACACGAAGCCCGAGCAGACCGCCTGCAGGTCGAAGGCCGCGCCGTGGTTGATGCCAAGCCCGTATTGCACGGCGACCGCGGTCGCCGGAAAGGTGTTGTCGGGCGTCGAGGTCGCGAGCACGATCAGGTCGATCGCCTGCGCGTCGATCCCGGCATTGTCGAGCGCCGCGCGCGCGGCGTTGATCGCCAGATGCGAGGTGAACTCGCCGTCGGCCGCGATGTGGCGCTGCCGGATGCCCGTGCGTTGCACGATCCATTCGTCGGAGGTGTCGATGCGCGCCGCAAGTTCGGCATTGGTCAAGATCCGCCGCGGCAGATAGGAACCGCAGCCGAGCACCACCGAACGTAAGGTCACGAGACATCCTCCGGGGCGTCCTGCGCTTGAGCCAGCGCGCCGCCATCGCGATGAAGCATTTGATTGATCTTGGTCAGGAGATCGTAATGGACCATCTCATAGCCAACATCGACCGCAGAGGCAAAGCCCTCGGCGTCGGTTCCACCATGGCTTTTGACCACGATGCCGTTCAGTCCGAGCAGCACGCTACCATTGGACTTGCCGGGATCCATTTTGTCGCGGAGGGCCCTGAAGGCCTTGCGGGCGAGGAGATAGCCAAGACGCGAGCTCAAGGTGCTGGCCATCGCGCCGCGCAGGAACTGGAGGAGCTGCCGCGAGGTTCCCTCGGCGGCTTTCAGCGCGATGTTGCCGCTAAAGCCCTCGGTCACGATGACGTCGGCCGCGCCTCGGCTGATTCCATCACCCTCGACAAAGCCAATGTAATGGAGCTGCGGCAGGTTCATCGCGCGCAGCAGTTCGGCGGCTTCCCGAATCTCAGCGTGGCCCTTCATCTCCTCGACGCCGATGTTGAGCAGGCCCACGGTCGGCCGCGGCAGGCCGAAACGAGCGCTCGCCATCGCGCTGCCCATCACGGCCAGTGCCACCAGATGACGCGCATCGCCTCCGATGGTAGCGCCGAGATCGAGCACGACTGAATAGCCCTTGATCGTCGGCCACACCGCCGCAAGCGCAGGGCGGTCGATCCCGTTGAGCATGCGAAGACAGAAGCGGGCCATGGCTACCAGCGCCCCGCTGTTGCCGGCCGAGATGGCGACGCCGGCCTCCCCCTTCTTGACCGCGTCGATCGCCAGCCACATCGAAGACGTCTTGCGTCCGCGCCGCAACGCCTGGCTCGGCTTGTCCTCGTTGCTGACGGCGACGTCGGTGTGGATGACGCGCGAGGCAGCCTTCAACGCCGGATACTTTTCCAACTGCTCGTCGATAGCCGCACGATTGCCGAACAGGAGGAACTCCGTATCGGGATGTCGGGTCAACGAGATCGCTGCGCCGGGAATGACGACGGACGCGCCGACATCGCCACCCATGGCGTCAAGCGCGATTCGAACCTTTTGCGGCATGAACGTCCCGGATACCAATCAAGTCGCAGCCAGAATAGCCGCGAACCGTCGAGCGCAGCCTGCACCCGGACCGGGCGGCGACAATACCGTTTCCCGGCCGCGAGACAACCTCTTGACCGCAGCCTTTTGCGCTGAACCATGCCACGACACGGATTCGTTCCGATCCAAAAATTATAACTATTTCAATGTGTTATTTTCGATTCCCGAAGCAAACCTGCGATCGGCCTGCAGCGAAGTGCTAAAGCGCACGCCGTTGCAGGCAGCTATCGTTTGCCTTTGGGTTTCCTCACATCCGGCGTTTTTGGCTTGGGCTGCAGCGCTTTCAGCGCGGCAAACGGATGGTCCTCGGGATCGGCGGCTGCGACCTCGGGCTCGAACACCGCACCCGGTTTGCGGGGATAGGGATCGATCGCCAGCAATAGCACATCGGTCGCGAGCCGCCCGAGATCGATCACGCCATCGACAATCGGCTCCGGCGCATCCGGAATTTCAGCCTCGCTTGCGAGGGCTTCGTGGGCGAGATCGGCGAATTGCGGAATTTGCTCTGCAGGCGCGAACGTCACATCGACTGTCTCGTCGATCTCATTGTCGATCGGATCGAGCGTGACCACACAGGTCTGCCCGACCCGCGCGCGCACGGTGCCTGCGACATGGACGCGGCCGCGACGATCCAGCGCGAGGTCGAACGACGCGCGCGCCGACGAAATCTCCCGCAAGCCGGCGAGATCGGCCATGGCCTCGCGCACCGCGACCTCCGCTTCGATCTCGCGGTGCAGCCCGCCTTCCGGGATCTGCGCGACATTGACGAAAGCGCGCCAAGGATCGCGCGCAGCATTGTGAGAAGGATCGCGCGAAGAATCTCGCTCGTGATCGCGCTCGCCTGTTCCTTCGCTCCTCTTGCTCATGACGGCACATCTTCTCCAAGAGGCAACGGGAATTTCCACGCCGCCGCCCGCAGCGTCGCATCGTCCAGACCTGACAGCGCGGCGACGGCGTTCGCGGCATAAGCCGCCAGTCTTTGCGCGTTCTCGTTTGCCTCGCCGTTCAAGATATTCCTGGCAAGCGCCCGCGCCAGTGCGTCGACACCGTCGGTCAAGGCAAGATCGTAGGCTGCCGCGCGGCCGTAAAATGCCTCGCCGAAGGCTCGCATTCGCTTCGGAACGGTCAAATCGCCGACCCCCATTTCACGCAAATTGGCATCCATGTCCTCGCAAAAGCGGTCGAACAGCGCCTGTGCCAGATCGGTCCCGGCCTCGGTTCCCTTGAGCCGCCGCAATACCATCCACAAATGCAAAAGTAGCAGGTCAAAACGACCATCAACCGTATCCGGCACGCCCAAGTCCCGATAAAATAAGGGCTCTCGCGCTTGCGCCACGATCATGCCATAGATGGTCTCAATGGTGCCGCGCGGGGCCAGGTGGGGTTTCCTGAAGTGATTGAACGGCCAAAGCATTGCGGGTTCCGCGAGCGAGCCCCGATCGGAGCTGCCGGTTGCTGTATTGACTGTCGGTCCGGTACGTCAATGATTGGCGCGATGCAAGGGTTGGGGACGGTTCTGCGATGACTGAGACGATCGAGACCCGGTCCAGCGTGGGCACGCCGCGCGGCTCGGCCGCGCGCTGGCGGGCCTTGCGTGCGAGCCGCAGCGGTTGCGCTGGTGTGCGCCCTGCTCGGCGCCTGCACCGGCGAGCAGTTCCAGAAGGGCTACATCCTGCCGCCGGGCGCGCTCGAACAAATTCCGATCGGGGCAAGCCAGGACCAGGTGCTGATCGTGATGGGAACGCCGTCGACGGTGGCAACGCTGGACGGCGAAGTCTTCTACTACATCTCGCAGCGAGCCGACCGGCCGGTCGCCTTCATGAACCAGAAGGTCGTCGACCAGCGCGTGATCGCGATCTATTTCGACAAGAACCGGCAGGTGCGCCGGCTCGCCAATTACGGGCTGAAGGACGGCAAGATCTTCGATTTCATCAGCCGCACCACGCCGACCGCGGGCCAGGAATTGAGCTACCTCGCCCCGCTGTTCAAGCTCTTGAGCTTCAACTAAAGCACTCGTGTCCCGGACGCGGTGCAGCGTCCTTCACGATGCACCGCAGAGCCGGGGCCTGCGCTTTCGTCTTGCCAATCACGGACCCCCCGAATCAACAGCGCACCACGCTGCTGACGCGGCCCGCAGCGCAGCATCCGGGGAACGCCGGTTGAGCGACCACGAGAAAGAACCCCGCAGGCTCGCGGCCCGCGGGGTTCTGTTTCGACAAGCAGCGTTACTGCTCAGTGCGCAAGGACCGCGAGCAGGAGCAGCGCCACGATGTTGGTGATCTTGATCATCGGGTTGACGGCAGGACCCGCCGTGTCCTTGTAGGGATCGCCGACGGTGTCGCCGGTGACCGCCGCCTTGTGCGCGTCGGACCCCTTGCCGCCGTAGTGGCCGTCCTCGATGTACTTCTTGGCATTGTCCCAGGCGCCGCCGCCCGAGGTCATGGAGATCGCGACGAACAGGCCGGTCACGATCACGCCGAGCAGCATCGCTCCGACCGCCGAGAAGGCCGCCGACTTGCCGGCCGAACCGCCGCCCGCAATCACGTAGATCGCGAAGTAGACGAAGATCGGCGACAGCACCGGCAGCAGCGACGGGATGATCATTTCCTTGATCGCCGCCTTGGTCAGGAGGTCGACGGCCTTGCCGTAGTCGGGCTTGTCGGTGCCCTGCATGATGCCGGGCTTTTCGCGGAACTGACGCCGCACCTCTTCGACAATCGCGCCGGCCGCACGTCCGACCGCGGTCATGCCCATGGCACCGAACAGGTAGGGCAACAAGCCACCGAACAGGAGCCCGACCACCACGTAGGGATTGTTCAGCGAGAAGTCGGGCACCACGCCCTGGAAGTACGGAAACTTCACGGCGTTGGCGATGAAGTATTTGAGGTCTTCATTGTAGGCCGCAAACAGCACCAGCGCGCCGAGGCCGGCCGAGCCGATCGCGTAACCCTTGGTGACCGCCTTGGTGGTGTTGCCGACCGCGTCGAGCGCGTCGGTCGCCTTGCGGACTTCCTTGGGAAGCCCGGCCATTTCCGCAATGCCGCCGGCGTTGTCGGTGACGGGACCGAAGGCGTCGAGCGCGACGATCATGCCCGCCAGCGCCAGCATGGTCGTGGTCGCGATCGCGATTCCGAACAGGCCGGCAAGGCTGTAGGTGACGAGAATGCCGGCGATGATGACGATCGCGGGCAAGGCGGTCGCCTCCATCGAGATCGCCAAGCCCTGGATCACGTTGGTGCCGTGGCCGGTGACGGACGCGGCGGCAATCGACTTGACGGGGCGGAAGTCGGTGCCGGTGTAGTATTCGGTGATCCAGATGATCAGACCGGTGACGACGAGGCCGACCACGCCGCAGAGAAACAGCGACATGCCGGTGTATTGGACGCTGTCGAGCTTGTCGAAACCGATCAGCCAGTAGATCACCCCCGCAACGCCCGCGAGCGACAGGATGCCGGTCGCGATCAGGCCCTTGTAGAGCGCGCCCATGATCGACTGGTTGGCGCCGAGCTTGACGAAGAATGTGCCGATGATCGAGGTGATGATGCAGACGCCGCCGATCGCGAGCGGCAGCGTCATCATGTTGACGAGGATCGGCGTCTTGGCGAAGAAGATCGCGGCGAGCACCATGGTGGCGACCGCGGTCACCGCATAGGTCTCGAACAGGTCGGCCGCCATGCCGGCGCAGTCGCCGACGTTGTCGCCGACGTTGTCGGCGATGGTGGCGGGGTTGCGCGGATCGTCCTCGGGGATTCCGGCCTCGACCTTGCCGACGAGGTCACCGCCGACGTCGGCACCCTTGGTGAAGATGCCGCCGCCGAGACGGGCGAAGATCGAGATCAGCGAGGCGCCGAAGCCGAGCGCGACCATGGCGTCGACGACGGTGCGGCTGTCCGCGGCAAGCCCAAGGTAATGGGTGAGAACGGCGAAATAGATGGTGACGCCGAGCAGTGCCAGACCCGCCACCAGAAGCCCGGTGATGGCGCCGGCCTTGAAGGCGAGTTCGAGTCCGCCGGCCAGCGAAATCGTCGCGGCCTGCGCGGTGCGCACATTGGCGCGCACCGAGACGTTCATGCCGATGAAGCCGGCCGAGCCCGACAGCAGCGCGCCGATCGCAAAGCCGATCGCCACCAGCATGCCCAGGAAGTAGCCGAGCAGCGCGAAGATCACGATGCCGACGAGGCCAATGGTGGTGTACTGGCGGCGCAGATAGGCCTGCGCGCCTTCGCGCACCGCGGCAGCGATTTCCTGCATCCGCGGATTGCCGGCGTCCGCCTTCATGACGGAAGCCGTCGCCCAGATGGCGTAGACGATCGAAAGCGCCCCGCAGAGCACAATCATCCATAATGCTGTCATTGAATTTGCCTCAGATCCTTGAGATGGCTCCACGCCATCGCCGCGAAAGCAGCGGGCGCACAAAAAGGAGGCCCGCCCTGCCCAAAAGGACGGCCTCAAATCGGCCGGGACCATGCCAAAATCGCTCCCCCGGCGCAACGCCGCAAACCCCAGAAATCGTCGATTTCCGGAACGATTCGGCGGGAATTGACTGGAATGTCCGGTTCGGTCGTGGAACGACGCCGAAACGCCCGAACCGTACCGGCAAGTGTCGGCAATCGAGCCAACTCTATTCATCCATCAGTGCTCACGCAGGCTGCGACCCGCCGCAGGCGAATAATCGACGCAAGCGAGCAGTCTGTCCTCGATCCCGCCGACCAGCACCCCGTGCTCGGCCGACGTAACGCGCTTGATCTCGGTCCATTCGGCATCGCTCATGAAGGCAGCCCACGCTGCGGTCTTTGCCGCCTCATCGCTCCATTCGAGCAAATAGACGAACTCGGTCCTTGCCTCGAACCTGGTTTCCCACATCGCGACGATCCGGAAGCCGTATCTCACTTGCATGATGCGCGCCGCGTGATCGCGGAAGCGGGCGTGAAAGGCGGCCTTGTTGTTCTCGAAAATCTCGTAGATGCGAAGCTGGTGAATCATGAATAGCGTCCTCCAAGACGGCTGAGATAGGAAGCGATCGCAGCAATTGGAGGGACGGCGACTTGAAGAACCTTTCAGAAATGGCTCCACGACAGCCGCGGCAGCGCGATCTCCCTGCCCCGCGCGTCCAAGAACCTTGGCACCGATGACCCGGCGATCACTGTGCCGATCGAGGCCACGGCCACCCCGGCAACCCCGGCCGCGCGCTCGAATGCCTCAAGGCCGTTTTCGGGGATCGCACACAAAATCTCGTAGTCGTCACCGCCGGAAACGATGGCCTCAATGCCGACGATGCCGCGGTCAAGCAAGGCAGCAACCGGCGCAGACACTGGGATGCTCGGCGCGTCGATCACGGCGGATACGCCGGACGCCGCGCAGAGCTTGGCGAGATCGCCCGCCAGCCCATCCGAGACATCCATCGCGGCGCTGGCACGATCGCACACCGCCCCCGCCAGCGCGTTGCGCGGCTGCGGGACGCGGTAACGCCCCACCAGAACCGCTCTTGCCGCGGCATCGTCGGCGAGAGCAGCGGCAGATGCGCCATTCTTCAGAACATCTAGACCAAGCGCGGCGTCACCGATCGTCCCCGTCACCACGACACGGTCGCCGGGCTTGGCGCCGCTGCGATGAACCATCTTGCCCAGGGCCACCCGGCCAAAGGCGGTGATCGAGATCATCAGCGGACCCGGCGTGGAGACGGTGTCGCCGCCAAGCAACGGGCAGCCGAACAGTCCAGCGTCCGAGCCGAGCCCACGCGCGAACGACGTCAGCCAGCCATCATCGGCGGCGCGCAGCGCCAGCGTCAGCACGAAGCCCGCAGGTTGCGCGCCCTTCGCCGCCAGATCGGAAAGGTTCACTCGCAGCGCCTTGCGCGCGACCGTGTCGGGGGGATCTTCGGGCAGGAAGTGTACGCCCTCGATAATGGCGTCGGTCGTGACCACGATGTCCTCGCCGCGCGCTTTGAGAATCGCGGCGTCGTCGTCGAGCCCGAACGCGCCGGGATCGGTCGCGATCGGCTTGAAATATCGCGCGATCAGCGAGTCCTCGCCGGAGGCGGACGCGCTAGCCACGCGAAAACTCTTCGCCGCGGAACTGGCGGGCGATCTGGTCCAGTACCGCGTTGACCATGCCGGTCTCTTCCGTTTCGACGAAGGCATGGGCGACATCGACATATTCGGAGACCACGACGCGGCCCGGCACGTCCTTGCGGTGCTCCAATTCGTAGGCGCCGGCGCGCAGCACGGCGCGCAGAATTGCGTCGATCCGTTTCAGCGGCCAACCCTTCGACAGCGCCTCGTCGATGAGCGGGTCGAGCTTGGCCTGGTCACGCACGACGCCGGAGACGATGTCACGGAAGAAGGCGGCTTCGGCCGGCAGATATTTGTCGCCTTCGACCTCGCCGCCGAGCCAATGGCTCTCGAACTCGGCGAAGATGTCGTTGATGCCGGCGCCCGCGATGTCCATCTGATACAGCGCCTGCACCGCGGCTAGCCGCGCGGCGCCGCGCCGGTTGGCTTTCTTGTCCGCAGGCCTCCCCGGCTTTTTCTTGCTCTCGACCATGATCAGGACCGCGCCAGGCGGCGTTTGATGCGCAGCATGGCAAGCGCCGCGCGCGCGGCATCGCCGCCCTTGTTGAGCTCGCTCGCGCGCGCCCGCGCCCAGGCCTGCGCCTCGGTGTTGACGGTGAGGATGCCGTTGCCGAGCGGGAATGTTCTTGCCACCGCGAGATCCATCAGCGCGCGCGAGGACTCCGTCGAGACGATTTCAAAATGGATGGTGTCGCCCCGGATGACGCATCCGAGCGCGATCGCGGCATCGTACGGCTTGCCGCTGTTCTCGGCCGCATCGAGCGCGATCGCGATTGCCGCCGGGATTTCCAGCGCACCGGGGACCGTGATCACCTCGTAGGTGACGCCGGCGGCCTTGAGTTCTGCGACCGCGCCCGCGAGCAGCGCGTCCTGGATATCGTCATAGAAGCGCGCCTCGACGATCAGCGCCCGCGCGCCTGCGATGTCGGTCTGATCCCTTAACGGGGCGCGTCGCGCGTCTGCCATTTAGATACCAATCGGAACTATGGGTGAGTTGTGCTGCTTTTAGGCGCGTGAGCCGCTAAAGCCAAGGGAAAGACAAGGGCTGCTACTTCATTTCCGAAAGCCGCGCGGCGTAGCGCGCCATCAAATCGACCTCGATATTGACCACGCGGCCCGCATGCCAGGCGGAAAGCGTCGTCACCGTGAGCGTGTGCGGAATGATCAGGACGGAAAACGTCACATCCTGCACCGTATTGACGGTCAGCGAGACGCCATCCAGCGCCACCGAGCCCTTGGTCGCAATGAAACGCGCCAGCTCGCGTGTGGTACTGAGTTCAAAACGCGCCATGCCGGGGAGATCGTTGCGGCTCAGAATCGTGGCGATGCCGTCGGCATGCCCCGCCACGATGTGACCGCCGAGCTCATCGCCGATCTTCAGCGCCCGCTCGAGATTGAGCCTGGTGCCCACGGCCCAATGCCTGGCCGTGGTCATCGCCAGCGTTTCCGCGGCAGCATCGACGTCGAACCAGGTCTTGCCTTCTTCCACCCCCGAAGCGACCACGGTAAGGCAGACGCCGTTGCAGGCGATCGAGGCGCCGTCCGCAATGGTTGCGCGATCGTAGCTGCAGGCGATGCGCAGGCGGTGCAGCTGCCCCTGCGCCGTCGGCGTCAGCGCAACGATCTCGCCGATATCGGTGACAATTCCGGTAAACATCAGGCGCGCTCGTAGACGGTCAGCGTATCCTTATCCAGCGTCTCGGTAGCACGAACCTTGAACGCGGGCGACTGCGTGATGGCGCCAAGCGGCAATGCGTCGAGCGCAGCCACGCCGTCGGGGCCGATCGCCTCGCCCCCGCGCAACAGCCAGATTTCATCGACCAGGCCCGCCGCCACGAAGGACGACGCCACGCGGGCGCCACCCTCCACCATCAACCGGGTGATGCCCCGCTCGGCGAGCGCGTGCAGCACGGCCGACGGATCAAGGCCGCCGGCGGCCGTCGGCGCGACGCGGATGACTTGCGCGCCCGCGCCCCAAGCTTCATGACGGCCGGTGCTTCCGCAAGCTCCGAAGTGATGACCCACAGCGGCGTCTCGCGCGCGGAATGAACCAGCCGGCTATTGCCGGGAATGCGCAAAGCCCGGTCCAGCACGACCCGCACCGGCGAACGCGCCTCCATGCCCGGCAGGCGGCAGGTCAAAAGCGGATCGTCGGCCAGCACGGTGCCGATCCCGACCAGGATCGCATCGCTCTCGGCGCGCAACAGATGCACGCGCGTGCGCGCGGCCTCGCCGGTGATGGCGACCGGCTTGCCGCCGGCCGCGGCGATCTTGTCGTCGGAAGATACCGCAAGCTTCAGGATCACGTGCGGTCGCTTGTCGCGGATACGCCTGATATGCCCGGCATGGTCGTATGCGGCTTCCGCCGCAAACAGCCCGACATCGACCGCGATCCCGGCGCCACGAAGCTTTGCAAGACCGTTTCCCGCCACTTCCGGATTTGGGTCCTCGATCGCGGCCACCACGCGCGAGATGCCGGCGGCAATGATGGCATCGGCGCAAGGCGGCGATTTGCCGAAATGCGAACAGGGCTCCAGTGTCACATAGAGCGTGGCGCCGCGCGCGGCGTCACCGGCGCGCCGCAGCGCCTCCGGCTCGGCATGGGGACGGCCGCCTGGTTGCGTCCAGCCGCGCCCGAGAATGATGCCGTCCTTGACCACGACGGCGCCGACGGCGGGATTGGGCCAGGTGCGACCCAGCCCGCGCCGTCCGAGCGTCAACGCAAGCTGCATGAAGCGCCGGTCGGCTTCCTTGGTCGCCAGAGATTTCTGCCGCAGCTGATCTTCCAGGATGCGGAAGATCATTTGCGCATCGCGGCCAGCCGCGCGTCTTCCTCGCCGGAGAGCTCGCCGAGCACGGCCTCGAAATCCTTGGCCTCGCGGAAATTGCGGTAGACGGACGCAAACCGCACATAGGCGACGTCGTCGAGCTGGCGCAGATGCTCCATCACGATCTCGCCGATCGCCTCCGACGAAATCTCGGCCTCGCCCCCGCTCTCGAGCTCCCGCACGATCGCCGAGACCATCTTTTCGACCCGCTCCGGCTCGACCGCCCGCTTGCGCAAGGAAATCTGCACCGAGCGCATCAGCTTGTCGCGATCGAACGGCACGCGGCGGCCGTTGCGCTTGATGACGGTGAGTTCGCGGAGCTGCACCCGCTCGAAGGTGGTGAAGCGGAAGTTGCAGGCGACGCAAACCCGCCGCCGCCGGATCACGGAAGAGTCCTCGGTCGGACGGGAGTCCTTCACCTGCGTATCGAGACTGTTGCAGCTCGGGCAGCGCATTCCACTCAAACCTTACTGATAAATCGGGAAGCAGTCGGTGAGCGCCTTTACCCGTTCCTTGATCGCAGCTTCCACCAGCGGCGCCTTGCCGTCCTGAGATTGCGCAATCGCATTAAGCACTTCGGCGATCATGCCGCCGACCTGCTTGAACTCGGCAACGCCAAAACCCCGCGTGGTCGCGGCCGGCGTACCCAGGCGCAAGCCCGAGGTGACGAACGGCGTCTCGGGGTCGAACGGGATGCCGTTCTTGTTGCAGGTGATCGCGGCGCGCACCAGCGCCTTTTCCGAGACGTTGCCCTTCAGCCCCTTGGGCCTGAGGTCGACCAGCATCAGGTGGTTGTCGGTGCCGCCGGAGACGATATCGAGGCCATGGGCGCGCAGGGATTCGGCAAGCGCCTTGGCGTTTTCGACCACGTTCTTCGCGTAGATCTTGAAGTCAGGCCGCAGCGCCTCGGCGAAGGCGACGGCTTTGGCGGCAATCACATGCATCAGCGGCCCGCCCTGGAGCCCTGGGA
Organism: uncultured Alphaproteobacteria bacterium; assembly: GCA_963777475.1. Taxonomy (GTDB): domain Bacteria; phylum Pseudomonadota; class Alphaproteobacteria; order Rhizobiales; family Xanthobacteraceae; genus Bradyrhizobium. The sequence continues at coordinate 648,336 of CAVZQX010000018.1, forward strand.
ACACCGCCGAATTGAATTTCTTGGTCAGCGCCTCGTCGTTCCACAGCATCAACCCGCCGCGCGGGCCGCGCAGCGACTTGTGCGTGGTCGTGGTGGTGACGTGGGCGTACGGCACCGGCGAGGCATGCACGCCGCCGGCGACGAGGCCGGCGAAATGCGCCATGTCGACCATGAAATAGGCCCCGACGTGGTCGGCGATCTCACGAAAACGCTTGAAATCCCAGGGGCGCGAATAGGCCGAGCCGCCGGCGATGATCAGCTTCGGCTTGACCTGTTCGGCCTGCTTGGCGACCGCGTCCATGTCGATGATCTGGTCCTCGCGCCGCACCGTGTAGTGGGCAGCCTTGAACCACTTGCCGGAGATGTTGACCGGCGAGCCATGGGTGAGATGTCCGCCGGCCGAGAGATCGAGCCCCATGAAGATATCGCCGGGCTGCAGCAGCGCCAAGAACACCGCCTGGTTCATCTGGCTGCCGGAGTTCGGCTGCACATTGGCGAAACCAGCACCGAACAATTTCTTGGCGCGCTCGATGGCCAGCGTCTCGGCGACATCGACCCATTCGCAGCCGCCATAGTAGCGGTTGCCCGGATAGCCTTCGGCGTATTTGTTGGTCATCACCGAGCCCTGCGCTTCCAGCACGGCGCGGCTGACGATGTTTTCCGACGCGATCAGCTCGATCTCGTGGCGCTGCCGGCCGAGCTCGCCCGCAATCGCGGCCGCGATCTCGGGATCGGCCTCGGCGAGCGTTGCCGTGAAGAAGGAATCGGGCGCGGAGGCGGTATTTGCGCTGGCGGAACTGCTGGGAGACGGGGGGGTCATTGCGAAATATCTCCACCGCCGCAACCTGTTAGGCGAGGCGCGGCCGGTCATAGTGTGGCGGTCGGAAGCTGTATCAGGCGATTAGCACATCGCGCCGCCCCGGCCAAGCGCTTGCGGTACAAGGCTGGTATTTATGCAAGATATGGTGGGATTGCCGGGGTTCCGGCCCTTGGGGGCGCCTCGTGCGCGCGTCCGAACATAGGTATCGCTGTCCCGCGGCGCGTGGCGCCCGAGTTGTACCGTCAACGACCCTCAAAAACAGAGGGCGCGGGGAATGCCGGGTGCCCAATGCACCCGCAGCCTCGTGTGCGCTTTGTAGTTTTAGTATGCACACGAGTATTCACAGCGGAGGCACCGGAAACATCCGGCATTCCCCACGCGATGGTTTTACAGTTTATAGCGCGCTCTCCCCGGGGACCGGGCTTTGTTGCCCCCGTCATTGGCGGATCGCTCCGCGAACTTAACACCAGCGTCGGGAGTGCCAGGACCACACGCCTTCGCCGTCCGCATTCAGCTGCGTTCGTCTCACGCGCCATCAGCGTCCACCGCATCCCGCCCGCACGTCCGTGACGATCGCGATACGCCCCTCTCAGGTGGGCGGGATGATTTGATCTATCCTGTATTCTACCCGGTCGTCAAGTTAAATTCTGAAATTCAGAAACTGATGAAGCATTTGCGCATCGGGGCATGCGGAAATTGCGGCGAAGCGAAATATGTTTGCGCGGACATCTGGACAGGGCAAATCACGTTGATCGGCTTCACGAAATTAGTATTTTGGCGCAACGGCGGTTGGCCCGAAGGATGACGAGGGCTACTTCGCAAACCGGTACGCCCCGCCCTTCTCGACCGAGCGCTGGAACGCCGGCCGCGCGTGCATGCGCGACAGCCACGCGCTCAGGTTCGGATATGGCGCGAGCCGGTCGAACACTTTTGCCATCTCGCCGACAAAGCTCATCTGGATGTCGGCGCCGGTCAGCGAGTTGCCGACGAAGAACTCCCTGCCCTTGCAGCGCGCTATCGATATAGCCGAGATGATTGGCGATCTCGCCGTCGATGCGCGGATGCAGCGGCGCGCCCGCCTCCTTCAATCGCGAGACGTAGAGGTTCAGCATCAACGGCAGCATCGCCGAGCCTTCGGAATAATGCAGCCATTCATTGTAGGCCTCGTAGTCGGCGCTATCAGGCGCCGGCATCATCGCGCCTTTTCCATAGCGGCGAATGACGTAGTCGACGATCGCGCCTGACTCCGCGATCCGGATGTCACCGTCGACGATGACGGGCGATTTGCCGAGCGGATGGATTTTCGCAAGCTCCGGCGGCGCCAGCCGCGTCTCAGCGTTGCGCTGATAGCGCACCATTTCGTAGGGCGCGCCGAGTTCTTCCAAGAGCCAGAGGATGCGCTGCGAGCGGGAGTCGTTGAGGTGATGCAGAGTGAGCATGGGCGTTTCCCTCGGGGCGATTGTTGTGCGCCGAGGTATATCAGAGATCCTTGTGAGGCGTCAGCAACGCACGGCATCGCCCGGCTTGACCAGGCGACCCAGTATTCCAGAGACGCTTGTGATCAATCGAGAAGCCGCGGCGTACTGGATCCCCCGCTTTCGCGGAGGATGACGGTCAGAGTATGACGAGGATGACGGTCAGAGTATTGACGCGCGATACTCGCACCAACAACACCCGTCATACGCGGGCTTGGCCCGCGTATCCATCAAGCTTCACCAGAGTTTTCCTAAGCGATCGATGGCCGGGTCATAGGCAGCGAAGCGACGCCGTCTTCGGACGGCTAGCCCGGCCATGACGAGGAAAACGACGCCACGCGCCTCTCACAGCCCCGTATACCCGGCCTTGACCGGATCGTTGCTGCCGTCGAGCTCGCGCAGATAGGTGAGCCCGCACACGGTGAGGCGATGGGTGTCCTGCTGGCCGGCCTCGAACAGCGTGGTGAGGTAGTCCTTCAGCTTGGCGCGCGCTTCGGCGCTTGCGGCGGCAGGGCGGTTCAGCATCAGGTCGTAGGTCAGCATGATGCGGTCGATGACGGCTTCCATAGAACCCTCTCGGTTTGTTTCAGGCAAGTTCAGCTTCGAACTTGGCGATCGACTTGTTGGCGAGCTTGATCTTGTTGTGCTCGCCGGCCTCGAACGTCTGCATGATGATGTCGAGCAGCCGGTCGCAAGTCACCAGATTGTCGGGGATGGCGCCGGTGCGGCGAAGATAGTTCGAAGCGATGGCGTAGGCGTCGCCTACCACCTCCGCATTCAGGACCCGCATTCCGCGCTCGACCAGCATGGCCTCAAACCTCCGCTATGGGATGAATAATGCCGGCCAGCGGGAACTGGTTCCAAATCAGGAAGGCGATTTTTTGTGCGCTGCGCTAAAGTACGAGAATCGTTATCGCATGGGCGCTTTGTTGGCGCATGATCTTTTCGGAGAACCGGCGCCCACTTCTCCGGATCATGGCTTTTGTTGGCGCATGATCTTGTCGGAGAACCGGTGCCCACTTCTCCGGATCATGCGCAAAAAAACAAAAGCGCACCGGTCCGGAAAATCCGGCCGATGCGCCATGGGGAAGTTTCGAAGAGATGGCCCGCCGGTCTTGTTCAACCGCGCCGGCTTGGCCGAGAACCTCAGAGCCGATAGAGGATCTGGTCGGTCCAGAACCGCTCGAGCCGGTGCAGCGACTTGTTCAGCGTCGCAAACTCCTCGTTCGAGATGCCGCCGACCTGCTCGACCGTCTTGACGTGCTTCTGGTACAGCGCATCGACGATCTTGCGGATCTCCTGGCCCTGCGGGGTCAGGCGGATGCGCACCGAACGGCGATCGACGCGCGAGCGCTGATGATCGAGGAAGCCGAGCTCGACCAGCTTTTTCAGGTTGTAGGAGACGTTGGAGCCGAGGTAGTATCCGCGCGTGCGCAGTTCGCCCGCCGTCAACTCCTTGTCGCCGATATTATAGAGCAGCAAAGCCTGCACCGAATTGATATCGGAGCGGCCGCGCCGATCGAATTCATCCTTGATGACGTCGAGCAGGCGGCGATGCAGCCGCTCCACCAAAGTCAATGCTTCCAGATAGAGCGGCTGTACCGGCGCCTGGCCGGCAGCGCGGTCGGCGGTTTCCACCGCCGTCGCAACGGCTTTCATCATGACACTTCCCCTGCTGTCGATTTTATCGACTTATTCGACGAAACTTTTGTCCCGTCTGATAGCCTCAACTTAAGGGGCCGATTTGAAGATCAGCTTAAACAAGACAATAAAGAGAGAATGAATTGAAGACAGTGAATCGTGGATTAAGCCTATGGATAAAGGACTTCTCTCAACTTTTCATTGACGTGGAAGGCCACTTGTTCACGCTTCGTGTCAATCGGCTGTCGCATTCCAAAACACCTCTCGGCCGGTTCGAAAGGTTCGCGTAACAGGTGTGGCGGCGGCCTTAACGTCGGCAAAACCTTACCTAAAAATTGCCGAAAGTTTTAATGGCCCGAGCCGGCCTATGGCGGGCGTTCGCGGGCCGCCATCCAGGCGAGCGCGAGATAGGCCGCAAGCATCAACGCTTCTGCGCCCACCACCACGAGGCTGCCGCCATAGATTCCCGGGAACATCAGTTCGATGACCGCCATCGAGACCACGGTGGTGAGCCACACCACCGCGCCCCACGGCGTCGCGAGCCACAGGCCGACCGCGGCGACGAGTTCGATCACCGCGAAGTAGACGGTTGCGGCCTGCCAGGCCATCGCTTGATTCTCGAACGCGTCGTCTTCGCCGCCGACAAAGCCCGTCACCTGCGCCCAATGGTAAAGGCCCTTCAGGATCGAGACCACCGCCATGACGCGCAGGAACAGCACCAGCCGCCGCGTCCACACATTTTCGTCGCTTTCGCGCCGCTCGGAGTCGATCGCCGCCACCGACATGCCGCCTTCCCGCGTCTGGTCGCGCGATGAGGTCTCAGACATGCGGCTTGTCGCTTGCGGTCAAAAAAAACGCCTTCATGGCGGAGTCATGGCCTCTCGGCGCGGCAAAATCAATCGGCTTGGGGGAAGCCGGCAGACTTGACCCAGCTCAAGGGTGCGGTGACGGGACCCGCGCAAGGTGCTAGAAGTCAAAAAATCCAACTCTGCGGCCTGATAAGAGATAAGGGCCCTTGGGAGATCAAGTCAGATGGCGATCAAATTCGGACGTCCGATCGAAATGCGCGACGTGTCGCGGCACCAGGCCACGACTGCAGCCTCTGCCCTCGATCTGACGGTCCGCCCGCGCCGCAACCGCAAGGCGGAATGGGCGCGGCGGCTGGTGCGGGAAAACGTGCTGACCGCCGACGACCTGATCTGGCCGCTGTTTCTGGTCGACGGCCACAACGCCCGCAGCCCCATCGCGTCGATGCCGGGCGTGGAACGGCTTTCGGTCGACCAGGCGGTGCGCGACGCCGAGCGCGCCATGGCCCTGAACATCCCCTGCCTTGCGCTATTCCCCTACACCGAGCCGTCGCTGCGCGACGAGCTGGGTTCCGAGGCGGTCAACCCCGACAACCTCGTCTGCACCGCCGTGCGCGCGATCAAGAAGGAATTTCCCGATCTCGGCGTGCTCTGCGATGTCGCCCTCGATCCCTTCACCAGCCACGGCCATGACGGCCTGATCGAGGACGGCCGGATCCTGAACGACGAGACGGTCGCCGTGCTGGTGCGCCAGGCGCTGGTGCAGGCCGAAGCCGGCTGCGACATCATCGCGCCCTCCGACATGATGGACGGCCGCGTCGGCGCCATCCGCGACGGGCTCGACCGCGAAGGTTATCTCGACGTGCAGATCATGGCCTATGCCGCGAAATATGCCTCCGCCTTCTACGGCCCGTTCCGCGACGCCATCGGATCGGCCAAGACGCTGACCGGCGACAAGCGCACCTACCAGATGGACAGCGCCAATTCGGACGAGGCGTTGCGCGAGGTCGAGCTCGACATTGCCGAGGGCGCCGACATGGTGATGGTGAAGCCGGGCATGCCCTATCTCGATGTGCTGCGGCGCGTGAAGGATACGTTCGCCATGCCGACCTTCGCCTATCAGGTGTCCGGCGAATACGCGATGATCGCGGCTGCCGCCAACAATGGCTGGCTCGACGGCGAGCGCGCGATGATGGAAAGCCTGCTCGCCTTCAAGCGCGCCGGCGCCGATGGCGTCCTGACCTATTTCGCGCCGCAGGCGGCGGAAAAGCTGAAAATTCGCGGCTAGAGCCGTTTCCGTTCCGATTGAATCGGAACGGAGGCTCTAGCTTTTTGTTTTGACGCGTTTTCTTTACGCGAACCGGGTCCACTTCGCTGGAAAACGCTGTAGCGGCCAGGGTAACGTGCGTGGCCTAGAGCCGGTTCCAGGGAAGTCTCGCGAGGGCGCGCGACTTCAGGCGACGCATATAGCCGGCGAACCAATAGTCGGTGAACCAAAATATGCTGCAGTTCCAGCAAACATAGAAATCCTGGGAATTGAAAGCGTGGGAATCGAACTTTTCCTTGCCGCACAACGTGCAATGAAGGGTTTTGCCCATCGCATCACCACCGCGAGCTTTTTCGAAGCCGCCAAGCCGTTTCGAGTTGGGAACGACCAGAACAGGCGAATATTGCGCTTTCGTAATCGAAAAAGGGCCTTGCAAGGGCGCGGGCGGTTCCCATGTCCTTATTCGTGACGGCCCGGAGGAGATCATGTCATATAGCGGTTGGGGCAATACGGGCGGCGGCTGGCGCAATGACGGCGGACCGGGTTTCCGGCCGCACGCGTTCGACCCCTATTTGCAGCCGGAATTGTTTCGCGGCGTGCTGACACGCCGGGCGATCGCCTTCGTGATCGACCTGTTCGTGCTGGCGGTCCCCGTGATCCTGGCGAAGATCTTCATCTTCATCTTCGGCATCGTCACGCTCGGCTTTGGCTGGATGCTGTTCTTTCTGGTGTGGCCGGCTACCGTGATCTGGGCCGTGATCTATTACGGCGCCTCGCTCGGCGGGCCGCATTCGGCTACCATCGGCATGCGGATGATGGATCTGGAACTGCGCACCTGGTACGGCGCACCCTCCTATTTCGTGCTCGGCGCCATGCACGCGGTGCTGTTCTGGATTTCGATTTCAATGCTGTCGCCGTTTATCCTGTTGATCGGGCTATTCAACACCCGCCGGCGGCTGTTGCACGATATCGTGCTGGGAACCGTGGTCGTCAACACGTCCGTCCGCGCCCAACTCGGGCAGCCGGCACGGACTTATTGAGCCCGGGTTGCATTGAACCCGGACATCTTGAACCGATGTAAACAATTGACCGGTAGCCTCAGTGGCGCGATGCTGGACCGCCCACTTCGCCCGGAGGCCGAAGAACTTTCGTGACCCAGCATTCGCGTGACACCCCCCAATTCTACCTGACGGCGCCCTCGCCTTGCCCCTACCTGCCGGGCCGGCACGAGCGCAAGGTGTTCACGCATCTGGTCGGCGACAAGGCCGGCGATCTCAATGACTTGCTCACCCATGGCGGCTTCCGGCGCAGCCAGTCGATCGCCTATCGCCCGGCCTGCGACCAGTGCCGCGCCTGCGTGTCCGTGCGCGTCGTCGCCAACGAATTCCGCCCCTCGCGCAATTTCCGCAAAGTGCTGGCGCGCAATGCCGACATCACAGGCGAGCAGCGCAGCGCGGTGCCCACCTCCGAGCAATATTCGATATTCCGCGCCTATCTCGACGCCCGGCACCGCCATGGCGGCATGGCCGACATGACCGTGCTCGACTACGCGATGATGGTGGAAGACAGCCATGTCGAGACCCGCATCATCGAGTATCGAAGGCGCGGCGAAGGCAGCGGCATCAGCGGCCGCGGCGAGGAGCTCGTCGCAGTCGCGCTCACCGATGTGCTCAGCGACGGGCTGTCGATGGTCTATTCATTCTTCGATCCGTCGCAGGTGAGCCGTTCGCTCGGCACCTTCATGATCCTCGACCACATCGCCCGCGCCCGGCGGCAAGGCCTGCCCTACGTCTATCTCGGCTACTGGATCGAGGGCTCCAAGAAGATGGACTACAAGGGCCGCTATCTGCCGCAGCAGCGGCTCGCGCCCTCGGGCTGGCTGCGCATCGATGCGTCGGGCGAAGTGCTGGCGGAGCCGCAGGATTGACGACATCGGCGCACGGCGTCGCCACAGAGTAAGCCGTCATGCTCCGCGAAAGCGGGGCAACCAGTACGCCGCGGCCTCTCGATCAATCAACGGCGTTTCTGGACTACTGGTCGCCCGGTCAAGCCAGGGCAAGCCGGGCGATGACAACTGTAGTTGGGGCCTCATTTCACTCGCTACACCAAATCCCACACCAGCTTCGCGTTCAGCGCGATGATCAGCGCCGCCGTTAGAGCCTGTTGCGATCAAAGCGGATTGTATCCGCAGTGACGGACGTAGTTGGCGCATTCTTCAGGGGTGAAGAGGTTCAGGGTGCGGCCGATGAGGTCCCAGAGGGCGTCGACGGTTCTGGCTTGGGCTTGCCGCAACAGTTCTTTGAATTTGGCGAAGACCATCTCGATCGGATTGAGATCAGGGCTGTAGGGCGGCAGGAACAGGAGGTGCGCGCCGGCGTCGGCGATGAGGCGCGCCGCCTCTTCGTTCTTATGGCTCGACAAATTGTCGAGGATCACCGTGTCGCCCTTGCGCAGAACGGGGACGAGGATTTGCTCGACATAGGCGGGGCTTGGGATGACTTCGTTGATGAAATCGGGCGGATCAGGAGCTCGTGCGTCCATTGCAGGACGATGGGCGAAGCACTCCTTTAATGCAACTCATTTGCAACTGCATCTGACGATCACGAAAATGATACCACCATCCTCCCTGGTAAAGTACTGAGGAAGTGCTTTATGATATGACATGATCAAAGTCCCCGTCGAAACGCCAACCGCAACCCTGCGCTATGTCCTCGCCCCCGACGAGGCGGGCATCGCGGCCTTTGAAGCGACCTTTGCGGCGTACGACCGCATGATGGCGATACTGGCCGAAGTCGCGCCGGTTGGAGCCAACCTCGTCTCCCTTCACGCGCAGGCCTATGAGCGAGTTCGCACCGAGACCGGCCTTCCGGCGCGTCTGGTGACGCTCGGCCTGCGCGACCGCGCCAGCTATGTGGCGGGCGCCACGACCCGCAAGATCCCGCTCGACGAGAAGTTGTTCGCGATCAAGGGACCAACTTCACTGACCGTTAGCACTGTCAACGGACGCGTCTTGGTGCCGTTCGAAGTCCCAGGTTATCTTGCAGGCTGGGAAAGTCCCTTCCCGGCTCACTTGATCTCTGACGGTCACACTTACGAGATCCACATCGCCGTCAAATCGAAATCAACACAACCGGAGGAGAAGACCATGCTTCACGAAGGCATCCTTGCGCGTATGGGCCGGCTGCTCGCAGCCATCGCCAGTCAAACCATCGACAACGCGGAGAACTCCAACAAGGTCGCGCTGGTCAAGCAGGCGATCCGCGAAATCGACGCCGGCGCCGACGAAGCGCGCTACGCGCTCGGCAAGTCGCGCGCCGAGGAATTCCGCCTGAAGCGGCGGCGCGAGGAGCTGGATGCCGAAGTCGCAAGCCTGACCGAAAAAATCCGTCTCGCACTTGCGGAAAACCGCGAGGATCTCGCGCGCGCCGGCGTCGCACGGCAAATTGATCTGGAATCCCAGACCATCGCGCTCGAACGCGCGATGGATTTCATCGAGCTCGAAATCGATGAGCAAACCAAGGCCTTGCAGGCGATGCTTGGAGCGCGACGTGAAGCCGAAGCCCGGCTCGCCGATCTCGAAACGAGCCTTGCGCAGCATGCGCCGCAGGAAACCGGACGCGCGGTGCCAACGACAAAAACAATGAGTGCGGAGCGGGCGATGGCGGCGATTGCGCGGGTCACCGGCGTTCCCGCTTCGCAAGTGCTCGGCGACAAGGAACTCGACGAACTCGACCGCCTGCATCGCGAGAAGGAGATCGCGGCGCGGCTTGCAAGGATCAAATCGCAGCAATGAGTGTCAGGTGAGTGTCATGTCAGGTAAGTGTCATGGCTGACGTCCTGCTGGCGCCCGAAGTGCGGCCGTTCGCAGTTGCGGCCGCGATCATGGCGACCCTCGGCGGCATCGAACTGTTGTCGATGCTGGTCGGCTTCTCGATCGGCGAGTTGTTCGGCAAGGAGATCGCGATCGAGGCCGACAGCCACAACGCCCTCGGCGGCCTGTTTCTCTGGATCAATGCGGGGCGCCTCCCGCTGCTGATCCTGATCATCCTGGCGCTCGGCATCTTCTCGATCGAGGGATTTTTGCTGCAAGGCATTGCCCACGGCGCGGGGGTTACGGTCCCGGTCTTCATCGCCGCGCTCGTTGCCGTCGCGGGCAGCATTCCCGTCGTCCGCGCCAGTAGCCGCGGCATCTCGCGCATCATCCCCCGCGACGAGAGCTATGCGGTGAACGAAGCCGATTTCGTCGGCCATGTCGGCGAGGTTTCGGTCGGTCCGCTCGACCAGGGATTGCCGGGACGGGTTCGTCTCAAGGATGTCTTCGGCAACTGGCACACGGTATCGGCACGCGCCAGTTCCGATTCGCAGGCGCTTGCGGTCGGGGCCAGCGTCTTGCTGGTCGACCGCGACGCCAGGAGCTTCATCGCGATTTCCGCACCCGCCGATCTCATCGCACAACAACGATCATCAAACAGGGCATAACAATGTGGGACCTTGCAGTACCCGTCGCCATTGGCGTCACCGTCATTCTGGTCATCGGCCTGATGTTCGCGAGGCTTTACAGGCGCTCGACGCGTGACGAGGCCTATGTCCGCACCGGTCTCGGCGGACAGAAAGTCGTGCTGGACGGCGGCTCCGTCGTGCTTCCGATTTTCCACTCCACGGCCGCGGTCAACCTGAAGACGCTGCGGCTCGAGGTCGCCCGCGGCGGCCCGGATTCGCTGATCACCAAGGATCGCATGCGCGTCGACATCGGCGCGGAGTTCTATCTTCGCGTCAAGCCCGACACCTCCTCGATCGCGCTCGCGGCGCAGACGCTCGGCAACCGCACCAACGACGCCGCCGAATTGCGCGAATTGGTCGAGGCGAAATTCGTCGACGGCCTGCGCTCGGTCGCCGCCACCATGAATCTCGAGGAGCTGCAGGAGCAGCGCGCGACCTTCGTCAAGGCGGTGCAGGATGCGGTCGGCGCCGACATCCAGAACAACGGACTGGAGCTTGAATCGGTGTCGCTGACGCAGGCTCGACCAGAGCGACATCAAGCACTTCAATCCCTCGAATTTCTTCGACGCCCACGGCCTCACGACCCTGACCAAGATCACCAAGGAACGTGAGCAGGAGCGCAACCAGATCGTCCGCACCACCGAGGTCAATATCGCGCAACAGGATCTGGTCGCTCGCCAGACGACGCTGACCATCGAGAGCACCAAGCGCGAGGCCGAACTGGCGCAGCAGCGCGACATCGCCAACAAGACCGCCGCGATGCGCGCGGAGACGGCGAAGGTCGAGCAGACCGCCCTGCAAAACGAGGCCGAATACCGCATCCAGCAGGAACTGGCGGTCGCCAACAAGCAGACCGAAGCCAACCAGGGCCGCGATACCAGAAAGATCGAAGCCGATCTGGCGGTCAAGCGCCGGACCACCGAAGCCGACCGCGAGCTTCAGATCGTCGCGCAGGAGAGCGCGATCATCGTGGCGGCCAAGAGCAAGGAACAGTCCGAAGCGCAGACCATCGCCGAGACCGCACGGGCGCTGGCGATTGCGGCGGAAGAAAAGGTCACGACCGCGCGCGCCACCGAAATCGCCGAGCGCGACAAGACCATCAATGTGATCGCGGCAAGAAAGGCCGCGGAAACCAACGCGATGCCGATCACGGTGATGGCGGAAGCCGAACGCCAGGCCGCCGCCAACAAGGCGGAAGCCACCAGCGTGCTGGCCAAGGCCGACGCCAATGCCGCCACCACGCGAGCCGCCGGCGTCAAGGCGCTCGGTCAGGCCGAGGCCGAAGTTGCGACGTTGAAGGCCGAAGCGCGCAACAAGCTCAGTTCGGCGATGGTCGATTACGATCTCGGTCTCGCCCGCATCAACATCATCCCGAACGCGCTGGCCGAAGCCGTCAAGCCGATCGAGAAAATATCCGACATCCGGATCTTCGATACCGGAAGCCTGATGGGCCGGAACGGTGCCAACGGGAGCGCCAATGGCGGCGGCCATGGCGGGATTGGTCTCGGCGACGGCCTTGCCGCGCAGCTGCTTTCGGTCACGGCCTTCAAACCGATCATCGACAAGATACTGGCCGAGGCAGGTTTTTCGGACGGCCCCGACGCACTCACCAGCCTCACCAATGCCCTCGCCGCGAAGCAGTTGGCCCATCCCGCCACACCGCCGGCGGTGCAGGATGAGGCCCCCACGTCGAACCCGAAGCCGCATAGCGCCAACTGAGGCTGCGCCCGCCATCCGACGCGATGATGGCCGGCACAGCCAAGCGGACCGCAAGCCAACCTCCGCGCCGCGCGGAGGCATTTTGCCGCGCGCACGATCCCAAATCGGGTGGGTTTGGCCGTCCTCAGGTCAAGTACCGGGTTCGGGTCGCAGGACAACGACCGGGTAGCGCGTTAGTCTCCGACCATTCCAATTCGCAGATCCAAGGATATGGCTAGGACATGGCAAGGATATGGAATGACCGAGAGCAGCGCGTCCAAGATCGGACCCACCAGCGAAAACGGCCCGCTCACGGTAAGGCCCGGCGTCGGCGGCGGCACCTCGCTGTCGATGCAGCGACGCGCGCATGATAGTCGCTTTGCGACACGCTATTTCGTCGGACACGGGATCGACGTCGGCGGCGGGCACGAACTCGCTGGCGCTGTTCGTCGAATTGTTTCCGCTGATCCGGAACGTCGTGATCTACGACGCGCCGCAAGGCGATGCCCAGAAATTGGCGAATGTCGACGATGAGTCGTTCGACTTTCTGTTTTCGAGCCATTGCCTGGAACACGTGCGCGACCCGGCGGAGGCGCTGGCAAACTGGATTCGGGTGATCCGGCGCGGCGGCCACCTGGTGATTTCCGTCCCGGATGAGGATCTGTACGAGCAGGGCGTCTGGCCCTCGACCTTCAACACCGATCACAAGATGACCTTTACGATCTGCAAGAAGTCGTCCTGGTCGCCGGTGTCCGTCAATGTGTTCAATCTTCTCGCGCAATTCTGCGACCAGGTGAAGCCGCTCAGCGTGGTCACGACGGACCACGCTTACCGGTATCGACTGCCACGCTTCGACCAGACAACCACTCCGCTGTCCGAATGCGCGATCGAGTTTGTTTTGAAAAAGCTCTGAAACCTGCGACCGCTGATTTGCGGTCATTCTCGCAATCTTGCCGGTCAATCCCGCGGGTTCCTCGTGGCGCGCTCGAAAAGCCTTGTCGGAAAGCGGGTGGGTTCGGCTCCCGCATGGTGGGAGTGTGGCGGTCAAATCGACAATTCAGGGAATTTGTCATGACCGCCATCGAGACCCCTCGCCTGCCGGCGACCTTCAACCGCCTCGCCTGGTCCAACCTGTCGGCGCAATCGGCCGAGCAGGTCGCGCTCGCGGCCGCGCCGATCGTCGCGGTGCTGCTGCTCGGCGTCGGCGAAGGCCAGACCGGACTGTTGCAGACCGCGCTGACGCTGCCCTTCATCCTGTTCGCGATTCCGGCTGGCCTACTCGCCGACCGCATCTCGCGGCGCAAGTTGATGGCGGGCGCGGAAGCGCTGCGCGCCGCGGCATTGGCCACAATCCTGCTGCTGATCTGGTTCGGCGGGCTCACGCTATCCCTGCTCGCGCTGCTCGGCTTTGTCGCGGTGTGCGGAACCGTCGTCTACAGCGTCGCGGCACCCGCGCTGGTGCCATCGCTGGTGTCGCCGCAATCATTGCCGGCGGCGAACGCGCGGATCGAGCTCGCGCGCACCATCGCCTTTGCCTCCGGTCCCGCGCTCGGCGGCGTGCTGGTCGGCTGGGTGGGCGCCGCGCCCGCGTTCGGATGTGCCGCCGCACTTTCGGTCATCGCGGTGGTCCTGCTGTCGGGCATCTACGAGCCGGCGCGCACGGCCGCAGCCCGGCGGCATCCGCTGCAGGAGATCAAGGAAGGCGCCAGCTTCGTGCTGCATCACGCGCTGCTGCGGCCGGTCTTCATCACCCAATTCATCTTCAACACCGCCTCCTTCCTGCTGCTCGCGGTATTCGTGCCCTACGCGGTGCGCCGTCTCGGCCTTAGCGCGACCGGCGTCGGCGCCACGCTTGCGATGTACGGCGTCGGCATGGTGGTCGGTGCGCTGCTGGCGACCCGGGTGATGCGGCGTCTTGCCTTCGGCACCGTGATCGGGCTCGGTCCGGTCACCGGCTTCGTCGCCGCCGCGGTGATGGCGTTGACCACCGCATTTCCCGCGCCGTGGCTTGCGGGCTTGAGCTTCTTCCTGCTCGGCGTCGGGCCGATCCTGTGGGTGATCTCGACCACGACGTTGCGCCAATCGGTGACGCCGCCGCGGCTGCTCGGCCGCGTCTCCGCGATCAACATCTTAAGCTATGGCGCGCGCCCGCTCGGTTCAGCGCTCGGCGCCATCGTCGGCGGTTTTTACGGCGCGGAGTCGTGCCTCTATCTCGCGGTCGCGATCTTCGGCGCCCAGGCGCTGGTGATCCTGGCTTCGCCCGCGGTGTCGCTTTCGAACGCCAGCCGGAGATGGTGACGGAAGCGCCGGCCGCGCGCGCCTGAAGGGCTACCGATACACCAGGACCGGCACCGAGCTGTTGGTCAGCACCTTCAGCGTTTCGCTGCCGAGCAGGGCCTGGACGCCGCGCAGGCCGTGCGAGGCCATCAGGATGAGATCGCAGCCCTTCAGCCTGGCGGTATCGACGATGGCCTCGTACGGCTTGTCGTGCTCGACGCACAGCACGTTGCAACTGACGCCCGCTTCTTGCGCATCGTTTCGCACGTTGTCGAGATATTTCGCGGTCTGTTCGGCGACCAGCGCCTTGTATTGTTCCAGCGCCTTGGAGACGGCATTGGGATCGACCACCAGCGAATGCAGCGGCGTCGAAACCACGATCGCGGTCACCTCGGCGCCAACGGACCTGGCGAGCGTAATCCCGTGCTTCATCGCCGCCTTCGACATATCCGAACCGTCGGTCGGAAGTAGAATATGCTTGTACATGCGCGTCCCTTCCGTTTCATTTTGATGCTGCAACGGGGTCGCGGCCAACGCGTTGACCTGGGTCAAAACTGTGAGGTCGGAACGAGGGCGGATCAGAACTTGACCGTGACACCAGAGTACACCGATTTTTCGACGCAGCTCCCGTTGTTTACGCCAGCAGTAAAACAAACCCGGTTCGCCGGATCGCTGTTATCGTGCCCGAACATGTTCTCCCAGTAGCGATAGGCAACAAATACCTGAACCAATTGAGAATACTTCTGCCCCCAGAGTGCTTTGCTGGCGTCGAACGTCAGCCGGATTGGTTCGGTTTTGATTTCGGTCTTGGTCTCGTAATAGGAAGCGACGACGCCGGGAGCTGCGCCCGTTCCTTTCGGCCCGTAGAAGCCGGCGCGACCGCTGACGGAAAAATACCGCAAACTTGGCGGCAGGAAGCCTAGGTCCATGTAGTAGTTGATCTCGACCGCCCAAGTCGGGTTGTAATGTGTATTCCCATCCGGAATACCGGGGTATGGCGCGGTGAATCCAGGCGTCAAGAACGAGTTGTGATTCCACTCCTGATAAAACAGTGGAGCTACATTGAAGTAGCCCTTGTAAGGCAAGGCGAATGCAAACTGCAGACCGGCAACTACGTCTCTCCTGCTTGGCGCCTGGAAGTTGTCTTTCGTCGTGGCATCGGCGCCAACCTCGAACGAGACACTATGCAGCGGCCCCATTGCAAAGGCGTGCGTGTTGAAAGTCTCATTCCAGTCGAATGTGCTGCGGATCTGGCCCAGCAATTCCGTCGCGCCGGCGCACCCATTCAATGGGGCGCGGTAGTTGCCACAGGGAGCGGCGGGATCGCTATGGTCCGACTTGACTAGCTGGAAGTTGGCGAAGTTCGTGCCGTAAGCCCACACGTCGAAATGACTGAACGAGTAAAGCTGCTTTTCCGTTTTGCCAAGCACGCCCGGATCGGCGCCTTCGGGAAGATAGGAGTATGTCAGATAGTTGTCGTTTACGGAAAAGAACGGCACATCGGCAACCGGCGGCGCTTTGACGGGAATAGCGTTCAACTCAGCCGCGCTGGCGCGATTGTTCTGGGCCGGAATTACTGCAAACGACAAGGCCGCAACAGCCGCCCGGAAACAGTGACGATAAAACATAACTAACTCTTTTGCACTTGATCGTAGAAATCTTTGATATGGATCAATGCCGACGATTTGATCTCCGGCCCGCTTGGCGACGCGCCACGATTTATCGCCGCAATTGTTTCGCCGGGACAATTAAAATTAATCAGTATAGTCGCGGTCAGCATGCCTCAAACGCGTCATTCGCGATCGGGTCGAGCGAGCGGCAAATCCAGCCATGTCGGTTATGCAGCCGAAAGCGGGAGTAATTTCGGAGCCTTAGCGGCGCCGCCACGAGCCTTTGCAGGTCGATCGCACCGCGGTGGACGTGGTACATGCTGCGAATCGGGGCCTCCAAGCATGCGCGACGAACTCTCTGACCATGAATGGATCGCTATCAAGCAATGTCGGCGTGTCGCGACCCGATATGACAAACTCGCGGCGAACTATCCGGCGTTCGTCAAACTCGCAGCGATCGGAATTTGGCGCGTGTCAGCGAAATGACTCCGCGCCCTAACTCGCCAGATAGCGCTCGTAACTTCCCCTCATCGCTTCATTGGCGGCAACATCCGGATCGAGCGTATACAGATCCTGGGCGCGGCCGATGCCGCGCAGCGCGTAGCGTCCGGTCGAGACCAGGTAGCGCCGACCAGCGCTATCGAGGTCGGCACGAAACTCCGACGACACCAGCGTTGCGCGATCGACCGAGCGGCACATCGATGCGATGCGGCTGACCTCGTTGACCGCAGGGCCGACCACGGTGAAATCGAGCCGGTCCTCGCTGCCGATATTGCCGTAAAACACCTCGCCGACATGCAACCCGACATAGGCCGAGGTGATCGGCCGGCCGGCCTCGGAGCGCCGCTTGTTGAGCGACTTCATGTTGAGCCTGAAGCGGTGTTCGGCGGATAGCGCCGCCCGCCGCGCCCCCGTCATGTCTTCGCCGGTGAACATCGCGAGCACGCCGTCGCCGATCAGCTTCAAGACGTCGCCGCCGGCCTCGTGGATGGCCTCGATGGAAGCTTCCGCATAGTCGTTGAGAAACGGAATGATCTCGTCAGGAGCGATGCTTTCCGAGATCGCGGTCGAGCCGCGCAGATCGGAAAACCACAGCACCGCGCTGATGCGCTCGGTCACGCCGCGCGAGATGCGCCCGCGCAACACCTTCTCGGACGCATCGCGCCCGAGATAGACCCGCCCCAGCGTGCGCGCGATATCGACCTGCTGGGCCGACTTGATCGCAAGTCCCAATACCGGCACGAGGTCGCGCAGCGCCGACATTTCCCGCTCGCTGAAGCCGTGATCGCGGCGGGTCACCCAATAGGAATAGAAGCAGTCCATCTGGCCGAGCGTGCCGGCCTCGCCGAAGCGGTGCACAAAGGCCAAGAGATGCCGGTGCCCCCTGTCGGCGAGGTCGCCGATCTGAGCGAACTCAAGCGAGGCGCCATCGGCGAGGTCGACGATGAATTCGTCATGGCCGTTTTCGAGCATGTGGTGGAACACGGAACGGCGCCAGTTCCGCGACGCCTCGCCCTGACCGCTCGAACCATATTCAAAGCTGTCGGCCTCGTTGGTTTCGACGTCGTTCCAGCGGAAGCCGCGCCCCTCATAGATCGGGTGCAGCGTATCGATGAAGACGAGGACCCGCGACAGATCGAGCCCGCCGGCCCGGCAGCGCTCGCAGAAGCCGCGGATCAATTCGTTTTCGGGAAGGCCTGTGAGCCCCTGGCCGACCAGCCAGCTCATCAGGTCGAAGCGGGAAATCAGTTCCATACGCCATTATGCCGTGCAATCGCGCGGGGTGGAAGATCGGCGGCTTCCGTCATTTTTCCGGTCTGATGACCTCGCGCACCCAATTGGTCAGGATTGAATCCCCGCCAGTTGACGATGGCTGTCGAGCGCAGACAGGCGTTGCTGTGGTGCGCTATTCGCGATTTGCCCCGCATCAGCTCTTGCGCTTGGAGACGGCGATCTTCTTGTTGCGCGAACCGCCCTTTGCAGGAGGCGTTGCGCAGCACGCGGCGGCGTCGGCCGCGACCAGGTTGCAGAGCTCTGGATGTCCGTCGCAGCAGTCGTTGACGAGGAACGCGATCACCGAGCGGACGCCTTCGACGTCGGAGCGGTAGATGATCGTGCGGCCCTCGCGCGAACTGCGCAGTAGCCCGGCACGCACAAGGATCGCCAGGTGCGTCGAAAGGGAATTATGGGGAGCGCCGATCGTTTCCGCGATCACGCCGGCCGTGACGCCGATCGGCTCATGCTTTACCAGCAATCGAAAGATCGCGAGGCGCGTAGGTTGGGCGAGAGCCGAAAGTGCCGAGATCGCATGAGCCTCCGAAAGTGAACCGCCGGTCGGAACGGCGTTGGCGTGGCTCGCGACCGCGAGCATGGATTTCCGCATCGAAACGTCCTCAATCCTTAACATCGATTCCACCGCCTTTTAGCCCAAAGGATCGTCGACAAGCCACAACGTTTCGATTATTGGATATGTCGAGACGTCTCGACATGCCGCATGATGGTTCTTTAACACGCGTGCGACAGTTTCAAGAATGCGAGCGCTCCGGCCGGTAGGCGTACCGGTCGTCCGGAGGAAGCCCCGCCAGTAGGCGTACTGGCGTACCCGAGGAGTTCTTGCCATGTCGCGCTGCGATCGTATGGTTGATGTCGGCCGCCGAAAGTTCATGAGCGGGGCCGGCCTTGCCGCCGCCGGCGTCGCCGTCACATCAATCGCACCCGTCCCCGTCAAGGCCGCACCCGCGGCGGCGCGGGTCGAGTATCCCGCCAATCGTCTAGCCAACGTCACCGAGCTCAAAAACAACGAGCCGCTCAACGTTTCGTATCCTGACCAAAGCGCGCCGGGGGTCCTGTTGAAGCTCGGCAAGAAGGTGCCGGGCGGCGTCGGCGCCGACGGCGACGTGGTCGGCTTCTCCACCACGTGTCCGCACAAAGGGTTTCCCCTCAACTATCACGCCGCCGACGGGACCATGAACTGTCCCGGGCACTATTCGCGCTTCGACTGTGAAGCTGGCGGCCAACAGGTGTGGGGACAAGCTACGCAAAATCTTCCGCAATACGTGCTGCGCGTCGACGACAAGGGCGACATCTATGCCGAAGGCGTGGATGAGCTTTTGTACGGCCGCCTGTCCAACGTGTTGTAAGGAGAAATTGTCATGGCTTACAAGCGTCAGATCGACCGCCTTCCAATCGTCCCCAAGGAAGCCAAGGAGTTCAACGTCACCTGCCACTACTGCATCGTTGGCTGCGGCTACAAGGCGTACACCTGGCCGACCAACAAGCAGGGCGGAATGGCCGCCGACGAGAACAAGTTCGGCGTTGATCTAAGCAAGCAGCAGCCCGCCGAGACGGCTGCATGGTATGCGCCTTCGATGTATAACATTGTGCGGCAGAACGGCGAGGACGTTCATCTCGTCGTCAAGCCCGACAAGGATTGCGTGGTAAACTCCGGTCTCGGCTCCGTGCGCGGCGCGCGCATTGCCGAGATGAGCTACTCGCAGCAGCGCAACACGCAGCTGCAGCGCCTGACCGACCCGATGGTTTGGCGCTACGGGCAAATGCAGCCGACCAGCTGGGACGACGCGCTCGATCTCGTCGCGCGCGTGACTGTCGGGGTCATCGACGACATGGGCGAGGACGGCCTGTTCGTTTCGGCCTTCGATCATGGCGGCGCCGGCGGCGGCTATGAAAACACCTGGGGTACGGGAAAGCTGTATTTCGGGGCCATGAAGGTCAAGAACATCCGCATCCACAACCGGCCGGCCTATAATTCCGAGGTTCACGCCACGCGCGATATGGGCGTGGGCGAGCTCAACAATTGCTACGAAGATGCCGAACTCGCGGACACCATCGTTGCGGTCGGCACTAACGCGCTCGAAACCCAGACCAACTATTTCCTGAACCATTGGGTGCCAAATCTCCGCGGCACGTCGATGGAAAAGAAAAAAGCCGAGTTCGGCTCGGAGCCGGTCGCGCGCGGACAAATCATCATCGTTGATCCGCGTCGAACGGTCACCGTCAACGCTTGCGAGATCGAAGCCGGCAAGGACGGCGTGATGCATCTTGCCGTCAACTCCGGCTCTGACCTGATGCTTTTCAATGCTTGGCTGACCTACATCGCCGACAAGGGCTGGATCGACAAGGCTTTCATCGACGCCTCCACCAAGAACTTCGACAACGCACGTGCGGCCAACAACGTCAGCTTCGACGAAGCAGCACGAATCACCGGTCTTACCCCCGACCAGATCCGCCAATCCGCGGAGTGGATTGCGCAGCCCAAGGAAGGCAACACGCGGCGGCGAACGATGTTCGCCTATGAGAAAGGCCTGATCTGGGGCAATGACAACTACCGCACCAATGCCGCCCTGGTAAACGTGGCATTGGCTACCGGCAACATCGGACGTCCTGGCGGCGGCTGCGTTCGCATGGGCGGACATCAGGAAGGCTATTCGCGGCCATCCGACGCGCATGTCGGACGTCCCGCGGCTTACGTGGATCAGCTCCTGATCGAGGGCAAAGGTGGCGTGCATCACATCTGGGGATGCGACCACTACAAGACCACGCTCAATGCCTTCAAGTTCAAGCAGGCTTACAAGAAGCGCACCGACATCGTGAAGGATGCGATGATGTCGGTACCCTACGGCGACCGTGACGGCTTGGTGAAAGCTGTCATGGCCGCGATCAAGCAAGGCGGCCTGTTCGCGGTCGATGTCGATATCGTCCCGACCAAGATCGGTCAAGCCTGCCATGTTTGGCTGCCGGCAGCGACGTCAGGGGAGGCCAATCTCACGTCGATGAACGGTGAGCGGCGCATGCGTCTGACCGAACGTTACATGGACCCGCCGGGGCAGGCGATGCCCGACAGTCTCATCGCGGCTCGTATCGCCAACAACATCGAACGTGTGCTGCGCAACCAGGGCAACGGACCATATGCAGACAAGTTCAAAGGATTCGACTGGAAGACCGAAGAGGACGCGTTCATGGACGGGTATCACGGCCATGAAAAGGGCGGCGAGTTTGTCACCTACGAACGTCTGCGGGCGATGGGAACCAACGGATTCCAAGAGCCTGCAACCGATTTCAAGGATGGCAAGATCATCGGAACCAAACGGCTGTTTGCCGACGGCAAGTTCAATTCCAAGGACGGCAAGGCGACGTTCTTGCCAGCCCAATGGCGCGGTCTTCAAGCGCCCGGCAAGGAAGAAGAACGCAAGAAGTGGCCGTATCTGGTCAACAACGGCCGCGCCAACATCACTTGGCAGAACGCCTATCTCGATCAGGACAACGAGTTTGTCATGGACCGCATGCCGTATCCCTACATCCAAATGCATCCCGACGATATGGCCGAGCTGAAAGTCAAGCAGGGCGACCTCGTCGAGGTTTATAACGACAACGGATCAACCCAAGCGATGGTCTATCCGACGCCGACCGCAAAGCGAAAGCAGACCTTCATGCTGTTCGCCAATCCGAACGGCGTTCAAGGCAACGTCGTGTCGCCTGGCGTGAACGAGCTGATCATTCCGAACTACAAGCAGACCTGGGGCGATATCCGCAAGATCGCCGATGCCCCGGAGGGCGTGAAGCATCTGAGCTTCAAGCCTTTCGACTACAGTGCCTGAGATCGAAGATCTCTTCCGGCGGAACGCGCCCGGGCGGCAACGCCCTCCGGGCGCTAGAGCGCGATGGGATCAGGTTGAATCACCATCGCGCTCTAGGTTTTTGATTGAGCATGATCTTTTCGGAAAACCGGTACCCACTTTTCCGGATCATGCTCTAAGTGAGCAAAATGGATCGCTGGGCCTTTTATCCGTTCAGTTCGGGTTTTGGCTCCGGGGGAATGCCGATAATCTCGCCGTCTTCCTTCACAAACCGTCCAATGTTCGGGTTCGGCAGGATATCGAGCACAACCTCCGACGGCCGGCAAAGCTTGACGCCTTTCGGCGTGACGACGATCGGCCGGTTGATCAGGATCGGATGCGCGAGCATCTGATCAATGAGCTGTTCGTCGGTCCACTTGGGATGATCGAGGCCGAGTTCCTTGTAGGGCGTTCCCTTTTCACGAAGCAGAGCACGCACGGGTATCCCCATCTTCGAGATCAGCTCCTTGAGCCTTTCGCGCGAGGGCGGCGTCTTGAGATACTCGATGATCGTCGGGTCTACGCCGCTTTGTCGGATCATGGCAAGCGTGTTGCGAGAAGTGCCGCAGTCGGGATTGTGGTAGATCGTGACGCTCATTGTGATGTCTCCGCGATGCGGACCGGACCGCGCACCTCGGGGCGTCCGAGCAGCCAATTCATCAAAAGCATCCCGACGAAAGCGCCGCAGAGCTCGGCGAGAATGAAGCCGGGAAGGTCCACGGGACGGATGCCGGAAAACGTGTTTGTCAAAGAGCGCGCGATCGCAACCGCCGGATTGGCGAAGGAAGTCGAGGCGGTGAACCAATAGGCAGCCGTGATGTAGAGACCGACCAGCCATGGCACCGCGGTGCGCTGAAAGCGGATGCCGGCGAGGATGGTCGCAACCAGGCCGAAGGCGGCGACGGCCTCGGCGAACCATTGCGCCCCGCCGGTCCGAGCCTTCATGGAAAAGTCGATGACGGGCAAGGCGAACATCAGATGCGCGGCCATGGTGCCTGCAATCCCGCCCGCGATCTGGGCAACCACGTAGAGAACGGCCTCGTGCACGGGCAACTCCCGCTTCCCGGTGAAGACCAGCGTGACGGCCGGATTGAAATGGGCGCCGGAGATCGGTCCTAAGACGGTGATCAGGACGACCAGTATCGCGCCGGTCGGCAACGTATTGCAGAGAAGGGCCAGCGCGACGTCCTTGGTCAGGTTCTCGGCCATGATTCCAGAGCCGACCACGGTGGCGACGAGGATTCCGGTTCCGAGCGCTTCCGCCGCCAGGCGCCGCGAGAGGTCGAACGTATCCATCACCCGGCCTTCGGATTGGGGAAGGTCGCCCCGTCGAGGCGGCCGATCTCGCGAAGCTTGGTGCCCAGCGAAAGCCTGTCGATCTGACGCAGCGGCAGGCTGACGAAGACCCCAATGCGATTCTTCAAGTACCGGAATGCGGCGACGAACGCCGCTTCCTTCTCGATGTCGGTGCCCTTCACCTCGGCCGGGTCTTCAATGCCCCAATGCGCCGTCATCGGCTGGCCAGGCCAAACCGGACATGTTTCGCCCGCAGCGTTGTCGCAGACCGTGAAAACGAAATCCATCACAGGCGCATCAGGGCGGGCGAATTCCTCCCAGCTTTTCGAGCGCAAATCGTTGGTGGGATAGTCGAGGCTCTTGAGCACCTTGATCGCAAACGGATTCACGGCTCCCTTCGGCTGGCTGCCGGCGGAGAAACTGCGGAAATGCTGCCGGCCGTCCTTGCGCAGGATCGATTCCGCCAGGATCGAACGCGCGCTGTTGCCGGTGCACAGGAAGAGAACATTGTAGATACGCTCAGACATGGGCCTTTCTCCTCGGTTTCGGGGCACAGCAGGGGGTGAGGCTCTTGACAAGCGGCGCGCATATTTCGGGCCGCCCGTCGCAACAATCCCTCAGCATGTAGAGCATGAGGGTCTGGAGTTGCTCCAGATCGGCCCGATAGACGATCGAGCGGCTGAAGCGCTGCGCCGAGACCAGTCCGGCGCGCGACAGGATCGAAAGATGCGACGACATGGTATTTTGCGGCACCGCCAGCGCCCGCGCGATGTCGCCGGCCGCGAGCCCTTCCGGCTCGTGCTTCACCAACAGCCGGAAAGCCTCCAGCCGGGTCGGCTGGGCGAGCGCCGCAAGGGCGAGGATGGCGTCTTCAGATTCCATATATCCAGACTTATCGATATGATATCCTCATGTCAACGCGACGGGGCGACCGTCCACTGCCAGTCCGCTCTGTTATGCTGCGAAGGCCGACGGCTTCCCAGGTGGCACCGCACAGAGCCAAATTCATATGACCGATGGAATCACCGATATCGCCGGGATCGAAATTCCGTCCACCAATCCGGTGTTTCTCACCATCGTCGGCGTCCACGTCCTGCTCGGGCTCGCCTGCGTCGTCACCGGCGCAATTGCGATGCTCAGCCAGAAATGCGCAGGCCGCCATCCCCGCAACGGGACGATCTATTTCTGGTGCTTGGCCGGGGTGTTCCTGACTGCGGCGAGCCTGGCCGCGGTGCGCTGGGCTCACGACTACCACCTGTTCATCCTGGCAGCTTTGTCATTTGCAGCGGCCTGTTTGGGCCGCGAGGCCAGACGGCGCCGCTGGCGCCATTGGGTCAGGCTGCACATCACCGGGATGGGAACATCCTACATGTTGCTGTTGATCGCGTTTTACGTGGACAACGGCAAGAGCCTGCCGCTCTGGAAGGAGCTTCCTCCCGTTGCCTATTGGCTGTTGCCGGCAGCGATCGCAATTCCCCTCATCGTCCGCGCGCTGCTCTGGCATCCGCTGGTGCGTCGAGGCAGAACTGCCTTGAGCCAATCATTATTTCGATAATTCTAGAAATACCATTGACAATGCCGCCCGGGCGTGAGAGGTTGCCGGCATGAAACTCGACGACGCCGCCGCTCATCTCGAAGCGCTGGGTAATCCTACCCGGCTCAAGATCTATCGCGCACTGGTGCGCGCGGGCGACGCCGGACTTGCGGTCGGCCGCCTGCAGGACAAGTTGAAGATCGCGCCGTCGACGTTGTCCCATCACCTCAAGACACTGATCGTGGTCGGCCTCGTCAATCAGGTCCGCGATGCGACGACGCTCGTGTGTCACGCCAATTACGATGTGATGCGAGGTCTGGTGGATTTTCTGGTCGCCGAGTGCTGCACCGATCCGCCGAAGCCGAGGACACCAAGGCAGCATAGCTTGTTTCGCTCTAATTTCGATCATTCTAGTTTTATGGGAGGATGCCATGGCTGAAGCAAAAACCGTCGCCATCGTCGGAGCCGGACCGGTCGGTCTCGCCGCCGCAGCCCATCTGTTGGAGCGGGGGTTGACGCCGATCGTGCTTGAGGCCGGCGACAGCGTCGCGCACTCGGTCCGCGAATGGGGCCATGTCCAGCTGTTCTCGCCCTGGCAATACAACATCGATCGCGCCGCGGAACGCCTGCTCGCGAAAACCGGCTGGAATTCTCCCGAGCCCGATCAATATCCGACCGGCGCGGAACTGGTATGAACGCTATCTTGAGCCGCTCGCGACCAAGACCGCGCTCGCGGCCCATATTCACACTTCAAGCCGCGTCACCGACATCAGCCGTGCCGGCTTCGACAAGCTCAAGAGCAAAGGCCGCGAAGCCGCGCCGTTCGAAATCCGCTACCAGAACGGCCAAGGCCCCAAGCTCGTGAGGGCGGATGCCGTCATCGACGCGTCGGGCACCTGGCAGTCGCCAAATCCGGCCGGCGCCAATGGACTGCGCGCGATCGGCGAGACCCAAGCCGCCGGCAGGATCGCCTACGGGATGCCGGACGTGCTGGGAAAAGACCGCGCGCGCTATGCCGGCAAGACGGTGGCGGTGCTGGGCGCGGGACATTCGGCCATAGGCACCCTCACCGATCTCGCGCGGCTTGCGGAGCAAGCGCCGGAAACGAGGCCAGTCTGGCTGCTGCGCGGCAATGATCCCGCCAAGGCCTTTGGCGGCGGCGCCAATGACAAGCTCGCCGCCCGCGGCGAACTCGGCGCGGCCTTCGCCGCATTGGTGGCGGCGGGCCGCATCCAGGTCGAGCCCGAGTTCCGCGTTTCGCACCTCGACGCCGGACGGCCCTCGCCTCATCGTCGGCGCCGGCGCCGCCTGTTGCGGCCGCAACGTCATCGTCGACGAGCTTGTCGTCGCAACGGGCTTCCGCCCCGATCTGGATTTTGTGCGCGAACTTCGGATCGCAGCTCGACCCCGCCATCGAATGCCCCACAGCGCTTGCCCCGCTGATCGACCCGAACGAACATAGCTGCGGCACCGTGCGTCCGCACGGCGCGCGCGAACTGGCGCAGCCCGAGCCCGGTTTCTATTTCGCCGGCATGAAGTCCTACGGGCGCGCGCCGACCTTCCTGATGATCACAGGATATGAGCAGGTCCGCTCGATCGCGGCCGAACTCGCCGGCGATCGCGAGGCCGCCGAGCGGGTCGAACTGGTGCTGCCGGAAACCGGCGTCTGCAATCGATCGGCCGCGGCAGATGCCGAATAATTGCTGCGGTGGCCCCGCAATATCGGCGGTTGACGCCTGTTGCGTGGCGGATGCAAATGCGAAGCTGGATGACAAGGCCGGGTGCGGGTGCAGCAAGCAATAATAATGGTTCGCGAGCGGTGAGCGGGCGTCAATATCCGATCATCCTGGCGCTCGGCACCACCCAGACGCTGGCCTGGGCCTCCAGCTATTATCTGCCGGCGATCCTCGCCGATCCGATCGCGCACGACCTCGGGGTTTCCTCGAACTGGATCTTTGCCGCCTTCTCGGCGTCGCTGGTGATTTCGGCCGTGCTCGGCCCGCGCGTCGGCCGCCAGATCGACCTGGTCGGCGGCAGGTCGGTGCTGTCGATCTCCAACCTGACGCTCGCGGCCGGGCTCGCGCTGCTCGGCGTCACCCACTCGATTCCGGTCCTGATCGCAGCCTGGCTGCTGCTCGGCATCGGCATGGGATATGGCCTCTACGACGCGGCGTTCGGCGCGCTCGGGCGCATCTATGGCGAGGCCGCGCGCTCCGCGATCACCGGCATCACGCTGATCGCGGGCTTTGCCTCGCACCGTCGGCTGGCCGCTGACGGCGCTCGGCCTCGAGCGGATCGGCTGGCGCGACACCTGCTTTGCCTGGGCGGCCGCGCATCTCCTGATCGGCCTGCCGATCAATTTCTTGATGCTGCCTTCGGTGAAAGACGGAAAGGCGGCGGCGGAGAACTCGGTCAAGCCGCAGATCCCGATCGATCGCACCATGATCCTGCTCGCCTTTACCTTTGCCGCGGCCTGGACGCGTCACCGGCGCGATGGCGGCGCACTTCCCGCGCATCCTGGAAGCCGCCGGCGCCACGCCGCTGCAGGCGGTGGCGGCCGGCGCGCTGATCGGCCCGGCGCAGGTGGTCGCCCGCATTTTTGAAGCAGGTTTCTTGAGCCGCTATCACCCGCTGGTATCGACCAGACTAGCCTGCCTGACGCACCCGCTTGGTGCCGTCATCGTCGCGGTCGCGGGCGGCGGCGCGGCAAGCGTGTTCGCGATCTTCCACGGCGCCGGCAACGGCATTTTGACCATCGCGCGCGGCACCGTGCCGCTCGCGATCTTCGGCCCCAAAACTATGCCTATCGGCTTGGCCTGATCGGCGCGCCGGCGCGGATGGCGCAAGCCGCAGCCCCGCTCGCGTTCGGCCTTCTGATCGACGTGATGGGAAGCCGCGTCCTGATCGTCTCCTCCGCGCTCAGTCTCGCCGCGCTCGCGGCGCTGTTCCTGCTGCGCGAGGAGCCGCCGAAAATCTGACGGATTGCCCCCTTCCCTTCGCGCGCCATTTCGCGCACAACGGCGCGATGGAAAACGACCCCGGCCCGCCGTCAAACTTTAGGGATCTGGTGCAGTGGGCAACCAAGCCGCCGCAAGTCTATGCGGTCTATCTGATCGGCCTGATCCTGGTCTGGGGAGTTTCTTTCTATGCGGGCACACTGAATCCGCGGAAGACCCAAGGCCAGGGGCCGCCGCAGGTTTCCGTGCCGCAGCGATAGACCCTCCTCTCGTTTATTGTTTGAGCATGATCTCCGCGCAAACGCGTTCCGCGTTTGTCGCGAGGGAAAACCGGTACCCGCTTTGCGCAAGCGCGGCCCTTTGGGTCCACACGATGCTCCAGGAACCCTTGCCATGACAGCGCCGTCGATTACCCGTATCAATCCGCCCGAACTCGGCACCCCGCCCGGCTATTCGCAAATCGTCGAAGTGAGCGCCGGCCGCATCATCTTCATTGCCGGCCAGACCGCGCTCGACGGCGACGGCAACGTCGTCGGCAAAGGCGATTTCGCCACGCAGGCCGCGCAGGTGTTCGACAATCTCACGATTGCGCTGCGCGCCAGCAGATGCACGGCCGCCCATCTGGTCAAGCTGACCGTGTTCCTCACCGATATGGATAATCTCGGAACCTACCGCGAAGCGCGCAACCGCTTCTTCGCCTCGGTGACGCCGCCGGCCGCGCCGGCGGTGACGCTGGTGGAAGTCTCCAGACTGTATGGTCCGGACTTTCTCATTGAGATCGAGGCGATCGCGGCGATCTAGGCCGTGAACTCTTCGATGGCCGAACGGACTGACTGCCCGAGTTCGCCTTATCACCGTCAGCCGACAAAACGATGCAGCGCAGCGAACGGACGCGATGGCACTTATCCGCATAACGGCTGACCCATATGGGCTAGAGTTTGGGTATGTTGCCCTGCGGCGTCGGATTCCGCTCGTTCTTTTCCGCAGCAAGCGCATCGTCGTCGATCGCGGCCGCGCTGACGATGCGCTTAAAATCCAACAGAGTGAATTGTGCATTGCCAACCCGGTCCGGCGCAATGCCCGGCGTCAGCTGCACGCTTAGGGCGCCGTCGCAGTTGGCCCCCTTCGCCTCATCCAGCATCGCGCTCAGCGTTCTTTCCTTGGTCTGCAGACGTTTCACGACCGCCACGCAGCTGCCCTGGCCATTGGGGCCGTTAAGCTTGATCGCAGCTCTCGGCTCGAGCGGCCGGTCGATCGCGTCAAGCGTCGTCGTTCCCTTATACTTCGCGCCTACGGATACGATCCTGCCCGCGCGATAAATGTAATAGAGGTGCTGATCCCCGACGATGGTTGGCGCGCCATATTTGTCCATGACCTGTTTTATCATCTCGGTCTTGGACGGCTGCTGGTCTTGCGCGAACGTCAGGTTTCGGGCGATGAAATAAGCGCGATTTGCGCTCGCGGGCGAGGAGAAGCTGCTCGAAAGCACCTCGCCGGTCTGTTTCGGGGCAGAGGGAAAATCAAAAGTCAACGCGGCGATATAACTGACGGCATTGATGCCAAATTTCTGCCGCTGGATGTCGGTCTTGGTATCGACGCGCCCCTTGAAAGCCGATTGAAAGATGGCCAACGCGGATTCTGCCGTGGAGTCCATGGAGATACCCAGAATGTCCGGGCGCATTCTTGCCGCGAACGCGGACTCGGCAGTCTTCGGCTTGATGTCGTAGGCCAGGGACGCTGCGGGTAGGCTTGCCAGGCTCATGGCAAGACTTGCAACCAGGGCTCGGCGAAGCATGGATCACCTGAAAGCCAAAATGAAGAAACAATGAAAAGCGAAAGGATTACGCCAATTTCTGCACCGCGATGTCAACATCGGAGTTCGATTTCTTTCGCTCTCCCCACACCATGCCTTAAATTGTTTCCCGCCGTTTCCTGCACGACCGCTCAGTCGTAATACTCCGGCGCCAGCTTGAGCCCGTCGCGCTGGGCCTTGTCGTGGTTGATCCAGAGCTGCGCCTTCTCCTTCGTCAGCACATCCGAAAGCTTCTGCATGGAGGCCAGCGTCTGTTCTTTGCTGAAATTAAGCGCAGGCACGCCGCGGTTGTCCCAGTTGCTCTTGAAATGGACGGCATCGCCGGTGAGGATGATCTCGCCCGTCTTGGGCAGCTTCACCAGCAGGGATTGGTGGCCGGGCGTGTGCCCGGGTGTTGACAGGATCGTCAGGCTGCCGTCGCCGAACACGTCGCGATCGCCTTCCAACAAGGTGACTGGATGCTCGGGCTTGAAGCGAGGCTGATTGTTGGCGCCGGGCCACTCATATTCGGCCTTCTGCACGTACAGCATCGCGGTCGGAAACATTTCGACATTGCCGATGTGATCGGGATGGGTATGCGAAACCGCCATCGCCGTGATGTCGGATGGCTTGACCCCGATCTGGTCGAGCTGGGAGGCCAACGTCTTGGGCCGGTGCCAATACACTGCTTTCGGATCCGCCGGTGGCAGGCCGTTCGGCATCGCGGCAACTGCGTCCGGGATTCCCGTGTCCCACAGGAACCAGCCCCGGGCGTGCTTGATCAGATAGCAATTGTCGACGAAGCCCATCGACTTGCCTACGTTGACGCCCGGCGACCACCGCGAAATGTCGCCGGCGACCCCTTCGCCGCAATTGAGGATGTAAAGCTTTTCGACGCCGGATTGCGCATGTCCGCCAGCTACCGACAGACCCCCCGACAACAGCACCGCCGCAAGACCGATTATTCGTTTCACGTTTCTTGTTCGCTTCACGTTGCTTCTCCGCCATTCACCACGCCGAAAGAATCCGGCTCGATAGTGGGGGCACAGTACTACAGTGGGTTGAACAACGACCGCTGGTTACGGCTTTTTGATCTCGGTGGTCGCGATCCATATTCCGGTAAACACGGCGACCAGCCCGAACACGAGATTTGGCGTGATCGGCTCACCGACCAATTGCGTCGCCAGCAGCGCCGCCGCGATCGGGTTGACGGTCATGGTGGTCGCGACTCGGGTCGGCGTCGCCCGCTCGAGCGCCAGTACCCACAGGATGAAGGCAGCCGCGCCGCCGCCGACGCCGAGATAGACGCCGGCGATCCATTGCGAGGCGCCAAGACTCTTCAGCGCCGCGATGCTGCCGGTGAACAGGCCGACCAGGACCAGCGCCGCCGCGCCGGCTCCCATGCCGACGGCGAGAAAGCCCAGCGCGCTCGATCGCTGCATGAACGGACGCGACAGCACGTTGTAGAACGCCATGCAAAATACGGCCGCGGTCATGATGAGCTCGCCGCGCCATGCGCCATCAGGCGCCGCCGCCAGCCCCGTAGCAAGCGCCGCCATCACGCCAAGCACGGCCACGCCGACGCCGGTGGATTTCCGCAGTGTCAGTGGCTCGACGCCGAGCAGCGCCGCCACCACCATGGTGTGCAGCGGCAGTGTCGCCAGCGCAAGTGACGCGCGCGCCGCGGTCGTAAAGCCGATCGCCATGTTATAGAGGATGAAGAACAGCCCGAAGAAGCAAACCCCGAGCGAGGCAACGGCGGGCCAGTCCCGCCGGGGCGGCCATCGCACCTTCAGGACAAGCACCGCCGGCAGCACGCAGAGAAAGCCGATGCCCCAGCGCAGGATCGCAAGTGAAATCGGATCGGCGCCGGTGACGAGATAGCGGGTGATGGCCGCCGCCGTGCCGCCGAGGCAGCTCGACAGCAACGCGATCGAGACGCCGACCCACTCGCCCATCCCGATTCCCCGTGTTGCCAAGCTCGCAGCTGTGCCATGTTGCCGATCCGCGCCGTCCCGGCAACTACGTGGCAGGTATTCATGTTGCGGCAACAAGGCTTTGCGGCCAGCTTGCGCCGATGGCGCCGGCTCAGGGGAATATCCCAGCTCGATCTGGCCGGGCGGGCGAACATCTCGCAACGCCATCTGAGTTTCCTTGAACTGGCGCGCGCCGCTCCGAGCCGGGACATGGTGATCCGGCTGGCGATCGCGCTCGACGTGCCGCTGCGCCAGCACAACGCGCTGTTGATCGCGGCCGGCTTTGCCCCGGTCTGGCGGCAGACCGACCTGGCCGCTCCCGAGCTGAGCCAGGTTCGCAGCGCGCTCGATTTCATGCTGGCGCAGCAAGAGCCGTTTCCCGCCGTCGCGGTCGATCGGCACTGGAATCTGCTGCAAAGCAATTCCGGCGCGATACGGCTGGTCGAATTCCTCGTCGGCCCGCTGGCACCCGGCGCTGCAGTCAATCTGGCCGACGCCCTGGTCGCGCCGAACGTGTTACGGCCCTATCTGGTGAACTGGACCGAGGTGGTCGGCTATTTCATCCGCAGCGTGCTGGCCGACGCCGAAGCGGACGGCACGGCGGAGACGGCCGGTCTTCTGAAAAGGCTGCTCGCCTATCAGGGCGTCAGCGCAGCGGTCGAGACGCCGCCGGCGGAATTGGCGCTCGCGCCCGTCCTCCCGATGCACTTTCGCAAAGGCAATATCGACCTGAAGCTGTTCACGACCATCGCGACACTCGGGATTCCGCAGGACATCACACTGCAGGAGCTTCGTATCGAGAGTTTCTTCCCGATGGACGAGGAGACGACCCACGTTCTACGCGGCTGGGTCATGCCCAGCGCGCGATCCGCTGCAGGATGAGCACTAGGCCCATCATGTGACTTGATCAAAGCGAAAGCGCAATGAGTTCCTCGACCAGCGGGCCGCCACCGACTGGAAAGGCGACATATTGCTTGCCACCGGCCATGTAGCTGATCGGCGCGCCGGCCGCGTTGGCGGGCAGCGCGATCTCGGCGAGCATCTCGCCGCTGGCCTTATCGTAGACCCACAAATGGGGATCGAGATTGTGCAAGTCCCGGATCGGCAAATTAAGTCCCGGGACGAAGCGGGACGGACCGAAATATCCCGCCTGCACGACGATCATCACCGTCTTGGTTACAAGCACCCAACTGCGGTTGGGCAATCCGAGCCGTTCATGGATCCCCAGTTTTTGGATCGGTCCCATCGCCTCGCTGCGGCCAACGGGAATCCGAAAACGGTGATCGCCCGTGTTCATGTCGATGGCCACGATGCTGCCGAACGGCGGCTTGAGCAGCGGCAGGCCGCGCGGCCCCGGCAAATACGCGGGTTGGCCGATGAAATCGTAGGTGGACTCCCACGACTGCGGCTTGCGCAGGCTGACGACGAATGGCAGGCGAATGGTGCTGACGTATAACATGCCGGTTTCGGGGTC
Organism: uncultured Alphaproteobacteria bacterium; assembly: GCA_963777475.1. Lineage (GTDB taxonomy): Bacteria > Pseudomonadota > Alphaproteobacteria > Rhizobiales > Xanthobacteraceae > Bradyrhizobium. The sequence continues at coordinate 681,092 of CAVZQX010000018.1, forward strand.
GACTGCAGCGCCGTTCCAGTTGCCGCCACCAGCAACGCCCGGCACCTGAATCGTGCCGCGCTGCGACGGCGGCGTGAACAGGCCGCCGCGGTCATACGCGGCGGCGATGTCGACCGCTTCCTTGTGGATCTCCGGCGTCAGGTCGATCAGATCCTCGTCACGCGCGCCTTGGAGGTCGAACGGCGCCGGCCGCGTCGGAACCGGCTGGGTCTTTGACGCACGCTCGCCGGGCACCGCAGACGCCGGCACGGGCTGCTCCTCGATCGGCCACACCGGCGCGCCGGTGAGGCGATCAAACACATAGACAAATGCCTGTTTGGTCACCTGCGCCACCGCCTTGATCGGCTTTCCACCGACGGTAATGTCGATCAGGTTCGGTGCGGCTGGCGGGTCGTAGTCCCACAGACCGTGATGGACCAACTGGTAGTGCCAGACCTTCTTGCCGGTCGCCGCATCGAGGCAGACCAGGCTCTCGCCGTAGAGGCCATCGCCGAGGCGGTGACCGCCGTAATAATCGTTGGTCGGCGTGCTCACCGGCAGGTAGACATAGCCAAGCTCCTCGTCGGCGCTCATCGGGGCCCAGACATTGGCGTTGCCGACTTCCTTCCAGGCTTCCCTTTCCCAGGTTTCGACGCCGGGCTCCTCGCCCTGCGCCACCGTATGGAAGGTCCACAGCAGACGTCCGGTCGCGGCGTCGAAACCTCTGACGTCGCCGGGCGGCGACGGCCGGTGTCCCCACCAATCCATCACCGACGATCCGACCACGATGACGCCGCGCACGATCACGGGCGGCGACGTCATCGTGTAATAGTCGCGATCCACCGGCCGACGCAGGCCTTGCGCAAGATCGACGCGACCATCGGTCCCGAAGGTCGGCACCGGTTTTCCGGTCTTGGCATCCAGCTCGATCATCTGCGCGAACGCGGCGAGGATGACGATGCGCTCGTCCTCGCCGTTGCGCCAATAGGCGACGCCGCGATGCAGCCAGCCAAGGTTGGCGGGAAGCCCCAGACCGTTTTGGTAGATCTTGGGATCGAACACCCATTTGGTCTCGCCGGTAGCGGCGTCGATGGCGGCGACCTGCGAAAGCGAGGTGGAGGTGTAGAGCGTGCCGCCGACCATCAGCGGCGTTGATTCATTGGCAAAGCTCGGACCGACCGCCGGATTGGCCTCCTTGACGGCCTGATCCGGCGAAGTCCAGCGCCAGGCGATGTGCAGATCCTTGGCGTTGCTGGGATCGATCTGCGTCAGCGGCGAATAGCGCGAGGCGGCGTAGGTTCCGGCGTAGGCTGGCCATTCGCCTCGGGATAGTGCCTTGTTGGATTTGGGGAGCGTGCCGGGGATCGTCTGAGCGTGAAGCGTGACCGGCAGCAGCGCGATGCCGATCAGCCCAATCGATCGCAACACCCATTCGCGCAAGACCACCTCCCTGATTTTGGGCAAACATCGGCGAGAAGCCGGCACCAGTCAAAAGGAAAATCCCGGCGACCGACCGCCCAAATCGGCAGAATGCGACAGGGCCGCCCCTACTCCACCACCCGCCCGAACCTGTTCGACTTCGGCAGGCCATGCGCCAGCCGGCCGGCGTCGGCGCGGTTGCCGCGCCAGTCGGCCAGTTCCTTGAGCGTCATGCTCTGCTCGCGTCCGGCGGAGTCCTTCCAGGAGAGCCCGCTCTTGGAATCGAAGGTCGCGACGTCGGACAGCGAGGCGCTGGTATATTTCTGTAAGCGAACGCCGCGGCCGCGCGCCATTTCCGGCACCTGGTCGATCGGGAAGATCACCATCTTGTGGTTGGTGCCGATCACGGCGACCGTGTCGCCGGCAACCATCGTGATCGCACGGGCTTCATTGGGCATCTCGACGTTGAGGACCTGCTTGCCCTTGCGGGTATTGCCGACGCAGTCTTCCTCCTTGACGATAAAACCCTGGCCTTCGCTGCTGGCGATCAAAAATCTACGGTCGCCCTTGTTGACAAACAGCGACACGATCGCCGCGTCCTGGTCCATGTCGATGAACATGCGGATCGGCTCGCCATGGCCGCGCCCGCCCGGCAATTTGGCGACATCGAGCGAATAGAATTTGCCGTTGGTGGCAAACAGCAGCAGCTTTGAGGTGCTCTCGGCGAAGAACGCGTGATCGAGCTTGTCGTCGGTCTTGAAGGTCAGCCCCGCAAGATCGTCGACATGGCCCTTCAGCGTCCGCACCCAGCCCTTCTCGGAGATCACGACGGTGACCGGCTCGCGCTCGACAAAGGCCTCCTCGATCGCCGCCAGATCGTGCTCGGGGGCGTCGGCGAAACTCGTGCGGCGTTTCCCCAGCGCCGTCTTCGGCCCGAACAGCTCGCGGACCTTGCTTACCTGCTCGCCGACCTTCGACCATTGCTCGGCCTCGGAAGCGAGCACCGCCTTGACGCCTTTCAATTCGTTGCGAAGATTCTTGTCCTCGGTGCGGATTTCCATTTCCTCGAGCTTGCGCAAACTCCGCAGGCGCATGTTGAGGATGGCGTCGGCCTGGACTTCCGTGAGCTTGAACGCCTTGATCAGCGCCGGCTTCGGCTCGTCCTCGGTGCGGATGATCTTGATCACCTTGTCGATGTTCAGATAGGCGATCAAATAGCCGCCGAGCACCTCGAGCCGGTTCTCGATCTGCGCCTTGCGGTAGTCATACCGGCGCACCAGCACGTCGCGCAGATGATCGAGCCATTCGCGCAAGCACTCGGCAAGGCCCAGCACCCTGGGCACGCGGCCCTTGACCAGCACGTTGAGGTTCAAGGGAATCCGGCTTTCCAGCTCGGTGAGCCGGAACAGCAATTCCATCAGCAGTTCCGGATCGACGGCGCGCGACTTCGGCTCGATGACGAGGCGAACGTCCTCGGCGGAACTCGTCGCGGACGTCGCCGACCAGCGGCAGCTTCTTCTCGTTCAACAGTTCGGCGATCTTCTCGACCAGCCGCGATTTCTGCACCAGCCACGGAATTTCGGTGATGACGATCACCCAAGTGCCGCGGGCGCCCTCTTCCTGCACCCATCTGGCGCGGGTGCGGAACGAGCCGCGGCCGGTGGTATAGGCCTCCGCGATAGCTTCCTTGGAATCGACGACGATGCCGCCGGTCGGAAAATCCGGGCCTTTCACCCATTTCAACAACGCGCGCGACTTGGCCTGCGGCTTCTCGATCAGGTGCAAGGCGGCGTCGCAGAGTTCGGCGGCGTTGTGCGGCGGGATCGAGGTCGCCATGCCGACCGCAATCCCCTGCGCGCCGTTGGCGAGCAGGTTCGGGAACCCGCCCGGCAGTACTACCGGCTCTTTCGACTGACCATCATAGTTGGGGCGGAACTCGACGCCGTCCTCATCGATGCCGTCGAGCAGCAGCCGCGCGACCTCGGTCATCCGCGCTTCGGTGTAGCGGTAGGCGGCCGGATTATCGCCGTCGATATTGCCGAAATTGCCCTGGCCGTCCACCAGCGGATAGCGCGAGGAGAAGTCCTGCGCCAGACGCACCATGGCGTCGTAGATCGCCTGGTCGCCATGCGGATGGAACGAGCCCATCACGTCGCCGACGATTTTCGCGGATTTCTTGAACGCGGTGCCCGGATCGAGCCGCAACAGCCGCATACCGTAGAGGATGCGCCGGTGCACCGGCTTCAGGCCGTCGCGAGCATCCGGCAGCGCTCGGTGCATGATGGTCGAGAGCGCGTAGGCGAGATAGCGCTCTTCCAGCGCATCGCGCAGCATCACCTCGTGAACCTCGGCCGGTTCCGGCGGAATCAGTGATTTTCCCATGGCACCGGGTTAAAGCTGATTGTTGCTCCGGCAAGGCGCGAATCGGGCCCGGCCGGCCGATTGGAACGACCGTTCCACGGGGTCTCGCGGCGGCCGGCCACGCGACCTGCCGCTGTTGCGATCACCTGCTGGAAATCCGTCGCACCCTTACGTTTTCGGCCGCTTCGGGCACCGTCAGAGCCCAATCCATCGAGCTGGAATCGCTGTTGCGTTTTGGCTTGTTCAGGGAAAACCCGGCCTCCGCTCCGCGACCCAGCGCGGGGCCAGGCTTTTCCGGATCGCGCGCTAAGGCGTAGAACCGAGGTCGACGCCGTAGTGGATCATAACGAGGGATAACAATAGTCCGGCGGCGCAAAATAGGATGATCTCCTTGAGATCATCGCGTTGAGACAATGAGCGGGAGAGAACGGCAACTAACTCGGTCATGTCAATTCCAATGGCAGTTGGTGGGTGACGCGTTTGTAACCCGCTCCCCCTTCCGAGCGATTTCGTGCAAAAGGCAATTTGTTTCGCCGTGTCGGACATTGAGTTTCATTTCCGCTTCATCGGAACACAAAGCGCGGCATGAGGCGGCGCTCCCCCGTGAGCGATCCCACGGGGGAGAGGCTTTTGCAAAATCAACCGGTGTGGTGGGGCCGCTGAGACGTTGAGCTGCCGACGAGATATCGCCGTGAGGCAACCCGTGCGGCGCCTAGAACGCGGCGTAGGCGTTCCTGAACGCGATGGCACCCGCTAACGATCGCGGTCGCGTCCGAACGGCATGGCCGTCGTTGCCGCTCTGCACGATCCACTGACCGTTTTCCTGTCCGACAATTTTGCCGACGTGGTGGGGCCAAACCACGATGGCACCGACGGTGGGACCACCCGCATTGGATCCGTAGTGAGCCCATGATCTCGCGAGATTGTAGGTTGGGCCGGGATCGCTGCCCACCTGGCTACGCATGAACCAGCCGCACCACGCATAGGGCCGACCCGCATAGTGATGCCCTCCACCAGCCGAGTGGCGGTGGGAGTGGTAGTGCGACCGAGCCTCTGCGCTCGATCCGATCAAACAAAGCACTGCCGTTGCAGCCATGAGAATACGCATCATGGATGTTCCTTGACTTGGGGGGAGATCGCGCGCTGTGCGATCAGGAAAGCCGCTGGTGGGAGCGCACCAAAAGGTGCCAAGCGGCGCGGTTTAGATGAGCGGATTAAATTCCGCGTCTTGGTTTAAAAAACCGCGCGTGACCAAAATGCGGCGCAGGAGGCCCGGGAACCCGCATAAACGGGAGGCTCAGGCTCCCATTTTGCATAGCTAGCTCAGATAGATGCGCAACCTGCGCGCACATCAGGCAATGTGGGCGCACCGCAGTTGAAGCAACCTCGGCTATATCGAGCTGGCCTTTGCCCGCTGCCGCGTCACCGCGTTGATGAAGCCGTCGCGGGCGTCGGAATGGCCCTGGCCGCGCGGTTCCAGCACGTGGCGCAGCAGGAACAGGCCGGTCATGCGGAAACCGTCGAGCAAGTCCTGATCCGACCAGGCATTGGCGCGGTCTCGGTTGTGATCTTGGGCGCGGTCCTCACCCTCGCGCAAGAACGGCGGCAATCGCAACAGCCGGTCGCGCCAGGCCTCACCGGCCGCGCGCGACACCGCGCCGCCGGATTTCGGCGAGACGTAGATGAGCTCGGAGGTCTCGCCGGTCGCGGCGCAGTTCTCCAGGTCGAGCCCGAAGCCGAGTTCGGCCAGCATCGCAAGCTCGAAGCGGACCAGATGCACCGCGGCTCCGCCGACGTCGTCGAAATCATCCAGCGTGCGGTCGAGCCGGTCGTAAATCTCCTCGTGCGGATCGCGTTCCGGCAACAGCCGCGCCAGCGACGCCAGATGGGTCACGCCATAGACCGCGTGCGAGGATGCGAGCAGGTTCGCCGCGCGCAGCCGCGTGCCTTCGATGACATAGGTGCCGAGATGCTCGTCGAGCCGCGCCCGCCACACCGCGCGCACGCTGTTTCCCGGCTGCAGCAGGGGCCGCATCCGCGAGCCGGCGCCGCCGCGCACCAGGCCCAAATGGCGGCCATGCCCACGCGTCAGGAGTTCGACGATGGCCGAGGATTCGCCATGTCGCCGCACCCCCAGCACGATGCCGTCATCGGTCCATTCCATGGGATCAGAGTGTACAGGATTCCGCGGACGGCCGCAGCCATCCGCCACTTGCGCACTGACATCCTTCCATCGGATGAGAGCTGGCTTTTGCGCCGAGCAACCTTGCGCCTACAACGTCAGCGAGGTATGTTTTAAACTGCAATTAGTAGTTACCGGCCTGGATGGCGGCCACCGTTGGAGGACACGCTATGTTATCGCAGAGATCAACGACCCTTGCGGTAGTGGTGGCGGGAGCGGCCATCCTGTTCGTTTCGGAGATCGCGTCACGGGCGCAAACTGCGGCCAGCGGGCTTCAAGTCGATCTCGTCAGGCAGGATCAATCGGACTGCACGAACACCACTGTTCCGGCAAATCCGCCTACGATCAGCGGTACCGTGTCGCTCAACCGCGGCGGTGACGGCAATACAACCGTCAAAGTCGCCATGACGGTCTCGCCGGACACAACTTATCACTTCTTCCTCAAATGCGTCCGGCAGCTCGGCGATATCACAACCGGCGATGAAGGCACGGGATTCGGGAATTTTACGTTCCGAACCGACGAAGTCGGTGCCACCTACGCTTTCGACATGTATCCCGAGGGGGCGCCTCTCGGAAACAAGTTTCAGAGTGTCACGGTCAAGTTCTAAGCGCGTCGGCGGCAAACCAACGATCGCCGATGCGCCTCACGCGATGAACCAACCCTTGGCATCGCCGGTGAAGGAGTAATACGAGCCCGGCCGCGGTCAGCGCGCAGGACACGATCTCGATGCCGCTGTCGAGTTCGATGCCGTTTTCGCCCAACACCTGGGCCAGCGAAATCACCGACAGCACAAGCGCCGCGGCCAGAGCCCAGCGCGGCCAGTTCTTGCGTTTCCGCGCGGCGAGCCAGACGAAATAGACCATGAGCAGGATCAGGCCGGCCGCCATCATGGTCGAAGCCAGAATCATCGAGTCCGTCATCTCCTCGCTCGGCGTGCGGCCCTCAAATGCGACCGACAGCGCGTCGAGCATCAGCGACAGATAGAGCAGAACCTCGAACCACAAAACGTTTTTGGGAACATTCATTGGATTTTCTATTCCCTGGGGAACTCTAACCCCATCTCACGATATCGGTCGGGGTCGTCGCTCCAGTTTTCGCGCACTTTGACGAACAGGAAAAGGTGCACCGGCACGTCAAGAATCTCCGATATTTCCTGGCGCGAGGCCGCGCCGATCGACTTGATGGTTGAGCCGTTCTTGCCGAGCACGATCTTGCGCTGGCTTTCGCGCTCGACAAAGATCGTCTGCTCGATGCGAACGGACTTGTCCTTGCGCTCGGTCCAGCTGTCGGTTTCGACGGTGGATTGATACGGCAATTCCTGGTGCAGCTTCTGATAAATCTTTTCCCGGGTGATTTCGGCCGCCAGATGCCGCATCGGCGCATCCGACATCTGGTCCTCCGGGTAGAGATAGGGACCCGCCGGCACCATTTCGCCGAGCGCGCGGCGCAGGTCGTCGACGCCGTCGCCGGACAGCGCCGAAACCATGAAGGTCCGCGCGAAAGCCAGCCGATCATTGGCCGCCTTCACCAGCGCCAGCAGCTTTTCGCGCGGTATCAAGTCGATCTTGTTCAGCACCAGGATTTTCTCGTGATCGACGCTTGCGACCTTGGTCAGGATCGCATCGGCTTCGTCGTCGATCCCCGCCTTGGCATCCAGCAGCACGCAGACGAGATCGGCATCATGGGCCCCGCTCCACGCCGTCGACACCATGGCGCGGTCGAGCCGCCGCTTCGGCGAGAATATCCCGGGAGTGTCGACCAGAATGAGTTGCGCGCTGTTCTCGATCACGATGCCGCGGATCAGCGCACGCGTCGTCTGCACCTTGCGCGAGACGATGGTGACCTTGGAGCCGACCAGCGCGTTGACCAGCGTCGACTTGCCGACATTGGGGGCCCCGATCAGCGCGACGAAGCCACAGCGCGTGGCAGCCGGCGCGGCCTCAGTGCTGCGCTCATCCGTCATTGCTGCCGCCGCCGACGCCTTCGCGCTCGATCATCACCGACGCCGCAACCTTTTCGGCCGCACGCTTGCTGCCGCCGACGCCTTCGGCCGGCGCGAGCCCCGGCAGGTCCACGGCGACGCGGAATTGCGGATCGTGATGCGGCCCGGAGCGCTCGACCTCGCGGTAGACCGGCGTCGGCAGGCCCTTGCCCTGCGCCCACTCCTGCAACACCGTCTTCGGATCGCGCAGCGGCTGCCGCGGCTTGCGCATCCGCTCGGTCCAGTTGCGTTCGACGAAGGTTGATGCCGCGCCATAGCCGCCGTCGAGAAAGATGGCACCGATCACGGCCTCGCAGATGTCGCCGAGCACGGACTTGCGCAGACGGGCGCCGGCGCCGGCGCCGACCGCGCCAAGCTTGATGTCGTCGGTCAGCCCCAGCGATTTGGCGACGTCGGCGCAGCTTTCCTTGCGCACGAGATCGGCGAGCCGCTTCGACATTTCGCCCTCGTCCGCGTTCGGGAACGCCCGATAGAGCATGTCAGACACGATCAGCCCGAGCACGTGATCGCCGAGGAACTCCAGCCGCTGGTAGCTGTCGCCGCGCTTGCGCTGCGACTTCAGCGCCGACACATGGGTGATCGCCGTCGTCAGCAGGTTGGGATCCGCGAATTTGTGCCCGATCCGCGCCTCGATCGCGGCGTGCTCGGCGTTCGCCGCCTTGGCTGCCGTCTTGGCGCCGGACTTGGCACGTTTCTTCTTTGCCGCTTTGGCCTTGCGACCAACGTCAGGCCCGGCGTTTGCTTCGCCCAATATCGCTGCGGTGAGGATGTCCGGTGTGTCGTCGTTCATCGCACGATTTTGAACAAGCGATTCCAGCGCACCGCGACCGGCCAGCGCCAGAACATCCAGGCGTGTTCCCCTTCGGCAATCGAGAAGAAGATCATCTGGGCGCGGCCGACCAGATTTTCCAACGGCACGTAGCCGACCGCGGACAAGACGCGGCTGTCGGTCGAATTGTCGCGGTTGTCGCCCATCATGAAGAAATTGCCTGCAGGCACGGTGTAGACGTTGGTGTTGTCGTAGAAGCCGTTGTCGACACAATCGAGCGTCTCATAGCTGACGCCGTTCGGCAGCGTCTCTTTCCAGCGCTTCACCCGGGCGGTTGCCTCCGACCCGCAGGGGTCCTCGCCGATAAAGTCGCTCAGCCGTTCGCGCTGCACCGGCACGTCGTTGATGTAGAGCAGCCCCTCCTTCATCTGGATGCGATCGCCGGGCAGGCCGATCACGCGCTTGATGTAGTCGGTGGTGTCGTCCTTGGGCAGGCGGAACACGACGACGTCGCCGCGATTGGGTTCCGAGCCGAAGATGCGCCCCGAAAACAACGGCGGCGACAGCGGGATGGAATAGTGGCTGTAACCGTAGGAATATTTCGACACGAACAGATAGTCGCCGACCAGAAGCGTCGCCTTCATCGAGCCCGACGGAATGTTGAAGGGCTGGAACAGGAAGGTGCGGATCACCAGCGCGATCAGCAAAGCGTGAATGATGACTCGGATGGTCTCGCCGATGCCGCTGTCAGATTTTGTCCCGGATGTCACGCTCATCGCTTTCCCAATTTCCCGCGGCGGTCGCCGCACGGTGGCAGAACATCTTCCTCCCGCGAACAGCGCTTCGCTTCGCGGTCTGAAAAGAATCGGTTCTGATTCTGATAGTGTGAGAGCCAATCCCGGCGCAAACCCGAATTCGCTCCGGCTGAAGTAAATATCCGCGCTAGCTTTTAGACGTTTGTCCGCAGCGGCGCAACAAACGGTCGCATCAAAACTTCATAACATATTGGTAGATATGATATTTTTAGTTTTTACCGAGCCGGGAACGCTTTCGGCGCGGCTTGGCCTTCAGGGTTAGCCCTGGCTCACCACAGAAATTATGACGAAGGCCTGCGCCAGCGGCCAGTCGTCGGTAATGGAGAGATCGATCCGGGCCTCGAAGCCGTCCGGCGTCAGCGCCTGCAGGCGGGCGAGCGCCCCCCCGGTCAATTGCATGGTCGGCCGTCCCCCCGGCAGGTTGACGACCCCCATGTCCCGCCACCAGACGCCGCGCCTGATCCCGGTGCCGAGTGCCTTGGAGCAGGCTTCCTTGGCCGCGAATCGCTTGGCATAGGTCGCGACCACCAATTTCTCGCTCTTGGCGCGGCGGGTGGCCCTGGCGCGCTCGGCATCGGTAAAGATGCGGTCCAGAAAGCGGTCGCCGTGGCGCTCGATGACCTTTGCGACGCGGCGGATATCGATCAGGTCGGAGCCGATACCGATGATCATGCCCGGCTCCGGCCCCGGTCCATCGCGGCCCGCATGGTGCGAACGGTTTCGGCCAGCCCCACGAAGATCGCCTCCCCGATCAAGAAGTAGCCGATATTGAGCTCGGCGATCTCGGGGAGCGTGGCGATTGTTTCCGCGGTCGCGTAGTCGAGGCCGTGACCGGCATGGACCTCGAGGCCGGCCGAACGGGCCAGCGCCGCGCCCGCCACGATCCGCTGCCATTCGGCGTCCGCTTTCGCCTCATGCCCATCGATCACGGCATCGCACCAGGCGCCGGTATGGATCTCGATCACGGGCGCGCGTAGTTTCGCGGCCATCTCGATCTGGCGCGGGTCGGCGGCGATGAAAAGCGACACCCGGATGCCGGCATCGCTCAATTTGGCGATGAAGGGGGCGAGCATGTTGTGCTGGCCGACCACGTCGAGGCCGCCCTCGGTGGTCAATTCCTCGCGTCGCTCCGGCACCAGGCATACCGCGTGCGGCTTCGTGGCCAGCGATAGCCGCAGCATCTCGGCAGTCGCCGCCATCTCGAAATTCAAGGGCTTCGAGATCTCAGCCTTCAGCCGGGTCATGTCCTCGTCGCGGATGTGGCGCCGGTCCTCGCGCAAATGCGCGGTGATGCCGTCGGCGCCCGCCTCGATCGCCAAAAGCGCGGCACGGACCGGATCGGGCCTGGCGCCTCGGCGCGCATTACGCAGGGTCGCAACGTGGTCGACATTGATTCCGAGACGCAGCGGAGGATGTTTGGACATCAGGGACTCGCAAGAAAAACTTCAACAGACAAGCACTTATCGGAATTTCCTGATCTTGAGGAGCAGCGTCTTCGCCGCGTCTCGAAGGATTTGGCCCCTATGTGTGGCCTCATGGTTCGAGACGGCGCAACGGCGCCTCCTCACCGTGCGGAGCGAGGGCGAATCCGGCCCTATCCATTGACGCGCTCGACCCGCGCGACGACGGCCTTGGCGCGCAGCTGGGCGATAATAGCGCTGAGGTGCTTGAGGTCATAGACCTCGAGATCGATGGTCAGCTCGGTGAAGTCGGGGGAGCGCCTGGACATGCTGATATTGTCGATATTGCCGTCATGCTCGGCAATCACGGTGGCGACCTGGGCGAGGCTGCCGGGCTCGTTGACATTGTCGACCAGGATTCGCGCCGGAAAGCGCTGCGGCGTGCTCTCGTCGACGTCCCAGCGCACGTCGAGCCAGCGCTCCGGTTCTTCCTCGAAATCCTTCAGCGCCGGCGACTGGATCGGATAGATCGTGATCCCCTCGCCCGGCGTGACGATGCCGACGATGCGGTCCCCCGGCACCGCGCCGCCGTTCGGCGCGAACTTGACCGGCAGGTCGGAATTGATGCCGCGGATCGGGATCGCCGACGGGCTGCGCGAGGGATCGGGCGGCGATTTCAGCCTGAGCTTGTCAGCCAGGCTCTTCTTGGCGCCGAAGCGCGCGACCCGCTCTTCCCTGTAGTCCGGATACATCGCGCGGGCGACGTCGGACGCCTTCATCTCGCCGCGCCCGACGGCGGCCATCACGTCGTCGATCGAGGCACGCGCCAGCCGCGGCAGCGCGCCCTTGAGCTTGTCGTCGGCATATTCGATCTTGGCGCGGTCGAACAGGCGCTCGACAATGCGCCGGCCGAGCCCCGCATACTGATCGCGCACCGCCGTGCGCGTCGCCCGCCGGATCGCCGCGCGCGCCTTGCCGGTGACGGCGAGCGATTCCCAGGCCGAGGGCGGTGCCGACTGCGCCTCGGAGGTCAAGACCTCCACCTCATCGCCGTTCTGCAGTTCGGACGATAACGGAGCGAACTTGCCGTTGATCTTGCACCCGACCGCGCTGTTGCCGACATCGGTGTGCACGGCATAGGCGAAGTCGATCACGTTGGCCTTGCGCGGCAGCGCGATCAGCTTGCCCTTGGGCGTGAAGCAGAACACCTGGTCGTGAAACAGCTCGAGCTTGGTGTGTTCGAGGAATTCCTCCGGATTGGCGCTTTCCGACAAGATCCCGACGGTGCGGCGTAGCCAGGCGAAAGCGCTGGATTCGCGCTTTAGGAGTTCGGTCGGCGAGCCCACGCCATCCTTGTAGAAAACGTGCGCGGCAATGCCGAACTCCGCGATCTGGTCCATCTCCTCGGTGCGGATCTGCAATTCGACGCGCTGGTTGCCGGGGCCGATCACGGTGGTGTGGATCGAACGGTAGTCGTTCTGCTTCGGCGTCGAGATGTAATCCTTGAAGCGGCCGGGCACCACCGGCCATGTCGTGTGCACGACGCCGAGCGCGACGTAGCAGGATTCCAAATCGGTCATCACGATGCGGAATCCAAAGATGTCCGACAATTGCTCGAAGCCGACCGATTTGCGCTCCATCTTGGTCCAGATCGAAAACGGCTGCTTGCGCCGGCCGTAGACATGCGCGGTCAGCCCGTTCTTCTTGAGATTCTTGGAGAGCTGGCTTTCGATCTCGCTGATCAGATTGCGGTTGCGCTCGGCCAGCGCATCCAGCCGCTGCGTCACCACCGCATAGGCTCCCGGATCGAGGGTGCGGAAGGCTAGATCCTCGAGCTCCTCCCGCATCTCCTGCATGCCCATGCGGCCAGCGAGCGGCGCATAGATGTCGAGCGTCTCCTCGGCGATGCGCTGGCGCGATGCCGGCGGCACGAATTCCAGGGTGCGCATGTTGTGCAGGCGGTCGGCGAGCTTGATCAGGAGCACGCGGACGTCGTCGGCGATCGCAAGCAACAGCTTGCGCAGGTTCTCAGCCTGCTTGGCCTCGCGCGACACCAGCTCCAGCCGTTTCAGCTTGGTGAGGCCTTCCACCAGCGCGCCGATCTCTGGCCCGAAAATCTGGTCGATCTCGGCCCGTGTCGCCTCGGTATCCTCGATGGTATCGTGCAGCAGGGCCGCGACGATGGTGGCATCGTCGAGCTTCAGGTCGGTGAGGATCGCCGCCACTTCGAGCGGGTGGGAGAAATAGGGATCGCCGGAGGCCCGGGTCTGCGAACCATGCGCCTTCATGGCGTAGACATAGGCGCGGTTCAGCATGTCTTCGTCGGTATCGGGATTATAGGAGCGGACGCGTTCGACCAGGTCGTATTGGCGCATCATCCGCGACCGCGGCTTGGCCGCCTTGGCCGGCGCAAGCGGTGCCACGGCGACCTGGTCGGCCGTGGCCTGCATCTGGGGTGGTCTGTGGCGCCAATACGCCATCAAATCGCTGCCTTCGGTTGGGACCTGCGCGGGTCGGTGTCGCGTCGACAGCGCAGTGTAACGCCAATCCGGCCGTCCGCCGATCAAATCGGGGACAGCCCAGGCTCAACGCATCTGCGCTTGCGAGAGCCCTAAGGTATCCCATGAAATCACCGGTAAAAGCAAAGGCCCGGACGCTTGTCCGAGCCTTTGCTCAATTGGCGGGTTTTCCGGCCTCAGAGCCTTCGGGAACGAGGCTTACTCGTCCTCTTCGGGCTGCTCTTCGGGCGGCGCCAGGCCTTCGAGGCCCTTGAGGAGTTCCTCCTCGGTCATCCGCTCGACCGCGACCTCGGTATCGTCGGCATCGACGCTGGCGCCGGCCGAGCCGATCAACGGCACGGTATCCGGCTCCGGCTCGTCGACCTCAACGAATTTTTGCAGCGAATGTACCAGCTCCTCGCGCAAATCCCCCGGAGAAACCGTCGATTCGGCGATCTCGCGCAGCGAAACGACCGGATTCTTGTCATTGTCGCGATCAATCGTAAGTTGTGAACCGGACGAAATCATGCGGGCGCGGTGTGCTGCCAGCAGGACCAGGTCGAACCGATTGTCGACCTTATCAATGCAATCTTCCACGGTGACACGCGCCATCGACTGTCGCTCCGTTTTGGGGTGTGTTAAGGCTTGATCTGCTGAATATCTGGGGTAGTTATAGGGGGTGATGTCTTTTCGCAAGACTAATTTCTTGTTTGGCCTTGCCGATATGCTCTGCTAACTCCTGGTTGGGGCCGTAACTGGCCGGAGCGTCCGAAGCCGTGGGGTGGCGGCCTTGGACAAGAAAACGCTTCATTGCCTCGTCACGCTGACAGCTTTGTTGCCCGACGTTACCCAATTTGCGGTAGTGTCTGACAAGACCGAACCGCCGGGCGCTGGCAGCAGTTTGAAATGCGCGGTCCGCTGCCGCCGTGCCAAAAAAACGGTTACCAACAACGCGAGAGACTGAATGTCATCACCTTCCAACAAGATCGCCCTCTTCATCGACGGCGCCAACCTTTATGCGACGGCCAAGACGCTCGGCTTTGACATCGATTACAAGCGCCTCTTGAAAGAGTTCCAGAGCCGCGGCACCCTGTTACGCGCGTTCTATTACACGGCGATCATCGAAGATCAGGAATACTCGTCGATCCGTCCCTTGATCGACTGGCTCGACTACAACGGGTACACCGTCGTCACCAAGGCGACCAAGGAATTCATCGACGCCAGCGGTCGGCGCAAGGTCAAAGGCAACATGGACATCGAACTCGCCGTCGATGCCATGGAGCTCGCCGAGCATGTCGACCAGATCGTGCTGTTTTCCGGCGATGGCGACTTCCGTTCGCTGGTCGAAGCGGTGCAGCGCCGCGGCGTCCGGGTGACCGTGATCTCGACCATTTCGAGCCAACCGCCGATGATCGCCGACGAGTTGCGCCGCCAGGCCGACGTGTTCACCGATCTGGTGGAACTGCAGTCCAAGCTCGGCCGCGATCCGTCCGAGCGCCCGGCGCCCCGCGAACCGCGTCATCACGCGCCGCAATTCCTGCAGCGCGCGACCACGATGGCCCCACGAGGGGCGGATGACGAAGATTTCGACGATTGAGGATCGGGCGCCCGGTGTCCATCTACCGCACACCGAGCCCGATCGCGATTGTCCGCTCTGCCCGCGGCTTGCCGAGTTCCGCGGGCAGGCGCGGGCAAAACAACCCGACTGGTTCAATTCGCCGGTTCCCTCCTTCGGCGATGCCAGCGCGAGGCTGTTGATCGTTGGCCTTGCCCCGGGGCTGCAGGGCGCCAACCGAACGGGGCGTCCCTTTACCGGCGACTACGCCGGCGACCTGCTATATGCGACGCTGCTCGAATATGGTTTTGCCAAAGGCAGCTACCAGGCACGTCCGGACGATGGCCTCAGCCTGGTCGATTGCCGAATCAGCAACGCGGTGCGTTGCGTGCCGCCGCAGAACAAGCCGCTGCCGGCGGAGATCAATAGCTGCCGGCCGTTTCTTGCCGCAACCGTCGAAGCCATGCCGCGGCTGCGCGCTGTCGTCGCGCTTGGCCGCATCGCGCATGATACGGTGGTGAAGATGCTGAAGCTTCGTGGTTCGGCCGCGCCCTTTACCCACGGCGCCATGCATCAGGCCGGCCGTATCAGGTTGTACGACAGCTATCATTGCTCGCGTTACAATACGAACACCGGCGTGCTGACGGCGGAGATGTTTCGCAAGGTGTTCGCGAAGGTGAAGGCCGAGCTGGATTAAGTCGGATTTTCCTTCAGCCACGCCAGCACGTCGCCGGCGTTCCTGTCAGGCGGAAACACCGGATAGAACACGTGGGTGATGCGCCCATCGTCGACGATCAGCGCCAGCCGCTTGATCAGCGTCAGTCCGGCCACTTCCATGGTTGGCAGCTTGAGCGCGCGCGTCAGCTCGAGCTTCTCGTCCGACAGAACCGGGAACGGCAGGTGCAGCCGCGAGGCCATCTCGGTCTGGTAGGTGTTGCTCTGCGTCGACAGGCCGAACACATGCGCAGCTCCTGCGGCCTTCAGCTCCGCGAACAGATCGCGGAAGGCGCAGGTTTGCGGCGTGCAGCCGCGCGCGCCCGGGATCATGTCCCAGTCGTCGACCAGCGCGATCTTGCCGGGCTCGCCGGTTCGCGGATAGGCGAACACAACGGTGCGCCCCGGCAACGAGGCCAACGTGACCGACGTATCGTCGGTTGCAACCAGGTTGATCGGCGGCATCGTCATGCCCGTCAGATGCGCCGCGCCACCGTCGTCGGTCGGCGCCGGAATCTTGCTCCAGTCCACTTCAAGCAGGTTTCTCTGGTTCATGTTCGTCATTCCCTTGATGGGTTTCACTGCGTTCAACCCAGCACATTTCCCATCGCCCGTCATTGCGAGGAGCTCTTGCGACGAAGCGATCCATTCTTCCTTGCCGTGGTGGGATGGATTGCTTCGCTGCGCTCGCAATGACGAATAGGTATGAGGCAACTACTATCCCCGCGCCCGCATCAGGCGGCCCTTCTCCCTGCTCCAGTCGCGCTTTTTCTCGCTCTCGCGCTTGTCGTGCAGCTTCTTGCCCTTGGCGACTGCGAGCAGAAGCTTGGCGCGGCCGCGTTCGTTGAAATAGAGTTTGAGCGGGATCAGCGTCATGCCTTCGCGATCGACCGCGCCCAGCAATTTGTTGATCTGCTTCCGATGCAGCAAGAGCTTGCGCGGCCGCTTCGGTTCGTGATTGAAGCGGTTGGCCTGCAGATATTCCGGAATATTGGCGTTGATCAGCCAGATCTCGCCGTTCTTGGAATCCGCATAGGACTCCGCGATCGTGGTCTTGCCGTTGCGGATCGACTTGACCTCGGTACCGGTCAGCGCGATTCCGGTCTCGATCGTATCCTCGATCGCATAGTTGAACCGGGCCTTGCGGTTTTCGGCGACAACCTTGATCGGGCGCTCGTTCTTCTCGGCCACGTCAAGCCTTCTTCAGGAGATCACGGATCTCGGTCAATAATTCGTCTTCGCGCGTCGGCTTCGGCGGCGCGGCGGGCGCGGCTTCCTCGTGGCGCTTGAAATGGTTGATGGCGCGAATGACGATGAACAGCACGAAGGCGATGATGAAGAAATTCAAGGTCAGGGTGAGGAAATTGCCCCAGGCCAGCACCGCGCCCTGCTTCTTGGCGTCGAGCGAGGTTGCCCGCGGTCACGGCTTTCGCCAGCGGCGTAAAGTAGTTGGAGAAATCGAGCCCGCCGGTGATCGCGCCGATGATCGGCATGATGATGTCGCCGACCAGCGAATTGACGATGGCGCCGAAGGCCGCGCCGATGATGAAGCCGACCGCGAGGTCGACGACATTGCCCTTCATGGCGAAATCGCGGAATTCCTTCAGCATCGGCCAATCCTCATCCGGCTCAATTGATCAGGCCGGCATGCACCATGGCGCTGCGCACCGCCACGCGGGTGGGCTCGGACACCGGCACCATCGGCAGCCGCAGCCTTTCCTCGATCTTGCCGAGCAGCGACAGCGCGTATTTGACCGGCGCCGGATTGCTCTCGATAAAGAGATTGGAATGCAGCGGCATCAGCTTGTCGTGCAGCTTCAGCGCGGTCGCAACATCGCCCTTCTGCCACGCGATGTGAAATTCCGAGCACAGCCGCGGGGCCACGTTCGATGTCACCGAGATGCAGCCATGGCCGCCATGCGCCATGTAGCCGAGCACGGTGGCGTCCTCGCCCGAGAGCTGGTTGAACTCCTCGCCCATCGCTGCGCGCTGCTGCGACACCCGCACCATGCTCGCGGTCGCGTCCTTGACGCCGGCGATGTTCTTCAGTTCGAACAGCCGCTTCATGGTGTCGACCGACATGTCGACCACCGAGCGCGGCGGAATATTGTAGATGATGATCGGAATTGCGATCGCATCGTTGATCGCCTTGAAGTGCTGGTACATGCCTTCCTGGGTCGGCTTGTTGTAGTATGGCGTCACCACCAGGACAGCGTCCGCGCCCGCCTTCTCGGCGTGCTCGGCAAGCTCGATCGCTTCCCTGGTCGAATTGGAGCCGGCGCCGGCAATGACGGGGACGCGGCCCTTTACCTCGTCGATGCACCATTCCACCACGCGCTTGTGTTCGTCATGGTTCAAGGTCGGGCTTTCGCCGGTCGTGCCGACCGGGACCAGGCCGTGGGTGCCCTCGGCGATCTGCCAGCTCACCAGCGCGCGGAACGCCGCCTCGTCCAGCGAGCCGTTCTTGAACGGCGTGACCAAGGCGGTGAAGGACCCCCGGAAATTCGTCTTGGCTGCCATGGAACTCCTCCGAACGCGCGAGTTAGCGGTTTGTCGTTGGCCGAAGCGCCGATTCATACCGGGTCTGACGGTGGGGCGAAAGGCCCGACCCAGCCGTTCCACCCAGGCTTTTGGCCGCGATTTTGCCGCGGTGCGGGCGCAGAGGTCGACGGTACCGAAGTATTTGCTATTTTGTAGGCGTTTTCAGTCGAATACAGCTACCCCTTAGGCGATCCAGGTGATTCGCCGCGAAGGAACGCCGTGTCAGCTATTGCCCGCGCCCCCCTCCTGCGAACGACTGCCATTTCTACCGTCTTGACCTCCGTCTCGACGTTAGCCTCGACATTGGCCTTGGCGTCAGTGTTGGCGGCAAGCCTGACGCTGTCGGCGCTGGCTGAGACGCACTCGGCAAAATCAAAAACTCCGCTGCCGAAGCCGCGGCCGATCGCGCGCAATGCGGTCCCGAAATCAGCGCCTGCGACCACGGCGTCCACTGGGACGGCCAAGGCCCGGGGAACGCCCAAGGAAACCTCCAAGGAAATCTCCAAGGAAACCACCAAGGTAACTGCATCGATCCCGAGGGCGGCCTCGGCGCCTGCGACACGTCAGCGCGCGGCGCTGCCACCCCCGCGCAGGCCGGTCACGCCCGCCGCGGTCGCCGCGACGTCCTCGACCTCGCGGGCCGACATGGATGCGCTCGAAAACGTCATCGAGCTCATCCGCAAGCACAATCCGGCGGATGCGACCGAGGCCGAATCCGCGATCACGGATCCGGTCGCAAGGAAGCTGGCCGAATGGATCATCCTGCGCAGCGACGACAACGGCGCCTCCGTCGAGCGCTACCGCGCGTTCATCGCCGCCAATCCGAGCTGGCCGTCGCAGACCTTCCTGCGCCGGCGCATGGAAGCGGCGCTGTGGGACGACCACCGCGAAGACGGCGTGGTGTGGTCGTGGTTCGAGAACGAATCGCCGGTGTCGGCAAAAGGCCGATTTTCGCTGGCGCGCGTCATGCTCGCGCGCGGCGACCGCGCCAACGCCGAGCGGCTGGTGCGCGAAGCCTGGCACAACGATCCGATGTCGGAAGAGACCGAGAACGCCGCGCTCGACCTGTTCGGCGCGCTGTTGACGCCGGCCGACCACAAGGCGCGGATGGACACGCTGCTCTACGGCAGCGAGCACGAGGCGGCGTTGCGCGCGGCGAAGCGGCTCGGCTCTGGTTATGTCGCCCTCGCCAAGGCGCGCATCGCCTCCTACAAGAAGGCGCCCAATACAAGGGATCTGCTCGAAGCCGTGCCGCACGAGCTGCACAACGATCCCGGCTACATCTTCAGCAAGATCCAGTTGCTCCGCCGCGAGGAGAAATTCGCGGAGGCCGGCCAGCTGATGCTGAGCGCGCCGCGGGACCCTGCCCGGCTCTACAACGTCGACGAATGGTGGATCGAGCGGCGGCTGGTCGCACGCAAGATGATCGACCTCGACGAATACCGCACCGCCTATCTGATCGCGAGAGACGCCGCGCTTCCGACCCGCGACATCTACAAGACCGAGCAGGAGTTCACCGCCGGCTGGATCGCGCTGCGCTTCCTCAACGACCCGCAGACAGCGATGCAGCATTTCGCGCGGATCGGCGTCGGCAGCGTCAACCCGACGGCGCTGGCGCGCGCCGGCTATTGGCAGGGCCGTGCGCTGGAGGCCGCCGGCCGCGCGCAGGAGGCGCACGCCGCCTATGCCGCGGCGGCGGAGCAATCGACCAGCTATTACGGTCAGCTGGCGCGCGCCAAGCTCGGGCTTCCGCAAATCGAGCTCCATGCCGCGCCCTCCGGCCGCGGCGCCGAACGTCTCGAGATCGTCCGCGCCGTGCAACTGCTCTACGATCTGGATGAAGGCGAAATCGCCGTGCCCATTCTCGCCGACATGGGCGAGAACGGCGATCCTGAAGCGCTGGTGGGGCTTGGCGAACTCGCCTCGCGTCACGGCGACGCCCGCGGCATGCTGCTGGTCGGCAAGGCCGCGCTCAATCGTGGGCTGCCGTTCGACTTCTACGCCTATCCGGTCGCAGGGATCCCGCCCTATCAGGCGATCGGTCCCGAGGTCGAGCGCAGCGTCGTCTTCTCGATCGCGCGGCAGGAGAGCGCGTTCAATCCACGCGATGTCTCGGCGGCGCAGGCCTATGGCCTGATGCAGGTAACGCCGGATGCGGGCCGCTATGTCTGCAAGCGCGCCGGTGTCGGCTTCGACCTGGCGCGGATGAAGACGGACGCGGCCTACAACGTCCAGCTCGGCGCGGCCGAGCTCGGCGGTTTGCTCGAGGACTATCGCGGCTCCTACATCATGACGTTTGCGGCCTACAATGCCGGACGCGGCAGCGTCAAGAAATGGATCGACCGCTACGGCGATCCGCGCGATCCCAAGGTCGACGCGGTCGACTGGGTCGAGCTCATTCCGTTCTCGGAGACCCGCAATTACGTGCAGCGGGTGATGGAGAACCTGCAGGTCTATCGCGCCCGGTTCGGCGGCGGGACGCGGCTGCAGATCGAGGCGGATTTGCATCGCGGCGCGGTGGAATAGCGCACGCTCGGCGCGACGGTCGCATTCATGCGTCAATGATCGCAGTCTCGCTTGAGAGGGAAGTGGCGGCGCTCCCTTATGCGAAGCGGTACCCC
The DNA here is from genome assembly GCA_963777475.1 of uncultured Alphaproteobacteria bacterium. GTDB lineage: Bacteria > Pseudomonadota > Alphaproteobacteria > Rhizobiales > Xanthobacteraceae > Bradyrhizobium. The sequence continues at coordinate 701,949 of CAVZQX010000018.1, forward strand.
CCAAAAGAAAATCCCCGGCAGTTTCCTGCCGGGGATGCTCTCAACCGTGATCAGATGATCAGATCAGAAGTTGCGCTGAGCGCGGAGCAGGAGCGTGACGTTGTCCTGATCCTTCGCCTCGTAGACAGCAGCCGGCTTCCCGGTCGCCGCGCTGGCTGGCAGGGTGAACGTGCCGGCGAACTTCTGGTCCACATGCTGCCAGGTCACGTCACCCGAGAACGTCAGGTTCTTGACCGGCGTCCAGCGGGTGATGAAACCAAGCTGCCCGATGTTGTAGTCCGGGTTGCAGGTGGTCAGGCCGGCTTGCGCCGCAAAGCCAAGGCCAGGCGTCGTGCAGATCAAGGCCTTCGCCGTGCCGTTGTACGAGACAGTCGCGTACGCACCATACAACGAGGAACTCCAGTACGGATCCCAGTTGTGGTTGAACGCACCGCGCATGCCCCAGGTCTGGGTCAGCTGCTGCGAAGTGCCCGCTGCGAACACCGTGTCACCGGCAAACCCCAGCGCGACGCTCTGATAGGCTCCCGGCAGGTTGGTGCTACCATAAACCGTGGGCGCGCCGGCATTGCCCGCGGCCAAGTCCTGGATGTTGTAGCGGGTTGCACCGTCGGTATACACGCCCTGCACGTTGATGGTGTCACCCGGTCCAGTCGGGATGTTCTTGATCGTCAAGGCCGCCTGAACGGCAAAGCCCCACTTGTCTTCGGGATGGCCAGTCAGCTCAGACGCACCGTAGTACGCAGCGTGGTTGTCATGCCCCGCGGCCGACAGCTGGAAGAAGCCCCACGCCTGATCGATCGAGACTGCGCCGACGATGTCGGGAGCCGCGGATCCAGCGGTATCATTGCCACCGAACAGGCCACCAGCGCTCATGTTCATCACGCCCGCCTGATAGTAAGTGGTCGGATCCTGAACCGAGATCGTCCCACTCACGCCATTGCCGAACTGCGCGGTATAGCTGAACTGGTTGACACCAGTCACGTCACCGCCACCACCGACGAGACCGTCGAAGTTGTTGCCCGGATAGTTCGTCCAGGGTGCACTGAACTGCGAGATCGCCTTACCGATCGTGAAGCCCGCGAACTGGATGAAGGCGTAGTACACGCCGAGCGTACCGCCGGCGACAGCGCCTGCGTTGCCATTGTTCGCATAGCCAGCGGTCGACCCGCCGCCAACCGGTCCGTAAACAGTAGCTCCGGTCCCAAGACCGGCGTAGGTGTCGTCCGTCCAGTTCAGCGTGAACTCGCTGAAGGTGCGGACCACGCCGTACTCGGTCGCCGTGCGCGTATCGACGCTCAGGTCTTGACGAGCCGCGCCAGGTGAAGGCGTTGGTGAAACGGTTTTTGGCACCGCCGGCGCCCGATAGGTTGCCGGTGTCGTCTCCGTTCGTGTTCACCACTACGTCAGCGCGCAGATAACCACCCAGCTTGATGCAAGTGTCAGTGCCCGGGATGTAGTAGAACCCAGCACCGTACAGGGAGCAGATCCTCACGTATTCGACCGCCTTGGCCTTTACGGGAAGATCGGCCGCCTGCGCCCCGCCCATGACGAGCAAGCCCGCCGCTGAGCCGAGGATTAGGCTCTTAACCATCTTCATGTTAAACCTCCAGTTTGCTCTATAGGGAAGGTTCCGGATCCGCTGGGTGAATACACCCTAAGGTTGGTTCCCTTGTCCCTTTAACCACCGCTTAGCCGCTTCGCGCCTTCGGACACACCCGCATGAACGCGAGGGACGTAAGCGAACCACCTAAGAACGGGACGACCTCGGGATGCCCCCCTCCGTCGCACGGTCACAATTACCGAACGACCATGCACACGCAATAAAGGAACCGCTCGGAAGCGGTTGTTGGAACGCGTTTTTGGAAGGGTGTTGCACAAATAACACGCAGCCGTGATCAGGCCGCAACTGCAAGCCATTGTTTTTGTTTGCGGTTTTCAGTTGGCCGCATTTGGCGCCGGATTTGCCATATCGGCGACCGATCCAGGGCTTTCCCCTTAGCGGCAATGGAGCATTTCGAATCGAAGGACGCGCGCCGCGTGTTTTGCGCGACCGAACTCTCGCCAGAACCGCGTGTCGAAGCGAGGTCTCGCTTCGGGTTCGGCCATGGATCGCGGCATTCTAGAGCCGCTGCCGTGCCGGTTCCGCGCATCCGACGGAACATGACGGAAGTCTTTATTTCTCGGGCACCAAATGAATTCGGAACGATCGGCCACAACCAATTCCGATTTTAGCCGTCTCTATAGTCGTACCGACGCATCGACGCGGCCGAACGAAGGCGTGCGACGGACCACCGCGGTTCCAGCGCTGCTGGACGACGATGTCAGGATCCTCGCTCGGTATCGCCGCCAGGCATCAAATCCTTCGGGGCGGGACGTCGCCGAATCCGAGGCGGGCACACCCGCCAAAACGTGCAAGCTGGACGATCATGATACCGCAGATTTGCAACTGAAGCGATCGAGCCGCGAAAAGACCGTTTAGATCGTGATCCGAATAGATTGAAGTCCGATCATGATCCAATCTCTCCGCTTTTGGCATGATCGTTTCGAAAAGCCGGGTTTCCACGTTGCGTCAACCGGCCCTTGGGTTTCCGGATCATGCGCCAGGCGCGGCGGCGCAATCGGCCGGCGCCAGACGGCGGCCCAAAATCTGCCGCTTGCGGCTCACCGCCGTGTCAGGCATATCGGCCCTGCCGGAGACGTGGCCGAGTGGCTGAAGGCGGCGGTTTGCTAAACCGTTATAGGGTTGTAAAGCCCTATCGAGGGTTCGAATCCCTCCGTCTCCGCCAAATTCAGACGCGCTGCTTTATCCTATTGTCCTCATCCGTTCGATAAAGCGCTCTTACCAGCCATGCCGCTGACGGAGGCTGTTGAGGCGGCGGCGGAAAGGCCGAAGCGCTTATCTCATTCTGCGACGGAAGAGGCCGATCACCCAAACCGGCGCGAGGGCAAGGGCGGCGCGGGATAGCGGCCGAACTTCGAGTTCCAGTAGGCCCAAGATCGGGAGTCGATGATGCCCGGGGGCGCGTTGTCGAGGGCCTCTCGGAATTCGGCATCGGTTATATAACGCAGGATGGTGCGCATTTGTTCATGGGTGGCGCGTGCCATCGCGTAGGCCATGAAGCGCGCCGGATCGGCTAAGGCCTCTTCGGGTGGTTCGAACCAAACGAGGCTGCGGGCGATTTGCTCGGTCTCGGCGTTGAGCGGAATGGGCTTCATGGCTTTGTCCTGAAGTCCTGCTCGAACGATCGGACAATGTTGTCAATTCCTGGCAGCCGATCGAGATCGACCTCACGAGCTGCCCGTGCCAATCGATCCTGCAGGTCGCGCGGCAAGCGATGAAGATTGCCATCACCGAAAAACGACAGGGCCTTCAGCGTGAGCTGAGGATTGAAAAACGGACCATAGATTTCGCGCGCGCAGACGAGCGCTGCTGGCAGATCGATCCGGCAATCATTCAAGAGGGCGTCGATATCAAAATAGTCTTTCGCTTCGGCCCGTTGCTGAACGACGGCCGCCTTGGTTCCCGCCAAGTCAAGCAGAGACGCGACCTGAACTCCATTGTCGGGGGCAATCAGGGGCGCAGTCAGCCTGCCAAGCGCCGGCAGGCCGAAGAACGAAATTTTGACCGGTCCACCGCGATCAACGGATACCGAAAGTGTGTTTGGCTCCTGCTGAGTGATGGTCGCGCCGGCGAGGAAGGGCAAGGTGGACGCAAGCCTGGCGGGCTCGAAAGCGCGATCGCCGAAGAAATCGAAGTCGACCGACGTGCGGTGTCCGAGATGCAGGGCAAGCGCCGTTCCGCCGTAGAGTACGAACTCCTTCGGCACTCCGACGAACTCATCCCACAACCGGCGCTGCTGGACGGGGAGCACGCTCAAGCGCGGTTGGAAGTCCGGACCCATCTTTGCGTCACCAAATAAAAATGCGCATTTCAATCTAGCCAAAAATATCAAGTAAATCAAGATGTTAAAGTTGGCATCTGTGCCGAACGGGTTGTCGAGGGTTGCCCTCACGACCCGGCTTTTCGCTTGGACGTGCCGGCACGTTGCCTTCAGGCAGCCCAGCACACCATCCCCGCCCCATCGCCGCTTCCTTCGAACATGGTTAACAATTTTTTAACGGCCCTCGCCGAGGTTTCATCCGGCCGCCGAGCAGGCAGACTGCAAGCCGTGTCGATTCGCTGACAAACCGCAGCATATAGAGAGACCGACGGATGAGCCCGGGACGACAGAAAGCCTCCAGCGCGGCGTCGGCCTATGGGCAGAATGACAGCGTCGCTCTCTTGTTCGCTCTGGCGACAACGTACCATAGGCATGGAAATCTTGCCGAGGCTCAGGCCGGATACAAAAGGGTCCTGAAAAAAAACCCGAACCATTTCGATGCTCTCCATATGCTCGCTGCGTGCGAGCACAAGAGCGGCAATTCCGGTTCTGCGGAGCGCCTGCTCAGGCGGGCCCTCTTGGTCGACCGGCAGTCTGTCGCGGCTCGCTACTCTCTCGGCATCCTGCTTGTCGCGCTGCAGCGGCAGGAAGAGGCCTTGGCCTGCTTCGACGATCTCATCGCCGTGAAGCCGGATTTCGCCGACGCGCATTTGAACCGGGGTAACGTGCTATTGGGTCTCAGCCGTTTCACTGAGGCGATCGCGAGCTACGACGCGGCGATCGCGATCGATCCGCGGCATGTGGACGCATTGGCCAGCAAGGGCCACGCGCTGCACGAACTCGGCAGATTCACCGAGGCGCTCGCGTGCTGTAACAGCGTCCTGACCGTGAATCCCACCCATGTGCGGGCCATCGCCAATCGTGGCGCCGCGTTCAAGGATTTGCTACGCGCCGAAGAGGCCATTGCCGACTTCGACCGAGTGCTCGCAATTGCTCCGGACCAGACCATTGCCTGGATGAACCGCGGCGCGGTACTGCACGATCTGCTACGGTTCGGCGAGGCACTCGAAAGCTTTGACAGGGCAATAGCGATCGACTCGCAACTCGCCCTGGCCTGGCTCGGTCGAGCCAATGCGTTGTTGGCTATGAAGAGGGTGAGCGACGCGCTCGCAGCCTGCCAGCGCGCTCTTGCGATCGCACCGAACTCCGCACAAGCGCTAACCCAGATCGGTCAATGTCATGCGTTGCAAGGCGATGCAGAAGCCGCCGTTGCGTGCTTCGACCGCTCGCTCGCCATCAAGCCGGACGACGAGGTTACCCTATCGAACAAGATCTTCGCGCTCGATTTCAGCGCGGATGGCGACTACGCGCGGCATCAGGCCGTGCGATCCGAGTGGTGGCGCCAGATCGGGTCGAAGATTTATGTCGAGCATCTATCGCAATACGAGAACGATCTCGATCCGACCAGACGCATTGTCCTGGGTTACGTTTCGGCCGAATTCAGGGAACGTTCTGCCGCATACACATACCGGCCGGTGCTGGAAAATCACGATAAGTCGCGATTCGAGGTCATTTGCTATTCGGGCTCTCCCATCGAAGACGCCGTGACCGGGTCCTTCCGAAATATCGCCGATCGGTGGAGAAGCGTTCTGCAATGCTCCGATGATCAGCTGGCAGATTGCATTCGGGCCGACAAGGTCGATATCTTGATCGACCTTTCCGGCCACACGGTCGGCAATCGACTCCGCACATTTGCACGTAAGCCCGCTCCGATCCAGGTGACCGCGTGGGGCAATGCGACCGGCACCGGTCTGCCGACGATCGATTACCTGTTCTCCGATCCGGTCCTGGCCCCCTCGCAGACGCGCCATCTGCTTCGCAGAGCAGATCTATGACCTGCCGTGCGCGATCATCATCGAGCCGCCGCCAGCAGAGTTTCGCTCGCTGGAGCCGCCCGTGACATCGAACGGGTATGTGACGTACGGCGTCTTGACCAGGGCGAGCAGGTTATCCAACGCCGCCCTCGACGTCTGGGCACGAATTCTGCGGTCCGACGTCACGTCACGATTGCTGATCAAGGATTATCTCCTCAGCGATGTCTCCATCCAGACCAGGCTGCTGGAGAACTTCGCGGCCCGCGGAATAGCACCGGACCGGATATGCCTGATGGGATCAACCTCCCGCGAGGAACATCTCGCGGTCTACCGGCGCATCGACATTTGCCTCGATCCGTTTCCCCAAGGCGGGGGCGTCTCCTGTTGGGAAGCCCTGCACATGGGGGTGCCGGTGGTGACGAAGCTGGGCAATGGTTTGGCGAACCGAGCGGGCGGCGCCATTCTGTCGGCGATCGAAATGACGGACTGGGTCGCCACCGATGATGATCAATACGTGCAGATCGCCTTGCGATCGACCCCGGACGGGCTGCGGACCATTCGGCACGCGCTTCCTGGTCTCATCGACCGGCGCTGCAGCCCGGCTGCATACACGGGGGCCGTGGAAGCGGCCTATCGGACGATGTGGGAGACCTATTGCCGCGGGCAGCAAAGCTAGAATGGAGGCGCCCGCAAGCGCGTCCGGTGAGCAGTTGCCGCGACGTCGAAATGCAGGTCGGTGGAAGCAGACGTAACGCAGGTGGCAAGAACCGCCACCTGATGGGCGCGGGATGTGCCGCGGACGGCCGCTGATATCCTCGCTCATATAGAGGATAGGGCGGCGCGATCCGCCTTACGCGATCTTTCGCTCCAGCGGCCACCAATGGCGGATCATGGCCTCGCGCGTCGACGCCTGGCCGGAAGGCCTCAGCTTCGGCGGGATAGCGAGCTCCAACCGCTCGACCGCGCGCGTCACTTCGAGCGCGTGGGTTTCGCCTTCGAAGCGCCGCGTCTCGATGCCGCGATCGTTGGGCATCATCTTCCTGAACCCGAGATCGGCGAGCGAGGCGAGATGCCGGAGATCATCGACCGGCAGATCGATGCGGATCCGGCTCGGCTGCGGCGACATCTCCTGCCGGCAGGTCTCAAATCCCTTTCGCCAGCAGGCCGAGCCGACGGCATCGCCGAACGTCCATAGCCGGGTGTGGTAGCGAAGGATGTCCTTCTCGCAGGACGCGCGTTGCGTGAATGTATTGATCGCCTCGATCGCTTTCGCCACCTGATCTGGAGCGATCTGCCCCGCGACTTCATAGTGAGAGCGGATGCCGCGGACGATTTCGCGCGTCGCCTCTTCCATGCCGGCGAGCCGACCCTTGGCGAAATATGACCGCGCCGAAGACCAGGCGGCGGCGAACAACAGAAGCAGCAGGACGATGATTACGATCAGGATTTCCATCTCGGGACCCCCATCCCATCGACAACGAACCCAAAGCCCGGCCTGAATATCATCCGCGCAACGTCGGGCGTTACCGATGCCAATCGGCCGCTCTCGTCTCGTCCGTTAAGCGCGTAATTCCCCAGACCTCGATCATCGCAGCTCAAGGTTACCCGCGCGTATACGTCCGCACCGTAGGATTACGGGACGCGACCAATTTGTGGTTTGGGAAACGTCGTGGAACATGCTACAAAGCGCGAAGGAACTATCGCGCTTTAGTGCGCGGTCATCCAGGCGCGGGCTTCGCGCTGCGCGGTGGCGATCTCGGCGTCCGACATCAACTCGGCGACCTCGCGGCGCAATGCGACCGCGTCGACGCGTCCCTTCAAGGCCGCGAGATTGAACCACTTGTGCGCGGCGACCAGGTTGACGACGCCGGCGCGCCCGCTCGCCCAATACAGTCCACGCTCGAACAGCACGTCCGGTATGGCGGTCGCTTCCACCGCTGTCGCCGTCTCCAGATCGAATTGCCCCTGAAACATCTTCCGCTCTCCCCAAAGGAGGCGGCTCGGTTCGAGCGCGGCCCCCGTCCACTTGTTTAAACGCCATTTCCCCAACAGCCGTTCCCCGGCTTGTGGGAGGATCATGACCGATCAAATTTGAACGGCAGTTTAAGCATCGCGATAAATCCGGCGTAAACGGCCGCAAGCGCCTTTCAGCAGGGAAATCGCGAAACGCCCTATTTTCCGAGGTTTGTGCGCGATGAAGAGGTCCGGTTTACCCTGCCGTTTGGCGCAACGATAACCATCGCGCGAACCAGGCGCTGCCGCCAGACCCCCCGCGGTCGCGAGCGGCCTCGATCGGTTGGCGGGTGATGACGATGGCGGGCCCGCTCGCGCAATCGAGCGGTGGCCGTCCCGCGCCGTGGCTGAGGCGATACCCGGACTTTGCGCTCAGGCGATTTTGGGCTTGGCAGATTTTGGTGCTTGGGAGGTTTTGGAAATCGGAAACGCCGAGCGCTGCTCCGGCTGAGGGAAGCGAGGGCGTCGGCGAACACGTCAGGACCAATTTCCGACCGGGGCAGGTGAGCCGCCGGTGAAACTGCGGAGCGTGAGCGTCCGCACCGAACGAAGAAAACTTGTTTCTTCTGCCAGACCGACCTGAAGGCGCGAGCGCTTCGAAGTTCGATCCGGCCGTTTGACCTGATGTCTCGCCGACACCCTCTTTCGTCGATCGGAGCTTTAAGGAAGCGGATTTGCTCTTTTAAGGAAGCAAACCGTCCCAGGCGTTCCGAGGACGTGCCGGCATGAAAGCAGCCGGCATAGTCGAAGCGAGATTTACTTCTTCTTCTTGGCGACCTTGCGGGTCTTCTTCGCAGTCTTCTTCACTGCGCTCTTCGCCTTCTTCGCCTTCTTAGCTTTCTTAGCCATAGTGCCCTCCGATGTAGTAGATGGCTTATTCGCTGCGTGCACTCGGGAATCGAGATGCACTACATCCCGAATACACCAACACAACGAAAAAAACAGCGCCCGCTTAAGGAAGTGTTGACGCAGCAAAGCGCTAGCGCGCCTCGCGCAGCAATCGAGCCAATCGCGACGCTTGCGAGCAGCGATGCGAAAAGTGCCCGAAAGATCGACACTGCCATTTGTCAAGAATGAAGGAAGCGGCTGTGCCGCAGGCATTTTCGCAAATCACGCAACAATCGAGTTTGCGCGAGCGCGTCGCGCGCGAGTCGCCGGCGCCGCCGAAAAGCTGCATGCGCGGACTCCGAGTCGCAGGTTTTGGCAACGAAAAAATTTTCATGCTTAACGGACTTATCGGTCGTCAGCGCTCAGCCAAAACCGATTTCCGGACAAATCGCGACAAGGCGATTCGGAAGGCTCGCGGCTTTCCCGGTCGACGCGCCGCGCACGATGAAACGACCGACGCCAAGCCCGCGCGACAATCGAGCGCGCGGCGGCCGTGCCGCCGCCTTGCCATCATTCACTTGCCAGATTCAGATGCCAAGCTTGGACTTCAGCAGGTCGTTGACGGCTTGCGGATTGGCCTTGCCGCCGGATGACTTCATCACCTGGCCGACGAACCAGGCGACGAGCTGCGGCTTGGCCTTGGCCTGCGCGACCTTGTCGGGATTGGCGGCGATGATGTCGTCGACCACCTTTTCGATCGCGCCCAAGTCGGTGACCTGCCTCATGCCGCGCGCTTCGACCAGCGCCCGGGGGTCGCCGCCGTCCTGCCAGACGATCTCGAACAGGTCTTTGGCAATTTTGCCGCTGATGGTGCCCTCGCCGATCAGGTCCACGATGGCCGCAAGCTGCATGGCCGACACCGGCGAGGCCGCGATGTCGCGGCCTTCCTTGTTGAGCCGGCCGAACAGTTCGTTGATCACCCAGTTGGCGGCAAGCTTGGCGTCGCGGCCCCGGTTCTTGAGCTTCGCCAGCACGGTCTCATAGAACTCCGCGCTCTCGCGCTCGGCGACCAGAACACTGGCGTCATAGGGCGAAAGCGAGAAGTCGGCGATGAAACGGGCCTTCTTCTGGTCCGGCAATTCCGGCAAGCCCGCCTTCAGCTCGGCGACAAAAGCCTGCGTGAACTCCAGCGGCAACAGATCGGGATCCGGGAAGTAGCGGTAGTCGTGCGCCTCTTCCTTCGAGCGCATCGAGCGGGTCTCGCCCTTGTTGGGGTCGAACAGCCGGGTTTCCTGGTCGATGCTGCCGCCGTCCTCGAGGATTTCGACCTGGCGCCGCGCCTCGTACTCGATCGCCTGTCCAATGAAGTTGATCGAGTTCATGTTCTTGATCTCGCAACGGGTGCCGAGCTCGGTCGCGCCAGATCGCCGTACCGAAACGTTGACGTCGGCGCGCAACGAGCCCTTCTCCATGTCGCCGTCGCAGGTACCGAGATAGCGCAGGATGGAGCGCAGTTTTGTTACATAGGCCTTGGCCTGTTCGGCGTCGCGGATGTCCGGCTTGGAGACGATCTCCATCAAGGCGACGCCGGAGCGGTTGAGGTCGACATAGGACATTGTCGGCGACTGGTCGTGCAGCAACTTGGCGGCGTCCTGCTCGAGATGCAGCCGCTCGATGCCGATGGTCGCGGTCTTGCCGCCGTCGAGCTCGACGGTGACCTCGCCCTCGCCCACGATCGGCGACTTGTACTGGCTGATCTGGTAGCCCTGCGGCAGGTCGGGGTAGAAATAGTTCTTGCGATCGAACACCGAGCGCAGATTGATCTTGGCGTTCAGCCCCAGCCCCGTCCGCACCGCCTGCCGCACGCATTCCTCGTTGATGACCGGCAGCATGCCCGGCATCGCCGCATCCACCAGCGAGACATGGCTGTTGGGCGCGCCGCCGAACTCGGTCGACGCGCCGGAGAACAGCTTCGATTTCGAGGTGACGTGGGCGTGGATCTCCATGCCGATCACGACCTCCCAGTCGCCAGTTAAGCCCTTGACCAATTTGCCGCTCGCAGCCGTCATGCCTTTTCACCCCCGAGCAAGGTCGAAACCATCCGCTCCCATTCCGCCTCCAGCGTATCCTCCGCCACCGGCTTTCCGGCCTGCCGGTACCAGTAGCCGGCATTGGAGAGATCGCCCTCGACGCGGTGCAGATAGGCATGCACCCAGGCCGCATCCCGCGTGTCCTCGTCCTGGACTATTCTGTGCGCGGCGTTCCAGTCGCCCTTCGCGGCCCACCACAACGCGGCCAGCGGCGGCTCGAGCGACGGCGCGGGTGCCTCGCCATCAAGGCTTGCTTTGAAATCGGCCGTGCTCACCACCACCTCGCGGGCGTGAAGCAGCCGGCGGCCTGCTCGATCACTTCGCCGAGCGAGAACAGCGTCTCCTCGTCGAACGGACGGCCGATCAGTTGTAGCCCAAGCGGCAGGCCCTGCACGTCCTTGCCGGCGGGTACCGCGATGCCCGGCAGGCCCGCCATGTTCACCGTCACCGTGAAGATGTCGTTGAGATACATCTCGATCGGATCGCCGCCCTTCTCGCCGATGCCGAAGGCGGCCGACGGCGTCGCGGGCGTCAGAATCGCGTTCACGCCCTTTTCGAAGCAGTCCTCAAAGTCCTTCTTGATCAGCGTGCGCACCTTCTGCGCCCGCAAATAATAGGCATCGTAATAGCCGGCGGAGAGCACATAGGTGCCGATCATGACGCGGCGGCGCACCTCGGCGCCAAAACCCTCGGCGCGGGTGTTTTCGTACAGCTCGCCGATGCTGCTGCCGGGCACGCGCAGGCCGTAGCGTACGCCGTCATAGCGCGCCAGATTCGAGGAGGCTTCCGCCGGGGCCACGATGTAATAGGCCGGCAGCGCGTATTTGGTGTGCGGCAGCGATATTTCGACCAGCTCGGCGCCGGCTGCCTTCAGCCAGGCCGCGCCCTCGCTCCAGAGCTTTTCGATTTCCGCGGGCATGCCGTCGAGGCGGTATTCTCTGGGAATGCCGATCTTCATGCCCTTGACGGATTTGCCGATCGCGGCCGCGTAATCCGGCACCTCGCGATCGACCGAGGTGGTGTCCTTGGGGTCATGGCCGGCCATCGAGCGCAACAGCATCGCGGTGTCGCGCACCGTGCGGCCGATCGGTCCGGCCTGGTCGAGCGAGGATGCAAACGCTACGATGCCCCAGCGCGAGCAGCGTCCGTAGGTCGGCTTGACGCCGACGGTCGCGGTGAAGGCGGCGGGCTGGCGGATCGAGCCGCCGGTGTCGGTCGCGGTCGCGCCCATGCAGAGCTGCGCCGCCACCGCGGACGCCGAGCCGCCGGACGAGCCGCCCGGCACCAGCGTGGTGTTGGCGCCGTCGCGCCGCCAGGGATTGGTGACCGGGCCGAAGCACGAGGTCTCGTTCGACGAGCCCATCGCGAACTCGTCATTGTTGAGCTTGCCGAGCATCACCGCGCCGTCGCGCCAGAGCTGCGCGGTGATGGTCGAATTCGTAGGTCGGCACGAAATTGCCGAGAATCTTCGAGCACGCGGTGGTGCGCACCCCCTTGGTCGCGAACAGGTCCTTGATGCCGAGCGGAATGCCGGCGAGCGGACCGCCCTCGCCCTTCGCTATCTTGGCATCCACCTCGCGCGCCATCGCCCGGGCTTTTTCCGGCGTTTCCAGCACATAGGCATTGAGCGCGCGCGCTTGTTCGATCGCCTTGAGATGAGCGTCGGTCAGTTCCAGCGACGTGAAGGACTTGGCCGCGAGGCCCTCTTTGGCCTCCGCGAGCGTCAGCGATGTCAAATCGGTCATTTGTCGATCGGGCTGCAGAAGAACGGTGACAGGGTCTTGTCGTTGGCCGGGTCGTCCTGTTTGGCGCGCGCCTTGTCGGCGGCCTCGAGCTGGTCGAGCACGGCATCCATGGCCTTCTCGGGATCGGCGGCCTTGCCCTGCCGCTCCATCGCATCGAGATAGTTCATATAGGCCTGATAGGCCTTTTCATCGTCGCAGAGCAGACACATCGGACTTCCCGTCTCTCGAACGCTGCAAGTTTTATTCGACGACCTTGGGCACCAGAAAGAAATGGTTTTCGGAAGCCGGCGCGTTGGCAAACACGTCGTCGGCGATGTCGCCGTCATTGACCACGTCCTGCCGCTTCTTCATTTCCATCGGCATCACCGAGGTCATCGGCTCGACCCCTTCGACATCGACCTCCGACAACTGCTCGACGAACGCCAGCATCGCGTTCAGTTCGCCCGCCAGATGCGGAACCTCGGCCTCGGTGACCGCGATCCGCGCCAGATGCGCGATACGGCGGACGGTGGCGGCGTCGACAGACATTATATAGGCCTTGGGCTATCGAAAATCAGCCTGCGGTATAGCAGAGGCGGCTTTTGCGCCGCAACCTTAGGCCACCTGTCGCTTACAGGCCAGATGGGCCTCGAACGGACCGCCGGACCGGCCCAAAGAGTGGTGAAATCGGCTTGGCGCGCTTTTCGGCAGCGCGCGTCAGGCCTGTAACGCGGTCGAATTGCGGCTTCCGAGCATGATCTGATCCGCCTCGGTGATCAATCGATCGACGATCTCGGCCGCCCTGGGAATGTCATGGATCAGCCCGACGGCTTCGCCGGCGATTACCGCCGCAATATCGAAATTGCCGGCGGCTCTCGCCGCCGCATATTCGGCGGCGACGGTTTTCACATTTTGCAGGAGCTCGAGCTCGCGGCCCATCCAGCGACGCGCATGATCGTTGATCAGGCAGCGTCCGTTAAACGGCGCCGGCCAGACGTTGTTGCGCGAGATATCGAAGATGACGCCGCGCGTGGTGTTGCCGCTCTTGGCGGCACAGATCCGCCTCTTCGCCTCCTCCGCGCCGTCCGCCTCCTGGCTGGCATAAAAACGGGTGCCGAGCAGGACGCCTGAGGCCCCCAGCATCAGCATCGCCGCGAGCCCGCGCCCGTCGGCAATGCCGCCCGCGGCCACCACCGGCATGCGGCCGGCGGCAAGGTCGACAATGGCCGGCACGATGTCGAGCGTGGTGCGGGACGCGCCGTGGCCGCCGGCCTCGGTGCCCTGCGCCACCAGGATGTCGGCACCGGCATCCAGCGCCTCCCGCGCCATGTCTTCGTTTTGGACCTGGCAGATCAACAACGCTCCCGCATCCTTAATTCGAGGTGCAAACGGTTTGGGATCGCCGAACGACAGCATGATCGCGCGAGGCCGCGCGCTCAGCGCAAGATCGAGCAGCTCGGGCTGCTTGGCCAGGCTCCAGGTAATGAAGCCGATGCCGAACGGCGCGGAACATGGCTTGAGCTTGGCGGTCGCGTCCTCAAGCCAGGCTCTTTCCCCGTAACCACCACCAAGAATGCCGAAACCGCCAGCATCGCTCACTGCCGCGGCGAGGCGCGCACCGGAAACCACGTCCATCGGCGCCAGCAAGATCGGATGCTTGATGCCCAGGAGCCCAGTCAGAGCAGTATTGATCGGCATATGTGTTCTCTCGGTACGGCCGGCACAATAAGCCCCTCTGACATGCGCGCGAAATGAATATTTGAGAACAACCTGGTCTCGATTGTGAAACGACCCGCCCACGGAATCGAGGGCTCTCGTTTTGATCACGTAAGCTATGCAATCCGCCGCTGCCTGAGGTTCCAGCGCCGCAACGCCACAACCGCCCAGATCGCCTCGACCAGCCCGAACGGCCAGGCGCCCTGTAGAAAGCCGTAGACCGAACCGAGCGCGCAGGCGACCGCGAAGGCGAGGATGAACCAGTGGCTGCGATCCTCCAGCGCGTAGCTCACCAGCATGGCCGTGACCGCAAACAATCCGAACAGCGTCAGCCCACCCATCGCGTTTCCGCCTTTCCCGCTTTGCATGCATCGAAGCCCGCGTGTTATGCGCTTCCGCCATGCCTGCCCTCATCCTACCCTTGATCGATGCTGCCCGGCACTGGCCCGAGCGCGGAGCGCTTCTCGGCCTCGATTTGGGCACCAAAACCATCGGGGTGGCCGTCTCCGATCCTGACCGCAGGCTCGCGACCGGAGTCGAGACCATCCAGCGCAAGGCCTTCAAGGCCGATGCGGCGCGGTTACTGGCGATCGGGCGCGAGCGCAAAGCGGTCGGATTCGTGCTGGGGCTGCCCATCAACATGGACGCCAGCGAGGGTCCGCGCGCGCAGTCGACCCGTGCCTTCGCGCGCAATTTCGCTGGCTTGACCGAGCTTGCCATCGCGCTGTGGGACGAGCGGCTGTCGACCTCGGCGGTCGAGCGCGAACTGATCGGCATGGACGTGAGCCGCGCCCGCCGCGCGGAGGTGATCGACGAGCACGCGGCGATGTTCATCCTGCAGGGCGCGCTCGACCGGCTGGCGAATTTGCGGAATGACTGACGATGCCGATCGTGCTTGTGGCGCCCTCGCGGCGCCGGGTCCTCAGGTGTAGGGTCCCATTGAAAAAAAGATGACGGTGTTCATGGCTGAATGACACATCACCGCCAGCCAGGTCGAATTGCTACGCCAGCGGAAATGGCCGAGCGCAAGCCCGGTAATGAAGATCCAAAAACGGCCGAACCAATCGTACTGTGTGTGGTTCAGGGCCCATACCGCGGCTGTCAGCGTGATGGCTCCGATCGGACCAAGGAAAGACTGCGACCAGCCACGAAACATGAAGCCACGGACGATGAATTCTTCCATGATCGGCCCTGCAATGCAGCCGGCGACCAGCAAGATGAGCAAACCGCCGGCTCCATTGACGCGAAGAAGAGGAGCAACCGACGGGTATTGCGCATCAGCCAGATAGCCAGCAACCGTCTCGGCCACTAAGAGGATGGCCGTAATTGCCAGGGCGCGCAGCAGTTCGCTTGCGCTTGGCCAGTTCAACGCAAGATATTCGGCAAACTCTCTGCCGGTCCTTCGGATCGCGATCCAGAGTACGGCGATGGCGAGCGGGCTCGCTATGATGAGGGCAGCACCATACCAACGCCCCTGCGCCGCCAATGCAACAAGCTGCGCGGGAGACAGATTCCTGGCCCCATCCTGCATCGCGCCCAACATGATGGCCAAGGCAAGCCCCGCTGTCAGCGTATACACGCCGTACGCGATCAGGCTGACGAACATCGTCTCCATGAAGTCCCAGGTCCGGAGCGGCGGTGGCGAGACCGGGACCGAAGAATTGGCGTTTTCGAGGTTCGACATGTCGGCTCTCTGGGCGACAATTTCGCAGCGAAAGGGGGGTGTATCTTCTACCTAACACAGGGGACCATTATGGCCGCCATCACGATGCGACCGATCGGCTTGATGGCATGACCGCGTTCAGCTGTGCCCCGCGAGCTAGATGCCCTGCACCACCGCGGCAAAATTGTTCAGCCCGTGCAGGACGATGGTGAGCCAGATCGATTGGCTGCGATAGCGCAGGTAGCCGAACCAGAGGCCGAGGCTGAACACCTCGCCGAACAAGAACCACTGGTAGTATTGCAGGTGCAGCGCGGTCCACGCCAGCGACGACAGGCAGATGGCGCCGGGGACTTTGAGGAAGGTTTCCGACCAGCCATAGTAAAGCAAGCCGCGCGCCAAAAGCTCTTCCGAGATCGGCGCGGCGACGCTGAAGGCGAGGATCAGAAGCCAGAGCGCGCCGTCGCTCTGCGCCGACTTCAGCACATCGACCATGAAGTCGGGTGAACCCTCGTGCCCGGTCACGCGCGACAGCAATTCCCACCCCATGACCAGAACAACGAGGCCGACGGCGCCGATCACGGCATCTTTCCACGAAGGCCAGCGCAGCGCGAGATAGTCGGCAAAAGGCGTGCTGGTCCAGCGGATCGCAAACCACAGCGCGACAAGCGTCGCCGGCAGGCCCGCGATGACCGAGAGCGAGAGCGCCAATCCGCTTCCAGCGACAGCCCTGATCGCCTCACCGAGGCCGATCGGCTCGCCCCGCAGCAGCACGAAGATCAACACGACCGCGATCTGGCCCAGGGACATGGCGGTGAAGCCGACAACGCCCCACAGCGCGGTGCCCCAGAATTTCCAGACGCGCCGCCGCTGCGGAGCTGGGACCATCGTAACCGGCGGATGTTCGGGATTGAGTGAGTCCATCGTCTTATCTGATCTCGACGTTCGCAGTGTTGTCTCCTTTCGTCATTGCCGGGCTTGACCCGGCAATCCATCTTCTTCGAGAAAATGCCTTTTTGCGAAGATTGATGGATGCCCGGGTCAAGCCCGGGCATGACAGATGGGAAGGTTCAAGGCAGCGCCCGCGCGAGCAGTGCGCGGACATCGTCGTTCAAAAGATCGACCGCGCCATACATGGCGCCGTGATCGGCGGCAAGGCGTGTCGCCGCGAATAGTTCCGCCTGGCGCGGCGCGACCTTGTTCAGCGCAGCGTTGCGGCGAGCAGCGCCAGCTTTTCCACCGCCAGCCGCGCCACACGCTCGCTGTCCGCCCGGCGAAAGGTCTTGCCGATAAAGCCGACCGCCGCATCCGCGCCGGGCAGGCCCTTGGTTTCCGCCGCAAGCCCCTGCAGCACGGCGAGCGCCGCATCCGCCTCGCGCGAGAGGGCTCTCAATACGTCGAGGCACATCACATTGCCCGACCCTTCCCAGATCGCATTGACCGGCGATTCACGATAGTGCCGCGCCAAAATGCTCTCCTCGACATAGCCGTTGCCGCCGAGGCACTCCATCGCCTCGAACAGGAACGGCGGCGCGCTCTTGCAGACCCAGTATTTGATGGCGGGCGTCAACAGCCGCATATAGGCGGCTTCGTCGGCGTCGTCAGGCATACGGTCGAACGCGCGGCAGAGCCGCATCACCAGTGCAATCGACGCCTCGACATGCAGCGCCATGTCGGCAAGCACGGTCTGCATCAGCGGCTGGTCGGCGAGATGCTTCTGGAACACGCTGCGATGGCGGGCGTGATGCAGCGCATGCGCCAGTCCCGACCGCATCAGGCCGCTGGAGGCAATCGCGCAGTCCTGCCGGGTCAGTTGCACCATCTGGATGATGGTGCGGATGCCCTTGCCCTCCTCGCCGACGCGCACTGCGTGGGCGCCGACGAACTCGACCTCGGAGGAGGCGTTGGAGCGGTTGCCGAGCTTGTCCTTCAATCGCTGGAACTGGATCGCGTTGACGGAACCATCCGGCGCAAAGCGCGGCATGAAGAAACAGGTCAGGCCTGCGTCGGCCTGTGCCAGCACCAGGAACGCGTCGCACATCGGCGCCGACATGAACCACTTATGCCCGGTGATGCGGTAGCCGTCACTACTGCGCTCCGCACGCGTCATGTTGGAGCGCACGTCAGTGCCGCCCTGCTTCTCCGTCATTCCCATGCCGAGCGTCATGCCGCGCTTGCTCCACCAGGGTTCGAACGACGGATCGTAGCTCCGGGAGGCGATGACCGGCATCGCTTTCGCGAGCAGATCCGGTTGCGCCGCCAGCGCCGCGACCGAGGCGCGGGTCATGGTGATCGGGCAGAGATGGCCGGTCTCGACCTGCGCGGCCATATAGAATTTCGCCGCACGCACGACTTCGGACGCGCCGCCGGCGGGCGCGCCCTTCGAATCCCAGGTCGAATTGTGCACGCCGGCATGCGCCGAGTGCGCCATCAGTTCGTGATAGGCCGGGTGAAACTCGACTTCGTCGCGGCGGTTGCCGCGGGAGTCGAAATGTCCTGAGTTTCGGCGTGTTCTCGTTGGCGACGCGGCCGCGCGCGGCCATCGCGGCCGAACCCCAGTGCCGACCGAAATCCGAGAGCTCCTGTTCCGCCGCGCCGCCGCCATTGGCCGCGACCGCCTCGACGAGTGGCCGGTCCAGCACATAGAGATCGACGTCCTCGAACGGCGGCGACTGGTTGAAGACTTCATGGGTCGCGAAGGAAGCTTGGGTCATGGCCGTGTCCTTAAGAGCAATCAATGGCGCGGCTCTGTCGGGAAATCATAGGCCGGACCGCGCACGCCCGGCAGCGAAAAGAGCCACCACTCCATCGGAATAGTTCACAAAACCTTGCCGCGCCATCACGCTAACCAGCTCAGTGCGCCAGCGGCGCTGGGCCGGTGTTATCAATGTCGCCGCCGTATGTCCCTTGGGATCATAGCAGTCATAGCCAGTGCCCATGTCGATGCTCCCCTCCGGCGCGCGGGCCTTGGGGGAAACAGGTGCTGGACTCACCGGGGGATAACTCCCTCGGCCGCCTTTCGCCCTTGCCCTGCCATCCATCCGCCCCTATAGCTCTCGCTTTAATGACATCCCATTCGAAATCGACCTTCGTCCTCGGTCACCGGCATCTGCTGGGTATCGAGGGGCTTTCCGCTGCCGATATTACCGGCCTGCTCGACCTCTCCGAGGAATATGTCGAGCTCAACCGCCAAATCGACAAAAAGCGCACCTCCTTGCGCGGCCGCACCCAAATCAACCTGTTCTTCGAGGCCTCGACCCGCACCCAATCCTCCTTCGAGATCGCCGGAAAGCGGCTCGGCGCCGACGTCATGAACATGTCGGTCTCCTCCTCCTCGATGCGCAAGGGCGAGACCCTGATCGACACCGCGGTGACGCTCAACGCCATGCATCCGGACATCCTGGTGGTGCGCCACCACGCCTCCGGCGCGGTGGAACTTCTGGCGCGTAAGGTTGACGGTTCCGTGATCAATGCCGGCGACGGCGCACACGAGCATCCGACCCAAGCGCTGCTCGACGCCCTCACCATCCGCCGCAACAAGGGCCGGATCGAGGGGCTGGTGATCGCGATCTGCGGCGACGTCATGCATTCGCGGGTGGCGCGTTCCAACATCCTGTTGCTCAACACCATGGGCGCGCGGGTGCGTGTGGTGGCGCCCTCGACGCTGCTGCCGCCCGGTATCGAGCGGATGGGCGTGGAAGTCGCGCGCGACATGCGCGAGGGGCTCCAAGGTGCCGATATCGTGATGATGCTGCGGCTGCAGCGCGAGCGGATGAACGGCTCCTTCGTGCCGTCGACCAGCGAGTATTTCCACTATTTCGGGCTCGACCAGAAGAAGCTCGCTTACGCCAAGCCCGATGCGCTGGTGATGCATCCGGGGCCGATGAACCGCGGCGTCGAGATCAACTCGATCGTGGCCGACGGCGCGCAATCGCTGATCCGGGAACAGGTGGAAATGGGAGTGGCGGTGCGGATGGCGGTGCTCGAAGCACTCGCCCGCAACCTGCCGAACGCGTGAGAGCATGCTGACCGACCGCCGCCCAATCCTGCTCGCCAACGCTCGCGTGATCGATCCCTCGCGCGATTTCGACGGACCGGGCGATGTCTTGATCGCCGACGGCGTGATCCGCGATCTGAAGCGCGGCATAGGTGCTGCCGGCGTGCCCGAAGGCACCGACGTCGTCAATTGCGCCGGCAAGATCATCGCCCCCGGGCTGTTCGACATGCGCGCCTTCGTCGGCGAGCCGGGCTTGAGCCACCGCGAGACCTTGGCATCCGCGAGCCAGGCGGCGGCAACCGGCGGCATCACCACCATCATCTGCCAGCCCGACACTTCGCCCGTGATCGACAATTCGGCGACTGTCGATTTCGTGCTGCGCCGCGCCCGCGACACCGCGATCGTCAACATCCACCCGATGGCTGCGTTGACCAAAGGCCTCATGGGTGAGGAAATGACCGAGATCGGCTTGTTGAAGGCGGCGGGCGCGGTCGCCTTCACGGACGGCGACAAGAGCCTCACCAATGCGCTGGTGATGCGGCGCGCGCTCACCTACGCCCGCGATTTCGACGCGCTGATCGTGCACCACACCGAGGACCCCGACCTGATCGGCGAAGGCGTCATGAACGAGGGCGAGTTTGCGGCAAGGCTCGGGCTGATCGGCATTCCCGACGCCGCTGAAGCCGTGATGCTGGAGCGCGACATGCGCCTGGTCGCGCTGACCGGCGGGCGCTACCACGCGGCCTCATTGAGCTGCATCGCCTCGCTGGAGATCCTGAAGCGCGCGCGGGACGCAGGCCTGGCCGTCAGCGCCTCGGTATCGATCAACCATGTGACGCTGAACGAAAACGACATCGGCCCCTACCGGACGTTCCTGAAACTCACGCCGCCGCTGCGCACCGAGAGCGACCGGCGGGCGCTGGTCGCAGCCCTCGCCTCTGGCCTTGTCGACGTCATCATGTCCGACCACAATCCGCAGGACGTCGAGGTCAAGCGGCTGCCGTTCGCGGAGGCCGCTTCCGGCGCGGTCGGTCTGCAAACCATGCTCCCGGCGGCGTTGCGGCTGATCCATAATGGCGACCTGGACTGGAAGACGCTGATCCGCGCGATGTCGACACGTCCGGCGGAACTGCTCGGGCTGCCTGGCGGCTCGCTTCGCCCGGGCGCGCCCGCCGACGTCATCGTGATCGATGCCGATACGCCCTGGGTGCTCGAGCGCAACGATCTCAAATCGCTATGCAAGAACACGCCGTTCGACGAGGCGCGGTTTTCCGGCCGCGTGGTGCGCACCATCGTCGGCGGTCGAACGGTCTTCGAGCATGTCTGATATGCGTAAAGTGCGTGTAGGGAGCGCCGCCGATGGGACCTGACGATTCCCTGACGTTTCCTGGCCGTTGCCCTCATCCTCGGCTATCTCTTCGGCTCGATCCCGTTCGGGCTGATCCTGACCCGGCTCGCCGGCACGAAGGATCTACGCTCGATCGGCTCCGGTAATATCGGCGCCACCAATGTGCTACGCACCGGGCATAAGGGGCTGGCCGCGGCGACGTTGCTGCTCGACATGCTGAAGGGCACGGCCGCGGTCGTTATCGCAGGCTATTTCGACGGCCCGAACGCGGCGATGCTGGCGGCGCTTGGCGCCTTCCTTGGCCACCTGTTTCCGGTCTGGCTGAAGTTTCGCGGCGGCAAGGGCGTCGCCGTCTATATCGGCGTACTGCTCGGTCTGTTCTGGCCCGCGGCGCTCGCGTTCTGCCTGATCTGGCTCGCGACCGCCCTTGCCTTGCGCTATTCCTCGCTCGCAGCACTGGTCGCAAGTCTGGTCACGCCGATATTTCTGTGGTGGCTCGGCCATCTCGCGCTGGCTGTGCTATTCGCAGCTATGACAGTGCTGCTGTTCTATATGCACCGCGAAAACATCAAGCGGTTGCGGGCGGGCAGCGGAAGGAAAGATCGGGCAGAAGGCGTAGCGCCGCGGAGCCCTATGCACGCAAATCAAAATAGTGCCGAGCGAATCAAATGCTGCTTGCGTGTCAATTCAGCAAAGTTACCACACAAAAAACATATCCTGTTCGCAACTCGCTGCCATGCTGGCAAAAACTGGCAGCGCCTGTCATCTTCGTGTTGGGGTAGCTGACGTAACTTTGGTTGCGCTAAATGGGTAATCCACTCGTCGCGCGGAACAGTTCCGCGCAGACTGCGGCTAGCGCGTTGCTGTCGGCCGCCGATATCTGGTCAACGGATAACCGCGCCTCGGTGCCCGCTGAAATTCCGCAGAACAAGAAAACAGAGACCGCGCTCGCGGAAACTTCTGACAATCTCGCGGAAACTCCTGACAATAAAGCAACGGAGACGGCCGCGCGCGCCGTAATTCCGGAGAACAGAACAACAATCCCTGAGACCAAAAAGCCGGAGACGACCGCGGTCGCGGAATATTCCCGACAATAAAGCAACAGAAACAACCGCGCTCGCCGAAATCCCTGAGCCCAAAAGAGCGGAGGCGACCTCGCGGGCGCTGCGACCGTCAGAGCTTTTGGCCGAGGCCAGGTTTTTCAGCATGATCGCGAAGCGGGCCTCGGAGCCTGCGCCCAAAGCCAATCTTGTTGCCCAGCCCCAGAGCTGGCCGCCGCGAAAACTGTCGCTGGGCTTGCAGGGCGGCGGCTCGTTCGGGGCTTTCACCTGGGGCGTGCTCGAACGGTTGCTCGAACAGCCGGACTGCGAGTTCGATGCCATCAGCGGCGCCAGCGTTGGCGCGGTCAACGCCGTGCTCTTGGCATGCGGGCTGGTCGAAGGCGGCCGCGAGGGCGCGCGAAAGCTGCTCGCACGGTTCTGGAATCGGGTGACGACCAAGTCCTCGTTCCGCTCGCTGATGCTGGTCGGTGGATTTTCGCCGGCGGGAAGCTCGGTCGCCTTCGGTCCGACGCTACGTTCCGCACATTTCGATCCATTCGATCTCGATCCGCTGCGTCAGGCCCTTGCCAAGGACATCCGGTTCGCCGCGTTGAGCGCGCCCGCCTGCCCCAAACTCCTGATCGCGGCGACGCGCATTCGCGATGGTCGGCAGCAAATCTTTCGCAATGCGGAGATCACGGCCGACGTCCTGCTGGCCTCGACCTGCCCGCCGCTGATGCACTGCGCCGTCGAGATCGACGGCGAAGCCTATTGGGACGGCGGCTACAGCGCCAATCCGCCGCTGGTTCGCCTGGTGCAGGAATCGGAGACGGCCGACGTGCTGGTCGTGCAGGTGACGCCGGCGCGCGACAGCTACGTCCCCATCACCATGGCCGCGATCGATCGCCGGCTCGACCAGATCACGGCCAATTCCGCGCTCAACGCCGAAATCGCCGCGATCGAATGGTTGCGCGATAGCGCCGCGACGTACCTGCCCTTGCGGCTGTCGCGGATCGCGGCGGAAGACGAGATCGAGGGGCTGTCGCAGCGCAGTTCCGCCGATCTCGGCCGCGGCTTCATCCGATTGCTGCACCGGAGCGGCCGCGACGCTGCCGACCGCTGGCTGCGCGGCACCACGGAACGAACGGCACCGGCCATCGCGCCGGCGCACCAGGAGCTCGCCGCAGCGGTGCGAGCGGCTGTTGCGGAGGCGGAGACGGTGTGAGTTGAGGTAAGGAGGTGCTGGCTGTAAAGCGCCTCACCGCCGCGTCAATGCACCCTCGACAAAGCGCGCCGCCGCGAGCGCCTTGGCGTCGGCGCCAAACGGCGCGATGACCTGCACGCCGACCGGCAATTCGCCGTCGGCGACATGAGCCGGAACATTGACGCAAGGCACGCCCATCAGCGTCCACAGCCGGTTGAAGCGGGCATCGCCGGTCGACGCCAGCCCCTTCGGCGCCGCGCCGGGCGCCGAGAAGGTGAGCAATACGTCGACCTGCTCGAAAGTCTCGGCCAACGCCGCGCGGGCGCGAGCCGCGATCGCGCACGCCTCGTCATAGGCGGCGGGCGTGATGTCCTTGGTCTGATCGAGCCTGGCGCGCAATAGCGTCGGCATCGCTTCGGTATTTTCGCGGTACTCCCAGGCGAACGACCGGTGCGCCTCGAAATGCTGGATGGTCGGTTGGATGCGCCACGCCTCGCCTGCGATGTCGGGCAAGGCAAGCGCTGCGGACCAACGCGCCGGCGCGCTCCGCGGCCTGCGCCGCGATCTGCAACGCCTCCGCGCCCTCCTTTTCGGGCGCGCCGGCAAAATCCTGGGTCACGACGCCGATCCGCGGCGCTTTCGCGACTTGCATCCGGCAGCGAGTTCCGGCCGATCGGTCATGGCCGAAAGCGCGAGCGCGAGGTCTTCGACCCCGGCCGCGAACAGGCCGACGGTATCCAGCGTCCAGGAAAAGCATTTGACCCCGACCGTCGGCAACAGCCGGTAGGACGGCTTGATCGCCGCGACGCCGCAGAACGAGGCCGGCCGGATCACCGAACCGCCGGTCTGCGTTCCCAGCGCCAGCGGGATCATGCCGGCCGCGACCGCGGCGGCCGAACCCGATGACGATCCGCCCGGGGTATGAGCCGTGATTGCGCGGATTGAGGGTTGCGGTCGGGTCGTTCGCCGCGAACGCCGTCGTCGTGGTCTTGCCGACGATGGTTGCGCCCGCCTTTTTCAGCATCATGACGACAGCCGCGTCCGCGCGCGGCCGCCATCCCTTGTAGATCACCGAGCCCATCTCGGTCGGAAGATCGCAGGTGTCGATGATATCCTTGATGCCGACCGCGATGCCGCGGAGCGGACCTTGATCTTGCGCGCGCGGATTTTCGGCGCGGCAGGCGAAGGCGCCGATGGTCTTTTCCTGCGCCTCGATCGCCTCCAGCGACTGCGCCAGCGCCGCGTCAGGTGAAAGCTCGCCGGAAGCGATGCGGCGTTGAAGGTTTGAAAGCGAGATCATCGGCGGTTTCCTGGCGGCGATGGGCAATTTCTAGGGATAGGTTCGATATCTGGCAAGCCGAGGTCGGCGGAACTGTGCGCAGACCATACCCCCTTCCCCACGCCCTCAGGTTGAGCCATGCTCGCCTCTCGGAGAGACCAGCGTGGACGCCATCAACACAACCATCGAGCTCACCGAGACCGAGCGGATCGACCGGCTGCGGCTGATCCGGTCCGACAATGTCGGGCCGCGCACCTTTCGCTCGCTGCTCACTCATTTCGGCAGCGCGCGCCTCGCGCTCGAGCGATTGCCGGAACTGGCGCGGCATGGCGGCGCGGCGCGGCGGGTGCGCATCTTAGCGAGGAAGACGCGCGCACCGAACTTGCCGCATGCAAAAGGTTCGACGTCAGCCTGCTCGCGCCCGGCGAAGCCGGCTACCCGCCGCGGCTGGCGACCCTTGAGGACGCGCCGCCTCTGCTCGGCGTGCGCGGCGCGACTGAAGCCTTGATGCGGCCGATGATCGCAATCGTCGGCTCGCGCAACGCTTCCGGCGCCGGACTCAAATTCGCCGGCCAACTGGCGCGCGATCTCGGCGAGGCCGGCTTTATGATCGTCTCGGGGCTGGCGCGCGGCATCGATCAGGCGGCGCATCGCGCCAGTATCGCAAGCGGTACGGTCGCGGTGCTGGCCGGCGGCCACGACAGGATCTATCCGTCCGAACACGAAGCGCTGCTGGCTGCGATCATCGCCGCCGAGGGGGCTGCGATTTCCGAGATGCCGCTCGGCCACGAGCCGCGCGCGCGCGACTTTCCCCGGCGCAACCGGCTGATCTCGGGCGCTTCGCTCGGCGTCGTCGTGGTCGAAGCCGCCCATCGCTCGGGCTCCCTGATCACGGCACGGATGGCCGCCGAACAGGGCCGCGAAGTGTTCGCGGTGCCGGGCTCGCCGCTCGATCCGCGCGCGGCCGGCACCAACGACCTGATCAAGCAGGGCGCGACCTTGGTGACCGAAGCATCCGACGTCATCCATGCGCTCGAGCCGATCATGGAGCGGCCGCTTCGCTTGCCCTTGAGCGAAGGCGACAGCGATCCGCTGCCATCTGATCCGCAAGGAGACGAGCGCGCCCGCATCGTCAACCTGCTCGGACCGACCCCCATCCTGCTCGACGATCTGATCCGGATGTCGGAGACGTCGCCTTCGATCGTGCGCACCGTTCTGCTCGAGCTCGAACTCGCGGGCCGGCTCGAGCGCCATGGCGGCGGGCTGGTGTCGTTGATTTAGATGTTTTTATTTGCGTTTTCTTCACGCGAACCGGTATCCACTTCGCTCGAAAACGCTATGTCACGCCTTGCGCCGGTCGAACTTTGCCCGCGCGGCTTCGATTTCGGCCTGATGCTCCATCGCCCACTTGCCGAGCGCTTCCACCGGCTTCTGTAATCCACGCGCGAGATCGGTCAGCTCGTAGTCGACCCGCGGCGGAATGGTCGGGAAAACGGTTCGCGTCACCAGGCCGTCGCGCTCCAGCCCGCGCAGCGTCAAGGTCAGCATCCGTTGCGAGATACCGCCGACCATGCGCTTGAGCTCGTTGAAGCGCCGCGGCCCACCGCCGAGCAGCATGATGACGAACACGCTCCATTTGTCGCCGACCCGCGCCAGCACCGAGGCGACGCCGCGGCAATCGTGGTCGAGGTCGGGCGGCGGAGCTGGCAAGCACAGGCTCTTTCAAGACAGGCACTTTCTTGTGCTCGGGTTTCAGCGGTGTGCTCGGGTTTCAAAAATGTGCGTTCTTGCGGGTTTCGCGGGCAGTCACTCATATAGCTCCAGTTACAAACTTATACCAAGGGTGACCCACATGAAACTGCTTCACGTCAATTCCAGCGTGCTCGGCCCCCACTCCGTCAGCCGACAGGTTACGGCCGCGATCGTCGATCGCCTGCGCCAAGCCACGCCAGAACTTCGAGATCGTCTATCGCGACCTCGCCCTGACGCCGCTCGCGCATCTCACGGGTTCGCACCTCGCCGCGCGCCAAGGCGTCGCGCCTCCTGCCGAACTGCTCACGGACATCGCCACGGGTCAGGACGTGCTTGACGAGTTTCTCGCCGCCGACATCGTCGTGCTCGGCGCGCCGATGTACAATTTCACCATTCCAAGCCAGCTCAAGGCCTGGATCGACCGCATTCTCGTAGCGGGTAAGACTTTCAAATACGGCGCGCAAGGTCCGCAAGGACTAGCCGGCAACAAGCGCGTGATCGTCGCGATCTCGCGCGGCGGATACTACGGCCCCGGCACGCCGGCAGAGGCGTTCGAACATCTCGAAACCTACTTGCGCGGCGTGTTCGGATTCATCGGCGTCGCGAAGCTTGAGTTCATCTCCGCCGATGGAATCCAGGTCGGTCCCGAACACCGCGAGAAGGCGCTGGCGGGCGCGCTGCAAGCGGCGACAAAACTTCACGCGGCGTGAGAGGAGATGCGACACCGCTCGCCGTTTCAAAGCGCGGCGGCGGGCCAGCATGCAAACTCAAAACGCAATCGAGAAAATCAGTACCAGGCGCCAGAGACGCCAGATAGGATTGCAACGAGAGCGACCGCGACACCTATTCCCGAAAACAAGACGATAGGAGCGAACGCGCTTCTATCGGCCTTGGTGCCATAAAACGTGGCGCCACTGAACTTGGCGTAGAATTTGGCGTTGTCGAAACCAGCGCTATTGAAGTTGACGGTATCGGCTCCCACCGTCGAAACGGTCGATGCCGAGAGGCGAACGGCTTCCTGCATTGTGTTGCTCCCAAGTCGTACGTCGTTAAAAAAAATACCGCGCTGGGCGAATAGTAGTCGCAATTGCGTCAAAGGTTCAGCAAGCAGCAAATTTTCGTCAAATACGTCTCTTGGAAGAGCGAATTGGTCAGCGCAACCAAGTCGCGAAAACGACAACCAATGCGCTGACCCGACTCAACTAATCCGCGACGGTAAATTTGAAGCGCATCTCACCCGCGGTAAATGGGTGCGCCCGCGGGCGAGCCCGTTGCCCCACCGTCGACAAAAATCTCCGCGCTCTGCACGTGCGCGGCATCGTCGGAGGCGAGAAAAAGTACCGTTTTTGCGATGTGATCGGCGTCTGCAATCCTGCCGAGCGGCGTAGTGCGGGAAATGCGTTGTTCGAGCGCGGCGAAGGCTTCCGCCGTCGGCGCGGCACCCTTCCAGATCGGCGTGCGGGCAGCACCCGGCGCAACCACATTGACCCTGATCCCGCGCGGCGAAAGTTCAGACGCCATCACCCGCGCCATCGCCCGCACACCCGCCTTGCTCGCCGCGTAGGCCGAATAGCCGGGGTTGCCGAGCACTGAAATCACCGAGCCGTTGAGAATGATCGAGGCGCCGTCGGCAAGATGCGGCAGTGCCGCCTGCACCGTGAAGAACACCGCGGTGATGTTGGTCTTCAACACCTGCTCGAACGCCGCGAGCGTCGTACCGCCGAGCGGCGTGTTGCCGGCAATGCCGGCATTGGCGAACAGCACGTCGAGCTTGCCGAATTTGTCGACCGCCCGCTTGATTGCCGCCTCCGTCGCCACGATGTCGGTCGCATCGGCTTCGACCGCGAGCGCGTTCGATCCCAATTCCTGCGCGGCCGCATCGAGTGTCTCCCGGTTGCGGCCGGTGATCGTCACCTTCGCCCCCTCGGCCACGAACAGCCGCGCGGTGGCGAGCCCGATGCCGCTGTTGCCGCCGGTGATCAACGCCGTCTTGTTCGTCAGCCTCATTGTCCTCTCCGTTAGTTGCATTATTAAACTATGTTGCCATGTAGGCCTCATGGTTTTATGATGCAACTACACAACGCCGTGATCGCGCCGTTCCGACGTGCGGCGCGGTTCTCGCGAGCAAAGCGCCTGGAGGATTACCATGGTGAAACGGACGAGCCTTGAGCGTGACGACTGCCCGATCGCCCGCTCGCTGGATGCGATCGGCGACTGGTGGTCGCTTTTGATCATCCGCGATGCCATGCTCGGCCGCCGCCGGTTCGGCGAATTCCAGAAGAGCCTCGGGCTTGCCAAGAACATTCTCGCCGCGCGGCTGCGCACGCTGGTGGATCAGGGCATTCTCAAGACGGCGCCCGCCTCCGACGGCAGCGCCTACCAGGAATATCTGCCGACGCCGAAGGGGCGCGGCGTGTTCCCAATACTGGTGGCGTTGCGGCAATGGAGCGAGCAGTTCGACGAACGGCCGCAAGAGATCGCAACCATCCTGGTCGACCGCAAGAAAGGCCGGCCGGTCAGAAAGCTGCAACTGCGCGCCCAGGATGGCCGGCTTCTCGACGCCGCCGACACGGCGTTGAAGCCGCGGCCGGTCAGAAGGCCGCGCAAACGCGCTGCAGCATGATCCGGTAAGCGGTCCGCCTCACGACAACTTGCGCTTGCTGCGAAGCCGGACGTGTTCTTCGGCTTCCAGTTCCGCCATGGCGAGCAGATGGAGAAGAAGATCGAGCTGGTGGCGGCGGGCGAGCCGGACCAGGCTTACGAGCGTTTCGCCGATAAAGGCCGCAGCCTCATCGCGGCCCCCCTCCTCGGGCGGCTCATCGATCATCAAGCGGCGATCCCTTTCCAAAGATGCGCGCTTCCGCTTAGGCATTGTTTTGCTCAAAATTTACATCCGAATTCGAATAATCTTCAAAAATTCTCCCCCGCGGGGGCGCAACCCTAAGACGGTATCCTACAACTTATTAGATACTCGGTAGAGGTAACTGACCCCTCTTTCAACATCTGTCGATTTGACAGAGACGGCCTCCGCACCCATGTTCGGGTCCAGAGGGTGATCCGCGAATCCCGCGAAATGCACCCATAAATTCCCCGTAAGTCACTGGAATTACATGAATATCGTTATTGTGGAGTCGCCGGCGAAAGCCAAGACGATCAACAAATATTTGGGCTCGTCCTACGAGGTTCTGGCCTCCTTCGGTCATGTCCGCGACCTCCCGGCCAAGAACGGATCGGTCGATCCCGAACATAATTTTAAGATGATCTGGGAGATCGACCCCAAGGCCAACGGCCGACTCAACGAGATCGCCAAGTCGCTCAAGGGCGCCGACCGCCTGATTCTGGCGACCGACCCGGACCGTGAGGGTGAAGCGATCTCCTGGCATGTGCTCGAGGTCCTGAAAGAGAAGCGCGCGATCAAAGACCACAAGATTGAGCGCGTCGTGTTCAATGCTATCACCAAGCAGGCCGTCTCGGAAGCGATGAAGCATCCGCGCCAGATCGACGGCGCGCTGGTCGATGCCTATATGGCGCGCCGCGCACTCGATTATCTCGTCGGTTTCACGCTCTCGCCGGTGCTGTGGCGCAAATTGCCGGGCGCGCGCTCGGCCGGCCGCGTGCAATCGGTTGCACTGCGGCTTGTGTGCGACCGCGAACTGGAGATCGAGAAATTCGTCGCAAGAGAATATTGGTCGCTGGTTGCGACCCTGACCACGCCGCGCGGCGACGCCTTCGAGGCGCGGCTGGTCGGCGCCGACGGCAAGAAGATCCAGCGGCTCGACATCGGCTCGGGCGCGGAGGCCGAAGATTTCAAGAAGGCGATCGAAGCCGCACACTTCACGGTTACAACCGTCGAGGCCAAGCCGGCGCGCCGCAACCCCCAGGCGCCCTTCACCACCTCGACGTTGCAGCAGGAAGCGAGCCGCAAGCTCGGCTTTGCGCCTGCGCACACCATGCGGATCGCGCAACGGCTCTATGAGGGCATCGATATCGGCGGCGAAACCACCGGTCTCATCACCTACATGCGTACCGACGGCGTGCAGATCGCGGGTGAAGCCATCACGCAGGCGCGCAAGGTGATCGCCGAGGATTACGGCAATGCCTATGTGCCGGAGGCGCCGCGGCAGTACCAGACCAAGGCCAAGAACGCGCAGGAAGCCCACGAGGCGATCCGGCCGACCGACCTGTCGCGCCGTCCCTCCGAAATGCGCCGCCGGCTCGATACCGATCAGGCCAAACTCTATGAATTGATCTGGATCCGAACCATCGCGAGCCAGATGGAATCGGCCGAATTGGAGCGCACCACCGTCGACATCGCGGCGAAAGCGGGTTCGCGCCTTCTGGAACTGCGCGCCACCGGACAAGTAATAAAATTCGACGGTTTTCTGGCGCTCTACCAGGAGGGCCGCGACGACGAGGAAGACGAGGACAGCCGCCGCCTGCCCGCCATGAGCGCAGGCGAAGCCTTGAAGCGGCAGGCGCTCGCCGTCACCCAGCATTTCACCGAGCCGCCGCCGCGCTTCTCCGAAGCCTCGCTCGTCAAGCGGATGGAAGAGCTCGGCATCGGCCGCCCCTCGACCTACGCCTCGATCCTGCAGGTTCTCAAGGACCGCGGTTATGTCAGACTGGAGAAGAAGCGCCTGCACGGCGAGGACAAGGGCCGCGTCGTCGTCGCGTTCCTGGAAAACTTCTTCCGCCGCTATGTCGAGTATGACTTTACCGCCGACCTCGAAGAGCAGCTCGACCGTATCTCGAACAACGAGATCTCCTGGCAGCAGGTGCTGAAGGATTTCTGGCACGATTTCATCGGCGCGGTCGACGACATCAAGGATCTGCGCGTCACCGAGGTATTGGATGCGCTCGACGGAATGCTCGGGCCGCACATCTACCCTGCCCGCGCGGATGGCGGCGATGTCAGGCAGTGCCCGACCTGCGGAACCGGCAAGCTCAACCTCAAGGCCGGCAAGTTCGGCGCCTTCGTCGGCTGCTCGAACTATCCGGAGTGCCGCTTTACCCGCCCGCTCGCCGCCGACAGCGAAGCCAGCGCCGACCGCGTCCTCGGCAAGGATCCCGAAACCGACCGCGACGTCACGGTAAAGGCCGGACGGTTCGGGCCCTACATCCAGCTCGGCGATCCGAAGGACTATCCGGAAGGCGAGAAGCCCAGGCGCGCCGGGATTCCGAAGAACATTTCGCCCGCCGATATCGAGTTCGATCTCGCGTTGAAACTGCTGTCGCTGCCGCGCGAGATCGGCAGGCATCCGGAGAGCGGACTGCCGATCACGGCCGGCCTCGGCCGCTTCGGCCCGTTCGTGCGCCATGACAAGACCTATGCGAGCCTGGAAGCCGGCGACGAGGTGTTCGACATCGGGCTCAATCGCGCGGTGACGCTGATTGCCGAAAAGGTCGCCAAGGGCCCGAGCGGCCGCCGCTTCGGCGCCGATCCCGGCAAGCCGCTCGGCGATCATCCAACCCTTGGCGCGGTCGCGATGAAGAACGGCCGCTACGGCGCCTATGTCACCTCAGGCGGCGTCAATGCGACAATCCCGAGCGACAAGGACAAGGACACGATCACGCTTGCCGAGGCGATCGCGCTGATCGACGAGCGCGCCGCAAAGGGCGGCGGCAAACCGGCGCGCGGCAAGAAGGCCGCAAAGCCGGCCAAGTCTGGAGCGACCAAGTCTGAACCGGCGAAGTCTGAACCGGCCAACGCGGAAGCCAAAGCCGCGACACCGAAGCCCGCGAAGAAAGCGGCGGTGAAAAAAGCCGCCGCCAAGCCGAAATCCGGGGCCGCGAGCAAGGCGCGCGCGCCGGTGGCTTCGGCCGCCAAGACCACGGCGGCGAAACCGGCGCCGGCTGCGAAGCCGGCGAAGAAGAGCGCCGGCAAGGCCCGCGGATGAAAGCGCGCGGCAACGGCTTTCCGACCCGGGACGCCCTCGTCGCCTTCGTCCGTGCCAATCCGGGAAAGGTCGGAACCAAGGAGATCGCGCGCGAATTCGGCCTGAAGAATGCCGATCGCGCGGAACTGAAGCGCATCCTGCGCGAGCTTGCCGACGAGGGCGCGATCCAGAAGCGCGGCAAGAAGGTAAGCGAGCCCGCTACCCTCCCGGCGACGCTGATGGCCGACATCACCGGCCGCGATGCCGACGGCGAGTTGATCGCCACGCCTGCCGAATGGGACGAAGTCGAAAGCGGCGAGGCGCCAAAAATCCGCATCCATGTTCCGCGCCATGCCCAGCCGGGCACGATCGCCGGCGTCGGCGACCGCGCGCTATTGCGCGTCGAGAAGGCGGATAAGGCAGAGGCCGGCGTTTATGGCGGTCGCATCATCAAGGTCATCGATCACGCCAAGACCCGTGTGCTCGGGGTCTTCCGAAAGCTCGCCGACGGCTCAGGGCGGCTGGTTCCCGTCGACAAGAAGCAGGCCGGACGCGAACTCAATATCGCAAAGAGCGATAGCGGTAGCGCCGAGGATGGCGATCTGGTCAGCGTCGACCTGATCCGGACGCGCGGCTTTGGGCTCGCTTCCGGCAAGGTCAAGGAGCGCCTGGGCTCGCTTGCGAGCGAGAAGGCGATCAGCCTGATCGCGATTTATGCCCACGACATTCCGCAGGCGTTTTCGCCCGCGGCGCTGCGCGAAGCCGAAGAGGCCAAGCCCGCCGCGCTGAAGGGCCGCGAGGACTGGCGCGACGTCCCGCTCGTCACCATCGATCCGCCGGATGCCAAGGATCATGACGACGCGGTGCATGCGGAGCTAGACGGCGATCCCAACAACAAGGGCGGCTATATCGTCAACGTCGCGATCGCCGACGTCGCCTTCTATGTCCGCACCGGTTCGGCGCTCGACCGTGACGCGCTCGCCCGCGGCAACTCGGTCTATTTTCCCGATCGCGTGGTGCCGATGCTGCCCGAGCGCATCTCCAACGATCTGTGCTCGCTGGTGCCGGGGCAAGCGCGCGGCGCGCTCGCGGTGCGCCTGGTGATCGGCGCCGACGGGCGCAAGCGCTCGCACAGCTTTCACCGCATCCTGATGCGCTCGGCGGCAAAGCTGAACTACGCGCAGGCGCAGGCGGCGATCGATGGCCGGCCGGACGACACCACGGGCCCCCTGCTCGATTCGATTCTGAAGCCGCTTTACGCGGCCTACGCCGTGGCGAAACGCGCGCGCGACGAGCGCGACCCGCTCGACCTCGACATTCCCGAACGCAAGATATTGCTGAAATCAGACGGCACAGTCGACCGCGTGATCGTGCCGGAGCGGCTGGATGCGCACAAGTTGATTGAAGAATTCATGATCCTTGCCAATGTCGCCGCGGCCGAAATGCTCGAAAAGAAGGCCTTGCCGCTGATTTATCGCGTGCACGATGAACCGACGCTGGAGAAGGTTCACGCCTTGCAGGAATTCCTGAAAACGCTCGACCTGCCCTTCGCCAAGAGCGGCGCGCTGCGCCCCTCGCTGTTCAACCGCGTGCTGACGCTGGTCGCGGGCCGCGACTACGAACAGCTGGTGAACGAAGTGGTGCTGCGCTCACAGGCGCAGGCGGAGTATTCCGCGGAGAATTACGGCCATTTCGGCCTCAACCTGCGCCGCTACGCGCATTTTACTTCGCCGATCAGACGGTACGCCGATCTCGTCGTGCACCGCGGATTGATCCGCGCGCTCGGGCTCGGCGAGGGCGCGCTGCCGGAAAGCGAAACGGCGGAACATTTGAGCGAGGTCGCGGCGCAGATTTCGGTGACCGAGCGCAAGGCCATGAAGGCCGAGCGCGAGACCGCCGACCGCCTGATCGCGCATCACCTCGCCGACCGCATCGGCGCGACCTTTCAGGGCCGCATTTCCGGCGTCACCCGCGCCGGCCTGTTCGTCAAGCTCGATGATACCGGCGCCGACGGTCTGATCCCGATCCGAACGCTCGGTACCGAATATTTCAACTACGACGAGACCCGGCACGCGCTGGTCGGCTCGCGCAGCGGTGCCATGCACCGGCTGGGTGACGTCGTCGACGTTCGTCTGGTAGAAGCATTGCCGATCGCCGGCGCGCTGCGGTTCGAGCTATTGTCGGAAGGCCAGGTCATTCCGCGCGGCAGAAAACGCGAGACCCCAACGCTTGCTCCGGCACGCGGCAAGGAGCGGACCAATGGGACCAAGGATGGTCCTGGCCGGAGCCCGCGCGAGAAGCCGCGAAAGCCGGCAGCGGAAAAAGCCCGGCAAATCGAAGAGAGGCAAGTCGTGGAAACCATGAGCACAGCCGGCAAGGTATGGACCCGCGATACCGGTCTTACCGAGAAGCGTGACGTCTGGACCGCGTTGAAGCGCGGCTTGCGCGGCCGCTGCCCGCGCTGCGGCGAGGGAAAACTGTTTCGCGCCTTTCTGAAGGTCGACGACCACTGCAAGGTCTGCGGCCTCGACTTCACGCCGCATCGCGCCGACGACCTGCCGGCCTATCTCGTGATCATCATCGTCGGCCATATCGTGGTGCCGATCGCGCTGTTGATCGAGACCAACTACTCCCCGCCCATTGCGCTGCAGCTATCGATCTATCTGCCGCTGACGCTGATTGCGTCATTGTCGTTGTTGCAACCGGTGAAAGGCGCCGTGGTCGGCCTGCAGTGGGCGCTGCGCATGCACGGGTTTGACGACAATCCGACGGATGGCATTCCGCCGGTCTGATCCAACAAAACAAAAACGTTTGGTGAGGATGGACATGACGGAAACTGCGCAAGCCGTGACGGAAGCAAAGAAAGCAGAAAAGGAAGCCGACCACCATCCCTACTACCGGCCGAAGGACGCCGCGACCCTGATCCTGGTCGATCGCAGCGGCTCGGTTCCAAAGGTCCTGGTCGGCAAGCGGCATGACAAGGTGGTGTTCATGCCCGGAAAATTCGTCTTTCCCGGCGGGCGCGTCGACAAGGATGACAACCGCGTAGCCGTGGCGGCACCGATCCCGAAAGAGCTCGAAGCGAACCTCTTGAAGGGCAGCCCCAAGATCACGGCCTCGCGCGCCAGATCGCTTGCCGTTGCCGCGATCCGCGAGGCCTGCGAGGAGACCGGCCTTTGCCTGGGACGCAAGAGCGACGGCGCCAAGGCAAAGCTCGACGGCGCCTGGAAGCCGTTTACCGAGGCGGGCCTGCTGCCCGATCCGTCCGGCCTATTCCTGATCGCCCGCGCCATCACCCCGCCCGGCCGGGTGCGGCGTTTCGATACGCGCTTCTTCACCGCGGATGCTTCCACGATCACCCATCGCGTCGAGGGCGTGATCCATCCCGACGCCGAACTGGTCGAACTGGTCTGGGTCGAGATCGGCTCAAAGCCGCTCGCCGACCTGCATCCGATGACCAGGAACGTGCTGGCTGAGCTGGAAAAACGCCTCGCCACCGGTCCGCTTCGCCACGACGCAGCCGTCCCGTTCTTCCATTTCTACGGCGGCAAGATGCACAAGGATGTGCTGGGCAAATCGAGCTTGGCGACCAAGGAGGCGTAGTTCAATGATGCGGTTGACACCCTTGCTGGCCTCGCTCGCGTTTTGCTTGACGCTGCCTGCGCAGGCGAATGCCGAGCTTGATGTCGTCAGTCTCAAGACCGCGATCGCGGCGTCCATCGAGGCGGACTATCCAAAGCTCGACGCGCTCTACAAGGACATTCACGCGCATCCGGAAATCGCCTTTCAGGAAGTCAAGACTGCTGCAAAACTCGCCGCCGAGATGCGCGCGCTTGGCTTCGATGTCACCGAGAAGGTCGGCAAGACCGGACTGGTCGCGATCTACAAGAACGGCGACGGCCCGACCATCATGGTGCGCACCGAGCTCGACGCGCTGCCGATGGAAGAGAAGACCGGCCTGCCCTACGCGAGCCACGACAAGGCCGACTGGCACGGGCGGGAGACTTTTGTCGCCCATAGTTGCGGCCACGATATTCACATGGCGAGTTGGGTCGGCACCGCAAAAACGCTGGTCGGCCTGAAGGACAAGTGGCAGGGCACATTGATGTTCATCGCCCAGCCAGCGGAAGAAGTCGGGTCTGGTGCCAAGGCGATGTTGGCGGATGGCCTGTTTACGCGATTTCCGAAACCCGATTTTGGGTTTGCCCTGCATGACGGCCCCGGCCCTTACGGCTATGTTTTCTATCGCGTGGGTGTTGGATCATCCAACTCCGACAGCCTGGCGATTACGTTCCATGGTCGTGGTGGGCACGGCGCGGTTCCGCAAGCGACCATCGATCCCGTCATGATGGCGGCGCGCTTTGTCGTCGACGTGCAAAGCGTGATCAGCCGAGAAAAGGACCCAACCGAATTCGGCGTGGTCAGCATCGGCGCGATCCATGGCGGCACCGCCGAGAACATCATTCCCGATGACGTGCTGCTGTTCGGAACGATCAGGACGTTCAAGCCGGAAGTGCGCGCCAAGATGCTGGCGGGGATCGAGCGCACCGCGAAGGCGGTGGCCGCGATGTCAGATGCGCCCCCGCCCGACATCAGGATCACCGAGGGCGCCAAGGCGGTGATGAACGATCCGGGGGTGGTCGAGACGGCGGCGAAAGTGCTCAAGGCGGCGTTCGGTGACAGGTTCAGGTCCTCGCCGCCGGGGACGCCCAGCGAGGATTTCTCCGAGTTCGTCAACGCCGGCGTGCCGTCGATGTTTTTCAACATCGGCGTCTACGAGCCCGAGCGCGTCGCCGCGGCGCGCAACGGCACCGGTCCGCAATTGCCGTCCAACCACTCGCCGTTGTTCGCGCCGGTGCCAAAGCCGACCATCGAAACCGGCGTCACGGCGATGACGCTCGCCGTTCTCAGCGCTTTCGATCAGCACGCCCGGGGGAAGTGAGAGCGGGTCGTTTTCGGCGGCAAGACGCGAAGAATGACTTGCGAGAGACGCTCCGCTCTCTCCACGTCATTGCGAGCTCCGCGAAGCAATCCATAGACCCACTCGAAGAAGGAATGGATTGCTTGTCGCTGTCGCTCCTCGCAAAGACGGTATTGTCAGTGCCGAAATTACTTAAACACCGGCCCAAATGCAAAATTCTTCTGCAGCACCTGATGGCGCTGCCTTGACAGCCTGCCTATCTCTTCCCTGCAATAACCATTACGGAACCGGCCCATGGCACCACGTCAACTCAAGCTCGGCGCGTTCATGCGGCCGGTCTCCATTCACACCGGCGCCTGGCGCTATCCCGGGGCCTGGCCCGATGCCAATTTCAATTTTGCGCATTTGAAGGATCTGATCCGCAAGCTCGAGGCCGGGAAGTTCGACGCCTTCTTCATGGCCGACCATCTGGCCGTGTTGAACATGCCGGTCAACGCGCTCAAGCGCAGCCACACGGTGACCTCGTTCGAACCGTTCACGCTGCTGTCGGCGCTCTCGGCCGTCACCGACCATATCGGCCTGATCGCGACCGGCTCGACCACGTTCGACGAGCCCTATCACGTCGCCCGCCGCTTTGCCTCGCTCGATCACATCTCGGGCGGACGCGCGGGCTGGAATATCGTCACCACCTCCAATCCCGACGCCGCGCTCAATTTCGGGCTGGAAGATCACATGGAGCATGCCGAGCGCTATCGGAGAGCGCGCGAGTTCTATGATGTGGTGACCGGGCTCTGGGATTCCTTCGCCGACGACGCTTTTGTGCGCGATGTCGAGCAAGGGCTGTATTTCGATCCGGCCAAGATGCACGTGCTCGACCACAAGGGCAAATATCTGAAAGTGCGCGGTCCGCTCAACATCGCCCGCCCGGTGCAGGGCTGGCCGCTCATCGTGCAGGCCGGCGCCTCCGATGATGGCAGGCAGCTGGCGGCCGAGACCGCGGAGGCCGTATTCACCGGCGGCGGCAGCCTCAGCGACGGGCAAAAACTCTACGCCGACATCAAGGGCCGCATGAACAAGGTCGGCCGCAACCCGGAGCATCTGAAGATCCTGCCGGGCGCCTTTGTCGTCGTCGGCGACAGCGTCGAGGAAGCGAAGGAAAAACGCGCCAAACTCGACAGCATGGTGCATTACGACAGCGCGATCGCCTCGCTCTCGGTGATCCTCGGCACCGATGCCTCCGGCTTCGATCCCGACGGTCCGTTGCCGCCGATCCCCGAGACCAATGCCAGCAAGAGCGGCCGCCAAAGGCTGGTCGATCTCGCCGCGCGCGACAAACTGACGGTGCGCCAGCTTGCCCAGCGCGTCGGCGGCTATGGCGGGCTTGCCTTCGTCGGTACGCCCAAGACCATCGCCGACCAGATGGAGGAATGGCTGGTGAGCGAGGCCAGCGACGGTTTCAATATCATGTTCCCGTACCTTCCCGCCGGCCTTTACGACTTTGTCGACAAGGTCGTCCCCGAGTTGCAGCGGCGCGGGATATTTCGAAGGGAATACGAGGGCAAGACGCTGCGGGAGAATCTCGGCCTGCCGCGGCCGAAGAACCGGTTCTTCGAGGGTTAACGCGTTGCCGCCCTCTAGGCGGCGCGATGCGCGCGCAGGAACGAATGGATCTGGCGCACCGCCAGGGGTATCCGATCCTTTGGTTCTTTCCAGGGGAACATGCTCACTTCCGCCTTCGGTGCCAGCATCGCCGCTTCCATCGCAACCGCATAGGGGTGCGCCGGGATATCGTCGGGCAGGATCAGGACCGGCGTCTGGCAATTGCGGACGAAATCGCGCGACACGGTGAAGACGAAGTCGGGGTTGGTGCGGTACATCCGGGTCAGGAATTGGTCGACCATCTCCATCGTGATGTCGCCCCGCCGCGCGATCAGCGCAGGCCCCCAGCCCTTCATGTTGTTCTCATAGAACAGGTCGCGGATCTCCGGACGCGAGCCAGAGGCTGCGCCAGCACGGCCGCAACGATGCGATCAGGTGCCCGCTTCAACAGGTTCCAGATCATCGGACCGCCGATGCAGAAGCCCAGCACCAAAAACTTGTCGATGCCGAGATGATCCATCAGCCCAAGGTGGTCGTCGGTGTGGGCGTCCCAGGGCCGTTCGATTTCGAGCGGGCCGGAGGACTGGCCGGCGTTGGCGTTGCGCAGATCGGCGGCGATGCAGCGGTACTCTGCCTTGAACTCCTCCATCGGGTTGAACGGCGAGCTTTCCTTCAAGTTGAGAATTGTTGAATTCAGCCCCCCGCCGGAAATCACCAGCAACGGGAAGCCGGAACCTGCCTCCTCGAAGTGGATGCGAACAGCGCCCTTCTCGAAAACGCCCATGGCAGCTCCTTGTTTTTCTGCTTCTTCAGCGGCCTGCTGTGCCAACAGGCTCTACCTGTGGCGGCAACCGCCGTCGCCGCCACCCCCGTTGCCAGTATGATACGTCTATTGGGGTCCATAGCCTGCGTGCCGCTCGACGCGCCACGGTGTTACGATGGCGTCCCTGGCAAGCAATTTCTTAACACGGGAAGGCTTTCGGAAAAATCTCGGCCGGCTGCGGCCAAAGGGGGCGATTCGAGGCCGCTCTTGGCGGCTTAATTGTAAGGAATCGTGTGGCTTTCCGGCCCGGAAAACCTTGACTTTAGGCTGTCAGAGGCTAGGTTGCGCGCCGAACGCGCTCCCAAAGGGCCGGCGCCCACCCCTTTCCATCCGAGGTTTTCAAGACAATGGCCAAAGCGGTCACCATCAAGGTCAAGCTCGTGTCCTCGGCCGACACCGGCTTCTACTACGTCGCCAAGAAAAACTCGCGCACCATGACCGACAAGCTGGTCAAGAAGAAGTACGATCCGGTCGCACGCAAGCACGTCGAATTCCGCGAAGCCAAGATCAAGTAACAATCGCGGGACTGCCACTGACTTCGACGGGGCCAACGCGGCCCCGTTTTTATTTTTGTACCCCATGTCACGACTTGCCTCGTGCGCAAGCTGATGCGCCTGCCGTGGCGGATGAGCCATGGCGGCGCGGTGCGCGTCGACCTCGAGCCGTTCGACCAAGCCACCCCACGTGATCGATCGAACTTCCCTGCGGATGTGGCGCTACTATCGGAGCTGGGGCGCGACCGCCCGATGTTTGCCGCGCTCGCATTGATCATCCCCCCGAAATTCACGACCGGTTCGAGCCGGCGACAGCCGGACGAAAGAACCAACACCCTAAGATCGTTGCATCTGCAA
Source organism: uncultured Alphaproteobacteria bacterium (assembly GCA_963777475.1). Taxonomy (GTDB): domain Bacteria; phylum Pseudomonadota; class Alphaproteobacteria; order Rhizobiales; family Xanthobacteraceae; genus Bradyrhizobium. The sequence continues at coordinate 742,425 of CAVZQX010000018.1, forward strand.
CGATGCTCGCAGAGGCATCAATCGATCGATTGCGCCTTACGTGAGCACCTTTGTGACGGCCGGAATCCCTGACTTTTGAGTCGAGGAACTTTGACTTTTGATTCAGGTCAAAGATGTTCAGGCGCCTCACGGGCGATGATCGATCAGTTAGTGCTGAGTTGAGAGTGCAAGCGTTGGTAGGCATCGCAAGTCTTCTGAAGAGAACGAGCAGCCCCGACGGTGAGTCATCTTCCGCCGAGGGGACGATGGCGGACTATTTCATCCTGCTGTCGCGCGCGGTGGAAAACCTGCCAAATTCGACCCCGGAAAGCCGGGCCGAAATCTATCAATCCGCCCGCAATGCCCTGCTTTCGCAACTGAAGGCGACGAAACCTCCGGTGCGGAAGGCGCGCATTGCTGCCGAGCAGCGGGCTCTCGATGACGCTGTCGAGTCTGTCGAAGCGCGCGCCGCTGCGGGGAACGCGGAACCTGTTGCATCGGAACCAGACGGGCAGTCCGTATCGTCAGCCTCGCCAGGTTCCGTTTCATTCAGTGAGGATGAACCAATGAGCAAGAGCCAGTTTCAATCAATGTTTACGCCGCGCGTCGTCGAGGAGAAGCCAATGTCAAGAACTCGATGAAATCAATCGGGTTCTGCGAAAGCTGCAAAGCAACTCCTTCGGAGTTGAGGCTTGCGCCCTGATCTCCGAGGATGGCTTGATGATTGCCAGCGTCCTCGCCGCGAACATGGAGGAGGCGCGGGTTGCCGGTATGACCGCGACCCTGCTCAGCCTTGGCGTCCGGGCCGCCATGGAACTTGGTCGCGGCGGTCTGGAGGAAGTCGTCGTTCGCGGCGACGACGGTTACGCCGTTCTCGTCAGCGCCGGTCGTGGCGCGCTGCTTCTCGCGTTGACCAACGAGAACAGCAGCTCGGGCTGGTGTTCTTCGATATGCGCGAGGCGGTCCGCTCGTTGCAGAAGGTGCTGTAGGCGTCACACCATCAATGCGGACGGCGTATGCTCCTTTGGCAGCGCCTGCGGGAGTCATTATTCATGGCCAATACCGTCCTTTACGATGACGGCATTCACAAGAACGTCCTGCTGGAGGATTTCAATGCGGGAGATCTTGCGGTTCAAGCCAACCAGCATCTGATCATTCACGACCGCGTCGGCATGCTGCTGGATCCCGGCGGTCACAAGGTCTACGCCAAGGTCCTGGCCGAACTTTCAGCGAGCTTTCGGGCGGAAAGCTGAGGTATCTTTTTCTCTCCCATCAAGACCCGGACATTGTCGCCGCGATCAATGGCTGGCTGATGACCACCGATGCGGATGCCTATATTTCCTCGCTCTGGACCAGATTTGTCCCGCATTTCGGCTTCGACCATATCCTCGCCGACCGGCTGAAGCCAATTCCCGATCAGGGCATGGTGTTCGATCTCGCGGGCTCGAAGCTGCTCGCGCTCCCCGCCCATTTCCTGCACAGCGAAGGCAACTTCCAGCTCTATGATCCGGTCTCGAAGATCCTCTATACCGGGGACCTCGGGGCTTCGACGGGGATCGACTATACGGTCGTTCGCGACTTCAACGCGCATCTTCGCTACATGGAGGGATTCCATCGGCGCTACATGGGCTCATCCGCGTGATGAGGGCGTGGGCGGACATGGTCCGGCCGCTCGACATCGAGATCATCGCTCCGCAGCACGGCGCGCTCTTTCCAGACATGGCGATGTGTCGACAATTCATCGAGTGGTGTGCGCGTCTCGAATGCGGAATAGATCTGATCACGCCGACCTTCAAAGTTCCCGTTAGCTGACATGCTGGATCGCAAACCCGACGCGCCGGGACAGGCACCGTTCAGTCTGGTGAAGCGCGGGCCCGTCGACACCCGGGCGGCACAGCGGGTCGATCCATGCCGTGTCGCCGGAGAGGATGCTCCGGTTTGGCTCGCCGCAGGTTTCGCCATTGTCGGCACCATGATCGCGGTTGCATCGGCGTCTGCCTGGCAGCAAAGCGCACTCGGTTCCATCCAACCGCCTCCGCCACCAACGGCTTCCCTGGTCGCCGAACCTCCGCGTCAGAACCAGGACGAATTGTCTGCAAGCCCGCCCTCGCCGGTACGGGAAGCCCTGATCCAGCCGCCGCAACCGACACCGGAGATCCCGCCGCCGCCATCTCCCGCGGCAACCGCGGCGGCGTCTCCTGTCATCTCACCTGCCGCGCCTGCCGCCGCAACCATCAGCACGGAGAAGGTGCCTGACCGGAGAGCGACGACGGCCGAGTGTTTCGGTCCCATCACCATTTCGTTCGCCCATAACAGCGCCCGGCCGAACAGGGACGATGTGCGCAAATCGGTCGGACCTCTGAGGCAATGGCTGTTGGCGCAGAGCGATGCGATCGTATTGATCGAGGGCCATTCCGACACCACGGGGACCGAGGATTACAACGTCTTGCTGAGCTATTCTCGCGCCAAGGCCATCGCCAGCCTGCTCAAGAGCGAGGGAATTCCAACCCGGCAAATGACGATTCGGGCTGCCGGATCTAGTGAATCTGCGGGCGGAGCGAACGGGCTTGCGAACGACCGAAGCGCGTCCTTCGCATTGCCGGTGTCGAGGATGCGGCGGCGTCGAAACTGCCACGAAAGGAAAATGACGATTTTTGCAATCATCAGCGGCCTTGGAGCTGCCCTTCTCTTATTGACGGCAGGATATCTGTTCGGCGCCCGCAAGGGGGCGCTGGCGCGCGAGCGACTTCGCCAGCAGGCTCAGTCGCAGGCTGCGGACTTCGAGCACCTGAGGCAGCAGAACCGGCAGCGAACCACCGACCAGGAGATGAAGCTGAGAACGACGATCCAGCACGTTCTTGCTCCGCTCGTCGAGCGTGAGCAAATCTCGCTGGATCTGGCGCAGTTCGCAGGCAGCGTTGGCGAGCGCCGCGACCTCGTACCTCTGCTGGACAAGATCGCCGCGATCGGGCAATTGAAGACGGTTCTCCTCGCCAATGAGGAGGGATTGCCGCTCGCCGCCAACTCTGCGGCGGTACATCTCGAGCGGCTGGCCGCCGCCTCGGCGCGACTGGCGCTCGTTGCGGATCAGTTCGCGGGCGAGCACGGTGTCGCTCCGCTCTCGGTCATGCTGCGCGATGCGTCGGACGCCACGACATTGTGCCGGATGTCTCGCGTGCAGGATCAGAAACTGACGCTCACTGCGGTATCGAACGATTCGCGGCTCGCGTCGGTGGCGCTCGACCCGGCGCTGGCGAAGATCGAAGTGGCGCTGTGGACGCCCTCCTGAACGGGCGCCAGCTA
>CAVZQX010000019.1:0-142937 GCA_963777475.1 uncultured Alphaproteobacteria bacterium
TCACCGATTGATCAAATCCTGATTTGCCGGTGGATGGAGCTGCGGACGCGCCCGGGTGAAGGACACGCGGCCGCGCTTTGTGCCCCACAGCGGTTGAGCGAGGGTTGCGATTGCCTCAGTGGGGCCTTGCGCGTCCAGGCAGACGAGATCGGCCGGCCCTCCAACCTTGATGCCGTAATCGTCGAGACGCATCAGGCGCGCGGCGGCGCCGGTGATCATATCGAGACATCCGGCCAGCTCAGCCGGCCGCGATACCTGGCAGACATTCGCGTAAAGATTTGCCATCCGGATGAGCGAGCCGTCGCCATAAGGCGTAAACGGGTTCAGGACATTGTTGGTCGAGATCGAGCATGTCACTCCCGCTTTTCGCAAAGGCTCCGCCGGCACCACGCCGCGCGGAACGGCATGATCGTGGCTGCGACCCATCAAGTGCAGATCGGTCGATGGCAATATCGTCACCGCGACGCCGGCGCTGGCGAGCTGGGCCGCGATGGCGCCGAAACGGTCCGGCGGAAGCAGCGACATCTGGGTGACGTGCCCGACCGCGACCCGCCCGCCCCAACCGAATTCCTCGGTCTTCCGGCAGACATACTCGATCTGCATTCCATCCGTGGTGTCGGCGAGATCGAGATGCATGTCGATTTCAGCATCGAAGTCGCGCGCGATCGCGAAGATGCGATCGATCTGGCCACGCGGATCGCTGTCGAAATAAGGAGCGGCGCCGATCGTCCGCGCGCCTCGGCGCAAGCCGTCGATCAGCAACTCCTCCGTGCCGGGATTATTGGTAAGCCCTTCCTGCGGAAACACGCATAGTTCCACGTCCAGCGCCCACGCGTAGTCGCGCGCCAGCTCGCTGATGGCCTCGAACCCGATCATTCCGATTCCAGGATCGAGCTCGACGTGGGTGCGCATGTGCATGGTGCCATGCGCGATGCAGCGCTGCAGCGTTTGCTCAGCCCGCGCGTAAACGTCTTCGACCGTGAAGCTGCGCTTGGCGGCGGCGGTTTCCCGAACCGCCTCAGCGACGGTCCCTTCTTCAATCCGGCAGCGGTCGAGGATGCAGGTCTTGTCGAGATGGATATGCGTCTCGATCAGGCCGGGCACCAGCAGACACCCGGCGGCATCGAGTTCCTGCGCCTCGGCCGCCAAGGTCTGCTCGATGGCGGCGATGGTGCTGCCGCGAATGCCGATATCGGCCGCGCGAAGCTCGCCCTCTTGCAACACGCAGGCGTTACGAATGATCAGGTCCATCAATTCACCGCTGCTGAAGGCCGAGAGAGATCGCCTACGTCCTTGGCCGTCTCGATATGCGGCACGGCTTCGACCAGCTCGCGCGTGTACGCGGTCTGCGGATTGTCGAACAGCGCGCGGCTTTCGCCCTGCTCGACAATGCGGCCGTTGCGCAGCACGATGGTCCGGTCGCACATCATGCGAACCACATTGAGATCGTGGCTGACGAACAGGAATGCGAGGTCATCCTCGCGCCGCAACCGATCGAGCAGTTGCAGCACCACCGCCTGCACCGAGACGTCGAGCGCCGCCGTCGGCTCATCCAGCACCAACAGGCGCGGCCGGCAAGCGATGGCGCGGGCGATGCCGACGCGGGCCTTCTGGCCGCCGGAGAATTGATGCGGAAAGCGCGTCAGCAACTCCGACCGGCAGTCCGACGCGCTGCTGCGCACTCCTCGACCCGTTGTCGCAGCGCGTCGCCCGAGCGCATGCCGGCAAGCCGCAGCAACGGATGGGCGATGCAGTCAAAGGCGGTAAAGCGCGGGTTGAGACTGTCGTTCGGATCCTGAAACACGATCTGGATCGCTTTTCGAAACGGCGAGCGGTGAAAGTCGCGCGCCGGGATGATGGCCGATCGATTGCCCCGTCGAACAGATATCTCTCCCTCGCTCGGGTCGATCAGCCGGCAGATCATCCGCGACGTCGTGCTCTTGCCCGAGCCGGATTCGCCGACCAGGCCGACGCTCTCGCCGGCGCTGATGGTCATCGAAAAGTCCGCGACCGCCGGCGGCCCCTGATCGAAGCGCTTGGCGAGCTTCACGACTTCAAGCAGCGGCGGCGTGCCCGGCGCGGGCGGCGGTTTTGGCGCAGACCTGCTTCGGCACGTAGCCGCCCCGCTCCTCTTCCGTCACCAGGTCCGCGATGCGGGAAGTCGCCGTCGGCGAAGCCGCGACAAGACGCCTGGTATAGGCGATGCCGCGGCGCGCGGAACAGGATCTGCGGCTCGGCCTCCTCGACCAGGCGGCCCTGCTCCATCACCACGACGCGGCGACAATAGCGGGCGGCAAGACCGAGATCATGCGTGATCAGGATCGTCGCCATGCCGCGCTCGGCCGCAATGCCGGCCAGACAGATCCATCACCACCTTTTGCGTCGTGACGTCGAGGCCGGTGGTCGGCTCGTCGGCGATCAACAGCGCCGGGTTGCAGGAAATCGCCATCGCGATCATCACGCGCTGGCACATGCCGCCGGAGAGTTCATGGGGATAGGCCGACAAGCGCTTTTCGGGATCGCGAATTTGCACGGCCCGCAACAGCTCAAGCGCCTCGGCGCGCGCTTCGCCTCGCGACATCCGCTTATGGGCCAGGATGGCGTCGGCGATCTGCTCGCCGATCGCCGCGGATCGGATTGAGCGCCGCGCGCGGATTCTGGAAGATCATCGCCATCGCCGCGCCATGCAGCTCGCGGAAATCGCCCGACGATATCTTCGTGATGTCCTGCCCGCGAAAGCAGAATACTGCCCGCCGTGATCCGCCCGGCTGGGTCGAGCAGCCGCGTGATCGCAAAACCGGTGACGGATTTTCCCGAGCCGCTCTCGCCGACGAGGCCGAGCATCTCGCCCGCATCAAGCGACAGCGTGACCCCACGCACCGCCTCGACCGGCCCGCGTCGTGTCGAGAAACGTCACGTGCAGATCGCGCAATGCGCAAGCAGCGATGGGGTCATGTTCGCATGCGGGGGTCGAGGATATCGCGCACCCCGTCGCCGAGCAGGTTGAAGCACAGCACGGTCAGCATCAGCGCCAGGCCCGGGAAACGCGACCAGCCACCATTTGCCGGTTGAAATGAAGCGTGCGCCTTCCGCGACCATGATGCCCCATTCCGGCGTCGGCGGCTTGACGCCGAGGCCGATGAAGGAAAGTCCGGCGGCATTGAGGATCGCCCAGCCGAGATTGAGCGACATCTGCACCGCCATCGCCGGCAGCACGTTCGGCAGCAGGAAGCGCAGCACGACCGAGATATGGCTGTCGCCGCAGGCGCGCGCCGCTTCGACCCAGCCGAGATTGCGGCGGACGTTCACCTCGGCCCGCGCGAAGCGGATGTAGAACGGCAGATTGATGATGGCGGTCGCGATGACGATGTTCTCGACCCGGTTGCCGAGCGCGGCCACCATCGCCATGGCCAGCACGAACAGCGGAAAGGCCATCAGCACGTCGACGAAGCGGCCGACCGCGCGATCGAGCCGGCCGCCGGCATAACCGCAGATCGCGCCGATGACGGCGCCGATGCGCGAAGGAAATGCCGACCGCCGAGACAGCGATGGCGAGATCGAGCCGTGTCGCGACGATGAGGCGGCTGAACACGTCGCGGCCGAGTTGATCGGTACCGGCCAGATGCGCCGCGCTCGGGCGGCATCAACGCCTGCGGCACGTCCGAGGCGATCGGATCGTACGGCACGATCGAGGGCCCGAGGATGGCGATGAGCACCAGCAGCAAGACCCCGGCGGCGGCAATTCCGGTGAGCGGATTGCCGCGCAGGATCCAGGCCGGCATGGCGAAGCGTCGCGCCGGTCATCCGATGGTCACCCGCGGATCGGCGATGCCATAGAGAATGTCCACGACCAGGTTGACGATCACGAACACGCTCGCCATCAGCAGCACAAAACCCTGCACCGGCGCATAATCAGACGACAGCAGCGCATCGAGCGCATAGGAGGCGACGCCCGGCCAGGAGAACACCTTCTCCACCAGCACATTGGCGCCGAGCATGGTCGAGAACACGATGCCCGCGATGGTGATGACCGGCAGGATGGCGTTGCGCAACGCATAGGTGACGACGATCCGCCACCAGGGCAGCCCGACCGAGCGCGCGGTGCGCACGAAATCGCTGCCGAGCGAGACCAGCATCGAGGCGCGCGTGATGCGCGCCAGCGGCGCGATCACGAACAGCGCCATGGTCAGCGCCGGCAGGATCAGTTGCCGGAAGGCGGCCCACCATCCCTCGAAGTCGCCGGCGAGCAGAAAGTCGATCAACAGGAAGCCGGTGCGCGACGGCGGCAGCGACGCGAAGATATCGACCCGCCCGGTCGGATCGGGCGCGAGCCCGAGCAGGTAGTAGAACACGTAGATCAGCAACAGGCCCGAAACGAAGGTCGGCACGCAGACCCCCAGCGCGCAGAACAGCCGCACGCCGTGGTCGATCAACGGAGCCCGGCTTCAGCGCCGCCAGCACACCGAGCGGCACCGCCGACACCAGCGCGATCAGCAGCGCGGTCAAACGTCAGTTCCAGCGATGCCGGCAGCCGCTCGCGCAGATCGGTCGTGACCGACTGCCCGGTCGTCATCGATCGACCGAGATTGCCGCGGCCGACATCATAGAGATAACGCATCAGTTGCTCCGGCACCGGCTTGTCCAGGCCCATCTGCTTGCGGATGACCTCGATCTCCTCCTTGCCGGCATTGGGGCCGGAGGCGAAGAACACCGCCGGATCGCCCGGCAGCACCCGCATCAGCACGAAGGTGAAGACCAGGACGCCAAACAGCGCCGGAAGCGAGGACAGGAAGCGCCTGCCCGCCCGCATCATGGTTGCGCCGAAGGCCGCTCATGCATCCGGACCGGTTACTTGCGGCTGAGGTCGCGATAATCGACCTGGCGGTGAAACTGGTAGGTGTAGCCTTCGATCGACGGCGCCATCACCGCGTCCTGGTTGGGCTGCCAGAGCGGAATCTGCGGCATTTCGCCGAAATGGATCGCGTTGAGTTTCCTGCCGTCCTCCTCGTACTTGGCCTTGTCGGGCTCGAAACGGGCTTCCTGCGCAATCGCCACCAGTTCGGGATCGTCGATCGATGAGTAGTTCCAGCGCTGATTGCCGGTGTAGAAATTGCGGTAGAAATAATCGGTCGATGGCAGCCAGGCGACGATGCCTTCGGTGAAGAAGGGCAGCTTCTTCTCATTGATCTGCGTCGACATCTGCGCATCCGGCATCTTCTGGATATCGACCTTGATGCCGATCTTGGCGAGCAATTCCTTGACCAGCGCAGCCATCGGTTCGGCGGTCGAGGCCTGGCCGACATTGAAGCTGAACGTGGTCGAGAAGCCGTCCGGCATGCCGGCCTGCCTTCAGATAGTCCTTGGCCTTCTCGAGGTCGAGCTTTACGGGCTGCGGGATCGGATAGGCGCCGCTCGGTCGGCTTGCCGTCGGCCCAGGTCGCGCCGAACAGCGGCGCGCCGCGGCCGAACAGAGGCCGCCTTGAACATGTCGTCATAGGGCAGCGCAAAGGCGATGGCGCGGCGCACGTTGACATTGTCGAAGGGCGGGATCTTGTTGTTCATCGAAATGAAGGTGACGGCGTTGTATTGCGGCGTCGAGATCACCTTGAGCTTGCCCTTGGCCTCGAGCGACTGGACGTCGCTGGCCTGCAGGTCGATGGCGATATCGGCGTCGCCGCGCTCGACCAGGTTGGCGCGCGTCGCCGGCTCCGGCACCGACTGGATGATCACCCGCTTGAAGGATGCCGGCTTGTCGGCCGAGCCGCGATTCCAGGCCTCGTTGCGCTTCATGATCACCTGTTCGCCCGGCTTGAAGCTTTCGATCACGTAGGCGCCGCTGCCGGCGGTGTGCTCCTTCAGCCACGCCGATCGCCCAGGGATCGTCCGCCGTCGTATGTTGCCTTGGCGAGCTTGGAGTTGATGATGATCGGATAGACGGTGGCGAGATTGGGCAGAGCGAGCTTGTCCGGTTTCGGCAGCGTCACTTCGAAGGTCGAGGGATCGATCACCTTGAACTGATCGGCCGATGGTCATCGAACCGGTGAGGAGCTGCGCCTTGCCGAGGACCGGCGCCGTGACGGCGCGGTCAAGCGACCATTTTACGTCTTCCGCGGTAACCGGTGTGCCGTCCTGGAACTTGGCGTCCTTGCGCAGATGGAAGGTGATCTTCAGCCCGTCGGGGCTGACGTCGTAGGATTCCGCGAGTTCGCCGGTGATCTTGTCGAGATCGAACACCCATTTTCCGTTGAGCTGCTTGCGGCCGAAGCTAACCAGCCGGTCGTAGGTGCTGAGACTCACCGCGAAGGATTCGCGGGTCGAACCCGGAATATTCGGGTCGAGCGTATTGACCGACGCCCCGGTCACGTAGCGCAGCGTTTCGGCGCGCGTTTGCGCCTGCGCCGATCCGGCGGCGAGCGAAAGCGCAATCGAGGCAGCCACCAAAAGCAGGCGCTTGGATACTGTAACGCTCATCGGTCCTATTCCCTTGTTCTCGGGGGCTTATTCTCTAACGTGAGAACATCAAACCTGAAGCAAGCGATATGCCAACCGACATGTCGGTGACGACACTCTGAGCAGGTGCCGGCCAACTATCCAACTCCTTGATTTGTCACTCTTTATCCATGGCGGGCGGTTGCCGCGCGACGATCGCCTGCGGCACGTCATAGGCCTTGAACGAAGCCCAATGCCGCTCGATGTCCGCGCGAAACAGCCCGCGCGTCAGCCCATGCACGAGCTTCGGCACCGCCGTGGTCATTGCGTTGATCGACGAGCCGGAGGGGCCAAAGCTCATGGTGGAGGCGATGGCAAAGACGTGAATGTCGGTGATCCACGGTGTTTTTCCGGCGATCACGTTCCATCAGCGCATAGTCGTCGGCGAGATAGGGAAAGCGGCCGAGGCGTGAGCTCTGCTCATCCGTCGGCGGCTGGTAGCGATCGGCCCAGGTTGCGATGTTGGCGGCACAATTTCGGAGCTCGCGCCGGCCCGCGAAATTCATGTCGATGCCGGTGCCGCAGATCACGAAATCGGCTGACAGAACGCCCTGTGGCGTCCGCAATTCGACGCCATCATCCGTCTCGCCGGCGGCTTCGATCGGCGCGCCGTCATGCAGGTGAAAATTGGGATGGCGGGCGCAGCGATCGTAGGTCGCTTGCGGAAATCCTTCCCGCATTTCGAGAATGGCGCGCATGAAGCGCCAACGCCACGCATCATCCAAATCGCAGAAATGTCGCAAGAAACCGCGGAAGGTCAGCCAGCGATAGGGCTGGATCACCTGAATCTCGGCCCGGCGGCAGAACAGATGCACCGCCGCCGCGCCCGCTTCCAGCGCGGTCGCTGCGTTGTCGAAGGCCGACGCGCCGGCGCCGATCACCGCGACCTGCCGGCCGCGCAAGGCGGCGAAATCGATCGGCTGCGCTGCGTGCACGCAAAGCGAAGACGGCAGGTGCCGCAGCGGCTCCGGAATCGTCCAGTCCCCCATGCCCTCCTGCCCCGTCGCCAGCACGATCTTGCGCGCATGAAGAATTTCGCACGCCAGCGGCGCTCTCAACCGTGGCAGCGAGCAATCCGCCGGCTGCGGGTGCGATCTCAACGACCTCGCAGCCGTTGCGCACGGGAACTGCCACGACGCGCCTGAACCAGAGCAAATATTCGGCCCAAAGCTCGCGCGGGATCAGATCGAGATTGCGCCAATCTTGTTCCCCGAACCGGGCCTCGTGCCAGGATTGGTAGGTAAGATTCGGGATATCGAGATCGGGGCCGGTGTAATCCTTCGGGCTGCGCAGCGTGTGCATGCGGGCATAGCTGAGCCATGGCCCCTCCCGACCCTCCTCGGATTTATCCACGACCAGGATGTTGTTTACCTGCGAGCGCATCAGCCCGAACGCCGTGGCGGTGCCGGATTGGCCGCCGCCCACGACAAGCACATCGAGCGCCGGCTTGCCGTCCGGTCCTGGGCTGGGCACGAGCCACGCGAGCATGCGGATGCGCGATCTTGGCAAGATCGGCGCGGACCCGGGCTTCGAGCGCAACCAGAGCGTCGTTCATGCGGCGAGCCAACCGCCATCCACCACCATCACGGTTCCGGTCGTGAACGAAGACGCGTCGCTGGCAAGATGAAGCGCGGCCTCGGCCACCTCCTCCGCCCTGCCAAATCGCTTCATGGCATGGCGGTTGCCGAGACGCTTCGCGAACCGGCTCGGGGTCAGCGTGCCGGGCAAAACTTCGCTGGAGCATCGGCGTATCGATGGCGCCCGGCGCGATGGCGTTGACGCGAATGCCGTCCATCGCGAAGTCGACCGCCATCGTCCGCGTCAGGCTGACGATCGCGCCCTTGGCGGCGATATAGGCGCTGTTGTTCCTGCCGCCGGCGATCGCGAGTTGCGAGGCGAGCGTGATGATCGAGCCAGAACCCTGCCGCTGCATCTCGGGCACCGCGGCGCGCGACCAAAGCCAGGTACCGCCGACATTGGTGCGGAACACCGCATCCCAATCGGCGGGATCGGTCGTCACGACCGTGCCGCCGCAGGAAAAGCCGGCAGCGGTCATCAGCACGTCGAGGCGGCCGCGCCGTGCGACGATTTCGCTGGTCGCGGTCAGTGCGAAGTCGGCCGCGCTCAACGTCACCGACATGCACCGATGCCTTCGCCCTTCGCGCCTTCGAATCGCCGCCAAGCGTCTCCTGCAAGCCGGCGTGGTCGCGATCGACCAGCGCGACGAAACGCGCCTTCTCGTGCGAACAGCATCGCGCTGGCGCGACCGATGCCGGACGCCGGCCCCGGTGACGACAGCGGTCCGATCCCATCAATCTCATGTCACGGCCCTCTCCATGCTGCGTCCACCACACGCTCAGATCGGCGGCCGAATCGGCGCAGCCAAATCGCGCGCGCCAGCCGAACTCCTGCGCCATGCGCTCGACCGAAAGCGGCGCGCGGTCGGCCGTCACTGTGCAGATCGACCGTCGGCGCTTCACCTGCCTCGGCCAATCGGCAAATGAAGCCGGAATGCAGAGCCGGCGAGTTGCTGGCCCCATTGCAGCGCCGACCATTCGTCGCCGGTCGAGATGTTATAAAGCTGGTGCTTCGGCTTTGCGGCCTCGATCAGCAACGTCACGGCTTCGGCGACATCCGGCGCATAGATCCAGTCCCTGACGCCGGGACGCGGCAGAACCGCCTCTGCTGCCCTGCCGCATGGCCGCCAAGCATCTGCGCCTGCGGGCTTGGCGTGTCGCGCACCCCGGTTGCCCGCTCCCAGGGCCCGAACACGGCGCTCAGCCGCACATTGATGATCTCGCATGGCCAGAGCGCCGCCAGGCGCGCCGCGACCCTCTCGGACGCGAATTTGGTGATGGCGTAAAGCGAGACCGGATCGCAGGCGGTCTCTTCATCCAGCGGCGTGCTTTGGAATGCGGCCGTCCCGTAGGCTGAGCCGGACGACAGGTTGATGATGCGGCCGACGCCGTGGCGCCGCGCCGCCTCAGGATCGGCACGTGAGCCAGCAGATTGACCCGAAGAATCGGTTTCGGGATCGGCCGCTTCGCGCTCTGGACCAGCGGTGATGGTGGCCCCGAGAACGATCGCCTCGAAGCCCCTGCCGATCGCTTCTTCGACAATCTGCCGATCCGTAACATCGCCCTGCACGATTGTCATACGATCCGCATGTGGGGCGAAAACTCCTTGCGCTGCGGCACGGCAAGCCTGCGCGGTCGAACAATGTCACCGCATGTCCGCGCGCAAGCAGCGCAGCCGCGATATTGATCCCGACGAAACCGGTGCCGCCAAAGACAGGATTTTCAATTTCCTCAATCCGAATATCAGCTGCGCCAGCGCGGCGCGTCCGACGGCTCACAGCAGCCGTCGCGCCAAAATTCTGCTCCGGATCCATGTCCGCTACCAGCCGGCCGGTGGGTTTCGCCGCCTCGCCTCCGGTGCGCGCGAGGAACCGGCCGGAGCCGGCTTCGACCGAACGCTTGCCGTCCGCGACGACGACGCGCCCGCGCGACAGCACGGTGACCGGCCAGCCGCGCAGCTTGCGGCCGGCATAAGGCGTGTAGCCGGTGAGGTCGTGCATCATCTCGTCGCTCAGCGTGACCTCGCGCTCTGGATCCCAGATCGCGATATCGGCATCGGCGCCCACGGCGATCGAGCCCTTGCGCGGATGCAGATTGTAGATTTTTGCCGGCGCCGTCGCGGTCAGTTCAACGAATTTTTCGAGTCCCAAGCGGCCCTTCGACACCATGGCGTCGAACAGCAATGGCAAACGCGTTTCCAGGCCCGGCAACCCGTTCGCCACTTGCTTGAAGTTGGGATTGGGGCCGGCGCGCAATTTGCCTGATGCATCGAACCGATAGGGCGCGTGATCGGACGAGATCGTTTGCAGATCGCCGAGCGCGAGCGCCTGCCACAGCGCCTCCTGATCCGAGGCGCGGCGTGGCGGCGGGCTGCACATCCATTTGGCGCCCTCCACGCCCGGCCTATCGAGATCGTCAGCGGTGAGAAACAAATATTGCGGGCACGTCTCCGCGAAGACCTTCAGGCCCTGCCCGCGCGCATCGCGGATCACCTTGGCGCCCTCCGCCGTCGACACGTGAAAGATCATGATCGGTTGGTCGACCAGCGCGGCCATGCCGATCAGCCGGTTGAAGGCCTCGGCTTCCGAAATCCGGGCGTGGCTGATGGCGTGATACTTGGGATCGGTATAGCCGCGCGCGAGCAGCCTCTTCACCATCCAGGAGATGATCCCGTGGTTCTCGGCATGGGCACAGAGCAGCGCGCCACCGTCGCGCGCCGCCAGCAGGATATCGAGCAGCGGCTCGTCGTCGATCTTCAGGAGGTCATACGTCATGAAGATCTTGATCGAGGCATGGCCCTGCTTGATCAGCGCAGGCAGATCCGCCTCCAACGTCTCTTTTGTAGGGTCGGCGATGATCATGTGAAAGGCGTAATCGATGACGGCGCCCTTTCGCGCGAGCGCATGATAATCCTCGAGCACCCGTGGCAGCTTCATGCCGACATGTTGAGCCGCAAACGGGATCACCGTGGTGGTGCCGCCAAAGGCCGCCGAGACGGTGGCGCTCTCGAACGTATCGGCGTTCACGATGCCCGCGGCGGAGAGTTGCTCGATATGCGCGTGGCTGTCGACGCCTCCAGGCAGAACCAGCTTGCCGCGCGCGTCGATCTCGCGCCGCGCGCGTGAAAGCCCGCGACCGATGGCTGTGATCGTCTCACCGGAGATGGCGACATCGGCTTCGAACACGTCGCTCGTGGTCGCGACGCGGCCGCCGCGAATGAGGAGGTCGTAGGCAGGCTCGGTCATGGGAAGCTCCCAGTCTTGATGCTCAAGTCTTGTATTCCAATAGTCTTGTATTCTCTTGCATTCACCGCATGGAAGCACAGATCGTGCCGTCACGTCCCTTGTGTTTACGGAGCAGGCAGCAGATCATGCCTTACCGGATGGCATGGTCGTTGCTTTTATCCCGGCATCTAGCGACGCGTCATCCCGCAGGAAAACTCGATGTCCCGGCCGCGCATTCTCGTCATCAATCCCAATTCCAATCGCCTGGTGACACAGGGGCTGGAGGACGCCTTGAAGCCGCTCGGCTTTGAGGGCGGACCGGAGATCGTCTGCGAGACGCTGGCCGAAGGTCCTTACGGGATCGAGAGCCAGGCCGATGTCGAGCGCGTGGCGATGCCGCTGCGCCGTCTTGTCGAGAGCGACAACAGCTCGGCAGCCTTCGTCATTGCCTGCTACAGCGATCCCGGTCTGCAGGTCTGCCGCGAGGGAACGAATCGGCCGGTGTTTGGCATCGCCGAGTGCGGCGTGCTGACGGCGCTCGCACGCGCGGAGACATTCGGCGTCATCGCGATCGCGCAGCGCTCGATCGGCCGCCATATCCGCTATCTCAGGCAGATGGGTTTGATGGAACGCCTGGCCGGAGAGCGACCGCTCAATGTCAGCGTGGCGGAAACGGCGTCGGGCGAAGGCACGCTCGCCAAGATGATCGAGGTCGGGCGCATGTTGAAGAACGACGGAGCCGGCGCCATCGTGATGGGCTGCGCCGGCATGGCACGTCATCGCAAGCCGCTCGAGCAGGCGCTCGGTATTCCCGTGATCGATCCGACGCAGGCGGCCGTGACCATGGCGCTTGGCACGGTGCAGTTCACCCATCACTGATTTTGCAACGGTCGCGCGGATCAAGTTCGCGGAAGGCGATGCGGCACACCTATGTTTCGGGCGGCGGCACCGCGCCGGTACGGCCAGTGATCAGGCCGTAGTGTTCGATGCGGCGGTGGCGGGCGAAGTCGAAGATCGTTGTCTTGCCGAAGACGGTGGCGTCAAGATCGCAAGCGTGAAGCAGAAGCTCGTCTTCCTCGGTCTTGGCTTCAGTGACAATTTCGCCGTTTGGATCGACGATCAGGCTGCCGCCGATCAGCGGAAAGCCATCCTCGACGCCGGCCTTGGCGACGGCGACCACCCATGTCGCGTTTTGGTAGGCACCGGCCTGCACGGACAGTCGATTGTGGAACAAGCGCTTCTCGGGTCCCTCATCGCTTTTTTGCGAGTTGACCGAGGGCGTGTTGTAGCCGATCAGCACCATCTCGACGCCTTGCAGGCCCATGACGCGATAGGTCTCCGGCCAGCGGCGGTCGTTGCACACCGCCATGCCGAAGATACCGCCGAGCGCGCGCCAGACATTGAAGCCGAGATCGCCGGGCTCGAAGTAGCGCTTCTCCAGATGCTGGAAGGCGCGCTTTGTATCGAACTCCGAATGGCCGGGCAGATGAACCTTGCGGTATTTCCCGACGATTTTCGCGGATCGGTCGGTGAGGATGCAGGTATTGAAATGATGCCCGTCCGGCGTCAGCTCGGCATAGCCGAAGCTCATTGCCATCTGGTATCGCGCGGCCCGCTCGAACAGCGGCTTTGTCGCCGCGTTCGGCATCTCCCGCTCGAACCAGCCATCGACCTCGGCCTGGTCCTCCATGTACCAACGTGGAAAGAATGTGGTCAGCGCCAGCTCCGGATAGACGATCAGGTCGGCGCCCCCAGCCTTGGCTTCATCCATCAGCGCGATCATGCGCCTGACGACGGCTTCGCGGCTATCGGCCTTCTGGATCGGGCCCATCTGGGCGGCGGCGACATTAATAATGCGCATGGAGAGCTTTCTCGGTGCCTTCATTGGGGCTTCATTGCATAAATATGGTGCAGCTTGAGGATCTTACGTCGGGACTCCGTTCCATCGGCATCAGCAGTTAGAGTTTTGCCTCACCCGAAGTCAATTCCGAGCAAGGTCCGCCAGTTGCGCACGCCTGTGCATGACGAATGTAACGGCCACGACGTGCTTGGCTCCGACATCTGCATGTGCGGCCGTGATGCGGCAAGAAATTGCCAAAGTTGAGCGGCATGACTTTGATCGCGGCGCTCGAATTCGGCCTACAACGGAACAGAAAAAGCGCCGCATTGCACAACCATGTTTGCCCAAACATCATCATAGTTGGGGCCATGCGTGCCCTTCTTTTAGCCCGATTACGGTTAGTAAATCCGGCTCGCACGGCGCAATCCCTCACCGGTTCGGGTAAGGGTGCTTCAGTTTTTGTAGGTCCTCGTTAGTCCTGTGGGGAGCGCCAGCCAGGACACGAGCGATCAAATCCGGGGAGACCTTCTCTAATGGCAACCACTGTATTCAATAAGACGGCGCTGGCGAACGGGACGTCGAATTTGATCGTGCGCTCGGCCGCGCTCAATCAATCGACTGGACCTGGTGCAGGCGGGCGTTGTCTTCAACGACGCCATTCGTGCGTCAGAGGGCCTGTTCAATTTGTCGGGCAGCGGTAACCAGAACCCCTTCCTGGGCAGCTACATCACCGACGTCCATGCGGTGCAGAACGACATCGCCGCGATGCTGGCCAATCCCGGCATGGTGACGCTCGGCGGCCACGCCTTTACCCTGAACGGAACCGACACC
This sequence comes from uncultured Alphaproteobacteria bacterium, assembly GCA_963777475.1. Classification (GTDB taxonomy): domain Bacteria; phylum Pseudomonadota; class Alphaproteobacteria; order Rhizobiales; family Xanthobacteraceae; genus Bradyrhizobium. Next base: position 13,962 of record CAVZQX010000019.1, read on the forward strand.
GCGGTCCTGACCAGCGTCCAGGCCCAACTGGGCCGCTGATAACGGCCGCCGCGCAGACCACCAATCCGGCGACAATGGTGGCTGCGGATCAGACGCTCCACGCCGTGCAAGCCGAGATCCTGCAGGAAATCAACAACGATCCCCATATCGCGGCCGGCCTTCAAAACGTGACGTTCCTGGCCAACACGGGCGCCCACGACGTCGCGTTCCAAAACACCCCGGCGGGCGCCGACGACGCGGGCTCTTTGACGGCGGCCATGAATGGCACCAGCCTTCACGCGATCGGCACAGTCTTCAATGCGGCGGCCGATCTGGCCCTCGGCGGAATCAGTGCGGCGAATATCGGCCAGGTCACGACGGACCTTCAGGCGGTCGAGACTGGTCTGACCAACCTCCTGAACAATGCCACCGCGCTGGCAAAGATCGAAGCCGGCGAAACTGCCAATGCCATGGCGCTGACGACCATCCACCTCCAGACCGTAGCGACACAGGTTAACCTGCAGCTCAACAAGTATGACGGCATGGAAGCCAACGGTACGGCTACAGGCCTGCGCGGCACGGCGGACAATCTGCTCGACATCATCGACATCGTTCAGAACGACACCGCCCTGAACAAGGCGGCGGGCGGCGACGGCGCGGCGGGGCATATCGGCGGCTTCGCTGAAATGCCGGGCGGTCTGACCGGAACCGTGACCAAGTTCCAGGACAACCAGGTGCAGACCAACTTCTGGGCCGCGTTCCTGTCGGAAGCCAACACCATCAACGCGCAATTGACGGCGATCCAGAACGGTACGGGGACGGCGAGTCAGGCGCTGATCACGCAGATCCAGAACTACGAGCATTTCGGCCAGATGTTCGATGCGGCGCAAGGCTCGATCTTCCAGGCCCGGTTCGACAACGAACTCTTGAGCGGCACGCTGGAGGCCGATTCGACCAACGCGATCAACGGGCTTACCGGCATCCTGAACCATAATACCGGCGCAGCGCTGAAAGCGGACTTGGCGATGCTCAATGCCGCAGGCGTAGGCTTTGTCGCGGACGCCAAGGACGTCAGCGGCAACAACATCGCGATCGGCGGAGCCACCTATGTCGGCACGGCAAAGACCGTGTCGACGGCGACCTCGGTGCATGGCCTGGCACAGGGTACCATCCCGGTGACGGCGACCCCGAACATCGCCAACGGCACCGGTGGCGCCGCGGCGACGACCACAACCACGTCGACAGGCGGTGCCGGTGGTACAGGTGGTGCTGGCGGTACAGGCGGTGCTGGTGGCACAGGCGGTGCTGGTGGTGCTGGCGGCAGTCCGCCTGCAACGACAGGGCATCTCATTACCGATCTCATAAGCGCGTTGACGCACGACGCCAACGCGACTACGGCGACGGTCATTCATGATCTCGTGGCGGTGCTGCAGCACGATCAGGTCGCCACACAAGCGATGGCGCAGCTCCATATGTGATCGGCTCGCGCGCCGAAAGCGTCGCAATTCAGGACTTCCCCAGCGCAGAACATCGTTCTGCGCTGGTTTTTCTTTGAGGGGCTTTCCGAACTAAAAGATCACCCCTCGCTTGAAATTAGCTTCATTTCCTTCGGCGGACCATAGCGATCGCCGCATCCCCGCCGCGATGATGCCGGCTTCTAGGCTTTTTGCTGTGTCCAATTGATCCATTCAACCCCGCCTCGCGCAGCCGATAAGACAGTCACACCCATGAACAAATCCGCTCTTGCTACCCGGCCGCAAGTTGCCTCAGCAACTCCTGTTGCCGGCGGCTATGCCCTGCATACCGCCGAACAGGCCTATCGGCAGCTTCTTGCCAGTCAGCCGCAACACTTTCGCGCCTTATGCGGATTGGCGGCGGTGCGCAGCCAGCTTGGTGCGCTCAACGAGGCCCGCGAGCTGATAGATCGGGCCGTCGACGTCGCGGGGCAATCGGCCGAAGACCGTGTCGTGCTCGGAACGACCTTCATGCGGATCAACGATCTCGAAAGCGCCCAACGCCAGTTCGAGACGGCTGTCGGGCTCGACGAGGGGCATGCGGAAGCCAGATTTCATCTGGCCAACGTACTGAGCGGCCGCGGCGATGTGGCCGGCGCGGTGATCCATTACGAACGAGCGCTGGCGATCAATCCGGACAATGCGGGCGCGCATCAAAATCTTGGCCTGGCTCTGCAGCGCCTCGGCCAATTCGAAGCCGCCCTCGCCCACCACCGGGCGGCGCTCGCAGCCTCGCCCAAGTCAGCCGTCATTCTCGTCAACCTGGGCGACGCCTGTCGGCATCTCGGCCGGCATAATGACGCCATCGTGCACTATGCGCAGGCACTCGCGATCGATCCCCGCTTGACGGACGCCCACGTCAACCTCGGCGGCTGCTTTCACGTGACCGGCCGCCGCGAGCAGGCGATCCGCAGTTACCAACGCGCGCTGACGATCAATCCCGGCTTGGCGGACGCGCACTATAATTTGGGAAATCTCTACGCCGACCTCGGCAATCTGGACGCGGCGATCGTTCACTACGAGCGTTCGATCGGGCTGTCTCCGCGCTCGGCCGAAGCGCACAACAACCTCGGCAACGTGTTGCAAAGACGCGGCCGGCACCCGGAGGCGAGCGAACGCTACATGGCCGCGCTTCGTCTCAAGCCAACCTACGTCGCCGCGCAGCGCGGCTTGGGCGATGCGCTCAAGTCCCAGAACCAAATCGATGGAGCCATCGTGTGCTTTCGGGCCGCGCTGGCAATCGAACCGGATGATGCCACGACGCTCAATCGCCTGGCGTCGGCGCATCTGGTCGCGGGGCGTCTCGACGAAGCGTCAAGCGCCTTCGAGAGGGCGATCGAGATTGCGCCTGAAAACATCGGCATTCAGCACAACTACGCCGCCGTCAAGCCATTTGCCGAGGGCGATCGGCGCGTAGCCCAGCTCGAAGAACTTCATGCCCGCGAGGATCAGCTTTCCGAGGATCAGCGGATCGTGCTGCACTTCACGCTCGGGAAGGCTTATGCCGACCTCAAGGACGCAGACCGCTCGTTTCGCCATCTGGACGCCGGCAATCGTCTCAAGCGACGGCAAGTAACCTACGACGAACGCGGAACCTTGATGCTGATGCAGCGCATTCGCGATGCGTTTACCAGGGAGCGCCTGAACGCGAAATCCAAGGTCGGCCATGACTCGGAGGCGCCGGTCTTTATCGTCGGCATGCCGCGCTCGGGCACCAGCCTCGTCGAACAAATCCTCGCCAGTCACCCGCGCGTGTTCGGAGCCGGCGAGGTCGATCATTTTGCAACGGCAATATCCGAAGTCGCGCAGCGAACGGCGGGCTCGTACCCCGACATGATCGCCAAAATGTCGGGCGAAGACCTCCAGGCGCTTGGAAAGATCTATGTCGAACGGCTCAGCAAGGATGCGGCAGCGAAAGATCGGATCGTCGACAAGTTGCCGCCTAACTTCCTGTTCGCGGGCCTTATTCATCTCGCACTTCCCCGCGCCCGAATCATTCACGTCAAACGCAACGCCGTCGACACTTGCCTGTCCTGCTACTCGTTGTTGTTCGCGGAAGACCAGCCGTATGCCTATGACCTCGACGAACTCGGTCGCTACTACAAGGGCTACGAAGCGGTCATGGAGCACTGGCGGTCGGTTCTGCCGCCGGCGCGAATGCTTGAAGTCCGATATGAGGACCTGGTCGGAGATCTGGAAACTCAGGCGCGCCGTCTTGTCGCCCATTGCGGCCTCGAGTGGGACAACAGCTGTCTTTCGTTTCACGAGACCAAGCGTCCCGTCGATACAGCAAGTCTCGTCCAGGTGAGGAAGCCGATCTACGCCAGTTCGGTCGGGCGATCGCGCTTTTATGGCTCAAGGCTCAAGCCGCTGATGGACGCGCTTGGGATCGAGAACTCGGCTTCGAAGGTGCCCAGGGTGCAACGGCGGCGCGGCAAAAACGGCGCCCCGAGCCAACGCGCGCCGGCGGAAACACCGTCCGGCCCGCAAATTCCGGCGGATCGCAAGGACTGAAACCGGCAAGTTGGAGGCCGGGACGGAACTTGTGTTCCAAGTGGCCAAGAAGCTGCAGGACCGTGGAGAGATGAGCGAGGCCGAGCCGCTGTTCGGCGTCGTGCTCGCAATCCGTCCGGGTCACTTCGGATCATTGCTGGCGTTGGGTTCGATATGCGCCGTTACCAACCGGCCCGAGGATGCGAAACGCTATCTCACCCAAGCAATCGCAGCCAACGAGGGCGCAGCCGAAGCCCATGGCAGCCTGGGCGCGGTCCACACCGGTGTTGGGGACCTCAACGCCGCGGTAGCTTGCTACGACAAGGCGCTCTCGCTCGCGCCCGATCATCCCGGGATCCTTTACGCCTATGCGATGCTGCTGCAGTCGCTCGGGAGGAATACCGAGGCCATTGAACATCTCAGGCGCGCGATTGCGGGAAGGCCGGATCATCTCGATTCCCATTTCGCGCTCGGAAATCTGTTTTATGCCGCAGGTCGGGATGCCGAGGCGATCGATTGCTACCTCAAGATACTGCAATCCAGCCCACGCCACCCGGAGACTCACAACAATCTGGCTAATGCGTATCAACGCATCGGCCAGATCGACCGCGCAATCGATCACTACAAGACGGCGATCGAAATCAAGCCGACCTACCCGGATGCCTATGGCAATCTCGGCAACGCCTATCTCGTGCTCGACCGCCTCGAGGAATCGATCGAGGAGAACCGTCGCGCGCTTGCGTTGAATCCCTCCAGGTTCGGATCGCATAATAATCAAGGCGTGGCGTTCCAGGCGCTGGGACAGTTCGAGGAGGCCGAACGCGCCTTCGAGCGGGCCCTCGAACTGGCACCGCGGGATGCGTCGGTTCACCTCAATCTTGCAAATATGGCGAAGTTCAAGCCGGGCGATCGTCGCATGCCGGGCCTTCAGAAACTGCTGAGCGAAGTCGAGTCGCTCGATATCGAAAATCAGATTGCCGCGCATTTCGCGATGGGCAAAGCCCTTGGCGATCTTGGTCAATACCAGGAGGCTTTCCAGCATTTGCTGAAAGGCAATGCGCTGAAGCGGCGCACCATCGACTATAACGAGCCGCAGCGGCTGGCGATGTTCGAGAATATCAAGAAAGTTTTCTCGCCTGACTTCATGAAGCAAAGATCGGGCGGCGGCGACACGTCGTGGTCTCCGATCTTCATCGTCGGCATGCCGCGCTCCGGGACAACCCTGATGGAACAGGTGCTGGCGAGCCACTCGAAAGTGTTCGGTGCTGGAGAACTGGAGGCCTTCAAGGAAGCGATCAAGGAGTGCGTCGACAGCGAGGGAATCCAGCCGGCTTATCCGTTGCTGGCCGAGGCCCTTTCCAAGGACCACATGCGTCAGCTCGGCGAGAAATACACCGCGAAGGTGCGCCCACGCGCACCCGAGGCCGAGCGGATCGTCGACAAGATGCCGCTCAACTTTGCCTTTGTCGGGCTGATCCATCTGGCGCTGCCGAACGCCCGCTTCATCAATGTGCGCCGTGACGCTCTCGACACCTGCGTCTCGTGTTTCTCGCTGATGTTTTCGGGAAGCCAGCCCTTTGCCTACGATCTCGCCGAACTCGGCCGCTACTATCGCGGCTGCGAGACGGTGATGGAACACTGGCACAAGATCCTGCCGCCCGGCGTCTTGATCGACGTCCATTACGAAGATCTGGTCGATGATCTCGAGGGTACCGCAAGGCGCGCGCTAGGCCATTGCGGCCTCGATTGGGAAGACGCGTGCCGCGATTTCCACGACACCAAACGGGCGGTGCGAACGGCCAGCCTGATGCAGGTGCGCCAGCCGGTCTACCGGGGCTCGATCGGCACCTGGCGGCGATACGCGGAATATCTCGAGCCCTTGGCGCAGGCTCTGGGCGTTGACATTCGGGCCATGCTGGCGGAGGCGTAACTCGTCCGCGGCAAGCCTGGCGATACCTCATCATCAATCGAGCGACGGGTGCGGCGCGAGCAACTCCGGGAGCGTGCCGGCTTCCGAAAAAATGCCGCAAAAGCATCGCAAACCGCGAGCGCGGCGACCAGCAGTTAGAGGACCTTTGTGCGTCAATGAACGTTGCGGCATCCCCGGCAGTCTTGCGAGCGTGCCCAATGCGGATTTGCCGGATCGGCCTGGGAGCGTCGTGAACGCCGTGGTTGGAGCCGCGCGGACGACCATGCCGGCAACCGAAGCGGTTTCCGGATCCGCGTCGGCGCCGCCCGCGAAGCGCAAATACCCGGCCCCTGCACCGCGTCCCACCCAGCAGGGTCCCAGGGGCATTCGCTTTGATTTCAACGACGGTTTCAGAGTGACGGTTCCGGAAAGCGACCGCCCCTGGAAAGTCAGACTGAGCGATCTGGATACCGGAATTGTCCTGTTCGAGACCGAGCTGCGCGCCGGAGGGATCAGGAGCGCCAAGCGCTACTATGCGCGCTTTCGCGTCGAGGTCTACCAGCAGGGCGAACGTACCTTCGTACATGACTATTCGGCAAAAGACCGCGAGGTGCTGGTACAGTTTCCGGTCGGCACGCTGGGCGACCCGATAGGATGGCTACCCTACGCCGTCAAATTCAAGGAGCGCCACGGCTGCAAGCTGACCATAGCCTTGGGCGAGAACCTGATTCCGATTTTTCGCGATGCCTATTCCAATATTGCGTTTCTCACGCATGAAGAGGTCGAGACCGAGCGTTACTACGCCACTTACAGCATCGGGCTTTTCTTTGATGACAAGCACGCGACTTCGCAGCCGCGCGACTTTCGCCACGTCGGGCTGCATCGCACGGCCGGCTATATTCTCGGCGTCGATCCGACCGAAACAAAGCCGCTTCTATCCATTGAAAATGATACGCGGCCGATCGCCGAGCCCTATGTCTGCATCTCGGTCCAGAGCACCACCCAAAGCAAGTATTGGAATAACCCCGAAGGCTGGCGCTCGATCGTCGCATTCCTGAAAGAGGCCGGTTATCGGGTCGTCTGCATCGACCAGAAGGCGGTTCATGGCAGGGGGCTGGTCTGGAATCACATTCCGCACGGCACCGAAGATGAGACCGGCGACAAGCCGCTCGCGGAGCGAATACGCTACCTCAGACATGCTGCGTTCTTCGTCGGTCTGTCGAGCGGCTTATCGTGGTTGGCGTGGGCCGCCGACATACCCGTCGTAATGATATCGGGCTTCACGCATCCGAACAACGAATTCCAAACGCCCTACCGGGTCATTAACTTCGACGCATGCAACAGTTGCTGGAATGATCCGTTGATCAGGTTTGATCATTACGACTTTCTCTATTGTCCCCGTCACAAGGACACGCCGCGTCAATTCGAATGTTCGCGCCTGATTACGGCAGATCAGGTCAAGGCCGTCATCCGCCGCATACCGGGATTTGGGGTCCATGACCGCGAAGCCACATAGCAGTGATGGCGCAGGCCGTTTTTAGTCTAGATTCAGAAGTCGCAGTCGGAGATATATGGTGTAATGGATACCTCACCAGCGCGGATCGAGGAGACACAACTGAAACTTCCGAGACATCTCAAAGGCCTCGAGGCTGAGTCCATCGAGATCATGCGCGAGGTGATCGCCGAATCCAAGAAGCCGGTGATGCTGTATTCGATCGGCAAGGATTCGAGCGTCATGCTGCACCTGGCGATCAAGGCCTTCTACCCCGCCAAACTCCCTTTCCCGCTTCTGCACATCGACACCACCTGGAAATTTCGCGAGATGATCGCGTTTCGCGATGAAACCGCGCGTCGCCTCGGGACCGATCTGCTGGTTTACACCAACCAGGATGGCCTCGCGCGCGGGATCGGGCCGATCGCGTCGGGCTCTTCCGTTCATACCCAGGTCATGAAAACCGAAGCGCTCAAGCAGGCGCTCGACCTCTATGGCTTCGATGCGGCGTTTGGCGGCGCCCGCAGAGACGAGGAAAAGAGCCGGGCCAAGGAACGCATTTTCTCCTTCCGCTCGCAGGGCCATGTCTGGGACCCTCGCAACCAGCGCCCCGAATTGTGGAATCTGTTCAACACCCGCGTTCGGCCGGGCGAGACCATTCGCGTGTTCCCGCTATCGAACTGGACCGAATTGGACATTTGGCACTACATCATGCTGGAAGACATCCCAGTGGTGCCGCTCTACTTCGCCAAACGACGCCCGGTCGTGCAGCGCGACGGTGCCTGGATCATGGTGGATGATGGTCGCTTGCCCCTCGAGGTGGGCGAACAGCCGGAAATGCGGCTTGTTCGGTTTCGAACGCTGGGTTGCTATCCCTTGACCGGGGCGATCGAATCCAATGCCGCAACGCTGGAGGGCGTGATATCGGAGATGCGATCGACGCGCCTTTCGGAGCGCCAGGGGCGTCTCATTGACAGCGATGAGGCGGCATCGATGGAGAAAAAGAAGCGGGAGGGTTATTTTTGATGGACGGCCTCGAGTTTCCCATCGAAGAGCAGAGCAAGGACCTGCTCCGCTTCCTCACTTGCGGATCGGTGGACGACGGCAAATCCACCCTGATCGGCCGCCTCCTGCATGACTCGAAGCTGGTCTTCGAGGATCAACTGTCCACGCTGGCCAAGGACTCGGTACGCTACGGCACCACAGGAGATGACATTGACCTCGCCCTTCTGGTGGATGGGCTCGAGGCCGAGCGGGAGCAAGGCATCACGATCGATGTTGCCTATCGTTTTTTCGCTACAGCCAAGCGGTCTTTCATCGTCGCCGACACGCCGGGCCACGAGCAGTACACGAGAAACATGGCGACTGGAGCATCGAACGCCGACCTGGCCGTCCTCCTGATCGACGCGCGCAAGGGCGTTTTGGTACAGACCCGACGACATTCCCTGATTTGCTCGCTGCTGGGATTGCGCCATGTCGTCCTGGCAGTGAACAAGATCGATCTCGTCTGCTATCAAGCGGACATTTTCGAGCGCATTGTTGCCGAATATGGCGCCTTCGCTTCAGAGCTCGGCTTTTCGTCGATTGTGTCGATTCCGATCTCGGCCCGATATGGCGATAACATTACGAAGTTGTCTGACAAGACGCCCTGGTACCATGGGCCAAGTCTGCTCGACTATCTCGAGACCATCGACGTCGCGCGTGAAAGCAACGAAAAGCCATTCCGGTTTCCGGTGCAATGGGTCAATCGGCCGAATCTCGATTTCCGCGGCTATGCCGGTACCGTGGTTTCCGGGACCATCAATACCGGCGATCCCATCGCGGTCGCCGGCTCCGGCCAAATCTCGAGGGTGAAGGAACTTCTGACCTACGACGGCCCGCAAGCATCAACGCGAGCCGGTGACGCCATCACGATCACGCTCGCGGACGAGATCGATATCGCCCGTGGCGACCTCCTGGTCAGCCCGACGTCTCGCCCCGAGGTGTCAGATCAATTTGCCGCACACATCATCTGGATGAGCGATCACGCACTGATGCCCGGTCGCTCCTATTTGGCGCGCATTGGCACCAAGATCACGCCGATTACGGTAACCGGGATCAAACACAAGATCGATATCAATACGCGCGAGCATCTCGCGGCCCACACGCTCGAGCTCAATGACATTGCCTTCTGCAACATGTCGACCGGCACGCCGGTTGCGTTCGATCCATACCTGCAGAACCGCAAGACCGGCTCATTCATCCTGATCGACCGGCTGACCAATGACACTCTCGGTGCAGGAATGATAGCCTTCGGCCTTCGACGCGGCACCAACATCCATTGGCAAGCGACCCTTCTCGGAAAGGCCGAACGCGCCGCCCAAAAGCACCAACGGCCGGCGATTGTCTGGCTCACCGGTTTATCGGGTGCAGGCAAGTCAACCATCGCCAACATCGTCGAGCGGCAGCTTCACGCCGCCGGCCAACATACAATGCTGCTGGATGGCGACAATTTGCGCCATGGGCTCAGTCGAGACCTCGGTTTCACCGAGGCGGACCGGGTCGAGAATATTCGCCGCGTCGGCGAGGTGGCAAAGCTCTTGGTAGACGCAGGCCTGATCGTGCTGTGCTCGTTCATTTCTCCGTACCGGGCGGAGCGCGAAATGGTACGGCGTTTGGTGTCAGATGGGGAATTCGTCGAAGTATTCGTCGACACGCCCATTGACGAATGCGCACGGCGCGATCCGAAAGGCCTTTACGCGAAGGCGAAGGCCGGCACGATCAAGAATTTCACCGGCTTCGATGCGCCCTATGAAGCACCCACAAATCCCGAAGTACATTTGCAAACGATGGGCCAGCAGCCAGAACAGCTAGCCGACCGCATCGTGAAGAAGTTGGCCGCGCTCGGAATTGTGGGATAGAGACCTGGGCTACAGCCTCCGTCATTGGTCCTTACTGTGGCGCTTGCTTCCTTGGCTCCGCCACGTCCTGTGCCGCCTTACTGCCGAAGCGCGCGGTGACGTAGTTGGCGACCGCGGCGATCTCGTCGTCGGAAAGATTGCACTGAAACGCTAGACAAACGACATTACGGTCTAACGACAGCCGAGCAGGTGGCATTTGCTGCGCTCGGAATAGCCAGGAAGGTAATTGTAGCTGGCTCGAAGGTTGCGGTTTCGGCAATCATTGGCGCACCGGCAAGAGTTGGCAGTTCATTTCTATCATTCAGCATCAGTGTGTTGCCGTTCAATCTGACCACGCTATCGCTCAATCCTGCCGCATCCAGTGTGTAGCGAACCGATGCAGTCGAGAGCTTGAGCGCGTGTGACGCTTTGTCGGTGTTGATCACGAGCAGCGACACGCCGCCCGGCACGGCTCTCTCACAGTGGGCGTAGACGTGAAGGTTCGCCTGAACCGGCGCACCGGGGTCGAGTACCGTGATTCCCATCAATCGCCGCCAAAGCAGCGCAGCCCAATATTTCGGGCGCGGCTGCAGCGTCGCTTCGTCGAGCAACCCATAATCGCTCGCCGCCAGCGTGTTGTGAATCACGACTTGAACGCCTGCCCGCGCTAGCCTCCCCAGCTGATCAAGATAGCGGAATGTATCCACAAAGGTCACGGCCCAGGGATTTCCACCGCACGCAGCATCCGCGGTTTCCGTGAGCCAGATCGGCTTGCCAGGGTCGAGCCGATCGCGAAGCGCTCTAAAGAACGACAGCGCCCGATCCGTTCCGGAGAGCCAATCTTCCGACAGGGCTGTCTGCGGCGCCGTCGCGTCCCCGCATCGTTCCGATACCGTGTTGTAATGGTGATAGGAAATTGCATCAACGCCGCTTGCGGATGCGGCGAGCAGATCCGACGCAATTGGGCTTTCGCCGGCTGTTCCGGGACCGAGGATCATCGTACTCGGAGTTGTGCGCTTCAGGAGCGAGTGAAACAGCCGGAAATCCCGCCTGTAAGCGGCCACATCGTATCCCGCTTGCACGCCTCCTGCCGCCGCGAGATCCGGCTCGTTGATGAATTCAGCGGCCGCGATCCTTCCGCCAATGGAGCTTGTATAAGCCAGAAGTCTTCGCGCCTGGTCCGGCGTCCAGCCGCCAAGCGCGTCGCTGTTGCTGGCGCCGAACGATGTCACGATCTGAGCATTCACCGATTGTGAGAATCTGACGAGGTCCTTCCATTGCCGGCGGGTCAAGACTCCCGTGAAGCCAGGCGGAGGACGGGAGGGCGGCTTGTCCGAATCCGCGAAATAGGTGGTGTTGGCCCAGGTACCGCTGACGCGAAGATAGGCGGGGCCCAAAGCGGCCGCGAGCATCCGCAATCTCGCGTTGGTGAGATCGATCGGCGGCCGATATTGGTACAAATGAGCGTCTCTATGCCCGGACGTATCCGACCCGTCGCGCGGCGTCGATAGCCCGGCATCTGATTTTGTCGTATAGGGCTTCCAAAATCTTCCGCCGGTAACTTCGACCATCTCAATATTGTAGGACTGGAAGCGCTCGTCGACCGTACCGATACGCGGCATGCTCGAAGGTGTCGCGGATGGCACTTCAGCCATCGCGACCGACAACAAGACGGTCGCGAACAGACCCGCGCATGCGGCATAGCGGCAAGGCCTTGCCCCGAACTGATAGGTAGGCGGAGCTTTCGTGAGATCGAGATCAACTGCGCGCACACGCCACCAAGAAGGACACCCTTGCTGTCCATTCCAAATGCATGTCCAATTCGCGAGACGCCCTCATTTGATTTGTCGCAGGCACCTGATATCCAATATATTTCCAACATATAGATGCTCGGGCACCATCAAGTCCAACCTCTTCGATGGGCCTCGGCTGGGCAGTCTACAAGGAGCCGCGACGTGGCTTTTCGCACAAGCGATCTCATATCCTGCTTCTGCGTTCGCGATTTCACATTCTGTGTCGTGGTCGGGTTAGCAGTGTATGGGGCTCGGCCCGCCCTTGCCTTGGATCCACGCTACCCGGACTGGCCGTGCCAGCAACTGAAGGTACCCGAGATCTCGATCGCAAGTGTCTGGGCGGGGCCTGCGATCGAGACGAATGACACGGCGGCAGGGCTCACCGACCCTAAAGAAGAGGACCTGGTCGCGCGCCTGGCGGCCCGTCGTACCCCGATGGAAGATGCACGGAAACTGATTGCGGACTACGTGGTTGGAACGAGTGCGGAAAGACAACTAAAGGCCAAATCACTTTTTGCCGCCCTCTACTCGAGGCTGAACGGCCAGCGCGACGAGGTGATGAACGGGATCGAGCGTTTCTCCCGCAAGCAAAAGGCGATGGCCGAGGATATCCGCGGGGAGACCCAGAAGTTGCGGGCGATGCAAGACCAGACGGCCGATCAAGCGCAGACCGAGCAGCTCACCAACCAGCTGGCGTGGCAGACGCGCATTTTTGAGGATCGGCGCAAATCGACGTCTTATGTGTGCGACGTACCGGTCCTGATCGAGAAACGGCTGTTTGATTTGGCAACCGCGATCCAGAATGCCATGAACGACGATTCATCCGGAAAATGATTGAAGCATGATCCGGAAAAGTGGGTACCGGTTTTCCGAAAAGATTATGCTCAAACAATAAGCTAGATGAGCGCGATGGTGATTCAACCTGATCCCATCGCGCTGAGCTAGCTCCCGGTTTGGGACAACAAGTTATTCGCCAGGGCGCGGCTCCGGGACGGCATCTTCCAGCGGCAGGCTGGCCGCAAGCCAACCGTCAGTCCCATCGCGGTACCAGGCGACGTTGGGATAGCCGAGCGAAAGCGCGCGCTTGGCGGCATTCCACGACATCCAGCAATTCGCCAGGCAATAGAAAACCAGCGGCCTGGTGCGATCCCCTTTGGTGACCTTCTCCAGGCCATCAGCGAAATACCCGGCCATGCTCGGCGCAAGCTCGCCATATCCGGTATCAGGAAGCCAGATACTGCCGGGAATATTGGAACGCGGCCGGTCGTGCCAGACGGTTCCTTCGGGCAGATTCCGCGGCCGCGGCGGCCTCGGCATCACGTCCACAAAAGAAGCCGAATGCCCATGCCAGATCTTTTCGGCTTCCTCTGTGTCGATGGCCCGGGCGCCACGCAGCGTCGCGGGCGTCGGTGACCGATAATTTTCGAGGCGATAGCCTTCCGGTTCGAGAGCCTCCGCCGCTTGAGCCTGTCGGGCAAGCAAAGCCGCCACCAGCGCGAAGCAGACGGCGAGCTTGTTCATGGTTGCTTGGAAAGTGTCTCGGCCGTGATCGGCACGTTGGCCTCGTCAAGGATCGGAATGTTGTAACTGATCAGCAGCTTGTTGATCTCGGCCTGGTTTTCCTGGATGAGCCGATTGAGGGTACGTTTCCATTCCTGGTCGGATGGACGCACCGCCATGCCGATACGAAAGGTCATTGGCGCGCCCACCGTTTCCTTGACCAGCGGCACCACGACCAGGGGAGGGTTCGCTCTCGCGGCATAATAGCCCGCCATCGGACCCCATAATATCCCGCAATCGATATCGCCACGGGCGAGATCGTCCAACATGGCCTGCGCGGAAGAATCCGCGCGGGTGTCGATGAAGAGCGGGTACGACTTGGCACGAGCCAAAAGGCCGTTCATCGCCATGACGGTGCTGGGCGGCGTTCTCGCGACAATCCCGATGCGCTTGTCCTTGAGCCTTGGGTCGCCGATGGTTGTGACATCTTCAAGACCGCTTCCCTGCTTGGTGATCAGTGCATACGTCGTCCGGTAATAGGGGATCGTCAGCTGAGCCTGATCGTCGCCTTGCGGGAATCCCATGATGACGTCGCAACGGAAGGAGCCTAGCGTCATCCGCACAAAGCCGGTTGCCTGCGGGTAGTAGACGTAGCTGAGTTTCTTGCCGAGCTTGGCGGCCAGCAATTCGGCGAGCTTGTTTTCAAAGCCTTCTCCCTTCTCGTTGGAGAACGGCAGGTTGCGCGGATCGCCGCAGGCGCGGAACACGTCGGGATCGACGAGCTCGAGCGAGCCGGAATCGCTTGCTTGCTGCGCGCGAATCCCCGCGGCCAGCGAAAAAGCCAGAAGCCCCGCCACGGCGGTCAGCACAACGACTCTCCACCTCGAAGCATGAGGGATCTGTGCTGCCGGCCTGTTTCCGCGTTGCGCGATCATTTGATACCCGTACAGCTGGTCTCGGCCTGCTTGGCAGCCTCCGGCTTGTCTTCATGGCTGGGCGGACGGCCGCCGGGAATGGCGTTGTTCGCTCGCGCCCGCAGATAGACGTAGATGTCGTCGATGAAGCACATGACATTCACGTTTGTTGCGAACGATGGCATGACCTTGTCGTTGGCTGCGTCAACATTCTTGCGACCGTTGGTCACGACATTGACGAAATCGGAATAGCTCATCGTCTTCAGCGAATCGACCAGCGCCGGCGCATAGCTCGACCCCTCGCCATTAGGTCCATGACAAACATGGCAATCCGAATGGTAACGTCGAAAGCCCGAATAGGTGTACCAGTCGACGGTCCCGTCCGAACTTATCTTGTAAGTCGGATTGCCGTCCTTATCGGAATATTTGCCATTGTCCGATGAAGCGACAGCCGGATCGCCCGGTGCGTCGGCGTATGCTGCTGCTCCGGCAAGCGTGCTCACGAAAAAAACAACCGCAAATTTCCACTGATTGATGTTCACGCAATCCATCCTCGCACGGTGTTGAAACGAATCGGCGCGCTGCAAAACAGCGGCGCGCCGATTCCTTGTCACTTGCGATGCTTCGTCACTTCAATGCCGAAGGCTTACTCGCTCGGCAACGCAAATACCGTCAACGTGCCGCCCAGCGAGGTATAGGCTGCCAGACCGGCATAACCGCCAACCGCACCGAGGCCGGCAGTATCGACCGTCTTTTCTGCGGTCGGCAACTTGCCCTGGTCGACGGCGTTATGCCACGCGGCAGCGTTTTGAGGCTGAAGCAGACCGGCCGCCAAGCCGATGCCCGCCCAGCCGCCGACGCCGGAAAGCACAGCAACATATTGCTTGCCACCGTGTTCGTAGGTCATGACGTTGCCGATGATGCCGGACGGAGTTTTGAACTTATAGAGTTCTTTGCCCGTCTTGGCATCGACCGCCTTCAGATAACCCTCCAGCGTGCCGTAGAACACGACGTTACCGGCTGTTGCCAATGCACCGCCCCAGGCCGAGAACTGCTCCTTGTCGGACCATACGATTTTACCAGTCTTGCCGTCCCAGGCGATGAAGTTGCCCATATTGGTATCGCCCTTGGGCGGATACATCGCCACGGCGGCACCGACATAAGCCTGACCTGCGGTGTACGACACCTTGTAGGGCTCATAGTCCATGCAGACGTGGTTGGTCGGAACATAGAACAACTGGGTTTCGGGGCTGTAGGCCGCAGGTTGCTCGTCCTTGGTACCGAGCGCAGCCGGACAGATACCCTTCGAGTTGTGGTCTTCGCCGCCATGTTGAGTCGAATAGGCATCGACGACCAAAGGCCGACCATAGGTCTTGGATGACTTATCCATGTCGACCTTGCTCGCCCAGTTCACCACCGGATCGTACTTTTCTGCGACCAGCAATTCGCCGGTTGCCCGATCAAGCGTGTAGCCGAAGCCGTTACGGTCGAAATGCGTCAGCAGCTTCCTCGGTTGGCCGCCAACGGTCTGATCGGTAAGGATCATCTCATTGACGCCGTCGAAGTCCCATTCGTCGTGCGGGGTCATCTGGTAGATCCATTTGACCGCGCCGGTGTCGAGATCGCGCGCCCAGATCGACATCGACCACCTGTTATCGCCGGGTCGCTGCACCGGATTCCAGGTCGATGGATTGCCCGAGCCGTAATAGACGAGGTTCAATTGGGGATCGTAGGAATACCAGCCCCACGTGGCGCCGCCACCGATCTTCCACTGGTCACCTTCCCAGGTGGAGGTCGATGAATTCGGTCCGACGGGCTTGCCGAGCGCCGTCGTCTTGACCGGATCGATCAACGTGTCGGAGTCAGGCCCCTCGGAATAGCCGCGCCAGGCGAGCTTGCCGTCCTTGATGTTGTAGGCGCTTACCCAACCGCGAACACCGAATTCGCCGCCGGAGACGCCGACCAGCACCTTGTCCTTGTATACGAACGGAGCGTCGGTGCCCGACTGACCCTTGCCGGCCTCGCCGTCCATGACCGACCAGTCGACCTTGCCGGTCTTGGCGTCGAGCGCGACCAAAGTCGTATCAGCCTGATGCAGGAATATCTTTCCGTCGGCATAGGCCACGCCACGATTGACCGTGTCGCAGCACATGATCGGAATGACGTTCGGATCCTGTCTGGGTTCATATTTCCAAAGTATCTTGCCTTCGTTGTTCAGATCGAGCGCATAGACAGTATTTGGAAACGGTGTATGCACGTACATCGTGTCGCCGACCACCAGCGGCCCACCTTCGTGGCCGCGCAGCACGCCGGTCGAGAATGTCCACGCTACCTGCAGCTTCTTGACGTTCGTCGCGTTGATCTGATTGAGCTTGGAGTACCGTGTATTGGCGTTGTCGCCCTGTTGCATGACCCACTGCTTTGGATCCTTGGCGCGAGCATCAAGATCCGAATCGGCGCGCGCCGGAACCCCCTGCATGAACAGCAGGCCGCAGATCGAAGTCGTGGCAAGTAGAAGTTTATTCATTCGCTTCCTCCCTGGGTGTTATGCCTGGAGGGCAGCGGACGCTCCTTGGACAATGCAAACATTTTCCACGGGACGTCGTTCGCCCTCTTTGGATGATTCTTCCGGACCTCTTACCAGCCTGCGAATCGTTTTCACAGCCTGCGAGACTAGTTTCTTACTGAATGGTGCCCATCTGAATGTTCGGCGAGCAACGAGCTCCCTACTCATCATTGCTCACGAAGCCGAAACAGAAAAAGCTTAGGTAACTCCTCGATCAGAAGCAAGTTGTGATTTGTGGCGGATACATGTCGTTAAGATTTTCGTAAATCGGCCGACGATTCTCGCATCGCAACACGGACTTTGCAGCGCGCGTGGGAGTCCGAAAAGTGCAATGAACTTCTTTGAGCGCCATGAAAGACAACAGCATTGACCTATGTGGGCACGACGAAGCGCGAGCGAGGACAGTGCAGAGACTATCTGCCCGGCCTCAAACCGCGCGCCCACTCCGATACCTGCATGCGGTGGGCGTTACGATCTGTGGGCATCGTCCTCGCGACGGTGCTGATCTTGGTGTCGGATTGCAGAGCTGGCCGCTCGCAACAAGAACCGCCGCTCACGCCGTTGCCGGTCGTCGAGGTCGTGCCCGGTGTTTACGTTCACATCGGCAATATCGACCTGATGAACCAGACCAATCAGGGCGACGCTGCCAATTGCGGCTTTATTGTCGGCGAACACGCCGTGGCGGTGATCGATACTGGCGGCAGCACACGCGAGGGTGAGCGTCTCCTGGCCGCAGTCCGCAGCGTGACGCAGAAGCCAGTTCGCTACGTCATCAACACGCATGTTCATCCCGACCATATCTTCGGGAACGCAGCGTTCGTGCAGGACGGAACCATCTTTGTCGGACACAAAAACCTGCCGCGCGCGTTGACGGCGCGGGGCGATTATTACCTGAAGACGTTTCGCAGCATACTCGGCGACGCACTCATGGACGCCATCAAAATCGTTCCGCCTACGCTGCTCGTCGACGGCGAAATGCAGATCGATCTCGGCAACCGCATGCTGACCCTGAAGGCCTGGCCGGCTGGGCATACCGACAACGATCTAACCGTGTTCGACGAGACGAGTTCCACGCTGTTCGCGGGCGATCTCCTGTTCGTCGAGCATGTTCCGGTCATCGACGCCAGCATTCGGGGCTTTCTCGCCGACCTGTCGGAGTTGACGCGCATTCCGGCCGTCCACGTTATTCCCGGACACGGCCCGATCGTGGGCGATTGGCATGGCGCGGTCGGAGACGAGCGGCGCTATTTCGAGAACCTGGTCGAAGAGGTGCGCAAGCTGATCGCCCAGGGGATACCGCTTGCCAAGGCGGCCCGGGACGCCGGGCAAAGCGAGCGGTCGCGCTGGAAATTGTTCGACGAATATAGTTCACGCAACGTTATCGCGGCTTTCGGCGAACTCGAGTGGGAATAGCAGCCTTGCGGAGCCTGGCCGAAGCGCAAGCTTGTCGCTTGCGGGATTTTCATATAGTTTTGTGATGGCTTCGTTGCGGAAAGGAATCTGACCATGTCGATTTTTTCCAAGGTGATCATCCCGATCCTGATGGTGGGGTTTTGTTTTGCGGCCCCTGCAGCGATTGCCCAGACCGCAGCGCCGGCCACGGATCAGTCGGCCACGGATCAGTCCGCCACGGATCAGCCTTCGGAAGCAACCTGGAACAACATCAAGGGAGATATTTTCAAGGATCGTCCCATTCTTGATGGTTCAGGCCTTGTGATACTCGACGCGCCGCGGCGCGCGGAGAATGCGGCCCTCGTGCCGATCGGCATGCGAGTCAACCTTGCGCCTGATGACGCGCGCACGCTGCAAGCGCTCACCCTCGTCATCGACGAAAATCCCGCCCCGGTCGCCGGCACGTTCACGATCGGACCGCATTCAGGCGTAACGTCGATTTCCGCGCGCGTCCGGGTCGATACCTACACCTACGTTCGCCTCATAGCTGAACTCAGTGACGGCAAGCTCTATGGCGTCAAGGCTTTCGTGAAGGCGTCAGGCGGATGCTCCGCGCCGACGGCTTCGAATTCGGACTCTATCAAGATGCTCGGCGAGATGAAGTTCCGCGCGTTCCCGGCTGGCGAGGGCGGAATGCCCGAAGCCCAGATCATGATGCGCCACCCTCAAAACTCCGGCCTGCAGATGGATCAGCTGACGCGGCTCTACATACCGCCGTTCTTTGTCGAGAATCTCAAAATATGGCAGGGCGACGATCTGATGGTGGCGATGGATGGCGGGATCGCGATCTCGGAGGATCCGAACATTCGGTTCAACTACAAGCCGAACGGCGCTCCCAATTTCCGCGCCGAAGCCGTCGATACGAGCAAACATCTGTTCAAGAACGAATGGACTGTCGAAAAGTCGATGCTATAGCGACCCAGGTTGGAAGAGACCTCCTTAGAAGCAGCGAACTTCAGCTTCCGCTTGCGCGCGCCGGAAATCCTGGAGCGTAAGCTTGGCCGATTCGGTCGATCGGAATTCGGAACCGACCGGCCCGGTGACTTGAGACATCGAGAGAATCGTCTCGGTTGCCACGTAACGATCGTAAGGAATGATCGACGCGATCACATCGATCGAGCAGGAGCATTTTTGCAAAATCTCCTGCGTTTCTCCGTTAGCCTTCATGCATGCGAAAACATAGTCCGCGCGCGCCGACGTCGGGTAGTCGTTGAGGTCGTCCGCGATTGCGCAGGTGGCCGCGACGAAGCTAAGGAACACCAGAAATGCGCCCAGCAGATTCCTCTTCACATCGCTTCGCTTGGCTTTTCGGAGCCCGTGGCGGGCCCCCCCGGTGCGGGCGGTCGCCCTGTGTGAAAAGGTCTCAGGCTGCCCCGCTCAGGATTTCTTGCCGTCGGGTCCAAACTGCTTGAGATAGGCGATGACATTGTCGATGTCCTCATCCTTCGGCAAACCGGGGAAGATCATCTTGGTTCCCGGCACCTTGGCGCGGGGATTCTTGAGATACTCCTTCAACGTCGCCTCATCCCAGGTAAGGCCTGAGTTCTTGTTGGCATCGCTGTAGGAATAGCCCTCGTAGCTGCCCGCCTTGCGGCCGACAACGCCGTTCAGCACCGGCCCGACCGCGTTTTTGGCCCCCTCGCCGATCTGGTGGCAGGCTTTACACTTGAGAAATACCTTTTCACCGGCCGCCGCATCCTGGGCACTTGCAGCACCTACGGAGCCCGACAACGCAGTCGCAGCAAAAATCCAAACCCAAAGCTTCTTCACAGGCCCATCCGTCGTTTTGAATTGAATGAAGGTCGCAAGCTCGCGCGGAACAGATGCGAGATTCTGTCAGGATCGACAATCGAGGTCAAGCTTCGGACTGAAAGAGCCTCAGGAAGGGAGGCTAGCTTTTGGTATGAGCTGCGCGACGCACGCGGGCCCGGAGCTTGCCGCGTCCGACACACTGGGCTAAATCGCCAGTCTCGGACCTGCGCTCGCGCCGAAGTTGATCAGCATGATGCATTCGATCGGCCATCGACCGCACGACGCTCGGGGCGCTGAAATATCCACCTGCCGGCCGCGTGGACGGCCCCGAGCATTCGGGAAGGGTCATGAAACCATCCGAGCTCGGCCATATCCCGGCACTTGAGATTGAGCATGTCGGCCATCGCTATGGCGCGCGGGTCGCCCTGAACGATGTGAGTCTGACCGTCCGGCAGTCGTCGTTTACCGTCCTGCTGGGATTGAACGGCGCTGGAAAGTCGACATTGTTTTCGCTGATCACGCGCCTGTTTGCGATCCGGTCGGGCCGAATCCGCATTCTTGGCCACGATGTCGTGAAGGAGCCCGCTGCAGCCTTGCGCAAGCTTGGCGTGGTCTTTCAGTCGCGCGCGCTCGATGCCGACATTTCGGTCCGGCAGAACCTGATGTATCACGCCGCCCTGCACGGCATCGCCCGCCAGCGCGCCGACGAGCTCATCGCACAGGTTCTCGACCGCGTAGCGATGGCTGACCGCAGCCGGGACCGTGTCGGGAATCTCTCGATCGGCCAGATGAGGCGCGTCGAAATTGCGCGCGCCTTGCTACACCAACCGCGTCTGCTGCTGCTTGATGAGCCGACCGTCGGCCTTGACATCAAGGCGCGGGCCGACATTCTCGCGCATGTTCGCGGGCTATCGGCAAAAGAAGGCATCGGCGTGCTCTGGGCAACGCATCTTATTGACGAAGCAGGCACCGGCGACGATGTCGTGGTCCTTCACAAGGGCAGCGTGCTGGCGCTCGGCACGATTGAGGCGATTATCGGTCAATCCGGGGCTGACGATCTGCGCGACGCCTTCAACCGATTGACAGGGAGCGCCGATCAAGAAGAACTGGAAACCGCCAGATGACCGTGGCCCTCGAAACGACAGACAGGAATGGCTTCTCGCCGGCGCAGTATTTCGTCTGCCTTAAGGGAATCGTCTGGCGCGAAGCATTGCGTTTCATCCATCAGCGCGAACGCTTCATCTCGGCGCTGGTGCGCCCGCTGGTCTGGCTTTTCATTTTTGCCGCCGGATTTCGCCAGGTGCTCGGAGTTTCGATCATCCCGCCATACGAGACCTATGTCCTCTACGAAGTCTACATCGCACCCGGCTTGATCGCGATGATACAGCTCTTCAACGGCATGCAATCGTCGCTGACGATGGTCTATGACCGGGAAACCGGAGGAATGCGCACCCTGCTCGTCAGCCCGTTCCCGCGCTGGTGGCTACTCACATCGAAACTTCTGGCAGGTACCCTGGTATCCGTGTTGCAAGCCTATGCCTTCCTGCTGATCGCCTGGTTTTGGGAGATCGAACCTCCTCCGCTCGGATATCTCACGCTGCTGCCGGCGCTGCTGCTCAGCGGTTTCATGCTGGGCGCCTTGGGAATGCTGATCTCGTCATTGATCAAGCAGCTCGAGAATTTTGCCGGCGTGATGAACTTCGTCATCTTTCCGATGTTCTTTGCTTCTTCGGCGCTATACCCGTTGTGGCGTGTCAAGGAATCGAGCCCGCTATTGTACTACGTGTGCGAGCTTAATCCCTTTACGCATGCGACCGAACTCATTCGCTTTGCACTCTACGAGCAGGTCGCCTGGATTTCCTTAGGTGTCGTTGTTGGATGCACCATCGTGTTTCTGTTTGGCGCGATTCTGGCCTACGATCCGGCCCGTGGCTTTCTGGCTCGCCGTAACAATCCGGGAGGTTGAGCGGCTCTCGCTTCAGCCTCAGAACGTAGCCTTCAGGCCGACATAGAGGGCACGCGGCCGCGCCGGGCTGATTGAGCGCGGGTCGGTGAAAGCCGCGCCGCCATTGGCGAAATTGGGAACATTGCCCAAATTGAAGAACGTCCCATAGGTCGCATAGCGATTGTCGAGGACATTGTCGACGCGCGCATAGACCTGAAACGTCTTGTCGATCTGATAGGATGCATGCAGGTTGAAGACGGCGTAACCGGGCAGCTTTGGCGCCTGGTTGGATTCGTCGCCGACGAAATACTGGCTGCTGACGAACAGTGCATCGCCTCCGATCTTGAGCGCGTCGGTAACGGCGTAGTCGATGCCGGCCTTGATCCGGTGGCGGGGAATTGCCGGAATCTGGTCACCCGGCACAATCTGAATGTTGCCGCTGCCGTTGACGAAGGGGCTGTTGGAGGCGACCTGCAGCGCATCGAGGAAGCGCGCGTCAATGAAAGTATAGCTGGCGTAGAGCTGCATCTTGCTCGACGTGAGATTGACTTCGGCCTCGATGCCCTGGCGCCTTGTCGCGCCGACGTTCGTGAAATAGCCAAATCCCTGCAAGAGCGGGCTGGGAACCGCGAGAATGTCGTCCGCGTTGTTGGCGCGGAATGCCCCGAGCTTCCATCCGAGCGTGCCGATGTCGAGGTCTCGCGTGCCGCGGAGTCCTGCTTCCACGCTGCGGGACACGACTTGCTTGAGCGGCGGATCGGATACCAGGAAGTTGGCGATGGTGCAGGGATGCGCAGGATCGGCGCATCCCAACTCAAGCGGAGTCGGTGCGCGGTTTGATTCCGAGTAGCCGGCGTAGGCCGTCAAGCCGGGCGTGATCTTGTAGGTGCCGCCGATGACGGGATTGAAGCGCGTATAGGTGTCGTTGCCGTTCAACGCGGTCCCCAGCTGGTCCTGCAGGCTGATATTGGCGAGATTGAAGCGACCGCCGCCGGTAATCGAAAACGCGTTGGTGACGTCGAACGTGTCGAGTGCGTAGACCCCGGTGTACTGGTTGGTGGTCCGGAGCCCGACCGGCCCGATCGAAACCGGGTTGCCGGAGGGACCAAGAAAAATTCCGGAGCCGTTGACGACGAAGTTTGGCGCAATCGTCCCCAACTCCGCGCTGGCGGTGAAATTGGTGACGCTGGAGTCGAAGCTGCTGCCGATCACCAGGTGATTGTTGTGCCCGAACACCTGGTCGGTATTCGTCGCCTGCAACGACAGGCCTGTCGTCGTCGAATGCGTCGTGGTTCGATCAAGCTCGCCCAGCACCGAACCTGGAGCGAAGGGATTGGCGAGCTGGGCGCCATTTAGACCATTGGCCGGCGTGGCTGCGTCGCCAAAGCAAAGCAGCGCCGGATCGGCCGCGCAAGGCAAGGTCCCTGTCGCATTGCCGTCCACCATGTTCTGATCGAAAACCCTGGCGTGCGCGACGCCTTCGATAGTCCAGGTCGGCGTGGCCTCGATCTTCCCGGTCAGATTGACGTAGCCGACACGGTTTTCCGAGGTTTGCGGCGTGGTGTAGGTCGCGCCCCAATATTGCTGGAGCAATTCGACCGGCGCGGTTGCGGTCGATCCGAAATCATTGTCGGCCACGCCCATATTGAGATGGAATTCGGCGGAATCGTTCTTGGCGCCGATGTCGCCGTAGAAGCGCCGGACATTCGATGCCGAAAAATTGCGAAACCCGTCGTCGTGCAATCCTTCGAGCGCGCCATAGACCGAAAAATTGTCGACCTGCTTGCCCCACTGCGCCGAACTCTGGACGCGGCCGAACGAGCCGCCCATCGTGTCGATTTCGGCGCCGTGATAGCCGAAGCCATCCTTCATCTGAACGTTGACCGCCCCGCCCAGCGCGTTCAAGCCGAAAGCCGGATTGTTGCTGACCACCGCGACCGATTTGATCGCGGCGGTCGGGATCAGATCCCAGTTGACGGTATCGCCAAACGCTTCGTTGACGCGCACGCCGTTCTGATACACGGCGAGCCCTTGCGGCGTGCCGGACACGGGCGACGCGACAAAGCCGCGAAATTGCACGTTCGGCTGGAACGGATTACCGGTGACCTCGCTGACAACGATACCCGGCACATATTTCACGAGGGCGTCGCTGATGCTCAGTGAGCCCGCTTGCTTGATCTGGCCGGCGCTCACGGTGTTGACGCTGGAAGCAACCTTGTCGGCATCGATGCCGGTGCCCGGAAAGCGGCGTCGTCGCAGACACGAACAGTCTTGTCACCGGTGCAGCGCTGCGCGTTAGATTTTGATCGCGCTCGCGCCTTGCGCGCGGCTTTACTACCCTTATCGTCGTCGGCGGCAGGATTTGAACGCTCTCGGGTGGATCTTGGGCGCAAGCCCGTTCGTTCCACGGAAACAGGGATATCGAAATCGATGCGATAAGCAGATATCGGGCGCTCACTGTCTCAACCGATCCGCCCGGGCTGTCATGGTCTCTCCGTCTCTCCGCCCGCAGGGCACGGGACGATACTAATAGAGCAACGAAGGTGCGCTAGCTACAAAACGTCCGGGCGCTTGCGACCAATTATTCCCGAAATTTTCGGGAAGAATTCCCGGTTGGGTCTATCGCCTGCTGAGCTGATAAGATCGCTCCGGTCTTGGAAATTCCCTGCCTGGAAGCGCACGGCTCAGAACCATCAGGAAACATTCCTCTGGGAGCGCTGATCGGTGGGGACGACGGCCTCCACAGTCACTCCGGTTTCGCTGGAGGTCACGGCCAGCGTGCCACCCAGAGCCGCAATGCGTTCGCGCATTCCCGTCAAACCGTGTCCGAACGTGTGGCCAGGTTTCAGTCCATGACCGTTATCGCGAACGCGCACAAGGACACAGCTGGGTTTACCGCGGTTGAGGCTCGAAAGCTGCTGCATGGGTTCAATGGCTACGTTGACCGAAGTCGCGCTGGTGTGGCGGAAAACGTTCGTCAGCGCCTCCTGGACAGTGCGATAGATCGTCAAATCCGCCGTCTCGCCGGTCTCGCCGAGAGATTTCGGGATCTCGGCCGCGATGGCCACCTCCGGATGAGACTCCCTCCACAAGCGCACAAGCGCGCCGATCGCCTCGCCGAGGCCAAGCTCCGCCAGTCCAACCGGCCGAAGCCTATCGAGAACCCGCCGGTTGAACTGCTGCAAGGCGTTGACCTGCTCCAGCATGGCCGCGCCATGCCTTCGCAGGGCCGCGGCATCCGGCTCAGGCATTTCTGCGGTCCGGGCCAGCGAACTTGCGTGGGCCCGCAACGCGAATAGATACGGTCCAAATTCGTCATGCAGCTCCCGGGCAATCTCCTTGCGCTCGGCATCTTGTAGTGAAACGGCGCTTTCGGCCAGCCGCCGCTTTTCTTCGACCGCCGCTCCCAGAGTTGCCGCGAGATGGTTCAGCTTGCCGCAAATCGCCGCCAGTTCGGGCGGACCGACGGTGCTGATGCGCGTGTCATAGTCGCCGGCCTCAATATTCGTCATCGCTTCCGAAAGCGACCGAATTGGCGCGAGCGCGCGGCTGACCACCATCATCGTCATCAGGAAAAGCGCAACGGCAACGGCAGAACCGACCTGGAGCTGGGTAACGATCCCGTCCCAAATCTCCACCATCTCATCGCTCGGATGGGACGTGATGACGAGCGATCCCAGCTTTCCATGAATTGAAATCGGGACGTTCACGGTGGTCTTCTCGGGATGGACAAGCGCGACGAACCATGTCGGAACCGAATACGGCTCGTCATCGCCGCTCGTGTTATTGGCTACGGCCTCGGCCGCATCGTCCTGCCGCGTAATGCTGACGTGCCGCAGCTGGTTTAGATCTTGAATAATCCGAGTTAATCTTGCATCGGGGTCGGGTGCCTCGTTCAAGTCCGCGACCAAGGTGCCAACCAGCTCGCGGGCCAATCGCAAGACGCTTTGATCTTCGGCCTGAACGCGCGGCGCCGCCTCCAGTACAAGCCGTCCGATATTGACGGCCAGACCGAGCACCAGGACGAGCGCCAGAAGCAGGTTGAGCCGGTAGCGTAATGACAGTTTGTGCCACATCGTGTTGATCCGGTAAGGCGCCGCGCAAGCTCCTGCTCAAGAGGAGCGTTGACAGACAAAAACAGCGATTATCTAATCAAAGCGTACAGCAATTGCGTCCAAGACGCACAAGCCGGCCGGGGAACGCGCTTGACGCCGACGCTGCCGTGGCCGGCGTGATGCAATGCAACATGAGTTGACAGGGATTTGGACCAACGCTGATGCGTGTACTGATCGTCGATGATCATCCCATCGTGGCTTCGGGGTGCCGCGCGCTGTTCGCCGGCGATCGTGAAACCGTGATATTGGAGGCGCCCGACGCAGAGAGCGGCGAGCGCATGTTTGCCGCCGAACAACCCGATGTCTGCGTTCTCGACATCAACCTGCCGACCGTTTCGGGATTTGAACTGGCTCGGCGCATTCTTGCGCGTGCTGCATCCGCGCGCATCATCATGTTCAGCATGAACGACGATCCGGTATTCGCCGCGCGCGCGATCGAGATCGGCGCGAAGGGCTATGTTTCGAAATCCGGAGATCCATGCGACCTCGTTGAGGCCATCCGGGTCGTGGGAAACGGCGGGGTCTATTTGCCTGCAGCACTCGCGCAAAGCGTTGCTTTTGCGGGGCCAGCATTCGCCCAGAACCCGCTATCGAAACTGACGTCGCGTGAGATCGAGATCCTGCGCCTGCTCGGCGCCGGCAAGAGCCTTTCCGAGATCGCGTGGCTGGTCCATTCGTCATATAAAACCATCGCCAATACGTCGTCCATCATTCGCAACAAGCTCGGCCTGCGCTCATCCTCCGAGCTGGTGCGCTTTGCGATCGAGACCCGGCTGATCTGAACTCGAAGGTCAGCTTTTCCGGCATTGATCGCCCGCGCCAACAGCCCTCGCATTTCGTTGCAGATTGAAGCTATCATGTCCTGGCTGCGCGCCCCCCGCGGCGGCGGCAGCGCCTTCTCGAGAATGATGTGCGTTGGCCGGTCCGACAGAAAGAACAGGCGATCTGCCAGTTGAACCGCCTCGGCCAAATCATGGGTCACGAATAGCGTTGTTATCTTCGAGCGCGTCGTGAGCGCCACAAGTTCGTCACGCAACCGGGCAGCGACGGTTTCGTCGAGCGACACGAAAGGCTCGTCGAGCAGCAGAAAACCCGGCCGCACCGCAAATGCACGGGCGATTGCCACACGGCGCGCAAGTCCCAGCGACAATTCGCCGGGATATCGGGCCAGATGAGAACCGAGGCCCAGAATCTCGAAGAGATCGGCGAGGTCGGCCCCGGCCTCGCTCGTGGGAAGCACCAGCCGGACGTTGTCTTCGACCGTACGCCACGGCAATAGACGCGGCTCCTGAAACACAATCCCGAGCCGCCCGGGGCCTGGAGCGCGGAGCCGGCCGCGAAAATCCCGATCGAGCCCGGCGGCGATCCTCAGGATCGTCGTCTTGCCGCAACCGGAGGGGCCGATCAGGGCACCGAACGATCCTGCATCGAGCCGAAGCTCCAGGTCGCGAACGACCTCGAACGGCGCGCCGTCGGCCGAGGGGTAGCTCTTCGCGTCGATGCGAAGTTCAAGTGGGGCGCCGTCTCCAGCGGTTTGCGCGTCGTTCAAGCGGTTGCACCAAAAGGCTTTCGATCACGAGCATAAGCACGACAAAGCAGATCGCATAGCTCAGTATCTTGGCCATGTCGAACAGCGAGAATGCCGAACCGAGGACGAATCCAACCCCGTTGGGACGTCCGATCAATTCGACCACGAGCACAATCTTCCAGACGATGGACAGACCGGAACGCGAACCGGCGGCCAGGTAGGGAGCGAGCTGCGGTATCGCGATGTGGCGAATCCTCGAGAGCTTGGCAAGTTGAAAAGCTTCCGCCATTTCGTCCAGCTCAGGATCGAGCGCCCGGGCGCCCTCGCGCACGACGACGATCACATTTGGCAGTTTGTTGATGGCCACGGCCAAAATCGCCGCGGTTTCGTTCAGACCGATCCAGATGTAGGCAAAGATGATGACCACCAGGGCCGGCAGGTTGATGAGCACGATAAGCCAGGGATCGGCGAACCGATCGGCTTGCCTTGAGCGTCCCATCGCATAACCGGCGACCGTGCCGAGCACCATCGCGATCGTGAACGAAGCGACCACGCGTGCGAGCGTGCATGCCATCTGGAACGGCAGCTCGCCTGAGCGAATCTCCGAGAGCGTCGCAACACCGACCGTCAACGGACCCGGAAGCAGCCGCGATTGAACCGTTGCGGCTGCAATGGCCCAGACCGCAATCAGGGCAAGCAGCGAAAAAAGTCTCGGCAACAATGCCTAATCTCCGCGTGATGCCGGTTGATAGTAAAGCTTGCCGTCGAGCTCCTGCGACGGGCCTACCAGATCCTCGCCACCGGCGCTCGCGAGCGCCCGGAACAAGGCGGCGGCGTCCGCTTGTTCTGCAGCAATCGACCGCCGCGGCATCCCTTCCCTGGTGCGGTCGCGATAGGCCTTGAATGTCCGATCATCTTCCGCCTTCATGAGCGGGCGCAGAGCGTCCCACTCTTCGTCGGATCGCAGCATGATGTCGTTCGCTTGTTGCGCGGCCGCGATAAAGCGGTCGATCTCGCTCCTATGATCGGCAGCGAATTGCTCAGAAAACGCGTACCCGATGAGGGCGACCGGCTCCTTGAGCCCAAGCGCTGCTTCGGCATCCCGTACGTCGAGGATACGGCGATAACCCTGCGTCTCCAGCCGGGCGCAAAAATTCCAGAAATTCAGGCTCGCCTCGGCCTCGCCCTGCTGGAATTTCTCGTAAATCAGGGGCGGAGCGCCGTATTCCAACGTCGCGTCGCGTTTGAGATCGATGCCCCGGCGAGCTGCGGCTGCCTGGACGATCAGCCAGCTCTTGTCGAGCGGACCGCCCGCGACGGCGAGAACGCGGCCCTTGAGATCTTCGATCCCGCGTACGGGTGAATTGACTTTCACCATGACGGCCCCGACCGCGCTGGAATAGGGATAGAACAGCAATTTGGCGCCGAGGGCGCGAGCGCGCGCGACCCAGAGCCAGTCAACAATCGCAAGATCGACCGATCCGCCGTTCAGGGCAAGCTTGCCCGCATCGGGCGAGGCGAATTCGCTGATCTTCAGGTCCAGCCCGGCGCGATCGGCAAGACCATGCCTGCGGATGACGTCGAGCTGCCAGGCAAACGTGCCGGTGCTTTGCAGACCGATGCGCAAGGTTTCGGCGGCAAGCGCGGGCACCGCTCCGGCGACGAGGCAGAGCGTTGCCACGATGCAGTTGCGGATCGAACGAAAATGGCAATTGACCGCCATTATTTGCTGCAGCCCTTCAGATCCTTCTCCTCGATCGTGAAGATGGCACCTGTCCTGACTTGAATATTCGGGACGACGCAGGTTCGTCCGCCCTTGTCGATAAATTTGACATCGTAAACGCCTGCGGGCGTATCGGTGATCTTCAGGCGC
This sequence comes from uncultured Alphaproteobacteria bacterium, assembly GCA_963777475.1. Classification (GTDB taxonomy): domain Bacteria; phylum Pseudomonadota; class Alphaproteobacteria; order Rhizobiales; family Xanthobacteraceae; genus Bradyrhizobium. The sequence goes on from CAVZQX010000019.1 coordinate 43,666, forward strand.
TCGTCATGATCGACGGTATGATCGCGATCATTGTCTGCCTGGTTGCGACCCCACTCGTTCTTGCCGGGCGACGAAAACTGCAGTGAAGTGATGGTATCGGCGGTCAGGTTCCAGAACTGGGTGTCCTTGGCCCACGCGCCCGCCGGAAGGAATGCCAGAATCAAGGCCGTCAGGATAGCGACCTTTGCCATCTTGCGCTGCTCCCAAAACATCGCGACTGCACCGGCGGCACGCGGCGCGCCGACGCGGCCCATGCCGTCGATCTGGTCCGATTGAGCGCAGCGACAAAATGACAACGTCATGCCGCCAGCCGCGCGGCGTGCCAGCGCAAATGATCTTCCATGAAGCTCGATACGAAGTAATAGCTGTGATCGTATCCGGCTTGGCGGCGAAGGTTCAGCGGGATGTCCGCATGCGAGCAGGCGCGCTCCAGAAGTTCCGGGCGAAGCTGCTCATTGAGGAATTGATCGGCATCGCCGTAGTCGACCAGGAAATCGGAGAACCGTGCGCCATCCTCGATGAGTGCGACGGCGTCGTGCCGGCGCCACGCCGACCTGTCATCGCCGAGATATCCACCCAACGCCTTGGTGCCCCAGGGCACCTGTGACGGCGCCACGATCGGCGAAAAGGCGCTTGCCGCGCGATAACGGGTGGGATACCGCAACGCGATCGTGAGCGCCCCATGACCGCCCATCGAATGGCCGAGGATCGACTGCCTCGCGGGATCGACAGGAAATTGTCCGGCGATCAACTCGGGAAGCTCCGCCGTCACATAGCTCCACATGCGGTAATTCTCCGCATATGGCGGCTGGGTGGCGTCGACGTAAAAGCCCGCGCCAAGGCCAAAATCGTAGGCCCCGGCGGAATCGCCAGGAACCCCCTCACCGCGCGGGCTGGTGTCCGGAGCAACGAACACGAGGCCTAACTGCGCACAGGCCCGGCGAAACTCGCCCTTCTCCGTGACGTTGGCGTGCGTGCAGGTGAGGCCCGACAGATAATAAACCACCGGCAGCTTCGCGCCGGCCTGATGCGGGGGGACATAGACCGAAAAGGTCATGGCTGTCTTGGTCTCGCGGCTGGCATGCTTGTAAACACCCTGCACGCCGCCATGCGACCGATTCAGCGAAACGGTTTCAAAGGCCATAACCATCCTGCTCCCGCGCCGTCGCGACGCGAAGATCGCCCGCGATCAGACGTGATCTCGCTCCGCAGGAGGCTGTGCCGCCTGCGGAGTTCAGACCAGTTCGGCCGATTCAGGCCGCTTTTGCTTTGGACTTCGCCACATGGGTCGCGATCGCGTCCATCAGAGCCGGCGACAGACAATCATAGGGTTCAAGCCCCAGTTCCTTCAGACGCGCCCTGATCGCGCCCATCTCCGATGGGTCGACGCCGGACTCGATCACCGACGAGCAGAACGCCGCGAATCCCGGAGCAGCCGAGCCGGTTTCGATGAACAGTTCGGGATGGATGAAATCCAGACCATAGAACGGATGCGCCTTGTTCTCGATGCGGCCATACATATGCGTGCCACAGGCCTTGCAGGCGTGCCGCTGGATCGCCGCGGAGGCGTCGACCACCTGCAGCTTGTCGCCGTTCTCGAGCACCGTGACGTTATCGCGGGGAACGACGGCCACGACCGAAAAAATGGCTCCTGCGGGCTTCCAGCATTTGGTGCAGCCGCAGGCATGATTGTGGGCGACATCTCCCTTGATGCCGACCTTGACCGGCTTGTCCTTGCACTTGCAGACGAGCGTGCCGCCCGCAAAGCTGCCGGAACCTTTCTTCACTCCGCTATCAACCGATGGGTGAATGTGAACAGTCATTGGCCTTCCTCCTGGGGTTTGATGTTTTTGATTTAGTAAACGACGACCGAGCGGATCGACTTGCCCTCATGCATCAGATCGAATCCCTTGTTGATTTCCTCGAGCTTGAGGACATGGGTGATCATCGGATCGATCTGAATCTTGCCCTTCATGTACCAGTCGACGATTTTCGGCACATCGGTCCGGCCGCGGGCGCCCCCGAACGCGGTACCCTTCCAGACCCGGCCGGTAACGAGCTGGAACGGCCGCGTCGAAATCTCCTTGCCGGATTCGGCGACCCCGATCACAACCGATACACCCCAACCGCGATGACAGGCTTCCAGCGCCTGGCGCATCACCGTGGTGTTGCCGGTGCAATCAAAGGTATAGTCGGCGCCGCCGTCGGTCAGCCCCACCAGATGCTGGACGACGTCGCCACCGATCTTCGACGGGTTGACGAAGTCGGTCATGCCGAAACGGCGGCCCCATTCCTCCTTGGAATCGTTAATGTCCACGCCGATGATCTTGTCGGCGCCGACCATCTTCGCACCCTGGATGACGTTGAGCCCGATACCGCCGAGCCCGAACACGACCACATTGGCGCCGGGCGTGACCTTGGCGGTGTTGACCACCGCGCCGACGCCGGTCGTCACCCCGCAACCGATGTAGCAGCTCTTGTCGAACGGCGCGTCTTCCCGGATTTTCGCGACCGCAATCTCGGGCAGCACCGTGAAGTTCGAGAAGGTCGAACAGCCCATATAGTGGTAGACCGTCTGGCCCTTGTAGCTGAAGCGCGACGTGCCGTCGGGCATGACACCCTTGCCCTGCGTCGCGCGGATCGCCGTGCACAGATTGGTCTTTTGGCTGAGGCAGCTTTTGCATTGGCGGCATTCGGGCGTGTAGAGCGGTATCACGTGATCGCCGGCTTTCACCGAGCTGACGCCCTGCCCGACTTCGCGGACAATGCCGGCGCCCTCATGCCCAAGGACCGAGGGAAAGATTCCTTCGCTGTCGAAGCCATCCAGCGTGTAGGCGTCGGTATGACAAATTCCCGTCGCCTTGATCTCGACGAGGACTTCACCGGCCTTGGGACCGTCCAGATCGAGTTCGACGATCTCAAGCGGCTTCTTGGCCTGGAACGCGACTGCGGCGCGTGTCTTCATTTAGCGTTCCTCCACAACGATTTTCTTGAACCTGGAAAAAGTTACGGTTTGTGTAAGTTCCTCGATCGTCTGGGAGACCGCGGGCTGACAACGATAACGGGTGTCACGCGTCGAACGTCAACGACAAGTCACAAACATTCCAGGCATGATGCGATTTGATGTGCTCGAAGCATTGCACGCTCGCTTGCAATGTCAAGGGCCGGCGATTTCGTCGATTGTACCGCTGCCGGTCGAATCGAAATGCGACAATCGCGATAAAGCCTGCGTCCGACTGCTTCGAATCAGATTGCAATGCGGCAGATGCGACAGCATTACCGACCAATCTGGCGAGCGACGCGCCAAGGCGTTTGCGCTACACTGCTGCGCTGCCCACTCCTGCGGCCCGCGGCTACTTTGTACCGGCGAAGTGGGACTCATCAATTCGACAACCCGGCGGACGAAATTCCGCCAAAATCTGAAACGTAAGGGTCGAAGCGGCGTAACCTTCCAGAGTGTCGCTCCAAACGAGGAGACAAGGGAATGATTGAAATCATCCTGACCGTCTGCGCCGTCGCCAATCCGGCCAATTGCGAGGAAAAGTATCTTCAATTCGCATGGCAGGGCTCGATCCGTCAATGCATGATGGCCGCGCAGCCCTATATCGCGGAGTGGATTGGCAGGCATCCCGAATGGATGGCCAGGAAATGGAGCTGCGATTATCCCGGCCACGAGAAACGGGATATTTGATTGGGCTCGAAGAGCGTTTAGCAAGCGTGGCGTATCGCAAGCGTGGCGTATCCAATCGTGTGTCGACCCTGCGGGTAATACCAGCGGGCCGCTTCCGGCGCGCGTCGACATGAGCGATTTCAATTCGGCCCAAAGGCTACGCCCCAGGGCAATTCGCCAACCTGAATGGATTTGATAACGCGCAACGACGCCACGTCTATGACGGAGACATCGTTCGAAACGCCGTTGGCAACCAGCAGGTATTTTTCGTCGGGCGTGAAAGCACCATGCCAAACCCGTTGTCCGACCAGTAGATATTTCAAGACGGCGTGGGTGGCGCCATCGACAACGGCGACCCGATTGGCCGGCCCCAGATCGATGAAGCCGAGCTTGCCGTCTTTGGTAATGTTGATGCCGACTGGCTGGATTGCCTCGGAGCGCAGACCCGGGATTTCGAACGTCACGGTTTGCTTGATTTGCCGCGTCGCCGGATCGATAATCGCAAGGCTCCCGCCGATCTCAGAGGTCACCCATAGCTCCGATCCGTCGGACTTAAATGCCGAGAAGCGTGGTCGGGAACCAACGAGCAGATTGCCAACGATTTCGCGGCTCGCCGGATCGATGAAGTGAACCATGCTGGTGGTTTCGGAGGTGCATATCAACTGCTTGGAATCCGGACTGACCGCCATGCCTTCCGGCTCGGTACCGACCGTAACCTGGCCGATGGCCGTACGCTTTTCCATGTCGATGACGGTCACCATCGCGTCGTTTTCGTTGGCGACATAGAGAAACTTTCCAGCCGGATCGAGAGAAAACTGTTCCGGATCGGGACCCGACGGCAGTTCGCCGGCGTCATTGCGGCTTTTCGTGTCGAACAGCTGGATCGTATCGTCGTCGCCGAGCGCGACGAAGACGAATTTGCCGTCCCGCGTAACTTCGATACCCCGCGGCCGCTGTCCGGTCTTGATCGTCGCAACGGTCTCCATTTTGTCTGTGTCGACGACGGATATCGAGTTGCCTTTTTCATTGGAAACATAGGCAAGAAAGGCGAAAGCAGGGCGAGACGGAACAGCAAAACCGCACAGCAGACCAACCACCACCATCCAGCGCAAATCGAACATGTGGCGTTCTCCAAGATGTCAGGTCGAACTCGGATCAATCGAACGATGATGCGCCGAATGACAATCGCAAAGGTTCGAAACCAATCGAGCAGGTTCGGCGTTCCTTGCGCCAGACAATAAGTAGAGTAGCCTGAAAAAATAGAGTAGCCTTAAAAGTTCAAACAGGCGAAACGCCGGCATAGGCGGGCTCACCGGGCACGGTTCGCGTGTTGCAGCGCAATCGGCGATGTGGGATGCCCGATCATTACATTGGAGGCTCGATTTTGCTCCGGCTTCTGATTGGTGTCCTCGTACTCCTGGCGTTGAGCGAGCCCGGCCGGTCCGATCAACCGGCGGAAATCAAGATCGGCTACCTTCGCCAGCCGCCGTCAAGGATCAGGATATCGATGATCGATATTCCTGCCGCCAACGATGGCCTCGCCGGCGGGCAGCTGGCGATCGATGACGATAATGCGACCGGGCGCTTCCTCAACCAGCACTACACGCTGCTGGAGAAAATACTTGGCGAGGGCGAGGATCCGGCAACCGCAGTCGCTGCGCTTGCGGACCAAGGGGCGTCATTTATCGTCACCAGCCTCGATGCGGATCGGCTGCTGAAGGCGGCGGATGCCGGCAAGGCGCGCGGCGAGACCCTGATCAACGCACTCGCGCCCGACGAGCGCCTGCGCGAGCAGGATTGTCGCGCCAACCTCATTCATGTCGCGCCGACGCGTTCCATGCTCGCCGATGGACTTGCCCAGTACCTGGTCTGGAAGAAATGGCGCAAATGGGTGCTGATTTCCGGCTCGCACGAAAATGATGGCTTGTTCGCCGACGCGCTGCGTCATGCTGCAACACGCTTCGGCGCCAAGATCGTCGAGGAGCGGGCATTCAAGGACACCGGCGGCGCACGCCGCACCGACAGCGGCGTTGCCGAGATTCAGCAGCAAATGCCCATGGTGACGCAAGGCATGTCCGACCACGATGTGCTTGTCGCGGCGGATGAAAGCGAAGTCTTTGCCGGCTATTTGCCGTACCGGACGTGGGATCCCCGCCCCGTGGCGGGTTCAGCAGGACTGGTGCCGACCACGTGGGATGCGGCTTTCGATCAATGGGGCGCCGTGCAGTTGCAGAACCGTTTCACCAAGAACTTCCAGCGGTCGATGACCGCCCACGACATGCAGGTCTGGACCGCGGTTCGCATGATTGGCGAAGCGGCCAGCCGGACCAACTCCAGCGATTCGGGCAAGATGCTCGCCTATCTGAAAAGTCCCGACTTCTCAGTCGCCGCTTTCAAAGGTCAAAAGCTCACCATTCGTGACTGGAACCTGCAACTGCGACAGCCCATCCTGCTATTCGACGGCAGGAACACGGTTTCGGTGTCCCCTCAGGAAGGCTTCCTGCATCAGACATCGACGCTTGATACGCTGGGCCTCGACCGCCCGGAGACCAAGTGCGTCCTCAGGTAACGATGGGAACCAAGCGCGCTTGTTTCTTTGATTACCTCGCAGGCTGACAGCTGCCCACTCGGTCGCCAAACCACGCCCATCCTTGTCGTTCTCCAACGGCTGCGCGAATCCGGTGGGAACTATTTCCAGAAGGCAGGCGCCCGGCGTCCGCTTGCCTCGTTTCGAACCTAGTTCTATCGTTGCTTGGTGCGGCACGCGGCCGCTCGGTGCGAGAGGAGATCTATATGGCTTGGAAGACTCCAAAAATCGTCGAAGTTCCGGTGGGCATGGAAATCAACATGTACGCGTGCGCGGCTCGCAGATAGGTCTTTGCGGCAGCCTCGCATTTCGGCGGAGGTGGACGGCATGGCGGTCCTGCGATGATTGTGGGCAAACCATGCAGACCACCTCCGAATGGCCTGCGGTTCTCGACGAGGCGTAATCGGTGCAGTGAAATTGGATGATCATTCGATGATATCTCGACGCGGCGTCCTAACGACCTTGACCGTCGCCGGCTTGATCGCGGGCGGCGTTCCGGCGTTCGGAAAATCCAAGCTATCGAAGTCGATCCAGGCTTTGGACACGGATAATGATGGCACCGTCGACCTGGCGGAGGCCAAGAAGGCCGGCTCGGATCTGTTCGACAAGCTCGACCGCGATCACGACGGCACACTCGACAAACGGGAACTTGCCGGCAGGCTGAGCGCAAAAGAGTTCGCTGCGGCTGATCCAGACCATGACGGAACGCTGACCAAGGAGGAGTATCTGGCTGTTGTCGAGCAACGCTTTAACGCGGCAAACTCCGACAGCGACGGCACTTTGGACGCCAAGGAGCTGGCTGCGAAAGCCGGTCGTAGTCTTCTACGACTGCTGAAATGACCTGATCCCTTTGAGACCATCTCGGACAGTCCCGTAGAATTCTCGGGGGCGCGGCAGCTTGCCGCCTGGCAGTTTGCACCGCGGCGATTTCGTAGCCAATTCCTTTGGTTCCGTTTCGGGAACCCGGCTCGGTTCGCAGTTATTTACCCTTTATTATCAAGGGTATCCCAACTCGGCGGGCCTGCGGCGCGAAGCCGGGGACCCAGAATGGCATGGACCCTGCATGGAGGAACCCAACCGGGTATTTCACCATCCATGAAGGTCACCCATGCTTGTTACCCTCGTCGCTGTTCTCTGCAACGGACAGCTTTGCTTGGAAAAGGTTGTTACCAACAGCGAGCAGTCGGGCATCACCATGACTGCCTGCCAAATCAACGGGCAAATTGGCATTGCTCAATGGCTCGCCAACGGCCCGTACCGCGACTGGAAGCTAGAAAGATACAAGTGCGTTCTCGGCAAGTACGTCCCAAAAAATGAAGCATGAAGTTCCCTGCCAACCCCTCCAACAGAGGGGTTGGTTTTTGGAAGCCCAATTTTTGGAAGCCCAAGGGTAAGAAGCCCTAAGAGCAAGAGAATGTGATGTTCCCTCGCCGATGCCGGGAGGGTCACTCAAAAGACAAGCCCGCCACTCAACACAGTTGGCGGTTCAACATCTGGCGCCCCGAGCCTGGCTCGGGCGGCGTCTTCGTCTCCTCTGCTCGGGATTGAGGAGCATTATTTTCCAGACAAAGCCTCTCTAAGTCATGCTGCCCGGCATGAAGCAGCGGATTGAGATTTGATTATCAATCCGCATCGGCCAGACCATGGTGCGTCCCGCGCGATTAGGCTCGGTGATCAACGCATCGTCCGGAACATCGATCCATTGATCGTCCAGGCGAACCCGGTAATGACCGTCTTTCGATTCCCAATCGGGGTCTGCAACGGCTTGACCGTCCGCCATCGAGCAGCAGAGTCCTTTGCGGCTCGCGAGATGATCGAACCACGGCTTTAGGGGTGAATCGGCGTAGCGACCATCAAGGTCACGCGCCCTGACGCCGCAAACGAGGCAAGCAAACATCATACTAAGGGTCAGACCAATCACGATGCGTTTCATTTGCCGCGCTCCTGAATGTCGAAGTCCGTCCCGCCTTATGCCACTCCTGTTCGAATCGTAGTGCTATGATAACCCAAATGTAACGCCGCGATTGCGGCGGCTTTTGTACGGGCCGAGATCTCGGCGCGCGCGATGACGTATCCGGAGACACAGTCTCGGCCGAGTTGGCTGGAACTGGCAAGGAACTGCAGCCGGTTCCATGCTGGTGCTGATCGCCCTGGGCGACCCTATCTAGCCTGCCTTTCGCGCTCGACATCACCAACCTGTATTTGGTTCTTAAGCGAGGAGAGATCGTCGATCGCGCCTGCGTCGACACGGAAGCGGTGACCCGGATCGAAGCTCACATCCGGATGCAGTTCTGGCGTACCCGATGCTACACCCGTGCATCTTGGCGTTACGCCTATGAAGGGGTCGAAACTACCACGGCACATTCTTCAATTTTTGCACCAGGAAATCCGAAAACACCCTGACCTTCGGCGCAAGGTGCTTGCTGCTGCTGTAAGCGACATAGACACCGGCTTCCGGAACGCTGGTCCATTCCGGCAGCAGGTGAACGAAATCGCCCTTTTCGATGCTGTGGTAGCAAAGATAGCTGGCGACCAGTCCGATGCCACGCCCACGCAGCGCCGTTTCGTAGATCGCCTCGGAATTGTCCGACCTGAATTCGCCGGAGACCTTTACCTCTTCGATCCTGTCATCCAGCTTGAAGCGCCAGATGCTGCCCGACGCGGAATAGTGGCTGAAGCTCAAACAATGGTGAGACGCGAGATCGGCCGGCTCGCATGGAATACCGTGCCGCTCAAGGTATGCTGGAGAGGCAACGACAAGCCGGCGGTTGTCGGAAATCTTTCGCGCGATCAGCGTCGAATCCGGCAGGCTCCCGATCCGCACCACGGCGTCATAGGATTCTTCAATGAGATCGACGAAGCGGTCGGTGTAGTTGGCCTCCACCCTCACCTTCGGATAGGCATCGAGAAATTCGCTGATGATCTCGGAAAGCTTGAGCCGGCCGAAGGCCACCGGAAAGCTCACGCGCAACAGGCCGTTCGGTTCCGAGTTAAGGGACGCGATCATCGCGTCGGCGTCGGCGAGATGATTGAAAATCTGCACGCATTGCGCATGGTAAAGGCGCCCCGCCTCTGTCAGCGCGACACGTCTCGTCGTCCGTTCGAACAGACGCAACCCCAGTGCATCCTCAAGCCGTGAAACCTTGCGGCTTACCGTCGACGGCGAGGTGCCGATCACATTTGCGGCTGCAATAAAGCTGAGATGTTCCGCGACCGACACGAACGATGCAATGAGATTCAGTCGATCAGCATCTATGGACGTTCGGGCATTCGAACCAAAGATTCCGCATTGCCACCTCTTGCTGTGCGGCCCTCGCCTCCGTTCCCTCCATTCCCTCGGCGTCAAGCTCTTGCCAAACTTAAGCAAATTGCATGCCATTAGCGACTGCCCGATCGGGAAGCCGTCAATCTGCCAATCCATTCATCGTCATTGCTGCAATTCTGCACCAATCTGCCGCAGCCAGCAGGGTCGCGACCGCAGATGTCGGACCACTGTTCTCGCCTTGCGAGGCTTTGCTGAGCGACGAAACGCCTAGCCTGCGAGGTAGACCCGCGCCAACGAGCCCTCGAAGCCGTCGGCGTTGGTCGTATGATCCTTGATCCGGCTCTGGCTTATTGTCAGCCATGACGGCATCGCAATCGGAAAATTCGGAACGTCGCGCATGACGATGTCCTGGATCTGTTTCCATTTCGCGATGCGATCGTTCCTGTCCAGCGAAACCGCGGACGCTTCGAGCAGCGCATCGACTTCTGGATTGTTGTAGGCGGTTCCGTTCGAGAACGGAACGCCCCTGATCAGGTTCTTCGACCAATACAGGCGTTGCACGCCGACTTGCGGGTCGAACAGATTGCTGATCGAGGCGAGGTGCAGCGCAAAGGCACGATCGGTATAGACGCGCTTGACCAACGTGCCCATGTCCTGACCGCGCAATTCGATCCCGATCCCGGCCCGGCTCATCGCCGCGCGCAGGAACTCGCCGAGCAGGCGCTGATCGTCGCCGTTATAATCCATCGTCAGGGTGAAGCGCATCGCACTGCCCTGGCGCGCGTAACCGGCCTCGTCGAGCAGCTTCGCCGCAGCGACAAGGTCGAACGGATAGGGCGAGGGCTTATCGCTGTGAAACTCCTTGTGGTACGGCACGATCGGTGCAGCGGATGGAACCGCGTTGCCAAAAAACACGACTTTGCAGATAGTATCGCGGTTGATGCAATGGGCAATAGCTTGCCGGACCTTGAAGTTCTTCAGGTATTCATTTTCCAGATTTGCTTCGAGGATGATGATGTTGGGCGGATCGTATTCATAGCCCTTTTCCTCGATGGAAATTTTCGGATTCTTTGCCAGCCGCTCGACATCTCGATAAGGCACTGGAGTCCGATAGCCTAGATCGACGTCTCCCACCTCGTAGGCAATCGTGCGCGCCGCCGGATCGCTGATGAATTTGGCGACCAGCCGATCGATGTAAGGCAGCGACTTGTCCCAGTAATTCGGATTGCGGTCCCAGATGACATGACTGCCGCGGACCCATTCCTTGAAGACGTAGAGCTCCGGTTCCGACCGGAGCCGTGTTGTTGACGTGAACAAGCGGATCCGCATCGCCATAGCGATGCTTCGGTACGATCGGCAATTCCTCCGAGGAGAGAGCCGCCAACAGATATGGCGTCGGCTTCTCCAGGTGCAGGACCAAGGTGTATTTGTCAGGGGTTTCGATCGCCTTGACCTGGGCGAAGGTGGTGCGCCCGCGCGGGTGCAGCTTCTTCAAGACGGAGATCGAGAAGGCCGCGTCCTCGGACGTGAAATCCTCGCCATCGTGCCACTTCACGCCCTCGCGCAGCTTGAACGTATAGGTCAAACCGTCGGGCGCGACATCCCAGGACGTCGCGAGCAGCGCTTGCGGCTTCATGTCGAAGTCGAACTCGAGCAATCCTTCCGTCACCTTGGCGCTTAATATGAGACTCGCGGAGTTGACCAGCGAAAGCAGCGCCGGGGACTCACTCGCCACCACCAACGTAAGCACCCCGCCCTTCTGCGCGGCCGCAGCAGCGGTCGCACTTAGAGTGGCCGTCGATGCGGCGATACCCAGCGCCGGCAACGAACATAAGCCCGCAAGCACCGATCGCCGGTCCGGTTTCATGTCGACCACTCTTTCAACTCCTGTTTTTCCGGGCGCAGTCAAGGAACGCTATTCCGCCGCGACGAGTTCGAGGCCATACAGATCGCGTGCCGCCTCGAACGAGATCAGCTCGTTGGCGAGATCGGACTCGACCATCGCGCGGGCCCGCGCCCTGGGATCGCCGATGCCTCCGCCACCGGGCGACATGATGATCACGCGATCGCCGGTCGGTATGAGATGCTGGCCCTTGCCGGCCAAATGCCTGCCGGACCGCAGGCGGATGACGCCCGCGGCGCCGGCCCCCCCGCCGCCGACGCCGCGGGCGGGATGATCGACCCGTTCATAGGTGGTGTTGTAGAGAAACGCCTCGTCGATACCGTTTTCCATTTCGATGACCTGGCCGAGACCGCCGCGCATGCGGCCGGCGCCGCCGGAGTCCTGGCGGTATTCCTTGCGCCAGACGATCACGGTCGACATCGATTCGAAGATCTCGATCGAGCCCCCGCGCACGCCGCTCGGAAATCCCGTCGCCGACAGACCGTCGCGGAACGGCAGCGCGCCCATGCCACCGGTCGTAATGACCTGGACCTGATAACGCTCGTTGACTTTCGGCGGGCTGGTCTTGGGACCGAGGATGGTGATGCCCCACAGCGCGCAGGTGTTCTCCGCCGGCACCCGGTCCGGGATCGCCTGACGCAGGCAGCCGAACACGAGATCCGGCAGCATCAGGCCGACCTGGCTGCGCGAAATCACCGCCGCCGGCTTGACCGCGTTGAGAATGCAGCCTTCCGGCGCGGAGATCGTCCGCGGCTCCAGCGAACCGGCATTGTTGGGGATGTCGCGGGCGATGATACAGCCGAGCGCGTAGGAGGTGTAGGCCAGCGTGTAGCAAAGCGGCACATTGAAGTTGCGCTTCGTCATCGCTGCCGACCCCGCATAATCGACGTGGATGTTGTTTTCGGAAATCGTCAGCGCCGCCTTCAACTCCACCGGCTCGCCCTGCCCATCCAGCGACAGCGACGCATGCCAGGTACCTTTGGGCAGCTTAGCGATTTGCGCCAGCACCGCTTCACGCGAGGCATCGATGATATGGTCTGCGAGCTCGTCGAGTTCCTCGAGAGCGAACTCGTCCATCATCTCCAGCAAGCGCAGGCAACCGACATCGTTGCAGTTCATCAACGAATAGACGTCGCCGACCGTCTCTACCGGCTGACGGGTATTGGCGCGGATCACCGCCATCAGCGTCTCATCAAGCACCCCGCCATCGACGATTTTCAAAATAGGTAGATACAAACCCTCCATGAAGACGTCCGTGGAGCTGACCCGGTCGACAAGACCGCCGATGTCCATCAGGTGGCTGTTGCAGGCGAGGAACCCGACCAGCACGTCGTCGCGAAAGCACGGCGTCGTCACCGAGATGTCGTTGGTGTGTCCCGTTCCCATCCAGGGATCGTTGTGAATGAAGACATCGCCCGGCTGCATGGTCGCGAGCGGATAGTGATCGATCACATGGCCGACCGCGAGCGCCATCGAATTGATGTGGCCGGGCGTGCCGGTCACGGCCTGCGCCAGCATCCGCCCCTGCGCATCGAACACGCCGGCGGCGAGATCGCCGGATTCCCGCACGATGGTGGAAAACGCGGTCCGCTGCAAGGTCTGGGCCTGCTCCTCGACCACTGCGATCAGACGGCTCCACATGATCTGCTTGTCGATCAGGCTCGAAATTCATCGGTCTATCCATGCTGATATTCCGGAACGGATTCAGCGCGCGGCGCATCGGGCCGTTCAGTCTTCAATCCATAGATCTCATGCGCCGCCTTCGCCGAAATCAGTTCGTTGCGGAGGTCGGCCTCGACCAGCGCCCGGTCGCGCTGCAAGGGATCGCCGATGCCCCCGCCACCGGGCGACATGATCAGGACACGATCACCGACGGGGACAAGATGCCGGCCCTTGCCCGGCAGCTTGCCGCCCGATTTCAGGCCGACGTAGCCCGCCGCGCCGTCGTGGCCGCGATCAAATCCGCGCGGCGCAAATTTGATGCGTTCGAAAGCGCCATTGAAGTAGAACGGCTCGTCGATGCCATTTTCCAATTCGATGACCTGTCCGAGACCGCCGCGCATACGGCCGGCGCCGCCAGAGTCCTGGCGGTATTCCTTGCGCCAGACGATCGACGGTCGACATCGATTCGAAAATCTCGATCGGCCCGCCGCGCACGCCGCTCGGAAATCCCGTCGCCGACAGACCGTCGCGGAACGGCAGCGCGCCCATGCCTCCGGTGGTAACGACACTAACCATGAAGTCTTCGCCGAAACGCGGCGGACTCGATGTCGGACCGCTGGCGCCGACAATCCAGAGCACGCCGGAACCTTGCGCCGGCACCCGGTTCGGGATCGCCTGACGCAGGCAGCCGAACACGAGGTCGGGCAGCATCAGGCCGATGAGATGCCGTGCGACCACCGCCGCCGGCTTGATTGCATTGACAATCGAGCCTTCCGGCGCCGATACCGTCCGCGGCTCCAGCGAGCCGGCATTGTTGGGAATGTCGCGGGCGATGATGCAGCCGAGCGCGTAGGAAGTGTAGGCCAGCGTGTAGCAAAGCGGCACATTGAAGTTGTGCCTGGTCATCCCTGAAGAGCCGCTGTAGTCGACATGGATGTTGCCGTCGGAAACCGTCAACGTTGCTCTCAACTCGATCGGCTCGGCCTGGCCGTCGAGCATCACGGACGTCTGCCAGGTCCCCTTGGGCAGCTTTGCGATCTCCGCTTTCACCGCTTCGCGGGAGGTGTCGATGACGTGGTCCGCGAGTTCATCGAGCTCTACGAGAGCGAATTCGTCCATCATCTCGAGCAAGCGTAGACAACCGACATCGTTGCAGTTCATCAACGAATAGACGTCGCCAACCGTCTCCACCGGCTGACGGGTATTGGCGCGGATCACCGCCATCAGCGTCTCATTGAGCACCCCGCCATCGACGATTTTCAGGATCGGAAGATACAGCCCTTCCATGAAAACGTCCGTCGACGACGACATGTCGCGCAAGCCGCCGATGTCCATCAGGTGGCTGTTGCAGGCGAGGAAGCCGACCAGCACGTCGTCGCGGAAGCAGGGCGTCGTCACCGAGAAGTCGTTGGTATGTCCGGTTCCCATCCAGGGATCGTTATGGATGAAGACGTCGCCGGGCTGCATGGTCGGGATCGGGTAGTGGTCGATCACGTGGCCGACTGCGAGCGCCATCGAATTGATATGGCCGGGCGTGCCGGTCACGGCCTGAGCCAGCATCCGGCCATCCGCATCGAACACACCGGCGGCAAGATCGCCGGATTCCCGCACGATCGTGGAAAACGCCGTCCGCTGCAGGGTCTGCGCCTGCTCCTCGACGACCGCGATCAGGCGGCTCCACATGATCTGCTTGTCGATGAGGTTGAGACCCCGTTTGTTCACGCTGTCATTCCCTTGCGTTCCATCACGATGGAACCCAGACCATCGATCCAGGCGTCGAAATTCTCCGTGACGAAGGTCGACGTCTCCTCTTCGGCGATAATCGCTGGCCCCGACAAGCGAGCGCCGACCGCCAGCTTGTCGCGACGGTAGCGCGACACGTCGATCGTCTTGCCCGCTCGGCCATCGAAAATCCGGATGCTTTCGCCCGCCATCGATACCGGGTGCTGGTCAACGTCTGCAATTTGCGCGGGCAGCTGGGTAACGGTCGAGACATTGACGGACCAGGCCATGATCTCGATCGCCGCGGCAGGGATAGAGCGCCTGAACAGCTTCTCGTAATCGGTCTCATACTGAGCGCGCAGCGCCGCCGCGTCCGTTGCCAGGAGATCGCGGACCGGAAGCTCGACGGCAATCTCGTGGCCCTGCCCGACATAGCGCATGAACGCAACGCGGCGCTCGATCACCGGCTCGCCCCCCGCAGCCGGCTCGACCCAGGCGCGGATATCCCGGGACATGCTACAGAGCAGTTCGGTCGCGCCGGTCGCGTCGAAGCTTTCGAGCCGCATGTACTTGGTCTTGACCATCTCGTAGGAAATCGGCGCCGCCAAAAAGCCGACGGCGGAGCCGACGCCCGCGTTGGGCGGCACGATGACGCGACCAGCGCCGATCTTCTCCGCCACCCGCGCCACATGCAGCGGCGCCGCGCCTCCGAAGGCAATCACGGTATGATTGCTCGCCACCGCGCCTCGCTCGACCGCATGCACGCGCGCGGCACTCGCCATATTCTCGCAAACCATTTCGTAGACGGCGTAAGCAGCCATCTCCTCATCGAGACCCAAGGGATCGCCGATTGTCTTCTTGAGCGCTTTCTTCGCGAGGTCCGGATAAAGCTTGATGGTACCGCCGGCGAAGGTCGCGGGATCGATCAGACCCAACGCGACGTCGGCGTCGGTCACGGCGGGATCGGAGCCGCCGCCATTGTAGCAGACCGGTCCAGGGACCGAGGACGCGCTTTCCGGGCCGACCGTCACCCGCTTCAGCGCGTCGAGCCGCGCCAGCGATCCGCCGCCGGCGCCGATCTCCACCATCTCGATCACCGGAATGCGCACCGGAAGACCGCTGCCCTTGAGGAAGCGCGCCGCGCGATCGACCTCGAACACGCGCGACTTTTCCGAACGAAAATCCTCGATCAGGCTGACCTTGGCCG
This sequence comes from uncultured Alphaproteobacteria bacterium, assembly GCA_963777475.1. GTDB lineage: Bacteria > Pseudomonadota > Alphaproteobacteria > Rhizobiales > Xanthobacteraceae > Bradyrhizobium. Next base: position 59,682 of record CAVZQX010000019.1, read on the forward strand.
TGGTGCCGCCCATGTCGAAGGCCAGCACCTTCCGCTCACCGAGCCGCGCCGCGATCTGCGCGGCGAACACCGCCCCGCCCGCCGGACCAGATTCAACCAGCCGCACCGGAAATTTACGCGCGGTGTCGACCGAGGTGAGACCGCCGCCCGATGTCATCAGGCACAACGCGCCGCGAAAGCCCATTGCATTGAGCTTTTGCTGCATGCGAGCCAGATATCCGTCCATCAACGGTTGCACATAGGCGTTGGTGGCGGCGGTCGATGTTCGCTCGAATTCACGGACCTCTGGACAAACCTCGGACGACAGCGTGATGTAGAGGTCCGGCATGACTGAGCACAACAGATCCGCCGCGGCCCGTTCGTGCGCCGGATTTGCGTAAGCGTGCAGAAAGGCAATCGCCACGCTCTCAACCTTGCCTGCCTTCAGTTCCTCCGCGACGCCAAGAACATCTGACGCGTTCAGCGCAAGACGAACGGAGCCGCGCGCATCCATCCGTTCGCGCACCGTGAAGCGCAACGGCCGCTCGACCAGCGGCTTCGGTCGCACCAACGCGAGTTCATATTGATCGTACCGGCTCTCGGTGCCGATCTCGAGCACGTCGCGAAACCCGTCGGTTGCGAGTAGCGCGACCTTCGCGCCTCGCCGCTCGATGATGGCATTGGTCGCCAGCGTCGTCCCATGAATGAAGATGTCGACGTCCGAGATCGATTTCTGGGCACGCGCCAGAATTTCATCGACGCCGCGCAGGACACCCTCCTCCGGGGACGAAGGCGTGGTCAGGAGCTTTCCGGTCCAGCGCTGATGCCCATGTTCCAGCACAATGTCCGTGAAAGTTCCGCCGACGTCGGCGGAAAGCTTGAGCTTGGGTTCGCTCATCGATCTCGCGTCCTCCATCGTTGCCACACAGGGTAACGCCCGGTTACGAAACATGGCATCGTTTCGCCGTCGTTACGCCGACTTTAGCCCGCGCAATTCTAACCGATCGATGATGCCCTGCGCACAATGATTTTTGACATGAGCGTCATCCTCATGAATAGTTTCATTTTTGAAATGATCTATTGCAAAAGACCGACCAAAAATGCGCCGAAAGCGATGGCGGACAGTCGCGATATTTGCACTGATCAGCGTCACGTCGACACCACTTGGCAAAAATCGATAAAATCGACAAGACAAGGAGCGTGGCACGGACGCCACGTCGCGGCGGCAACGGCCGGCATGAGCGGGCACAACCTGCCGATTGCGAATTGTCGGCGAAAAGGAGCTTGAGCTAGTGAGGTTTGGGCCCGCCAGACAATTGCTTCACCGCGTCGCAGTCCAGGCGATCCCGACCATCTTCGGCATTATCGCGCTGAACTTTCTCTTGCTCAATCTCATGCCCGGAGATGCCGCCGACGCCATCGCCGGAATGTCGGGCTCCGCCACGGCCGAAACGATGGAGGCTTTGCGCCGAACGCTCGGGCTCGATCAGTCGCTCATGACGCGGTTCATGACCTATGTCGCCAACGTTGCCTCCCTTAACCTTGGCATCTCGAGCAACTACGGGGCACCTGTCATCGATGTCGTCATGGAGCGCCTTCCCAATACCTTGGCTCTGATGCTGTCGGCTTTTTTCATCGCCGTCATACTCGGCATTGGGCTCGGATGGATCATGGCGGTGTTCGCCAACAAATGGCCGGACCGATTGCTGACGGCGATCGTGTTGCTGCTGTATTCCGCGCCCGGATTCTGGATCGGCTTGATGGCCATCGTGCTGTTTTCGGCGCGGCTCGGCTGGCTGCCCTCTGGAGGCAACGAAACCATCGGCGTCGAGATGACGGGGCTGGCGCTGGTGCGCGATCGCTTAGCTCATCTCATCCTCCCATCCCTTGCACTGGCGACGTTCTTCGTCGCGATCTACGCGCGCCTGACCCGGGCGGCGATGCTGGAAGTGCTACGGCAGGATTTCATGCGCGCGGCCGCCGCGAAAGGCTTGCATCCGCTGGTCCTGCAATTCCGTCACGCGCTGCGCAACGCGCTGATCCCCGTGACGACGGTCGCGGGTCTTCACCTCGCCAATCTCCTGAGCGGCGCGGTGGTGGTAGAGACCGTCTTCAACTGGCCGGGGCTCGGTCGCTTGACCATGGATTCGCTGGTGGCGCGCGACTTCAACGTGCTGCTCGCAATCCTGCTGTTGTCCTGCATTGTCGTGATCGTCACCAACGTCATCATCGACTGGATAGTGATGTGGCTTGATCCCCGCATCGAAATCTAGCTCCCAAACCGCAGGCAGATGATGATGACGGATGTCGTCGCTGAAAATCCAGACAATCCCGTTACCCCCGCCGCGACGAGCGTCATGGATGCCAAACGACGGCCGCTGCTGTTCACCTGGTTACGCGACCCCTTCCTGTGCATTGCGACGTTTATTTTGATCGGCGTCATCCTGGCCGCGATGGCGGCCGACCTGATCTACCCGGGCGACCCGCTCGACATGGTGGCACAGCCGCTGCTCTGGCCCGGGCAGGACCTCAATTATCCGCTCGGCACGGACGCGCTTGGCCGCGATCTCGCGTCCGGCATCGTCCATGGCGCGCGCGTCTCGTTGCTGGTCGGATTCTTCGCGGCGCTGATCGGCCTCGTGATCGGCACGACGATCGGCGCACTCGCGGGTTATTTCGGCGGCATCGTCGACAATCTGCTGGTTCGACTGACCGAACTGTTCCAGACCATACCGGCGATCCTGCTGGTCATCGTCATTCTCGCGATCGGCGACCCCTCGATATCCTTGATTGTGCTGTCGATCGGGCTTGCCTCCTGGCCGATGATCGCCAGGCTTGCCCGCTCCCAGTTCATGGCGCTGCGCGAAGCCGATTTCGTCATGGCCGCGCGTGGCCTCGGTTATGGCACGCCGCGGATCATCGTTGCGGAAATCCTGCCGAATGCCCTTCCGGCAATCGTGGTTGCGACCTCGGTGCTGGTCGCCAACGGCATTCTGGCCGAAGCCGGATTGTCGTTCCTCAATCTTGGCGATCCAAACCAGGTGAGCTGGGGCAGCCTGATCGGCAGCGGCCGGACCATGCTGCGCGACGAATGGTATCTTAGCGCGCTGCCAGGGCTCGCGATCGTTCTGACCGTCCTGTCCATCAACATCATCGGAGACCGGCTGACCGACATCCTCAACCCGCGATCGGGTGAAAGATGACCCTTGTGCAGCGGCCTCATCCGGTTCTCGAAGTCCTTGATCTCAAGATCGGCTTCCCGCGAGGCGTTGCGGTGCATGGGATCACGTTTGCCATCGAAGAGGGAAAGACGCTGGCGCTGGTCGGCGAATCCGGTTGCGGGAAATCGCTGACCGCGTTCTCCATTCTCCGGCTCTTGCCGCCGACGGCGTCGATCCTCGGCGGACAGGTGGTGTTCAACGGCCAGGATCTCGCGACCGCTTCGTCGCGAGAGTTGCGCCGAATTCGCGGCAAGGGGATCTCGATCATCCTGCAGGAGCCGATGACGTCGCTGAACCCTGTGCTGACGATCGGAGCGCAGATCCGCGAAATCATTCAGCGGCACGAAAAACTGTCGCGCCGCAAGGCCAAAAACCGCGCGATCGAACTGCTCGACCTCGTCGGCATCTCCGAGCCGCAGCGCCGGTATGACCAGTTTCCGCATCATTTCTCTGGCGGCATGCGGCAACGCGTGATGATCGCCATCGCGGTCGCCTGCAACCCGCAGCTCCTGATCGCCGACGAGCCGACCACGGCACTCGACGTCACGATCCAGGCCCAGGTGATGGAACTGCTGGATCGTCTGCGGCGGCAGCTCTCGATGGCGATGTTGCTGATCACGCACGACCTCGGCGCCGTGGCGCAATGGGCCGACCGGGTTGCGGTCATGTATGCGGGCCGGATTGTCGAACAGGCCTCGGTCAGCGAATTTCTCTCGGGGGCGAAACATCCCTATTCCCAGGGGCTGCTCAATTCGTCCGTGGGCGATGGCGCGCACTATACCAATCGGCGGCTGACCGAGATCAAGGGCTCGATAGCCTCCGCCACGGCGGCAACCGGCTGTTCGTTTGCGCCGCGCTGTCCCGCGGCGGTCGCGGCCTGCGATGCGGCGCAGCCGGCGCTCGAGGCGACCGGTCCCGGTGCTGTCAGGGACACGTGGTCGGTCGCGTGCTCTCAACTTCGTTTCCGGAAAGACCGTTGCGATGCAATTGCTGTCGGTTGAGAACCTGCGCACCAGCTACACCTCGCGCGGACATACGCTGCACGCGGTTGATGGCGTGTCGCTCGAGATCGGCGAAAACGAGACGGTCGGGCTGGTCGGCGAGTCCGGTTGCGGAAAGTCGACGCTCGGCAAGACCATCGTCCGTCTGCTGCGGCCGAGCCAAGGGGCAATCCGCCTCAATGGGGAAGACATCAGTCAGCTCAGCGAGCGCTCGCTGCGGCCGGTTCGCCGTACGGTGCAGATGGTGTTTCAGGACCCATTCGGATCGCTCAATCCGCGCCAGCGCGTCGGCACCATCCTCGATACGCCGCTCAAGGTTCACGGCGTCACCGACGCGCAGGCGCGGCGGCGCCGGCTTCTCGAGATCATCGGCAAGATCAGTCTTCCCGAGGCGGCCCTGCAGCGCTATCCACACGAATTCTCCGGCGGTCAACGCCAGCGGATCGGTATCGCAAGAGCGCTCGTGCTGCGCCCAAAGCTCGTGGTCTGCGACGAGCCCGTATCGGCGCTCGATCTTTCCATCCAGGCGCAGATTCTCAATCTCCTGGTTGATCTCAAGAGGGATTTCGGGCTCGCCTATCTGTTCATTTCCCATGATTTGTCGGTGGTTCGTTATTTCGCCGATCGCGTGCTCGTGATGTATCTCGGCCGCATCGTGGAGAGCGCCGACCACGACACCCTGTGGCGCAACCCGCGACACCCCTATACCCGCGCGTTGCTGGCATCAATTCCATCGGCGAGACTGGACAGGAAACCGGCGGCCGTGCTTGCCGGGGAAGCCGGACAGGGCATTCCCGCGCGCGGGTGCCGGTTCAGGACGCGTTGCCCGGTTGCGATCAAGCAGTGCGAAACCGATGATCCGGCCCTGCGGAAGCTTTCCGATGGCAGCGCAGTCGCCTGCCATCTTGCATAATCTGCCGACACCCCGTCATATGAAATGAGAGCGGCGCGAAACGATATCATGGCCAGCACAGAGACCATCAGCTTCGAACTAACCCAATCCGCCCTGCGGGCGCGTCGCAACGCCAAATGGAACCAGTACGGTACGGACGTCATCCCCGCTTTCGTCGCTGACATGGATTTTGCCGTTGCCGTCCCGATCCAGGTGGCGATCGAACGGATCGTCCGGGACGGCGACTATGGCTATCCCTTGCGCAACGGCGAAAGGGCGGACCGGCTTGTCGCCCGCGCCTTCGCCGAGCGGATGAAATCTCGCTACGGATGGGAGCTCTCGCCCGATCTCGTGATGCCGATGGCGGATCTGGTGCAGGGCACTTATGCGCCGCTGCTTGCATTCTCCGACCCCGGCGATGGTGTCGTTCTGCAGGTTCCGAATTATCCGCCGTTCCGCGATGCCATCAACACAACCGAGCGCAAACTGCTGGCGCTGCCGATGCGCGACGATGGCACCCGCCACGTCTTCGACATGGCCGAGCTCACGAAGCTGGTGGACAAGCGAACCCGCATCTTCATCCTGTGCAATCCGCAAAACCCGACCGGACGCGCCTTTTCCCGTGCCGAGTTGCTCGCTTTGGGACAGTTTGCGATCGAGCACGATCTGATCGTCATCTCCGACGAGATCCATTCCGATCTGGTCTATCCGGGGCAACAGCACATTCCCTTTGCTTCCCTCGGGCCGGAGATCGCCGCCCGCACGGTGACCCTCAACTCCGCGACCAAGAGTTTCAATATTCCCGGTCTTCGCTGCGCGCTGATCGCCTTCGGCACCGAAGAGTTGCGCCGGCGGTTTCACAAACGCATCCCGCTCAAGCTGACAGGTTCGGGCAATATTGTCGGCGTCGATGCGACCGTCGCCGCCTGGACGGAATGCCAACCTTGGCTTGACGCCGTGATGGCGCATCTCCTCAAGGCGCGAGACCGGATGAAGCAGGTGCTGGCCGCCGAAGCGCCGGAGCTCCACTTCCATGCGCCGGAGGCGACCTATCTCGCATGGCTCGATTGCCGCCAGCTCAAGCTCTCGACCTCGGCGTTCCAGTTTTTCCTCGACAAGGCCCGGATCGGATTCAGCGCCGGCGAAACCTTTGATCCGGATTGCGCGCAGTTTGTCCGGTTCAACTTCGCAACGTCGATGCCGATCCTCGACGAGATCCTCGACCGCATCGTTGGAGCGAGCCGGCAGAACGATCGGTGACGCCGATTGGCAGACCGTGAAGCCGCGGACTCGGCCGCTGCGACCTGCCCGATTAATCAGCCGCTCACGGCACCTGGGCATAGACGCGCACCGCTCGGCCGAAGCCCGGACCGGTTGGCGGACGATGACAATCGAAGGCGTGGCGCTCGTATTCATCAAACATGCCTTTGCGATCTCGCGGCATGATTTGCCCGAGCTGTGCAGGAAAAACGTCCCTCGAATAAAGAGGGCGCGGGGAATGCCGGGTGCCCAATGCACCCGCAGCCTCGTGTGCGCTTAGTAGTTTTAGTATGCACACGAGTATTCACAGCGGAGGCACCGGATACATCCGGCATTCCCCACGCAATGGTTTTACGGCTTATTGCGCGCTCTCCCCGGGGACCGGGCTCTTTTGCCCCCGTCACTCTCGCGGAATTGTGTCCCACGAAAACTTAGCGCCAGCGTCGGGGCGCCAGGACCACACGCCTTCGCCGTCCGCCTCAAGCGCCGCTCGTCTTGCGTCGCATCCGCGTCCACCGCATCCCACCCCACGTTCGTGACGACGCGTACGCCCCTCTTGTCGAGGCGGGACGGGGCAAGAATACACAATTTCTGATTTTCGGAAAGAGAAATTTTGGTGCGTGGAGGACTGACAACCCAAATCAGCCTGATTCCGCTCGTGAAATTCGTTTTCGCGCGCACGCGTTTTGGCGCTGTTGGAGGCCGAGTGCGCGACGTGAACGCCGTCGAATTGATCAAACTGATTCGCCTGTCGGATCCGGGATGGTCATGCCGAACCGACCGCTGCAATGCCGGCGTTAGAGCATGATGAATTTTGATGGGGTCGGTCCGTCCGCGCGTTCGGTTTGTGCAACCGGGAACATAGGTAACAGTTTAGACCGACGACATGGGTAACACATTTCTTGTTTCGTTCTGGTCTGCTTTTGCGTTGCCTGTGGGCTTGTGGGCGATGCCCTTGCTTGCATCGTCCACATGTCCACAGGCTTTGTGTTTGGGTTTTCGCAGGCAATCGTCGTTACGGGCGATCGTGCCGAGCACGATCGGGCCATAGCAAACGGCCCATCCATCAGCACCATCGTCGCGCAAGCCGACCGGTTCGCCGGTCAAGGCCTCGCTGATGTAGATGGTATGGCCCTGCCATCTGATTTCGCCGTTTTGACGCACCCGCCGGACTTCTTCATGGTCGCCATAGTCCGGCTCGCGCAAGACACCGTCGAAGCGCCGCGGCGAGAGCGCATAACACTCGGCGGGCGTGGCATTGTCGAGCGCCTGGTGCGGCCGCTCTTCGTTGTAAAGACGTTGGAAGTCGCGCAACCGCTTGAGCTGCTCGCGCAGGCTGCGCGCCGGCGGATTGGCAGTGTCCTGCAGCAACGGCAGATGCATCCGCTCATGCCGGCCGTTCTGCTGCGGCTTGCCGGGTGCAATGCGTTCCAACGTCACGCCGGCCTTGATCACCTTGACGGACAGCTTCGACAACCCGCCAGCCCCGCAGGAAGCAAACGGGGGGCCGTTGTCCGAGCGGCTTCGGCCGAGTCCGTCGCCTTGCGCGGTGCAGCAAGTCGGCGGCTATCTGAGGTACAGCGGCCGTGGCGCCAACGCATGAAGGCAGCCCGTGACCCCATTTCGGTCATATTGCCGCGTTTCTTTTGCTAGAAGGTAGTTCCAGTAAATTCCACGCTTCGTGTCTTTGGCGGTAGAAGAGATATGTCGGCCAACGACGTCTCCTCACTTTACGAACCCATCAACGAGTATAAGCCGTTCGCAAGCCGCATCGGCGTCGCGGACGGGCCGTTTGAGTACGTGTCGATAGCGGGAATGAAGATGCCGTGGCCCTTCACGACACGGATGACCGTCGTTCAACTCGCGAGCGGCGACCTTTTCCTTCATTCTCCGATCGCATTCGACGCTTCACTCGCAACCCAACTCGGCTCCTTGGGGCGGATACGCCACCTCGTCTCTCCTAATCGCGGACACTACGCGCATATCGGCGAATGGGCGAGAGCATTCCCCGAGGCTATCACGTGGGCGTCTCCGGGCGTGCGCGAGCGCGCGCATTCACAGCACATCGACATCCATTTTGAGAGAGACCTCGGCCCGATTGCGCCACCAGAGTGGTGGGATGAGATCGACCAGACGATCATCCCCGGCTTCGTTTCAGACGAAGTCGTTTTCTTTCACAAGGAAACAAGAACGCTGGTTCTCGCCGACACCATCATGAACTTCGAGCCCGACAAGATTGGCCAACCGTATCGTCTGATCGCTCGGCTTTTTGGCGTATCTTCTCCTTCCGGCGGGATGCCGGTCGATCTCCGCTTCGGGTTCTGGCCGACCAGAGAAAAGGTGAGACCATCTGTTGAAAGCATTCTGTCCTGGCAACCGGAGCGCATCATTCTCAGCCACGGGCGCTGTTTCGAGGCGAACGGCAGCAGAGAAATCGAGCGGGTCTTTAGTTGGGTACGCTAAGGCACCGGCCTTGCCACAACGATTTCCGAGGGCACACCGAAGCGAACTACAATGTTCGTGTAAGCAATGTGCCATTGGGCATTTGAGATCAAAGTACGGAGTGTAATCGGCCGGCAGCCGCCGACGAGCCATGGCGATATACGATGCAAGCGACGCCACATCGTTGATACCAATCGGGAGATCGGGCTCTGACCGTTTGTCAAGCTGGCAACGCCCAGCAGTCCGTCTGGCTTCAGGACGCGGTGAGCCTCGCTCAGCACAGCTTTAATCTCGTCGTCCGATAACAGGTCGAAGACGTAGGTCGAAATAAATCTGTCGAAGGTGCCATCTGCGACATTGATATGGGGCGCCCCATCGGATTGCCTGACCTCGGCGCGCCCCCCGAAGCGACGCAAGCGGCTCTCCGCCAAGCCGACCATTGTGGAGCTGACGTCCAAACCCAGATACGTCGCGCTGGCCGGAACGTGCGCACTGAGGAGTTCCGCAGCGAGCCGCCCGGTCCCTGAGCCGAATTCCATGACAGATCGGCATGTTTGCAATTCAAGATGCGCAATAAGGTCGTGCAGTGCCGGGGTTTCGTAAAATGCTTGAGTGTCAAGTCCCGCACCCAGCATGTCGTAGAAGCGGGCGGCTTCTTGGTGGGAGAAGATTCGTGGACGTTGCATGACTGGCACCTCGGATGTTGAGGCCTGCTACGCTTCGGTAAAATCGTTTGCATGGACCAGCTTCTGTAAGAAGGACACGACCTTTTGCTTTTCGCGCTTCACCGGAATGAAAAAGGCCTCGTGAACCGCTGCGAGACGGGCAACGGTTTGAAAGGCAAGGTTGCGACCGCGCCGGGTGAGCTGAATCCGGTTAGTACGCAAATCCTTGTCGGACGGCCGTCGTGTGACGAGGCCCTTCTTCTCTAATGACCGTAATGTCTGAGAACAGGTCATTCGATCTACTTTCGTTGCCCTCGACAGCAACGATTGAGTTACCTCCAAACCCTCTTCTCCCAGGCGCAACACGTTTGCCAGAACCACGGCTTGCGTTGGGGGCAGGTTGAGTTCCTGAAGGGCCAATGTGAGATGCTGCTGCCACAGCTTCGATACCTGCCAAAGTAAAAATCCGGCGATTGTTTCGGCTTCGTGGCCCAACTTCAGTTTGACCGTGGTCATAAACGGTATGTATACTTACGTTATCGAATTGATGCAACTGCCGGCAGCCCTGGAGGGGCTATGAGCACGGTCTTCTGGCTTCTAGTGATTACGGTGATAGTCCACGGGCTTATTGCGGGCATAAGTTTCGACGTGGCTACAGTGAAACTACCCACGCGCAAACGAATTGGCGCAATCGCTTACGCGCGTTTCGCGCGCGGCAACGACATGGGCAACGGCATCATAGTTTACCCAACTATTGCCGTCCTGGCGTTTGTACTTGTCGCTGTAACGACCCTCGCCGCCTATTTCGCGCATGCGCCGCAGCCAATCATTTTGCCGTTGCTCGCAGCCTGCTGCGGAACTGTTGCTCACTCGCTTTGTACAGCGAAGGCGGCGCCGAAGATGTTGAGTCTCAAGCATGCACCGGACAATGAAATATTTCTGGCCGGCAAGCTCAACCAGTTCGCAAGATGGCACGCGTTTCGAGCAACATTCCAGTTTTTGACATTCGTCGCATTAGTCTGGGCCTTGGTCACAGTCTGTCGAACCGGATAATGCAAGACCATGAAGAGCGTGACTCACGATCGTTGTCTGTTGTGAGGATCGAATGAGCGACCTCGTATCCGCGGTCTGGTTCCGTGTTGTAGCGACTGTCCTGATTCTATTTGGACTGCTCTATATCTTTTTCGGGCTTAGGATATTTTCAGAAAGAGTAGCCCTCATACCACACGACGTACTGCTGCCGTGGGAAAGTGCTCTGTATGGAGCCATTATGGTTGGCCGGAGCGTTACGCTTCTCTGCGTTGGACGCCTTGCCTTTCGCCGAGAAGATCGCGAACTAAAGCGGGCATTGCTCGCTGGGCTTATGGTGTGGCTCGCCCTAGAAGCCGCAGCCTCAGCATGGTTCGGCGTGTGGTTCAACGTCGGGGTCGATCTCGCCGTCTTGATCCTTTTCGCTGCTCCCCTGGTGCGCAAAGGCGCAGAACGATAGGCCGTGGTCTTTTAATTATGTCCGGAGCTGGCACAGGACTGCCGACTTGCGGCGCTGCGTCAAGTCGGCAGCTATCTGGGGTACACCGGCCATCAAATCAATGCGGCGTCACGGCAGCCCGTGGCTCTTGCGGTCCATGCAAAGCAGACTGGCCCTCCGGTCCTCACCGAACCCAGACGTTAGGGGGCCCAGCAATGCTGCCCCGCCAACCCGTTAAAACCTCTGTGCAGAGGTATTGGAATATCTGAGCGTTCAACTCGGCGACACTTTAGCCGGGGCGACCGCCACGTCGCTTGCGGGAAGCGGTTCGCCGCGCAATACGGCCTTTGCGTTCTCTACCGCGCGCGCCGCGACCGCGGCGAAATTGTCGAGCGTGGCGCCCGCCAGATGCGACGTCACCACGGTGTTATCGAGATCGAGCAGCGGACTGCCGCCCGGCGGCTCCTGCGCGAACGTGTCGATGCCGGCGCCGTACAGCCGTCCCGTCTGCAACGCTTCGGCCAACGCGGCTTCGTCGACGAGCCCGCCGCGCGCACAGTTGATCCACACCGCGCCGGGATTTATCGCGGCAATGCGCCGCGCGTCGATGATATCAGCGGTCTGCGGCAGCAGCGGCAGAAGCAGCGAGACAATGTCGGCTTCGCGCAGCAGCGCGTCCAGGTCGGCGTGGGTGACGCCGAGGCCTTGCTCGAAGTCCGCGGCGGCGCGTACCGGGTCATAGTAGAGAAGCCTTCCCTCGAAGGCGCGCAGACGCTTCGCCGCTTCCTTGCCGATGGCGCCGAAGCCGACCATGCCGACCTTAAAGCCCGGGACTTGGCGTCGGTTCGAGAAGAAACGAGCAATAGTAGGCAAGGGTTGCGAAGGTCGCGATTGTCGTCGACCCGAACGGGTGGCCGCGGGTGGCATCAGCAGATGCGCGGCAACTGCTCGCCCGTCAGCATGTCGAGGCTCCGGTTGCCACCGATGGTGCTGAGCTGAACCTCGCCGCGGCTCGCCGGCGCTTCGACGTATCCGATCACGGCCACGTCCTTGCCGTGAGGCTGCAGAATAGTCACGGCCCGGCCGGCAGCTTCCCGCGGCACGAACGCAACGAACCGCCCCTCATTGGCCACATAAAGCGGATCAAGCCCCAGGATTTCGCAGGCTCCCCGGACGGGATCGGACAATGGAATAGCGCTATTCTCGAGCCGGATAACAACCCTGCCCGCCTCGGCAATCTCGATGAGCGCGGTGGCAAGGCCACCGCGCGTCAGGTCGCGCAGGCAATGGACGTCGATGCCGGACAACAGTAGTTCGCGAACTGGGGTCGCGAGCGCGGCGCAATCGCTCGTGATCGTCGTCTCGAAGCCAAGCCCCTCGCGGATCGCCATGACCGCGATGCCATGGCGGCCGATGTCGCCGCTGACGATCACGGCGTCGCCGACCTGAACGCGCTGCGGGACGGTGGCCTGCGGTATCAAGAGACGCCCGACGCCGGAGGTGTTGATGTAAAGGCCATCCCCCTTGCCGCGCTCGACGACCTTGGTATCGCCGGTGACGACCTGAACGCCCGCGACCATCGCTGCCTGACGCATCGACGCGACGACACGGCGCAGATCGTCCATCGCGAATCCTTCCTCGATGACCAGCCCAACGCTCAGATAGAGCGGCTCTGCGCCGCACATCGCGAGATCATTGACCGTGCCGTTGACGGCGAGCGAACCGATGTCGCCTCCGGGGAAGAAGAGCGGCCGCACGACATAGCTGTCGGTCGTGAAAGCAAGCCGTGCGCCGGCGATGTCGAGCACCGCGCCATCATGGGTCAGGTCATCGGGCGATCGCGCAAAGGCAGGGCGAAACACGTCGTCAATCAAGCGGCGTGTCATCAGACCGCCGCCGCCGTGGGCGAGTTCGATGGCGTCGCCTGCTGCGACTCCGATCGCGCAACCGAGGGCAAGCTGCGGCGGCTCGGTCATGACGCCCTCGCGGCCATCGATGGCCGGCGATAACGGTAGTAGGCGGCGCAGGCTCCCTCCGACGACACCATGGTCGCGCCGAGCGGATGCTCGGGAGTGCAGCGCGTGCCGAACGCGGGGCACTCGCCGGGCTTCTTCAGGCCCCGCAGGACCTCGCCGCTGATGCATTCGCCGATGCGTTCGGTAGCGACGACGATGTCGGGGAAGCGCCGTAACGCGTCGAAACGCTCGTAACGCGGCGCCAAGCCGAGGCCGCTCGCGGGAATCTCGCCCATGCCGCGCCAACGCTGCGGCTTGGACGACGAAGACGCGGGCGAGCGCGTCCTGGGCAGACCGATTGCCGTCGCGCCGAACGATGCGGCTGTATTGGTTCTCTACCTCGGCGCGGCCCTGCTCCAGTTGCAGGATACAGCGATAGATGCCCTGCAGAAGGTCCAGCGGCTCGAAACCGGTTACCACGATCGGGATTCGAAACTGCCGCGCGATCGGCTCGTATTCCCGATAGCCCATCACCGTGCAGACATGGCCGGCGGCGAGGAACCCCTGAACACCGTTTGCCGGATCGCCCAACAGCGCTTCGATCGCCGGCGGCACCAGCACATGTGAAACGAGGAGCGAGAAATTGCCGAGTTCCTCGCGCTCGGCCTGCAGCACGGCCATCGCGGTCGCTGGTGCTGTGGTTTCAAAGCCGATCGCGAAGAAGACGACCTGGCGGTCCGGATGGCTGCGGGCGATGGCGAGCGCGTCGAGCGGCGAATAGACCATGCGGACGTCAGCGCCCCTCGCCTTGGCGGCATTGAGGCTGCCGCTCTCGCCCGGCACACGCAGCATGTCGCCGAAGGAGCAGAAGATGACACCCGGTTGCGCGGCGATCGCGATTGCCGCGTCGATCATCGCGGCCGGCGTCACGCAGACCGGACAGCCCGGACCGTGCAGGAGACTAATGCCTTCGGGCAGCATCTGATCGATGCCGTGGCGAACGATCGAGTGGGTTTGGCCACCACAGATTTCCATCAAGGTCCAGGGCCGCGTGGTGACGCGGGCAATGGCCTCGGCGGTACGACGCGCCACCTCGGGTTCGCGGAACTCGTCGACGTATTTCATGCGAGGTCCTCCGGCTCGAACTCTGCCAGATAGGCGAGCGTCCTGAGCGCCTCCGCCTCATCGATCACCGTGATGGCGAAGCCGGCATGGATGAGCACATAGTCGCCAATCTTTGCCTCCGGCACATAGGCGAGGTTTGCCGATTTCACGAGACCGGCGAAGCTGACCCGCCCCTGCCGGGCGAGCGGATCGTCGCCTTCGATGCTGAGAAGCTGCCCTGGAACGGCGAGGCACATTAGCCTTCCTCCTCGACAAGTGGCCGGCCGGCGAAGACGGCCTGGCCTTGGGCAATGCCTCCGTCATTGGGCGGCACGCGATGATGCCAATAAGGCTGGAAGCCGGCGTTCCGCAAGCGTTGGACCGCCGCCTCAGCAAGCCGCCCGTTCTGGAAGCAGCCGCCGGTGAGGACCACGCGGTCGATTCCGACACGCCGGGCGACGGCGACGATGGCGTCCACCAGAACTTCGTGAAAAGCGGCGGCCAGAGACGTGGCGGCGGCACCTGCGCGGCGCGCCGTCATCATCGCCGCCAGCATCGGCCGCCAGTCGGCGATGAGGGCGCCGGCACCGCCGGAAAGAACGAACGGCGGCAGCGCCACCACGGCCGTCGCGCGGTCGGCCGCGCACTCGACGGCCATTGCCGCCTCGCCCTCGAAGCTTGCCTTCTGGCAGAGACCGAGAATTGCGGCGACGGCGTCGAAGAGCCGGCCGACGCTGGAGGTTGCGGGCGCGTTCAGGCCGCGGACCAGCATTTGCGCCAGAACCGGCCGCTCGGCCGGCGCGAAAGCGGCGACCGCTGGCACATCCGCCATCGCGAGCGCCTCCTGTCCGAAAACCGCGTAGAGCGCACCGAGCGCGGCGCGGCGTGGCTCGCGGCCGGCCACCTCGCCACCGGGCAAGAGAAACCGCGCGAGATGGGCGACGCGTCGCCACTTGGTATCGTCGACCGTCAGGAACTCGCCGCCCCAGACCGTGCCGTCACGACCATGCCCGGTCCCATCCCACGCTACGCCGAGAACCCGGCCGTCGAGACCATTGTCATTCATGCAGGCAAGTACGTGCGCGAGGTGGTGGGGGACGCGGATGACAGTGGGCCCAAGCCGTTCGGCAAGACGGGTGCTGTAATAGTCCGGGTGAGCATCGCAGGCGACGGATTGCGCATGGAGACCATAGAGCGCGGTAAGGCCTTCGACCGCCTCAGCAAGTGCCACTCGCGTTTCGGCGCCGCTGAGATCGCCGATATGGGGACCGAGGACAATGTCACCGCCGATCGTGATCGCCACCGCAGCCTTCTGGTGACCGCCGAGCGCGAGGCTCGGCGCAGCGGCGGGAAATGGCGCCATAAAAAGTTGAGGCGCATAACCTCTCGCATGGCGCAGGACCGTCTCCCGACCTGCGATCACCCGAACGACGGAGTCGTCAACCGGCCGCAGGATCGGACGGTCGTGGACGAGGAAGAGGTCGGCGAGGCCGCCGAGTTTTCGCAACGCCTCTACCTCATCGGCCACGATCGGCTCACTACGACGATTGCCGCTGGTCGCGACAACGGGAAAGCCGAGTTCGCGTGCAAGAAGGTGATGCAGCGGCGTCGCGGGCAGCATGACGCCAAGCCGCGAAACGGTCGGGGCGACGCCGGGCGCGATCACCTCCACGCCGGCACGCCGGCGCAAGAGGACAATCGGCGCCGCCGCCGAGGAGAGCAGTTGCTCTTCCTCGACGGTGACCTCAGCGATCGCGCGCGCCTCCGCGAGCGTCGGGACCATCAGCGCAAACGGCTTTGCGGGTCGGCATTTGCGGTCGCGCAGGCGGCGCACCGCCTCCTCGCTCCGCGCATCCACCAGGAGTTGGAAGCCGCCGAGGCCCTTGAGGGCGAGGACCATTCCGCCGCGCAGAGCTTGCGCCGCGGCCGTCAGACATCGATCCCCCGTCGCGAGTTCGTTTCCCCTGCCATCCAGCAGCGCGAGACGCGGGCCGCAGTCGGAGCAAGCATTCGTCTCCGCATGAAAGCGGCGCGATCCGGGATCGTCATATTCCGACCGGCAGGCCGCGCACATCGGAAAATGCCGCATGACCGTACGCACGCGGTCATAGGGTGTCGCCTCGATGATACTGTATCTTGGACCACAATGGGTGCAGGTCGTGAAAGGATAGCGGCAACGGCGATTCCCCGGATCGAGAATCTCGGCAAGGCAGTGAGCGCAGGTCGCGAGATCAGGGAGCGCGAGCGCCGCGCGCCCGCCGCCTTCGTGGCTCGGAGCGATCGCGAAGGCCCGCTCGCCCGCGGGCTCAATCCATGACATCCGCCGGTCCCGCACGGCCGCAGGCGGTCGGATCTCGTCGTCGAGCCGGCGGAGAAAGCGCGCGACCGCCGGCCGCGGCCCTTCGACTTCAAGCGATGCGCCCTCGCCCGTATTGCGGACGTAGCCGGCAAGTCCTTCCGCGACGGCGAGCCGGTATATGAAGGGCCGAAATCCGACGCCCTGCACCGCCCCGGTCACCTCCAGCCGCAACCGCAGCCGTCCATCGCCGCCCTCGGCAAGGGACGCGCGCCTCATCATCAATCCTCTCCGCTCTTGTCGGGAACTTCGAGGTCGATGTCCTCCATCGTCACGGCCTGCGCAGACACATCTGCGATATCCTCGCAGGTTAGGATCCGCAAAGCCGCGCCTTCGGCGAGCGTGCCGCGGATCTCGTCATCGAAATGCTCGCGAAAATGCTCGGGCGAGAACTGGCTGAGCGCACCAAGCCGCACCGTGACGCCGGAAACCCGAACCGCCCCGGCGTCCCGCGCGGCCGTCTCCAGCCGGCGGACCAAATCCCGCACGATACCCGACTCATGCATCGGCCATGACCTTCCCTTGGTCTCGCAGCAGCCGGCCAACCTCGGCAACGACGCGATCCGCTGCCTCGGCGGCCGCGGCCGTCACCTCGGGCGTCATCGCGGCGCCACTCTCGAAAGAACAGCCCTCAATCGCATAGACGATGACGGTCCCGGGCAGCGACCTGCAGCCGCGCGGCGAGCGCGATCGCTTCCGCGAGGCCAAAGGCATGGCTTGATGCGAACGATACGCCGTGCGGCAGTTCGCCAGCTGCCCCCATCAATCCGATGGATGCGCCCCGGCACTCCCATCGGCGCCGCAGCGTCGATACAGATGACCGCGTCGAAACACGCCCAGTCCTCGATAAGGGAGAGGATGTCGCCCGGTCAGCCCGACGAGCGCCACGTCCGAAGGCAGCCGTCCGGCAAGTCTTCGTTGCGACCAGAGCGCCGACGCCGTCGTCGCCGCGGTCCGGATTGCCGATAGCCACCACGAGGACCTTCGGCGGCGAGACAATGCGTTGGGTTACGCTACTCATGATCGGCGCACCGAGAGCTTGAGGAAATGGGCGGAGCAGGAGATGCAAGGGTCGTAGTTGCGGATGCTCTGTTCGCAGCGGTCGCGGATGACGTCGTCAGGCTGATCGAGGATCGTGGCAGCGACAGCGGCGAGATCGGCTTCGATGCTGGGTTGGTTCTGCGAGGTCGGCGGCACGATGCGGGCCCGCTCGATGGTGCCGTCCGTCTGAAATCGTAGCGGTGCCAGCAGATGCCGCGCGGCGCCTCGGTGCAGCCAAAGCCCGTGCCGGCACGGGGCTCGATCGGCACCGCCGCCAGCTCCGGCGGCTCGTAGGCGGCGATCAGACGCAGCGCTTCCTCGCAGGCAAAGACGAGCTTCCAGCGCGCGCACGATGATGCTCTGGAACGGATTGCGGCAGACGGGATCCAGTCCCGCCTCGTGCGCAAGCGCCTGGACGGATGCCGGCAGGCGATCGAAATTCAGCGCATAGCGCGCGAGCGGACCGACGAGATAGGCGCCGCGACCGCTTCAATAAGGAATGCAGCGCCGTCGAATGAGCGACGTGCCGTTCCTCGAACTCCGTCTCGAAGTCGGCGATATCGATGTCGATATCCTTGCTGGAGACAAGCCGTCCCTCGTTGAAGGGATATTCGTCCGGATGGCGGAGCGCGACGAATTCGTAATCCTGCTCGAAATCAGGGAACGGGAAGCTCGCAACCCAGCGGACCAGGCCAACGGCAAGGTCGCGGGCGCGGGTAACGCTTTCCGCGACCGGTGCGAGTTCAGCATCGCGTCGGCACGCGATGGAAACCGCCCGCCTTGACATTGACGGGATGGATCTCCCGGCCGCCGATCACCCGCATCAGCTCGTTGCCGGCCTTCTTGAGCGTCAGCCCGTTGCGGACCGACCTCGCCATGGTCGCGCGCCATCCGGATGCCATCGGGAAAGCCCAGGAAATCCGGCGCATGCAGCATCACCACGTGCAGCGCGTGGCTCTCGATCCATTCGCCGCAATAGATGAGCCGCCTGCAGCGCCCGAAGCTGGCCGTCGACCTTGGCGCCGAAGGCGTTCTCGATCGCATGGACGGCGCTCATTTGATAGGCGATCGGGCAGATGCCGCAGATGCGCGCCACGATATCGGGCAGCTTCGGCATAGCCGCGGCCCGCGCAGGAACGCCTCGAAGAAGCGCGGCGGCTCGAAGATCTTGAGCGCCGCCGATGCGACCCGGCCGTCGCTGATTTCGAGATCGAGCGCGCCCTCGCCCTCGACGCGGGCGAGATAATCGACCCGGATCGTTTTAGTCGCCGTCGTTTTAGTCACCATGGGCCTCGCTCTCCTTCCGAAAGGCTTCGGCCGCGGCATTGAAGGTGCGGAAGGCGCGGGCAAATGTCGCGTGGCGTCGCGCCAAGCGCCTGCCATTCGCGCGCGAGCGCCGCCGTGTTGGGCGTCTCCATCGGACCGTAGCAACCGTAGCAGCCGCGGCGGAACGATGGGCAGATTGCGCCGCAGCCGGCATGGGTCACCGGGCCCAGGCAGGGCGTGCCCTGCACCATCACGCAGACGGTGCCGCGCTGCTTGCATTCGACGCATACGCTGTGGGCCGCGATCGCCGGCTTGCGGCCGGCAAGGAAGGCCGAGATCACCTCGATGAGTTGCGCCTTGTTGATCGGGCAGCCATGCAGCTCGTAATCGACGGGGACGTGGGCAGAGATCGGCGTCGAGGTCGCAAGCGTTGAGATGTATTGCGGCGATGCGTAGACCGCGGCGATGAAGTCGTTGACGTCGGCGAAGTTCCGGAGCGCCTGGATGCCGCCGGCCGTCGCGCAGGCGCCAATCGTGACGAGGAATCTCGATTGTTCCCGAACCTTGCAGAATGCGCTCGGCGTCATGCGCCGTGGTGATCGATCCCTCGACCAGAGAAAGATCGTAAGGCCCGTCGGAAACGAGACTGGAGGCCTCCGGAAAATTGGCGATCTCGACCGCGTCGGCGAGCGCCAGGAGTTCGTCTTCGCAATCGAGTAGCGAGAGCTGGCAGCCGTCGCAGGAGGCGAATTTCCAGACCGCAAGCCGGGGACGTTGCCGTTCCATCCTAGACCTCCCGCATTGCGAAGATGTCGGCGATCTTGCTGAACTGCATCACCGGCCCATCCTTGCAGATGAAGGCCGGCCCGAACTGGCAGTGGCCGCACAGACCGATGGCGCACTTCATGTTGCGCTCCATGGAAAGATAGATGCAGCTCCGGCGTTACGCCGGCTTCACGCAGCGCGCTCACCGTGTACCGCATCATCACTTCCGGACCGCAAACCAACGCGACTGTACTGTGACGGTCGAAGGTTGCCCGCGGGATCAGCGCCGGCACGACCCCGACATTGCCGCGCCAGTCGACTTCGGCGTGATCGACCGTGACCTCGACGCTGATATCCAGGTGCCGTCGCCACTCCTCTAGCTCCTGCCGATAGAGCATGTCATGGGGATTGCGGCTGCCGAACAGAATCGTCACCCGCCCGTAACGAGCCCGATTGGCGAGGATATGATAGATGGCGGGCCGCAGCGGCGCGAGGCCGAGACCGCCGGCCACGAGGACGACATCCGAGCCTTCCGCAGCGGCAACCGGCCAGCCGACTCCGAACGGACCGCGCAGACCCACCGTCGCGCCTGTTTCCAATCTCGCGATCGCCTTGCTGACGGCGCCGACATCGCGGACGGTGTGCACGAAATGGGCTTCGTCCGCGCAGTCGCCGCTCAAGCTGACGGCGATTTCGCCAACGCCGAAAACATAGATCATGTTGAATTGCCCAGGGCTGAATGCCGGCCGCCTTCCGGCGCGAGGGACGATCTCCAGCGTCACCGTGTCCGGCAGTTCGCGCCGCGAGCTGCCGACGCGATAAATCTGCGGAACGAAGGGGTCGGGAAATGTTGTCGTCGGAAAGGCGCTTTCCGAAACCATGTCAGCGCGTCCCGTAAACATCGAGTATTTGAAGCTGCGTCGCCTGGAGCTGCTTCACGATGACGGGCAGGAAGCGCTTCATCATCTCGTAGCCGAGATGGTGATCCGCCTCGCATTTCCCGCGCAGGCACGCGGCATCAATACCGATCGCGCGGACCAGTTCGACGGCGCGAGCGTCGAAGGTCCAGCGATAGGGCGGGACCAGCCAGGCGGCGCCAACGATCTCACCCTCGCCGAGCGTCGCAAAAACGATCGGCGGCTGTCCCGGAGCCACAATCTCGAGGGACACCTTGCCATGGCGGATCAGAAAGAATTCGTTCGCGGGATCGCCTTCGCGAAACAGATAATCGTCCACATCGAACCGATGATTCCGGGCGCAACCTGCAACCAGCTCACTGTACTCCGGCGCAAAGCCGGCGAAAAAGGAATGCTCTCGAAGAATGTCCTCAAGCCCCTTCATGCGGTTCTCCCTTTGTCGCTTGCGGGTTCTCCCTGATGGCGGCTGCTTCCGCCGTGATGTCGATGCCAACCGGACACCAGGTGATACAGCGCCCGCAACCCACGCAGCCGGAAGTTCCGAACTGATCGATCCAGCTCGCAAGCTTGTGCGTGATCCATTGCCGATAGCGCGAACTGCCGGTTTTCCGCACGCTGCCGCCATGGATATAGGAAAAATCCATGGTGAAACAGGAATCCCACTTGCGGACGCGCTCGGCTGACGTGCCCATGAGATCGCTGTGATCCTCCACGGTCGTGCAGAAACAGGTGGGGCAAACCGACGTGCAGTTGCCGCAGGTGAGGCAGCGCTCCGCGACTTCATCCCAGCGAGGATGGGTCAAATTGGCCTGAAGCAACTCCTTCAGGCCGTCCGTTTCCAGCGTGCGTCCCATCTTGCTCCGCGTGCGCGCCATGACCTCTTCACCAAGCAAGAGATCAGCACCGGATGCGGAGCGATGGGGTAATCGGTCAAGCAGATTGCCGCCGGCTTCGCTTCCCACCTCCACCAGAAATTCGTGGTGCGCCTCATCGATCATCTCGGTCAACGCAAGGTCGAAGCCCGCGTCGGCCTTTGGTCCCGTTCCCATCGAAACACAGAAGCAGGTGCCTCCGGCCTCCCCGCAGTTGACGGCGACGATAAACGCGTCCTGCCGCCGCATCCCGTAAGCCACGTCACGGTACGGTCCATCCAGGAAGACGCGGTCCTGGATGGCGATGGCGTGCAGTTCGCAGGCGCGCACGCCGATGAAGGCAAATCTTCGGGTTTCCGACCTTGGGGTCGTAATCGTAATGCCATCGTCACCCTGGTGCGCGGTCCAGAGCGTTTCGATCGGCGGATGCAGAAATTGTTTCCAGGAGTGCGGACCGACGGCAAAACCGAAAAAGGCATTGTCCTCACGACGCTCCAGGTGATAGCGCCCGGCCTCCTGACGATCGGTCCATCCGGTCGGCAAGTCGCGAACGCGCGCGACCTCGTCATAGACAATCGCCCCATCTCGCACCGTAGGGCCCAACACCCGGTAATTGTCGGCAGCGAGGGCTTCGATTAGCTGCTCAAGCGCGTCGCGGGAGATCACCGCCTTGGCTCCCTTGAGCGAATGATCCGGCATCACTTCACCTCTTTTCGATGGTTTGGCGCTTTGCACGATCCTGTCATCGGGCAATTGCGGACGCAAAATACCCTCTTGCCAAAACACCGCACTCCTCAGCGGAGAGGCAACCGGACGGACGAAACTCGATGCCGTTTCTCTTGTTTGGTTAGATCAAAGCGTTGTCGCCACATAATCAATTTTCATCGATTGGCGGCGAGCGCTCTTGATTTAGATCAACGAGCATTCGTGCCAAGGTTGTGGTTGTTGGATCGAAGAGAAATTATGCCTTCGGGCTGAGGTTTGATCACGCTCGCAGCCGCGACGACTTGGTGGAACTGATGAGCGATTTGAGCGGGATCGACCGGGACTTGCTGGAGGGATCGAGAGGTCGTTCTCGGTCTGCCGGCCGGTGGAGACCCGCAAATGGAGCGCTGCACGAATTGGCATGGTCATCGCGAACTCCAGGAGGATCCAGCGTAAAGTTCATTGGCGAACCCTGCCCGGCGGCCGGCTGGCCAAGCGTGATCGTTGATCGCGCGCGACTGGCAAGTGCGCCGAGTTTATCTGGGCGAGCGCAGGCGGCCATGACGGCCCATACGAAAGATAACACGGGGTTGGTGATCTCGAATGTCAGCGCGGGTTACGGCGAGACCATCGTGCTCAACACAATTTCGCTGTCGCTTACGCCCGGCGCGACGTTGGCGGCGCTCGCCAGCGCAGCGGCACGATCTATGTTCCGACCGGCGACGAAAGCGACATTATCGCGCACGTGCCGCAGGCCTGGTGTCCCCAAGCATATATCGCTTCGAGAACATTCTGCTTCAAGGTTGTAAACACCATCGGCGCTCAGCGCCGCTGTTGTGCAAACAAGCCGCCTACCATCAACCCTTCAGCCTCGGAATGAGCCGCGCCGCATTGCCGCTTTCGATCGCCCGCTCGTCCTCGAACGGCAGCCACATCTTCCTCAGCGCTTCGAGCTGACTGAGCGGGAAGTACGGATAGTCGGAGCCGAACGTGATCTGGGTTGTCGGCACAAACTCCATCAGCGCCGTCATCGCCGGCGCACTGGTGGCATTGGCCGTGTCGTAATGGAGCCTGCGAAGCTCAGCCTCGATGCCGTCGGGCGCGAAGCTGCTGGCGGTGCGAGCCCGGTCGTAAAATGCCGCGATCCGGCCTGCGAGCATCGGAATCGTTCCGCCGGCATGGGAGAAAAGCCACCTGATATCGCGCAGCCGGGCGAGCGTGCCGCTGAGCAGCAGGCTGGTGACGGCGCGCGTCGTATCGTGCGGCACCTCGATCACCGCCGGGAAGGCGCCGACACTGAGCTGCCCGCAACAATTCGCCACCAAAGGATGGACATAGACCACCGCCTTGCGGCGGTTGAGTTCTTCGAACACCGGCTGGTAGAAGTCGTGACCGAGCCATTTGTCGCCGTAGTTGGTCTGCAGGCCGACGCCGTCGGCATTCAGGGTATCGAAGGCGTACTCGATCTCCTTCAGCGTGGCGTCGACGTCGAGCATCGAAAGCGTCGCGAACAGACCGAAGCGGCCTTTGTGATCGCGTGTCATCTCGGCGCCGTAGTCGTTGCAGATCCGCACCATTCTTTCGGCGCCCGCCGCATCGAGGCCGAACCAAGTGCCAGGCGTCGACGCGATCGAGAGCACGGCGGTTGCGATCCCGTTCTTGTCAAGGTCTTCGATCGCCTTCTCCTGCGTCCACCCGACCTGGTTTGCGAAGTGCGGAATTTTGCGCGCGTCCTCCCAATCGAGCCAGGCCTTCTGATAGTCCGGCGGATAGAAATGATGGTGGGTATCGATCACCCTGGCCCGGCTGCCTTGCGCGTGCGCTTCGCAGCATGGCAAAAATCCCGTTGCGGCAAACGCGGCGGCACCGGCGAGGACACGGCGACGAGATAGCCGCGGAGAGGATAACGGATCTGCCGCCACCTTCGGTTGTCCAGGGACACGAGTTGTGATCATCTTCGTCGAGGTCCAAGTGTGATTGGAAGCTGCCGCGGCCCACGTACCGTTCCTGCCGACCATTTGACGACCGCTCCGGGCGTCAACACGAAATCGGGGAATTTGCCGAGCCATTCCTCGAGCGCGACGCGCATTTCCATCCGCGCCAGCGTCGAGCCGATGCACCGATGAATGCCAAGGCCGAAGGCCGCGTGCCGGTTGACGGCACGATCGAGGATGACCCGGTCGGCATCCGGAAACATCGCCGGGTCGCGATTGGCCGCGCCAAATGCCAACATCACCATCTCGCCTTGCTTGAAACGGCATCCGTCGATCTCGGCGTCCTTGACGATTTCACGCGCCATGGTCACCGGAGCATAGGCGCGCAGGAACTCTTCAACCGCGGTCGGGATCAGTTGCGGGTCGTCGACCAGGCGCCTGCGATCGTCGGCGTGGGTGGCGAGATGCCATAAGCAGGTTCCGATCGCGCTCCAGGTAGTGTCGATACCCGCGAACAGCAGCAGGCGCAGCGTTCCGTTGATATCGTCGTCACCGAGCGGCCGCCCGTCGATGCGGGCGTTGAGCAGATAGCTGATCAGATCATCGCCGGGCGACGCGCGACGCGCGACGATTTCCTGGTTGAAGAACGCGCTCACTTCAGAGACGACGCGCTCGAGTATTGCGGCATCCGTAACGCCCAGCTCGAAGAATTCGTGAATCCATTTCCGAAACTGGTCGCCGGCGTGCCGGGAAATGCCGAGCATGTGGGCGATCACGCGCACCGGAATTTCCTGCGCGTAGTCGACCGCGCCGTCACATCCGCCTCCGTTCGAAAGGGCCTGCAGCAATTCGCGGCATGCCGCTCGTGTCCGCGGCTCGAGCTTCTGGATCGCCGCCGGCGTGAATGCGGGCAACAGGATCTTTCGTTCAGCGCGGTGTTCAGGCGGATCCGAAGTGATCGGCGGTGCACGCCGGAGCGGTGGCTGGTCCTCGCGCACGAAAATACGACGTGAGGAGAAATGCTCCGGGTCATAAGCGACGGTGCGAATGTCCTCATAGCGCAACGGAAGATACACACCCGAGAAGCGTTCGGTGTGAGCTATTGGACATTTCCGCCGCAACTCGTCCCAGATCGGATATGGGTTTTCGACAAAGGCGGGATCGAGATGATCGAAATCGCTTGCCCAATCGGCCACGGGTGCTCGCCTGGTCATGCAGATTCTCCCGCGCGCTCGATATCAATCGCGAGCTCCGGACAGTTGGCCCTCGCGAGCCAGGCCTTGCCTTCAAGGGTCGAGGAAACCCAACCGTCGGCAATTTCACGGGCCTCGCCGAAGGCATCGACCACAAAGAGCTCGGGCGCGAGAGCGACGCAGCGCGCGTGACCCTGGCAGCGCTCGCGATTGACGCGCACCCTCAGCGACGTCGTGGCCGCAGCCCCATCCATCGGAATATTCACCGTTCATCTCCTTTACGTGTCCAGGCGACGAGCACTCTGGTCCCCACCCGTTACGCCACGATTTCGAGATCCGGCGAACGGGTTACGACCGTAATGGACAAGAGAGATTGTTCGACCAAGCAGATGGACGTGCTGGCGAGGTCGCATAGGCAGGCCGAGTGCGAGCGGCGGGCGGCGGCCCGCACATCGATGCTCATGGGCTGCGCGCGAATGATTCAGTGGGCCAGGGCACGCGCTCCGCGCGCGTTGCCTGGCGTGGTGGCCGCGTCGAATCGTGTTTGCGTCAGACAGTGGTGCAGCGCCGGCGCGATTTCCGCGGCCACAATCGGCCAATGCACGACGTCCGCGATACCGGCTGCCAGCAACGTATCTGTGTCGATCTCCTGGGCGAACTTCGCCGCCAGTACGATCGGCAGATCGGGCGCCGCATCATGCAGCGCCGCCGCCAGTTGCAGCGACGCGATCGCCGACCCGAAATGGCCGACAACCAGCGCGTCGAACCGCTCCGGTCTGGTCCGGCAGGCGGCCACCGCCGCGTCAGCGGTCACAAATCCAACCGGCTCGTAGCCGAGCGCCGCCAGCATCTCTTCGTCCCGCAGCAAGCGAGCCTGGTCCGCCGCAACAACCAGCACTGTTTCGCCGCGGCCGAGCGGCAACGTCATCATATCCACTTCCGCCCGCTGCACCTTCCCCTGCATGCACGGCAGCCACACCTCGAGACGACTGCCCTTGCCCGGCGCGCTGGTGACGTTGATCGCCCCGCCGTGCTCGCGCACGATCTCGCGGACCGTTGATAGTCCGAGGCCGTTGCCGTCGGACGTGTGGTGAAGAACGGCTCGAAGATGCGCGCCAGGGTCGTCTGGTCCATGCCGCGGCCGGCGTCGGTGACCGCGATGCACACATGGCGGCCAGCTCGAAGCTCACCGTGCGTGAGCGAACGCGCCATGTCGACGTCGCGCATCGCCGCGTCGACCTCGATGCGCCCGCTATTTTCCATCGCTTGGGCCGCATTGTTGCAGAGATTGAGAATGACCTGCTGCAATTGCGACGGCTCGCCCGACACTACCGCGTCCGGCGACGATTCGTCGATCGAGAGAACAATTCCTGACGGCAGGGACACATTCAGCAGCGAGCGGGCCTCGGCAACCAACGCGCGCACGCTCAAGGGCTCGCGATGGGCGTCGCGGCGGCGCCCGAAGGCCAGAATCTGATCGACCAGATCGCGCGCGCGCTCCGCGGCCCGCCGGATCCCGCCGAGATTGCTGCTAAGCCGCGCGTCCGAACCAAGGCGCTCTTCGATCACTTCGGAATGGCCGATAATCCCGCCGAGGATGTTGTTGAAGTTATGTGCAATACCGCTGCTGAACGTCCCCAAGGTTTCCAGCCGACGCGCCTGCTGCAGCCGCGCTTCCAGCCGCGCGCGTTCCCTTTCCATGGTTTGCCGGGCAATCGCGTGAACGATGGTGTCGAGCGCCATAGGCAGCAGACTGAGTTCGCCGGGAGCAGTGATTCGACAGGGCCGGCGGATCGCATCGAAGCCCAACGCCACGCGGGCGCCGTCTGGTCGACATTGGTCACGCAGGCCCACCCCCCGAGACCAAAGGCGAGACAGGCATCCTTGTTTTCGCCCGGCGGCATCCGAACGACGTAGGGGACGTGGAGAACTTCGCCGACGGGGTTGCTGAGGCGAGCCGCAAGCTCGTAGGCGCGATCCGGCCAGCCCGGCGAGAAATCGCTTCCCGGCCTGTGCCAGAGGTGACGCCGCGGTGCCGGGCCGGCCGACACGAAGTAAGCCCGATCGCAGCCGATGCACTCCGCCATGGCGGAGAGCGCCCGGTCGATCTCGGCCGAAATGTCTTGCGGCTGCGCGTTGATGAAGCGCATCGAAATGCCGGCGATCGCATGCTCGAACGCCGCCCGGCGCCGAAGCGCGTTCGCCCGGGCCCTCAGCTGCAAGCCAAAGTGAACGAGGCAGCCGACCAGAAGCAGCGATATCGCGTACAGCAGCCAACGCAGTTGCGCGCCGCGGTCCGCGATGCGCTCTTGCGCGCCAGGAGCATCGCACGAAGAGCCTCTTGGTCAGGCCTGCGCGGCACGGCGCGGATGGCTTTCAAGTTGTCGTCGACCGCGGGCAGAAGGTCATGGAGCAGCCTTCCATGCGCCAGCATGGCTTGGACGAAGTCGTTATCGGACGACGCCGCCTGTTTGGCGAGTTCATCCAACCGGTCCTCGACCTCGCGCGCGGCCGCCGCCGAGGTATCGAGCGTCAGCTGCAACATCGCAGCCGCCGCCGCGCTCGCGGCGGGGCCCAGGTTCGACGAGGCGAGGCTGACGCTCAGCCGTCCGAACAGCGAAAGGGAGTTGTGCAACAGGGCATTGCAGGTCTTGAACCGTTCGACCAGCTCTTCCTGACGGCCGACGGATGCGGCGAGTTGATCGACCGCGGCCGCCGTCTCGGCGTCGATGGCGGCGGTCTCGCGCAGTCGGTCGAGCGAAGCGGTACAAGGCGTCGATTTCCCGAACCAACGGATCGTAGTTGCGCAATGTGCCGATGCGCGCGCTGTAGACATCGCGGTACAGCGCGTTTTCCATCATCGCGAAACGGTCGATCTCGCCGATCGCCTGATCGAACAGTTCCGCATCCGGATTGATCGCGCGCAGCGACAGCCAGGTGAGCAGCAGAACGGCGACAGGCACGATGGCGACGGCCGGAGCTATCTTCATGGCGAAGCCCCGACGACAGGTTTGCCGCGATAAGTCCCGGTCAGCGTCCGCAGGAAGGCTACGATCGAAACGATTTGTTGATCCGACAGCGTCCAGTCGAGCTGCGCCGATCCCATCCTGCGCACGGCCTCCTCGAGGGTCGACGCGGAGCCATCATGAAAATAAGGCGCCGTCGCCGCCACATTGCGCAGGCTGGGCACCCGGACGATCCCGGGCTTTGCCGCCACGAGCGGACGGAAAATGCCCTGGCGTTCGAACAGATTGCCGCCGACATTCACGCCCTGATGGCAAGAACTGCAGCCGAGCGATTTGAAGATTTGGTAGCCGTCCAATTCAGCGGCCGACAGCGCCGAGGCATCGCCGTCGAGCCAGCGGTCGAACCGGCTTCCCGGCGTGAGCAGCGACTTTTCGAAAGTCACCAGCGCGTCCAGAAAACTCGTCCGATCCGGCGCGCGCCCATAGGCCGCGTGGAACTGTTGCACCATTTCCGCATCGGCATTCAGCTTGCCGAGCACCTCGTCAACGTTGGTGTGCATGTTCGTCTGATTTTCCAGCGACGACTCCGCCTGCTCGGCGAGTCCGCGATAGTTGCCCTCCCAGTTCAGTCGAAAGCTGAGCGCCGCGTTGAATACCGTCAGCGTATCGAAGGGAGCTTTCGACCCGTCATGGGCGATCGTGTTTCGTCCGGCGCTGGCGCCGTTGGTTGCGAGGTCGTGACAGGACGAGCATGCGAGCTTGCCGTCACCGGACAGCCGCGGGTCGCCGAACAGACGCTCTCCAAGCGCCAGCTTTCGCGGGTCGGCGGCGGGCGGCGGCGGAATCGGAGTGATCGGTTCCTGATCGGCGAGCGGCTTTGCACTCGAAAGCTGCAATTCGGAACAGCGCCCGACCGCGCCGCTCGCCAGCAGCAGCCAGCAGCACCAGGCAGGTCGGCGGCCGGTTGAGCTTGTTGATCAGCTTGGACGCCGCCAATATTTCCAGAAGGAAACGCCGGGCGAGGCCGGCGATTCCAGCAGCATCATGCACGACGATCTCCACGAATCACGACGATCTTGGCTTGATTCGAATCCTCGACGTGAGGTTTCTGCCCGTCCGCCGCATCAAACCGATCCGGGGGCTCCAAGGGGATCGGATACATGGCCTGGGCATAGGTCGCGCAGCCCTCGAGAATCTCCGCGGCGATCCATGACATGGCGGCGAGCAGAAAGCCCGAAAATCCGGCCTCGCCGCATGCGGCAACGCCAAACATCTTCATCATCCATCCGGATGCCGTCGCCGTGGCCGCGCGCCACCACGTAACTCCTGCGGAGGACGTCGGGCGCGCGCTATCATCGCCGTTGGGCCGATCCAGACGACCGGCCGGCAAATTTGCCGGTAGGCACGGAGGTCTGCGACTTTCGATTGTCCGGCAGACGTTGCGCCCGCATTCGTCGCGGGAAATATCCGAGATATTCTTCTTACCGCTCTGCGCGGGCCGCGTGCGAACGGCGATCGAGCTCCGAGCGGCTGGTTTTCGCGCGTCATTGAAATCTCCCAAGAAGTATTGGCACGGGAGATTCTGCCAAGTGCATGTTGCCGCAACATTCCAACGCGGGACATTCCGGCTACGGCTGTAATGGAACCCGCCATTGGGCGGTATATCGTCCGGTTCGCCTCATCGTTCGAGCGTGCGCCATCACAGCGGTTCGACGGGCAGCGCAAACACGTAGCCGACGCCGCGCTCCGTTAGGATCACGCGCGGCGCGTTGGGGTGGTCTCCAGCTTGCGCCTCAGGCGCAGGACCTGCACGTCGATGCTGCGGTCGAAGACGTCCTCGTGGATACGGGTCGCCTGCAGCAGATGCTCGCGGGACAGCGGTCGCTGCGGCGCATCGAGAAACGCCAGCAGCAGCGCATATTCGCCCTTGGTCAGCGCGACAGCAGCTCCGCTCTGATCACTGAGGCGCCGGTTTCGCCGATCGAGCTGCCAGCCGCCGAATCGGCAGCGGCCTCTTTCCGGCTCGCGCTGGACCGCGGCCACCACCGCTTCCCGGCGGCGCAGCACCGCCCTGATGCGCGCCAGCAATTCCCTCAGACCGAACGGCTTGGTGATATAGTCGTCGGCGCCCAATTCGAGGCCAACGACCCGGTCGATTTCGTCGCGACGGTGACCGGTAGTGATGATCACCGGAACATCGGAACGCGATCGAATTTCGCGCAGCAGATCAAGCCCGTCTTCCTGGCCAAGGCGCAGATCCAGGATCACCAGGCTGGGCGCGTCGCTGGCAAGCATGCGCGTAACCTCGTCGTGCCCGAAAGCCGACGCAGCGTCGATGTCGTGTTCTTCGAGATAGTTGACCACGAGATTGCGCATGGTCTGATCGTCCTCGACGATCAGGACCCGTGTCGGCTGGCCTCGTTCGCTAACGAGCCGCGGCCCGGATGGACCGGACGCCTCAACGCCGTCCCGTGCGATCCTGTTCAATTCAGCCCGCGCCAGTTGCTCATCACGGTTCGTCGCCACAATCGCAGTCCTTTGAATCGTTTGTAGTTTTCTGGAACTAAAATTAAAAAAATGAATTGGTATACGAAACTTATCTTGCACTGCAGCAGTGCTAGCAGAAGCAGGATTTACCGTCAGTCACATTGCCGCGATGTTGAACTGCGACCGGGAAAAGCGCGAGTCCTGAACCCGATCGGCGACGAAGCCCGTCGCACCAATCCAACAAGCAGGCACGGCTGACTGTGGATGCCCGATCGCATGAAGGACGTTATCGCCGATGCTTCCGTCCAGACCGCACGGGTCCATAAGTCCCGCCGGCATCACGCAACATGACCAATGACAGGCTTACCCTGCGATCTTATCCCACCATGCGGAGCTCGTCGCTTGGATGAGAAGCGCGGGAAAATATCGCGAAACTCTCACTCGCAGACGCGTCAGCTATGTGAACGGCATTTGTGGTGTTACCCGGACCGCGCTCCACATTTATCGTGCACCGGCAGTCTCAACGACAGGATCGCTCAGCTCGATCCCGCGGTTGCCGCCATGACCATCATTCTTGACCGCAGGCGCGTCACCTTTACGAGAATTCAAGCCCGCTGCCGCGAATAGCGCCTCATATTCAGAAAGAATGCGTTCTCTTCCCGTGAGCATGACCAACATATTGAGGTCCATCAGCGGCGCCAACCCCGGCTCATTCATCGGGCCCAGCTGGAGCTCGATAACCGCCACGCGGCCTCCGGGCAACATTGCACGCCTGCAGTTTTCGAGAATTTGCACGCATGAGGCGTCATTCCAATCGTGCAGTATGAACTTCAGAAGATAGAGATCGGCCTCCGGCACGGAAACCAAGAAATCTCCGCAAATCCCCGAGAAGCTCTGTTCAAGTCCAAGCTTTTCAGCAGCCGCGACGGCGTCTGGAACCACATTCGGCAGGTCCAACACGATGCCGTGGAGCTTCGGATTTCCGAGCATGAGCGCGTGGACCAGCGCGCCGGCAGCACCGCCAATGTCGACGGCGACCTTGCTCGAACCTATATCGATCACCGTGGCCGCTTCCTCCGCGACCATCGCCGTCAACCCACTCATCGAAGCCGTGAAGGCTTCGGCCTCCGCAGGCATTTTGGCGTAATGCTCCCAGATCTCGCCGCCGAGCGTTGCGATAGTCTGCCGCTCACCTGTGCTGATGGCCTCGACAAAGTTGCCCCAGGGAAGCCAGTGACCTGGCGCCGCCTGCGAAATCGCTGCTCCCCAAAGAGAGCCCGGAGCGTCTCGACGTAGCGTATCGAGCAACGCCGTGCCCGTGAACCGCGACGGAGCCTCCCACGTCACGAGGCCAAGCGAGGCGCACGCTCTCAGCAGCCGAACCGTCGCATCCGGATGCATAGACCGGCGGGACGCGATTTCGACGGCGGTCGCCGGCCCCTTCGCCAGTTCATCGGCGATGCGGTACTTGGCGACGGCGTGGACGATCTGCGTGACCCAAAAGCCAGTAATCATCTGCAGCATACGTTCATGGTGCAGAGCTCCGGCCGCGTCGCTCTGACGCAACGCGGCATCGTTGGACATTGCTTCCATTCAATAGCCTCACCTGTTCAAGACGCCGGCCTCGAACGTCGATGCCGGGCCGCACTACCATCCAATTGTGGTCACCATCGACCGCCCAAGCGACATATCCAGCGGCCGCGTTACCGAACGATGTCAGCGCGCGCAATCGGGTTGCGCTTGTAACGGCGACGGAAGATCCACGGGCTCGCGGCAGGCGTTCCGGCAACCAGACACGGCTTCGCATTCTTTTCAAAACGCTTAGCTCAACTCGAAGAAGCTTCCCTCCAATGGGGGTGCCCGCGCGCGTCCGGTGCGACTGGCAGAGCGCCTCGCTTCAGCACGTTGCCCTCCTCGGAGACCGGCCATGCCGGCTCCGAAGATTATCGCCTTTCTTCGAATTGGATTCGTCATCGTGATCTCGCAACAACTACAATTCGTCCCCGATCGGCCGAGGCCTATCGTGAGTATTCTTTTGCCGGCGATCGTCAGCCGGTGAACCGTTCAATCGCCCGACTTCCGGGGGGCAGCACCTTGGTGAAAAGGTGCAGGTCGGAGAAAGTCTTGGCGAAGGCGGGGCGTTCAGCCAGCCGGGCAACGTAATCCGCGAAGACGGGGGACTCGCAAAGTCCGTAGAGCTTCGCCCACATGACGTTGTGGGCGATCACGCAGTCGACCGCGAGAAAGCCGTTACCACAGATGAATGGATGGCGCTCCAGCCGCTTGCGCAACTGTGGCTCGACCTCGTCGACGAATTTCCTGCGATAGCGTGTCGCAGTTCTCTCGTCACGCTCCGACTCGTTCAGCACGTCCTCGTGAAATCTTGACTTGCCACAACATCATATCCATCGAAGCACTGCCAAAATGAAGCATTTGTAAATAATCTGCCCGCTCGCGAAAGCTGCTGGAAGGCGGCGCGAGGCGTTGGTCCGGATACGCGTCGGCCAGCAACGCGACCATCGCTCCGCTTTCAATCATCGTCATGGCTGCGCCGTCTCGAAGAGTTATCTCCAGTACGGGCACCGCATGGTTGGGATTGACGGCCAAATATTCAGGCTCGTACTGATCGGCGTCATTCAGGGAGACGCGGCGCAGCTCGAATGCGTCGCCGATGAGCTCATGCAGGAGCCACCTTACTCGCGCGCTACGGCTGGCTGCGCCATGATATAATTTTAAGCTTTCGATTTGCATAGGTCTCTTCCGTCCTGCCTTCGAGGAAGCTCAGTCGAATGACGGCGCCCATTCCATTCTAGTCAGGCGCATTTCATCACGCTCAAGCCGGACCAGTCATATCTATCGGAGACCGGTTCGTCGTTGCGCATTAGCGCCCCTTGACTTGCCTATTTGCGCACTTCCTTCGCGAGGCCGGACGGTCGGGCCGTTGATGCCGGTGTGGCAGGGGCTACGATTACTATTCTCACCGGTGAGGAAACACTTTCCTGTGAGCCTTACGACTGTGGGCAATTCCGTATTGGCGGCTCTGCATCGGTATGCAAAAAGTTTGTCGCGCATGCCGCAGCACGACTACCCTTCGTCGTGGCAGATCGAGGAGGCACCATGGTCGATATCGCCGAGGGCGCGCCCTTTGCTTCGCGTAGTAGCGAGGAGTGGATATCTGCTAGCCGCCTCGTGTGTGCTAACGATCCGGTTGGTGTGGACCCAGGCGCCTTCGTCGGCTGGCTGCGTCCCTTGAACATATATGGCCTGCAGGCGTTTGACTGGGCGTGCAACATACCGAGGATTGAGCGCACGCAACAGCACGCGCGTCTTGACGGGCCGGAAGATTACAGCGCGATGATTCCACTCGTCGGCTCCTCCGCGCTCGACCATAACGACACGCAGATCGAACTTGCGGTCGGCGACGTGGTCCTGCTTGATCCGACACGCCGCGGGACGGTGTTCCGGGAAGCCGGCATGGCACAGCATCTGTTGCTCCATTTGCCTCGCCGACAGCTCGTTTCTCATCTTGGCTTTGAACCCGCGGGAGGTCTCCTGGGTCGCCGGACGATCGCCAGTCGGCTGCTTTTCCAACTCATTTCCGAAGCCGTCGAAGATCAGGAGCAACCGTTCGACACCGCCGAGCCTCATCTGCGCCTCGCCATCTACGATCTCCTGGCAGCGGCGTTTTCGACGCCTGAACAGCAGCCGGTGTCCTCACATACCGAGAAGCTGTTCGCCTTCATCTGCCATATGATCAGAGAACGATTTGCGGAACCCGATCTGTCTCCTTCTAACGTCGCAGCCGATGCCGGGATATCCGCCCGCTACCTCCAGAAGCTGTTCATCGCTCGCGGTATGACCTGCGGCCGCTTCATCCAGTCGCTGCGGCTGGATCATGCTTCGCGTCTGATTGCCCGCCGCGCGGCATTGCAGAGCGACCAAACTCTCAGCGATATCGCCTACGCGAGCGGCTTTCTCGATTACGCTCATTTTTCCCGTAAGTTTCGCGCGCGGTTTGGTCATCCACCCAGCCTCCATCCAACTAGCGAACCACGCAAATAGGTGAGCCGAGGGATCATCGCAGCTACGAAATACTTGATCGGGCGCTCAGAAGAGCGATGAAAAACATTTAGACCTTTTGTTGCGACGTGGCACGGATTTTGAGCAACGCGCAGCATACGCTTTGCTCAAACCCGGCCCTAGTCGGGAAGCGCGATTTGACTTGTCTATTTGCGCACTGCGCCGGATCTGGTCAACTGGGCCGCAGAATTGTGTGTTTCGCGGCCGTTGGCTGCTCGGCTCTAAGCATTTGACCCGTCCTTCTGATCAGAATGGATGCTGCGGTCCGCCAGTGAACGCCGTTGACCTGCCTGAAACACCTCGGTTTGACGAAGATTTGTTCGATGCTGTCACAAAAACGGAGGTCAATTATCGCATGAGAGAGCCGATCTTCTCCGAAACCGCCGAAGAGGAACAATGACCGAAGGTGGAACAGATCAATTTCAAACGACGCTAAACAGCGATGAGTGGAGGTCGTCGCCGGACATGGCTTGCGCACATGATCTCTCCGGAATTGACCCAAATTCCTTCATAGGCTGGTTTCACACCTTTAGTCTTTACGGCTTGACCGCAATCAGTGCAGGCAGCAATATCGCGAAAGTCGATCGCACGCCGCGACACGCGCGTCTTGATGGTCTCGAGGACTACAGCCTGATCTTCCAGGTGTCGGGTCGGTCAGCCATCGACCACAAGGATAGGCTTCTCGAGCTGACCACGGGGGAACTGATACTCGTCGACCCCACGCGCCCGGTGACGGTCTTCAACGAGCCAGGCGTCGCTCGCCATATGGCTCTTCATTTGCCGCGCAGGCAGCTTGTCTCTCATTTGGGCTTCGAACCCATGGGCGCCCTCCATCGGGGGAGGACTGTCGCCAACCGCCTGCTGTTGCAGCTGATGACCGAAGCCTTCCAGGAGAAGGCGCGCTCGCCCGAATTGTCAGAGCCCCATATGCAACAGGTTGTCTTTGACCTCCTCGCCGCCCTCTTTGCACCGCCCGCCAGTGCGCGCGTCCCGACCCATACTGATAAGTTATTTGCCCGGATCTGCAGCGTGATCAAAACCCACTTCGCCGATACCGACCTGACTCCCTCTATTGTCGCGGCCGAATGCGGAATCTCTGTACGTTATCTTCAAAAGCTCTTCACTGCGCGCGGCACCACCTGCAGTCACTACATTTACTTGGTTCGCCTTGAACATGCATCGCGTCTACTTCGACGCCGCTCGTTGTTGAAGACGGGGGAGCCTCTTGGCGAAATTGCGTATACTTGCGGTTTTATCGACTACGCTCACTTTTCGCGCAAATTTCGCGAACGCTTTGGTCATCCCCCAAGCGCCTATCCGTCCGGGCTAGTGCGCGAACAGACAAATGAAATGACGCTCAGGGCCTAAGGCCTGGGCTTTCTCCAAGCCTATAACCGCACGCCGCGCCGCGATCATGCTGCGCGATTGGCGCGCGGAAAAAACCATGTCTCATTCATCGACGCTGTCAGCTTTCAAGCGCGCTCCGTCCCTTGATGTCTCGAGGTGGCACATGGGAAGTTTGATAACGTATCTGGCAGAGGCAGAGAAGCCGACGGATCATATTGCCTGATGGAGGCCGTCTAAAGCCGGGGAATGAACCTCGTCCACACGTGCATTCGCGTGAGGACGAGCTGTCTCATGTGATTGAAGGTCGTTTTGATGTGTACGACGTGTCGTGGAATGGTTTCGCGGCCCCTCTGCCGGCTTCCCACCAACAATTGAAGCGCCGAGCCAAGGTCTGATCAGATCCCGGAGCAACACCTAAACTGCCTTCCCAAAAAGCGGAAATTTCGAGGAACATGGTGCTGAATACGCTTTGCCTGACAATTCTTGTCGTCCTTCCCGCAGCGCTCGTCTTTTTGGCCATTCGGACCTGGCGGTTCAAACGCCGCCTTATTAAATGGGCAGGCGTAAGCTTGACGGGAATGGCGGCTGCAGCATTTGCCATGGCCGCCGTCTTCATGGCCGCGGGCCTTTCAAGGTTGTCGGCACGGCATGCGCCCGTGCCTGACATCAAGGTTGCCATTTCATCCGAGCAACTTCACCGCGGGCAAACGATCGCCTCTGGATTTTGCGATGCATGCCACTCTAGCGCGGGCACGCTCACGGGGGGAAGAAACCTCGGCGAGCACTTGCCCATGCCGATAGGCCGCTTCATCGCGGCCAACCTGACGCCAGCGGGGCAATTGAGCCGGTGGTCGGATGGCGAAATCTTCCGGCAATCCGCAATAGCATTGGCGCGGACGGACATCGGCTGGTTATCATGTCGCTCACCAATGCCAGCAAATTGAGCGATGACGATATTCATGCCCTCGTCGCCTATATCCGAAGCGTTCCAGCGGCTGGGCAGCAGACTCCGACCCCGCCAGATCAGCTAAACCCGCTCGGCCTCGTCATGATGGGTGCAGGTCTCCTTCCCGCAGGCAACCCGGTTTTCAACGGCACCATCACCGCTCCGCCCAAGGCGGCGACCGCCGAATTTGGCGAATATATCCTCTCCTATCAGGACTGCCGTACCTGTCATGGCGCCAATCTCCGGGGTGGCGTTCCGGGGCAGTTTGGACCGCTCGGACCGAGCCTTGCCGTTGTAAAGAATTGGAAGCTCGAGGAATTCATCGCCACGCTGCGCACCGGCACCGACCCTTCTGGCCATGAGATCGACGGCACTCTCATGCCGTGGCGTACGCTTGGCAAGATGGACGATGAAGAACTGGGTGCACTATACGCATATCTAACGGATCTGCCGGATGACACCGCCGTGCATTAAGTCAGTTCCGAATAAGCAATTGGGAGAAAATTTCTAGCGCGCTTGAATTGGCACTGACAATGTAGGTCGGTCCAGCCCATCGAGAGGAAGTTGTTCGGACGAGGTCGAGCCAGCGAGATCTAACATCCACAATGACCGCTTCGCGCGCCAGGATGCGGTCGTGATCGGAATGAAGATAAGGGGCAAGCCGATTCCGAGATAGATACGTGACCAGGCGAAGTACCAGTAGTCCGAATCTGGGGTGATGCGAAGCAGGTCAACCATCGCGTAACAGGCGATCGCCGCTCCGACGGCGCACGTTGATGAGAAAGCACCAGTGCCAGGACAAGTTGTCGCTCAACCGGCCGCCGAGGGTCTGCCCGACGGCCGGTACGACGACGGCGATGCCGTAGAGCGCAAACCCGGAACTCGCCGTGAACAGCGCAATGCAGACCAGAAAACAGTTCTTGCTGCGTCCGGCACTTGCCACCATCCGCTCAGGGACGGACGGTGACGGTGGGAACGATCAACCTTCCGCCTTCGCTCTTTGAGCTACGGCAGACAGGTCAACTCCAATCCGCCCTGTACGCGTGGCCTAGCGAGTGCGCGCCGTCAATGCGTTCCAGGCCGCGAGAGAGTCCATGTAGTCTCTCCAGTGCTCGATCTTCCGGTTTTCAATCTTGATGATTGAGCAAAAACGATTGTTGTACTTCATACCTGTCGCGAGGATGGTCCCACGGACTTCATATTCGATGACGACGACACGACCGTTATCTGTCTTGTGAATGATCAACTTATCGGCAGATTGAAGCTCGATATTGTCACCATAGCTCTTGAACCGGGCCATCAGATCGGCGCGTCCTTGGATAATGCGAGGCCAACCGGGGAAGTCGTAGAGGACCTCGTAGACGACGTCGTCAGTAACGATGTCGAAGAAGTGCTCGCCATCAACGAGGTCGCCTAGCGCCCCTCGAACCAGATCGAAGTAAGGGTTGACGGCCTCATAGCCAGCGTATTTCCGAATTCGGCATCCTGAACTCTCCATGCGCCACGCAAGGTTGCTTACCAAAGGAGGGCTAGAAGTATATTGGAAGCTTGCGGTGAAGAAAAAAGGCACTTTGAGAGTGCGGTGAGCGAAGCAATCCAAAGCCGCGTACGCGGCGCGATGGATTGTTCGTGGCGCTCTCGCAATGACGGTGGAAGATGCGCAGGATAAGGCTACGAGAGACCGTACCCCCTCACCCGCGCCTTCGGCGCGACCTCTCCCAACGGGAGAGGTGAACGGAGTTCGCGACCAAACTGATCGAACCAAATCTCATCGCGCGCTAGAGATTCTGCAGGCTCGCAAACAGCGCCAGGCCGAACAGCGCCAGCACGCCCAAGATGAAGCCGAGCACGAACGGCCAGAAGCGGCCGCGGCGGCGGGGTTCTTTCTTCTCGGCAAGCGGCGCCGGCACCCCCGGCACCGCGGTCGCGGCCAGCGCGTGCTCGCGCTCGATCATGCGGCGGGCGACATAGTCGGTCACCGCGCCGACGATGGCCGCGACATCATGGGACTCGGCAATCACGGTGCGGCCGAAGCGGGTGTCCTGCACGAAACGATAGATGCGCTTGTCGCGCCCCATCATCACATGGGCGACGACGTCGATCCAAAGCCGCGGCGTTTCGCCCTGGCTGATGCCGAGATCGAACAGGTCGATCTGTTCGGGCACCTGCGCGAACAGGGGATCGAGCGCCTCGTTCAGGATTTCGAGCCGCGCCACTTCGGCATCGCGCAGATCGACCACGACGCCGGTGCGATCGGCGGCCTCGATCCGCGCCCGCCGCAGCGCATCGCGCAAGCGTATCGGCCGGGCCTCGCCGGCGGCTTGGGTGTTCTGCGCCTCTGACATCTGGCTGCCTTTGTCCTGACGTTCCAACGCCATTAACCTAGCAGTAACCATAACTTGCGCAAAGGGCGTTTATTCTCAATGGCTTATGTCTTTGGTCTTTCACCTCGCCCCGCTCTTGCGGGGAGAGGTCGAATTCGGGCACGCGAATTGCGGGTGAGGGGGCTCTTCTGGCGCACAGCCCGTGGAGAGAGCCCCTCCCATGCCGAATGCTTTGCATCGGCGTTTATGCAATAAGAACGGCGGCCGAGGCCGCCTAGCGATCCCCGAAGAACGGGGCGAGGGCGGAAGACAGACGGCCCCACCCGGTCGAAACCGGATGGGGCCGCCCGTCCTTGGGCCGTTTATTGTTTGAGCCGGCAATGAGCCGGTCAGGCCGAGACGCGCATCGGCTCTTCCACGATCGAGAAGCGCACGCCCGCCATGTGGCGGTTCTCTTCCGAGACTTCGCGCCAGCATTCTTCGGCCTCTTTACGGGTCTTGAACGGACCTTTGACCTGGCGGAGCCTTCCACGAGCTTGTGGAAGTTCATCGAGCCGAACTCGCCGCCAATCACCCAGAAATTGCTGCCTGTGGTCATCGTATCCTCCTTTTATTCAGCTGCCTGAATCTGGATGTCCGAACCGTGCGACTTGAACTGCGCGGCTTCGGTCGAGTCGTGAAGCGCCGTCGTCGACGAGGTGCCGCCGGTGATGGTGGTCGAGACCAGGTCGAAATAGCCGGTGCCGACTTCGCGCTGGTGGCGCGTCGCCGAATAGCCGAACTTCTCCGAGGCGAACTCGGCCTGCTGCAGGCGGGAATACGCCGCCATGCCCTCGGTCTTGTAGCCGCGCGCCAGCTCAAACATGCCGTGATTGAGCGAGTGGAAGCCCGCCAGCGTCACGAACTGGAACTTATACCCCATCGCGCCGATCTCGCGCTGGAATTTCGCGATCGTCGCCTTGTCGATGTTGGCTTCCCAGTTGAACGAGGGCGAGCAGTTATAGGCCAGCATCTTGTTCGGATAGACCTTGTGCACGGCATCGGCGAACTCTTTCGCCTCTTGCAGGTTCGGGGTCGAGGTTTCCCACCACAAAAGATCCGCGTACTTCGCGAACGCGATGCCGCGCTTGATGCAGTGAGCGAGACCGGTGCCGGGCTTGAGACGGAAGAAGCCTTCCGCGGTGCGCTCGCCGGTGATGAATTCACGGTCGCGCTCGTCGACGTCGGCGGTGATGAGCTTGGCGCTTTCCGCGTCGGTGCGCGCCAGCACGAAGCTCGGCACGCCGCAAACGTCGGCCGCCAACCGCGCCGCGATCAGGTTGCGCTCATGCGCCGCGGTCGGGATCAGCACCTTGCCGCCCATGTGGCCGCACTTCTTTTCCGACGCGAGCTGGTCCTCGAAATGAACGCCGGCCGCGCCCGCCTCGATATAGGCCTTCATGATCTCGAACGCGTTCAAGGGACCGCCGAAACCGGCTTCGGCATCGGCCACAACAGGCACGAACCAGTCGATCTTGGCGCCGCCTTCGGAGTGCTCGATCTGGTCGGCACGCTGGAAGGTGCGGTTGATGCGACGGCACAGTTCCGGGCCGGCATTGGCCGGATAGAGGCTCTGGTCCGGATACATCGCACCCGCCGTATTGGCGTCGGCCGCAACCTGCCAGCCCGAGAGATAGATCGCCGGCAGGCCCGCGCGCGCCTGCTGCATCGCCTGGTTGCCGGTGACGGCGCCGAGCGAGTTGACATAAGGCTCGGTCTTCAGCGAGTTCCAGAGCCGGTTGGCGCCTTTCTCGGCGAGCGTATAGGCGATCGGCACCGAGCCGCGCAGCCGCTCGACTTCCGTCGGGCTATAGGGACGGGTGATGCCGTCGAAACGCCCCGCGGGCGCCGGAACCAGCTGTTCAAAGGTCTTCGCCATTGTAGTCTCCAATCTCAACATTCGTGACAGTGCATCGCAAAACGTGGCGAGAGCTAAACGCTAAACTTCTCAATTCGTATAGACTGCTTGTATTCCAATCGTGATGTCATGTAACATATAAACATGTCATGATTGTCATATTGTAATTCTTGTCATAAACAAGGTCAGTAGAGCTGCCATGTCCGAGCCCGGGAAAAAGCTGTTCGTCGGCCCCCGTTTCCGGCGCATCCGGCAGCAATTGGGGTTGTCGCAGACCCAGATCGCCGAGGGCCTGGGCATTTCGCCCTCCTACATCAACCTGATCGAACGCAACCAGCGTCCGGTGACCGCGCAGATCCTGCTGCGGCTGGCGGAGACCTACGACCTCGATCTGCGCGATCTCGCCACCGCCGACGAGGACCGCTTCTTTGCCGAATTGAACGAGATCTTCTCCGATCCGCTGTTCCGGCAGATCGACCTGCCGAAGCAGGAACTGCGCGATCTCGCCGAGCTCTGCCCCGGCGTCACCCACGCCCTGCAACGGCTCTACGCCGCCTACACCGAGGCGCGGCGCGGCGAGACCCTGGTCGCCGCACAGATGGCCGACCGCAACGAGGGCAGTCCGTACGAAGCCAATCCGATCGAGCGGGTGCGCGACCTGATCGAGGCCAACCGCAACTATTTCGGAGAGCTCGAGCAGGCCGCCGAAACCCTGCGCGACGAACTGAACGTGCCGGCCGAGGGACTTTATGCGGCACTCGCCGCGCGCTTGCGCGAAAAGCATTCCGTCGTCACCCGCATCATGCCGGTCGACGTCATGCGCGAGACGCTGCGCCGCTTCGACCGCCATCGCCGGCAGCTGCTGATCTCGGAACTGGTGGACGGACCGGGCCGCGCGTTCCAGCTTGCGTTCCAGATCGCGCTCACCGAATGCGGGGCGCACTTCGAGACCATCGTCGGGCGCGCCGGCCCGCTCGACGACGCGGCGCGACGGCTCTACCGCATCACGCTCGCAAATTATTTCGCCGCCAGCACGATGATGCCCTATGCCGCCTTCCTGAGCGCCGCGGAAGCCTTGAGCTACGACGTCCACGTGCTGGCGCAGCGCTTCAACGCCGGCTTCGAGCAGGTCTGTCACCGGCTCACCACGCTGCAGCGGCCGAACGCGCGCGGCATTCCCTTCTTCCTGCTGCGCGTCGACAACGCCGGCAACGTCTCCAAACGGTTTTCCTCCGGCACCTTCCCGTTCTCGAAATTCGGCGGCACCTGTCCGTTGTGGAACGTGCATTCGACCTTCGACACGCCCGACCGGCTCTTGAAGCAGGTGATCGAACTATCCGACGGCACGCGCTATTTCTCGATCGCGCAGATGGTGCGAAGGCCGGTTGCGCCGCATCCCCTGCCGCAGCCGCGTTTCGCGATCGGCTTGGGCTGCGAGATCCGCCACGCCGCAAAACTCGTCTATGCCGCGGGCATGGACCTGGAAAAGGCCGAAGGCACGCCGATCGGCGTCAACTGCAGGCTTTGCGAACGCGAAAACTGCAGCCAGCGCGCCGAGCCGCCGATCACCCGGACCCTGATCCTGGACGAGAATACGCGGCGGATGTCATCGTTTGCGTTTTCCAACGCGCGGGAGTTGTGAGTTCACCCTCCCCTGCCCTCACGAGCGCGCGTCCGCAGGCCAGCGCTTGGTTAACGCCGGCATAACAGCCGGAACACGGTTTGACGACGCAGGATTAACCGCGCCGCAACACCGGTCGGGTAACGTCACGGCGGCCGCAATTTGCAGAGAATCGCGCCTTTCGCGGCTGACGACCGGACGGCAGGGGGAAATAATCATGCGCGCTGCATTGGCCTTATCGGTGATCCTCGCTTTCGCGCTCGGCGGCAATGCCGCGAGCGCTGGACCGCACGTGCTCCAGGTCGAACCTTCCGATAGCGCCGCGGCGCCGGCGCTGCCGGCGGGCTTCAAGACCTATCGCGGCTACAAGTACGACCTGTCGGAATACGCCGACCGCAAGGACTTCGACAAGCTCGAGGACAATCTCAAGCGCCAGCTCGACATGGTCGAGAACGCGGGATTTAGCCCGAGGGTGCTGAAATTCTTTCATGCCGTGCCGATCATCGCGAGCGAGATGACGTGCGACGAAAACGGCGCCGGCTGGGCATGTTACGGCTTTATCGTGCCTGACAGGGATCGCCGCGGATCGCACGGGCTCACGACCTGGGATCACGACAAGCAGCAATGGACCAACCCGGACTTTGTCCAGCTCGCCGCCAATTCCGGAACCGGCGTCATCATGCTCAGCCCCAACATCTCGCTCCACGCGGAAGATCCGATCGTGCTGCACGAATTTCTGCACGCCTATCATGCCAAGCTGATGCCGAACGGCTACGACAACGCGGGCATCAAGGGTGCCTACGCCTACGCCAAGGCAAAGAGCCTGCTCCCGAAGGACACCTATGCGCTGGCGAACGACAAGGAGTTCTTCGCCGTCACCGCCAGCATTTTCCTGGCCGGCAAGGAATCGGTGCACGATCCCAAGACGCGCGCCAACTTGAAGGAAAAGATGCCCGACTATTACAAGTTCCTGGTCGATCTGTTCGGATTCGATCCGGACCCGCCTGCCGTCGCCACGCCCGTGGCTTCCGCCAACTGAGGCGGATCAATTCTGCTTGGAATTTGTAGGGCGGGCAAAGGCGCGCACTCCGCGCGCCGTGATGCGGAACGCGACTATGGTGGGCGCGGCGCAAGCGCGCCTTTGCCCGCCTGACGGCTCTGATGTATGGAAGGGGCGCCCTTCCCTATTCCGAGCCGGTGATATTAATGCTGACCCCTTCGTTTGGAATTCGAACTGCGATCGCGAGCGTCGCAGTATCTCTGGCTCTTTCATCCGCGGCGTCCGCCCAGCAACTCCTTCCCCCGCCGTCGCGACCGCTTGCCGTGGCGCCGAGACCCGCCACAGTTCCTTCCATGCGCGCCGCGTCGTGTCACAACGGCGCGAGTTTCGATCGCTTCCTCAGTGACCTGAAGCAGCAGGCGGTCGCCGCCGGCGTGTCGCCGCGCACGATAGCTGAGGCCTCGCCCTACCTCGTCTACGATCAGGGCATCGTCAACCGCGACCGCGGCCAGCGCGTGTTCGGGCAGATCTTCACGCAGTTCGCCGGCCGCATGGCCGCTCCGTTTCGCATGCAGCAGGGCCAGGCGCATATCAGGACCTACGCCGCAGCGTTCGCGCGCGCGGAAAAGGAATACGGCGTGCCGCCGGCGGTGATCGCCGCGTTCTGGGGGCTGGAAAGCGACTTCGGCGCCAACATGGGCAACCTGCCGACGCTGCGCTCGCTGGTGTCGCTCG
Source organism: uncultured Alphaproteobacteria bacterium (assembly GCA_963777475.1). Lineage (GTDB taxonomy): Bacteria > Pseudomonadota > Alphaproteobacteria > Rhizobiales > Xanthobacteraceae > Bradyrhizobium. The sequence continues at coordinate 104,121 of CAVZQX010000019.1, forward strand.
CCTATGATTGCCGCCGCGCCGAGCGATTCCAGAACGAGACCATCGCGGCGCTGAAGGTCATCGATCGCGGCGATCTGACGCCTGAGGAGATGGTCGGCTCGTGGGCCGGCGAGTTGGGACAGACGCAATTCTTGCCGACCCACTACGTCACCTACGCGGTCGACTATGACGGCGACGGCCGCCGCGATCTGTTGCGCAGCGCGCCCGACGTGATCGGCTCGACCGCGAACTACATCGCGACGGGACTGAAATGGCGGCGCGGCGAGCCGTGGCTGGAGGAGGTGCGCGCGCCGCCGACGACACCGTGGGACCAGGCCGATCTCACGATTCAGTTGCCGCGTTCGAAGTGGGCGCAGCTTGGGATCACCTATCCGGACGGCCGGAGTTTGCCGAACGACGAGCTGCCGGCGTCGCTGTTGTTGCCGATGGGCAGGACTGGGCCGGCGTTCCTCGCTTACGCGAATTTCGCGGCTTATACCGAATGGAATAATTCGCTGATCTATTCCACCACCGCGGCCTATCTCGCCGCCCGTATCGCGGGCGCGCCGCCGATGCGACGCCCGGCAGCAGCGGTTACGCAACTACCGTTCAACGAGATCAAGGAATTGCAGCAGCTCTTGGTGCGCGCCGGTTTCGACGTCGGCAAGGTCGACGGCGTGCTCGGCCAGCAGAGCCGCACGGCGGTAAAGGCGATGCAGGTCAAATACGGCCTGCCGGCGGATTCCTGGCCGACCGCGGAACTGTTGGCGCGGATGCGCGGAGGCCCGCGCGCGCAAGCTTCGCCTGCGGCGGGCTTGCCGATGACGCGATAGTTCTCGCCGCTGTCATGCCCCGCTTCAGGCGGCTTCAGGCGAGGCATCCAGTAATCCGTGTCGCGCATTGGTTGCCTCCACGAGCGCCGCGGCGTACGGGATCGCCCGCTTCGCGGACAATGACGGCTGAGAACGTTGCGAAAATTCCTTATCGGAGTTGCATTTACCCGCCCGCGGCCCCATTTCGGGAACGCTTCGCTATTTCACTGCAACAGAGAGCCATCAGATGTCCTTTTACGACGCGACCGTTCCCGCCTTCCTGCAGATCCTCGGCAGCCTTTCCGGCCTGCTCACCAAGGCCGAGGCGTATTGCGAGGCGAAGAAAATCCAGCCCGAGGTCCTGCTCAACGCGCGGCTCTATCCGGACATGCTGCCGCTGACGAAACAGATCCAGATCGCTAGCGACTTCGCCGCCAAGAGCTGCGCGCGGCTGACCGGAAGCGAGGTGCCGACCACGCCCGACACCGAAAAGACCTTTGCGGAATTGCGGCAGCGGCTGGCGAACACCGCCGCCTATGTGAAAGCGTTCAAGCCCGCGCAGTTCGAAGGGGCCGACGTGAAGGACGTAACCTTCCCGGTCGGCCCAAGCAATTCGATGACGCTGAAGGGCCAGGAGTTCATTAACCGCTTCTCGTTTCCGAACTTCTATTTTCATGCCGCGACCGCCCACGGCATTCTCCGTCATAATGGCGTCGAAATAGGCAAGCGCGATTTTCTCGGGGTGGCGTGACGTTCTCCTCTCCCCGCCTCTTCGCGGGGAGAGCCCCTCACCCGAAATTCGCCAGCCGCGAATTTCGACCTCTCCTCGCAAGCGGGGCGAGGTGACCATGTTGCGCCACGCATGATATGAATGAACGATCCTATGCGGCGCGCATGCGCGGCTTTTCGGCCGTATCGCGCGCGGGTCACCCGCGAAATCGGAATACCTCCCGCCATTGCGTCCGCCGCCGCAATGCACAATTGTCTGCTACCTGTCATTTCATCCGGAATCCCAAATGAGCACGCCGACCAAACTCTTCGAGCCGTATCAGCTTGGCCCGATGACATTACCGAACCGCCTGGTGATGGCGCCCTTGACCCGCAACCGCGCGGTGCCTCCCGGCATGGTGCCGAGCCCGCTCGCGGTGGAATATTACGGCCAGCGCGCTTCCGCAGGGCTGTTGATCACCGAGGCGAGCCAGGTCTCGCAGCAGGGCCAGGGCTACCAGGACACGCCCGGCATCTATTCGAAGGAGCAGGTCGCGGGCTGGCGCAAGGTCACCGACCGCGTGCATGCGCGAGGCGGGCGCATCTTCATCCAGCTCTGGCACGTCGGCCGCGTCTCGCACACCTCGCTGCAGGCGGGCGGCGGCGCCCCGGTCGCGCCGTCGGCAATCCGCGCCAAAGGCAAGACCTTTGTCAACGGCACCTTCACCGACATCTCCGAGCCGCGCGCGCTCGAGCTTGCCGAAATCCCCGGCATCGTCGAAAGCTTCAGGCTCGCGGCGGCGAACGCCAACGAAGCCGGCTTCGACGGCGTCGAAATCCACGGCGCCAACGGTTATCTGCTCGACCAGTTCGCCAAAGACGGCACCAACAAGCGCACCGATGCTTATGGCGGCTCGATCGAGAACCGCGCCAAGCTGATGCTCGAAGTCGCCAAGGCCGTGACGGCGGAAGCGGGCGCCGAGCGCACCGGCATCCGGATCTCGCCGGTGACCCCGGCCAACGACGTCTCCGATTCCAATCCGCAGCCGCTGTTCGATCATATCGTCAATGGGCTCGACGCGCTGAAGACTGACCTATATCCATGTCATCGAAGGCGCGACCGGCGGCCCGCGCGACATCGCGCCGTTCGATTACGCGTCGCTGCGCAAGCGTTTCCGCGGCGCCTACATGGCCAACAACGGCTACGATTTCGAGCTCGCCAACAAGGCGCTCGCGGCGGGTAGCGCCGACCTGATCGCGTTCGGCAAGCCGTTCATTTCGAATCCCGACCTGGTCGAACGGCTGCGACGCGGCGCGCCGCTGAACGAGTGGGACAAGGCGACGTTCTACGGCGGCGGCGCCAAGGGCTATACGGATTATCCGACGCTGCAGGCCGCGGAGGCGGCGCAGTAGTACCGGCAAATCCCACCGCCGGTCATGCCCCGCGAAAACGGGGCATCCAGTAAACACCGGCCTCGGAGATTGAATCGAGAAGCCGCGGCGATCGGGATAGGGGGAAGTCTCGCGGCTTCGCCCCTCCCACACCACCGTACGTACGGGTCCGTATACGGCGGTTCGGTGGATTATGCATGCCGTTGTGCCGCGATGGAAGCCAAGCCGAGCGAACCGAAGAGAGCGTTTGGCAAAGCCATGGTGAGCGCGGGGCTGTTGCTGAGCCGCCAAGGGCCACGTGGGCTGCTGGCGGACTTTGCCGCCAGGACCCGGCCGACGCCGCGGCGTCGCAGCTCAGCGAAGCGAGTGGGTCCGCGCTTCCATTGCTTCCAGGCGATGGCGCGCAACCGCCGCCTGATCCACTCGTCAAGTGCGCGCAACACCGACGGGGTTTGGCAGAAGCCGAAGTAGCCGCGCCACCCGATGAGGTAGACGGACAACTCCTTGGCGATCTGCGCGAGGCTGCGTCCGCCTGTGCGCCGCGTCAATTCCCGGACCTTTGCTTTGAAGCGGACCAGCGACTGTGGCGCAATGCGCCGCCGCGGTTCGTTTCCGAAGGTGAAGCTGAAGCCCAGGAACTTGCGGACACTCGGTTTGGCGACCGCACTCTTGGCTTTGTTGACCTTCAGCTTGAGGCGCTTTTCGAGGAACCGTTCGATCCCGGCCATCACCCGCTCGCCCGCCTTTTGACTGCGCACATAGATGTTGCAGTCGTCGGCGTAGCGCACGAAGCGGTGGCCGCGCTTCTCCAGTTCCTTGTCCAGTACATCCAGCATCAGGTTCGACAACAGCGGCGAGAGCGGACCGCCCTGCGGCGTGCCCTCCTTCGTCGGACTGACCAACCCTCCCTCCATCACACCCGCATTCAAGAATCCGCGGATCAGCTTCAGAAGGCGCTTGTCGGTAACCCGCTTGGCAACCAGCCCCATCAGGATGTCGTGGTTGACCCGGTCGAAGAACTTTTCCAGGTCGATATCCACGACGACGGCGTGTCCGGACGCGATATACGCCTGCGCCCGTTCCACCGCCTGATGCGCCGAGCGCCTCGGCCGGAAGCCGAAGCTTGTCTCGGAGAACGTCCTGTCCCAGTCGGCCTGCAGCACCTGCATCACCGCCTGCTGGATGAAGCGATCGAGCACCGTCGGGATGCCGAGCGCCCGCAGGCCGCCCGACGTCTTCGGTATCTCCACCCGCCGCACCGGCTGAGGCTTGTAGGTGCCGTCAAGCAACTGGGCCCGGATCGCGAGCCAGTGCTCCTTCAGGTAGGCCGGCAGATCGCCAACGGTCATCCCCTCGACGCCCGCCGCACCCTTGTTGCGCTTCACTTGCGCCAACGCTTGCTTCAGGTTCTCACGCTCGATTACTGCTTCCATCGACGGCCCTGCGACCGCCGGGCGTTCGAGACAGGCTTCCGCCGTGCATGCTTCGGACTCTTGGGCGGCGACGCTTCGGGCTTCACCCTCCGCTCCGGTGCCCAAGTTCAGTTCGATCTGATCTTTCCGCCGCATGGCTTGCACGAGATCGCCGCTCTACTGACCACTTCCACCGTTCGGGCCTTCGGCGGCGCGCTGCCGCCCACTATGCCCTCTGCTGACTTCTGCGCTGCGGTCAGACCGCCTTGCGACGGCCTCAGTCCCGTTGCCGGGACACAACGCAGACCTCCCGAGGTAAGACCGACCGCCTTCACCGCACGCCCGCCGTATCTACCACCCCGGCCCTTGATGACCGCGGACTTCGCGATTAGTAGCTCGCTCGTCCGGCCGGGTAGGCCTCCTTATCCGGTATTTGTCCATCGGGCCGCGGCTTTGCTCCACGCTTTCTTCAGACCCCACCTCGCGATGACGCCCTTGCGCTTCGCTAATCCTTCGCCGTCATCAGGCTGGATAGAGGACTTCCACCTCCAAGCTGTCGTTCATACTCGGCACGCTACTGGATCGTCCGGTCAAGCCGGACGATGACGGCAGGTTGCGGCCTCGACGCTTTGTTCTATTGTGTGGCATGACCCAGCATGCCGCCGAGGATGAAGCCGGACTCCGCCGATGGGATCTCTATGAGCGATGAGACGCCGACACAAAGTCGACGGGACAGTCTTGCAAGCGCCATCGCGGAGCTGCGCGCGGGACGGCTCGATACGGCCGAGGAGCTGTGCAATCGGCTTTGCGAGTCCGCGCCGCAAGACCCTGCGCTGCATCAATTGGCTGCGACGATCTCCCTGCAACGCGGGCGACTGGAAGACGCGGCCGGCTCAATTCGTTCATGCCTGGCGTTGCGCCCCGACCACCCGCCAGCGCTAATCCTCGCGGGTCGAATTGCGCACAAGATGGGCGATCTGGCGCAAGCCCTTGCCTGCTTTCGGCGTGCCAGTCAATTGGCGCCCAATCTGCCGGAACCAGCGTTCCTGACCTGCGTCACGCTGCTTGAGAGGGGCGATCCAGAGGCCCAAGCGATGCTCGCGCGGCTGTTGCGGCAGTTTCCGAACGATGCGGAAGGATGGGGCGAAATAGGGGATACGCTGTCGAGAGCCGGTCAATTGGAAGCGGCCGCAGTCGCTCTGGCGCGGGCAGCCAACGCTTCGGACAAACCATCGCATCAAACCCGCCTGGGAGCGACGTTGCACGCACTCGGTCGGACGGACGAGGCCATCGTTGCGTTCCGACGGGCGGTCGTGTCGGCGCCTCATCTCGCCGCACCAAGGTTAGCGCTCGGAACGTGCTTGCGACAGACCGGCGAGTTCCAGATGGCACGCACCGAATTCGAACGCGCGATCGCGATCGAGGCCGGTGATAGCCGGGCCTGGTTCGCACTGGCATTGGTCTGCGAAGATTTGCACGACCGGCCAGCCGCGATCCAGGCTTATCGCAGAAGCGTGGAATTGCAGCCGGACTTTCCCGAGGCCCACGTCAATCTGGGTTTGAATTTGCAGCACTCTGGCGACCTTAAATCCGCAATGGCTTCATATCGGCAGGCGGTGCGACTGCGGCCCGACACCTTTGGCCGAATTGCGCAGGCGCTGACTTCAGCCCAAAAAGGCCAGCTTTGGCTGGACCTTGGCCGACTGCGCCGTTCACTTGGAAACTGAGCGTTCACGTCGGACACGAAATCGCCTGCGATAGACGCCCGGGCGAGACAGCAGCGCCGTCGCAGTCGCCTCAAAACGTTCCGCGTCTTCGGCGGAAAAAGCTTCGCAGCAAAGCGTCAACGCCTCTCGCGCGACCGGAAAGCATTGCGCCACCGGCGTGCCACGAGGCAGCACGCCTTCGAAATCGCGGTTGGTCCAGACCGCCGGAAAAAGCACGCCGACGTCGCTGAAGCGATCGCAGTCAACAAGCCCGGTCAGCAATTGAAATGGCAGATCGACCCGGTTGACCGGATGAGTCGCAAACAGGGAATAACCGGGTTCGAGCTCGATGGTCCAGAAGCTGTTGAATTTCACCACCACGGTGTCGGAATCGAAAAACGGCGTTCCGGTAACTTGCGCGGGGACGTGAAAACTTATCGGCGATTGCGGATGGGCATCGACCGACAGCGCCGGATGGTTCCAATCCCAGGATAGGATGCCATCGCGGACGAACACGTCGCACGGCAGCGGAATGATAAATCCATGCGACATGGCGTCGACGAACGGCGGACATTGCTTGACGGTTCGCACTTCCTTTCCATGCGTGTCGGAATAGGCAACGCGTGGCATGACACGCAACCATTCGGGCAGCATCTCGCGCGCCGGGGTCGGGCGGATCAACTGGTCCAACATGGCCGGGTCACAGCGAAAAACGACTCTCATGGCCTCCGTCCCAGAATTCCTGTTGCCCGATCGCAGCGAAACGTCACCCGCATCAGACCGCTCGCTTGCCGCTCTTCCCTAGGCTTCATGAGTTCGGATACAGGCCCAGATTGAAGGCGATCGATATGCGCAAGGAATTGCCGGCGTACGGGCGTACCGCGTGCAACAGGAACGACGGAAACAGAAACAACAGCCCGGCGCGCGGCCTTATCGTCTGCGCGCTTCCCGCGGAGCGGCCATCCTCGCCGGCGAACTTCAAGAGCGGCGCATGCATCATCGGCGACGGACCGCGCGGATCGAACATTTCGAACTCGCCGCCGAGCGAGGCGTCATCGGCGCAACCGCCGTCGGCGACATAATAAGTGCCGGACCAGAACGAACCCGGATGGTAATGGCACGCGTTCGAACCCCCCGGTCCGATGACGTTGGCCCATGCCTCGACCTTCCAGTCAGGCTTAATCGGGTTGCCGTCGCGGTCCGCGGTCAACTGAGTCGCGACCGATTGGCCGGCGGTCAGCACCTGCTGAATACCCTTGCCACCCCACGCCACGATATCGCGCGTCGAATGCCAGCCGCCAATGCTCGACGCACCGATCGACGGCTGCGCAGCGCGGCGCCGCAAGATGATCTCGGTCAATTCCGCATTGCGTTCCTCGGCGCCAGGCAGCATCACTGCCGCTACCGGCGTAGCAAACAAGCCCTTCACTTCGACGTCGGCGCCGGACATGCCCGGATCTCTTCGAACCGCTCTGGAGCCTGTTCCGTTCCGATTTTAGATCGGAACGGAGGCTCTGGCTTTTTGTCTTGACGCGTTCTCTTCATGCGAACCGGTGTCCACTTCGCTCGAAAACGCTCTACTGCGTGAAAGAAAAAGGGGTGGGAACCCCCAAGGAGCTTCCCACCCGGTTCGTCAGCCGTCAACCGGCTTAAGTTTTCTTCTGTGGAACTTCAGCCTTCCAGCTCTTGATCAGTTCATCGTAGTCCTGCGTGACGCCTTGCGGCTTCTCGTTGGCGAGCTTGCGTTGCGGGGCGACATTGCCGTCCTTCTCGGCCCTGGCGTACCAGTACTCCGCGGTCTTCTCCTCATTGAGCTTCGGCCCGAGCTTGCCTTGCACGCCGGATTTCTCCAACCGGCCCAGGATATCATCCTGCGCTTTGGCCAGACCGTCCATCGCCTGTTGAGCTGTTGCCTCACCCGAGATGGCTTTCGAGACGTTCTGCCACCAGACCTGTGCCAGCTTGCCGTATTCCGGCACGTTAACGCCCGTAGGCGTCCACAATTTGCGCGCCGGGCTGCGGTAGAACTCGACGAAACCGCCTACCTTTGGCGCAAGCTCCGTCATCGCGTCCGCCCAGATGTCGCTCTCGCGGATCACATGCAGGAACTTGATCGACTTCTTCAGCGAGACCGTCTTCGACACGCAGAACTGCCCGTAAAGCCACCCGGCCTTCACCTTCTGCGGCTGGGCATATTTCAAGTACGTCCAGCAGCCGACGTCTTGATAGCCCAGCTTCATGCCCTCCTTCCAGTACGCCCCATGCGGGCTCGGTGCCATGCGCCACTTCGGCGTGCCATCCGAGTTCATCACGGGCAGCTCGGGTTTTGAGAGCGCCGCCGTGAACGCGCTGTACCAGAAGATCTGCTGGGCGATATGCCCCTGCCCCGGGACTGCACCAGCCTCGAGGAAGTCCATTCCCGCGGCTTCCGGCGGCGCATATTTCTTGAGCCACTCGACAAACTTGGTGAGCGCGTACACGGCGGCCGGTCCGTTGGCGTCGCCGCCACGCGTGATCGAGGAACCGCGCGGAATGCCGTCCTCCATGCGGATGCCCCACTCGTCGACCGGCTTGCCGTTCGGCAGTCCCTTGTCGCCGTTGCCAGCCATCGACAACCAGGCGTCGGTGAATCGCCAGCCGAGCGACGGATCCTTCTTGCCATAATCCATATGGCCGTAGACCCGCTGGCCGTCGATTTCCTTCACCGTGTTGGTAAAGAAGTCGGCGATGTCTTCATAGGCAGACCAGTTGACGGGAACACCGAGCTCGTAACCGAACTTGTTCTTGAATGCGGTCTTGAGTTCAGGACGCTTGAACCAGTCGTACCGGAACCAATAGAGGTTGGCGAACTGCTGGTCCGGCAGCTGATACAGCTTGCCATCGGTAAATGTCGCGAACGACAGCCCGATGAAGTCGTTGAGGTCGAGATTTGGATTGGTGATATCCTTGCCGTCGCCCGCCATGAAGTCGGTCAACGAGCCACCGATGATGTCGTTATAACGAGGATGGGTGCCGATGAAGTCCGAGTCATTCATCCAGAAGTCGTAGATCGGCTTTCCGGATTGAATTTCCGTCGATATTTTGTCGACGATCAAGCCTTCATCCATCATCTCGTGGTTGACTTGAATGCCGGTAATCTCGGCAAATGCCTTGGTCAGCGTCTTCGACTCGTACTCGTGAATACCGAGAATTTCCGAAGCCGTGCTGACCTGCATCCCCTTGAACGGTGTCGATGCCTTGATGAACCATTCCATCTCAGCCATCTGCTGATCCTTGCTCAGCGTCGACGGTTGAAACTCGCTGTCGATCCACTTCTTCGCGGCATCGACCTGTTGCGCATAGCTCACGGTTGGCGTGAGCAACGCCGGCGCACCGACGGCAGCCGCAGCTGCGGCCGTGCCCATACCCTTCAAAACGTCACGACGTTTGATATCCATCTTCCCTTTCCTCCCTTATTTAGCCTCGCACACAACGCGCGAGGCACTTGCAGTCACGCAAAACGAAACATAGCGACGGCAAACGGAATACAGATCGCGAGCGCGTACCAAAGCTCTCCGCCGCCGAGGCGGATCCACAGGATGAAAATGAACGCGGAGCCGAGTAGCGAGACGAAGAAGCGGTCGCCCCGCGTCGTCGGAAACCCGAGAATACCTTTGCGCGGCGTCTCCGGCCGGTAGATCGCGAGCAAGGTCAGAATGACGAGCGACAGCGCGATGAAGGCAAAGAAGATCGCCGTCTGCGGCGTCCAGGCCATCCACGCAAATGCCGACATCTCTGCCTCCTAAACGCGGCCCAGGGCGAAGCCCTTGGCAATGTGGTTGCGCACGAACCAGATGACGAGGGCGCCCGGAATCATGGTCAGCACGCCTGCGGCGGCGAGCAGCGACCAGTCCATCCCGGAGGCCGAATAGGTGCGCGACATAACTGCGGCGAACGGCAGCGCATTGGTCGCGGTCAACGTGGTGGCGAGCAGCTGTTCGACCCACGAGAACATGAAGCAGAAGAACGCCGTGACGCCGACGCCATTGGCGATCAGCGGCAGGAAGATGCGCACGAAGAAGTGAGGGAACGAATAGCCGTCGATCGCGGCGGTCTCGTCGATTTCGCGCGGCACGCCGCTGATGAACCCTTCGAGAATCCAAACCGCGAGTGGCACGTTGAACAGGCAATGCGCGAGCGCGACGGCCCATACCGTGTCGAACAGGCCGACCGCGTAGTAGAGATTGAAGAACGGCAGCGCGAATACGGCGGTGGGCGCCATCAGGTTGGTGAGCAGCCAGAAGAACAGATGCTTGTCGCCGATGAAGCGATACCGGCTGAAGGCGTAAGCCGCCGGCAGCGCTACGGTTACGGAGATCACCGTGTTGATCGCGACGTAGGTCAGTGACACCAGAAATCCGTGTACCCAGGTCGGATCGTGAAGAATAAAGAAATACTTCACCAGCGACGGGTGTCGCGGCCAAATCGCAAGGCTCGACATAATGTCTTCGTTGCTCCGCAAGCTCATATTGATGAGCCAGTAGATCGGCAGCAACAAACAGAGAAGGTAGACCACAAGGCCAAGTTTCGGAAGAATGCCGCGATTTCATCTCATTCCTCCTTCAACAGATCTAGCTGGGTCATCGCGGTGAAGAAGATGTAGCACAGTGTGATCGTGATGAGGTAGTAGACGAGCGACATCGCGGCCGCACTGCCGAGGTCGACCTGTCCGAGCGCGATCTTGACCAGGTCGATCGACAGGAACGTCGTCGCGTTGCCCGGTCCGCCGCCGGTCACGACGAAGGGCTCGGTGTAGATCATGAAGCTCTGCATGAAGCGCAGCAGAATCGCGATAACGAGCACGCGTTGCAGCTTCGGCAATTCGATATTGAGAAAGACCGACCAACGGCTGGCAGCATCAATTTGTGCCGCCTGATAAAACGCGTCGGGAATCGCGCGCAACCCGGCGTAACTCAACAGGATGACGAGCGGCGTCCAGTGCCAGACGTCGATCAAGAGAATCGTGAACCATGCCGACACCGGGTCTTGCGTATCGTTGTAATTCAGACCCAGGCCGTTCAGCGTAGCGCCGAACAGACCAATGTCGGCACGCGCAAAAATCTGCCACATGGTTCCGACGACGTTCCATGGGATCAGCATAGGAAGCGCAATCAGCACCAGACTCGGCCCGACCGCCCAGCCGCGCCGCGGCAGCGAGAGCGCGAGCGCGATGCCGAGCGGCACCTCGATCAGCAGAACAACGAACGAGAAGATCAGATTTCGTTCGAGAGCGCCCGAAAAGCGACTGCCAATTTCGGTGCTCGGATCCAGAAGGTCGCGGAACCAAGCATCGCCGTTCCAAAAGAAATGATTTTCCGCCATCGCGTCCTGAAGCGAATAATTGACGACGGTCATCATCGGCAGCAGGGCCGAGAACAACACGACGATCATCACCGGCGCGACCAGCAGCCAGGCACGGTTGTTGACGGTCTTTTTCATTACACCGCTCCTTCGACCAGACGGCTGTCGGCATAGACATGCACATGCGCGGGATCGAACTTCAGTCCGGCGGCGCCGTCGGAGGCTGCAAATCCCAGGGGCACACGCGCTGCGAATTTGGCGTCACCGACGCGGACGCGCGCGAATTGGACGCGGCCGAGATCGTCGATCCGCTCGATTTTGGCCGACAAAAGCCCGGGCGCCGGCGCCACGACGTCGACGAATTCGGGGCGCACGCCGATCTCGATCTTCGCACCAAGCGGCAGCGCGTCGTAGCTGCGATCGAGCGCGATGGTGTGGCCGTCGATCCGCGCCTCGCGGCCTTTGACCTCGGCGGCCACGATGTTCATGCCGGGCGAGCCGATGAAATAGCCGACAAACGTATGCGCCGGTTTCTCGAACAGTTCCGCCGGCGTGCCGCTCTGCACCACGCGGCCGTCATGCATGACGACGACGGTATCGGCGAACGTCAGCGCCTCGGTCTGGTCGTGGGTCACGTAGATCATGGTCAAATCGAGATCGCGATGCAGCGCCTTCAATTTTGAGCGCAACTGCCATTTCAGCTCGGGATCGATCACGGTCAGCGGCTCATCGAACAAGACGGCCGCGACGTCGGAGCGCACCAGGCCGCGCCCGAGCGATATCTTCTGCTTGGCGTCGGCGGTGAGCCGCGTCGCCTTGCGATCGAGATCGGGCGTGAGATCGAGCAGCCGCGCAATCTCCTTGACCCGCGCATCGATCTCCGCCTTCGGCACGCCGCGGTTTTTCAGCGGAAACGCCAGGTTCTGACCGACCGTCATGGTGTCGTAGATCACCGGGAACTGGAACACCTGCGCGATATTGCGCTTCTGCGTCGGCAGCGGCGTGATGTCGACGCCGTCGAACAGGATCTCGCCGCGAGTCGGCGTGACGATGCCGGAGATCAGATTGAGCAGCGTGGTCTTGCCGCAGCCGGACGGCCCGAGCAGCGCATAGGCGCCGCCCTGCCGCCAGGTCATCGAGATCGGCTTCAGCGCAAAGCTTTCGGGATCGGCGTCGCCGCCGGCGTAGGAATGCGCGAGATCGACGAGGTCAATGCGGGCCATCAGGCATCTCCCTCACGCGAACCTGGAGACGCGACCAGGCGGCCGGCCGCGTCGAACACGAAGACATTGTCGGGATCGAGCACCGCGTCGAGCTTTTGCCCGGGCTCGTACTCGTGCACGCCCTGCAGCACGGCGACCCAGTTCGACGTGTCGCGATGAAGATGGACGAAACTTTCCGAACCGGTGATCTCGGTCACGGTGACGGTCGCGGGAAAGACGTGGCGGCCGGCAATCCCGTTGGCGATCTCCAACTGATGGGCGCGGAAGCCGACGCGATAGGCGCCGTCGCCGAGCGACGCGTAAAGCCCCGTGGCTTTTGCCTGCACGCCGCCGCCATACTCGATCGAGCCGTTGCGCTTTTCGATCGCAACCGTGTTGAGCGGTGGATCGGAAAACACCTGCGCAACGCGCAAGCTGTCCGGGTGACGATAGACCTTCGACGTGTCGCCGGCCTGCAAAACTTCGCCTTCCCACATGCACAGCGTGCGACCACCGAGCAACAGGGCCTCCGACGGCTCGGTCGTCGCATAGACGAAGATCGCGCCCGAGGCCTCGAAGATGCGTGGTAGCTCGGTGCGCAGTTCCTCGCGCAGCTTGTAATCGAGGTTGGCGAGCGGCTCGTCGAGCAGCACCAGATCGGCGCCCTTCACCAGCGCGCGCGCGATCGCCGTGCGCTGCTGCTGGCCGCCGGAGAGCTGCAGCGGCGTGCGGGTCAAATAGGGCTCGAGCCGCAACAGCTTCGCGGCCTCGCTCACGCGTTTCTCGATTTCGGCGCGCGGCTTGCCCTGCACCCGCAACGGCGAGGCAATGTTTTCGTAGACGGAGAGCGAGGGATAGTTGATGAATTGCTGATAGACCATCGCCACCGAGCGCCGCCGCACGTCGAGGCCGGTGACGTCCTTGCCGTCGACCAGGACGCGGCCGGTGGTCGGCCGGTCGAGGCCGGCGAGCAGCCGCATGATCGAGGTCTTGCCCGAGAGCGTCGGCCCGAGCAGGACGCTGAGCGTGCCCTTTTCGAGCGTCAGCGACACGTCGCGGATGGTCGGCACGCCATCGACGATACGCGTGACATGGTCGAGCGCGACGCTCATGTCCGTCCTCCGGCTTCGCGCAAGGGACTTCCGACCGGGACCCGGTTTGCGGCAATCCAGCCGTCGATCGCGGCGATCTGGTCGGCCGAGAGGCGCAAGCCGAGCTTGGACCGCCGCCAGACGATGTCTTCGGCCGTCAGCGCCCACTCCGACGCCATCAGGTACCTGACCTCGCTCTCCGTCAAGGTGGCGCCGAAGGATAGGCCGAGATCGTTGGCCGATTTTGCGCTGCCGAGCATTCTGGAGGCGCGGGTGCCATAGGCATGCGCCAGCCGGCCGGCATGCGCAGCATTCAGGAATGGATAGGTGCGCTGCAGTTCCGCGGTCAGCGCCGCGACCGCGGAAACATCCATATCGCCACCGGGCAGCGGCGATCTTCCGGTCCACCCTTCCCGCGCCTTGGCGCTGCGCAAGTATGGAGACAGCCGTTCCAGCGCTTCTTCGGCCAGCCTTCGATAGGTCGTGATCTTGCCGCCGTAGATCGACAGCAGCGGCACGCCGCCGGGCGTATCCAATTCGAACACGTAATCGCGGGTCGCGGCCTTGGCTTCGCTGGCGCCGTCGTCATAGAGCGGCCGCACGCCGGAATAGGTCCAGACCACGTCGTCCGGCGTCACCGGCTTCGCCAGATACTCGCTGACGGAAGCACAGAGATATTGAATCTCCTCCGTCGAGGCCTTCACTTTCGCCGGGTCTCCATCATAGTCGCGGTCGGTGGTGCCGATCAGCGTGAAATCGTCCTGATATGGAATCGCGAAGACGATGCGGCCGTCGGAGTTCTGGAATATATAGGCGCGGTCGTGCTCGTAGAGCTTGCGCACCACGATGTGCGAGCCCTGCACCAGCCGAACCTTGGCCCGCGCGTTGACGCCGGCGCCGGTGGCCAGCACGTTCTCGACCCACGGGCCGCCGGCATTGATCAGCGCGCGGGTACGGATGGTATTGCGCTCGCGGCTCAAGGTGTTTTCGACCGTGACCTGCCACAGCCCATCGGCCTGGCGGATCTCGACGGCGCGGGTGCGGGTGCGGATCACGGCGCCACGGTCGGCCGCGTCGCGCGCAGTGAGGACCACCAGGCGCGCGTCGTCGACGAAACAGTCCGAATATTCGAAGCCTTTGCTGAAGCGGCCTGGGATCAGCGGCTTGCCGACCTCGTCGCGGGTCAGATCGACCGAGCGTGTGGCGGGGAGCAGATGGCGGCCGCCGATATGGTCGTAGAGAAACAGCCCGAGCCGCAACAGCCAGGCCGGGCGAAGCCCCGCATGGTGCGGCAGCACGAATCGCAGCGGTCGGATGATGTGGGGCGCGATCTGCCAGAGGATTTCGCGCTCGATCAGCGCCTCGCGCACCAAACGAAACTCGTAATATTCCAGATAGCGCAAGCCGCCATGCACGAGCTTGGTTGACCAGGACGAGGTCCCGCTCGCCAAATCATTCATTTCACATAGGAAAACGGAGTTTCCGCGCCCGGCCGCATCGCGCGCGATGCCGCAACCATTGACGCCGCCTCCGATGATCGCGAGGTCGTAAATCCGGTCCAAACGACGCTTCCCCATGCGCTCGCCAGTTCACTTTGGCGATTTCGCTTTCGGTTTGGACTAAATCACAACCAAATACGAAAGCAAGTGAAAATGGTAACGGGCACGTGAGAAAGCGTGTGGAGGCGGATGGGAGTGGAAACGGATGGTTGTCAGTGCTCTGCGGGAAGATGGCGGCAAATGCGAGACCGCGCGCAACCCGAGGAGCCACTAATCACAAGAAACGAAATCCACGAGCCGAAGTATAAATTCCGGCCCAACGAAGAACCAACGATACCAAACTGGGCCTTGTTTCAGCGCAGGCGGGTAACCGTTGACATCGGGTCGGAACCGCCCTCGTCGACATCCACATCCGCTGCCGCCTTCGGCATCGCCTCGATCACCGCGATGCCGCGGGTATGGCAGATGTTGGCAAGCCCCGCCGGCAGCGCCGCGTCAGTGACGAACGTCTGGATCTGGCTGATATGGGCGATGCGGACGGGCGCGCTGCGGCGCAGTTTTGTGGAGTCGGCGACCAGCATGACGCTGCGGGCGTTGGCGATGATCGCCTGCGCCGCCTGCACCTCGCGATAGTCGAAGTCGAGCAGCGCGCCCTCCTCGTCGATCGCGGACGCGCCGATGATGGCGTAGTCGACCTTGAACTGGCCGATCAGCTGCGTCGCGGTCGAGCCGACCACGGCGCCGTCGGCGCGACGCACCGCGCCGCCTGCCACGATCACCTCGATGCGCGGATGGCGGTACAGCAGCATCGCGACGTTGAGGTTGTTGGTGATGACGAGCAGGTCCTCATGCGAGGTCAGCGCGCTCGCGACCTCTTCCGTGGTGGTGCCGATATTGATGAACAGCGAGCAGCCGTTCGGGATCAAGGCCGCGGCCGCGGCGCCGATCGCCTTCTTCTCCTCGGCCGCGACGAAACGGCGCGCCTCATAGGCGAGGTTTTCCACGCCCGAGGCGATGATCGCGCCGCCATGGATGCGGGTCATCGCGCGCTGCTCGCAGAGATCGTTCAGATCCTTGCGGATGGTCTGCGCCGAGACCTCGAAGCGCCGCGCCAGATCTTCCACCGTCACCCGGCCCGAGGCGCGGGCGATGTTGAGGATTTCGGATTGGCGGTGAGTCAGTCCGGTCACGGCGGCACCTTGCGGGCGAAACGTACCTCATGGTGCGGCGGTTCGCGGGCGCGGTCAACGCGGCAGATGGGCCTCGAAGACCAACTCTTGCCGAAAGGCGGATACTGGTTAAGGAGACTTTGGCGGGGAAGAGTTCATCGCCAGGTCAGGCGGAACACCCTCATCCAATTGTCAAAAGCGATTTTGCGCACCGTCGCATCATCGAAGCCGTGCGCGCGCAGCGACTGGATCAGGTTCGGAAGATGGCTCGCATCCCTGATCGCAAGGGGCATGACCGCACCGTCGAAATCGGACCCGAGGGCAACGTGATCCTCACCCATCCGCTCGACCAGATAGCTGAGGTGCTCAGTAACGGCATTGATGGGGATGTCCGGATCAAGATGTGCGTCCGGTCGCACGTCACACACACTGAAATTGAAGCCCACAACACCGTTTGATTCTCTGACAGCGTCGAGCTGCCTGTCGGTCAGGTTGCGGGTCGAGCGGCAGATCGCATGCGCACACGCATGGGTCGCCACCATCGGAGCGGTGCTGATCGCCGCCACATCCCAGAATCCGCGCTCGTTGAGGTGCGACATGTCGAGCATGATCCCAAGCCGATTACAGGCTTTCACGAGCGCTTTTCCTGCATCGGTCAAGCCGGGACCAGTGTCGGGCGAACGCGGATAGGCGAACGGCACGCCATGGCCAAAAATATTCGGGCGGCTCCAAACCGGGCCGAGAGAGCGCAGACCGCTGGAATAAAGCCGTTCCAGCCCGTCCAGATCAGCGTCGATCGCTTCGGCGCCCTCGACGTGGAGTACCATCACGAACGTCCCGTCTCGCCGTCCTGCCTCGATCTCATCCACGGTCGTCGCCCAGCGGATTTTCCCGCCGGCGCGCGCAACCATCTGTTTCAAAGCGCTCAACTGCGAATTTATTCGAGCGCGCGCATAAGTTGCATCGAGCGGATCCGCAAGACGCACCTCGTATCCGTCAGCGATCCGTGAAAAATTATCTTCTGGCGGCCGTTCCGGCTTGGCGAACAGGGCGAACAGGGCGCCAACCATGCCACCTTCCTGGGCACGCGGCAGATCAAGGTGGCCGTCCTCCGAGCGCACGAGAAAATCGCGCCCACCCTCCCGGTATTCAGCGAGATGCTGAACCGCGTCATTATGGCCGTCGAAGATCGCAACCTTGCTGTTTTCCGGCATTGAGTTCTTTCGCCTCTCACCCGTGACGCTCTCATCTTGCCTTGGAACACCAGCGATGTCTTCGATCCGCCGCAAGTGGTGCGGCGCGCCGGCCCCAAGCAGCGAACAGCGCGGCTAAGGACAAACGACGGCAGAGCCATCATCGGCCTTCGCGCGTTCTGATGATGTCCATCTGGTTGCGCTGATTTCGCAGAGAGCTTCGCCTGGAGGTTTCAGCACCGGCTTGCGAACTGGCGGACTGTGGCGGGCGACTCGACCGTTTCGGCTTGGACGGCGACGATCCCATCGGTATCGCGTCGGATCGCGGGCCGCCTACGGGCTGGATTTCCATTGGCGTTGAGGTCGGCTTCTCTGGCACGCGCTGCTCCCACCGGTTCCACGGCCCAAGGCGTGTTGGATTGAAATATCAGCGTCATGTTCGAGGCGTTGATATCCGGCTGCAGAGGTTCTGCACTGTTCGGCGGTTGGCATGATCGCTCCTTCGCCTAGGCGGGAGCGCAACACTCTCAGTCACCGGCATTGCCCAGGGCGGGACGGCGATAATTCACTGTGCGCCCTTCAGCGCGAACAAAGCCAGTTAATTCCGCAAAACAAACATGGACGGGTCCGGCCGCGCCCCGGACCCCTAACAAGCGCTGGCGGGCCACGGCAGCAGTACAATCTTGCCGCCTTGCCCGCCGGCATCGATGCGCGCGTGGACCTCGCGCGCGGCAGCGAGCGGCAGTCGGTCGACGACGACTGGATGAATTGCACCATTGCGCAGCAGCTCGAACAACGTGGCCATGTCGGCCTTGAACTCCTCCGGGTGCGTCAATCGGCGCGTCGTGATGCTGTAGAACAGCGCCCGACGGCCGCCGAACAGGAAGCTCAACGCGCCCCACAGCTTCAGTCGGGCCAAACCGAGCCCCGCGGAGGCCAAACCTTCGCGCCCGACCGCCATGGTCTGCGATCCATAGCCGACGAGCAGCCCTCTCGCCGCGAGGCAAGCGAACGAGCGGCCGAAATGCGCGCCGCCGATCGCATCGAAGGCGGCTTCGACGCCGGCGCCGCCGGTCAGTCCTCGCACCGAAGCGACGAAGTCGCCGGCGCGATAGTCGATCGCCGCGGCAGCCAAATCGCTCGACAGCAGCCAAGTTCGCGGCCGAGCAGGTGCCGATCGCCTTGAGGCCGAGATGGCGCGCCAGGTCGAGCAGCGCCGTGCCAACGGTGCCGGAGGCGCCGATGACGAGGATGGTCGCACCCGGCAGTAGCTGTCGGTAGCGGGTGAGCATCTGAAAGGCCGTGAGATAGGCGAGCGGGATGCACACCGCTTCGGCCGGATCGACGCCATCGGGGACCGGCACCAGGAAACGCGCGGGGCGGACCGCGTACTGCGCGTAGCCGCCGACCACGCAGAGATCGGCGACCAATTCACCCTCGCGCACCGCATCAACGCCGGGGCCGTTCTTGTCGACGACACCGACGAGTTCGTATCCGGGCGTGAACGGCAGCGGCCCCTTGAAGTCCGGGTAGCGGCCACGTCGGATGAAGCTATCGGTGAAGCCGGTGCCGGCGGCGAGAATCTTGATGCGGACCTCGCCGACGCCGGGCTCGGGGATGGTCGGCTGTTCTGCCAGTTCCAGGACCTCGGCGCCGCCGAAGCGTGAAATACGGATGAGTTGCCACGACATGATTGCACCATCGTATCCCGGGCCAAATGTAATCGCCGTCGAATCCGAGTTGGCATGCCCTTCTAGATCAACGAAGTGACGTCCGAAAGTACACGGCCTGGCCGCAGCCGGATGCGGGTGAGCTCATCTTACGGCTGCTTGGCGTCCATCACCACGAACAACAGCCGGCAACTTTCCTTGCCGCGATTGACCCAGGCGTGGTTGGTCGCCTGCTGGACGACGGTATCGCCGGCCTTGAGGTGCACCACCGAGTCATCGAGCATCAGGTCGATTTCGCCCGATATAACCACGACGTAGTCGACCGTCCGGGTGCGATGCCAAAGCGGTTGCATCGTCTTGGCCGGATCAAGCGGCGGAAACTCGACCACGCCGAATTGGGTGCCGTTCTCGGGCGGCGATATGCCGACGGACTTGCCTGTCGTGTCAGCCTTGAACGAAAAGCCGGCAGGATAGCTGTCGGTGACCCAGAGGTTGGCCAGGTTGATGTCGTTTTGCAGCGGCGCCAGCGTTACGCGGCTGTCGAACATCGCAACCGATTTGTTGTCGGCGTCAAGCCCGGTCACGACGCGACGGATATCTGACGCAATCGCCTGAAAACACATCAACAGCATGACGAAGATCGACGCAATTGTCCCGCGTAACATGGATTAACTCCCTCAAGGGACAGCCCATCGCTTCGGCGATGGACGACAACCTCCCTGCCGATCTATCTGCCCGCATCGATTGCGCCGGCAATGTCCTTGAGTCGGTCCATGGCGATCGGTTCGAGCAGGATGTTGTGAGGAAGACCTGGCGCAATCGTGACATCCACCGCGACATTGTGGTTTCGAAGCGCATCGGCATAGGCCGTGGTCAATTCCGGAGGCGCGATTTGATCGTCGCTGCCGACCAGCAGCGAGACCTTGGTCAACGTCGGAATGCCGTCAACCTGCTCGATCGGCGAAAGCGAACGCACCGGGCGTTCCCAGATTCTGCCGCCTTTGATCGACTGCATATGCTTGCGCCATGCCGCGAGATCGCAGGGACACGACACCAACAGGGCGGCATCTGCCGCTATGCCTTGCTGGTTCAGCAGATCCCCCGCGATGGCCGCGCCTCCCGAATGCCCAACCAGGATCACCCGGCGGGGGTGGTATTTGGTTCTCAATTCGGACAGCACTGTCGCGACCGCATTGATCACCTCGGGCGTGTAGTTATCGCCGGTGGTTTCGCCACGCATGCCGTCGGAGCGGTCCTCGCCATCGCTATAGCCGGGCCGAAGCACGGCGGCGACAACGGCATCGGGGATCGCGGCTGCCGCCCTTTCCGCGAACCGGTATTGGTATCTCGGAGGTCCGTCGGGCAAATCTCCATGCAGGACAATGATGAGGATCGGACGAGGGCTCAGGCCGGCGTTCTCATAGATCCTGGTCTTGACGCGCTGCGTCGTGGTCACCCACATCGTCGCGCCGGCTTTCGCCGCGCCCTCTGTCGCAGGTGCGGATTGAGCGAGCACTGGAGCAGCACTTCCGATAAGTGCCGCGCACAGCGCAAGCCCGGCGGCAGCCGATGTGAAGCAAGCGGTATAGGTCATGAACGAAGTTTCCGTGTACTGGACGCACGTTACGATCGAACCTGTATTCTTATTCTTTTTGCCGATCCGCGGCCCTGATCGCGACGATGGCGTCCTTGTAGCGGCGGCTGCCGGCGATCACTTCGCCATTGTCCATGCGCAGGGCGAAGTCGCCGTTCGGGCGCGGCTCGATCACCGCGATGCGGCTGGTGTTGACGAGCCTGGTGCGGTGGACGCGGCTGAATCCGAACGGCTTCAGCCTGATCTCCTCGGCGGCCAGCGTGCCGCGGATCAGGTGACGCCGGGCCGGCAGCACAAATTCGACATAGTTGCCGGCGGAGGTGACCGAAATCACCTCGGTCGGGTCGACCCGAATGCTGGCCGATCCGTCCTTCAGCCAGATCTCCGGCCGCAGGCTTGACGAACCGCGCGCCGGCGAAGCCGGCAATTCGTTGGCGGTCGCGACCGACCGCGCGCCCGGCCTGCGATCGATCAGCCAGAACACCACGACGATCATGAAGGCCGAGATGAAATCCTTGCGAACCTCGGTCGCGAACTCCGCCCGCCAGGGAAATTGGTAAGTCCCGCCGAAGGCCGGGTAAATCAGCTGACGGAGCAGGGCGATCAAGGTCACGTGCAGCAGCGCGTAGGCGACGATCGCCATCGCCACAAAGATGGCCGCCACTCGGCGGTCGCGGCTCGAGGAAAACGCGTCGATGCTGCGTTTCAGGATCGGCAGCAGCATGATCAGCACGAATGCGCTGGTGCTCTCATCCAGGACCGGACCGCGCAGATTTAAGGCGCCGCCGGAGCTGTGCTGGATCGCCGTCAGCACGTTGACGGCGCAACTGGCGACAATCAGCAGCGCGACCCAGCCATAGCGGCTCGCGAGCCGGCCGGCCGTCCCCGGCCTGCCTCCGCTCGTCACTTGCGACGGATCGCCCGTCCCCTCCGAGCAATCGATCATCCCACGGCGGCTCGACGGATTCGGTCGAGGCGGGTCTATTGCGGCCCTCGGAAATCGTCATGGCGGGTTACGTAGCTGTCCACTGATCCGCCGAGCATAAACAAATCGCGATCGACCGCGAAGCCTTGTGAGTTCAAAAAGAAGCCTCTCGGAGTTCAAAAATGAACAGAAGACAGTTCTTGACCGGCACGTGCGCTGGTTCCATTTCTCCAGCCGATTTCACTGTTTCCGACGCCCGCGCTCGCCGCGCAACCGCCGCTCCAGCGGCTGCGGCCGTCCGATCCGCGATGGCCGTCGGCGGAGCATGGGAGACGCTGAACCGCGCGGTCGGCGGCAGGCTGACCAGGGTCGAGACGCCGCTTTCGGCATGCGGCGAACTAGCGGACGCGCAGGCTTGCGCCGCGCTGTTCAAGGAGTTGAAGAACCCCTACTTCATTCGCGACCAGGTTGGCGTCACGCAAACGCTCGGCTGGGTCGACGGCTGGACCTTCAAGCCCAGCGCCTACGCGGTCGCAGCCCGACAGACCAGCGACGTGGTCGCCGCGGTCAATTTCGCGCGGGACAACAATTTGCGCCTGGTCGTCAAGGGCGGCGGCCACAGCTATCTCGGCACCTCGAACGCGCCGGATTCGCTGATGATCTGGACCCGCTTCATGGACGACATCACCCTGCATGACGATTTCGTGGCGCAAGGATGTCAGGATGCGCCGCAGCCCGCGGTCACCGTCGGCGCCGGCGCGATCTGGATGCACACCTACAACGCGGTGACGACCAAGGGCGGGCGCTACGTCCAGGGCGGCGGCTGCGGCACGGTCGGCGTCGCCGGTCTCGTCCAGGGCGGCGGCTTCGGCAGCTTCTCGAAGAACTACGGCACCGCCGCGGCGAGCCTGTTGGAGGCCGAGATCGTGACCGCCGACGGTACGTTGCGGATCGCCAATGCCTGCCAAAATGCCGATCTGTTCTGGGCCTTGAAGGGCGGCGGGGGCGGAACGTTCGGCGTCGTCACCCGCCTGACGCTGCGCACCCATCCGCTTGCCGGAATTTTTCGGCGGCGTGTTCGCAGCCGTGCAGGCGACCGACGACGCGGCATTCCGGCGATTGATCGGCCGCTTCGTGCAGTTCTATGCGGATCACCTTCACAACGCGCATTGGGGCGAGATCGTCAATCTGCGCCGGCACAATACCTTCGAAATCAGCATGACCTTCCAGGGGATCACGCAACAGGATGCGGAAGCCATCTGGCAGCCGTTGTTCGACTGGCTGCGGTCGCAGCCGTCGGATTATTCGTTTGCGCACGCGCCGCAAATTATCGCCGTCCCGGCCCGGCATCTCTGGGATCCGGATTTTCTTCGGACCAAAGTGCCGCAAGCCATCCTGTCGGACGACCGGCCGGGCGCGTCGCCGGACAACGTGTTCTGGTCCGGCAATCTGGCCGAGGCCGGACACGTCCTCTACGGCTTTCAATCGGTGTGGCTGCCCGCATCGCTATTGGAAGCGAGCCGGCAGGAAGCACTCGCTGATACGCTATTTGCCGCGGCCAAGCTTCATCCGATCGAGCTTCACTTTCAAAAAGGTTTGTCCGGGGCTTCCGACGAGGTCATCGCCGCGACGCGGAACACCGCGACCAACCCCGACGTGCTGGATGCCTTCATGCTTGCGATCATTGCCGGCGAGGGCCAGCCGGCCTATCCCGGGCTTGCCGGCCACGAGCCTAACCTCAGCAACGCGCGCAAGGAAGCAGCCCAAATCGATAGCGCGATGCTCACGCTCAAGACGCTCGCTCCCGATGCGGGCTCCTATGTCGCGGAAAGCAACTACTTCGAGCCGCACTGGCAGTCGTCCTATTGGGGCGGCAACTATGCGAGGCTGCTCGAGCTGAAGCGAAAATACGATCCCGATTGCGTCTTCTTCGTCCGGCACGGGGTCGGAAGCGAAGGCTGGAGCGACGATGGCTTTGCGCAGCTTGCGACGCCCGGTTGAGGCAAGTTGAAATTCCTGGGCATGTCGAGCCGACAGCACAACACTGCGTATTCTCGCGGCCTTAAAAAAACCTCATCACTGCGGGCGATGAAACTAACTTCCGTGTCAGAAACTGTCGCCTTAGTCATTTGAAATCGCAGTCGCGTTCGGGTCTCCTTGGTCGTCTTCTTGTTGCGACGGCATCCGTCGCCGCAATTCAACCACGGAGGTATTGAGATGAACAACAAGGTTCTGGGTTGCCTTGTCGCGGGCGCGCTCAGTGTGACGCTCGCGCTTGCATCGCCGGCGTTCGCCCACGGTGGTGGTGGCGGGCACGGCGGCGGCGGTGGCGGCGGGCACGGCGGCATGGGTGGCGGCGGCGGCATGCATGGCGGCATGGGTGGCGGCGGGCATGTCGGCGGCATGGGCGGCATGCACTACGGCGGCATGGGCGGCGGCCATTTCGGAGGGATGCATTTTGCCCACGCCGGATTCCACGGCGGCTTCCGTCACCGCGTCTTTGATCACCGTCTGCATCGCTTTGTGTTCATCGGCGGGCCATACGTCTACGCCGGCTACGACAGTTGCTATCGCCGGGTATGGACACCTGTTGGACTTGAGTGGGTGAACGTCTGCGGCGACTACGGCTACTAACGCTCTACGAGCACTGCCTCCCATCGCGTCGGCGCAACGCGCGAGCGGGTGATGGCCGTCACACGGGCCTTCCTTCCAGCCGGCCCGCTTGTGACGGCCATTACGCTCGGTCGCAAAACCACCCTCACCCGGCCCTTTGAATGACCTGCGCGTTGGTTTCCGACATATCGACATATATATTAGGTTTCCGATCTCCGATCTTGCTAGAATGGATTTGAGGCGTTTGCGCAGCCGTTCGGGGAACTCAAGTATCATGACCGGAGGTCACCACCGCATCCTGGTTGTCGAGGACGATCCGGAAACCGCCGGTCAACTCGTGGAACAGCTGACGACCAGCGGATACGAGGTGGACTTGGCCACCAACGGCACCGAGGCGCTGAGCCGCGGCGCGGCATGCGACTATGCCGTGATCACGATGGACCGCATGCTTCCGGACATCGACGGCATCGCGGTGATGCGACAACTGCGCGACGATGGCGTCACGGCTCCCGTCCTGATCATCAGCGCGCTCGGCGAGGTCGACGACCGGGTGCGGGGCCTGCGCGCCGGCGGCGACGACTATCTGGTGAAGCCGTTTTCCTTCATCGAACTCTTGGCGCGCGTCGAGGCGCTCGGCCGGCGCAGCGACACTGTCGTCAAACAGACCATCCTGCGGGTCGGCGATCTCGCCATCGACCTGGTGTCGCGGCGGGCCAGCCGACGCGGCAAGGACATTTTTCTGCTGCCCAAGGAGTTCCAGCTTCTGGAATATCTGGCGCGCAACGAAGGCCGCATCGTATCCCGCGCCATGCTGCTGCAGCACGTCTGGGACCTTCATTTCGATCCCTCGACCAATATCATCGACGTCTATGTCGGGCGCGTGCGTCGCAAGGTCGACGGCCAGCAGGACTATCCGCTGATCCACACGCTGCGCGGCGTCGGGTATTGTCTCCGTGCTCCTGGTTAAGACCCTCACGTCGTCGACGTTCAAGCTGGCGCTGATCGCGATCGGCACGTTCGGCGTGATCGTCTCGGTCATTTTCAGCTACGTCTATCTCTCCACCTCCGCCTATGTGCATAGCCGGTCCGACCGCGCCATCATGGCGGAATATCAAAGCCTGCAAGGCGCCTATCAACAATCGGGCCGCGACGGGCTGATCGCCCTGATCGGGCAGCGCGTCGCCGACACGAGCCTTGCCGACAGCATCTATCTGCTCGCCGATCCCCGGCTGACGCCGCTTGCCGGCAACCTCAAGGCATGGCCGTCGACGGCGACCGATGCCCGCGGATGGGCGGAGTTTCGCCCAGCGGAGCCGTTGCCCAACGCGACCAAGGCGCCGCTGCTGCGGGCCATGATCGAGACGTTGCCGGACGGCGACCGCCTGCTGGTCGGACGCGACATCAGCGAGCTCGACAGCTTTACCGATCAGATCAAGACCGCCGTGATCCTGAGCCTGATATTGATCTTCGTGCTCGCCGCGGTCGCGAGCATCCTGGTGACGCGCCGGAGCGTGGGCCGGATCGAACAGATCAATGCCACCAGCCGGGCCATCATGCAGAGCGGCCTCGACCAGCGCATTCCGCTGCGCGGCACCAATGACGAATGGGACCGGGTCGCGGAGAACCTCAATCTGATGCTGGAGCGCATCGAGACATTGATGGGCGAGGTCAAGCAGGTGAGCGACAATGTCGCGCACGACCTGCGGACGCCGTTGACGCGAATGCGCGGCCGGCTGGAGAAGGCCTATCACACCCAGCGCAGCGCCGAGGTCGATCAATCGCTGATCGGCGACACCATCGCCGACCTCGATGCCGTGCTGCGGATCTTCTCATCGATCACGCGGATTGCGCAAATCGAGGCGCAGGCGCGAACCGACGCGTTCCGCAGCGTGAACCTGGTCGAGATCGCAAGCGAGGTCGTCGAGTTGTACGATGCCGCGGCCGAGCAGGACGGCACCCGCCTCACCGTCACCGGCGAACGAGAGGTCGTGGTGACCGGCGACCGCGATCTGATCTTCGATGCCATCGCCAATCTGGTGGACAATGCGATCAAGCATGGCCGCCCCGGCGGGCAGGTCGTCGTTGCCAACGAAACCGTCGATGGCAGGCCGGTGATCTCCATCACCGATGACGGGCGCGGAATACCCCCGCACGAGCATGAGCAGGTGTTCAAGCGCTTCTACCGGCTCGAACATAGCCGCTACACGCCCGGCAACGGCCTTGGGCTGAGCCTGGTCGCGGCGGTTGCGCGTCTGCATGGCGCGCAGATCGAAATGCTCGATAACGCGCCGGGCCTCACGTTCCGGCTTTCGTTCGCCGCGCCGGCCGGTTAGCCGCGGATCTTCACAGCCTGCCCGATGACAATCCCCGACCGCTTCAGCTAATCTTTGCTCACCCTATGCAGCAGGAGAGAAAGAGATATGCGATGCAGCCGGCGCTGACAGTCAAGCAGCTACGCAGCGAACTCGCCGGCCCGTTCGAGCTGAGCCTCGGTATGGGGACGTGCGCCGCGATCACCGGGGCGTCGGGATCGGGAAAGAGTCTGTTTCTTCGCATGGTCGCCGACCTCGACCCCAACGAGGGCGAGGTCTGGCTGAACGAACAGGCACGCGCCGCCATGCCCGCGCCGGCCTGGCGAAAGCAGGTCACCTACGTGGCCGCGGAATCCGGGTGGTGGGCCGAAATCGTGCTTCAGCATTTCCCAGCCGGCCGGCGAGACGAGATTACGGCGCTGGCCTCCCACCTCGGCCTTCGCGCCGAGCTTCTGGACGCGCCGGTCGCCCAGCTATCGACCGGCGAAAAGCAGCGCCTGGCGCTGGTCAGAGCCTTGCTCCCCGCTCCGCCGGTCCTGCTTCTGGACGAGCCGACCGGCCCGCTGGATGAAGAGTCGGTGGTTCGGGTCGAGACGCTGCTTCGGCAGCGGATGGCAGCCGGCACATCGATCCTGCTGGTGACGCACGATCCGAGCCAGGCCGAGCGGCTGGGCGATCAACGCTATCGGATGGCGGCGAGACGGCTGGAAGCGCTATGACCCCGATCCTGCTGACTCCGCTGGACATCTCGATCGCGGCCTCCCTGATCATTCTCGATGCCGCGCTTTCGATGCTGCTGAAACTCAGGCTGCATCGGCAGATCGCCATCGCCGCGGCCAGAATGGTCGTGCAGCTGGTCGCGATCGGCTATGTGCTGCGCTTCATCTTTTCGCTGAACAACCCGGCGGCAACCCTGCTGCTCGTTCTGGTCATGGTGCTGGTTGCCGCCCGCGAGGTGGCGACCCGGCCGGAAACCCGGTTCAAGGGACAATCGACCCTTGGAATCGGGTTTGTCAGCGTCGGCTTTGCCACTTTCGTCACGGCGATCCTGGCGCTGACGACGGCGATCCGGCCGCAGCCCTGGTTCGATCCGCATTATGCGATCCCGCTCGCCGGCATCATCCTCGGTAACGTCCTCAATTCCGCGAGCCTGTCGCTGGACAGCCTGTTGGGATCGGTCAAGCGCGAGCGGCAGGCCATCGAAGCAAGACTGTCGCTCGGCGGAACCTACCGCGAAGCGATCGCACCGCTGGTGCGTGACGCCATCCGGCGCGGCCTTTTGCCGATCATCAATCAGATGTCGGCCGCTGGGGTCGTGACCTTGCCGGGCATCATGACCGGGCAGATTCTCGCTGGCCTCGATCCGCTCGAGGCGGTCAAATATCAAATCCTGCTGATGTTCCTGTTGTCCGGCGGCAGCGGACTGTCAGCCTTGGCGGTCTCTTATCTGACGGCGTGGCGCCTGACCGACGACCGCCAGCGGCTGCGTCTGGACCGGCTGCAGTAGCGGATGCTGGACGACGCGATGGCATTCCGCGAACGCCGCACGAGAGCAAATTACTACTTAGATAGAGACCAAGAAGAATGCCCAAACTTTGGTTGGAAGGATGGTGATGTTGATACAAATCAAGGAAGCTCCGCCTTTCAGCTCCCTATAATCGCTTCTTCTAAGATGAGCGGAGGCGTTGACGCAACATAACTTAACCTAGTCAACCGGGGGGCAATATGTGTCCCGCAGGATTTCCGCGGCTGCGGAATGTGCTCCTCCGACAATATGGGAGGTAATCTATGGCTGAGCGCATTCCAGCAAACTTCCGCCGTGTAATCACCGCCGCGGCGGGGGGAAACGTTATCGAATGGTATGATTTCTATATTTTCGGGAGCTTGGCCACCATCTTGTCGGTCAAATTCTTCGAAAAGAGCCACCCCGTCGCCGCCCTGCTCAGCACCATCGCGCTGTTCACCGCCGGGTTCCTGGTCCGACCATTGGGGGCATTTGTATTTGGCTGGCTGGGAGACATGGTCGGCCGCAAGTACACCTTCATCATGACGCTCGTCGGCATGGCACTCGGCACCGGGGCGATCGGGTTGATTCCGACCTTCGATCAGATCGGCTTGAGCGCCGCGATCATCCTGTTCTGTTTGCGGATGCTCCAGGGTCTTTGCCTGGGCGGCTCGTACGGCGGCGCCATCACCTATGTCGCCGAGCACGTGCCGGAAAGCCGCCGCGGCTACTATACCGGATGGTTGCAGACCTCCCCAACCCTTGGAATCGTGCTGTCGCTCATCGTGATCATCGCGACCCGCAGCTACGCTGGCGAAGCCGTGTTCAACGACTGGGCTTGGCGGATTCCGTTCTTGTTCTCCTTCCTGCTGGTGTTCGTCACCATGTACATGCGGGCCAACTTCGAGGAGTCGCCGGTCTACGCGGAGATCAAGGCCAAGGGGCATACGAGCAAGAATCCATGGCGCGAGGCCTTCCTCAATCCGCAAAACCTCAAATACGTGATGATCGCCACCATCGTGGTGTTGGGCGAGGGCGTGGTCTGGTACTCAAGCCAGTTCTGGGCGCTGTTCTACCTGCAGACGGTTGTCAAGATGGACACGCTCACCAGTTCCCTCATTGTGGGAATAGGGCTTATCATCGGGACCCCGACGCTCGTCCTGTTCGGCTGGCTGTCTGACATCATCGGCCGCAAGCCGGTGATCTTGGGCGGATTCTTGCTGGCTGCGATTACCTACTATCCGCTGTTTACGTGGCTCGGGGCGGTCACGCAGCCGGGCCATATCAACATCCCGATTGCGGTTTTGATCGTCGCCCTTCTGGTCGCCTTGGTCGGGATGGTCTACGGGCCAATCGGTGCGTTCCTCGCCGAATTTTTCCCCTCCAGGATCCGCTACACGTCAGTATCCATGCCGTATATGATCGGCAACGGCTGGGGCGGCGGGTTGGTGCCATTCATCACCACGGCGGCTTACACGGCGACGGGTAGCCTCGCCTATGCGCTGATCTACCCGATCGCAGTTCCCGCGGTGTGCTTCGTGCTCTCGCTGTTCCTGATGCCTGAGACCCGCAAAATGAGCGTCTGGGATGAAGATGAAAGGGTGTTGGCGAAAAGCTGACAAACCGAGGCGTGTGCGGGGTCATTTCGGCCCCGCAGCCGGCCCTCCAGAAACGAGAATGTCTTGGTAGACCCTAAGTAGATCCTAAAACGTTGAGGGCAGTTTGCGCATGTCCGCTCCGCGCCCAACCGGCGCAGCGCCGGCATATGTCGGCTGCGGTTGTTGCCGCGATGGCCTGCAGAGATCCATCGCAGCGCTGTCCAACGTTCCCTCGCACTCGTGCTGAGCCGAAAGCGGCGTCAACAGCTCGCCGGAAGCGCGCCAAAGCTAGGTTATTCGATGCCCGAGGTCCCGAACGTGACGCCGCCGATCCCACGCGGTCAAGAAGTCAGATCGCAACCTGTCAGCAAAATAAACCAATGCAATCGCGGCAAACGTGAGACAAACCGCTTCCGCGGCAAATAGGAAAGCTTGCCCAGCCGTTGCCATGGGTCCTCCCTTTTTGCATTATTTTCTGATGTACCGGCGCATCTGTAAGATTGCCAGACAACCACAATTACCGACAACCGCCGACATGACATTGCGATAAATCAACTTCGCCGCTTGCCGCATCGCAGCGACTGCACTCAGTTGTTGCACGCGTTGACCGCTAGAGATGTTCAAGGCTTCACGACGGAATTGACGGGCTCGTTCGAAGCCATTCCGGTTGTGACAGGTGGCGAGCTCATCATTTCAAGGCCTGTTTTCACAAGGCTCGTTCTCATCAGTGCCCACACCAAAAAGATCGACGCGAACAAGCATATGACGGCGAACAAGCCGGTGTACCCTGGACCTTGACGGCTGCGTCCTGGCGCCTTTTCATAAGTGTGCATGATCCTCACTCCAATACAATTCTTGAGGGTCAACAATTTTGAAAACAGCCTGTTCATTCGTGCATTGATTCGGGTCAATGTCATCTAGATTTGCTTGAGCTGCCCGGCCTTGCTTGTCCTCTGGTCCGATAAACGAATCGCCAGACCCAGCTGCCAAGCCTGCTCGTGCTGCCAATATCAGACATGCTGCATGGCGAGCCGAAGTGAGAGATCAGTGCGCCTCTCGCCAAGTTAGTCGGCTTAGGCGGGCGCGCAGCTCTCCGATCCCTGGACTTTAGAACTCTCGAGTTGGCTGGCGAGCGCGGATGTCGGTCCCGGTAAGTGAGCCGCTTCGCAGGTTGTGGAAAGCCACCTCGCCTTGTTCCGGAGATTGCGGACCACGACAACGGAGTCCGGAAGGCGCCGTAACCAAACCCCGGCAGCATTCTCCTGCGGTGCAACAATGGCACAACAATATGGTGACGCCAGCGAGATGCGCCTTTCGATTGCGGCGCGCTGATTGTAGCATGGAGACCGACGAACCGCCCAAGAGCTGGAGAGCTGGTTCGCGCAGGGAGTACAAGCATCCGATCAAGGGGACAGTTCAATGGCTACGCTCGTCACACATGCGAACTTATCCGAGTCCGATCACAGCGCGCAGCTGCGCAAGGCTGTGATCGCCTCGACCATCGGCACCGCGATCGAGTGGTATGATTTTTTCCTTTACGGCACCGCGGCCGGTCTTATCTTCGGCAAGCTCTACTTTCCCAACGAAGATGCGCTGACAGCGACGCTTGCCGCCTTCGGCACCTATTTCATCGGCTTCGTCGGGCGCCCGATCGGAGCTGCGATATTCGGCCACTACGGTGACCGCATCGGCCGCAAGGCGACGCTGATCGCCACGCTGCTCTGCATGGGTATCGCGACTTTCCTTATCGCCTTCGTGCCGACCTACGCGGAAATCGGCATCTGGGGCGCGATCATCCTCACGGTGTTGCGGATGCTGCAGGGCATCGGCGTCGGCGGCGAATGGGGCGGATCGGTGCTGCTGGCAATGGAGTGGTCGCGCACCCACGGCCAACGGGGGCTGGTGGCATCCTGGCCGCAATTCGGCGTGCCGTGCGGCCTGTTTCTGTCAAACCTCGTCATCCTCGCAGTCAGCCAATGGACGGGCAGCGAGTTCGTCACCTGGGGCTGGCGAATCCCCTTCGCGCTTTCGATCGTCCTCGTCGGCATCGGCCTCTGGATCAGGCTTGGCATTCTCGAGACGCCGGTGTTCCAGCAGCTCCTGGATGAGAAGAAGATCGAAAAGGCCCCCATCATCGAGGTCTTCAAGCAGCATCCGAAGGAGATCCTGCTGTCGGCCTTGCTGCGGATGTCCGAGCAGGCGCCTTTCTATATCTTCACCGCCTTCATCTTCGCCTACGCCGTCGGCACCTTGCACATGTCGCGCAATCTGATCCTGACCGCGGTGCTGGTGGCTTCCTGCGTCTCGTTCATCACCATCCCGCTGTCGGGCCACATCTCCGACCTCATCGGACGCCGGAAGATGTATCTGATCGGCGCCGCGGCGGTGGGCCTGTTCGGCTTCCTGTACTTTGGCATGGTGGATACCGCCATTCCCTCCGCCGTGTTCATCGCCATCGTGCTGTCGCTGATCCCGCACGACATGCAGTATGGGCCGCAGGCAGCCCTGATCGCGGAGGCCTTCACGCCGCGATTGCGCTACAGCGGCGCTTCGCTCGGCTATCAGCTCGCCTCCGTGATCGCCGGCGGTCCGGCGCCCCTGATTGCGACCGCCCTGTTCGCCACCTATCACTCCGGCTACGCGATTTCCGTCTACATCGCCGCCTGCGCGGTCATAAGCCTCGTGGCGGCGTCGTTCATGCCCGACTACACCGGCAAGGACATCTCGGCGGAGTATGACGAGGACTGACGTTGATGTGTAACGCGACGAGAGGGCTTGGACTTAGTCCGGGCCCTCTCTTCTTTCTTCGCGTTGCCCAAAACGATCTAGGCCAGGCGACGCATGTCCGCCGGTCTCAGAAGCGCCTCGATTTCGCTTGCGGCCTTTGTGGCACCGTCGATGCCCGCAAGCGCCCGCGCGCGTGCCTCGGCATTGAGCCGGAACGACGGTGTCGACAAAACCTGTTGCGCCGCCGACCGCATCGATGCTGTGTCGGCATCACCGGGCAACGCCCGGCCCACGCCCCACTCTTGGACGGCGGCGGCGACAAAGGGCTGATCTCCCGCAAGGCCGGGAATGACGACCATCGGAACGCCGTTTCGCAACGCCCGCATCGCCGTGCCGTGGCCGCCGTGCGTGATGACCAGCGCGGCCCGTTTCATGATGGGGTCATGCGCCGCATAATTCAGCACGACGGCATTTGCGGGAGCCGCAAGTTCATCAGGGCTGACAATTCCCCCGGTTGTCGCGACCACATGAACCGCGAGCTCACCGAGGGCGTCGAGCGCGCGCTGCAGCTTGTCGACCATGCGCTGCTCGAACCCGGTGGAGAAGCTGACGAGCACCAGAGGCGTCGGATCGCTTTCGGCCCATGGCAGCTGCGCTGGAACCGCTACCGTCTCGTCCTCAAGTACAGGACCGACATGCCGCACCATTTCCCAGCCGGGCATCGGGGAAGCGTCGAACTCCGCAAGCGTCGTTACGATAATCTTGTCCCGAGATCGCCAGAGATCGTCGAGCGCAGGCAGACCCTCGAATCCCGCCTGCTGACGCATCCCATCGAGCCTCGCAATCATGCCGCGCCACATGTCCAGCTGCCGGAAGATGAAGGTATGGCAGACCACGGCAGACGCGCAGCCGAAGCCTGCGGCTTCCGAGAGTGCGGCGGGAAACATCGCATCGATCAGGACCAGATCAGGCCGCTCGGACGCGACCACCGATCGGACCTGAGCAGCCACCGCAGGCGAGGTCAGGTAGCAGGCGGCCCGGGTCATGAAATTACCCTGCGGATAATGCTCCACCTCAGCGTAGGCTTGGGTCAATTCGATCGCGCGGAGGCTCGCGGCGTCGACGCGAGGAACCATCTCCGGGCGTCCCGCGAAAGCGACGGCGTGTCCCCGTTCGGTCAAGACACGGGCAATACCCAGGCTAGGAGGCAGGTTGCCGCCGCCCGACCAGTTGAGCCACAGGATCCTTGCCATTTGCGCTCTCCATATTGGCGACACTGTTAATCATTCGACACATGATCGCCTCTGCCGCAGATCGGGTAAGAGCCTGATCGCGGCGCAACAATTTCCAGACATAGACATCAGTCGCCACATCAAGGATGTTCAAGAGCTGCGCGCGCGCGCCGCCGCTTTGCCGCTTGAGCTGTGGAGCAAAAATCGACTTCACCCAGTCGCGATGATTTTCGCGGCCCTGCTGCAGGATGGGTTGCAGCGACGGACGGCGGCGCTCGTCGTTCAGGTACTGCACGACGAGGTCGCCCATGGCTTCGTAGACGTCGAAGATGGCGGTGACGGCGGCCTCTACGTCGCCCGGCGGCGTCGGCTTGAGCGACATGCCGCGCGCCGCCAGTTCGCCCAGCGTCGCAAAGATCAGCTTGTCCTTGTTGCCGAAGATGCGCAGCACGGTTTGCACCGTGGTGGCTGAATGTTCTGCAACCTCGTCAAGGGTGAAATCCTCGATCGCACGTTCGGTATAGAGCTGCATGGCGCTCGCCAATATCCGTGTCCGGGTCGCCTCGGCCTTCGCCGCGCGCGCCGTCATGACATAGGGACGTTTGCTCAACTTCATGTTAGTCACACTAATTCGAATATATTTTGGTGTCAATATCACTAATATGAATTTTTTGAGGTCAAAGTCCGCGATGGAAATTCCTCCCAACGCCCGCAGGAATCTTTTGCGACAATCTTTTGCGACATGGCTGCAATGACCGACGCCGAATGCCATACTGAGAAAAACCGGCCGCGGCACTAGCCGCAGGCGAAACAAAGCGGGGGAGGAGATGATGGCTTTGACGGAATCCTATGTCGCGGGACCGACGACTCCGGCCGTGCGCGACGTCACGCTCGGCCAGTTGCTCGAACAGGCCGCGCGCGCGGCGCCGGACCGGATTGCGCTGATCGCCGGCCACCCGGAGCCAGCGCTTCGCCGCCGGTGGACCTATTCCGAACTCTACGCCGAGGCAGAGCGCACGGCGCGCGCCCTGCTCACCCGTTTCAAGCCGGGCGAGCGGATTGCGGTGTGGGCGCAGAACCTGCCCGAATGGGTCATGCTCGAATTCGGCGCGGCGCTCGCCGGCATGGTGCTGGTCACCGTCAATCCGGGCTTCAGGGCCAGGGAATTGGAATATGTGCTGAAGCAATCGCGCGCGGCCGGCGTGTTCGTGGTCCACGCCTTCCGCGGCAACCCGATGCTGGAGACGGTGCACGAGGTGGCGCCGCACTGCCCGGAATTGCGCGAGATCATCTGCTTCGACGACTGGACTTCCTTCATCGCCGCCGGCGACGACAAGAAAATCGCGCTGCCAACCGTCAAACCGACCGATCCGGTGATGATCCAGTATACCTCGGGCACGACAGGCTTTCCGAAGGGCGCGCTGCTGCATCATCGCGGCCTTGCCAACAACGGCGCCGACACCGCCGAGCGAATGGGGATCGAGCCGGGCGACGTGTTCGTCACCACCATGCCGCTGTTCCACACCGGCGGCTGCGTCTGCTGCGTGCTCGGTGCGGTCTCCAAGGCCGCGACCCAGGTGCTGTTGGAAGCATTCGAGCCGGGCCTCGTGCTCGAACTGTTCGCGACCTATCGCGGCAATGCCATGGTCGCTGTGCCGACCATGCTGGTGGCGATGCTGGAGCATCCCTCCTTCGCATCCACAGATCTTTCTTCCGTCAAGGCGATCTGCTCGGGCGGCTCGACCGTGCCGGCCGCGCTGGTCACCTTGTTCGAGCAGAAACTGGGCGCGCCCTTCACCATCGTGTTCGGGCAGACCGAGTGCTCGCCGGTGGCGGCCATGACCCGGCCGACCGATACGATCGAGGACAAGGCCAATACCATCGGCCTGCCGCTGCCGAACATGGAAAACAAGATTGCCAATCCCAACACCGGCCAAACCTGCGCGATCGGCGAGATCGGCGAGTTCTGCACCCGCGGCTACCACGTCATGCTCGGCTATTTCGAAATGCCGGAGGCGACGGCGGCTGCGATCGATGCCGACGGCTGGCTGCATACCGGCGATCTCTGCGCCATGGACGCGCGCGGCTATTGCACGGTCGAGGGCCGGCTCAAGGACATGATCATCCGCGGCGGCGAGAACATCTATCCGCGCGAGCTCGAGGAGTTGCTGTTCCGTCATCCCAAGGTCGGCGAGGTCGCGGTCGTCGGCCTGCCGCACGAAAAATGGGGCGAAGAGGTCGCAGCCTTCATCCGCCCCGCGCCCGGCGCCACCATCGACAAGGAAGAATTGTCCGCCTACATGCGCGCCTCGCTCGCCCCGCACAAGACGCCGAAACACTGGTTCCTGGTCGAGACGTTTCCGCTGACCGGATCGGGCAAGATCCAGAAGTTCAAGCTGCGCGAGGCCTGGATCAAGGGCGAGATGCAGGCGCTGTGAGGCGCCAAGACGCGCGACTGTCTCGCACTGCTGTTGGCTTCCGGGAGTTCTTTGACCCTGACCTTCAGCTGCAGAGAAATGCGTAGGGTGGGCAAAGGCGCCCTTGCGCCGTGCCCACCGCTCATCCACGGCGTCACTCGCAATGGTGGGTACGCTTGCGCTTTGCCCACCCTATGCGTGGTCGCATTCTTCCACGTCAATTTTCAAACAGCCGAGAAAACACACGTCCGCCATCTCGCGGCGCAATTCGCCCGAGCTGTGCCAGAACATGTCCCTCGAGATACAGAGGGCGCAGGGAAGACCGGGCACCGGCTGGTACCCATGGTCCGCGTGCAGCAAAAGTAGCACGCGGCAGAACCACAGGTTCAGCCGAGAATACCCGGCCTTCCCCGCGCAATGGTTTTAACGGCGTACTCCGCGCTCTCCCCGGTGACCATCGCTTGGTTGCCACCGTCATCCGCAAGGCTCGTTGTGCCTTCGCGAACTTAGCGCCTGCTTCGGAGCGCCAGGACCACACGGCTTGGCCGTCCGCGCCCGCGCCGGTCGTCAACCGCCGCGCTCGCGTCCACCGCATCCCGCCTCCACGTTCGTGACGACGCGTACGCCCCTCTTCGATGAGGCGGGATGGCGGCAACAAACCACAGTTTCTGATTATCGGAAAGCGAAATTTTTGGGCGTGGCGAACCGACAAGCCAGATCGGATTGAATCGCTTGAGGAAATTTCGATTTACGCGCAGGCGATTTGGCAGCGAAAAAGCCTGGGGTCCGGAGCGATCGGTCGGAAAAATTGAACAGATTTTGCCCGTCGGGCAAATCAGCTTGCAGTCCGGAACAGCTCGGGCTGGTCCAAAACCCGATGGTTACGTTTCAGATGACTAGCCGCTGGCGCGAGGCGTCCCCGATTTGAAGTGCGTGAAGGGAATAGAGCCCCCGTAAGCAGCTTGGAGCTGCCGTTCTTCCATTGAACTACGCCCGCAAATCAATGAAATAGCGACGTAAACTGACTACGCGGCTTTGCTTGATTCTCCGGTTATTCTCCGAAAATAAGCGCCCCGACTTGCGGAACGCTGATGCTTAGAAAAGCGGATAGATATTGGCTGGGTCACGGTGGCTTTATACGAAGCCAGACAAGCCATTTCAATCGCCACTCCCTCCTGGGAATGTCCGACGGGCAAGCCAGCCGGCAGAACCTATGTCCTCCCCGTCAGTGCAGGCGACACTTATAGCCCGATATTTTGTGGGTTTGAAGCGAAGGACCGTGGTATGCAAGCCTGGGTAGACGGGGAAGAATGATGCCTCGCTTTTGGATTATCGCGCCGGTCGCGAACGGCGACCTGTATGACGGGGTCTGGGAGTTCGATCTCGCCAACAACTGTATTTCGATTGGCTGGCGTTCTATTGGCGATGTTTCGAAAATGCGCCGCGAAGATCTTCAGAGCAAAGTCGAATTGACATACCCCGAGGGAGGGGACACTCTTATCACGAACATGATCTGGAATTTCTATCACGAAATCCAAATCGGAGACGTGATCGTAGCTCGAAGGGGTCCTCCAAATTCTTTCGGGGTGTCGGAGATGTCACCGGAAAGGCATCTTTCATGCCCGAGAGAGAAACTGGGATAGACCACCCGCATTTTTTAGAAGGTGTCGTGGCGCGATGCGCCCCGCAATATAAAATATGGGCGCAATGTCTTTGAAAGACGGTCCGTCGCCGAGACAGACGAGACAAACTTCAAGCTCTTAATCCAAAACCAAGAGCCCGCACTTCCTGAGACTGGGCCTGCAGTATCGGAAAGCACTTCTGTTTTTGTCCTCGAAAAATACCTTAGAAGAATTTCATTATTAGTAATTGGGGAACAATCTTCGCTGATCTTGAAGTCTATGTTGATGAAAAGGGAAAGGAAGGCGGCCAATATAAGACGGACAACATCGGGATAATCGATATTTTGGCTATCGATAAGCAGTCTCGCGGTTTGTTGTCATCGAGCTGAAAATGGGACGACATCCGATCAGGTTGTTGGACAAGTCCAACGCTATATGGGTTGGGTCAAGGAACTTGCAAGAACAAAGAAAGTGTCAGAGGTCTAATCATTTGCAGTGAGGAAGATGAGAGGCTGAAATACGCGATGATGATGGTCCAAGGAATCAAGGTTCAATACTACAAAATGTCTTTTGCTCTGAGTGATGCGCCCGACCGTCCCGGTGAAACTTAAATCGTTGGCTTCAAACAAGTTCTGCGACGGTGAAGGCGGAAATGTCGATGTCATCATCGTAGTCATCTGCCTGGTCGACCAACAATATGGTAGTGGGCTCCTTTGATTACGGCGGTCATGCGGCTGGCAGCTTTCGCGTCTGGAGCCATGCCGCCGCTTTAGTACGATGAACGGCCCACGTACCACGCCCTTTCGGCGAGTAGAACAGATCATCAGCCGGTAACCGCTGAAGACGCTTGAAAACCTTGGACTGAGAAGTGCCGAATTGATCGAACTCTCTGAATCGTCGCGCGAAATCTTTTTGGCATAGGCAGTCCCGACGGATTCCTTAATGACCACAGTTCTTCAACTAGACGAACCACTGTCGTCCCGGCTTCGCCAAAACCCCATAGAATGAGGATAATATCGCGAGCCCATGGATGTTTTTTCCCGCAATTGTTTGATGTGGCGTTTTTTCTCAATCTCGCCGAAAAATTATTCAAACTCGGC